>NZ_SSMQ01000003.1 GCF_005144585.1 Polyangium fumosum | reverse complement strand
GCGGGCGGCGGCGCGGCGGCCGGCGCGCTCAGCGACGAGGCCGGCGCGCTCAGGAAGGGGAGGCGCCCGCCGGACGCGGGAGGCCGGGCCGGCTCGGGCGCGGCGCCGGGCGTCGACTGGAAAGGCAAGACGCGCCCGGTCGCGCCCTGCGCGAGGCTCGGATCGGCGATCGTCTGGGCCGGCGGCGGCTTCAGCCGCGGGGCTTTCGCCTCGGCCTCTTCGCTCGGCGGGATCGATTTCTGCGGGCGCGGCGGCGCTTCGGGCGCGGCCGCGGCCTTCGAGGGCGGAGCGCTGTCGAGCCATACCTTCACCTCGCCCGGCTCGTCGCGCAGGCGGATGGGGATCTGCGCGCGGAACGTCAGCGTGCAGAGCAGCCGATCGGTGTCGATCCACAAGGTATCGGCGCGCATCGGCTGTGGGCCTTGCCCGCGGCCCTCGACCAGGAACACCGGCGCGAGGCCCGGCAGGCTCGTGACGAGCCGCGGCACGCTCGGGTGCAGGTTTTCGAGGAGGATGCGCGCGTTCGGGGGGATGAAATCGGTCTGCTGATCCGGCGGCGCAGCATTGAAGTAGCGGAAATCGAAGCCGTCGGGGATGTGTGATTCGTACCAGCGCTCGGGCAGGCTGCCGCGGGCGAGCGCGCCGAGCCGCTCGCGCCGCGCGGGCCACGCGGGCGCGAGCGGGCCGAACCCGACGGGCTCGACGAAATCGGAAGGGGCGCGGACCGTGACGCCCGGCCACGTGATGTTCGGGACGCGCACGCGCCCCATCGCGTCGGCCCATCCCGCGCGCACGCCGACCGGGTTCGCCGTGTCCGGCCCGCCGCCGGCCCGCTCGAAGACGAGCGGCATTCGCGTGAAGCGTTGCCCCTCGGCGAGGGAGCCGTCGGGCTGGAACCAGCGGTCCTGGGTGACCTCGATCGATTTGTCGACCTCGCCGACGAGGAGGCGCGCGACGACCGAGCGCGCGGGGACCTGCTGCGGCGCGTGCGCGGAGCCCACGAGGAGCACGTCTGCGCGTGGCTTGAAGGGGACGACGTCGCTCGGGACGCGCAGGCTGCGGTTCGTGTCGTCGTCCCAGTGCTCGTCGGCGGCGGCGATGTCTTCCGGGTCCTCCGCGAGCGGGGACGTGCCCGGCGCGAGGGAAAACGTCGCCTTGCAGACGACGGTGAACACCCACCCTTGCGCTCGATTCGGCCAGATCAACGACGCACAGGGGAACGGGGCATTCGAGACGATTTGCATTGGATCCCGCCTGCTCGAAGAGAAAAAGTAGTAGGCGAACGAGGGGGGCCTTGTCAACGCGACGTCGCGGACGCCGGCGTGTTCCAGGCGGAGCCCCCGTCCCTCGACCGATCGAGCGCGACGCGCTCTTGGCATCCTCGCCCGGTTTCTTGTAGGCTGGGGAACCATGAGCGGCCGGAATCATTTCTATCGAAGTGCTGCAATCCTCGGTCTTTGCCCCATTCCCGGCACACTCGGCGCGCACGCCGCGCAGGGCGACGTGTTCGCGTACGATCCCCCCGGGCTCGCGGTGACGTACATCAAGGGCCGCTTCACGAACCAGGATCTCGGCGTGGGGACGATCCGCTGGCGGGAGACCCCGGCGTCGACCAGTTACCTCACCGAGACCCACGTCACGGGCGACGTCATCACGTCCTCGTATGGCACCGACGTGTTCTCCGTGGTCACCGTGAAGGAGGACAATGGCACGATTCGCTCGACCGAGGTCGAGCAATCGTGGCAGGGCTGTTCCCTCACGCAGCGCGCGCGGCCGCTCGGCGGGTCGAATGCGCAATGGCTGACGCACGAGGGGACGTGGAACGGCCAGGTGTATGAGTACGTGCAGGAGCGGTACACACGCACCCGCGGCCAGAAGCAGGTCTTCTACGGCGCGCGGCAGCCCGATGGATCCTGGAACGAGTCGTATGTCTACAACGGGGTCGGCACGGACATCGACGAGACGTGGGGCGGCAACGCCGACGGGACGACCTGGATCAACTGGCTCATCAACTGGGGCGACGCGTACATCTATGGCAGCGACACGATGTACCTCGACGGCTCCCACCGCCGGACGATCGAGGAGGTCTTCGAGTCGTGCAGTGATGCGTACGACTTCACGATCGGTTATGACGGCTCGGGCGTGGGGACGAGCACGCGCTGCGAGGTGGTCTACCCCTATCCGGACGACCCCGAATGGTATGAGACCATTTATTCGAGTTGCACGATGAAGATCACGAACGGCGCGTGTTCGCGGACGTGTACGGACGGCGGCACGTATTCGTGCGAGTACGCCATGTCCTCGATCATTTACTGAAAGAGCGCCCCCCGCGGCGCCTCGATCGCCGCTCCTGGCACGCACCGAACTCGGCGGTCCGCGCCCTCAGTGGCAGCAGGTGTTGCTGGTCCAGGCCACGCCGCCGCCGTTCTTGTAAAGCACGAGGTTGCCGTCGTTCTGCACGGCCAGGTTGGCGTATTGGTTCGCCGTCGAATTCGAGTCCGTCTCCCACACCTTCTGGCCCGTGGACTTGTACATGACGAGGTTCCCGTCCTCCTGCAGGAGGACGCGGTCGGCGCCGTCGCCGTTCGTGTCCGATTCCCAGAGCGCGCTGCCGTTCTTGTAGAGCACGAGGTTGCCGTCGTTCTGGAAGATGAACTGGAAGCGGCCGTCGCACGACCAGACCGATTCGCCTTTCCCGAGCCCCTCGCCGGCATTCAGCCAGCCGCAGCCCGAGGGCGCGTTGTACGCGGCGTACCGCGACCAGATTCCCGCGTGATCGTCGGAGCTCAGGTAGACGTCCACGCCGCTGTAGGTCGGGTACATGACCGCGTAATCGTGGCTCGAATGGCCGAGGCCGAGGGCGTGCCCGAGCTCGTGCAGGGCCACGGTCTCGAAGTGGGTGCCCGACGACGAGGTCGACCACGACTCGGCGTCGTCGAAATGGATATCGCCGCCGATGCCGCTGCCCGGCGACCAGGCGTGCGCGAGCGTGCCGGACTTGCCGTCGAACGCATTGTCGCTGCCGTCCCCGTGGTCGCCCGTGTAGAAGCCGATCACGATGTTCCCGCCCGAAGTGACCTCCGTGAAGGTGAATTTCGTGACGGTGCTCCACCGGAGCATCGCGCTCTGGACCGCCGCGCGGATCGCCGATTGGCTCAGGTCCGAGGTGTAATTGTCGAAGCGGTACGAGAGCGCGGGCGAGGACCAGGTCCCTCCGAGGTGCGAATAGGGGGTTTCGATCTCGAAGGTCGGCACCACGCTGGGCGGATCGTAATAATCGGGGTGGCCGCAGCGAGGCATGTGCATGATTCGCTGCATCTCGGCGTCGACGATCCCGGTCACGGGCAGGCCGTGTTGCGCCTGGTAGAGCCGCACGCCCTCTTCGAGCGCCTCGTCGAAGCGCTCTGGATCGGCCGGCTCGCGCGAGACGGCGGGCGTCCAGTCGGCGTAATGCTCGGCGAGCTCCTCGTTCTGGTAATACCCGAACCGGCGCAGGTGCTCGTAGACCGCCCGCACCTCTTTGCCCTGCGCGCCGAGGCCGAGGCCCTCGGCGGCCATGGCGTTCTCGTCGCCGAGCGCCGTGACGTCGTCGGCCGCGCATCCGACGAGGGCGAGCGAGGCGGCCGCGGCGAGGGGCGCGAGGGAGAGAGCGAGGCGAGAATCGAAGCGGTTCGTCGAGGCCATGGGATCCATTCTCCGTGTGCGAGGGACGCGGACCCTTATCGCAACGGCCATGCCAGCTCGGCGGGGCCCGCCCACGCCGCGGCTATCTTGCTGAAAGGAATGATGTTTTGGTGGCTCGGCTTCGGGACGGAGGTCCTGGGCGCGGCGGGGTTGGCGGCTGCAACCTCCATGCTGGAGGCGGCAGCCGCCAACAGGCGCGGGGGGTGTTTGTGATTCGCCTCAGTGGCAGCAGGTCTTGCTGTTCCAGGCCACGCTGCCGTCGGACCGATAGATCACGACGTTGCCGTCGTTCTGCACGGTGAGATTGGCATAACGGCTCGCGGTGCTGTTCGAGCCCGTCGCCCACACGGGCTCGCCCGTGGACTTGTAGATGACGAGGTTTCCGTCCTCCTGCATGATCACGCGGTCCCCGCCGTCGCCGTTCGTGCCCGAGGCCCAGAGCGGCGAGCTGCCCATGTAAAGCACGAGGTTGCCGTCGCTCTGGTACTTGAGCTGAAAGCGGCCGTCGCACGACCAGACCGATTGCTCCGCCCCGAGCCCCTGTCCGGCATTCAGCCAGCCGCAGCCCGAGGGCGACGCATAGGAGGCGTAACGCGACCAGATGCCTGCGCGATCATCGTCCGCGAGCGAGGTGTCGTTGCCGGTGTAATACGCGTACATGGTCGCGTTCGAGACGGTCGAATGGCCGAGGCCGAGGGCGTGCCCGACCTCGTGCAGGGCGACGGTCTCGAGGAACGCGGACGACCACGACTCGGCGTCGTCGAAGTGCACGTCGCCGCCGAGGCCGCTGCCGGGCGAATAGGCGTGGGCGAGGACGCCGGACGAGCCGTCGAAGGCGCTGCTGCACCCATGGCTGCCCGTATAGAACCCGAACGAGATGTTCTCGCCCGAGCTCACCTCGGAGAAGCTGAAGGTCGAGGAGGAGGTCCACGAGAAGAGCGCGCTCTCGATCGCGGACCGGACCGAGGCCTGGGCGAAGTCCGAGGTATAATTCGCGAATTTATAGCTCAGGGCCGTGGACGACCAGGTCCCCCCGAAGTGCGTATAGGGGTTTTCGATGTCCAGGGTCGGCACGACGCTCGGCGGATCGTAATAATCGGGGTGGCTGCACCGGGGCATCTGCATGATCCGGTGCGTCTCGGCGTCGACGATCCCGGTCACGGGCAAGCCCTGCTGGGCTTGGTAGAGCCGCACGCCCTCTTCGAGCGCCTCGTCGAAGAGCTCCGGATCGGCCGGCTCGCGCGAGACGGCGGGGGTCCAATCCGGGTAATGCTCGGCGAGCTCCTCGTTCTGGAAGTACCCATAACGACGAAGATACTCGTACACCTTGCGCACGTCCGCGCCCCGCGCCCCGAGGCCGAGGCCCGCGGCGCCCTCGGCGGCCACGGCATCTTCGTCCCCGAGCGTGGTGACGTCATCGGCCGCGCATCCCACGAGGGCGAGCGAGGCGGCGGCGGCGAGGGGCGCGAGGAAAAGAGCGAGGCGAGAATCGAAGCGGTTCGTCGAGGCCATGGGATCCATTCTCCGTGTGCGAGGGACGCGGACCCCTATCGCAACGGGCATGCCAGGGCGGCGGAGGGGTGTGGCGTTGGGGCTATCTTGCGGGAAGGAAGGAGGTTTTCTGTTTCGGAGGGCGGCGGAGGGGTTCGGGGCGCGTCGGGACCTGGTGGTGCCAGCCTCCAGGGTTGGAGGTGGGAACCGCCAATGCAGCCGTCGGCGGGACGAAAAGGGGGCGGCGGGGCGTCACCCGGGTCCGCGCGCGTGGTGAAGCGGCCAGGTGAGGGCGGTTTGGGGCAAGGACGGGCGTGGCGGCGGCGAGGTGAGGCGTCACCTGGGTGAGGTCACGGCGTGCGCAGGGGTGGATCGGGGCGGCGGTGGCGCTTGCAGGGCGTGAGGGGCGGGAGGTGAGGGGGGAACCGGGCGGCGCGGGACGTGCGCGCGGGGAGGTGAGGGCTGGGGTGGGGGATTTTTGGGCGGCGCGGGGGTGGGTGAGGGGTGGCTCCATCGATGGGGGTCGGAGGGCCACCCCGGGCACGGAGTTCCAGGAGGCAAGCTCTGGTTTGCTTCGCCTTGTCGCCAGCCGATCCAATACGTTCGACTGCTTTTACATGACGCTGAAGACCGCATGTAACTTGCGCACGCCGCTCGCGCGCGATGACGTGGGGAGACCGTGCTGTGAGGGGGAAGCCGGGGTGGACGCAGGGGGACTCGAGGAGACGAGTGCTGAAAAAGCTGGTCATTTTCTTGCGCGCGGTCATGAGTTCTTAATCGCCTTGGCCCATTAAAAGTGGTAGGCTCGGGGCGACCCCAGACGGGAAGGCTCCTCCATGTTTACGTTCGAGCGTAAGCGCCAGCCATCGACAGCACAGTCTCCTGCTGCCCCGAAGCCTGCGCCCCAGCGCCCGGCGCAGGCGCGCCCCGTGAAGCCCGGCGTACCCACGCTCGGTCGTGTTCCCTGGTCACGCGTCGGGCACATGGACTCGCAGCCAGACATGGAGGCCGGAGCGTCTCCGCCTGCCGCGCCTCGTCTCCAATTCGATTTCTCCCGCGTCCCCATCGTCTCACCGCCGGTCCAGCGCAAGGCGACCGTCGGTTCCTCAGAGCCAGTTCCAGAAGCTGGCGACCATCCTGAGCGACTGGGGAGACATGAACTATCTCGAGCGCGTGCTCGGCCTGAACCCCTCCGCCGACGTGGACCACCAGAAGCTGGATGACATCCTCGCCGACTCCAAGCTCACGTCCCTCGCCCCCGGCAAGATCGCGCAGATCTTCTGGTATGCTCGCACCAAGTACATCCAAGCCGGCGAGACGAAGAGCGGCACGGTCAACCATGCATTTCTCATCGGGCGCCTGAAGTCGGGCAACTGGTTCCTGTCCGATCAGGGGCAGAAACCCGCCTTCACGCTGGAGCAGCCGGATTTGCCGTCTCTGATCAAGGAGCTCAAGAAGGCCGCGAGCGAGGGGCGATCGTGGCTCGACACCTCCCCCACCGCCACCAGGCAACTGCTGACGTTCGCGGGCATCCGCATCATCGGCTCGCCCGCCGATATGCAGAAGAGCCTGGAGCAAGGCCAGAAGGATATGGTCCCGGCCGGAAAATTCCTTGCCGAGGTGGACACCGGCTCGATCACGCCCGGGGAGAAGATCAATGCGAAGGCCTTTGTCGGGTCCGTAACGGGCACCGATCCCACCGCGGCGAGGTCGCTTTTCGCGGGCCAGAGCGACTCCGGGTTCCTGATCGGAGAGATGCCCGTGGGCATCTACAACGTGTACACGACCACCGAGCTGTTCTTCGAGGCCAACCTGAGGGGCAACATCGACGTGGCGGACTCCTCGAAAGGACTGCTCGTGGCGAGCCCGCCCATCTTCGAGCACGCGTGGCTCCAGCTCGCCTGCTCCAAGGTGTGGGCCGCGAACCTGCTCAAGGTGTACTGAAGATGAAGGGCCAGGAGACGACGCGCGCCGCATTGATTTCTCTCGCCGCCGGCGCCATCGCCGGTCTCCTCGTGCACGGCGAGGCTCGCGCCGACGTCGCCCCGCGCGACCCCGCGGACCCTTGCCTGCTGGAGAAGCAGTGCCCCGATGGCGGCTTCGAGGCCCCGCTGGAGGAGGACCTGCGAGAGTTCGATCGCCGGCAGGCCAGCGCAGGCTTCGAGCGCCGGTGTGTCCGTGTCGTCCCCGCGCACCTCAAGGCCAGCGGCCCGGTCTCGGAGACAAAGGTGGCCGTTATGTGCCGCAAACAGCAGGAGCGCACTCGCTCCGGCTGCGCGACAGCCCCGAGCGGGGCTGGCTCGTCCGCCGCCTGGACGCTCCTCGCGCTCGGCGCGCTCGCGCTGTCCACCCGGCGCCGCTTGAACGTGCTTCCGGAGGCCCGCTGATTTCGCGCTGATCCCGCGCATCACCCCAGGCACCAAGGTCGTGGAGGTGCGGAGGCGGGAGCAGAAGCGGGGGCGGGAGCGGGAGCCTGCTCCCGACCGGAATGCAGCTCGCGGATGGCGCCGGTCTACATGCCCGGGCACGGTGCTCCAGCAGGGCAGGGACGGTCTCACGGGCGAGGTCGGCGGCTTGTTCGGCGTCGGCACCGTAGATCCGCTTCGTGCAGGGCTCGTCGAAGCTCTCCTTGCCACCCAGCGGCTCCTGAGGAACCCTGCGCGGCTCACAGATGAAGATCACAAGGGTCATGAACGTCGTCCGCTGCTCGAACCGGGGCGCCGCGAATCCACAGCGGTTCGCGGCGCTCGCATGGGCTGCCTGGGTCGTCGGTTGCACGCAAGCACCACCGCAAGCGCCGCCGCAAGCGCCGCCGCAGGCGCGACAGGAGGCGGTGTCTCCCTCACCTGCCACCGCTGCGGCGCCGCCGCCTGTGGCCGCCGAGGTTCAGGTCGAGGGGCCGCGCATTCGCGTCGCCTTGAAGGAAATTCGCGTCGACGACGCGGCCGTATCTTGGGACCCCGCGCTCCTTCGAGACCGGCTCCAGAAGATCGATCCCCTCTTCGAGGCGCTGCGCGAGCTTCACAAGCCCGGAATCGACCGGCTTGCTTCTGGCGAATGTGTCTTCCAGGTCGAGCCCGACGTCCCCTTCACGGCCGCGGCCAGCGCCATCATGACAAGCGCGTTTGCAGGCTGCCCAGTGGCATGGGTGTCGACCAGCTCGGGGTGGCTGAAGTTGCGGACGCCCCCTCTGCTGCCTCCCGGCACGCCGCTTCCGGCGCCCGAAAGCAGAGTTCCCTCGCGCCGGCAGAGCGCGCTGCACATCGGCCCGAAGGAGCTCGAGCTCACGGTCTTCGCGGTCGTGCCGCCCGCCTCCGGCGCGGGCCGAGAGCAGCTCGAAAAAATCGCGAATCGGACGGTCGAGCGTGGGACGTCGGCGGCCCGCGAGCTCGGCAGCGCGCTCGTCGGGGCTTGCCAGCAGGCGCCGCGTCCCTGTCCCGCAGGCCTGTGGTTGACCGCGGATGCGGACGTGCTCTTCAGCGAGGCCACGCGCGCGCTCGGGGCGATCGTCGATGCGCAGAAGGCAGCTCCCGCCGCGGGTGGTGGGGCCGCGGAGGTCTTGGTGAGCTTTCAGTCCCGTGGCACCGGGCCCATCGATCAGCGCCCGCCTGCCATTCGGCTCGGAAACCTCCAGGTCTCCGGCCGCCTCCCACCGGGGGAGATCCAGCGCATCGTTCGGATGAACTTCGGCACATTCCGGGCCTGCTACCAGGAGGGGTTGAAGCGGAATCCCGACCTGGAAGGGCGCTTTGGTGTGCTTTTCGTGATCGGAAAGGACGGCCGCGTCACGAAGGCCGGTGCACGCCCGGACCCAACCGCGGAGTTCGCGACCGAGAGAGCGGAGCCGCTGTTGCCAGATGAAAAGGTCGTCGCGTGCGTCGTCGGGGCGTTCGAGAAGCTCGTTTTTCCTGCGCCGGAGGGGGGGACCGTGACCGTGATGTATCCCATCCAATTCTCTCCGGGAAGCTGAGCGGGCAAAGGCCTGCCCAGGGCGAGCGTGATCGTTCAGGGGTCGGAGCTGGGGAGGGCGAGCGCGTCTTCGAGATCCCGGCACGCGTGCAGGCTCCAGACGAACCACATCATCGAGCCGCCCGCCTGGACCACGTCCCACACGGCGACGGACTTGCCGAGCATTTCGTTGTGCTCGCCGCCGAGGCAGGTCTTTTCCTTGGGTTTGTGTACCTCGTCGAGCTTGGTTCGATCCGCGCCCCAGGCCTCGAAGGTCGGGATGTCGTCGCCGCGGTGCTTCTCCCGGCACAGGGCGATGGCCTTCGCCGTCGCCTGGTAGGTCCATGCCTCGATGCTGTAGAACGGCACGCACTCGATGATACGCCCGAGCTTCTGTGCGATTTCGTCAGGGGAGCGCCGCGCGCCGGAGAGCACCTGCGCGACGCGGTTGCGGATCTCCCGATCGAACTGCTCGCGTGTTTTCGCCTCGGCTCTGCGGGCCCACGTCGTGTCGCCGTCGTAGTGGAAGATGACGAAGCCGCCGGGCTCGGGTGCACTTCGGGATTGATCCACCCGAGCACCAATCCAAGAAACACCCCCGCCGCGCCCACGCCGAGCGCCGTCGTCGCGACCCGCACGTCGACCGTTGCTTTCTCGCGGAGCGAGAAGGAGCAGCTGGGCGTCACCCAGGTCCGTGCCCGTGGTGAAGCCGCCAGGTGAGCCCAGTTCGAGGCAGGGACGGGCGTGGCAGCGTTAGGGCGAGGCGGCGGGAGGCGAGGGGGAACCGGGCGGCGCGGGAGGTGCGCGGGGGGAGGTGCGGGGAGATTCTGACGGTGCACGTTATGTACCCGGAGACGTGAGGGCGGAGGGCGATCTGCCCAGTCTTCGTCCACCCCTCCGGTGGGTTGATAGCTATGATTGGACCATCGTGAGCCAACAACCGCTTGCCGGCGGCCCGTTGCAGCTGAAGTCGTCCTTTATTCCGCTACGAGTTCTCGAATCTTCTCGACGATCGCAGAGTAATCCACGCCCCCATCAGCAAACTGTTCAGCCAGCTTAGAGTCGTTCTGCTGGCCCGGTGTCAGCACAGTGGTGATGAAGTCTCCTACCGGAGTGCCATGCTTGTACAAGCGAACCTGCTCGTGTTGGTAAGTGGGAAGCTCCTGGGGGATGTGCCCGAGGCCCATGCCAGCAAGCGCGCTTTTTATTTGCCCTCGAACGTGCACACCCAACTTGCCGGCGCCCTGGGCGCCACGCAGTTCTTCCATTGTGATCGTCAGGACGTTGCCGTTTTTCTCGACGCGTTCTTTGATCTCATCCCAAGTCGACATCAGACCCTCATGGATACAAGTGCCAGGAAGACGCTATCAGACCATCCTGTCGCATCTCCTGACATCCCTACCATCCCACCCTACAGTGTGCGAGGCAACTCTGCGTTTCGCCAATTGTCGGGCTGGCCAAGTTGGTGTCTCCGTGGGCCAGTCTGACGCCGTCGAACTTGTACTTCCCGCCCAAGCTCCCGCCTCGCGGGCGGTCAGACGCATGCTCCTTCCGTCCCCTTACCCCACCTGGAGGTATCTCATGCGCAAAATCCCCCTGTCGCACGGCATGATCACGTTCCTCGACGAGCTCGAATACTCCGAGGCCGGCCTCGCCGCCGACCCCGAAGCCGCCCACCTCGCCGCGCCCTTCCACGATGCGATCGCCAAATGGGAGTCGCTCTTCAAAAAGGAGCGCGAAGGCCGACGAGACGTGACGCGCGCCGAAGCCGTCGTCGCCGTGCGGAACGCGGGGCTCGACGGGCTGACCACGCGCTTCGCCGCGGCCACGCGCGCGTTCGCCGCGCCGCTGCTCGGCAAGATGTTTAGGGATGCCACGCCCGGGCAGTTCATTCGCCAGGCGCTCCGCGTGCAATGCGAGAAGACCCGCGACGTGATCCTGACCGAGATCGGGAAGCTCGAACCAGGCCATGGGCTCGCGGTGTTCGGGCCGCAGCTCGACGCCTCCGTGGGCGCCGCCTTCAGCGCCCTCGACGTGCGCGCGAAAACCAAGGGGAATCGGCAGGTCGTCGCCAACGAGACCGATGAATGGAAGGAAGGCGTCAACGCCCTGCGCACCACGACCTACGCCGAGCTGCTCAAGATCGCCGTGATGAACAAATACCCGAAGTCGTGGGTCGAGTCGTTTTTTCGCGCCGCCGCCGCAGACGTCGCCGAGGACGAAGCCGATCCCGAGGTCGCCACGTCCCCCGGCTGATCCCGTCAGAACCGCCCCATCACCACAATCCCCTGCATCGTCCCGCCCACGACCGGCGCCACGGTGACCTTCACCGGCGCCGGGCTCGGGTGCGCTTCGGGATTGATCCACCCGAGCACCAATCCAAGAAACACCCCCGCCGCGCCCACGCCGAGCGCCGTCGTCGCGACCCGCCCGTCGGTCGTCGCTTTCCCGCGGAGCGCATACCCCTCGGCGTCGCATTGGTTCGGATCCGACGTGAGGCAATGGTACTTCAACGCCGCATTCGCCTCGTCCGAGCGAGCCGCATACACCGCGCCCGCCACAATGGCGCCCACGCTCGTGGTCATGACGATCGCCGCCGCGACGCGGGGACCCGTCCAGAAGGGGGCCGGCGGGGGCGGCGGCGCCGCGGGGGGTTCGGCCCAGGCGATCGAGGGGAGCACGAGAGCGGCCAGGAAAAAGGGCAGGGAGCGCATGTCAGAGGTCGAAGAGCTCGTCGTCCTCAGCCGCGTCTTCCTCGGCGAGGAGAGCCTCCGCGTGCTTGGCGACCGATTCGAAGAATTTTTGCTCGGGGGATTTGGGGGGCAATCGGGACGCGGCCTCCCGGGCCTGCGAGCGCAGGAGCGTCTCGCTGCGATCCGCCCGGCCGCCCGAGCGAGGCCGCGCCTGGCCCGTGACGACCGAGAAGAGCGCGCTCCGGACGCGCTCGAAGCAGCCCTCGCCGGCCGCGTGCGCCCGCCGGAGGAGCGTCGCGACGAGCTCGAGGTGCGCGAAGAGGAAGGTGGGCGGCGCCTCTTCGAGGAGCGCGGAGATCGCTTCGAGCTCGCTCTCGCCGCCGTCCTGCACCCACTCGGAGAGGACTTCGACCGTGGGTAAGGCGAAGGAGCGCGAGGCGTCGTGGAAGAGGCGCGCGGCGTGGAAACGGACCCAGCCGATGCGGGCCCGCGCGAGGTGGCGGACGCGGCGCAAGAGCGAGAGCCACTCCGGCGAGCGCGCGAGGCCCGCGAGGATCGCCGAGAGGCCCTCCGGCGGGAGCGGCTCGTACTCCTCCGCCCCCGCGACGGCCCCGGACGCGGCGCGCGCGATGCGCTCGATGAAGAGGCCCGCGACGTCCTCCGGCAGGCGTTTGCCGGCGTGGTGGAGGAACCGCATCGTGGAGTGGCCGTCGAGGCTGCGGGCCGCGCCGAGGCGCGTGAGGAAGAGGATGATCTCCTCTTCGGAGAGCGCGCCCTCGGAGAAGAGGCCACCCGCGTCGAGGGCGCCGAAGAGGGCCTCGGCGACCTCGGGGCCCTCGGAGAGGTCAACGCCGACCGCGAGCTCGACCGCGTCGCGCGGGGAGGATTTGGCGAGGGTGCGGAGCGCGCCGAGCGCCGCGCGGCGGACGAAGCCGTCGCGGTGTCCGAGGAGGTGGCGGAGCGCTTCGCGATCACCGGGCAGGGGCTTTTCGACCCAGCGATGGAAGACCTGCGCGAGCGAGGCGCAGAGCGTGGGGTTGCCGCCCGTGACGATGGTGTCGACGAGGGCCTCGGCGCGATCGGGCGCGGCCTCGCGGAGCGCATGGAGCAAGGAGGCGACGTGCGGGCCGAGCGGGCTCTCGGGCGCGCCCATGATGGCCTCGCAGATCGCTGCGGCCGCCACCGGATGCTTGCGGGAGAGGACATGCAGGAGGAGGCGCGGCGAGCCGGACTTGCCCGCGAGCGCGAGGGCTTCGAGCGCCGCGCCGAGCCACTCGGCCGTCTGCGCAGGCGGGTGGCCCTCGGCGAGCATCTCGTCGACGACGGCGCGACACGCGTCGGCCGAGCGTCGCTCCACGCCGCCCCGATCGACCTCGCCCGAGCCCGGGATCTCGCTCGCCGGCAGGTCGATCATGCCGCGCTGCGCGGGCGAGCGTTGCGTGAGGGCCTCGTAGAGCCTGCGCTCGGCCGAGGTCGGGACGGCGCCGAGGGCGGTCTCGGCCGCCGCGCGCACCTCGGAGGAGGTGGCGCGCCGGGCCGCGCGCCGGAGCGCGTCGGCGACCGCGAAATGGACGAGCGGATCGGCGGAGGTGTTCGCGGCGGCGCCGAGCATCGCGAGGATGTCGAGCCGCTCTTCGTCACGCCATCCGGGCTCCATCCGATCGCCGAGTGAACCCCCGGAGCCGTCGGAGAGGACCCGTTCGAGGCCGCTGATGCCCGAGAGGGCGGCGCGTCGCTTCGGCGATTTCGCGCAGCCCGCGAGCGCGGCGAGGGCCTGCGTGCGCAGGGCGCGGCGGCGCTCTTCGGAGGGGCCGGCGTCGACGGCGCCGTCGGAGAGGAAGGTGTCGATCACGTCGAGCGGCGAGTGCTTGTGCTCGTGCGCGTCGTCCGCGAGGAGCCAGCGATCGACGGCTTCGAGCAAGGCCTCGTGGACCCCCGCCGGGCGCGCGGACGCGCGCGACGCGAGCTCGCGGAGGACACGCATGGGATGGTCGGGGTGCGGGCTCTGGAGGCGGAGGTCGTCGCGGCCGAGCTGCCAGAGGAGGTCGGCCGCGCGGGGGAGGTGCGCGAGGTGCAGGCCCACGCGGCGCAGGATCGCGGGCAACTCGTAGAGGACGGACGCGGCGGAGAAGAGGGCACCCGGGCCCCGCGCGGCCTCGGTGAGCGCAGGCGAACGGAGGACCGCCGTGGCGAGTTCGAGCATCGCGGCCGGGTGATCCGAGGAGAGCTCGCGCAGGCCCGTGAGCAGGCGGCATCGATCCGCCGCCGAGGCCGCTTCGACGCTCTCGCGCACGTGGCGGAAGAGCGCGGCGACGATCTCGGCGGACGCGCCCTCCGGGATGGAGGGGCCGTCGAGCTCGCCGGCGTTGCGGATGAGCGGGACGATGGCCTGGGCGCCGAAGCGCGCTTCGAGCCCGCGCACGCGCTCGTCGAGCGAGCCCGTGAGCCCGCCCGTGGCGAAGGGGCCGGCGAGCGCGCGGTGGAGCGCGTGGTCCGAGAGGGCACCCGGGACGACACGCGCGCCGTGCGGGCCACGCTCGACGACGCCCGCGGCTTCGAGCGCGCGGAGCGCCGAGACGAGGTCACGACGGCGGCAGCCGAGCAGATCTCCCGCGCCCTGGAGGAAGCGCTCGTCCGAGGTGCGCACCGGCGCGAGGAGCGCGACGAGCGCGAGGACACCGGCGAGGAGCTTGGGGTCGCCCGCGGCGGCGGAGCGAAGGAGCAAGAGTTCGTGGCCACGATCGAACGCGCAGGCCGCGAGCTCACCCTTGCCGAGTGCGACCGGATGGATGGCGCCCTCCTGCATGAGCCGGCCGGCCAGCGCGATCACGAACGGATGTCCCTCGGCCTGCTCGGCGAGGCGCGCGCCATGCGCCTCCCCCTCGTCGCCGAGCACGTGCCGCGCGGCCGCCTCCGCCTCGCTCGGGGCGAGCGCGCCGAGCTCGGGGAGCACGCGCACCACGTCCGACGAGAGGCCGACCTGCGCGAAGAGCGCCGAGAGGCGCGGCAGGCCCGCGGGGCGCGTCGTCAAGATGAAGCGCACGTCGCGGCGATCGAGCGCCATGGGCAGGAGCGTCGCGGGCGCAGCTTTGCGGCCCGCGTCGTCGATCACGAGGAGACACGGGCCTGGCGGCAGGCGCGTGGTGGGGGGCGCGCCGGCGACGGCGACGTCGGTCGCGAAGCGCAACATGGTGCCGATCCGCTGCGCGGCGAGGGCGTCGGCGAGCGCGGAGAGCAGGCTCGTCTTGCCGGTGCCCGTGCGCCCGGGGAGCACGGCGACACGCGCCGGGCCGCGTGCGCTAGCGAAGTCGACGAGCGCCGCGAGGATCTCGGCGCGCCCGCCGAAGGGCAGCGCTTCCTGGAAGGGGCGGCCCGCGGCGAGCGCGCCGCCTTCGAACTCGCTCGGGCCGAAGAGCGCCACGCCGTGCTCGACGTGGGCGTCCGGAGGAGTGGGGAAGCCGAGGGTCGTCTCCATGGAAATCGAGCGCGCCGCGGGGCGGGCGCGCGAAGCCTACCACGGGGGGCGGCTCGGCCGGCGAGGGACAAAAAGCCGGATCCGTACAGAGCACGGATTGGGTGGGCTGCTCGGACGCACGGGCCCCGTCGTGGTCGCCTCCGTTACGACAACCACGACGAGCGCTGGAGTGACGTCACGCACGCGGCGCTTGCGTTCCGACGCGCCGACGCTGAGCGCCACTGCGGGTGGCGCTGGTCGGCGGAGGCAAGTAGCGCCTGCTTATTTCGGGGTGCGCGCGAAGCGCTTGAGCTCTTCGTTCACTTCCTTGAGCAGATGCGTCACCGCAGCGAGGGCGCCCATCTGGTTGCCCTGATACGTGTCCCACGCGCTGAAGTCGGCAGGCGCGATGTACGTGTGGTCCTGGAGGAAGGGATAGCGGTAGCTTACGTCGTTCGGCCTCTTGCTGGGTTTCGTTGCATCGATCCTCAGCAGCAAATCCGCGTTGTCGACGCGCTTGTTCAGGAAGGTTTCGATCCTCCGGCGGAAGTTGAAGAGGGCTTTGGACAGCGTAGATTCAGACTCTCCCAGGCTCTTCAAGGGTGAGTGCTGCCCGAGGAAGAGCCTGTCAAACTCGCGCATCTCGTCGTCAGCCCCGTCCCACAGCATCAAAGCCAGGGCCTTGATGGCCTTCTCGTAGCTCTGCTGAATGAGGTAGCGCCGGTGGCACTCGGCCAAGGCGTCTGTGTCTGCCTTTGCGGCAGCTAGATCCGCCCCGGCTTGTCGGATCCAAGCTCTAACTTGCGCGGGCGTTGCCATGGCTCAGAAGTCCGCGCGCCAACGCCACGAGCGCTACCCCGGCGTCCTCGCCGTACAGGACATCACCTGCCGCGACGGCTCGCGCCAGGGTGAGGTCTTTGCGAAGGGCTTTCTCGATGTCCGCTCGGTTCACCCCGATGAGGTGGAGGGGATACCTGAAGTCTCGCGCCGCTGTGAACACGATGGGGCGCTCCGGATGGTCGTCGCTCCCCATCGAGGGGATCACTTCCACGAGCCACGCGATGCTTTGATCTTCTTGCCGGATCCAGATTGCGGTTTCCATCGGATCGTCGAGCTTCGCGTGCGCTTCGACCAGCTCCAACATCTCGTCGCGTGTCGGCATGCGGGCAACCTAGCACGCGACGTGTTGCATGACCCTGGCTGCCGCTCCCTGACGGCGGTAGAGATAGGATTCCCATGTCCCGCAACCCCGCGTCCAAGGATCAACGATTCAGCCAAGCCTTCACGCGGTTGGCAGGTCGCGTGCGGCGGCGCTTGGCGCTCGAACGGATGCTCTCGGGCGCGGCGCTCGGGCTCGTGATCGGCGCGGGGGCGGCCGCGGCGGCGTGGCAAACGCGGCACGGCCAGCTCCGGCCGTGGATGGCCGCGGGCGGCGCGCTCGGCGCGGCCGTCGGCGCGATCGTGGCCCGGCGCAAGCGCTGGCGCGACGAGGAGGTCGCGCTGTTCCTGGATGGACGCCTCGGCGGCAAGGAGTCGATCTCCACGGCGGTCGAGCTCGATCGCGAGGACGAGCGCGACGATCCGGCGCGCGCGGTGGTGCTCTCGCAGGCCACGACCGTGCTCGAAAAGGCGAACCCCAAGGACGCGCGGCCGCGGTTCGTTCGGGCCTACCACCTCGCGATCCCGCTCGGCCTCGCGGCGATCGGCTACATGAGCCTGCTGCCGCTGCCCGCGCTCCCGCCGCCGCCTCCGCCGCCGCCCGGCGCCGAGCAGGTCAAGCTCGCGGACATCAAGGGGCTCGACAAGATCATCGACCTCGCGAACGCGAACGCGCGCGACGACGCCCAGCGCAAGCGCCTCGACAAGATCGCCGAGGACGCGAAGAAGCTGCGCGAGAAGCTTCGGGACGGCATGGAGAAGCGCGAGGCGCAGGCCGAGATCGGCAAGCTCAAGGACGCCATCACGGCCGAGCGGCTCTCGCTCGGCGACGGCGAGCAGCGCCAGGGATTGGAGAGCGCGCTCGGCAAGCTCGCGGAGAACCCCGACCTCAAGGACGCGGCCAAGGCGCTCGGCGACAGGGATCTCGTCTCGTTCGACGACGCGATGGAGAGCCTCGCGAACAAGCTCGAAAAAGAGGACCGCGATCGCGCGAAGAAGACGCTCGAAGAGGCCGCCGAGGCCGCCCGCAAGCAAAACGCGCCGGACGTGGCCAAGGCGCTCGAGGAGCAGAAGAAGCGCCTCGAAGAGATGGCCAAGAAGAACGAGAAGCTGAAGGAGCTCGGCCAGGCGATCGGCGAAGGTCTGTCGGAAGACGCGAAGGAAGCGCTGAAGGATCTCGACAGCGGCAAGGCCGGCGGCAAGGAGCAGCAGAAGCTCGCGGAGAAGCTCGAAGAGGCGCTCGGGAAGCTGACGCCCGAGGAGCGCAAGCGGCTCGCCGAGAACATGAAGAAGCGCGCCGCAGAGATGAGCGGCGAGGAGGCGCCGGGCGAGGGGCCGAGCAAGGAGCAGCTCGAAGAGCTCGCCGAGGAGCTCGGGTCCGAGGAGGGCCAGAAGCGGCTCGCCGAGGAGCTGAAGAAGATGGCCGAGCCCGAGGCCGAAGGCAGCGAGGAGGGCGAGCGGCAGAAGCGGCTCGAGGATGCGCAGAAGGGCCTCGGCGAGGCCGAAGGGCAACTCGGCGCGCCGATGCCGATGCCCGTGCCCGGTCAGGGCGGCGGGAACAAGCCGGGGCAAGGGAACAAGGGCGGGCAGAAGCCGGGCGGGGAGAACGGGACCCCCGGCTCCGGCGGCAAGGACAACGGGCAGCCGTACGCCGGTCACAGCGAGGGCGGCGGTCCAGGCGACCACAAGGGCCAGACCGGCGTGGTCGACGGCCCGGGCGTCAAATCCCGCGCGACCGGCCCGATCAACAAGGGAAAGCCGATGCCGGGGCTCGTCATGGGACGGACTTCGGGGCGCGCGGGTGACACGGCGAACATCCAGGGGACGGGCGCGCTCGGGCAGGCGGCGGCGGGGGAGCTCGGGGCGATCGAGCGGAGCGACGTGCCCGAGGAGTACCGCGAGCAGGTCGGGCGCTATTTCCAGCCCAAGTAAACAAAAGCCTGGAACATCGAGCGGTTGTCATCCCGCTCGTATGTTCCAGGCATGCCAACGGTGTGTGCAGGCGGCTTCAGACGGCCAGTTTTCGCTGCGCCTCCCAGAGATCGCATCGAACTTGCAGATTCATCCAGAACTCTGGGGACGTCTTCAGCGCGCGCGAGAGGAGGATGGCTGTCTCGGCCGTGACTCCGCGTCGGCCGTGTACGAGCGCGTTCACTCGTTGGGTTGGCACACGCATCTTCGCGGCGAGCGTGAGCTGCGTCATGCTCAACGGCTTCAGGAACTCCTCGACGAGGACTTCGCCCGGCGTGGTCGGAGGTCGGTTCTTCGGTAGCATGCGGAAAATCCAATTATATCGAGCGCTTCGAGTGCTCGCGATCAGTGGTAATCGACGATCCGAACATCGGATGCTTGACCATCGGCAAAGCGAAAGACAACTCTGAACTGATCGTTGATTCGGATACTGTAAAATCCCGACAAATTCCCCAGCAGCTTCTCCAGCCGGTTGGCGGGTGGTGCGCGCAGGTCTTGCAAGTCGCGGCTTCGAGCATATCCAACTTCCTTCCTGCGGCCGGCCAGATGGTCGGTGGAACCTTTCTGGCGGCCTTGGTACTTGTCCCGTTGTAGATGTCTGCGGTCGTTTGATCGGCGAAATTTTTTATCAATCCCGTCTCCTTTGCAGTCGTTCCTCCGGAAAGGCCGGAAAGTTCGAAAGGTGCCGTGCCTATCACCTTTCGGTCTGATGCACAAGTTGTTTGGCCAACGTGCCGACGGGCGCGCTCGGGCAGGCGGCGGCGGGGAGCTCGGGGCGATCGAGCGGAGCGACGTGCCCGAGGAGTACCGCGAGCAGGTCGGGCGCTATTTCCAGCCCAAATGACCGCCGGGCGCGGCTACGCTGCGCCTCCGCATGACGACGACGGGCGACTTTCAGAAGAGGCTCGATCGGGCCCGCGAGGCGAGCGCGCGCCTCAAGGAAGCGATCGGGCAGGTGATCGTGGGCCAGGGCGAGGTCGTGGAGCAGGCGCTCTGGGGCCTCGTGGCCGGCGGGCACGTGCTGCTCGAAGGCGCGCCGGGGCTCGGCAAGACGCTGCTCGTGCGCACGATCGCGAGCTGCCTCGACCTGAAATTTTCACGCATCCAGTTCACGCCCGACCTCATGCCGAGCGACGTGACGGGCACGAACATCCTCGTGACCTCGGCCGACGGCTCGCGGCACTTCGCCCTGCACAAGGGGCCGATCTTCGGGCAGGTGGTGCTCGCGGACGAGATCAACCGCGCCACGCCGAAGACGCAGAGCTCGCTGCTCGAAGCGATGCAGGAGCACGCGTGCACGATCGGCGGCGTGCGGCACGCGATGGAAGAGCCGTTCTTCGTGCTCGCCACGGAGAACCCGATCGAGATGGAAGGGACGTACCCGCTGCCCGAGGCGCAGCTCGATCGGTTTCTGCTCAAAGTGATCGTGCCGAGCCCGACCGAGGACGAGATGACCGAGATCCTCACCCGCACGACGGGGCAACCGAAGGACGCGCCGCCGCGCGTGCTCGATCGGGACGAGGTGCTGGCGGTCCGCTCGGCGTGCCGCGACGTCGCCGTGGCCGAGCCGATCATGCGCTTCGCCTCGCGCCTCGTCCGCGCGAGTGATCCGGCGACGCAAGGCGCGCCCGACCTCGTGAAGCGCGCGATCCGCTACGGCGCGGGCGTGCGCGGCGGGCAGTCGCTCGTGCTCGCGGCCAAGGCCGTGAGCGTGCTCGAAGGTCGCGCGCACGTCTCGTTCGGCGATGTGCAGCGCGTCGCCAAGCCCGTGCTGCGTCACCGCTTGATCCGATCGTTCGAGGGCGAGGCCGACGGGATCACGACCGATCAGGTGGTCGACGCGCTCATCGAGAGCGTGCCCGCCCGTCCGGAGAACGTGGAGCAGGCGATCCGCCGATGAGGCTCCGCGCGCTCTCGCTGGTCCCGATCCTCGCGCTCGCGCCGCTCGCGACGCACGCCGAGCCCGCGCCCGTCGTCGCTGCGACCGCCATCGCAGAGGCGCCGCCGGCGCCGCCGCCGGGGCGCGCGAGCGTGTCCTTCGAGGTCGCGCCGCTCCTCGGCACGACCTCGCCGACGCCCGCGGGCTGGAGCGGGTTCCTCGTGCGGGTGCAGAACAACGAGGCCAAGCCGCTGCGGGGCGAGGTCGAGGTCCTGAGCCGGTTGCACTCGGACCAGATGCGCTTCCGCGCGACGGCGCCGTTCGTCGTCGGCGCGGGGACGAGCGTGATCGTCCGGCTGCCGACACACGGCAACGTGTACGGCGAGACGAACGTGGTCGCGCGGGACGACGCGGGCGTGGTGCTCGGCAGCCACACGACGGCCGTGACGAACATGCAGGAGCTCTTCCTGCTCGACGTCAGCGAGACCTCGCGGCTGAAAGGCGCGCTGCACGACGCCGCGATCTCGCCGCTCTACTCGCCGTGGGGCGGGTACGGCGCGTACGGCACGGGGCCGCAGCTCAAGGTGGGCGCGCCGCGCTTCGATCCGGCGACGGGGGATCCGATCCTGCCCGATCGCGCCGCGCTCTATGCGCCCGCGTCGGCCGTGCTTCTGCGCTCGGATACGCTCGTGAAGATCGGCGCGGCCGAGCTCGAAGCGCTGAGCGGCTACGTCCTCGCCGGCGGCACGCTCGCCGTGGCGCTCGCGCGCCCCGAGGATCTCCGGAGCCCCCTCCTCGCGGCGTTCGCGGGCGGCGAGATCACGCCAACGTCGCCGCACTCCGAGACGCTCCGGGAGCTCGTGTTGCCCGCGCCGCCCTCGAACGCCACGAAGTCGATCCCGTTCGCCGAGTCGGCGGCCGAGGAGGTCGGCAAGACGCTCGCTGGTTTCTCCGGGGGCAACCTGCACGGCAGCCGCTACGGGGCCTCCGCGACGTACGGGCTCGGCGAGTTTCACCTGCTCGCGTTTGATCCGACGCGCAAGCCCGCCGTGGACGACCCCTGGGTGCAAGCGCGTGTCCTCGATCTGACGCGCAGGGCCTTCGACCGGAAGAGTTCGATCGTCTACCGGCAGGGCGGCGCGCCCGGCACCGTGGACCTCGATCGTGTGCGGCAGGAGCTCGATCCGAACGAGAGCTCGCGCTGGGGGATCGCGGTGGCCGCGATCCTGCTCATCGCCTACGCGGTCCTCGCCGGGCCCGTGAACTTCACGATGCACGCGAACAAGGGCAAACCCCTGCGCGCGCTCGTCTGGCTGCCGATCCTCTCGGCGATCGCGTTCTTCGCCGTCGTGCTCATCGGCCTCTTCGCGAAGGGCCTGACGGGTCGCTCGCGTCACCTCACGCTCGTCGAAGCGGGCGCGGGGATGACGAAGGGCACGGCGCGGCGGTGGCGTGGCTTCTTCACGCCGCGATCGAAGGATCTCACCGTGCGCACGAGCGACGGTTCGAGCGTGGTCACGACCGCGGTCGTGGCTTCGCCCGCGACGATCGACGATCACATGCTCGTCGATCGCGACGGCGCGCGCCTCGTCGATCTCGCGATCCTGCCCTGGCAAACCGTGGTCGTGCGCGAGGACGGGTTCGCCGACGTGGGCGAGGGGATCTCGATCGTGCACGAGGGCGAGAAGGACACGGCCGTGACGAACCGGAGCGGCCATGACCTGCGGGCGGCGATCCTCATGCTGCCAGGCCTCCTGCCGCGGTATTTCCCGACGATCAAGGACGGCGAGCGGGTGCTCGCGAGCGCGGGCAAGGACTTGAAGACGGTGACCGCGGGGACGACGTGGATCCGGCAGGTGAACGGCACGCGGCGCGCGGGGACGCTCGATCTTCATCCGCTCAGCTCGGTCTTCGTGCGCCCGATCGTCGAGCCCGACGCGCCCGGCCTCGCCGAGGCGTGGCTCGCCGTCGAGCAGAGCGCAGGCGGGCTCGTGGACTGGTTCCCCGAGGACGTGCCGGTGCTGCTCGGTCAGCTCGACGGCGGCGAGGGCAAGACCTCGGACGCGGGCCTCAAGCTCGAACGGGATCGGCTGCTCGTGCGGATCGTCGGATACGGAGGTCGGCCGTGAGCGAGCCCGTCACGACGCCCGAGACCTGGGAGCGATCGCCCGCGACCGCGGCCCCGGAGCCGCCTTCGCTGGTCACGGCTTCATCGACGTTTGGGGGCTCCGCTCCGGCAAGCGGAGCTGCGTCCCCAAGCCCCGCGCCGCCGACGATCCGCGTGCGCCACCTCTGGCACCGCTTCGCGAACCGCGACGTCCTGCGCGACGTGACCTTCGACGTCGGCCCGGGCGAGATCTTCGGCTTCATCGGGCCGAACGGCGCGGGGAAGACCACGACGATCCGCGTGATGGCGACGCTGCTCGAGCCGATGGCCGGGCGCGTGGAGATCGACGGGATCGACGTCACGCTCGACCCCGACGCCGTGCGCAAGGTGATCGGCTACATGCCCGATCACGCAGGCGTCTACGATCGCATCACGGTGCGCGAGTACCTCGAGTTCTTCGCAGACTCGTTCCGCGTGCCCTCGATCAGCGTGGTCGACGCGGTCCTCGAGCTGACGGACCTCGGCAAGTTGCAGGATCGGCTCGTCGCCGAGATGTCGAAGGGCATGAAGCAGCGGCTTCAGCTCGCGCGTATCCTCTTGCACGACCCGAAGGTGCTCATCCTCGACGAGCCGGCGAGTGATCTCGATCCACGCGCCCGCATCGAGATCCGTGATCTCTTGCTGGAGCTGCGTGGCCTCGGGAAGACGATCTTCCTCTCGTCGCACATCCTCACGGAGCTGAGCGATGTGTGCACCTCGATCGGCATCCTCGAACGAGGTCGCCTCGTCGTCGCAGGTCCTATCCACGAGATCTCGGCGCGGCTCGAAGCGATCCGCGCAGCCGAGGCCCACGGCCACGCGCCGCCGCCGCGGTACGTGCCGCCGGGCGTGCGCGCGCTCGTGCCCGCGCAAGCCGCGCAAGCCGCGCCTGCTTCGCCCGAGGCCGCGGGCGTGGTGCAATCTGCGCCCGTCGCCGGCGCTGCCGTGGCCGCGACCGATCCGAGCGCGAGCGCAGCGCCGCAACCGCAAGCGCCGCAGCCGATCCCGCAAGCGCCGAGCGTTCGTCGGGTGAAGCTGCGTGTCCTCGGCAACCCCGAGGCCGCCGCGTACTTCCTGCGCGGCGGGCCCGGGATCGTCGAGGTCCACGTCATGGGCGGCCTCGTGCACGTGGGCTACACGGGCACGGAGACGAAGATCGCGGAGATGGTGACCCACCTCGTGCACCGCAACATCGGCATCGTGGGCGTGGAGCCGGAGAGGAACGAGCTCGAGCGCATCTTCCTCGAAGTCACGCGCGGAGACGTCCAATGAGCGCGCAGACCGGAACGGCAAGGGCCGCAGGCGCCTCGCTCCTGCATCGCCTGAAGGACGATCCGAACCCGATCTGGATCCGCGAGCTTCGCCAGTCCGCGCGCCTCGTCCGCACGCCGATCATCCTCTGCGTGCTCTCGATCCTGGCCACGCTGGCGATCGCCGCGATCGGCGGCCTCGTCTCGATCAACGAGAGCCCCGCGACCACGGGGTACGTTCTCTTCCAGGTCTTCTTCTCGCTCGCGTACTTCGTGGTCACGTTCGTCGGACCCGCGGTCGCGGCGAACGCGATCGCCTCGGAGCGCGAGGGCCGCACGTGGGAAGCCGTGATCCTCACGGGCCTGCGTCCCGCGGTGATCGCGCGCGGAAAATTCCTCGCCGCGTACACGTCGATCAGCATGTACGTGGTGATGCTCGCGCCCGTGGGCGCGCTGCCATTTCTTTTCGGCGGCGTCACCGCGACGGAGACGATCGTCGCGTTCGGGTTCCTGTTCCTCATCGCGGCGCTCGCGGTCGCCTTCGGGCTCGCGGTCAGCTCGAAGATGAACAGCCTGCGCGCCGCGCTCGTGGTCACGTTGATCTGCGCGGTGATCGCTTCGCTCAACGTCTACGGCTGGTTCGGCGTGGGCCTCTCGGTCGCCGCGCACGACGCCTGGTCCGGCGTGCCGGAAGGCCCGCCCGTCTGGCTGCCGACGGCGTACGCACGCGCGCCCTTCGATCTCACGTACGTCCTCTGCTTGATCATGCTGCCGATCGTCGCGACGGGCTTGCCCGCGTGGTTCCTCTACGAGGTCACGGTCGCGAACCTCACGAGCATCACGGACGATCGCTCGACGGGCCTCAAGCGCTGGTTCCTCGTGGCCGCGCCGGTCTTCGCGCTCTGCTCGGCCGCGCCCGTCGCCGCCGTCGCCACGCACCGTCGCCTGGAGGTCGCGATCGCGGGCATCTGCGTGCTGCTCGTGTTCCTGATGATCTCGGTCTACATCTTCCTCGGCGACTCGCTCGGGCCTTCGCGGCGCGTGCGGCTCCACTGGGATCGACAGGGCGTGGGCGGGATCAGGCGGCTGCTCGGGCCGGGCATCCTCGGCACGTCGATGATGCAGCTCTCTATGGCCGCCGTCGCGTTCCTGATGCCGGTCGCGGCCGGCATCCTCGCCGTGATGGACAACACGAACGCCGCGGAGGAGATCCAGCAGATTCTCCTCGTCGCGCTCTACGCCGGCTCGTTTTATCTGTTCTCCGTGGGGCTCGGCGCGCTTCTCCGAGCGCGGCTGAGCACCACGCTGCTCTCGCGTGTCTTGCTCCTCGCGGTGCATTTCCTCGTCACCGTGGGGCCGTGGATCGTCGCGGCGATCGCGGGCCTCTTCGCGTCGGCCTCGGGCCGAGGCGCGCTCATTGTGGCCGCGCCGTCGCCGCTTTATGTCTTCGTCGCGCTCGACGCGCTGGGGACGTCCGGCGAGGAGCTGCTCGTCGTGGCTTCGGTGGCGGCTTCGGTGGTGTGGGGCCTGTTCGGGCTCCTGTTCCTCACGCTCGCGCGGGGCCGCGTGAGGCGCGTCATCGCGGCGCACGAGGTCGCGCTCGGCGAGAGTGATCGGATCCTCGCCGAGGAGGACGCAGCGGCGGTGCGCGTGATGGAGGAAGCAGCGGCGGCAGCGGCGGCCGCGGCGGCAGCGCCCCCGGTGGCCGACGCGCCTGCGGTCGCGCCCGAGCCTGCGGGCTGAGCGAGGTCGCGCGGCCGGATCAAAGTTCACTGCAAAGCGAATCTCCGGGCTGGCACAACGACCCTTTGCGGGGCGGCGGTTTCCTGGGGGGTAGCTTGCGCCCTGTCTCGGGCGTGAACTCCACGAGTTCGAGCAGGTTCACGAAGCGGGCCCTGTGCCCGCCGGGATCGGTGCCGAGGCTTTTTTTGGCCATCGCCACGACATCCGCGAGCGTCATCTCGCCCTTGAAGGGCGAATCCCGCAGGAGCAGGCCGAATGCCGCCACGGACGCGGCGAAGTGGAAATCCGTGCTCTGCGTCCCCCGATACCTGTCGTCGATGAGCGGCACTTCGATCTCGCGGCTCGTTTGTCCCGTCGCATCCTTGTACCGCACCCGCAGCGTCAAGAGATACGGCACCGGCGGCGCCTCCGAGCCCCCCGAGGTGTCGGGCCTGGGTTCGAGCTCGTAGAGCGCCGTCACCGCATGCCCGGCGTAGAGATCGACCGGGCCTTTCCAGGCGTCCAGAAACTCGCGCTCCGGGCCCGTCCGATCCTCGTTGCCGATCAGCCGGAACGACCGCACGTACAACGGAGCGAAATCGACCTCGACCCGCACGTCCCTCGCGATCGGCGTGCGCGTCCCGAGGGCCTCGTCGACCAGCGCTGTGCGCGCGTCGTTCGGCCCGCCGATCGGCGCGAAGCTCCCTTTTCCTTCCTCGGCGAGGAGCTTCAGGGTTTGTCCTGCCGGGCCGTCCATCGGGCCGAAGCCGAGCGTCGACAGGGAAATGCCCGTCGTCGCCTTGTCCCGGATGAGCGCCGCGAGTCGGCCTTGCTCCGACCCTGCCGCGAATTGTTCGTCCGTCGCCAGGAAGACCCGGTTCACGCCACCCTCGACGAAATGCGCCTGCGCCGCCTTGAAGGCGCGCTCGATGGAATCGCCGGGCGAGGCCGCTCCGCTCGGTTCGAATCGATCGATGGCCGTGAGGATTCGGGGTTTGTCGTCGCCCGGCGTCGGGGGTAACCAGGGTTCTTGCGAGGGACCTCCGTGCTCGATGAGCGTCACCCAATCTTGCGCGTCGAGCCGCGAGACCACCCTGCGCAGGGCGGCCTGGAGGAGCGGCAGTTTGTCCGGATCTTTTGCGAAGCCCGGCGATTTGTCGATCACGAAGATCAGGTTCGCCGGGGGGCGGCGCGTCGAATCGAGCGGCGCTGCTTTCAGCACGAGCCGCACGAGCCTGTGCGACGGCGTCCACGGCGCGTATCCGACCTCGGCACGGGCGGCGAGCGGCTCGTCCCCGAACGGAGGCGGGTCCTCGTAGGCGAACGCATTGACGAGCTCGTCGACGCGCACGATGTCCTTCGGCGGCCTGCGTCCGGCTTCCTGGATGTACCGCTCGACGAGCGAATACGAGGCCGTGTCCACGTCGAGCGGGAACGTCGTGCGTGCGATGCTCGTCGTGTAGACGAACGGGTTCTCGTCGGCCCGCGGCTTCGATCGCGCGGTCAACCTGCGGGGCTTCGGGATTTGCGAAGGGACCCCGCCGCCTTGAGCCGCCCGCTCCTCCTGGAGCATTCTCAGAGCCTCTCGCCGCGTCGCATCGTCGATCTTCGTGTCGTCCTTCGGGCGCGGGGCCGTCGTCTTTTTCTTGTCGTTCTCCTTCTGCGGCGCCTCGAATGCCGTGGCGTCTTTCCTCGCTTGCTCGGTCACGGGTTCGGCATTGCGGCGCGCGAGCATGACCCCGATCGGAATGGAGACGAGCGCGACGGCCGCCGCTGCGAGCCACGACGGACGCAAGAGTCGCCTTCGGAGCGGCGCCACCTTGGGCATTTCCGTCTCGCGCGTGGCCTCCTCCAGCACCTTTCGCTGCTGGGCCGGGAGCTCCTTCGGCGCGCGCTCCGCGAGGCCTTCGCGCAGCATCTCCGCCGTCATGCGCAGGGCGTCGATCTCCGCGCGGATCTCCGGATCGCCGTCGAGGGCCGCCTCGATTTCGCGCGACTCTGCCTCGTCGAGCTCGCCGAGCACGTACGAGAGCAGGCGCGGATCGTCTTTCGAGAGCGTCATCGGTTCCTCCGCCCGGCTTCGCGGTCCTTTTTCTCCACCTGCTCGCGCAGCGCGCGCAGCGCCGTATGCAACAAAAACCCCACGTTCGAGACGCTCGTCCCGAGCACCTCGGCGATTTCTTGGTAGCTCAGGTCGCCGCTGAATTTGAGCAGGACCGCCTCGCGTTGTCGCTCCGGCAGGGTATCGAGCGCGCCGAGGACACGGCGCATCGCCTCCCGGCGTTCGAGGGCCTCCGTGGGCCCGGGTTGATTGTCCGGCATGACCTCGTCCACCTCCGCCACGGGCTCGACCTGTCGTTTGTCGCGCCGTACGTCGAGGGCCCGGTTCCGGCAGACCGTGAAGAGCCAGGCCCGGAGGTGCGGCTCCACCGCCGCCCGGTCCTGGTTGCACAAGCGCAGGAACGTGTCCTGCACCACGTCGGCTGCCTGGGCGGATCCCACGATGGCCGAGGCGTAGCGGAGCAAAGGGGCCTCGTAGCGCGAGAGCGCGAGAAGGACCCAGTGGCTCGTCGGTTCGCTCGGCATGGGCGCGAAAGAGCTGTCGTTCGCTCGAAGAACGGGGGGGCGGGAGGTTTCTTAGAGAAAAAAGGAGCGGGGTCGGGACTTTGTCTCGGGCGGCTTCTCGCGGGGCGCGGATCGAGGTAGGGGGCCCTCATGTCCGACGCCTCCTCGGCCCGCAAGACGCGTTTGGCGCAGGCGGCCTACGTGATCCTGGGCCTCCTCGTGCTGGCCTCCGTTGCGCTCGGCGTGATGATCAAGGTGTACAAGGTCCCGTCCGGGGCGATGATACCCACACTCGTTCCCGGGGACCACGTCTCCGCGACGCGGGGCGGCGAGGTGCATCGCGGCGACGTGATCGTGTTTCCGTTCCCCGAAAACCCGGAGCAGCTCTTCCTGAAGCGGGTGATCGGGATGCCGGGGGACGAGATCCAGTTCGTGGACGGTCGGCCCATCATCAACGGCTTTCGCGTCCCGCAGTGCCGCGTGGGCCTATACGATTGGGAGGGACAGACGCACGAGCTCTTCCTCGAATGGATCGGCGATCACGTGTACGGCGTTTTGCTCGACGGACCGGTCGACGGGGGGTCGTGCGAGAAGGACAGCGATTGCAGCGGGATACAATCGTGCCGGGGCGGGATTTGCGGGATGTTGCAAGGGCCGTGGCGTGTGCCTGCGGGGGAGGTGTTCGTCATCGGCGACAACCGGATGAACAGCCACGACTCGCGGAGCTGGAAGCATGGAATCGGGAGCGGCATGCCCATTTCCACGGTCATCGGGCGCGCGGGGAGGATCGTGAGCGGCGGTTTTTCCGGCCGCACGGCGGCGTCGGTGGACGGACCGCCTCTCCTGCCGGCCGGCGCGGCGTCGCTCGGGCCTGCGATGGAAACGTGCTTGAAGAAAAAACCGTCCGTGACGACGCCGCCCGCGCGTTAACGCGCGCGCCGCCTTCGCGCCGCGGCGATTCCGGTGCCGACGGCGACCATGGCGAGCCCGAGCCACGGCGCGGCCTGGTCGCCCACGGCGGTGCACGTGCATCCCTTCACCACGACGTCGCCCCCGTCCCCGCCTCCCCCCGCGCCGTCGCCCGCGCCCGCGCCGCCCGCGCCGCTGCCGCCGCTGCCGGAGCCCGCCTGGGCGCCGCCGACGCAGACCTTGATGGATTTGCACGTGCCGGTCGCGCAGGCGCCTGCCGCGTCGCAGGGCTCGACCACGATGGGCTTGAGCGGCGGGAGCGCGGCGTCCGGATCGAGCCAGCCGCCGACGCAGTTGATTTCCTGCATGCAAAACGAGCGATCCGCGCACGTGGCGCCGCCGCTGCAATCGGCGTCCGTCGCGCAGTTTCGCGGCTCGCAGTGCGGGCCGCCGTGACACGTTTCGCCCTCGCTGCCGTCGGGGCAATTCGTCGGGGGAGAGTCGACCACGTCGGCGAGGGCGGGCGTCGCGGCGAAGAGCGCAGCGGACGCAAAAAGCAAAGCGAATGAGCGCATGAAGTTTTCCTCCTCCGGCGCCAGGGCGCCGGTCTCGGGATCACAGTACCGCCGCAGCACACTTTGGTCCAAGGGGAACGGCGAGGACGCTTCCCCGCGCGCTTCGAGATGCGGTAGGATCCCGCCATGGACGTCGCCACCCTGATCGCGCGGCAAGATCGCGGCGAGCCGCTCGATTTCCTGTTCTTCTGGGGCCATACGCCGAGCAAAGACGGGACGCTGGGTCCTTTCATCTTGAGCCAATGGTATCCGGCGCCGTTCGTTGTGCGCGGACAGCGGTACACGGCCGCCGAGCATTTCATGATGGCCGAAAAGGCGCGGCTCTTCGGGGACGAGGCGACGCGCGCGAAGATCCTGGCGACGGAGGATCCGGGCAAGGCGAAGGCGCTCGGCCGCGAGGTGCATGATTTCGACGAGGTGCGGTGGCGCGAGCATCGGTTCGGGATCGTGGTGGAGGCGAGCCTCGCGAAGTTCGGCCAGAATGAAGCCCTCGGCGATTGGCTGCGCGGGACGGGATCGAAGATCCTCGTCGAGGCGAGCCCAAAGGACGCGATCTGGGGCATCGGGCTCGCCGCGTCGGATCCGCGTGCGACGGACCCTCGGGCCTGGCGAGGGCTGAATTTGCTAGGGTTTGCGCTCATGGACGCGCGCGAGGGGCTTGCCGGCGCGGCGCGTCCTCGATAGGCTCGGCCCCCGAGGCGACGTGGTCGGCCGATGAGTAGCGACAGCGAGGAGATCGAGCTTCCGGTCAAGGCGGGCGACGTGATCGCCGGGAAATACCGCGTCGATCGCGTGCTCGGCGTGGGCGGCATGGGGGCCGTCGTCGCGGCCGAGCACACGGAGCTCGAGCAGCGGGTGGCGATCAAGTTCATGCTCGAGGCCGCCGCCAAGAACGAGGTCGGCAAGAAGCGCTTTTTGCGCGAGGCCCAAGCCGCGACGAAGCTCCGGAGCGAGCACGTCACGCGCATGCTCGACTTCGGCACGCTCGACGACGGCGTGCCGTACCTCGTGATGGAGCTGCTCGAAGGCAAGGACCTCGACGCGATGATCCGCGCGGTCGGGAAGCTGCCGATCGAGGAGGCGTGCGAGATCCTGCTGCAGACGTGCGAGGCGCTCGCCGAGGCGCACGGGCGCGGCATCGTGCACCGCGACATCAAGCCCGCGAACCTGTTCGTGACGCGGCGGGCTGACGGGAGCCCGGTGGTGAAGGTGCTCGATTTCGGAATCGCGAAGCACGGGGATCCGGCGGCGATCGACGGGACGGCGCTCACGCGCAGCAACGCGCTGCTCGGCTCGCCGATGTACATGTCGCTCGAGCAGTTCCGCGCGGCGCGGGAGGTCGACGCGCGCAGCGACATCTGGTCGCTCGGCGTGGTGCTGTACAAGGCGCTCACCGGGGGGATGCCATTCGTCGCCGATTCGCTCGGCTCGCTCATCATGGTGCTGATGACCGAGGATCCGGAGCCGCCGCAGCGCCACCGCGAGGAGCTGCCCGCCGAGCTCGGGGACGTGGTGCTGCGTTGCCTGCAAAAGCACCCGGCCGATCGATTCCAGAGCGTCGCCGAGCTCGCGGACGCCCTCGCCCCCTTCGTGCCCGAGCGGTCGCAGGCGCTGCTCGATCGCATTCACGCGCACCTCGCCGGGCCGCGGGATGCGGGGAGCTTGCGGCCCGAGGCGCCGATCTCGAAATCCGGCACGACATCGCCCGGACAAACGACGGGCTCGTCGCTCCGAAAGAAGGAGGCTTCGTCGGGTGGGGCGACGGGCGAGCAGGTGTCGGCGCCGACGATGGGGAAGACGGCCTCGGAGTGGTCGCAGACCCAGCCGGGGGCGGCGTCGCGATCGGGGAAATGGTTCGTCCTGACAGGCTTGGTCGCTTTGCTCCTGGGAATCGTGGGGACGCGGCTGTTCGGGGGGCGCGAGGAGAAGGCCATGACCGCGGAGCCGCCGCGGCCGCCGGCGATCGAGGCGCCCGCGGCGATCGTGACCGTGGCGCCCGTGTCGAGCGTGAGCGTGACCGCCGCGCCCGCTCCGACGCCCGAGACGACCGCTGCGCCTCCGAGCACGTCGGCGGCGCCTGCCGCGAGCGTGGCGGCGCCCAAGGTCGCGGCGCCCGGGAAGACCGGCGCGACGAAGCCCGCGGTGACCCAGGCGCCGAGCGCGGCGCCCACGCCCGGCCTCGTTCCCGATTTCGGAGGCCGCAAATGAAGAAACGCGCCGCCGCCGGGTGGCTCCTCGCCGTGGCGCTTGTCGGCGCGGCGGGGCCGGGGTTTGCCCAGCAGGGCGACGTGGCCGCGGCCGAGCACCTCTTCAAGGAGGCGCTCGCGCTCATGGAGAAGGGCGATTACGAGCACGCTTGCCCGCGGCTCGCGGAGAGCCACAAGCTCGATTCGGGGATCGGCACGCTGCTGTACCTGGGGGATTGCCAGGAAAAACTCGGCAAGCTCGCGTCCGCGTGGGCGACGTTTCGCGAGGCCGCCGACGCGGCGCGCCGGGCGGGGCAACCAGAGCGGGAGAAGATCGGGCGGGCGCGGGCGGACGCCCTCGAATCGAAGCTCTCGCGCCTCCGCATCGAGGTGCCGGATTTGGTGTCGCGCGAGGGGCTCGTCGTGCGACGCGATGCGCTGGATGTCGCGTCCGTCCTGTGGAACACGGCCGTACCCATCGATCCGGGGACGTACAAGATCGAGGCGACCGCGCCGGGAAAAACAACGTATTCGGTGTCCGTGGTGATCGAGGCGGGATCGGCGACGACGACCGTGACGTTGCCGCCGCTCGAAGACGCGAAACAAGTCGAGGCGCCGAAGCCCTTGCCCGCGCCCGTGAAAGTGCCGCCGCCTCCGCCGCCTCCGGCGCCTCTGCCGAAGCCGCGAGGAATCGGGGCGCTCGGGATTGCGGGCCTCGTGGTGGGCGGGGCGGGTGTTCTCACGATGGGCGCGTCCCTCGGCGTGGGGCTCGCGGCGCGCGCGCGGTTCGACGAGGCGGCGCCGTTTTGCGACGCGACGTATTGTGATCGGGAGGGCGTAGCGATTCGCAAGGACGCGAAGGAGCTCGCGGGCGTGGGGACGACGATTTTCGTGCCCGGCGCGGTCCTCACGGCGGCGGGCGCCGCGCTCCTCGTCGTATCGCTCGCGACGCGAGGGCCGGCGGATGTGGCGCCGAAGCCGCGCGCCGCATTGACGCTCGGGCCCGGGGGGATTTTCGCGCGAGGGAGTTTTTGATGCGCGTTCGTCCTGCCCACCTTGGTGTCATCCTCGGGGCGCTCGGCTCCGCGGGCGTGACCGGGTGCGCCTCGGTCTTTGGGATCGAGGAGGGTGTGCTTCGCCCGATCGTCGAGGTTTCAGGCTCGATCGGCAAAGATACGACGTGGTATGCGGATCAGACCACGATCCTCACGGGATTCGTGGTGGTCGAAGCGGGCGCGACGCTCACGATCGAGCCGGGAACGAAGATCCTCGCCCAGATGGAGGGCGGGCTCCTCGTGAAGCCGGGCGCCCGGATCGTCGCGCGGGGCACGAAGGAGGCGCCGATCGTCTTCACGAGCGCCGCGTCCGAGCGCGCCGAAGGGGATTGGCGGGGCGTCATTCTTTGTGGCCGCGCCCCGATCAACGGCGCTCCCAGCGGCATGCGCCCCATGGATGTTCTTCCGCCCGGCATCCAGGCGACCTGCGGCGGGACGGCCGAGGACGATGACAGCGGCGTGCTCGAATTCGTGCGGATCGAATTCGCGGGCCGGAACAAAGACCTCCCGGGCTCGCCGGGCGGATTCCGCCTGGAGGGCGTCGGCAGCGGCACGGTCGTCGACCACGTGCAGGTGCATCGCACCGAAAGCGACGCGATGGATCTACGGGGCGGGACGGTGTCCGTGAAGCACATCCTCGTCACGATGTACGAGGACGACGGCTTCGATTGGGCGCTCGGCTGGCGCGGCAAGGGCCAATTCATCGGCGTCGTGATGGGCAACATGCAAGGCGACACGGGCATTCAGGCCGGCCAGGGCACGAGCGACGCCGAGATCGACGGCGCGGGCTCGGCGCCTTCGGATCCCTTGCTTTACAACGTGACGTTGAGCGGGATGGAGGACCAGTACGGTCCGAACATCAAGCTGCGGGGCGGGACGCGGGGGCGGATGTTCGACATGCTCGTGGCGCGCGCGGGGACGTCGGGCCTGGGCATCGAAGAGGCGCCGGCGCAAAAGAATGCGAACGAGGGGCTGCTCGACATCCAGCATTCGATTTTCGCGAACGACGACAACTTCGTGGACGAGCCCAATTTTTCGGCGTCGGATTGGGCCATGGATCCGGCGCGGAACAATCGTGCTCTCTCGGCGAGCGAGAGTGGTTTGCCGTTGTTCACGAACGGCGCGATCTACCTGTCGCTCGTGACCGGGGCGGAGGCGCTTTCGGGCGCGGTCGCGCCGCCGGACGACGGGTTTTTCGATCCGAGCGCGCTCTTCGTGGGCGCCTGCGGCTCGGTGTGCCCGGATTTCGAGGGGTGGACGGCGTTTCCGGACCGTTGAGATGTGGTAGGCTGTGTCCGCGCCGAGCTATTTGAGGCGATCGAAATGGACCGCTTCCTGCTCTGGACACCCATCCCACCGACCCCCTGACCCTCACCCCCGCCGATACATCACATCCGTCCGGAGAACGTATTTCGTCCCCTCGATCACCGGCGCTCCCCGGTGGTATATCGGGTGCGAGAAGATGAGCGCCATGCCGCGTCGCGGCGCCACGCGGAGCTCGTCGTCGTTCACGAACATGAAATCCGTCGTCCCGCCGACGCACGTCTCGTTCAGGTAAAAGATCAACGTCAGCAGGCTCTGCTCCTCGGGCGTCCGCACATACGCGCCGTCCCGGTGCCAGTCGAATTGCTGGCCCGGCGTGTAGCGGTAATACCGGAACCGCTCGTTCAACCCCACGGGGCGATACGCGCCGCGCGGAGACGGCACGTGCGCCGCGATCCGCGGCCAGAGCAGCGCCGCGAGGGCCGGGTCGTCCTGCATGACGCGCCGGTTGTTGCGGATGTCCGGCGCCATCATGAACTTGTTCGGCCCCACCGTGATCGGCGCGTCTGTGAAGCCGTGGGCCTCGGCGCGCCGGATGAGGTCGTCGCACTCGGCGGGGGCGAGGACGTTCGCGAGCGTGAAGAGGTCCCCGTCGTTCGCGAGCAGGCGTTTCTCGATGGCGTTCATGCCGGACACCATGCGGCCGCGCTGGGCAGCAGAACAGGGCAGAACCGGGCAGGAACCGGGCGGGCCGGGCGGTGGACAGGAGCGCCGCGCGGAAGGATGATGCACGACGCCCATGGCGCAGCGGTTCCATCACGAGGCCTTGCTGCGGGCGCGCCTCGAGCTCGAGCTCACCCAGGAGGAGCTCGCGGCTTCGGTTGGCGTGGACGTGCGCACGTATCGTCGGTACGAATCCGGCGAGGTCAACGAGGGCGGCTTCTCGGTCCGGCAACCCGCCCGGCGAAAGCTCCTCGAAAGGCTCTCCGCCGAGCTCGGGATCGCCGCGGCCGATCTCGTGATCGAGGCCGATCCCACGCCCGCTCCGGCGCTCCACGCGCCCGCGCCGAGGCTCTTTTCGCCCGAGCATGTGCATACGCTCCAGCGCGCGCCGCATTTCGTGGGGCGCGAGGACATCCTGGAGGAGCTTTGGGCGTGGGCGTCGGCGCCCGAGAAAGGCAAGGGGCCGGGCGTGGTCGCGCTCGTGGGCGTGGGCGGCGCGGGAAAAACGGCCATCGCCGAGCGGCTCGTCACGCGCATCGGGGACACGCCGCGGCGCGGCGGGCTCTTCGTGTGGAGCTTTTACGACGACGAACGAACCGAGGCATTTTTGGCCCATGCCGTGCGGTATTTCGCAGGGGTGGAGCCGCAGGCGGGGGAGCGGCTGGAGGCGCTCTTGCTTGCGCTCGGGAGCGGGCCGCCGCACCTCGTCGTGCTCGATGGGCTGGAGACCGTGCAGGCCGCGGGCGGGGCCTCACGCGCGCACGGCGAGCTCGAAGATCCGCTGCTCCGGCGGCTGCTCGTGGCGCTCGCGCGGGGGCTCGGGGCGGCGCGCGCGCTCGTCACGTCGAGGTTTTTGCTGGGGGATCTCGCGCCCTGGGGGGACGCGGGCGCGCGCACCGTGAAGCTCGGGCCGCTCTCGCCGATCGACGCCGAGCGGTTGCTCCGGTCGTGGGGCGCGGACGGGGATGGCGAGGCGCTCGCGCGGGTCGTTCATGCCTCGGGCGGGCATGCGCTCTCGCTCGCGGTCGCGGGTTCGTATGCGGGGGCGTTCCTCGGCGGCGATCTGCGCCCGCTCGATCCGCTCGATCTCGCCGAGGCCGCGCGCGACGATCCGCTGGCCCGGCGCCTCGCGCGGGTCCTCTCGGCGTACGCGGCCGCCTTGCCCGACGCCGAGCGAGACCTCCTCGCGCGCCTCTCCGTGCTCTCGGCCGGCGCCGACGAGGACGCGTTGCTCGTGCTCGCTTCCGCTTCCCCGCGCGTCGCGGGCGCGCTCGCCGGGGCCTCCGCGGAGGGCGTTCGCCGCGCGCTCGCTCGCCTCGAACGGCTCGGGCTCGTGTTCCGCGCCGGAGGCGAGCCGCCGCGGTGGTCGTCGCACCCGTTTGTCCGGGACCATTTCCGCTCGTTGCTGCCGGTCTCGCCCTCGGCCGTGCAGGCGGCGATGACCGCGCCCCCCGAGGGCACGTTGATCTTCGCGCCGCGGCAAAAACCCCGGGACCGCGGCCGCCTCGACGCCGTCGAGGAGGTGATCCGGGCGTTGCTCGACGCGGGCCAGCCGACCGAAGCCTATCGGGTGTATTCACAAACCCTGGGCGGTTTTTCACACCTCGGGCTTGTCCTCGGTGAAATGAGCCGCGGAGCTCGGATTTTACGGTTGTTTGGCGAAACAACCGATCCGGCCGCGCCCGCCGCGTCGCTCGCGCTTGGCTTTCGCCTCGCCTTGCTCTACGAGCGTGGGCTTTATGCAGGGGCGCTCGGGGACCTCGCGTTTGCCCGGCGCTCCTACGAGGCGCACAACACGCTGGTCGAAGGGACGCCCGAGGTGACGCACCTCGTTACAGGATTGCGCACCTTGGCGTACACCGAGCGGCTCGCGGGGGCGCTTTCGGCGGCGCGGGCGCACGTGTCGCAGTCGCTCGTGATGGCGGAGTCGGCCGGGCTCGGCACGCACATCGCGCGGGGAATCGCGCTCTCCGCGTCGATCGCGCACGACCTCGGGGACATCGACGCCGCGCGCGCGGGGTTTTCGCGGCTCGCGGCGATGGGGGACGCGCGGGTCGCGCGGCGCGGGTTATGGGAGGCGGAGCATTGGCTCGCGCTCGGGCAGCGCGAGGAGGCCGTCCAGATGACCGAGGCGAACGTGGCCGCCTGCGAGCGTCTTGGCTGGGCCGGGCACGCGGCGCAGGGGCAGGTGCTGCTCGGGCTCGCCGTGGTGGAGGAAGATCCGGCGGAGGCGGAGCGACGTCTCCACGCGGCGCGGGCGTGGGTCGTTGTGTCCGGGGAAGTGGAAATGGCGGCGCGCGTGCACGAGCTGACGGCGCGGATCGCGCTTTCACGGGGGGCGTTTTTCGAGGCCGCGCGGGAGGCGCTCGCGGGCGAGCAGCTCGCGGAGGCGTGTGGGCTCGGTCTATTTCGGACGCGGCTCTTCGCGCTCGGGCTCGAAATCGCGCACGCGCGGGGCGACGAGGCGGCGATGGGGCGGGCCAAGGACGTGCAGCGCCAAGTCCTTGGCGAAGATGCCTGGGGGTGCGCAGACGTGTTGCATTGGGCCGGGCTCTGTCATTCGAGCGTGGGCGAAGCGGAGCTTGGGAAACGGTACCTCGAAGCGGCGCTCGTTTTGCGGGAGCGGATCGGCCATCCCGGGCGCGAGGCGACGCGCGAGGAGGTGTGCCGGCGCTAACCTTATGTCGACTACGGAGGCAATCGATTTCGTTTCGTCGCGTGCCAGGATTCACAAGCATCCAGAAAGGCCACTATCCTTGTAAGGCCCCCGGATTGTCGACGAGTTCTCGTAACGAGCGGCGTCCCCACGCCGAGCCTCGGGGACACGACGATCGCGCCCCGGCGCGGCGTCGACCCGGAGATCCCACGAAACGCCTCGAGCGCCGTCACAAACCGAAAAACCCTGCGGGGCACCCCAGATCCTTGCTCCCCCGACGGAGGAACCATGAGACGTCTCGCTTTCGCGGCGCTGTTTACTTCCATCCTCGCCGCACCGGCCCTCGCTTCCGCGACCCCTTCCAGCGCATCGCGCCCCTACAGCCTGCAGTACGCCGTCACGCCCTATCAGGTCTCGATGGATCCGAACGGGCTCGCGCAGGCGTCAGCGCACGTACAGAACGCCGTGAACGCCGGCGGCATCGACGGGGCCGTGCTGCTCGTCGCGCGCCACGGCAAGGTCGTGCTCCACAAGGCGTACGGCCGCCGGGATGGAAACTTCGCCGGTCCTTCCTGGCAAAACCCCTCGATGCCGAAAGACGGCATCTTCGACCTGCAATCGATCACCAAGATCTTCACGGCGTTCGTGGCGATCGATCTGCACGACCAAGGGCTGCTCGACCTCTCGGCGCCGGTCGCGGCGTACCTGCCGGAGTTCGCCACGCCGGAGAAGTCGGGCGTGCTCGTGGCCGACCTCGTCCGCTTCACGTCGGGCCACTCGATCGACGCCGCCGCGTCGCTCGTCGGCGACCCGGATCCGTGGAGCACGATGATCGCCGAGAGCCTCGCCTACACGCCGGGCACGGCGGTGTTCTACAGCGACATCGCGTATCGCCTGCTCGGCCGCGTCGCCGAGGCGGCGGGCGGCGCGCCGCTCGACGTGCTCGCGAAGAACCGGATCATGAGCCCGCTCGGCATGAAGGACACGGCGTGGAGGCCACTCGTGACCATGTCGTCGAAGTCGAGCCGCTTCGTCGGCACGGGCTACTCGACGGTGCGCGAGCCGGACGGCTCGCCGCGGTACATGCGCGGCGAGGTGGCCGACGATCAGGACTACTGGATCGAGTCGCAAGGGCACGGCATCACCGGCTGCGACGGGACCTTCTCGACGGCGTGGGACCTGGCGCTGCTCGGGCAGATGTTCCTGAACCGCGGCGCGCGTGTCCTCGGCAACCCGAGCTGGGGCTACTGCACGCCCTGGATGTGGTCGTGCGGCATCGACTTGCTCGCGGCGCCGGCGCTCGTCGAGGAGATGATGGAGGTGCAGTCGAAGGACGCGTCGGGCACGCCGCTCGGCATCCACGGCGCGACATCGAGCTGGCTCGACGACCTGCTCTTCGCGAACAAGGGATACGGCTGGGAGCTCGCGGACGCCTCGCCGGGGGCCCACGTCGTGACGGGCCTCCACGCGTCGCCGTACGCGGTCTCGAAGATCGGCGGCTCCGGCACGTTCCTCACGGTCGACCCGGATCCCTCGCGGGACCTCGTGATCGTCCTCTTGACGAACCACGGTTTGCCGCCGTTCGTCGGGCCCGACGGCATTCAGGTCGACGGAAACGGGAACCTGCTCTGGCCGGGGTACGAGAACATGCTCGGCGCGATCCAGCCGCACGTGGTGAACGACCTCGTGCAGCTCTCGATCACGGGGCCGTGACGAGAAGCCCGAGGGGCGCGCGTCGTGAGGTCGGCGCGCGTCCCCTCGCTTCGTTTTCAAGGGTTCACTGCGGATTGTCTTGGCAGCACCCGGTGATGCAGCTCTCGCCGAGGGGGCAGGGGGCCTGGCCGGGCAAGCCGCACTTCTGCACGCCGGGCGGGCAGACTTGCTCGACGCAGCCGGGCGGCAGGTCCGGCTTGCCGATGCAGACCTCGCAGAGCTCGCACGTGTTGAGGCACGCGGTGACCTGCGTGCAGGGCTTGCACTTCGACGGGTCGTTCAGCGTGTTCGCGTTGCAGCTCCCCGTGCCTGCCGGGTTCTCCGATCCGAGCCAGATCGTGTGATCCAAGCCGGGCAGGGCGCAGCAGCCGAAGCAGTCGCAGCCGTTCGGCGTGAGCGGGCCACAGTAATTGAGGCAGAGCTGCGATTGCGTGGTGAACGCCGTGGCGCACGTCCCGTTGTACCCGGCGATGTTCGCGTTCGGGTTGTACGCGCACTGGCTGCCCTCCGGCGGGTAGTTCGGCGGGACCTCGAGCGTGTCGCACTTGTGGCTCCAGTAGCAATCGTCGTTGCCCGCGCCGGTGTCCTGATCGAAATAACAATCCGACTTGCAGGGCGAGTTGTTCTGGCCCGGGATGCCGCCGTAGAAGCTGTTCTCGGTGTTGTCGCAGGGGCCGAGGCACGGGTCGTCGGCCGCGTCCGTCTTGCAGTCGCCGTCGTTGTCGATGCAGTCGCCGCAGGCGTACGTCTTGCCCTGGCACGTCGCGACCTGGCAGAAGTTGCCGCAGCCGCCCTGCGCGGGGTTGCACGTCTCGCCGCAGCCGCAGAGGTTCGTTGCCGCCGCCGTTGCCGCCGCCGTTGCCGCCGGAGCCGGCCATCGTGCCGCCGTTGCCGCCGCCGCTGCCGCCGGAGCCGGCCATCGTGCCGCCGTTGCCGCCGCCGCTGCCGCCGGAGCCGGCCATCGTGCCGCCGGAGCCGGCCATCGTGCCGCCGGAGCTGGCCATCGTGCCGCCGGAGCTGGCCATCGTGCCGCCGGAGCTGGCCATCGTGCCGCCGTTGCCGCCGCCGCTGCCGCCGTTACCGCCACCGATGCCGCCGGAGCCGGCCATCGTGCCGCCGTTACCGCCACCGATGCCGCCGGAGCCGGCCATCGTGCCGCCGTTGCCGCCGTTGCCGCCGCTGCCGCCGTTGCCGGTCGTGCTCCCGCTCCCCGTGGTTTGAAGGATCGCACCGTCGCCGCCGCAGCCGATGGCGGCGACCGCCACCCACGCGAACCAATGCCGTTGGAACCCTCGTCGCTTCAGCATCGCCCTCTCCGTCGCAAGAAGCCGCCCGACAAGCACAGCATAAACCTAAAAATTCAATGACAGAGGATGGTAGATGTTGTTACCGCCACTGTTCTCGCGTGGCTGTTCTTGGGATCTCTTTGTTGGTGGTTGGGAACACTTCGCGCCGGGGTGGGGTGCGGGGTGCGACGCTCTCGACGCCGCGGCGGCGCTGGGCCAGAAGGGCTCGGATGCAGGCGACGCGTCCGGGGATCCCCTCCCGGCTCCTCGATCCGGCCTTCGTACGTGAGCTCGAGGTGCTCAGGCGCCGGCTCGAAATCCGCGCGCGTTCGGGCGCCTCGGGCGAACACGTCGCGCGGCGGCGCGGCGGCGCGGCGGAGTTCCAGGAGCACAGGCCCTACAGCCCCGGCGACGACCTGCGCCGCATCGACTGGGCCGCCTACGCGCGCACCGACGAGCCCGTGTTGAAGCTCTTCCGCGCCGAGGAAGACGTGATCGTGCGGCTCCTCGTGGACACGTCCGCGTCCCTGGATTTCGGAGAGCCGCCGAAGTTCGAGTCCGCATGCCGCATCGCCGCGGCCTTCGGCTACATGGCGCTCGCGGCCTCGGAGCGAGCGCAGGTGATCTCGGCCGGGGAGGGGATCCAGCGCGAGGAGACGCCGGTGCGGGGTCGGAGTGGGCTGCCTTCGCTGTTGCGAGCGCTCGGAGGGATCACGCCGGGCGGCGGGACGGATCTCGCGCGGGCCGTCGATCGGCTGATACAAAAGAACAAGCGTGCAGGGATGCTCCTCGTCGTCTCCGATTTCCTCGACGGCGGGCCGCTCGGCCCCGCGCTCTCCCGCGCGGCCGCGGCCGGGCACGATCTCGTGCTCGTGCAGGTCGTCGCGCCCGAGGAGATCGAGCCTGCGTACGAGGGAGACTGGGCGCTCGAGGACGCCGAGACCGGCGCGGTCGTCGAGGTGACCATGGATGCCGCGTCGATCGAAGCGTACGTGCTCAGGTTCGCGGGCCTCTGCGAGGAGCTGCGGCAGATGGCGAAGCGGCTCGGCGCGACGTACGTGCGGGTTCGCACGGACGAACCCTTGGAGAGCGCGATCCGGCGGATCGTCGCGCGGAGCATCGACTGAATGTCCTCGCCGCTCGATCTGCTCGCGCCGAAGGGACTCGCGCTCCTCGGGCTGCTCGGTCCGCTGGTGCTCCTCTACATCCTGAAGGTGCGGCGGAAGCGAAAGCGCGTCGCGTCGACGTGGCTGTGGGCCTCGGCGAAGCGGGATTTGATCGCGCGTTCGCCGTTCCAGAAGCTCATCGCCCAGGTGCCGCTGATCTTGCAGGCGCTGGCGCTGCTCCTGCTCGCGTTCGCGCTCGCGCGGCCGGCGACGCGGGGGAGGGCGATCACGGGGGATCACCTCGCGATCATCGTGGACGCGAGCGCGTCGATGTCGGCGCAGAGCGTGGCCGGCGCGGAGACGAAGACGCGGATGGACCTCGCGCGCAAGGTCGCCGAGGACATCCTGTCGTCGCTCGGTCCGGGCAGCGACGCGCTCCTGCTCGAAGCGGGGCGCGACGCGCGCGTGGTGGCGCCGCTCGATCGTGACGCGGTCCGGCTGAAGGCCGCGTTGAAGACGCTGCGCGTGCACGACGTGGAGGGCGACCTCGGCGCGGCCGTGGCGCTCGCGGTGGATCGGCTGCGGCAGCTCGGCGGATCACGGCGGATCGTGGTGATCACGGACGGCAACCTCGCCGCGCCGGCCGCGCTCTCGGGTGCGTCGCTGCCGATCGAGGTGATCACGGTGGGCACGCCGGTGGACAACGCGGCCATCGTGCGCGTCGACGTGCGGTCGGGGATCGAGCCGACGCTGAAGCGCGAGCAGGTGCAGGCGTTCCTCGTGATCGCGAACTTCGGCAAGGCGCCACGCGAGCTCTACGTGACGATGCGCGAGGACAACGCGTCGGACGTGCTCGCGTCGCGGAAGGTCCTGGTCGCGCCGGGCGAACGTCAGGCCGTGGTGCTCGACTTCCTGCCGGCGCCCGGCGACTACCGGCGCGGGCTCATCTTCGACATCGCGCCGCACGACGCGATGGAGGTCGACGACGCGGCCTTCGCGCGCGTGCCGGCCGGGGACAAACTCCCCGTGGCGTATGCGGCGCCCGATCCGCAGAAGACGTCGCCTTGGATCGAGCGAGCGATCGTGAGTGATCCGGCGACGACGCTGAAGACGCTCTCGGTGGCGGAGCTCGCGCAGGCGGCCGCCGTCGAGATGGATGCGTTTGTCGTGGTGGAGGGCGCGTGTCCGGACTTCGTGCCGGGCGGCGATCTCCTGATCGTCGCGCCGCCCGCGGGTCGATGCTTCGGCACCGTGGTCGGCAGGACGCTCGAAGCCCCGTCGATCACGTCGTGGGAGACGGGCGACGCGCGCATGCGGTTCCTCTCGCTCGACGGCGTGTCGATCTCGCGCGCGATGGCGCTCAAGCCCGAGGGACCCACGCAGGAGCTCATCCGCACGCAGGACGGCACGATCGCCACCGACATCTCCACGCCGACGCGCACGGGCACGTTGCTCGGCTTCGACGTCGGCGACAGCGACTGGCCGCTCAAGGCGAGCTTCGTGCTCTTCATGCGGAACCTCCTCGAGCAGGCGCGTATCCATCGCGCGCACGGCATCACGGGGCCCGCGCGCGCCGGCGAGCCGCTTCGCTTGCGCTTGCCCGCGTCGGCGAAGGACGTCGAGGTGAAAGGTCCGACCGGCGATCGGCTCGACGTGTCGTTGCGGAGCGGGCTCGCGGTCGTGCCGGAGATCTCGAAGGTCGGCCTCTATCAGCTCTCGTGGCAAGGCCCCGAGGGCGGCGCGATCGTGGCCCCGGCGAACCTGACGAGCGCGGCCGAGAGTGATCTCGGCAGCGTCATGGCCCCGGCCGGAGCGGGCAAGGACGAGATCAAGGTGACGGCCGCGGGCTTCGAGCCCGACGCGCACAACGAGTGGAGCTGGGTGCTCGCGCTCGTGGCGCTCGGCTTCGTGGTCTTCGACATCTGGTACCTGACGCGCAAGCCCCGCCTCGCGCCCGCCGCCACGCCCACCGCGCCCAAGCGCCCACCGGCGCCGGAGAGGAGGGCCGCAGCGTGATCCCGAGTCATCTGCGCCCGTACGTGCCCTTCGTGGTCGTTGGCCTCGGCCTGCTCGTGTTCGTCCTGCTCGCGCGCTGGGTGATCCGCGAGGCAGGCCTCACGAAACGCAAGATCTTGCTCGCGGGGATGATCACGGGCGCGCTGCCGGCGCTTTACGTGGGCCTCGTCTGGACGGGCCTCGTCCCCGGCGGCTACCTGCGCCTCGCGCGGCCGCAGATCACGCTGCTCGTGCTCGCGTCGACGATGTTCGTCGCGTACCGCATGGCGACGGGCTGGACGAACCAGGGACCGTTTCGCACGCGGCTCGGTGATCTCCTCGCCCAGCTCGCCACGTTCATCGCGGCCATGGCCGCGGCCGGCCCCGAGCTTGGTCGGCCGCTCGATCGGCTCACCGTGCTCGTGGCGATTGATCGCAGCCGCTCGATCGATCTCGTGCCGAGCGCCGAGCAGCGCGTCAAGCAGGAGCTCACGGTGGCCGAGATCGGCATGCGCGAGGAGGATCGGATCGGCACGATCATCTTCGGCGCAGACGCGGCGACGGAGGATCCGCCGCGGCCGAAGTCGGACCTGCCCGCGCCGCAACGTGTCTCCATCGGGCGCGACGGGACCGATCTCGGCGCGGCGATCCGGCGCGCGCTGGCCGAGGTGCCCGCCGACAGCGCCGCGCGTATCGTGGTGCTCTCGGACGGCGTGGCGACGCGTGGCGACACGATGGCCGCGGCCGCGGCGGCCGTCGCGGCGGAGATCCCGGTCGACGTGGTCCCGCTCGAACAACGCTCGATCCCGGACATCCGGGTCGTCGCGCTCCGAGCGCCGACGCGCGCGGACGAGGGCGAGCCCATCGATCTACGCCTCGTGACCTCGTCGCCGAGCCCGGCCGCGATCCAGATCCGGCTGCGCCGCGACGGCGAGCTCATCGCGGAGTCGGGGGCGAAGATCGCCGCAGGCGAGGACGTCCTGCGCATCCGCGAGAAGGCGCCCGGCCCTGGGTTTCACCGCTACGACGTGGAGATCACCGCGGCCGACCCGGCGCTCGATCAATCGCCCGAGGACAACGCGGGCAGCGCCTTCATGCGCGTGCGTGGCCAGGCTTCGGCGCTCGTGCTCGACGGGGACGCGGGCAAGACGGCGTTCGTCGCGCGCGCCCTGCAGGCCGCGGCGTTCCAGGTGGACGAGGGCTCGACGAGCAGCGTGCCTGCGGACCTCGCGGGGCTCGTCGGCTACGACCTCGTCGTGATGGGCGACGTGCGCGCCTCGGATCTGTCGCCCGGCCAGATCGACGCGCTCGCGAGTTACGTGCGCGACCTCGGCGGCGGCCTGCTCCTCATGGGCGGTGATCGCAGCATGGGTCCGGGCGGATACGCGCGCACGCCGCTCGAAGAGGTTTCCCCGGTTTCCTTTGATCTCAAACAAGAGCGGCGCCGCGCGAGCCTCGCCGAGGTGATCGGGATCGACATCTCGGGTTCGATGGGAGCCACGGCCGGCGCGCACACGAAGCTCGAGCTCGCGAACGAGGCGGCCGCGCGCAGCGCCGCGCTGCTCGGCAGCGGCGACCGGCTCGGCGTGCTCCACGTGGACACTGCCGTCAACTGGAGCGTCCCGCTCGGCCCGGTGAGCGACAAGGCCGCGATCGACAAAGCGATCCGCGGCGTGGGCCCGGGCGGCGGCGGCATCCTCGTCGACATCACGCTCGAAGCCGCGTACGCCGCGCTCGCGAAGGAGAAGGTCAACCTCAAGCACGTGCTGCTCTTCGCCGACGGCTCCGACGCCGAGCAGATGGGCCCGTGCCGCACGATGGTCTCCGACGCGTTGCGCGCCGGCATCACGACGAGCGTGGTCGCGCTTGGCAACGGCGGCGACGTGCCCGAGCTGGAGACGCTCTCGCGCCTCGGCAGCGGCCGCTTCTACCTCATCGAGGACGCGAACCGCCTGCCCGCGGTCTTCACGCAGGAGACGATCCTCGCCGCGCGCTCGTCGATCGTCGAGAAAGAGTTCCGCGTCTCGCGCAGCGCGCCTTCGCCCATCCTTTCGGGCGTTTCCCTCGACGAGGCCCCCTCGCTCGATGGGTACGTCGTGGCGATCCCGAAGGGTCGCGCGAGCGTGCTCATGACCGGGCCCGAGGGTGATCCGATCCTCGCCGTGTGGTCGGCGGGCGTCGGTCGATCGGGCGCGTTCACGAGTGACCTCAAGGATCGCTGGGGCCGCCGCTGGACCACGTGGCCCGGCGCGGCGCGGCTCGTCGGCCAGCTCGCGCGCGACCTCACGCGCAAGGGCGAGGACGGCCGCGTGCGTGTCGAGGCCGACGCCTCGGGCGGCGAGCTCCACGTGCGCGCCACGGTCGTCGGCGACGACGGCCGCGCGCAGTCGTTCCGCCGTTTGATGGTGCGCGTCGCCGGGCCCGACGGGTTCGTCCGCGAGACCGCGCTCGAAGCCACCGGCGCCGGCGCGTATGCCGCCTCGATCCCGCTCTCGCGCCCCGGCACGTACATCGCGATCGCCAAGGACGAGCAGTCGGGCGACGTCGTCGGCACGGCGGGCGCGGCGCTCACGGCCGGCGAGGAGCTCCGGCCCACGGGCTCCGACGCTGCGCTGCTCGGCCGCATCGCGGACCTCACGGGCGGCAAGCGGCGTGACACGCTTGCCGGCATCTTCGGCGACCGCGCCGCGCGGCGTTTCTCTTACCAGGACATCACGCCCATCTTGATCGCGATGGCCGGCTTCGCGCTCCTCCTCGCGGTCGCGGCGCGCCGCTTCGCCTTGCCGGAGCCCGTCCTCGCGTGGGCCGCGCGCACGCGCGCCGCGCTGCAACCGAAGCCCGCCGAGGCCCACGCGCGCCCCGATGCGCGCTCGCCCGACGCCGTCGTCGGCGCGCTCCTCCAGGCGAAAGAGCGCGCCGCCCGCGATCGCGCCGCCCGCGAGGCCCCGCTCCCCGCGGCCTCGGCCGCTGCCCTCGCGCAGCCCTCCGCGCCGGCCCCGCATGCGCCTCCACCGGCTGCTGCGAGGCCGCACGTCTCGGCCCCGACCGCGGCCCCGCATTCGCCCATCGGCGCCGCGCCGCCTGCGGGACCGCCGCAGCCCCGCCCGCTCACGGCGGCCGAGATCCTCCTCGCGCGCCGCAAAGGCCAGCCGCGATCCTGATCGTCGCGAAGAACGCTCGTCCCTGAAAAACGCGCGCTACCGGACGACGCGATACCCCTGCGTCCAGGCCATCTTCCCGTTCGGCAACGAGACGCGCGCGCGTACCCAGGTCTCGCCGCCGCGGAGCTCGTACGAGGCGTCGCCCTCGGCGCCTCGTTCCACCTTCGCGAGCTCTTTCCCGCCGTCGCCGATGAACACGACGACCGCGCCTTCTTCTTTCGGCCACACGCTCAGCTTGTTCTCGGTCACGCGGATCCGCGTGAGCGTCACGCCCGACGACGCGTAGAGCCGACCCTTCGCGAGCCCCTCGCAGATGAGCCCTCGTTCGGGCTTCTCCGCGAACACCTGCACCCAGCCTTTCCCAGGCCGCGCCGGCTTGATGTTTGGCTTCGTCAAACCGAGGTGATGCGCGTCGTCGACCGCCACGCCCGCGATCGTCCACCCCTCGTCGAGCAGCGTGTTCCACACGGCCTCGTGGGAGGGCCGCTCCGCGTTGCCCTCCGTGTTCACGTACGGGTGGCCGCTCCAGATCTCGAGCAGCTCCGCGCCGCGCGTGACGCGCACGTCGTCCAGCGTGAGCGCCCAGTCGAAGTTCGGGTGGTTCACGAGCGCGACGCCCTTCTGGTCGTGCACCTGGGTGAGCCCGTGCAGCAGCGCCTCGCGCTTCGTGTTGAACCGGCCGCCGCCGATCGTCTTTTTCGTGCAGAGGCCGTTGACGTGGACGGGTTTGCCCTCGGCCATCATCGTGATCTCTTCGCCCCCGATGATCACGAACCCCTTCTTTTCGAGCGCCGCGAACGTCTCGGGGCTGACGCGGTTGTCGTGATCGGTGAGCGCGAGGAACGCGTAGCCGTGGCTGCGATACCAGGTGTAGACGTCTTTCGGCGGACGATCGCCGTCGCTCCACTGGCTGTGCGTGTGGAGGTTGCCGCGCTGGAACGTCGAGACGTCGAGCGTCTCGGCGAAGTGCGGCGGGCCGAGCTTGGGCGGCTCGATCTTGATGTTGATCGACAAGGGCGCCGCGAGGGCGGCGCGCACGGGAGGCACACGCGTGAACGCGATGGCTGCCACGCCGCCGATCGCGGTGACCCCCACGCCGAGCGCGATCCAGCGCAACATGCCCGTCTTCGATCGCATCGGCCTTTCCCTGCCCGCGAGGATAGCTCCATACGCCGCGAGGGCGGAAGCTCCCCCGCGGCGCGCCCGTTCAGTCGAGGACGAGCCTGACTTTCACGGCGACGTCGATCCCGTCCGTTGGCCACGCCAGGAAGTTCGGGTTCGTACGGCCGCTCCACTCGACGCGGACCTTCTTACCGTCTTCGAAGAAAGGACGAATGTCGCCGTCGTGGAGCACGTCGAGGATCACGTCGGGCTCTTTCGGGGGCATCTCCGACTTCGAGACGAGCGGCGTGCGCCCCGTCGAGGTCACGGCTTCGCCGAGGATCTCGTCGACGAACGTGACGTCCTCCGCAGGCGGCGCCACGGAGATCCGCACGAACCCGAGCCTGGCCGCGCCGTACGAGTTGACGTCGCTCTCCAGCGTGACCTCGTTCCACCAGAAGAAGCTCCCGTCGACCTTGGGGGTCACGGTGAATTCAGCGTCCACGTCGTACTCGCTCACGACGGACGAACACCCGAACGTGCCCATGGCCATCGCGGCTCCGACGAGGAGAGCCCATCGCGCCCCGCGCCTCTCGCCGCCCACCCTTTGCTCCGCGCCTGATTCGATGAAGCCATTCATTCTGAAATCGTAGCACGCCCGGGGCCTGGATCCCGCCGCGTGGTGCGCGCACCCAAGGGCGCACGAAACCGCGCGTCCAAGGGGACACCCTCGGCCGGGCAGCGCCTGAGGCGCCGCGGCGTTGGGGCATTCAGACCGAAGGAGTCGTCGCGCATGGCCACGATGCAGGAGGGCGCCCTCCTCTTTTCGTTGAAGTACCTCGCGCGCCTGGAAGAGGCGCGCGTTCGTCCGGAGAACGAGGCCGCGGGGCGGCTCGAACACGAAGAGGTCGAGCGCCACGCGCGCGAGGCCTCCTCGATGCACGCCCGGATCGAGGCCGAGCGCCGCGCGCGAATGGACGCCGAGCGCCGCGCCGAGGAAGCGCGCATCGAGGCGATCCGCGTCACCGCCGTCGAGCGTGCGCGCGCAGAGGCCGAAGCGAATGCGCGCCTCGAGGTGATGCGGATCGTCGAGGCGCACGAGCGCGCCCTCGCCGTATTGAAGGAGGACAAACAGAACCAGCGCCTCGGCCGCGCCGTGCGCCTCGGCGCCCTCGGATCCATGCTCCTCTTTGCCGCGGCCTTCGGCTTCTATTTCGGCAAGATCAAGCCCGACGGCGAGGCCCAGCTCCGCGCCCAGCAGGCCGCCATCGCCGCGGCCGACGAGGAGGCGTCGCGGCTTCGCAAGAAGCTCGCCGAGCGCGACGCGCGCATCAAGGAGGCCGAGCGCGTGCTCGGCGCGCTCGCCCGGCCGGCGCGTTAGCTAGATCGAATAGTCCTGCACGAAGAGCTTCGCGTCGCGCAGGTTCACGAACACCTCTTCCCCCTCCGCGAGCCCGAGCTCGGCGACGCGATCCTTCGTGAGCTCCACCGTCAGCGGTTGATCGTCGTCCAGCGTGAGCTCGATCCGCACCATCCAGCCGACCCGCACGAGGCGCTCCACCCGCGCGGTCGCCACCTCCACGCTGCTTCGTTTTTCCACGCGGCTCGTCACGCCCACGAGCTCGACGTCGTGCGGCCGGACGAACGCGCGCACGCTCGTCCCGTCCCCCGCGCCCGGCGGCGCGTGCACCGCGAGGCTCCCGAGCGCCGCGCGCCCGCCGCGCACCTCGCCTTCGAGCTCGTTGATCGAGCCCACGAACCCCGCGACGAACGCCGTCGCCGGGCGATCGTAGATCTCCTCGGGCGTGCCGATCTGCTCCACCTTGCCGCGGTTCATCACGATGACCCGATCGGCCACGCTGAGCGCCTCTTCCTGATCGTGCGTGACGAACACCGTGGTGATCGCGCGCTCCTCGTGGAGGCGGCGGAGCCATTCGCGGAGCTCCAGCCGGACCTTCGCGTCGAGCGCGCCGAAGGGCTCGTCGAGCAGGAGCACGCTCGGCCCCGGCGCGAGCGCGCGGGCGAGCGCGACGCGTTGCCGTTGCCCGCCCGAGAGCTCGTGCGGGTACCTCCCGCCAAGCTCCGCGAGCCGCACCAGCGCGAGCAGCTCGCTCACCACGCGATCGATCTCCGTCCGCGATTTGCCTCGGATTTCCAGGCCAAATCCGACGTTTTCGCGCACCGTCATGTGCCGGAACAGGGCGTAACTCTGGAACACGAACCCGATGTTCCGCTCCTGCACGCGCACGTCCGTCACGTCCACGCCGCGGAGCAACACGCGCCCTTCATCGGGCGATTCGAGCCCCGCCAGGATCCGCAGCACCGTCGTCTTGCCGCCGCCGCTCGGGCCGAGCAGCGCCACGAGCTCGCCCGATCCGATCTCGAACGACACGGCGTCGACCGCCCGTCCGCTCCCGCCGGCAAAACGCTTCACGAGATCACGCGCCACGATACCCACGAGCGCCTACCCTCCCGGCTCCGCGCGTGCGCCGCGCTTCCGTCGCATGAGGTCGAGCAACAAGAGAAGCCCGATCGACGCGAGCGCGAGCACCGTCGCCACCACGTACGCGCCGCGGTCGTCCCGATCTTCGAGCGCCCGGTACACGAAGACCGTCGCCGTCTCCGTCTTCCCCGCGATCCCGCCCGAGACCAGGAGCACCGCGCCGAACTCGCCGATCGCCCGCGCCATCGTCAGCGTCGTGCCGTACGCGAGCCCCCAGCGAATCCCCGGCAGCGTGACACGAAAGAACGTCACGAACGGCGACGCCCCGAGCGTGTACGCCGCGAGCTCCTGATCCGTGCCCATCTCTTCGAGCACCGGCCCGACCTCGCGCACCACGAACGGGAGCGTCACGAACGCCGTCGCCATCGCCATCGCCGGCCAGGCGAACGCGACCTCCCAGCCGAGCGCGTCCGTGATCGGCCGGAGCAGCCCACCCTTGCCGAAGAGCGAGAGGAGCACGACGCCCACCGCGACCGGTGAGAGCGCGAACGGCACGTCGACGAGCGCGTGGAGGACACGCTTTCCCACGAAGCGATCCCGCACAAGGACAAAGGCGAGCGCCGTGCCGAGCGTGCCGTTCACCACGACCGCGAAGGCCGTGAGCTTGGCCGTCATCCCGAGCGCGGCGAGCACGTCGGGCCGCGCGAGCACCTCGACGAAAGGCCGAAGCCCGCCGCCGAGCGCGCCGCGCAGGAGCGAGAAGGCCGGCAGGAGCACGAGGGTGCCCACGTAAAGCACGGCCGCCCCGATCAGGACGACGCGCACGCGGCCCTGTCCGCCGCCCGCTCGCTCAGCCATGGGCCCCCCGCTGCCGCGCTGAGACGACGAGCACCACGCAGAACGAGATCGTCACGAGCACGAGGGACATCGCGCTCGCCGCGTGCACGTCGCCCGACTCCACCTCCCCGAACACGTGCACGGCCGCGGTCAACGTCCGCCGTGGGATGTTGCCGGCCACCACGACCACCGAGCCGAACTCGCCGAGGGCCCGCGCGAAGCTCTGCAGCGCGCCCGAGACGATGGCCGGCGCGATCGCGGGGAGCGTCACCCGCCGGAACGTCGTCCACTCGCTCGCGCCGAGCGTGTAGGCGGCCTCCTCGTCGGCCCTGTCGAGCTCGTGCAGCACGGGCTGGACCGTGCGCACGACGAGCGGGAGCGTCACGAAGAGCAGCGCCAGGATGATCGCCGGCGGGGCGTACACGACCCGCACGCCGGCTGCCTCGAAGAGCTGCCCGAGCGCGGCGCGGGGCCCGAGGAGTGTGACGATCATCATCCCCGTCACGAGCGTGGGGATGGCGAAGGGCAGGTCGATGAGGACGTCGAGCAGCTTGCGCCCGGGGAAGCGGTAGCGGACGAGCACGTAGGCGATGAGCGTGCCCATCACCGCGTTCACGGCGGCCATCACGAGCGCCGTTTCCAGCGTCAGGAAAACGGCCCCGCGCGCGACCGGGTGGACGAGGGCCCGCCCGAGCTCGGCGAGGCCCTTCGAGAGCCCCTCCCGCGCGAGCGTGGCCACGGGCAGCGCCACCATGACCAAGAGGTAGGTCGCCGCCGCCCCACGCAGGCCGAGCTTGCCGAGGGGCTGTCCTCGCGCCCTCGATCGGCCCGTCGGCCGCGCCTCGGACAGCTCCACCGTCGTGCTCAAGCGAGCGAGAGGATGGCCCGCCGTGGAGCTCGTCCGCAATGACGATGTGAAAGTTGCATCGGAAAGATGCAACAATATCCGTGACGCCCATGGAAGCGGGGATGCGTCCGCCGGTCCGAGCTGCCCGTGTTCCTGCGGACAGCTTGCAAATCTGCCCGTGATCTGCCGTCGATCCGTGGGGGAGGTCTCCAGGGTTGCGGCGGCTCGGCGATTCTGGTAACCACCTCGAACGTGATCGGCGCGATGCGTGGGAACCCACACGACATTTCATCGCGATCTACCGATCGCCCTTGCCCAGGCCGAGGGACACATGGCCCCGACGTCGGGCGTTCGAGCGCGACGTTTCACGGCTTGACGGAACGAGCGTAATCGCCCCCCAACATGAGCCCGCCGGAAACCCTCTTCGACAAGGTGATTGCCGCCAGTGGTCTTTCGGAGGTGTTTGCCCGAGGTACCATCAAGCGCGCGTGCTCGCGCGTGGGGGTGACGGCGGAGACGATGAGCCCCTCGGAGCTCGCGCGCGCGCTCGGCTCGATCGAGCAGGCGCTTTCCGTGTTTTTGCCGCCGGATCAGAAGGATTCGCGCATGCAGGCCATCCGCGCGCTCTCGCGCGGCTGAGCATTTCAAGCCGCCTTTTGGCGGATCGTCATCACGGGGACGGGGGCTTGGCGAACGACGGCGGTCGCCACGCTGCCGAGGAGCACGCGGCCGATCGGGCTGCGGCCGTGCGTGCCCATCACGATGAGATCCGCCGAGATTTCGGCCGCGGTTTTGCAAATCTCGTCGGCCGATCGCCCCTCGCGTAGCACGCCGTCGAGCCGGACGCCGCGGGTCCGCCGCGCCTCGACGGCGGTGTCGAGCCTTCGCTGCGCGGCCTGCCGCACGTTCTCCGCGATCTCGGACGCGGGGAGGTAGGAGCCGTCGGGGAAGCTGTAGACGGTCAGGCTGTAGACGTGCACGACGGTGATCACGGCGCCGAGCTTCGCGGCGAGCTCGATCGCATGTTCGAGCGCGTGCTCCGAGGTCTCTTCGAAGTCGATCGGCACGAGGATTTTGTGGAACGGCATGGTTCCTCCCTGATGCGCCGAGCCTGGATCGGTAAGGTCTCTCGGCAAGCGAGAGCGGACGCGGGCTACCCTGGACGGACGCGGCGATGGCGGGGAATCGGCTGTGGAAACCGGCGTTTCCCGCGTCGCGATAGTTGCTTGCGCGTTGGTGACCGTGGCGTTAGCCTCATGATCGCCCTAGGCCCGTTCGTCGTCGAACTCTGACAGCCCGCTTTGCTCGCGGTCGCTCGATCTGTATCGGCTGACGGTCGCTCGTCTGTGTGGTCTCGAAGCGATCCGATGCACGGCCCGGGTCGCATCCGGGGAAGGTCAGGAGAGGTCGTGCATCGGGTGGTCTGAGGATGAGCAAGCGACTGTACGTGGGCAATTTGGCCTTCCATTCCACTGAGGAGAGCGTCCGCAGCGCTTTCCAGAGTGCCGGTGTGGAGGTCGTCGGTGTCCAGGTCATGACCGATCGGGTGACGGGGCAATCGCGCGGGTTCGGTTTCGTGGACGTGGCGGGCGACAAGGAAGCGCAGGCGGCCATCGACGCGCTTCATGGCAAGAGCCTGGACGGGCGCACCCTGACCGTGAACGAGGCGCGTGAGCGCACGCCGGGCGGCGGCGGTGGTGGTGGTGGCTTCCGCGGTGGTGGCGGCGGCGGCATGGGCGGCGGCGGCGGCGGCGGTGGCTACGGCGGCGGCGGTGGCGGCGGCGGTGGTCGTGGTGGTGGCGGCGGCGGTCGCGGCGGCGATCGGCGCGGCGGTCGCGGCGGCGGCGGCGGCGGTCGGGATCGCGGTCGCGGCGATCGCGGCGATCGCTGGTAAGACGTGAGGGCCCGGCGAGAGCCGGCCCGAAAGAAAGCGCCCCGGAGCCAAGGCTTCGGGGCGCTTCTGTTTTGTGCGCGTCTCCGCGCGTATCAGCGCTTGAACGGCTTGCGGCCGGCGAAAACCTGACCCTCGCCGAGCTCGAAGCCGATGCGGAGGAGCTGGTTGTACTTCGCCACGCGATCCGAGCGGGAAGACGAGCCCGTCTTGATCTGGCCCGCGTTCGTGGCGACTGCGAGATCGGCGATGAACGTGTCCTCCGTCTCGCCGGAGCGGTGCGAGATGATCGACCGATAGCCGCCTTCGCCCGCGGTGCGAATGCAGTCGAGCGTCTCGGTGACCGTGCCGATCTGGTTCAGCTTGATCAGGATGGCGTTCGCGATCCCGTCCGACATGCCGCGCGCGAGGCGCTCGGGGTTCGTGACGAAGAGGTCGTCGCCGACGAGCTGCACCTTCTTGCCGAGCCGCTCGGAGATGAGCTTCCAGCCCTTGTCGTCGTTCTCCGCGCAGCCGTCCTCGATCGAGGCGATCGGGTAGCGCTTCGAGAGCTCCTCATACACCGCGACGAGCTCCTCGGGCGTCTTCGGCCCCTTGTCGAAGGTGTAGATGCCCTTCTCGGCGTCGAAGAACTCGCTCATCGCGGCGTCGAGCGCGAGGCCGACGTCCTCGCCGGGTTTGTAGCCGGCGGCCTCGATCGCGCGCATGACCTCCTGCAGCGCCGTCTCGTTCGTGGCGAGGCGCGGCGCAAAGCCGCCCTCGTCGCCGACGGCCGTCACGTGCCCGCCCTTCTTCAGGATCCCTTTGAGCGTGTGGAAGATCTCGACGCCCATGCGCAGCGCCTCGTCGAACGAGACGGCGCCGTACGGCACGATCATGAACTCCTGCACTTCGAGGCCGTTGTCGGCGTGCACGCCGCCGTTCAGGATGTTCATGAGCGGCGTCGGCAGGACACGCGCAGCGGCGCCGCCGAGGTATCGCCAGAGCGGCAGATCCACGGTGTCGGCGGCGGCGCGCGCCACGGCCATCGAGACGCCGAGGATCGCGTTCGCGCCGAGCTTGCCCTTGTTCGAGGTGCCGTCGGCGTCGATGAGGACCTTGTCGACGGCGGACTGATCGAGAGCGTCCATGCCCACGACGGCGGGGCCGAGGACGGTCTCCACGTTGCGCACCGCCTTCGAGACGCCCTTGCCCAGGTACCGCTTCTTGTCGCCGTCTCGCAGCTCGACGGCCTCGTACGCGCCTGTCGAGGCCCCGCTCGGGACGGCGGCGCGCCCCAGGCCGCTGGTCGTCCTGACCTCGACCTCCACGGTGGGGTTGCCACGGGAATCGAGGATCTCACGGGCCATCACGCTTTGAATCTCGGACATGAGGAACGCTCCTTCGGCAGAGGGCCGGCAGCATATGCGCGGTGGGCGCCGCCGAACAGTGCTCGATCACGACAGAAGTCTTCCTCCCCGGGGCGCGACTCGCGTTATGCTCCCCGGCCGCGTGGAACGTTCGATCGGCGTGTATGGCGAGGAGCTGCTCCTCTGGATTTGCGCGGTACGCCAGTCCCCGAGGCGTCCGCCTGCGGAGCACCTGCTCCAGCAGGCAAACTCCTTGATGAACGAGCTCAAGAGCTCGAAGGCGAGCGACGAGCTGCCCGTCGTCTCGTCCGACGATGGCCAGTTCGCCATCGCCGCGATCATCGACGAGATCGCGATGAGCCTGCCGGATCTGCGCCCCCTCTGGTCGCAATACTCGCTGCAGGCCACGCGCTGGCATACGACGAACGCGGGCGTCGAGTTCTACCAGCGCCTCGATCGCGTGAAGGAAGGCCCGAAGAGCGTGCTCGCCACGTACTATGTCGTGCTTGGCCTCGGCTTCCTCGGCAGGTTCGGGTTGCCCGGCCAGGTGCAGTACGGCGCGACGCAGACGCGCATCGACGTCGCGCGGATCCTCGGCGTCGACCCGGATCGCGACTGGCACGCGGGCGCGCTGCGGCCCGTGCGCGAGGAGACGGTGCGCCCGATCGACCACCAGAACCCCTGGTGGAAATCGCTGTGGATGGCCCGCGGGATCGGGATCTTCTTCGTGGTCGTGGGCTTGATCCTGATCATCGTCTCTGCCGTCGGGGGCAAGTGATGGCGAACGAGATCGGCCCGTTCACCCAGGAGATCGACGCGCTGCTCGCGGCGATCGCGCAGAAGCACCCGAGCAAGAAGCCGCCCTACCAGGTGCCGATCTACCTCGTCGTCGGGGATCCGGGGATGGGGCGAACGACGGCGATCCGCTCGCAGTTCCTCACGTGGTCCGGCGGCGACGGGCCCTTGCCGCCCGCGTCCTCGACGCCGTTCTGCACGTACTGGATGGCCGAGGAGTGCGCGTTCATCGAGCCCGAGGGCCACGTCATGGGCCCGCGCCGCGATCCGGCGCTGCTCCAAGCGCTCTGCGAGGAGCTCTTGCGCAAGCGGCCACGCGAGCCGCTCGACGCGCTGATCCTCGTGCTCAACGTCGCGGCCTTCGCCGACCTCGACGAGGCCGGCGTGCAGGCGTACGCGAAGAACTACCGCGACGTGCTCGTGGAGATCGGCCGGCACCTCGGCGGCGACGTGCCCACGTACGTGATCCTCACCCGCTTCGACACGGTGTGGGGCTTCGCCGACGTGTTCCAGTGGACGGCCGAGCGCAAGCGCGAGGATCCGTGGGGCTTCACGCTGCACCAGGAGGTCGCGCCGCAGGACGCGCTGCCGAAGATCCGTGAAGAGATCGACGGGCTCGCCGCGCGCTTCGAAATGTTCTGCTTCGCGAAGCTCTCGGGCGAGGAGCATGTCGAGACGCGCATCCGTGCCTACCAGCACCTCGTGGAGGTGCGCGAGCTGCTCGATCGGCTCCGCATCGTCTTCGGCGTGCTCGCGATGCCGAACGCCTACGAGCGTGTGCCGTGGTTCCGCGCGATGGCCATCGGCAGCGCGGTGCCCGGCGTCGGCGATCGGCAACGCGCGGGCGTCGCGCGGTTCCAGAGCATGGGCCTCTACCCGGCCTCGATGCCCCAGGGCATGCGGCCGGGCGGGCTGCCGATCCATGCGCTCGTCAAGACGGTCACGCTGCCCGAGAAGGACCTCGTGCCGCTGCGCGTGCGCTGGCGGGATGATCTCGCGACCTTGATCCTCGCCGGCTCCGCGATCCTCGTGTGGATCGCTGCGATCATCGTCGCGGGCGTCAACCGCTAGCGCCCGCGGGCGATCTCGATCTCCATCGTGACCCACGCGTCGAGGTCGGGCTCGGGCTTGAAGAGGCCGAGGTCGAACTCGCGCCCGTTGATCAGGATGAACGGCGTGCCCATCAGGCCGGCTCGATCCGCGTCGGCTTTGTCCCGATCGATCGTCTTCGTCGCCGCCTCGGATTGCATGTCCGCGCGCAGCTTGCCCATGTCGAGCCCGAGCCCTTCGGCGATCTCGCCGATCATGGATTCGCCGAGTTTGTCCTGGTTCTCGAAGAGCGCGTGCTCCATCTCCCAGTAGCGCCCTTGCCGCTGGGCGGCGTAGGCGGCGCGGGCCGCGACCTCCGCGTGGGTGTGCCTCGGCAGCGGGTAGAACTTGTGCACGAGGCGCACGTCGTCCTCGTGTGCTGCGGCGACGCGCTCGACGATCGGCACGATCCGGCGGCACGCGGGGCACTCGAAGTCCGACCAGACCATGATCGTGACGGGCGCGGACGCCGAGCCCTTCATCGGCGAGCCGGCGACGTCGACCGCGGTCACCTTGCTCCCGAAGCGGAGCTCGTAGGCGCGCGCGGCGTCGGCGCGGCCGAGGCCGGCTTTCACGCGCTCCGTGAGGAAACGCGCGGCGGGATCGCAGGCCTTGCAAGGTCGCTTCTCGTCGAGGCAGACGGAGAGCGGCACGGCCTGGTCGGGGCAGGGCGCGATCTGCTCGTCGAGCAGCCGTTCGACGGTCTCGCGTTCACGCGGCACGAGGTCCGCCATCTCTTTGGGCCGTTGGATCTCGACGGCGCTGCCGCCGTCCGCGTGCTGGCTCCCGCCGCACGCGCTCGCGAGGAGCGCTGTGAGCAGCAGGAACGGAGAGAGGGTTCGCAGAGTCACGCCGGCATCTTACGTCCACATGCGGGCTTCGGCTCGCCTCACGGCGGCCTTTGCCCCAAACCCCATCGCTGCCTCGGGCGGATCGGCTTCGCCCCCCTCGACGCCGGGACGCGCTCGGGGTATTCACCGGCCGAACGTGCACGACGCCGCACCGCCTCCCCTGACCCCCGCCAAGACCAGCGCGCCGATCTCCGTCCGCGACGCCGGCAAGAAGCGGCTGCGGTGCCCGACGTGCCTGGAGTCCGTGGCGCCTGGGGTCGATCTCTGCCCCGAGTGTGACGAGCCCCTCGCCGGCAGCAAGAGCCTTCGCACGGGCGCGGTGACGGTGAAGGCGCCGAGCTGGCTGTCTTTGCACTGGCGTCCGCTCGTCACGGGCCTCGCGATGGCCGGCGTGCTCGCGACCGGCATCGCCCTCCGCAGCCTCGCCCCGGGCCGCTTCCTCCCGCCGAAGGCCGCCTCGCGCTCGCCGAGCGTCGTCACGCCGACCTGCACCTCGCCCTGCTGGCACGGCGAGGCTTGCCAGGTCGGCCAGTGCGTCTGGCAAAAGCCAAACGATGTCGGACACCTCGGCGAGCAACCCCTCGTGACGGGGCCCTTCGCCTTGCCGAAGGATGTCTCCGACGCCTTGCCGCTCGACGCGGATCGCTTCGCGCTCGCGCTGCTCACGGGCATCGAGGTCCACGACGCGCGCACGGGCGCGCTCGTCACGCTGGTCAGCGATGCGCCGCAGATCAAGGGCCTCTACCGCGTCGGCGAGCACCTCTACGCGACCTCGCCGCAGCGGCTCTACGTCGTCGACGCAGCGACGACGGGCCTGCAAAAGACGATCGATCTCGGCGCAATGGTCGGGCAGGTTTCGGTCGGAGCGAACGGCCGGCGCGCGCTCGTATCGTTGCCGTCGGCGCACGCGGTCGCAATCCTGGCGACGGAGTACCACGCAGAGATCGACCGCATCCATTTCGGCGACGACCCCGTGGGGCCGATGGGCGTCGACGACACGGGCACGCGTGCGCTCGGCACGACGGGCCAGGTCCCGCTGCCGGGCCTGCGGGATCCCGCGGGCGGCGCCGTGTATGCGTTTGATCCGAGCCGCCTCGCGTCGCAACAGGACCGCGTGCGCACGTCGATGCTGGGCAACCCCGTCAGCGTGCTGATGACGCCGGACGGAAGCGCGAGTTACGTCGTCCTCCGCGCCGAAGACGCGCTCGTGCCGCTCGAATGGCTGCCCTCGGGGGCGGTGCGCCGTCGCGAGCGGATCCAGACGTGCGATGAGCCCGAGCAAATCGAGCTCGTGCGTCGCGGACGCCGCGCGCTCGTGCGTTGCCACGAGGGACGCGCGCTCGAGGTCTTCGACCTCGTGAAGGGTGAGCTTGCGCGGCACATCCCGTTCAACGGGCGGGCGACCGACCTCGTGGTCACGCCCGACGGCGAGCAGGCGCTCGTGACGCTCACCGGCGACGGCGCGGGCTCGCTCGCGCTCGTGGATCTCGAGTCCTACGCGGTGAAGCTCCTTCCGCTCTCGGGCGAGCCCAAGCGCGTGCGGCTGACGCCGGACGGCCGCATGGCGCTCGTCTTCTCGGATTGGGCCAAGGTCGCGTGGGTGGTGCGATGAGCCAGCAGCGCGTCCCGTGCCCCGCCTGCAAAGCGCCGATCGTCTTCGGGGCGCACAAGTGCCGCGCGTGCAAGGCGTGGCTCGTCCCGGAGGCGCAGCCGCGCGTGCCGCGCGTGATCCTCGGCGGCATCGCGCTCGCCGGGACGCTCTTCGCCGTCGTCGTCGGTGGGCGCGAGTCCCCCGTCGGCGAGGCACCGCCGCTGACGAACCTCGATCCTGCGGGATCCAGCAGCGCCGCGGGGGCGCCGCGTCCCGGCTCGATCGGCCCCGAGATCGAGGCCGAGCCCGAGCCCACGCCCGCCGACCCGCAGAAGCGCTGGAAGACCCGCGAGATCCGCCTCGGCGACGCCCACCCGCTCGACGTCGTCTTCCACCCGAAGGGCACGAGCGTCTACGTCAGCGCCGACGACGCCACGCTGCGCGAGTACAAGCTGAAGACGGGCGAGCTCGTGCACAAGGCGTCGGTGCCGGCGCAGGGCGACGAGATCCGGATGCTCTTCGACCGGTACGTCGCCGTCCTCCGGCACGAGGACGCGGCGCGGATCCCGGTGATGGATACGTCGACGTGGGATCGGGATCCCGTGCTGCTCGACGTCGGCAAGAGCCCAGGCGAGATCGTCCCGATGCCGGACGGCCGTAGCGTCGTGGCTTCGACCATCGACGGCAAGCGCGTCGCGCGCTTCGACCTGCCGACGGGCGTGCGCCTCGCGGACATCACCTTGCCGCACGCGACGGGCCAGCTCTTCCTCGTCCGTGCCGAGAACCGCCCGTACATCGCGGCGATGGGCGCGCTTTCGCACGGCGGCCGCGCGGCGGGCGCGTGGATCGACCTCTTCGACCCGAGCGAGGAGCCCTTTGGCGCCACGCGCCGCAGCATCTTCGTCGGCCGCGAGCCGCGCACGGGCACGATCTCTCGGGATGGCGGCACGCTCTTCTTCCCGGACCGCGTCTCGAACAAGGCCGTGCTGCTCGACATCGCTGCGACCACGCAGGTCAAGTCGACGGCCGTGGGCTTGAGCCCGGAGCAGGGGTTCCTCCTGAACGACGATCGCCTCGGCGTCACGCTCGACAGCAAGGCGCGCACGGTCACGGTCGTCGACCTCGCCACGATGAAGGTCACGAGCACGCTCATGCTCGACGGCTCACCTTGCGCGGGCGCGGCCTCGCCCGACGGCCGCACGCTCTTCGTCGCGCTCGGCGGCATGGAGCGGCCTCCGAAGGGCAGCGGCGTGGCTGTCATCGCGGGCGACCCGCTCCGCATCGTCGCCACGATTCCCACGGGCCCTGGCGTCTGCGCCGTGGACGTCACGCGCGACAGCTCCCGCGCCGTCGTCGCGTCCTATTACGACAAATCGGTCCTCGTGCTCGAGCAATGAGCCGGCGGCGCGTGCGCCCGGCTCAGGCGCCCTCGACGTAGGCGTCGACCTCGATTTCCACGATCATGTCCGGCGCGATGAGCCGCCGCACCTCGACCATCGTCGCGGCGGGCGCGTGGGCGCCGACTTTCTCCTTGTGCGCGCGCCCGATCTCGGGCCAGCGCTCGATGTCGGTCACGTACATCCGCGTGCGAACCACATCCGCAAGGGATCCGCCGAGTTCCCGCAGCGCCGCCTCGATGATCTCGAAGCATCGGATCGCCTGCGCGTACGCGTCCCCCTTTCCGTGCGTCCCTCCGCCTGCTGCGACGGGCGCCGTCCCCCCCACGTACACGTGCGGCCCGACCGCCACGGCGCGGCAATACCCCACGCGTGCTTCCCACTCCGCGCCCGAGAACACCCGTCGTTTTTGCATGGCCCGGGTATACCACGGACCCGCTTCTCTACCGGCGCACCCGAGAATGGAGGCGTGTCATTGCGTCGGCGTTCTCGGCGCCAGAAGCGAACGCCAGAGTTCGCGGCTTTCGAGGTCGAAAATGGCATCGGCGACGACGTCGGGACCGTCCACCCGCAGGTGTTCGGCGAGCTGCTCCTGTTCGTCTGTGCGGAGGGGGCGTCGGAGCCGTCGCTCGACCTGGCGCGCGAACACCGCGAGCTGGCCTTGGACAACCCCCTCCTCGATCCCCATCGCCTTTCCTTCTCTGTAGATCCGGTTTTGCATGACGATCTCCCGCGACAAACAGGAGTGTACCACGTCCGCGAGTCTCCGCTGCCTCTTATCCGCACCCGCCAAGGCGACCATCGCTGCGCCGAGCTCTGCGAAGTCGCGTTCGTTCGTCCGGGCACGCAGGTCTTCCAGCACCGCCTCCAGATTGCGCGCATCCGCGTCGACGGCCAGGGGCGCGAAAATCATCCAGAACGGACTCCCGCGGCCTTCGAGTTCGGCCACGGTGCGCTGGTAGACCGGCTCGATCCGGAAACGCACCCCGCAAAACGGGGCCTGCGCCGGGGAGGTTCGGTACGCGGCGTGTGTCGGCCAGGGTTCTTCCCGACCGGACAGGACGATCACCACGCTCTCGATCGGCAGCGGCGTGCCTCGGCTCCCGCGCGCCTCGTCGGCCGCCGCGAGCGCCGTCAGGTTGTGGTATTCGAAGACGCGGAAAGCGATTTCCTCGTTCATCGTGAGTGTCCACTCTGCGTGGAGCAGCCGCCGCCCGTCGCCGACTTGCACCGAAAGCGCGCGATCGAGCCTCCGCTGGCGCCCCGTCACCTGCGTGTCCACCCATCCGAGGGGCTCGATGGGCCCGCCCGCGTCGCAGAGCGCGCGCGCCACCTCGCTGGGGAATTGCCGGGACACGTGGCGGAGCACGAGATCGACGTCGTCGTCGAGCCCCGCCTCGCCCTTCCGCTTCCTGGGCTGCATGCCCTGCCCCTGAGCGAACGACGTGCCAGGAAAAAACGCCGCTGTCGTGCATGAAAATGCCCTCATCCGGGGTGGCGGCGCCATGGCGCGGGGTGGCGGCTGCCGCGGAAACCGAACCATCGTGCTCTCGGGCGCGCCTCGTGCCACCATGCGCGCGCTTCCGCCCGCCCTCCGAGCCGAATCATGAAATCCCCTCGCTCGCTCCTCGCGCTCCTCGCCACGACTGTCGCTTGTTCCGCTGCTCCGCCGCCGCCCGCGCCGCCGCCGGAGCCCGTCGCCGCCGCCAAACCCCAGGCCGCCGCGCCCGCGGCCGACCTCCCCGCGCCTCCGACGGGCCTGCGCCTCCCGCGCGCCGTGCATCCGCTTCGTTATGCCGCGATGCTCACCCTCGTCCCGGGCGACGACGTCCTCCGCGGCGAAATCACCATCGACCTGAGCCTCGCCGAGCCCACGCGTGTCCTTTGGCTCCACGCCGAGCACCTCACTGTCGAGGAAGCGCGTATCGAGGCCGCGGCCAAGCACCTCCCGCTCCGCGTCGTGCCCACGAAAGGCGACCTCGTCGGATTCGCGCTCGACACCCCGGCGCCCGCCGGCTCGGCGCGCCTCGTCGTGAAATACCGCGGCGCGATATCGTCCCTCGACGATCACGGCGCCTTCCGCGAGGAGGCCGACGGCGTTTCGTATATCTTCTCCCATTTCGAGGCCACCGCTGCGCGTCGCGTCTTTCCTTGCATCGACGACCCGGGCGTGAAGGTCCCCTGGCAAATCTCGCTCCGCGTGCGCGAGGCCGACGTCGCCCTCTCGAATACGCCGGTGCTCGGCGAGACCAAGGAGCCGGGCGGCATGAAGCTCGTCCGTTTCGCGCCCACGCAGCCCTTGCCGAGTTACCTCGTCGCCTTCGCGGTCGGGCCCTTCGACCTCGTCGATGCGGGCACGGCCGGGAAAAACAAGATCCCGGTCCGCCTCGCCGTCCCCCGCGGCGCCGCCGGCAAAGCCTCGTTCGCGGCCAAGACCACGCCGTCGCTGCTCGGCATCCTCGAAGAGTACCTCGGATCGGCCTATCCGTACGAAAAGCTCGACGTCGTGGCCGTCCCGCGCCTCGCCTCGTTTGGCGCCATGGAAAACCCGGGGCTCATCACCTATGGCGCCCGCGGCTCGCTCGCCGCGCCGGCCGACGAGACGCCGATGTTCCGGCGTGGCTTCACCGCGACCATGGCCCACGAGCTCGCCCATCAATGGTTCGGCAACCTCGTCACCATGGACTACTGGGAGGACATCTGGCTCAACGAGGCCTTCGCCACCTGGATGGGCAGCAAGACCGTCGAGCGTTTTGCCCCGTCCTGGCACGAAGACACCCGCCGCGTCGCCTCGGCCTCGTATGCCATGGGTGAGGACGGCCTCCTCAGCGCGCGGAAAATCCGGCAGGAGATCCGCACCCAGGACGACATCGCCAATGCCTTCGACAGCATCACCTACCAGAAAGGCGCGGCCGTCCTCCGCATGTTCGAGGCCTACGTCGGCCCCGAGAAGTTCCAGCGCGGCGTCCGCCGCTACCTCGACGAGCACGCCCACGGCAATGCAAAAGCGGCCGATTTCCTGCGCGCGCTCTCCGCCGAAACCGGCCCCGAGATCGGACCCGCGTTCGCGACGTTCCTCGACCAACCCGGCGTCCCGCTCGTCAAGGCCGAGCTCTCGTGCGAAAAGGGCAAACCCCCCACCGTAAAACTCGCCCAATCGCGCTGGCTCCCAGCCGGCTCCGCGGGCGCGGCCGAATCGACCTGGCAGATCCCGGTTTGCCTCCGGTATGGAACCGGCCCCGAGGCGCGCGCCTGCACGCTCCTCACCACGAAGACGGCCGAGCTCCCGCTCGACAAGGCGAAAGCGTGCCCCGCGGCGTTTGCCCTGAAAGACGCCGGCATCGGTTATTATCACGTCGACCTCGGCAAGGACCCCCTCGCGCGCCTCCTCGGCAAGCAAGGAAAATTTCTCGGGTTGCCCGAGCGCCTCGCGCTCCTCGACGACGCCTCGGCCCTCGTCGAGAGCGGCGCCCTCGGCCCCGGCGACGTGCTCTCCCTCGTCCCGAGCGTCGTCGCCGAGCCGGAGCCTTACCTCGAACGAGGCGCCGCCATGCTCGTCGACCGCGTCCGCGACGTCCACGTCCCTGCCGACCTCCGGCCGCGCTTCGCGAATTTCGTCACCCGCACCTTCGGCAAGCGCGCCCGCGCCCTCGGGCTCCTCCCGAAGCCCGGCGAGGACGAGGCCACCACGCTCCTCCGCCCCCTCCTCGTCGCGCTCGTCGCCGATCGCGGCGAGGATCCGGCCCTGCTCGCCGAGGTCCGCGCCCTCGCCGCGCGGTTCCTCGCCGACCCGGGGGCGGCTCCGCTCGACATCGCCGGACCTGCGCTCGTCCTTGCCGCGCGGCACGGCGGCGATCGGGTGCTCTTCGACCGATTGCGCGAGGCCGCCAAGAAAGAGCGCGACGAGCGCCGCCGCGGCGCCTTCCTCGAAGCGCTCTCGAGCTTCCGGGATCAAACCCTCGTCGACGAATCCCTCGCGTTCGTGCTCGGCGGCGGCTTCGATGCACGCGAAGCCGTGTGGCTCCTCGGCCAGGACGAGCGAATGCTCGATCGATCCCTCGGATACATCGAAAAGAACTGGAGCACCCTCGTCGCGCGCATGCCGGGCGAGACGCTCGGCTACCTCCCCCTCCTGTTCCAGGGCTCCTGCGACGACACGAGCCGTACTGCCGTCGCGCGTGTCTTCGAGGGGCGCGCCTCCGAGATCGTCGGCGCTCCGCGATCCCTCGCGCAGTCCCTCGAGGCGATCTCCCTTTGCGTGGCCCAACGGCAGAAGCTCGAACCGAGCCTCCGGGCATTTCTCCAGAAATACTAGCCCGGCCCGCTTCCCCGACGGCCGACGTTTCGGCGCACGCTCCTTCCGGCAGCGCCGAAATAACATGCGCGAGAAGGGCAACCTTCGCCGAGAATGCCGGAACAACCTTCGGTTGCGGGGGACGGGGGCTGTTCCGCTGCGGAACGACCCGCGGCGCCGCGGGCCGGGGGCGGTTTGGGCGGGTAGCAGGGGCGGATTGCGGGGCAGGCGCGTCCGTCGGCGGAACAACAGGGGGCCGGCTTAACGGCGAGGGGCTGTCCCGCGGAGCCGGGGCGGGCGCGCCGCGCGCGCCGAGCTCGCTCCGGGCGCGAACCGTCGCCGAGCGGATCCCGCGGCGTCCGTTCGTTCGTGAAGCAGGAAAGCGGCGCTCCCAGCGAGCTCTGTTCTCGTCGGAGACCGCCGAGGGGCGATCGCGCCGGGCGTCGGTGGGGCGAGACTGGAGGCGGCCTGCGCCGGATAGGAGATCGATTCAGGGGCGAAACACGGGTGGGGTTCTTTGCGCGGCGGTTGTTCCAGCGATCCGAAGGAGCCTCGCTTTTGCTCCCATCCCTGCCGAGCGTTATTTTTTTGCCTGTGCCTTGAGCGCGGCGGCCTTTTCGAGCAGCGCCTTGGCCTGCGCTTCGAGCTCCTCGGCGATTTGGGCCTTGGCGAGGCGCTCCTCGTCGGCGCGCGCCTCGGCTTCGGCTTCCTCTTCGAGCTTCTTCAGGAGGGCCTGCCGTTCCTCGAGCTGCGCGGTGAGCTCCGCGATCGACGTCTTGACCTCGTCGATCGTCTCCTCCTCGTCTCGCGGCGGCTCGCTGTAGAAGAACCCCTCCGCAAAATCCCGCGGCAGGGCAGGATGTTCGAAAGGCAGCTTGGCGAGCCCGCCATGCGCCTCTTTGCGAGCGGCATTGACCTTGTCGATAAATTGCTTGCGATGGCCCACGTCGCGGAAATTGCGATTGGACGATTGTGCGCTCTTGCGTTGGTTCTCGGCGTCCTCCCCCGCCGCGACGAGCATCTCGGCCTCGGGCGCCATGGCGATGAGCGCGGGCACGCCGCATTTCGCGAGCGTCTCGGCCCAATCGCTCATGCTGGCGAGTTGCCCGCCGAGGACCGGCCGTCGGAACTTCGCGAGCGGTTTATTCTTGAAGAGCGCGGTGCGGAGCTGCTTGCGGGTATTGCCGCTCGTCGACTCGTCGACGGTGCGGGAGACGCGGCCGGCGAAACCATCCAGCCCCCCGTCTGCCTTATCGACGGCGGCCTGCGCCTGCGCGAGGATATCGAGCATATCGATTTCCTCGAGAAGGATGAGCTTCCAGTCGTCTCGTAGCGCCTGGAAGCCGGGCACATAACCTACGGCCAGCGGCTCCTCCTTCGCGCGGGAGAGCGTGTATTGCAGCTCCCTCAAGAGTGTGAAAAGGCCGATACGATAGGCGATGATGCGGGCTGCCATGGCGCGGAGCGTAGTCGAGGTCGCATGGAGGTTGTCAAGGAGATTCGTAAGGGAGGGCGCTGGCGGGCCTCCACGGACAGGGTAGGTCCTACCTTGCCTGCGAATTTCGTTGCGCAGATCAGCGCTTGCTGGGTACGAGGATCGCCAAGAACAACGCAGGCCCGCACACAGCGCCACGGGGGTGGTTTGGTGTTGCCTGCGCTAACGGAAGGGTCCTTCCATGGCCTGGCTTCCATCGATCCGCCCTCCGGGCGGGGCGCTCTCGCTCGCCCTGGACTCACAGATCACGCTCGATGTCCGGCAATTTTCGATCTCGGAGGGAATGTCAAACTTTTTCTCCGTCAACCTGGAGGCGTTCTCCACCGACGCGGCCCTGGTCTTCGACGAGGTGGTCGGCCAACGGGCCCGCTTCACGATCCGGCGCGGCGCGGAGGAGCGCACGTGGAGCGGTATCTGCCGCGGTGCGCGCCTGCTCCGCGTCGAGGAAGACGGGCTCTCCACCTACGAGCTCGCGCTCGTCCCGATGTTGTGGCTCCTGTCGCAGCGCGTGAACCGCCGCATTTTTCAGCACATCTCCGAGCCAGAAATCGCGACCCGTCTTCTCGACGAGTGGCAGCTCCCCCATGAGCTTCGGTTGTCGGAGACGTACAAGCTGCGTGAATACCGGACCCAATACGACGAATCGGAGCACGCATTTTGGAGCCGGCCGCGAGCCGACGCGCGCGCAGGAGCGCACATGGAGCGGCATTAGCCGCGGAGCACGGCTGATCCGCGTCACCTTGACAGGCGTCCGGCATCTCTGCTCACATCCAGGAAATGAGACGTCCCTCCTTTCGAGCCATCGTCTCCCTGGGTCTCGGCGTGTGCATGACGCTCTCCTTCATGCCGCTCGGCTGCTCCTCGGCCAGAATCCATTATCACCCTTCAATACCCGAGGACCGACCGCGCATCCCCAAGGGTACCGCAGACCGCATCCGGGAATGCGTGGATGAACTCAGCGGCACCATCGAGCCCGGATACTACTCGCTCGACGCCGCGGTGAAAGTCGACCCAGACGGGCATGTCTTGGAAGTGGAGACGACGGGCCAGCCCAATCCGGATGTCGGGATATGCGTGCGGATCGCCCTGCGAGGGATGAGGTTGTCCGGGGAGATCTTCGACAGGGACGTCTTGCGTACGTCCGCGTCGGGCAGCGGGCGGGCGACGCCGGATCGGGGGCAGGTGGGGGAGGTCGTGACCATCGTTGTCGTGACGGTCGTCTTCACCGAGGTCATCATCGAAGCCTTCGCGATCACCGTCGCAGTGGCGGTTACGGCGACGGCGACGGCAGGGGCGGCGAAGCGGGCCAAGCGGGAGAAAATGTGTATGCCGTTGCTGCACGAATGTCTGGGAAATAAGAACCACCCAAATCCGGACTTTGGCCCCGAAAAGGATTGTGGAGCATGCTACCGATATTGCATGAATGAAGGATCTTGGCCGGAAGACAAGTGTCCTCGCCCGTAAGATCATGACGACCATGGCCCATGGAAAGCGACTCATGACGCGTTCACTGCCAAAGGACTGTTTTTACTGTCGCGACAAAGAGGCGACCGCGCAATACGTTCACGCGGGGATTGATGAGGCGGTTTGTTCGAGCTGCCTGAAGCGGCTGACGGCTAGGGACGCGCTCGAAGATCGTCTCATGGAAATCGTAACCTTGGAGTCACAGGGGCGATATGATGATGCGCTCGCTTGTCTGACTGCGATCTTCGAAGCGAACCGTCATCTCGACGATGACCAGTGGCTCGAGAGGAGCATCGCGATGCATCGCTGTGCGATTTTTGTCGACGCAGGGCGGTTCACCGAGGCGGAACAGGCTTGTCGAGCCTGGGCTGCGCTTGGATTCGACACCGTGGATTTGCGATGGTTGCAGGCCTCATACCTCGCGCAGGCGCTCGATGCGCTCGGGCGGTCGCGCGAGGCTTTGGCCGTACTGGAGGAGGCGCTCGGCCATCGTGACCCCAGATATCTACCTCGTGCGCGGGGTCTCCTGCGACAGTTGGCAGAGCTGTCCGAGGAGCTCGGCGAGATGGTCGCCCCAGAATGGCGGCACCTCGCCGAAGCCGTGGCGAGACGTTTTCGCGTGGAGTTACCGGTAGCCGATACGCTAGCCGCTTCCATCATTGAACTGGCGAACGCCACCAGGGACTTGCGACCGGCGTCCCTCGATGAATGGGAAAAGGGAGAAGGCAAAGGCGGCGGTCCCTGAATGCATCCATCTGCGAGAGGGGCGCCCGCCGAGCAGTACGGCGCGACGGTCGAGCGCGGCGACACGTCGTCGGCGCCAATACGGCCGACCAGGAGGAGCTGGGTCCTCCGGAACGAGCACGCTTGGCACCGCTGCGGATCGAGGAGCGGGGTTTACCACTCATCGCCGTGAGCGGCATACGCGCCGGGCGGCCAGCGCGCAGCCGCATGGCGTGCGGGCGTGCGCGTGGGAGCTATGCGGAAGTACGTGACCGTTACGGGGCCGCGCGCCTGGGTGCATACGCCGCTGCTCGGTTGGTCCCTTACGCAGACTGTTCCCACGCGAAGCGTAGACTTGCCGTATGAATTCGCGTTCGGGGGCGAGGGATTCGAGGCGAACCCCGTGGGGATCGGCGTGCTCGATACGCAAAGTTTCGCAGCTCAGAGGATGATCCCGGCGCCGCGTATCCTGACAGCCGACGGGCGCGCGCCGAGGTTTGGCGAGCCCTACCCCGTGGAAGGCTTCGGGGCTCTCGCGAGGACATGGAACCCCCGCAAGGCATTCGGAGGCACCCCAGGTGCCGCGCCGCTCGATCTGATGCAATGGCCGGATGGCTTCGATATGCGCTTCTTCTGCGCGGCACCCCCCGATCTCGTCGGCGATGGCTTTCTACGGGGACACGAGGAGGCGCGCCTCCTCGCGCTCCACCCTGCTCATGCCGAATTTGCCTTCCGATTGCCGTCTCTCCTCGTCGCCGTCGGCGCCGTGCATGCCTCCGGCTTCCGCCACGGCTCCCCCGCGCGCCTCGATACCATCGTCATCGACGCCGACGTGATGCGCGTCGAACTCACGTGGCGCGCGACGATGCCTGTCTACAAAGGCGGCATCGAGAGCCTGCACGTCGCGATGCGCCCGCTCGACAACAACGTCGCAGGGGCTCCATGAGCGGCGAATGGGCGCGCAAGGGCCCCGAGGCTTACGTCGTCTCGATCGTCCCCGATTACTGCTGGACCCCGTCCGGCTCCGCGATGGTCCTCGTGCCCTACACGATCATCGGCCGCCTGGAGACAGCCGAGGGGACGGACCCCAACCACCTCATTTGCGGCAAAGAAGCCTTCACGACGGCGAGCCGCATTCCGCACGTGGAGGGGAACGAGGTCGGGATTGGGGGCGGCGTGATCTCGGGCGTGAACAGGGGTTATTGCCGCCCGGTCGGGCACAGTACCACCGCAATGGCCGGCGATCATTGGCTCGTCCGCGAGGGCGACCTCTTCGCCATGAATTGCGATGGCCCCGATGGACCGGCGAACACCTATGGCATCCTCGTCATCGCGAATGAAGCGGCCGTCGCGCCGAGCGTGAGCCTCGCGAGCGTCACGAATACGGCGACGGATCCGGCGACGGGCGTGGTCACGGTCGAGAGGTCCGAGACGAGTGAGGATCCAGAGACGGGCGCAGTCACGGAGCTGCGTGAGCGGACCGTCATCGATCCGGCGACGCGCCGCACCGAGGTGCAGCGGGTCGAGATCACGACGAACCCCGACGGGTCGAAGACGTACAAGGCGAGCGCGGGGGCATTCGATCCGGCGAGCAAGCAATACGAATGGAAGACGTCCACCGGGAGTTTGCCCGAGGCGGAGGTGGACCCGGACGGCGTGTCGATCGACGAGAACGGGCGGCTCTACCTCGCCGACGACGGGGAGGGGTTCGTCCCGTCCGACGAGCTGGACCGGGTCGACGAGATCGCCGATGATGACCCGGAGGTCTTGGCAGACCCCGAGGTCAAGGCCGCGCTGGAGGAGGAGGCGGCGTGCAAGGCGGAGCTGGAGAAGACCAACGAGGCGATTGCGTGGGAGGGCTTCAAGGCCGGCGTGGACTTGGCCGGGATCGTGGACCCTACGCCGGTCGCGGACCTCACGGGCGCGGGGCTGGCGCTGGCCGATGGGGATTGGCTCGGGGCCGGGCTTTCGGTGGTCTCGGCGGTGGTGCCGTACGTCGGGGACCTCGCGGGGAAGGGAATCAAGGCGGCGCGGGCGGCGAAGGCGCTGGCGAAGCTGGATCGGTTGCTGTTGAAGTGGCAAGCGCATCTCGCGAATGCGGCGGCCGCGGCGAGGAAGGCGAAGCAGGCGGCGAAGAAGCGGATCGCGAGGAAGAGAGGCGGCGGGGTTTGGGCGAATGCGCCGAAGAATCCGGGGGATGGGGGGTTTGCGCCGGGCGGTGGGGGGCCGAAGAAACCGACGGGTGGAAACGGGGGCGGTGGGGGCCCGAAGAAGCCGCGGAAGCCAAATCAGCCGGACCGCACGAAGTGGGAGCAGAACGGCGGGTCGGTCCGGGACGATCCGGATGGGACGACGACGTTCCGGCGGAAGGATGGAGTGGAGGTGACGTATGATAAAGATGGGTTCCCGGATTTCTCGCGGTACAGACATCCGGAGGTGAAGGACGTGCAGATTGAGTTTACGGGGAGCCAGCGGAGAGACAATAGGGCTGCGGACGAAGCCGCGGGGATCACCGAAAAGATGAGGAAGGAAGAAGAATACATCTGGCATCACCATCAAGACGGGAAAACGATGCAGTTGATCAAGAAAGATGTGCATCAGGAATTCTATCACACCGGCGGCATGTCGGGGACACGAGCACGCTAAAGGGAGAACGTGACGATGCGAATAGAGGAACCGAATCCGTTTGGCGCTACGTCTCGCGAGGCAATCGCCCAATTCGAGGCACGCTGGGGCGTGCTACTGCCCATCGAATACAAGCAGTTTCTGCTTTCATCGAATGGTGGATGGCCGACCCCCAATGTGTTCGAGGTCCCAGGCTGGCATGGTCAGGGATCTGTGCTGGACGCATTCTACGGGATTCATGACGGCCGAAAGACCGAGCGGCTCGATCGTGCATTAGAGGTGTACGACGAGCGCATCCCCCCCGACCTGATACCCATCGCTGACGACGCAGGCGGAAATGTCGTCTGCATCGGTTGGAAGGGCAAACGTCGCGGCAAGATCTACTTCTGGGACCACGAGGACGAGCTGGATGAGAATGGGTTGTTCGTAACGGACTACCGAAACGTGTACCTCGTTGCGAAGAGCCTCCAGGAGTTCCTTGATAGCCTCATGACCCATGAAGAGGCGGATAAGAGGGACCAAGCAAAGGGGAAGTAAAAGAACTCGCGCGGCAACCATTGAGGCCGGAGACTTCCGATGCCCGACACCCTGATTCCCACGACCGCTGCCGACACCCCGACCGTCTACCCCTCGGAACCTGAGCCCGACGACGCGTCGCCGTGGCTCACGTGGATCCCTGCGCCCGATTACTGGAACGCCTCCCCCACGATGTTCCTCCCCCCTCCAAAGCCGGCGCCACCCGTGCCGATCCCGGAGGGCGTCATCCTGATCCCGACGGAGCTGCTACCGCCGCCCGCCCTCGCTCATGGTCCCCGTGCGCCGTCCGCGATCCCGCCGCCGCAGTTCGTGGGGCCTGTCGCGGACGTCGCTCCCGAGCCGCCCGTGTCCGTCCCTGCCCCTGCGCCCGCGCTTGCTCCCGCCATCGTGCCCACGCCGCTCCCGCTCGACGCCTTCCCCCTCGAACGGTGCGCCCGGCTCGACGCGGCGCTTGCGCTCGACCCCGCGGCGGAGCCGAACATCCTCGAACAGCATCACCTCGACCTCGCGACATGGCGCGCGCTGCGCCAGCACTGGCAAGGCGCACTCAGGGCCGCGATCCGCGGCGGCGATCTCGCCCCCCTCCGAGCGTACGACGATGCCTTTGTCGGGGAGTTGGAGCGCGTTCGTGGAACCGTTACGCCAGAGCAACACGCAAGCCTGACGCGCGCCAACGAGCGGGGCGCGCGGGCCGAAGCGCTCGCCGCGCTTGGCCTGCCTGCCGCCGCCATCCTGCCCGTCGAGCGCGTGATGCTTCGACGAGCTGCGCGCGTGTGAGCCCGGGAGTTCGTCGCGGGAGCCATGTCCTTCGTCTTGACATTCGGGTTTGTCCGCATTAGGAGGTATTTCGAAAGCCGACGCGGCGTCATCGGCGTTGGTCTCCCACAAAGACAGCACGGCGCCGCGTCGGCTTTCATCTTGAAGCGGCCAATGGCGCCCGGTTGGTCTTGGCTGCTGTCCTCTCGGGCTCACTCCAGCGCGTGAGGGCCTTGCCCGGACCAACGCGGATGCCGTAGGAAGATCATCTTCGCGATGAACTGCGCCGGCCCCGACGGGTCGAAGATGTACAAGGCGAGCGCGGGGGCGTTCGATCCGGGGAGCCAGCAATACGAATGGAAGACGTCCACGGGGAGTTTGCCAGCGGCGGAGGTGGACCCGGACGTGGTGTCGATCGACGAGAATGGTCGGCTTTACCTCGGCGACGACGGGGAGGGGTTCGTCCCGTCCGATGAGCTGGACCGGGTCGACGAGATCGCCGATGATGACCCGGAGGTCCTGGCGGACCCCGAGGTGAAGGCCGCGCTTTCGGAGGAGGCGGCGTGCAAGGCTGAGCTGGACAAGACGAACGAGGCGATCCGGTGGGAGGGCTTCAAGCTCGGCGTGGACGTCGCCGGAATGCTGGACCCGACGCCCGTCTCGGACCTCACCGGCGCAGGGCTGGCGCTGGCCGATGGGGATTGGCTGGGGGCGGGGATCTCGGTTGTCTCGGCGGCGGCGCCGTACGTCGGGGATCTCGCGGGGAAGGGGATCAAGGCGACGCGGGCGGCGAAGGCGCTGGCGAAGCTGGATCGGTTGTTGTTGAAGTGGCAAGCGCACCTCGCGAATGCGGCGGCGGCGGTGCGGAAAGCGAAGCAGGCGGCGAAGAAGCGGATCGGGAGGAAGAGAGGTGGCGGGGCTTGGGCGAATGCGCCGAAGAATCCGGGGGATGGAGGGTTTGCGCCGGGCGGTCCGAAGAAGTCGACGGGCGGAAACGGGGGCGGTGGGGCGCCGAAGGGGCCGCGGAAGCCGAATCAGCCGGATCGGGCGAAGTGGGAGAAGAATGGCGGGTCGGTTCGGGACAACCCGGACGGGTCGACGACGTTCAGGCGGAAGGATGGGGTAACGGTGTGCCCGGCTCGACGCGGCACTTGCGCTCGACCCCGCGGCAGAGCCGAGCATCCTCAAACAGCATCACCTCAACCCCGCGACATGGCGCGCGCTCCGCCAGCACTGGCAAGGCGCGCTCCGGGCCGCGCTCCGCGTCGGCGATCCCGCCCCGCTCCGCGCGTACGATGACGCCCTTGTTGCGGAGCTGGAGCGCGTGCGCGGAGCCATCACGCCGGACCAGCACGCGAGCTTGACGCGTGCCAGCGAGCGGGGCGCGCGGGCCGAAGGGCTCGCCGCGCTTGGCCTGCCAACCTCCGCCGTTCTGCCCGTGGAGCGTGCTCTGCTCCGCCGTCGAGCGAGCTAGCAAGAGGCCGTCCTGTTCGCGCTCGTCGGCGTGGACCTTGTCGCGGGTGATCGGAACAGACCTAGCTCTTGCGGGACAATCCGCCACCATGGTAGATAACCCTTCGACTTGACGCGTTTTTCCGGGACCGGAAGAAATCGACACGCGACGGTCAATTCTTGCGAACAAAACCCCGCGCTCGGTCATGGGGCGCGTATGGCGGATTCTACCAAACTCTCAAGGCTGTGGGACGAACTACTATCGGTTCGCCCTGACCTCGCCCGCTTCATGCTGCGGGGGCGACGAACCCCGAAAGCCGAGGACCGCGTTCAGGAAGTAATGACACGGGCGTTCGTCCGGCTCCCCGACTACGTGCCGCACGAGGACGGTATTCGTCCATGGACGTTCGGCATTGCGAAGAACGTTGAACGCGAGGCGCGCCGCGCGGAGCGGCGCGAGCGGCGCCTGTTCTCCGCGGACACGAACGACGCCGAGCCGGCGGCGAACCCCGGGCGGACGCCCGAGGACGATGCCTTCCTCGCCGAGGCCCGAACCAAGCTCACGGCGGCGATGAGCAGCATGCCCGAGCGCTACCTCGCGGTGTTCCTGCTCGTCGACCTCATGGACGTCTCGTACGAGGAGACCGCGGAGAAACTTCGGATCTCGATCGGCACCGTGAAATCGAGACGAGCCGCCGCCATTGACCACCTCCGTTATCACCTGGGGGAGCGCGAGGACTGGTTTGGCGCGCTTCTCGTGCGGCTGTTTCGGGCTGCCTCGATGCGAAGCGCTTACGAGTACATCCACCGCGCCGCGCATTTTGGCGGCCCGATCTTCCTGGCGCTCGCCTGCATGCACAGCCCGAAGCCGGAACTGGCTCGCGTGCGAGCCTCCTTTGCGGGCACGGCGCACGCGTTGGCAGGGCTTGCATCGGATGTCCTGACCGTCGACCCACCTGCAGGACCGCCCGCGCCGTCGCTGCTGCATGAGGAGGCGAGGCAACTGCGCGCATCGCCTCCTCCTCGTCCACGCGTGCAGGAAGCCCCGGACACCGCCGACATGGGCGAGCCCAAAGCCCCGGAGCGGTCCACAACGGAAGGGCAAGGTTGGTCCCGCTAGAACCTCTCGCGAGGATACGGTAAGATTAGGCGTATGCGTCGCTCCGCTGTGGTGTTCTCGATGGTCGTCAGCCTCGCTTCGCCCGCATGGGCGCAGGCGGACGACGAGATCGAGATGAGTGACGACGAGCAGCGGTTCCAGGCGTTCGCGGCGCTCGGCGACCGCGAGGCCGCCACGGGCCGGCGTCGCTCGGCGGTCGCGGCCTACCGGCGAGCCTTGACGGTTCGCCCGGATCCGCTGATCGCCGGGCGGCTCGGCGTGCTCCTCGTGCAGCTCGATAAGCCCGAGCAAGCCGCGGCCCATCTGCTTGACGCCATTCAGCTCGCGGTGAAGGCGTCACCCGCGGAGCGGCAACGGTTCTTCGAGGCGCATGAGGTCGCGCGGAACGCGGGCGCCTGGATCGAGGTGGTCCTTTCGCACACGGGTGTACGCGTCACGCTCGACGGGAAGCCGTCGAACCTCGCTGGCCGCTCGTCGTACTTCACGTTCATGCGCGCGGGCGAGCATGAGCTACACGCGCAGCTCGACGGGTACGAGGAGGCGATCGTCCGGTTCACGGTCGAGAAGAAGAACGACAAGCAGCTTCCGATCACGCTGAAGCCGCTGCCCGTGCCTGACGCGCCGGCGGTATACGAACCTGCGAAGGATCCGCCCAAGGTCGACCGGACGGTCACCGTGGCCGATACCAAGCTTCCAAAGCAGGAGGATCCGTGGGGGTACGAGGATCCGCGGTCCGTGCAGAAGTCCGAGGAAAAACGTTGGTCGATCGGAGGCGGGCCGGTCGTCGTGTTCGGGGTGGCGTCGTGGATGCCGGCGGTGGGGTTGGCCGTGAGTGGCAGCGTGAGGCCTCATGAAAACGTTTCCTTGGGCTTGGAGGCTCGTGCTGCATGGCTCTCCTCTGGTATCGAGGGACGGCAGATCAGCGCGATGACGGTTGGAGGCCTGGCGAGTGCATGCGGGCACTACCGCTGGTTCTTTGGTTGCGCGCTGGGGCACATCGGAGTGCTCAGCGTGCAGTTCTCCCAGTACACCTACACGGGCAAATCCTACGTGTATGTGCAGCCCGGCGCTGGGGCGCGCATCGGCGCGAGCGTCCGCGTAACAGAGTCGGTCTCTCTTCAAGGAGCGGCGGACGTTCTCGGTCTGACGAGCGGTGTGAGGGTGGTGGCGGGGCAAACCGTCGTCGCGGAACAGCCCCCCGTGATGTTGGGTACGCAGATCTTTGGCGTTTGGGAGTTTTGAGATGCGATATTGGATGCTGCCAGTGTTTCTCTTCGGCCTGACGAGCGCATGTACGGGCGAGCCTTTTGTCGCTGGTGACAAATGCAATCCGGAAGCGGCTTTTCCAGATGTCGGCTGCGAGCTCGACGCTGGCACCGACGCTGCCGCCGACGCTGCCGCCGACGCGGCCAACCAGGGCCCCCAGGCGCTCGAATGCCCCGGCCGCTGCACCCCCGAGCCGAGCAGCGAGTCGGCCGGGGACTGGCCACGAACGCCGATGCTCCTCTGGTTTGGGCCGCGTGAACTCGCGCCCGCGAACTGCGATGAGGCGCGCAAGCTGGGCGGCTACGGCGACGACGTGGAGTTTTTCGAGAAGTACCGACGCTACGCATTCCTCGACGCGCCGCCCGCGGCGTGCGAGTGCTCGTGTCCGGCCTCGGAAGGCTTATGCACCAAGCTCCCCGAAACAATCGAGGTCCGCGCTGGCACGTGCGCGGAGGAGGGAGCTACCGCGCTCCCTTTCGGGGGACCCGCCGGCTGGGACGGCTCGTGCACGAGCACGAACGCCCTGCCGGCGGGGGCTGATTGTGGCGGCGAGTTCTGCGCGCAGTCCGTCTATGCCTCTCCGCTCCCCGGCCCGACGAGCGAGGCGTGCCCGTCGATCACGAAGCCGGCCGCATTCACCAAGACCACGGACTGGCGTTGGGTGGGCCTCGCCTGCGAGGCGAAGGAGCGCGAGGGCACGTGCAAGACGGCCACGCATCGCTGCATGTACGACCTGCCATACCCGTTTCTCCAGTGCATCGCGCTCAGGGGGATACACGCCACGTGCCCTGGCAACTACGACCGATATAACCCCATTTACCTCTACGGCGAGGTGCCGCTCGACACGCGCGGCTGCACGGCGTGTGAGTGCGGCGGGAGCCCGGTAGGGAGCGGGTGCATAGGAAACCTGCGCTATTACAGCGATGGCGCCTGCGCCGTTGGGGGAAATACAGTTGACGTGGCATCCTCCGGCGAGCAGTGCACGAATGTCTTACCACCGGGCCGAGCGCTCGGGAGCAAGGCCATCACCGACCTTGCGTACATCCCCGGCCTCTGCCTCGCGACGGGCGGAGAGCCCACGGGCGCGGCCTCGGAAGACCCCGCCGACGCCGTGACGTTCTGCTGCCTCCCGTCGTTTGAGTTCGCCGAGTAGCCAAAGCTCCTACCTTTCTCAAAAATCAGCGAACAAAATCCGGCCATCGGTCAAGGGCGCGGGTAGGGGGGCGGCGCGCTGCTTCCGGGCGGTGACCGCCCCCTCCTGCCCGAGCCGAACACGGTCCTCCTGGCCTCGTAAACGAAAAGGCGCCGTGCTCGGCCTCGGGCGGGTTTCCTGCAAAACGGCCAGCAGAAGCGGGCGATGGGGGCGCGCGCGTTTGGGCAAGCACCTCTCGCCTCCATCGTCCTCTTCTGCTGGTCGTTGATCACCGTTCCGATCCGGCTGCGCCGCGCGGCGTTTCCCCGTACGCGCACGTTCCACGCGACGCAGCCGCCTCGGGTCGGTGACTCTCTGGAGATAGGTGATGAGCGGCGCACCGAACATGAATGACGATGACGTCGCGACGACCGTGATGGTTCGCGCGGCGCTACCCCCCGGCGAGCGGAACGCGCGTCTCCGTCGCGCGTTCCGAGCCGCCACGTGACACGGTCGTGGATCCGCCCTCGTTGTGGAGTCGGGCCAGCGCCGCGCTCGGGGCCGTTTTGCGTCGCATGGGCCAACGACTCCGCAGACCTCGTCTCTCCGATCGCCTCCCCCCGCTGCCGCCGCGGCGGTCCATGACGGCGACGTGCGTGTCCGTGGGCGCCGTGGCTCATGACGAGCGAGGCGAACAGATCCTCCTCGACATCGTGCGTGCGGCACCCGGCTTGCTGGGGAGCGGCGCGAGGAGGTATTCGTGTCACCCCACCGCACCCTAGTTGCTGCCTCTCTTGCCATTGCGCCTCTTTTTGCAGGTTGTCTCGCCTCCGATGCCTCCTCGGCACCCGAGGCCACGGCAGAACACGAAGCCGATATCTCCTTCGCGACCTATTACACGGCCAGGCAGGACCTTCGCCGCTGCGCATATCCCCTTTGCGGGGGGATCTTCGTCTCCGCCGTCAATCAGGACAGGACGGTCTGCGCCGACGGCACCCTCGCCGACGAGTGTTACGTCGCCGATATCCAGTTCTCCAGCCTCCTCATGCTCGCCGGCGTCGACGGCACGATTCGCGAGGCCATCGGTGAAAAGCGAGAATCGACGCGCGCCGTCCTTTTCGGGGATCTCTTCCCGGGCCAGAGCGGCCTCGGCTCGCTCTCGCTCCGGTTTGCCTGGGTCGCCCTCGAACCGGCCGAGCTCCGCGGCGCGTTCCATCGTGTATGGCACAACGGCGTCGTCTGCGTCGCCGCGCCCTGCCCGAGCTTCGACCAGGAGCACCTGAACGACGGCCTCCCGCGGACGATCCACGAGGTCGAGTTCAAAGAGGTCCCCGGCAATGGCCGGGACGATTTCGACTCCGGGCGCGCGCTCTTCTCGTCGCTCGGCATGATCCTGACCGGCCAGAACGTCGTCCTCGAGAACTACGGGCCGGCCGGGGACGCCACCGTCCTCCAGGCGACGCAGGCCTTCCTCCCGGTCGTCCTGCCGGCGATCCGCGGCGCCCGCGCGCCCGTCGACAGCGGCCCGATCCTCGGACGTAGACCGCCGGGCGGCGGCGGCGGGGGCGGCAGCGGCGGCATCCTGAACACGAACGTGGAGTAGGGGCGATCCTTGCAGCGCGCGCCCGGACCCGTCACGATCCCTGGGCCATGGACATCGAATGGCGGACGGACGTGGAACCGGGCGCGCGGCGCGTGATCGAGTCGCTCCTCGCTTCGCAACGCACCCTCGAAGACGTGGTCCGCTGGGGCCTCGCGCTCACCCCGCCGCGGCTCGTCGCGGACGTGGTCGTGCAGGACGAATACAACCACGACGTCGTCCTCGAACATCCGGCCGGCGTGTATCTCGTCTACGACACCACCTGACTGGGCGGATTGACGGCGGTCGCCGTCTGGAATCACAAGCCGACCGCGGCGGAGATGCTCGAAGCGCGCCTCGCGCGTGGCTGGACCCCCACGCCCACGGCCACGCGGGATGGGCCCGTCGTCCTCGGGTACGCCGCCTGCGCGCTCTCGCGCGCTAGCTCGCCAACCACCTGAGCACGGCGCTCTCGCCGAATTGCTCCCGCGCCAGCCGGGCGGCCTGCGCGTTCGCCGGCACGTCGCGCAGGAGCCGCGTTTGTCCCTCCGGATCCCGCACATCCGCGAGCTCGCGCCCGAGCACCCGCAGCGCCGCGCGAAGCTCCCCCTCGAACGCCTCGACATCACCCGCCGCGCGCAGCGCCTCGGCCGCTGCCATCCGCAAATCCACCTCGCCCGCGCCGAGGCCGCCGGCCGCCCGCATCTCCCCGAGCGCCGCGCGCGCGAGCGCCTCGGCCTCCGCCGCCTGCCCGAGCCGCGAAAGCGCTCGGATCCGCGTCGCCGTGAGCGACAGCCGCCGCAGGCCCATCCGATCGACGACCCCGAGCCCCCGATCCACCTCGGCGAGCGCCCGCGCGGCGTCCCCCTCCGCGAGCGACACCCGCGCTGCGATCCCCCACGCGATCCCCACGTCGAACGGCCCAACCCCCGTCTCCACGGCGAGCACATCCGCGAGCGCGCGCGCCTCCTCGCGCGCCTCCTGCGTGGGCTGTTCGGCCAGGAACGCCGCGTGGAGGAGCTGCACCCCGGTCTTCGTGAGCGTATCGTCCAGCGCCGTCGCCTGCGCCTCCGCCTCCACGAACCGCGCCTCGGCCTCGCCCAATGCCCCGAGCGACCCGAGCGCCTCGCCCATGCGCGCCACGCAGAGCGCCCGCATTCGCGCGTCCCCCGCCGCCTCGAACGCGCGCATCGCGTCCTCGATGATCTCCAGCAGCACGAGCGGCTCGTTCGTCGTCGTCCGACCGTACTCGTACGCCGCGAGCCGCGCCCACCCGTGCGCGCTCGGATCCACTGCGCCCGCTCGCTCCAGCGTCTCGCGCATTCGATCGAGCGCCTTGTGCGACTCCCCGCGATCGAGCCGCATCGCGAGCAGGCAAAGCAGCCGCCCGAGGCACTCCGCGTAGGCCCCTTGCGCCGAAAGCTCCGGCGTCAGCGCGAGCAGCTCGTCGAGGTAGCCCGGGAACGCCTCGGCGTTCACCCCGAGCCCCGTCAACGTGCAGACGAGCCCGAGCACCCGGCAGTGCCACGTCGAGCCCTTCGGCAAGAGCGGCAGCGCCTCGATCCCCATCAGGCACGCCTCGGCCCACGCTGTGTTCCAGTACAGAATGCAGCACGCCATCCCGCGCACGAGCCCGAGCTCCGCCCCCTCCGCGCCGAGCGCCTCGGCCTTCGCCGCGTGCGTCCGCGTCCCTGCGAGGTCGTTCCGTTCGAATGCCTCGCGCGCCGCCCGCACGTGCAGCACCCGCGCGCGCGCCGCGTCGCCGCCGCGTTGCCAGTGCTCGGCGAGCACCTGCGCCTCCTGTTCGCCCGCGGCCTCCAGGAACGCCGCCGCCCGCGCGTGCCCGAGCGTGAGCTCCTCCTCGCCGAGCAGCCCGTACGCCGCCTCGCGCACGAGCATGTGCCGGAAGGCGTACTCCACGTCCCCCGCGAGCGTGCTCGTTCGTTGCTTCTCCAAGAGCTCTGCGCGCACCAGCGCCGCGAGCGCCTGATCCACGAAGGCCCCTTGCCCTTCCCTATCCATCAGCGCGAGCACGCCCCCGCGCCAGAACCGCGTCCCGAAGATGCTCGCCGCGCAGAGCGCCCGCCGTGCGTCCGGCCCGAGCCGCCCGAGCCGCGCTTGCAGCATCGCCACGAGCGTCGCCGGCCGCTCCCCCTCCTCGCCTTCGGCTTGCGCGGCCCGGACGAGCTCCTCCACGAACAGCGGATTGCCGGTGGCGCGATCCACGATCCGCTCCACCACGGCGTCGCTCTCGTCCGGGCCGAGCGCCGCGCGCGTGAGCTCTTCCGCGTCGCGACGAACGAGCGGCGACAGCACCATCCGCTCGGCCCGATCGCCCCAGATCCGCGGGTAGACGTCCTCCACGTCCGGCCGCGCCAGCGCCAGCACGAAGAGCGGCTGATCCGAGAGCTCCACGAGCGCGCGCTCCACGAGACGCACGCTCCGCGCGTCGGCGTGGTGCACGTCCTCGAGCGCCAGCACCACCGGCCCCGCGGCGCAGGCGCTGCGCAGGTACTCGAGCACCGTCTGCTCGATCTGCGCCCGCACGATCCGCCCGTCCACGAAGCCCGACGCCACTTGCCGCTCGTTCGTCGTCCCGAGCTCCCGCGGCCCGCGCCCTCGCAGCGCGTCGGCGAGCATCGCGTACGCCCTCGTCCCGAGCGGCTCGCTCCGGCCGACGAGGAAAAGCACCTCCTCCCCGCGTGCCTCGATCCGCGCGCGCAGCTCTCGCAAGAGCCGCGACTTGCCCATGCCGGCCGGCGCGACCACCACGACCGCCCTCGAAAGCGGCTCCTCCCGCGTCGCGCGGAACACCCCCAGGAGCAGGTCGAGCTCGCGCTTGCGCCCCACGAAAGGCATGGTTTTTCCGAGCAGCGGCCGCGCCTCGTCCTGCCTCGCGCCACCGCCGGTGAGCAAGAGCCGCCCGCCCTCGTGGGCCGTCTCGAAGCGACCTCCGAAGAGCCCCGCCGTGACCGCGTCGACGAGCACCACCCCGCGCGGCGTGTCCTCCTCGCGGACCGCCTCCACGGCGCGATCCACGGCGTCCCCGACCGGCTGCTCGCCCGACACGAACCCGGGCCCCGTCGCGAGCGCGATCGTCGCCTCCGGGGCGGCCGCCTTCACCGCGAGCGCCGCGCGCGCCGCCGCCGCGGCTTGATCCGTCGCGTCCCCGCCGAACCGCGCGAACGCCGCCACGAGCCACCCTTCCGGCCGCCATCCTTGCGAAAATGCCCCGTTTCGCAGCAGGATCCGCGCGAGCTCCTCGCGCGGGGCCCCCGCGGGCGGCGCGAGCACGAGCACGCTGACGAGCTCCTGCAAGTCCCGCGCGACCGCCGGCGAGAACGCCCCCTTCCGCGCGCCGAGCTCGAACAACGCCGGCAGCTCGTCGAGCAGGTCCGACACGCTCGCCGGGCGTTTGTCCGGGTCCTTCTGCAAGAGGCTCCGCACGAGCGCCGCCACGGCCGGCGGCACCCCGGGCCGGAGCGGCAGGAGGTCGGGCGCCTCGTCGCTCAGGATCTTCGACATCACCAGCACCGGATCGGTCGCGACGAAGGGCGGCCGACCGGCCAGGCACTCGAACAGGATGCAGCCGAGCGAGAACATGTCCGAGGCCGGGCCGATCGGCTGCTCGTTGTCCACTTGCTCCGGCGACATGTATTCGGGTGTCCCGATCGAACGACCCGTCGCGGTGATGCCCGTCGACGGCCCCATCGATCGCGCGATGCCGAGGTCCACGATCGTCGCTTGATCGATGTCCCCGCCGCGCAAGAGCACGTTCGAGGGTTTCAGGTCCCGGTGCACCACGCGCCGCGCGTGCAGCGCCGCGAGCCCCTCCGTGATGCGCCGGAGCAAGAGCAGCGCCTCGCGCGTCGACAGCGGCCCGCGCGCCAGCCGTTTTGCGAGGTCCTCGCCCTCCAGCCATTGCATCGCCAGGAAATGCGCGCCCTCTTCGCTCTGCCCGTGCGCCACGTACGACACGACACGCGGATGGCGGATCTCGGACAGAATTCGTGCTTCCCGGGCGAAGCGCTCCGTATCGAGCGACGTCGCGTCCGTATGCAAGAGCTTCAGCGCGACTTCTTCTCCGGTCTCCTGATCGCGGGCGCGGTAGACCTCGCCCATGCCGCCGCGGCCGGCGAGCGAGCGGATCCGAAACCGCCGCGCGACCAGCGTTCCGTTGGGCAGGGGCTTGGTCCTCAGGGCCATGCGCGCCCATTGGTTTTCATACCCGGGCGCGCCTGCTGTCAAGCGCTTCGCCGCAGCGCGTCGGCCGTTGACACTTGCGAGAGCGCCGAAGCTTTGAGAAATGTAGTGCGTGTCGTGCCCCAAGATCATCACCGACCGCCTTGAGATGATCCCCATGACCGTGAAGGTCGTCGAGGCCGTGTTCGATGGGCGCCGCGCGGATACCGAGGCGCTCCTCGGCGCGAAGATGCCCGCCGCGTGGCCGGGCCGCGCGCTCGTCGAGCGAGCGTTTCTTGCGCGGATCGACGCCGTGCGCGCCGATCCGGACCATCGGCTGTGGGGGGATCGTGTCGCCCTCTCGCGTGAGCCTTCGCCGCGGGTCATCGGCAGCGTGGTTTTTCATGGGGGACCGGACGCGGAGGGCCTCGTCGAGGTCGCGTACGGCATCGAGGAGGAATCGCAGCGGCAGGGCTACGGCTTCGAGGCCGTGGGTGCGTCCGTGGCCTGGGCGCTCGCCGAGCCGCGCGTCCGCGCCGTCCGGGCCTCGACGTTCACCTGGCACCTCGCGTCCCGCCGCATCCTCGAGAAGCTCGGCTTCTGCGTCGTCGCCACGGAGGACGACCTCCTCGGCGAAATGCTCAAGTACCAGGTCGACGCGAGCGCATTTCGCCGGTAGAGCGCCGAACCGTTCGACGCTCTGCGAGATCACGAAGCGAGCTCGCCTCCGCGCTGGTTTTCCTCGGGAGCCTTCCTGTAAGCTTCCCTCGGAGCACCACGTTCATGCCGAACGACATGGGAATTTGCAATCCGAGGGGCAGGGGGCTCGTCGCGTTCCTCGTCGGGCTGGGCACCGTGACCACGACCGCGCCCCGCGCGTGGGCCCAGGAGGCCGCGGCCTCTACGCCCGAGCAGGCGCCCCCGCCGATCGACGCTCCCCTTCCGGTCCCGCCGCCGCCCGTCGACGTCGCCACGGACATCCCGCCGCCGCCTCCCCCGCCGCCGCCGCCGTATGTGCCGCCGCCGTACGTCCCGCCGCCTCTGCCGCCCAAGCCGAGCCGCTGGTATTTCCTGCACCCGGGCGTCTTCCCCGAGGCCGACCTCTTCGCGGGCGTCGCCCAGCTCGGGCTCGTCACGCCTTCGGCGAGGGAGTTTTACGGCGGCGTGCAGGTGGGCCTCTTCGGCGCCGAGGCCGAGCACTTCACGGGCCTCGCGCAGATCGGCCTTTTGCACACCAACGTCGAGCGTGTCTTCCGCGGCGGGGTCGAGCTCACGCTCGGCCGGAACCTCGTGAAGGAGGTCTACGGCGGCGCGCAAATCGCCCTCTACCGCAACGTCGTCACCGACCTTTTCGTGGGCCTCGCGCAGTACGCCCTCGTCCGCAACGACACGCACCGCTTCCTCGGCCTCGCGCAGATCGGCACGCGCAACGGCACCGACGCGTTCATCGGCGCCTTGCAGCTCGGCGCCTACAACGTCATCGGCGCGGGCCTCGACTGGGACGGCGGCGGCCCGCGCGGCGGCGGGTTCGTCGGCGCGCTCCAGCTCGGCGCGTACAACAAGATCGACCATGGCCATTTCTCCGGCATCGCGCAGCTCGCCGCCGTCAATTCGGTCGAGGACGGCGACTTCCGCGGCGTCGCCCAGCTCGGCCTCTTGAACCTGGCCGACGAGCGCTTCTACGGCGCGCTCCAGGTCGGCCTCTTGAATGGCGTCGACGAGGACTTTCACGGCATCGGCCAGCTCGGCGTCGTCAACATCGCCGGCGACGAGTTTTACGGCGTCTTCCAGGCCGGTGTCGCGAACGTCCTCACCGACGAGGGCTTCCACGGCTTTGGCCAGTTCGGCCTCGGAGCGTACGTCGACCAGGAGTTCCAGGGCGTCTTTCAGGCGAGTGGCCTCTTCAACTACGTCGACGACGCCTTCTCGGGCGTCCTGCAGCTCGGCGGCCTCTTCAACTTCGTCGACGACGACTTCCGGGGCGTCTTCCAGATCGGCGCCTTCAATGGCGTGCGCCAGGAGTTTTACGGCGTCTCGCAGATCGGCGTCGTCAACATGACCGGCGACGACCAGTTCGGCGCGCAGCTCGGCTTCGTCAACCTCGTGAAGGACCACATGCACGGCCTCCAGGCCGGGTTTTTCGCGAACGCCGAGGAGGTCACGGGCATGCAGCTCGGCGTCATCAATTTCTCCGAGCGCCTGACCGGCGCCACGATGGGCCTCCTCAATCGTTCGAAGCACGTCCGCGGCGTCCAGATCGGCCTCGTCAACCAGACCGAGCGCCTCCGCGGCGTCCAGATCGGCCTCGTGAACCTGTCCAAACACGGCGGCCTCCCCTTCTTCCCCGTGATGAACATCGGCCTCTGACCTGTACGGTCACGAGGGGGCTCGCGCCCGCCTGCCCCTGGCGGCCCGACGTCGCCGCAGGGAGGCCACGAGCGCGGCGAGAGGGAGCGTGACGGCCCCCGGGCCGAGCGGGGCGGCGTGCGTCGTGCAGGCGCAGCCGCCCGGCGCCTCGACGCAGATGCCGTCGACGCACGTGTCCTCTTCCAGGCAGCAGCAGCGATCGCCGGTGGGGGGCGCGTCGAGGACGGGGCCGGATTGGTCTTCGGCGCACACGGGGGAGAAGCCGTGCCGCGGCGTCGCGTCGCAGTCGTTGGCGAGGGGCCCGGGCGGGTAGATCGCGCAGATGCCGGCGCGGTCGTCCTCGGCGAGGCTGCGCATGTCCATCTGCTCCGGCGGTTGGTAGTGCGCGGTCATCGAGGCCTCGGGGTCGGGCGAGTGGGCGAGCCCGAGGAAATGGCCGGCCTCGTGGGTGAGCACCGACAGCAGATCGATGCCGTCCGGCGCGCCGTCGGTCGTGAAGGTCCAGTGCGTGCTGTTCAGCGCCATGTCGGCGTCGTAGATCTCGCCGCTGTTCACGTCGAACGTCACCGTCGTGATGGCGAGCTTGACGGTGTCGTCGCTCCAGCCTTCGTCCACGAAAAAGACGATGTTCGCGTTGCCGCGGTCCTTGTTGTATTCGTCGAGCGCACAGATCGCGGGGGCGCCTTCGATGAGCTCGAGGCGTGGCGGCTGTCCCTCGCAGTCGGCGGACGTCCACGCGTCGAAGGCCGTGCGGACGGCGAGACGGGCCGTGTCGAACGGGACGTCCTTGGAGGCGTCCACCTGGACGGAGTACGTGATCCGCGGCATGCCCCAATAGAGGGGAAGGCCGCTGTCGTCTTTCTGGGACGGCGTGCAGACGTGCCCGTCGACGGTGGGCGCGCTCGTCGTGCTGGTCCGGCAGTAGGCGTGCACGGGGGCGGCGGCCAGCATTCCGAGCAAGCCGATCACCCCCGCGAAAGGAAGGGTTCGTTTCGTGGACACGAACGAGAGTCTACCGCACTCGTGCCAGCGTTGCGCCCCTGACCCGACGGAGTGAGGCCCCGAGGCCTCACCCGTCGCGGCGTCGAGGCATCGACCCGTGCACGGGGCCCGACCTCCCTACGCAGGTTCCTCGGTATTTTCGGGGGTTCACCCTCTGGCACGACGGTTGCCATTGCGCGCAGAACTTCGCCCCTGTACACCCTCCGGTCCCGAGGAACCATGTCCCGACGTACACTCCTTTCGGCCGCGATGCTGGCCGCCCTCCTCTCCGCGCCTGCGGCCTCCCACGCGCAGAACGCTGCCACCAAACAATACGTGGACGTCGCGATCGCCGACCCGCCCAAGCAGGACGGGCTCGAGATCACCATGAAAAACGGCGCCACGTTCTCGCTCGTGGACACGCGCGACGTCGTCGGCGTCACGCCGAATGGCTCCACGCTCACCGTGGGTCTCAAGTTCGACGGCGTCGCGACGTACCGGCGCAGAGGCCACGAATGGCGCACCGTCCTCGGCATCAACGAGGCGCTCACGAAGACGCCGGCCCTCGAAGAGCCCGTCAAGAGCGCCGACGCCTTCACCATCGAGAGCACCTACCTTTATTTCGTGCGTCCCTGGTTTGGCCCCTTCGCCCGCCTCACCCTGGGCACGCCCCTCTTCCGTGGATTCGACGTCCGCCCCACCGACACCACGTACTCCATCGCCCGCGTCGCCGGCACGGTCGATACCGTCACCTCGCGCCGCCTCACGCTCACCGATCCGTTTCGTCCGCTCACGCTGAAAGAGACCGTCGGCCCCTTCGCGCGCCCTGTCTCCGGGGATCGATTCAACCTGGAGACCCGCATCGGCGTCGGCGGATTGCAGACGTTTGCCGACGGACAGCTCATCTTGAAGGACGACACGGCCACGACCGATCGCGTCGAGGTGCAGGAGCTCCGCGACGTCCTCCAGGTCGGCGTCGAGGGTTCGCTCGAAATGTGGGGCTCGTTCTCGGACAAGAAGATCTCCTACAAGGTCGGCGTGGGTGCGCTGATCCCGGCGTGGAACAATGACATCCCCGCGGCCGGGGAAAGCAAAAAGAACCCGCTACAGCTCACGAACCTGGACATCGGCGCCGCCATTTCCTTCAAAGTCGTCGAGTGGGCGACGCTCGATTACGAGCTCAAGCTCGTCCGCCAGCCCCAGCTCACCGATCAATGGCAGATACGTAACGGAATGATGCTCACGCTCGGCCTCGGATACTCCAGAAAACCCCCCGCGCCGCCCGAGCCTGCGAAGCCCGCGAAACCCGCGGCGGAGGCCGCGCCGGCCGTTGCGACCCCCGCGCCGGCGCCAGCCCCGAAATAAGCATCGTTCGTGGCGGACGACCGGCCCGAACGGCCGGGCACGTCATGTGCAAATCCCCTGCGGGTCCGGGCACTTCTGCGAAGAGAAGGCTCATGACGACGGGGGGAACCGATTGAAATCCAACAAATACATCGTCTTCATTGCCGCGCTCCTCGCGACGGCGTGCACACCCGACGAGCCCTCCACCCAGTCTGCGGGAAAATCTCTCCTCGACCCGCCCGCGGAGGGCGCGGGCCTTCAATATCGGATGACCTCCACCATCGCCTCGGGGACCGAATCCTACGGTTGCCAGCTCTTCCAGGTGCCGCCCGAAGGGCTCGTGATCCGGGGGCAAGACGTCGTGTTCGGTCTGGGCGGACATCACGTCCTCTTGTATCGGACCCCGTACAAGGAGATTCCGTCCCACGACGAGCAGGGGATTGCCGTCGACGCCCTCACGGAACACGATTGCTCGCAAGGCGCCACCGCGCGCTGGAAGGTCGACGCCGTGCTCGGCGGATCCGAGAGCTTCGGCAGCGTGGGGATGCTCCATCGATTGCCCGACGGCGTGGGTGTCATCGTCGAGCCCTCCACGGTGCTCGTCATGAGCACCCATTACCTCAATACGACCACCGCCCCGATCGAGGTCGACGCCCGCATCAACGTCTACACCATGCCCCGCGAGGACCTCCAGATCGAGGCCGGCCTCTTGTACATGGACAACCACGTCCTCCGCGTGCCGCCCCTCGGCGAGGCCGCGGCGCGCATGCGTTGCCCCGTGCCCGCCGACGTCAAGGTGGTGAGCTTGCAATCGCACATGCACGCGCGCGGCGTCTCCTTCGACGCTGCGCTCCGCGCGCCCGACGGGACGACCACGTCCATTTATTCGACGACGTCCTGGCAGGAGCCGCCCGTACGCGAGCTCGATCCACCCCTGGTCTTCCGTCAGGGGAGCACCCTCGACATCCGCTGCAATTATCGAAGCAGCGAGACGCGGCCCATTACGTATGGCCTCTCCTCGACGGACGAGATGTGCCAGCTCATCGGCCCGTATTTCCCGAAAAACGAGGCGTTCGAGCGGTGCCAGGACACGAGCGGCGCGCCGTCGGCGACGTGGGTGGGCAGCGGGAAGGCCAGCGGGACGGAGACCGTCACGTGCCTCGGGGAGGCGTTGAAGGGCGAGAAGGGCGTGGGCTACGCGTATTACGATTGCGTGCACCGCGCCTGTCCCGCCGTCGCGGCCGAGGTCTCGGCGCTCGTGCGTTGCCACGAGGTGAAGCGCGGCAAGGAATGCGCGCAGCGGTGCCAGGGCAGTGATCTCGGCGATTGCGCGGCCTGCCTCGCGCAGGCCTGCGGCGTGGAGGATCAGGCCGCGTGCGACGCGACGTGCGGGTGAAGGGGCATGAGGCTCAGCCGGTAGGCGCGACCGTCGCGCCCGCCTGCGTGATCTCGGGCTTCCTCCGGCCGTGACGGTAGGCGCCCACCGCGACCACGATTCCACCGATCACGTTCATGGCCAGCGCCAGACAGACATTGATCAGCGACTCCGCCGTCCCCTGCGCCACGAGCGGGGCCATGTTCGGGGCCTCGGCGGCGTACATCAGCGTCGTGACGATCCCCGTGCAGAAGCCGAGGAAGCCCGCGGTCAGGGTGAGGAGCGCGAGCACGGCGGGCAGGAGGAGCCGCCCTTTGCCGGGGTTTCTCGCGTACCCGAGGGCCGCGCCGAACAGAATGATGCCGAAGAAGAGCGTCGGGTACATCCCGAAGCCGCCAAGCCTGAATGCCTCTCCCATGGGAAACCTCCGTTGGTCAGGGTCGTTCGTGGGTCGTATGTCGCCCCGCCGTGGATCCAGCGGGGCGGTGCAGTCGGACCCCGGCCGCGCGCGGATGTTCCCGGGATCGAGCCGTGCCCGACCGCGCATTTTCTTCGCGCCTGCGTCAAAGCCGCGCCATGCGCCCACGCGCGTCAAGATCCCCACCCCGCGCTCATCCAGGAGGAGCGGCGCGACGTCGTCGGGTGGGCGGTACCGGCTCTCGGAGATCGTGGGCGGGTCCTCTAGCCGTGCAGGGGGGGCGGCGCCGCGCGACACCGCCCCTGAAGATGCCTCGGGGCTATCTCACAACTCGCAATGGGTCGCGGTGGTCGCGTCCTGACGATAGACCCCGGGTTTGCCTGTGACCGGCCGGAAGTCGTACGTGCAGTCGCCGAGCGGCGGGAAGTTCGGGAATCCGGCGCGCTTGAAGACGGCGATGCTGGTTTTCAGGTTGTCCTGCGTCGGCTTGAAGTGCCCGCTGTCATTCGTGATCCATTGAATCGCGCCGTTCGTGACCTGGATCGTGCCTGCACCGATGACGGCGATCCGTTGCTGAACGCTCGCTGCCGGCTCCTGGCTCGGCGTCGGCAATCCGTAGACCGATCCCATCAGGATTCCTGCGTGCGTGGTCAGCCTCGGCTTGCTGCAAGTCGCGGTCGATCCGCCTGGTGCGACGGACGCCGGAATGCAGTTGGCCGTTCCGCGAACCTGGATGTAACGCCCGTCGACGTTGACCAGGTAGATCTTGCTGGTTCTTCCGTCGATCACGTACAGCGTTTCCCTGTGCTGGCCCCCCGTCCACGTATTCACCAAGGTATTGTCGGACTTGTAATACGCGAGCCCATCGCTCTTGAAGATGACTTCATACGAGGCGAGAGCGTCGTTCGGGATGCCCTTTGCACAAGTGGGCTTGCTCAGCCACGACTCGCACACGCCGTTGTCCTTGGTGCCGTTGTCGTTGTATTCATAGAAGACAGTGAATTCTTTGCAAATCTGATTCTCGGGACAGGCGGGCTGGCAGGTGCCGTTCCCGCCGACGCTCAATCCCGGTGCGCAACTGGTCCCATACCCAGTACACGAACACGATTCCTCGATGCAGCAGAAGTTGAACGGAAAGTAGACGCACTGTTCCCGCGCGCACGTGGTGCACGGCCTCTGATTGACATTGCCGCAGGACGATGAACTGCTCGCCGCCGCCACCAATCTCGACGACACCGACCCCGTCGTCGAAGGGAGCGTTCCTCGGCTTTGCTGGATGTCGGCCTCGGTGATCGTGTATCCCTTGCTGGCGGCGACTGCGATGAGTCGTTCGTCCGTCGTGGCTGCGCGCAAGGCGGCCATCAGACCGTGATCACCGACCGCGGCGTTCAGCAATGCAACCATCGCCGCGTTGTACGTCGGTTGCGCCGGGTCAGGCGGCTGGGTACACGTGACCGTCGAATACGGAGAGGCAACGGTGGCGGTAGCGAAGTCGAACCACGGTTTTTGCGTCGAGGCGCAAAGCTGCATGCCGGCGGCGTGCTCCACGTACGGGTCGAGCAGTTGATTCGCACCGGCGCCGAAGGGGGCGGCGGTCCCGTAATTCGCGGCGCCGTTGGTCCAGGACGCCGTACCGCTCGTGGCCGTCGGCCAGAGGACGTAACTCGCATTCGTGCGGCTGCCGATCTGAGGAACGAAGAGATCGTTCCAGTTCAGCGTGATGGTCTGGTTCGACTGGCCAAAGAAGGAGATGGTCTGGTTCGTCGCATCCACGGTGATGTCCCACACGTAATGCGCGCCCGTTCTCTCGAGGAGAGAAACGACGTTGCCGCCCGCGTCGTATCCGACGATGGCCATGCCATTCCTGTCGTCGGCGTAGCTCAACGCCCAGAACGTGATCCCGTTGCCGGTGCCCACGACGGGACAACTCCCGCTGCTGTTCAATGTGTCCGGTCCGTCGAGACACGTTGCCCTCAGGCCGATGGGGAGGCGCGGCGGCGGCGTCGCGTCGACGTCTTCGACCGTCGGCGTAACCACGCCGCTCGGCGCCGGCGTCGTATACGTGCAGCCGCAAACGGCCAGGCCTGCGTTCGCCGCGATGCACGATGCCACGGGCGGGTGACTCCGAACGTTGCTCCAGTTCCCCGCGAATGCCATCTTGAACCTCGCGCAAACGGGCGTGCAGACGCCGGCAGCCGCCGAATTGTTCGCGATCTGCGGACTGCAGCGATCACCCTCTGATGCGCGGGCCGCGGGAGAAACGAGAAGAAATAAGGCGAGACATACGACGTACGAGCTCTTGTTCCGCGTCATGGTCATTCCCCCTCTCTTCCATATCCGATGCCTTCAATATCAATATCGCAGGAATGATGGTTGTCTGCAGCGGCGAATGATGCGTGTCAACTGGGCCGTCGTTGCGCGCGCCATGCATGTCGATCTCGCTCGCGAACGCAAACTCTCGTAGCTCGACCATCTCTTCGTCCTCCTCGCCGAAGGCGCGCCCTCGGAGAGGCTGCGTCGATGCGCGCAGGACTCCTTCGCAGGACATGAGAGGTCGCGACGGTCTCTCGACGGGGTCGCCACGTGTCGACCGCCGCCGGTCCTCGTGCACCAAGGGGGTCGCCACGTGTCGACCGCCGCCGGTCCTCGTGCACCGAGGGGGTCGCCACGTTTCTACCCTCGCCTGTCGTCGTGCACCGAGGGAGTCGCCTCGCGTCGACCCCCGTCGGTCCTCGTGCACCGAGGGGGTCGCCACGTGTCGACCCCCGCCGGTCATCGTCTCCCGAGGGGGTCGCCTCGTGTCGACCCCGGCGGGTCATCGTCTCCCGAGGGGGTCGCCACGTGTCGACCCTGTCGGCCCGAAGCTCGGTCCTCTGGGCATGGCCGACCTGACAGGCAGGTCTCCGCGGGCCTCAACAGTTCCTCAACAGGACCGCGGTAGGTCCTCTCCATGCTTCAAGACCGCATCCCCCTACCTTCAAGACCGCCTCGTCCTCCTCGCATCCTCGGAATCCCTCTGATCCTCGCGCTGACCTGGAGCGCCGAGGCGCGCGCCGACGAGCGCGGCAAGCACCATGCGCTGGGCCCGGAGAATGTGACCGTCACGGCGGGCGCGTTGTTTCCGACGTTCCTGATCTACGAGAACCCCGGCCCGTGGGTGGGCGCGGAGGTCGGATGGCGAACGAGCGCCCATACGCAGGTGGTCGCGAACGCCGGCATGAGCGTGATTTGGACCCAAGGGTCGCAACGGTACCTTGGCCCGCTCGGCGTCAGCCTGCGGGTCTTTCCGTGGAAAAACGTCGGACCGTGGGCCCAGGTCGGCCTCGGCGCGATCCCCTACGTCGAGCAAATGAGCGTCCTTTTGCCCCAGAGGATCGCCAGCGCCACCGACGTCGGAGCGACCCTGACGGCCAAGGTCCAGATCGGGGCTCGTTTCTGGGGGTTCGACCTTGGTTTGGGCGTGGATTTCAATCTGCTCCCCTCGCCGTTCTACGAGAAATACACCGGCATCGAGACCCTGCCATGGGACAACACCTTCATGGTGTGGCTGGGGAGGCAGGTATGGACCCGGAGGCCGTCGTGAAGGCATTCAAGACGTAGTCCCTCCTTGCCGCGCTGGTCGCCACCGGGTGCACCCTGACGCCGGATGCGCGAGAGACGCTCGCCTCGCTCCCCGAAAGCGTGCCGGCGCCGGACGACAATCCGACCACCCCCGAAGCGGTCGAGCTCGGGCGTATGTTGTTCTGGGATCCGATCCTCTCGTGGCCATCCCCGCGTACACCACGCTGTTCGAGGCGGCGTTCGGCGCGGAGAGCGTGAATGCGACGAACCTCGCCAAGGCGCTCGCGGCCTTCGAGCGCACGCTGGTGCCGAGGGACAGCTCGTTCGATCGGTACATGGCCGGCGACGACGACGCGATGACCACGTCGCAGATCCGCGGCCTGCACGGCTTCATTTCCCAGGGCTGCTCGGGCTGCCACTCCGGCCCGATGCTCTCGGACTACAAGCTGCACAACCTCAAGGTGCCGGCGCGCATCGGCGAGACCGGCTACGGCGAATCCGTATTCCCCGAAGCCGAAGGCGGCGCGTTCCGGACGCCATCGCTGCGCATGGTGACCCGCACCGCGCCGTACATGCACAACGGCGTGTTCGAGACGCTCAGCGAGACGGTGGACTTCTATCACAACATCGACCACCACATCAAAGTCGACCCGCTGGTCGAGGGGGACGTCGAGGTCGCGCATGGCCAAGGTGATGACATTCTCGTGTTTTTTGAGGCGCTCTCCGACGGGACGTTCGATCGAACGATCCCGGAGCGCGTGCCCAGCGGGTTGCCACCGGCGGGAGGAAGGTAATCATGACCGCCCGATTTAGCATGATCTGCGGTCGGCCGGGCGCTCGATGACGCCGAATACGTGAACGCCCTCGTCGATAACCTGCACCAGGGGACATTGCTCCGGCGAGGCCTCGAGTCCTCCGCAGCAGGCGTCGTCGACCTGTGCGAGATCGTGCAGCGGCTCGAAGCCCGGTTCGCGGCGCTTGGTGCCCTCCGCGGTGTGGAGGTGGCGGCGTCGTTCCCCGAACGGCCGGTGATCACGTCGGGCGCGCCCGCGCTGGCCGAGCGAGCGATCGCGAACCTCGTCCACAACGCCGTGCGCCACGGTCGCCACGGCGGTCACGTCGCGGTGATCCTCGAGCGGGAGGGCGACACGTTCGAGCTGACCGTCGCCGACGACGGGCCGGGCATTGGGCGAGATCAGCTTGCGAGCTTGCAGGAGGCCACGTTCGGCGGCGACGAAGCTCGCCCTCGGAGCGGCGGCCTGGGACTCACCGTCACGCTGGAGGCGGCTCGACGGCTTGGCTGGGAGGTCCGATTCGAGGCCGGTGAGGCGCCGGGCCTCCGCGTGGTCGTGGCAGGCGCGTGCCGGCCCGCTGGCCTCGGCTGATCTTGCTCGAGGCCGGATGCCGTCATGGCTCGACGTCGCGCGCGGCGAACTCCGCCGCCGCACGCTCGATCTCCGAGCGCGTCGAGGCCACGTCGTACGCGGCAGGCACCTGGGCGAGCGCCTCGCCCGTCGCCTGCAATACCATCAAGTTGAATGCCACGAGCACCTCGGCCGTGGTGAAGTTGCAATGCCCGTACCGGGGGATGGGGATCTGGATCGTGCCGAACTCGCCATGCGAGAGCAGCTTCACCTGGTAAAGGCTCTGGTGCCAGGAAGGGATGATCTCGTCCCCGAGGGTGTGCATGGTGACGAGGGGAATCGTCGGGGTGCCGGAGGTCTCGTAATGCGCGACGTTCGCGAGCGCGATCGGGCTGGCCGAGAAACGCTGGACCTTCTTGTTGAGCGCAATGTCGTTGAAGGATCCGTGATAGAAGCGCGATTGGTTGTCGAACGGGTTGCCGCCGAGCTGTGCGATGCCGTCGTTCGTGGCGAACACGTTGTACCAAAGGAGGCCCAGCGTCGTGTTCACGGCCGTCGCGGGATCGGCGATGTCGATCGGCGCCTTGGAGGTGCTGATGAGCTGGGCGGTGGCGAGGGGCCGCGCGGATAGCAGGGCGGCGATGCTCGGTGCGTACGTGGTCTCCCATTGCGCGAGGACCGTCGGCGGGATCGAGATCGGGCTCGGGGGCAGGACGCCCGGGAAGAAAGAATCGAAGAGCACCCGGAAGTCGCCCCAGAAATTGAGCTGCCGCCGGAAGCTGCCAATCGGCCCGCAAAGGGACAGGGCGCCGTCGAACCGCTGCGTCCCGAGCTCGTCTTCCGCCAGGATCGCGGTGACGAGTCCCCCTTCGGACGGCCCGGTCACATAGGCGCGGTCGAACGCCGACGGGAACGCGTCGATGAGGTTCCGGACATCCTCCACGCCCTCGAGGACCGCGAGGCCGTTGCGGCGGTAGCTGGTCGTGGCGAACGCATACCCCAGCGATTGCACGAGATCGGGCAGAACGGTGCCGTCCGCCATCACCAGACCATGATAATCGAGGGGGGCCATCGGCGGGACGTACCCATGGGCATACGCCACGACCTCGCCGTTCCACCCCTCGGCCGGGATGCAATACAAAGTACGGGCGCCCGAGAGCACCGGGCCCTCGAAGCATTCACCAGGTACGGCTGCCCGGCCGCTCGATGTGATGAGCGCGCCGCTCCCGATCAGCGCAAGTGAAAGCGCGAGACGAAGCACACCTCTCTTCATACGGTCCTCTCCCCCAGGGGACGACGTATCGTCCGCGATCGGAGGTGGAGGGTAGCACCCCGATTGGCTGGCGAGAGGAAAAGATGGTAAAGGGCGCGAGAAGGAAGAACCATTCGCGCTCATTTGTCGTGGACGCCGTGCGGGCCAACCGATGCCGTTGCGTGGATGAGTTCTAGCGCTTCTTCACCCGTCCGACCGAGCCGTCGTAGTGGCCCTCCCGCCGGACGTAATACACGAAGTAGAGCCACTCCTCGCCGCCGCCCGTCCGCGCCACGCTCGGCTCGCCGACCGCCACGATGTCGCCGGGCCCGTCGGGCAGCGCGTCGAGCCCGATCTCGACCACCGGATCGCCGAACGAGGCCGGCAGCGCCGGATCCCCGCCCGAATACGCGCTCGTCGAGATGTCGCGGAAGCCTCGCGAGAAATAAAGCTTCGACGCGGCCTCGTCCACGAAGGGCTGGAACTCCTCGACGTCGGGCTTGCTGATCGCGGCGACGACCGTCTCGGAGAACGTCGCGCCCGGCAGCGCGCCCGAGGGTTTGGCGACGAAGATGTCCTTCTCCACCGGCCCCTCGGTATCGAACCAGACGTAGCCGTGGCCGAACGCGGGATTCGAGTGGAATGGATCCAGCGGCACGAGCGGGAGCTGCGTGGGGGGGAAGGGGTCGGCGATGAGGAAGTTGTTCTCGAACGAATACTTTCCGAGGCTCACGGGGGCGCCGAGCTTCACGTCGGCCTGATACAGATCGGGCCCCGTGTCCGCCCCGTGCAGCGGGTCGAACGCGAAGAGCACGGACGCGGCGCCGTCCTTCGGCGCGCCGAGGTACGTGAAGCCGAATGGCGAATACGTGTAGCCGTTCATGTCGATCGCGATCACGAACGGCGCGGCGAACGAGCCGTCCGGCTGCCTGCGGAACCCGTACGCGGCCACGGGCGGCAAGGCGAAGAGCTCCTGCGCCACGCCGAGCTGGGGAATCGTGTGGTCGATCTTGGTCGGCGACAGGATCCGCCCCGCGCCGGGCATGTCGGGCCGCTCGGGGGCGGCGTACGGGCCATGCGTCGCATTGCATGTGGGCGACATCGGGCTCGCGGCCTCGCCCGTGCAGCCGGGCAGGTCCTTGCCTGCAATGCAGCAGAGCAGGTCGGCCGGTGAATACGTGCTCACGATGAGCCATTCTCCATCCGGGCTCACCTCGGCCGAGTCCTCCGTGCCGGCGGTATTGACGAGCCCGGGGACACGCTCCGGCTGCCCCCACGCCGCGCCCACGACCGGCAGCACCACGGCCGTCGCCTCCGCCGAGAGATCCGCGACCTTCGCCCGCACCACCACTTCCCCGGCGTCGCCCGCGGCGAGCGTGGGCTCGACCGTGACCCGATAGGCGCCCGGGGAGACCTCGGCGACCGCGCCGGCCGTGCCGCCCTCGGCCGTGAATTCCACCGAGAGCCCGGGCACGGGTTTCCCGTCGCTCGACGTCACGCGCGCCGTGACCTCGACGGGATACGGCGCGGGCCCATCTTGCCGCGCGAGATCGAGGTGGATCGACGCGGGTGTTCCCGCCGTGGGTTTCGAGGGATCGCCCTCCGAACCACACGCGGCGAGGGAAAAGGGGACGAGGAGCGCGAGGGATCGGTATCGCATCGAGCCATTCTAGACGAGCTTGCCCCCTCTTGTCTTCGCCCCAGACGGCGGCCGCGCGCGGACGAACGAAGGGCGTTCCCATGCGCGCGCCTCGGTGTAGAGTGCGCGCCATGAGGTTCGGAAAGCTCGAAGGTCTCTTTCGCTCGGCCCGCGCCCTCGCCGTGGGCCTGTCCGTGCTCGCCCTCGCCGGTTGCGGCGGCGCGCCCTCGCCCGATCCCGAAAGCGCCACGCCGGCGACCCCCACGCCCGCCGCGGGGCAAACCACGTCGCCCGCCGAGGGCATGCGGGGAACGCTCTCCGAGGAGGACTTCAAGGCGCTGCACCAGCTCGACGCCGCGAAAGCCCCGGCGCCGCGCGGCGAGCGCGTCACGATCGACGGCACGAGCGCCTACCTCAGCCTGCCCAAGGGGAAAACCGCGCCCCTGCCGGGCCTCGTCGTCATCCACGAATGGTGGGGCCTGAACGAGCACATCCAGCACTGGACCGACCGCCTCGCCGAGGACGGATATGCCGCGCTCGCCGTCGACCTTTATGGCGGCAAGACCGCGAAGAGTCCGGACGAGGCGATGGCCATGATGAAGAGCGTCGACAACAAGAAGGCGATGGCCACGCTCGTCGCGGCGCACGATTTCCTGGAGAAAGACCCGCGCATCCTGGCGAAGCGCACCGGCGTGATCGGCTGGTGCTTCGGCGGCGCCTGGTCGCTCCAGCTCGCCATGCACGAGCCCGACCTCGACGCGTCCGTGATCTATTATGGCCACCTCGTCACCGACCCGGCCGAGCTTTCGCCGATCAAGGCCGAGATCCTCGGCATCTTCGGCAACAAGGATCAGGCGATCCCGCCGGAGACCGTGAATACGTTCGACGCGGCCCTCACCAAGGCCGGCGTCACGCACACGATTTACCGCTACGACGCGCCGCACGCCTTCGCGAACCCCTCGCAGCCGCGGTACGACGAGAAGAGCGCGGCGGACGCCTGGGACAAGGTCCGCGCGTTTTTTCGGAGGAAGCTCGTATCGGAATGAGGCGCGGCTCAGGGCGTGCGGCTGCGATAGAGGCCGTACGCCCCGAGCGCGAACGTCGTCTCGCCGTCCGGGAGCCGCGCGACCATCCGGAGCGGGTCGCCGCCGGGTGTCTCCCGCGTCGCCCACGATTGCCCCCCATCCTGCGTCATCACGAGCGAACGCTCGCCGCCCTGCATTTCGAGCACGACGCTCGCGTGGGACGGCGTCGCGGCCGCGACCTGCACGATTCGAGCGCCCGGCGATCCTCCGGGCGCCTGCGGGACCCAGGTCGCGCCGCCGTCCTCGGTGCGCAGCAGGAGCGCCTCTCCCGCGGCCGTCACGCCGCCGGCCCACCCCACCTGCGTGCCGGGCGCGAAATCGACCGACACGAGTTTTTCTTCGTCGGGATTGCCGCCGCGCCGACCCACGAACGTCTCCCCGGCGTCGTCGCTCGTCAGAATGAGCCCCTTCTCGCCGACCGCGACGAGCCGGCCCGATGCGAGAAGCCGCATCGCGCGAATGTACGTCCCGTCCGGGAGCGAAAGCTCGCTGAACGTGGCCCCGCCGTCCTTCGACCGGTAGAGCGGGCGCGCATTCACGGCGCCGCGCGCGGTCGCGACGAACCCGAGGCCGCCCGGCCCGAGCAGGGCGGCCGCGAGCGGCTGCCCCTGCACGGGAAAACCGTCGTGGAGGATCGTCCTTCCGCCGTCCGCGCTGCGCAGGAACGTTTGCTGCACGGAGTCGCCCGGGAACGCGAGCCAGAGCAGATCCTCGTGCGCCGCGAGGGAAGGGGGGTGTGTCGAGATGTCCGTGAACGCCGGGAGGTCCGTCCCCTCGTCGAAATGGAACGCGTCGTCGGTGCGATAGAGCCGGAACTTGAACACCGCGGTCGTGTTCTGCATCGCGATCACGTAGCCACGCGCCTTCGTCGGGAAAAAGATCGCTTTGTTTTCGTTGAGGCCGTCGGGCCAATCCGCGGACATCGCGTTTTGCTCGATCGGCGCCGAGCTTCGCGCCCCGTCGGTCGAGCGGCGCAGCCGGTGCGTGAGCAGGAGCCCGTGGTTCGCGGTCCCGAAGCTGATGCGGTTCGCGCCGCGCCACGAGCTCTCGAATTCGGCGCCCCACGTGCCTTTCGTGAACGTCTGCCCGCCGTCGCCCGAGGACCAGACCTCGAACGTGGTGGGCATGTCGACGGTGTTGCAATAGGTCATCACGTGGAGCGAGCCGGGCGCGCCGGCGATGTGTTGTCCCCGTTTGCATTCGGGCGAGTACGACCCACGCGGCTCGAACGTATGGCCCCGCGTGGTCGAGCCATGGAGCGTCAGGCTGCCGGCCGCGTTCGGATCGTCGTCGGCCACCACGTACGCGAGCAGCTCGCTGCGCGAGACCCACAAGGAGTCGACCGAGCCGGGGTACACGAGGGGGATCTGCGTGTCCCCGTAAAACGCGCGCAGGTCCGGCTCCTGCGTCGCCCGGATCCGCGTCGTCGTGCCGATTTCGGTCGCGGCCACGAGATACCCCGGCCCCGCCTCGACCACCGTGCGTCCGCCGAAGGGAACGTACACGAAGGATGAATCGCCGCCCTTCGAATGATAAAGGCCGCCCTGCGCGGAGCCGCAGACCAGGCGGCCGAAGAAATGAATGCACCGCGTGAGCTCTTCGGGCGCCTCGGGCGAAGGGGCGAACGTCCCGCCTTCGTCGAGAGAAACCCAGGCGCGCCGCGCTCCCGTCAGCACGATCGCGTGCTCGTCCGCCCACACGAAGGCGAGGTCCTCGGTCGTGCCTGCGTCGACGCGCTCGAAGCTCTCACCGCCGTCGCTGCTGTGCAATACGAGCCCGCCCTGGCCGACGATCCACGCCTCTTTGCCGTCCACGTCCACGATGTCGCGCATGCGAAATGCGCTGGCGGGCAGGGGCGCGATCTCCGCCCAGAGAGGCTCTTCGCACGTATCGCCCCGCCGCACGAGCCCCGGGGCGCAGGGGGCACGCCTCGGGCTTACCGACATGAGGTCCACGAATTCCCGGGGACCCGGGAGGCAGGACGAGAGCGAGGCCGTCGAAAGGACGATCCCGATAAACGCGCATTTTCCTGCAAGCATCGGAGCGTCTCCTCGGCCCGCGGACAGCAAGGTGCATGCCCTTGCCTTGCGCTTCGAGCCCGGCGATGATGCGGGCCATGAAGATCATGCTCAAGCTCGAAAACCTGAAGACCGGCGAGACGTCTTTCCAGGAGTTCCCGGACGAGGAGGCGACATCGGCGTGGCTCCGCGAGCGCCCGCGCTTCACCGACGTGCTCGGCGTGGTCTTCGAGGGCCTCTCGCGCGAGCAGAACGACCGCCTGAAGGGCGCGATGCGGCCGCTCGACCCCGAGGAGCAAGCGGCCGAGAAGGCCCTCGCCAAGGTGCGCGAGAAGGCCGCCGAGGAGCAAGCGCTCGCGCGCGAGAAGGAGAACGAGGCGGCGCGCGCGGCGCACCGCGAGGCGCAGAAGTCGCTCGACCCGAACCGCCCGATGGAGGTCCGTTTCCGGTACGACACGGGCCTGCAGCTCGCCGATCAGGACGATCCGCGCGGCATCTCGGACGAGGTGCGCGCGGCGTGCATGGCGTGGATCGAGGAGCGCAACGAGTGGGTCGCCTCGCGGGGTCAAATCGTGGGCGAGGCCAAGATCACGGTCCTGCCCGGCGCGCTCCCGAAGCCCGGCGCCGACCGCGTGCAGCATGGCTCGTTCGTCCCGGTGACCGGCCCGAAAAAAGCCTGAGGCGGGCCGGTCTGTCCGAATTACCCATTCCCTGAGGGCGCGCCGTCCTCGTGGCCTCGCCCCACGATGGCGAGGCTCCGCGCGTCGGCCTCGTCGGCGCGCGCGAGCTCGAAGACGATTCGACCGATCCGGATGCGCGCGCCGGGCGAGAGCTCCTGCGATCCCCGCACGAGCGCATCGTTCACGAACGTGCCCGAGGTGCTCGCGACGTCCTCGATCGTGACGCGCCCTTCCTCCACGGTGATCCGCGCGTGCCGCCGCGAGACGGTATCCGACACGAGGCGGATATCGGCGCCCTCCGTGCGCCCGAAGACCTGAGCGCCCTCGCGGAGCGGGACGATGCGCCCGAGGTCCCGCGGAGGCTCTTCGAGGACGACGAGCGCGAACGACGTGGCCATGCGCGGAGGGTACCATGGCCGTAAGTGACCATTGGTCCCGTCCGCGCTTGACGACGGATCGACGGTCGCTTACGACCGCGGGTCCGTTACGGGGTCGTCGACATGCGCAGCACGAGCAAGCCCCAGGCGGGCGAGGGATGGCAGAGGGCGCACAGCGCCGAGCAAAAGGAGCAGCGGCGGGAGGCGATCCTCGGGGCCGCGGCGGAGCTCTTTCGGGAGCGATCGATGGCCGACATCTCGATCGGCGAGGTCGCCGAGCGCGCCGGGCTCGCGAAGGGCAGCGTCTATCGATATTTTTCCACGAAAGAGGAAGTCTTCCTCGCGCTCTTCCTCCAGGCGCTCGGCGCTTGGTTCGACGAGGTCATGCCTTTGCTCCGGGGCCTCGGTCGCGATACCTCGCCGAATGACGTGGCCGCGCTCGTCGTGCGCACGCTCGCGCCGCGGGAGCCCATGCTGCGGCTCCTGGCGAGCAACTCTTGCGACATCGAGCAAAACCTCTCCCTCGAGGCGGCGCGCGCCTCGAAGCGGTGGGAGCTCGAGCATATCGTCCTCGCGGGGGAGGCATTCGAGGCGGCGCTCCCGGCCTTGCCCGAGGGCGGCGGGGTGCGGGCGATCCTGCGGCTCGGCGCGCTCGTCTCGGGCCTCTGGCCGATGGGGCACCCGGTCGGGCCCATGAAAAAGGTGCTCGCGGCGCCGAAGATGGCCCCGCTGCGCGTCGATTTTTACGGCGAGCTCGAAGCCTCGTTCGGAGCGCTCCTCGCCGGCATGTGCCGCGCGTCGTGAGCCTCGCACGGCGGGGACACACGGGCAAACGCCGGTGGGGGGCCGTCGCGGCGCCGGCGTGAAGCTGGGATCGCGGCCGTCCTTCCTGGAGGATGGGGTTCATCAGGCGATGCCGGATTCGACAATCCGGGTTCCGCCCGCTCGAAGAGAAATCCGTCTTCTGACAACATCTCTCGTTGCCTTCACCCAGGAGTTCACGCGGTCGCGGCAAACGCTGGAATCCGGGGGCTGATGCAGCCCTCGCGCCCTTCGTGTTTGCGCTGCACGCGTGCCGGAGGTCGAAGGACGTCGCTGCCGCGGTCGCCGTGGAGGGCGTGCGGGCCCTCGGCGCGACGTCGGGCTCGCTCGCCGTCCTCGTGGCCGACGAACTCTCCGTCCCTGGCACGAATGATCCGGCCCCGCGGGGGCTCGCCGCGGCGCTCTCCACGCCGGGGCCCACGCGGTTGCGGATCGCGGGGCGCGAGGCGTGGGCGGTGCGGCTCGCCGTCGGCGACAGAGTGCTCGGCGTCGTCGCTTTCGATGGGCTGCGCCGCGAGGGGCCCGCCAAAGCACGTTTGTCCCGGCTCGCGCAGCATTGCGCTCCGGTGCTCGCGCGGGTGCTCGCCGAGGAGGCGGAGCTCTCGGCGTTGCGGCAGAGCCGTGAGCTGCTCCGCGCCGTCACGGAGGGCACGCACGATTGTATCTTCGTCAAGGATCGGGACCTCCGGTACGTCATGATCAACGCGGCGGGCGCGCGGGTCTTCGGGCTCGTGCCCGAGGACGTCGTGGGCAAGGACGACAAGGCGCTCTTCGCGCAAGTCGACGCGGAGGAGATCGCCCAGCGCGACCGGGAGATCCTCACGAGCCAGCGCACGAGGATCTACGAATGCACGTCGACGACCAGCCATGGCGCGACGCGGTCCTGGCAATCGACGAAAGGGCCCTGGTACGACGAGGAGGGGCGGGTCGTCGGGCTCGTGGGCATTTCGCGGGACGTCAGCGCGCGGAGGAAGGCCGAAGAGGCGCAGCGGCTCCTCGCCGAGGTGAGCGGCATTCTCGGCGCCTCGCTGGAGTACGAGAGCACGCTCGCGGCCATGGCGCGGCTCCTCGTGCCGGCATTCGCCGAAGGGTGCACCATTCACGTGGAGGAGGCCGGCGAGCGGTATTGCCTCGCGGCGCTCGGGCGGGGGGCGGCGTTCGCCGAGGCGCTGCTCGACCTCGTCGCGCCGGGGCGCGCGCTCGGGTTTGGCGAGCTCGACCCGACCACGCGCCGCGAGCTTGAAGCGCGCGGCATTCATTCGCTGCTCGTCGTGCCCCTCGTGATCCACGGGCATGCGCTCGGCCACATGACGCTCCTCGGCGGCGCGCCCGGGCGCTTCATGGCGGAATCGGAGCGCGCCCTCGCCGAGGACCTCGCGCGGCGCGCAGGGATGGCGATCGATCGTGCCCGGCTTTATCGAGCGGTCCAGGAGGCGAGCCGGCTGAAGGACGAGTTTTTGGCCGTCATCTCGCACGAGCTCCGCACCCCGCTCACGGCGATCCTCGGCTGGACCGGCATTCTGCGGCGGGACTCGGTGCCGGAGGCGAGCCGCGGCAAGGCGCTCGAGACCATCGAGCGCAATGCGCAGGCACAAGCGCGCCTCATCGAGGATCTCATGGACATGACGAGCATGCTCGCGGGCACGCTCCAGCTCGACGCGGTGGACCTCGACCTCGCGCAGCCGCTCACGCAGGCCGTGCGCGCGATGGGCCCGCTCGCGGACGCGAAAGGGATCCGCCTGGAAACCGCATTCGAGAGGAGCGGGCCGCTCCCCGTCTTCGGCGACGACCTCCGGCTGCGGCAGGTGATCGAGAACCTGCTCGGCAATGCGCTCAAATTCACGCCGCCCGGGGGGACCGTCGAGATCGGCTGCCATCGCGGCGACAAGGCCCTGCTTTGGGTGAAGGATGACGGCGTGGGGATCTCGCCTGCGACCTTGCCGCATGTCTTCGAGCGTTTCCGGCAAGGCGACAGCTCTTCCACTCGCAGCCATGGCGGGCTTGGCCTCGGCCTTTCAATCGTGCGGTATCTCGTCGAGGCGCACGGCGGCGCGGTGGTCGCGGCGAGCCCGGGGAAGGGGCTCGGCGCGACGTTCACGGTCGAGCTGCCGTTGCGCGTCGCAAAGGCCTCGGAGGTCACCCTCGTGGAGGGATCCCCCGCGCCGCGGCGCGACGAGGCGCGCGTGCTCGTCGTCGACGACGCGCCCCCTTCCCGCGAGCTCGTCACGAGCATTTTCAAGAGCGTCCGCCCCGACGTGACCGCGGTTCACAAGGTCGCGGAGGCGGTCGTCGCGATGGCCCCGAAGCTCCCGCCCTCCCGGCAGGATACGGGCCGATCTTGAGCGGTCATGGTGTCCGCAAGAAGCTCCTCGCCACGCGGACGAACGATTCGCGCTCCTCGAATGCAGCGCCGTGGCCGGCGCCGGGCAGGACCCACAGCTTCGCGTCGGGGATCGCGCGATACATCTCGACGGCGAGCTCGACCGGATAAAGCGGGTCACGGTCGCCGTAGACGATGAGGGTGCGTGCCGTGATCGTCGCGAGGTGCGGCGGCGTGAAGCTCATGTCGTCGTGGCGCGCGGCGAACGCGCGGCCCTGTTCCCACAGCGCCACGATTTGCGCGTCGCCGCGCGCGTGCCGCTCGCGCATGTCGCGCCAATCTTCTTCGGACCTTCCTTCCACGGTCATCTGCCGCATGAGGGCGCGCGCTTGCTCGGGAAAGTACGGGGCCGCAGCAGCGATCACCATGGCCTCGACGCGGCTCGGCTGCTGCGTCGCCATGTGCAAGAGCACGTTGGCGCCGCCGCTGATGCCGAGGGCGCGGAATCGATCGATCCCGAGCTCGTCGAGGAGCGAATACATGTCGCGCGCGACGTCACGAAAGAGGAACGTGCCGCGGGGATTTCCGGAACGGCCGTGGCCGGGCAGGTCGGGGACGATGGCGCGGAACCCTTCGTGGAGGGTTTCGCCGAAATGACGAAAGTCGCGGCCACATCCGGTGAAGCCGTGCAAGAGGACGAGCGGATCGCCCTCGCCGTGGATGTCGACGTGCATCTCGATGTCGCCGCGGATGTGCATCTGGCTGCTGTGTACGCTCATGGTCGAACACCTCTCCTTCCGGCGAACGGGAGGGTCCCTCATTCGCTCGTGGCGTCGTCCTTCATGTAGGCCTGCCAGGCTTCGATGTCGTACAGGCCGAGGTGCGCGATGGCTTCGCCGTAGGTCCGGATGAGGTCGTCGAACGAGGCGCTCCTGTCGCCCTCCGGGTCGACCCGGATTTGCATTCCGACCCAATCGACCCATTCGACCGGAGTGGGCGCGAATTGACGGAAGTAGGCGGTCTTCTCCTCGGCAGAGCGGCCTTTGGCCCATTGCCACCACGCCATCAAGTAGCTCTCACCGTTGCCCATGCGCCAGTGAATGCTGTACCGCGGGATCGCCGGATACCGGAGCCACGGCGGGAGCGGCGAGGTGCGCCCCTGCGCGCGGAGCTCCCGCTCCAGCAACGCTTGATCCTCCGCCTCCTCATCGAACGACTTGTCTTTGTCCTCCGCCACGAAACCCTCCTCGCGGGCGTCCAGGGGCGCGCCGCAGCGCCGGGCAGTGTCGGAGACACGTCGGGGTGGTGTCAAGTCGTTCGCTTTGGATAGGTGAGCGCGCCCGAGCGGTCGACGCGGGATTTCTGGAAATGCACGCGGAGCGTTTGTTCCAAGCAAGCGGCCGCGCACGGGTTTCTCAGCGGATCAGCGTGGTCCTTGCTTTGCAACCCCTCGGGCGGCTGCCGTCGTGGGCAGTCGTGGAAAGTCCAGGATGGAGGGAATGCCCATGCGTTCATTCACGATCGCGCGTGCCGCGGTGCTGCCTCTCTTCGGCCTCGTGCTCGTTGCTTGTTCGGTTGGGGGAGACGAGGATCTCGCGCTGGGGCGGGGGAACGCGTCGGGCGCCGAGAAGGGCCGAGAGCCCCAGGTGCCCTCGAAGGGCCGAGAGCCCCAGGTGCCCTCGAAAAGCCGAGAGCCCCAGGTGCCCTCGAAAGGCGGAGAGCCTCAGGTGCCCTCGAAAGGCGGAGAGAAGGACGACTCGCTGGCTGACGACGTGGAGTTCGTTCCGGTCGAGGGCGACGCCGGTCACGTGACGGACGGCGCGTTGTCCGAGGGCAAGGATGTCGAAGGCAAGGAAATCGAAGGCAAAGGGATCGAGGGCAAAGGGATCGAGGGCAAGGAAATTGAAGGCAAAGGGATCGAGCCGTCGGTGCCAAGCGACATCGGCAAGGGCGGGGTGACGAAGGAGCATATGCCGAGCGAGGTCGGCAAGGAGGCCGGCGCAAAGGAATCGGATCTCCCCTCGAAGGGCGACATCTCCTCGAAGGGGGCTTTCGGCTCGAAAGGTATTCTCCCCTCGAACGCGGTTCGCGAGGTGAACAGCGCTTGCCCGAAGGCGCAGGGGGTCGAGGTCGTCGGGGCTTGCGTGCAGGCGCTCACGTACGCGAAAAACCCGGAGACGGGCGAGTGCTGCGTGTATGCGACGCCCTGCGACGTGCCGAAAACCTGGGAGGCGTCCTTCGTGGCGGAGGCCGTTTGCCAGTAGCGTCGTTGCGGCGCGATTGACAAGACGCGATCCCCTCGGCTTAGATGCCCGGCCATGGAGCCTGTCATCGTGGACGAGGGGGGCGTGACGGTCGTGGAAGGCCAGCCGGACCAGGCATTTCTGACGAGCGCGCGGGACGTGGATCGCGTGATCGAGGCCTGCTTCGGGAGCAGCGCCGGGTGCGTCCTTCTTTACGCGTCGAACCTGCCGGCGGCCTTCTTCGACCTCAGCTCGCGCGTGGCCGGGGACATCCTGCAAAAATTGAGGAACTATCGGATCCGGCTCGCCGTGGTATGCCCGCCGGGGAGCGTCAGCCATAGCAGCCGGTTCGGCGAGATGGTCACCGAGGAGAACCGCGGGGAGCATTTCGGGATGTTCGAGACCCGCGCCGAAGCCGTGGAATGGATCCACGCCTTCGCCTGAAGCGCGCTCATTTCGCGCCCACCCGCACGTACGTCCCCCCCGTGCGACCGAGCGTCTCCGGCGTGTACATCTCTTCGATGTGCGTCGGCGGTGCCACGAATCGGCCGACGTGGGCCGCGCGGGCGAGGTAGCGGAATTTCCGGATGCCGGCGGGGAGCCTGTCGATGAAATAAACGACGCGGTCGTCGCGCATTTCGCGCCGCTCGGCCGGCGTCGCCTCCAGGCTCGCGAGCCACGGGCCGCCGACGTGGTGGGCGAGCCGCAAGGGTTCGAGGCCGCCAGGGACCGGGTCTTCGAGGACGACGAAGCGGCGCGGCTCGCGGGTGACGACCTCGATCTCGCAAAGCACGACCTGCCCGGGATCGAAGCGGGGCTCGGCCTCGGCGCTGGCCGCGAGGACGGGGCCGCCGAGGTCCGCGACGGGGCGGAAGGATTTGGTGACGTAAAACCCGGCGTCGAGCGGCTCGCGTGGAATTTCCAGGCGGGCGTACCGGAGGATGGCCTCGTAATGGAGGTGGCCTCCGCCCGCGGCCTCGAACGTGAGCGGCGCGCCGCGGCCGCGAAGGAGGGCGGGCATGGGCACGAAGGCCGTGCGGCGGATTTTGCCGGATTCGCCGCCGAGGGGCGCGTCCGTGAGCAAGGTATCGCCGAGGAAGACGTGCGCCTCGACGGGATCGAGGGGCGCCGGGTTTTTCTTGCGGTATGCGTCGAGCGCGAGCAGGGCCCAGGCGGCCTCGTGGGTCGTGCGGTAAGCGCCGCCGGCGCGCGCGTCGACGAGGCCACGCGCGAGGCGGGCCGCGAGCGGGTGCGCGGGGTTCGTCGCGACGAGCGCGCGCAGCGCCGCCGCGTCGGTGCGCACGCTGGAATCGAAATCGTGCGAGGGATGGGTCTCGGACGCGCGTGCCAGGTGTGCCGCGGGGCCGTCGATACGGATGTTCGTTTCGAGGTCGCGGCGGAGCTCGCGGGCTTCGTCCGCGTCGGCGCGGCCTGCAAGGACGAAGGCGTGGAGCAGCAGGGCGCGCGCGAAGAGAGGCAAACGCGCACGTTCGCCGAAGAGCGCGCGCATTCGGCTCTCGTCGGCGTGTCGGGCCCCGGCGAGCACGTCGAGCGCGAAGGCGGCTCGTTCGAGCGCGGAAGGGTCCGCCGCGGGGAAGGGGGCCGCGAGGCTCGCTACGAGAGCGCGGGTCGCGCGATCGAGGGCGCCTTCGGGCACGGGCAAGCCGCGGCGGTGCGCTTCGTCGAGGCCCCATAACGCATAGGCCGTGATATAAAAGTCTCCTTCGGAGGAGCCCGGCCAGAGGCCGAAGCTCCCGTCGTTTTGCTGGTGCGTGAGCAGCCGTTCCACCGAGGTCCGGAGCGCGGCATCGACGTCGCCGCTTTTTTGCGGGCCCGTTTTTCCGGGCACGAGCGGCACGCCGAGGGAATCGGCGAGGTCGCGGAGCGCGAGGAGCGGGACCATGCGGCTCACGGTTTGCTCGGTGCATCCGTACGGGTATTCGACGAGCTGCTCGATGCCCGCGCCGAGGCCCGCGAGCGGGGTCGAGGCGAGGGATATCGTGAGGCCGCCGGTGTCATTTCGCAGGCCCGCGAGGCTCCCGAGGCGCTCGGCGATGGCCGAGGACGTCTCGCCCGTGAGGGTCGCGGTTTCGAGCGTCGTGGGTACGCCAATCTGGGCGTCGAGGTCGACGCCGTCGGATTCGTCGTCCAGGCGGGCATCGAAGGAGAGGCGCGCCTTTCCAGCGGCGTCGGCGCGGAAGGGAAAACGCACGAGCGCGGAATGCTCGGGGTCGACCGTGGCCTCGCGGCGCATGGGGCCCGCGGGCGTGAGGCCGCCCTCGGCGCTCGCGGTCACGACCGTTTTGCCGCCGGGGATGTCGAGCGTGGACACGATCACGGATGCCTCGAATTGGTCTCCCGCGCGCAAGGCCAGAGGAATGCTCGGGCGGGCCATGAGGTGCTTCGACGTGACGACGGTGGAGTCGTCCGAGCCCGTACGATCGTCCTCCGCCACGGCCACGGCCATGAATCGATAGGCCGTGAGGCCGTCGGGCAAGGTGATGCGGCGCTTCACGCGGCCTGTCGCGTCGGTGAGCAGATCCGGGAGGAAGGCCACGGTTTGTCGGAAATCACCGCGTCGGGGGCCGATGCTGGTCGCGCCCATGCGGACCAGGGGTGGCTTGGAGCGGTGGTTTCCCGAGAACGTGCGGAGGAGGTCGTTCCGTACGTCCTCCGTTGAGACGCTCCCATCCCGGGGTGCATAAATCGCGCGGAAGGGTTCGGGCGTGAGGTAATAGGTGACCATGAGCGAGCCCTCGTCCGCGGCCCACAGGGTGACCTCGGCGCGCACGGGTTTGCCCGCGGCGTCCTTGGTGATGACCTCGACGTCGAGCGTCTCGCCGGGCGCCGCCTGGAGCTTGCTCGGGCGCACCTCGACGTCGAGCTTGCGGGCCTCGGCGCTGACCTCGATCGGAGCCGAGCGCGATTCCGAGCGGTTGCCGAGGAACGTGGTGACCGTGATGTCCGCATTGGGCATCATGGAGAACGTGACCGGAATCTCGACGACCGTCTGCGTGCCCGCGGGCGCGAGGGACACGACGCGCCGGAAGAGCAGGCCCTCGCGCTCGACCGTGACGAGGGCCTCGGTCGTCTTCGAATGCGGAGAGTCGAGGACGACACGGGCGGTTTGTCCGACCTGATGCTTGATGTGCTCGATGCGCAGGGCGAGCTCCGGCGGCGGAGGAGGCGGGGGCGGAGGCGGTGGGGGCCGCGGGGAGGCGGGGGGCGGGCTCGCGGGCGTGGTCGGGCGCTCGACGCGGAGTGAATACGAGGCTGCGGCGCGGCGGCCCTTTTCGTCCTTCGTCGTGGCGCGGACGATGATCTCGGGGTCGTCTTCCGTCTCGACGCTCTGCGCGGGAATCACGAAGTCACAGCCGACGGGCGCGGGGCCGCTCTTCACGTCGCAGGCGCCGAGCGGGCTGTCTTCGACGACGATGCCTGCGCGGCCGACGCGGCGGCGCGAGAATTCGAGATGGACCGGGCGCGCCTGCCGGTCGCCCGCCGAGGTCACGACGAGCACGGTCGGCGTGATCTTGTCGCCCGGCTTGACTGAATTCTGCTCCGGGACAGCGAGCGCGACGAGGACGCTGGCGGGGTGAACGAGCGCGCTGCCCTCGGCGTAGCGCGTCTCCTGGTTGAGATCCGTCACCTCGACCTTGCAGGCGACCGACTCGACCGCCGTTTGGCCGGGCAATACGACCGGGACCACGAGGGAGAAGGCGCCCTGGCCGTCGAGCTTGCCCGTGCCCCGGGCGATCTGCGCCCCGGGCGCTCGCACGTCATGCTCGGTGAGCACGTACTCGGTGAGGCCCGGGACGCTGGGCTCGCCGAGGCCGCGGGTCACGACGATCGAGGCGCGGCCGCCGGCCATCGGCGCGCCGTAGAGCATCTCGCCCTGCGCGGTGCAGGTCATCCGTTCGCCGGGCTCGTAGACCTGTTTGTCGAGGAGCGCCGTGGCCTTGCTCTCGACGGGGCGGTAATGATCCACGGAAAAGCCCCAATAAATGCGCTCCCCGTCGAGCTCGGCCTCGGCGCGGTAATACCCGAGCGGGGCGTCCTCGGCGAGGGGGACGAGGGTGGCGAAGGTGCCGAAGCGCGAGAGGACGTGGCGCGAGGTGCTGATGGGGCGGCGCTCGGGGTCGAGGATGCGCAACGTGACCTGACGGCCGCTCGGCGTATCGAGGCCCGCCGTGACGGGGACGCGGAGGACGCCTTTGAGCTCCACGCGTTCGCCGGGGCGATAGATGCCGCGGGCGGAGAAGAGGCGGCCGACGGGCTCCGGCGCGCGAGGGACGGTGAGGGATTGGTACATCCAATCGTCGCCGCTCCGCGCCACGACAGCGAGCTTGGCTTCGGGCGCGCCCGCTTTTCGCGGGGGAATCCGCAAGGGAATGGCCGCGAGGCCCTTGTCGTCAGCAACGGCCGCGCCGAGGATCGAGGGGTGGCCGCCGCTCGGAATGTGGTGGACTTCGACCCGCGCACCTTTCACGGGCGACGTGCTAGAGAGGCGCGTCAGCCAAACGAGCGCCTCGTCCGGGGCGATCTTCGTCAAGGGGCCGAGGTCGGTCAATTGCATTTCGTGTTCGACCGTCTGCGGCGGCTGCCCGGGCGCGCTGCGATACGTCCCGCGGACGAGCACCGGGCCGCTCGTGATGCCTGGGGGCAAGTGGTCCTGGACGGCGAGGTCCGACCAACGGTCCTGATTGCGTTTGCCCGTGCGCGGCGCGAAGCTCGACGCGGGCGAGAGCGGGACCTGGGTTCCGGCGAGCCGCGCGAGGGCCTGGGTCGGGTCGAGCGGGAGCAACGAGACGGTCGCGTCGACGGTGTTCGTCACGCCAATCGGCAGAATGCGCTGTTCCGGGGCCCAGTATGTGCCCCGCGCGCCGATGACGAGGTTGGCGGGCGTGTCCCCGAAACGAACCTCGCGTTTCACGGCCATCGGGAGGCGCTGGCCGTGGATGTCCTGGAAGGCGCGGCGGGCGCCGCTGGTGCGGAGTTCCAGGCGATAGGTTTGGCCGGGCGCGAAGTCTCCGCGGATGTAGACCTCGCGGCTCGATTCGCCGTCTTCGTAGGCGCCGCTCACGTAATACGCTTCGGGGAGGGGTTCGATGACGATGGCGCGTTCGAGGACCTCGTCCGAGACGGGCGTCGCGAATGTGAGCGTGAGCGTGCCGAGGGTCGGGTCGCAGCGATCCTTTTCGAGGGGATGCGGCTGGCAAGTGACGGAGACGAGGCCCGCGGGGCCGAGGGTGCGAAATCGGATTTCCTCGGTCTTGCCCGCCGGGAGCTCGCCTGCGGCGCCGCGGAGCGAGGCGTCGATACGCACGACGACGTTCGTGTCGCGCGGGAGCGGGGCGCGCGGGGCGAGGACGGCGCGATCGTCGGTCACCTCGACGATCGAAAATGGGACGGGGCCGCGGCCCGCGTCGATCGTGACGGCCCGCGTGACCTCCGCGGCTTTCACCGGTTGCGTGAAAAAGATCGTGATCGGCGCGTCCGGGCGAATGCTGGTTGCGCCCTGCGCGGGCTCGCTGCCGGAGAGGGTGGGCCGCGGGGTCGCAAACGAGAGGACGAACGGGGCTTCGAGGGCGCTGCCGTCGAGCGCGCGGGTGCCTGCGGGGACCTCGACACGGAAGGGCGTCGCGGGAGGAAATGGTTTTGACGGGACGAACTGGAGCGCGCTCGATCCGACCCAGGAGAATGCGCCCGGGTGGGCCGGGGTGATCTGAACCGGGGCATCGGGCGCGTCGGGATCCGCGCCGAGCGCGCGCATGGGCTTGCTGAAGACGAGCGTGATTTCAGGGCTCGCGCTGGTGTCGCCGTTTGGGCCGGCGAAGACGACACGAAGCGGGCCGGCCGCGGGGGGGCGCGGGGCGAGGGCCGCGCGAGGGGCGAGCTCGCCCCGGACGGGCGCCGCGGGAGGTTTCAGCGGAAGTGCGCCGGGAAAACAGGCCGCCGAGACGGCGGCGAGGGCAACGAGCAAGGAGGCGGCGGGCGAGGGGCGGCGGAAACGCATGAGGACTCCGAGAGCGACAGGTGAGGACGCCCGAGGTTCCCCAACTCATTCGTCTTTGGCAGGACGGTAAAGCTCCACGCCCGAAGCACCAAACGTCGTACGCAAAGGCTCGCGTTCGCCATGAGGCCACGCCGCGGGGGTATGGCGCAAGAGAGGATGGGGGCGGAGGGATTCGAAGAGGACGTGGCAAGGGTCGTCGGCCGCGCCGCCGAGCTCGGGCATTGCGTTGAGCCCGAGGCCGGGGCGGTCCCGCGGGGGCTCGTCGCCGAGGGCCTCGGCGAGGGCGCCGGCCATGTCGAGCAAGGCCTCGCGAATGCGCGCGTCCGCGCTCGCACGGGCCGCCGCGCGCATGGCCTTCACGGCCGGGCGTGCTTCCGTTCCGAGGACGTCCTTGCCAGCGGCGGAGAGGGCCGTCGCGAGCGAGAGGCGCAGCTCGGGCGAGCGCGCGGCGAGGAGGCGCGCGACGAGGCGCGGGGCGATTTCGGGAGGCCATTCGTCGGCCTCGCGCGCGAGGGCGTTGACGGCGCGGATCGGGGGTTCGTCCGGGGTCGCCAAGGAGGATGCAATACGCGCAAGGGCGGCGGCGAGCGCGGCGCCGCGGGCCCCCTCTTCGAGCAGGACGACGGCCGCGGCGAGGGAGCCGGGCGAGGCGCCGGCGGCAATACGCGCGAGGCGCGGGACGTGCTCGGGGAAATGGGCGAGGACGGCATACAGGCGCGCACGTTCGTCGAGGGTCTCGGCGTGGACCGATTCGAGGCGCGGGAGGGCCTCTGGCGCGGCCGCGCGCTCGATGGTGTCGAGCAAATACGAGGCGACGAGGGGGCAGGCGCGGACGTCGTCCCGGTCGAGGAGGCGCACGAGCTCCTCGCTTTCGGTCGGGTCGAGGCCACGCACCTCGAAGGCGACGGTGGCCGCGAAGAGTTTGTCTGGGTGGGTGTCGCGCAGGTGTGGCACGACGAACCGGTACCGACCGGGCGGGAGGATACGTTCGCCGCCCAGGAGGGGGAGTTCGGAGACGATCGTCGCCGCGGAGGGGGCGAGCTCGGGCTGGGCGGAGACGGTGAGGCAATACCCTTGGGGGGGCGGAAACGCTCGATAGACGTCGTCGAGGCCGAGCCGCTCGATCGTGCCGAAGAGGCCGGGCCAGTGGCGCGCGCCGCGGATGGGGTCGGGGTTCTTGTTGACGAGGCGAAACGCAGAGAAAGGAGTATCGCCCTGGTGGGGTTCGAGGAGGACGAGGGACGTCTCGCCGCCGGGATTCGTGGGTTCGGACGCGGGCGGGTCCGGCGCGGCGATCGCAGGGCCGCGCGCGGCGGCCTTACCCCCGCGCGGGAGGGTCGGCGCGCCGCACCCGACGACAAAAAGCAGGCAGAGCGCCGCGGGAGCGCTCGCGAGGCGGGCGGAACGAGGCATCGCGGCATCGTTGGACGCGTGGGCGTCGATTGCCTTGGGCTTCCTCGATTCTGGCGTGCTGGGCCCGCTCACGTCCGTCGCCATGGATCGTTTCGTCGCGCCTCGCGCGGTAAGAGGGCGCGCTTGCGGGGGTACGAACGGCTCGATAGACTCCGCCGCGATGTCCAAGGAGACGTGGGCCTGCGATCCGTCGCCGGGGCGGTATCGAATCGGGGAAGGTCCGTTTCGCGTCCGCGGCGTCATGTACATGGGGTATTTCGAGTACGCGACCAAGCGCACGCCCGGCGGCCTGCCGGCCGTGTACGCCGCGATGGCCCACCCCGAGGTCGAGGCGTTTCTCGAACGTACGATTTTTCTCGCGGCGTCGAGCTACGACATCGTGCCGATCGTCCATTTCGCCCGCGCGCTGGCGAAGGTCGAAGGGACGTCCTTCGACAAATTCGTGCGGGGGCGCGCGCGTTATGCAGGCGAGCACAACGTGATGGGGCTTTACCGCGCCCAGATGCGCAGCTCGTCGGTCGGGGACATGGCCGTCCGGCTGCCGCGGATCTTCGAGCGGTATTTCGGCCATTGCCGCGCCGAGATGTCGCACGCCGGCGAGGGGCTCGTGGAGGGGCTGTTCGCCGGGATGCCGGCGCCCTTGCTCGGGTATTACGTGTGGTGCAACGAGGGTTTCATCGAGGGGGCGCTCAGCGCCGCCGGCGCGCGGGACGTGCGATATTCGTGGTCGGCCCCGATTCCGGACGGCGAGCGCGACGGGACGCCGCAAAAGGCCGTCACGGTCCGGATCACCTGGGCGGTTTGAGCGAGGGGGCTTTCGCTCGGCAAGCCGAGCTCCCGCCCCCGCTCATTCGTCGTCCTCGTCCTCCGGCACGACCTTCCCTTCGTACAGGGCAAACGCGACCTCGAAGCCGTCCTCCTCGAACGACGCGACGACGTCGTCGAACGAGGCATTCTCGTGATACCCGAAGCCGATCTGATCCGTCGGGCCGAGCACGCCCTGGAGCGCCTCGCTTTCGGCCGCGGCGAACGAGCGCAGGACGCCGAGCAAGGTCTCGGCGGCGCCACGCGGGACGGGCTTTTCGGGGTGCCGCACGAAGAGCTCCATCAGGTCCGCGTCGTCCTCGATCAGGAACCAGATGGGCCGCTCGGCGTACTTCTTGACGAGCGTGGCGTCGGCGAATCCGCGCAGATCCCCGAATCGACCGAGGACGACCGTGGGCGCGAGCTCGTCCTCGTCGTCCTCCTCCTCGCCTTCTTCGCCCTCGTCGAGCTCGCCCTCGTCGAGCGGCGAAGGCTCCTCTTGCTCAGGCGCTCGTCCTTGCGCCTTCGGGTCCCGTCGTTTGTCCATCGTGCTCACCGGGGTCCTCGCTCCACGTCGATCCACAACCGCTCGCGTGGGTGTCCCCGATGGACGTGTCCATCGACACCCACGCGTCGTCGTTTTTACCCCACCACGGCCGCGTCCGCGACTAGGATGGAGCGTCGCCTCGCGCCGGCCCCTCGCTTTTCGCGGAGGGGATCGCCTGCGGGAGTCGCCCATGCGTTTCTCGCCCCTCGCGGATAGCCGCCTCGAAATCCTGAATCTGCTCGACCTGCCCGTCTGGATCACGGACCCGGACGCGGTGCGTATCGTGTGGGCGAACCGCGCGGCCGTGGCCCTCTGGCGCGCCGAGGACGTGCGCGAGCTCGTCAACCGGGACCTCGCCCCGTCGCCGACGATCCGCGCGACGTTGCAGCAGCTCCGCGAGCGCGTGCAGACCGGCGAGCGGTTCGGGTCGGAGCGGACGATCTATCCAAAGGGAGAAGCCGTCCGCGTGCACATGAGCTTCAAGGCATTCCCGCTGCCCGACGGCCGCGGGGGCCTGCTCGTCGAGGCGACGCCGATTCGCGATGCGTTCGACCCCGAGGTGGTGCGCGCCGCGGAGGCCGTCCGATATGCGCCGCTCGTGGTGACGACCCACGCGCTCGACGGCTCGCTCCTGCAAGCGAATACGCTGGCGCGCACGACGTTCGGCAATGCATTCTCGTTCGCGGGGATTTTCGCCGAGCCTGCGGAGGGGGCGCGCGTGCTCGCGCACGTGGCGGGGGGCGAGCCGTTTTTCGAGGACGTGGAGGTCGTGACGACCGAGGGGACGCGGTGGTTTTCGGTCGCGGCGCGGCCGATCCCGGATGCCGTGACGGGCAAACCCGGCATTCTGGTGAGCGCGCACGACATGACGGCGCGTATCGAGGCGGAGCGCGCGAAGGACGACCTCGTGAGCGTGGTGAGCCACGAATTGCGCACGCCGCTGACGGCGATCCGGGGCGCGATCGGGCTCGTCGTGGGCGGCGTGGCGGGAAAGGATCCCGCGCTCCAGGCGGAGCTTCTGCAAATGGCGTCGGAGAACGTGCAGCGGCTCGGGCGGCTCGTGGACGATCTGCTCGACGTGCGAAAGCTCGCGGCGGGGAGCATTTCGCTCAAGCTCGCGAACGTGGATCTCGCGGACGTGGTGCAGGGCGCGGTGGAGCTCTACGCGCCGGCGGCGCGGGCGAAGGAGATCGTGGTGGAGACGGACGTGCCGGCGGGGATGCCGGTGTTCGTCGATCCGCAACGGATTCAGCAGGTGGTCCTGAATTTCCTGTCGAATGCGATCAAGCACTCGCCGGCGGGGGAGGTCGTGCGCGTGCATGCGCGATCGATCGCCGAGGGGTTCCGTGTCGAGGTGGGGGATCGGGGGCCCGGGGTGCCGGAGGCATTTCGGGACAAGATTTTCCGGCGGTTTTCGCAGGCCGACGCGTCGAGCACGCGCAGCATCGGCGGGACGGGGCTCGGGCTCTACATCGCAAAGACGATCGTGGTGATGCACGGCGGCCGCCTGGGATACGAGAACGGGAAGGCAGGCGGGGCGGTGTTTTTCTTCGAGATGCCGGCGCGGGCGACCGATTAGCGCGGGGGGCCGGTGAGCTTTTCGGGCGGCGTTTTGTCGAGGAGCGCTTCGCGGAGGAAGGCGAGGAGGGCGCGTTTTTCGTCGGCGGAGAGGCCGAGCGCGCGGACGTCGGGGTCCTGGTTCGGGACGGGGATCCCGAGGCCCTTGCCGCCGCCCTTGTCGTAGAAATCGACGACCTCTTCGAGCGTGCGGAAGGCGCCGTGGTGGAAATACGGCGCCGTGCGCGCGACGTCGCGGGTCGTCGGGGTCTTGAATGCGCCCTCGTCGGCCGGGCGTGAGGTGAGAGCGCCGCGGCCCCGGTCCGCATCGAGGGTGGTGCCGCCGGGTTTGTCGGGGACGCCGAGGACGGCGAAGATGGGAACGGCGAAATCGAGCGGGCGGGAGCCGCCGAAGAAAGGCGGAATGTGGCAGCGGGCGCAGCGGCCCTTGCCGGCGAAGACGTCGAGGCCGCGGCGGTGCAAGGGCGAGAGCGCCGTTTCGTCGCCACGGGCAAATACGTCGATCGGGGCGTCGCCGGGGACGAAGGCCTCGGATTCGAAGGCGGCGAGCGCGCGGCCGACGTTGTCGGTGGTGACGCCGGGCGTGGGGAGCGCCTGGAAGAGGGCGCGGAGGTCCGCGGCGGATTCGATGGCGTGGAGGAGCTCGTCCGTTTCGAGGCCCATTTCGGCGCGGGCGCGGATGACGCCGAGGGCCTGGCGCTCGGGCGTGAGCGCGCGGCCGTCCCAGAGCTGGGCGGCGTGCAGCGGGCCATAAAGCAAGGTCGGGGTATGGCGCAGCGTGACGGCCGGATCGAGGGAAGGCGGGCGGACGAGGCCGTCGGCGAAGCCTCTTTCGGGGACGTGGCAGGTTGCGCAGGAGCGAGCGTTGTTTTTCGACAAACGTTTGTCGAAGAAGAGCTTGCGGCCGAGCGCGGCCCAGGTGGCTTCGTCGCCGCTCGCGCTGCGCGGGCGGATGCGCGGGGCGGGGAGGGTGAGGGCCGAGACGGGCTCGTCCGCGTCGGCCTTCGCGACCGGGAAACGGGCGCGGTACGGCATTCGAACGGGGAGGCCGGCGGCGGCGACGAGGCGGCGGAGCGCGGCGCCGAGGCGGCCGGTGGCGAGGACGAAGCTCGCGCGGTCGTCGAGGTCGTCGGCGATCTTCGCGGCATCGAGGCGCACGCGGAGGGGCCCGGCGATTTCTTTCACGGATGCGAGGGCGGCCGGGGTTTCGGCGGTCCCGGGGGTCGCGAGGGCCGCGGAGGCGGATTCGACGAAATCGAGGGTGCCGCGGAGATCGGCGAGGACGGCGGCGGAGCCCTCGGGGACGCCCTGGAACGATTCGAGCGCGAGGGCGCCGAGGTCGTAGGCGGCGAGCGAGAGCGCATGCGCGACGACCCCGGGTACGGTCGGAATGCGGCGCGCTTCGCTCTGGAAGAGGCGCAAGGCGCGGTCGAGGGTGACCATTTCGACGCGCGCGGCCGCGGCGTCCCCGAGGACGAGGGCGGCGTCGAGGCGGAGGAGCGCGCCGCCGCCTTCGTCGATGGAGCGCGGGGGGCCGAAGACGACCTCACCGCCGAGGCTCTCCGGCCTGCGCCAGATCGGCGCGCCCGCGGCGAGGGAGCGGCGAAGGGCGAGGTAATGGGAATCGGCATCGCCGCGGCCCTGGGGCATTGCAGCCACGAGGGATTCGAGGGCCTCGAGGCCGCGGCGCGCAGGCTCCTCGACGATCCGCACGAGCGGGGAGGGCGGAGGCTCGGGCGGGGCCGTGGACACGACCGGCTTCGCGCTCGTGTCCGCGGGGGCGGGGGCCTCCGGCTCGTCCGGGCAGCCCGCGAGGAGCAGGGCCGCGAGGACGAGCGCGGCGAGGCGTTCAGGGCTCGAAGAGCGCTTTGCAGGCATCGAGTTTGGCCTGGTCGACCGTGGGCATCGCGAACGTGGGGGGCTCGGCGTGCGGGGGGTTTTCGAAGTCGAACATTTCCCAGGGCGCCTCGGCGTTCGCGTCGCGGTTCGTGAGGGCCGGCATCTGGAAGCGGGCCTCGATGAAGCGGACGATCGAGGTGTGGTCGTAGGTCTTGTGACCGACGAAATGCTTTTTCGCGTAGGGCGAGACCACGAGGAGGGGGACACGAACGCCGAGCTGGTCGAATTTCGCGTCGGTATCACCCGGCTCGAGCTTCGGGGTGATCTCGTCGGGCGGGCAGGCGGCCGGAGGCACGACGTGGTCGTAGAGGCCGCCGTGCTCGTCGTATGTGAGGAACAGGGCGGAGCGATCCCAGGCCGAGCTCTTCGCGAGGGCGTCGATGACGGTGGCGGAGAACTGCTCGCCGAGCATGGCGACCGCGGGCGGATGCTCGTCGTTCTGCGCATACCCTTCCCGCGCGATGCCCGGATCGACGAACACGACCTGGGGCAGGTTTCCGGTCTCGAGGTCGTAGAAGTAATTCTCGATCGGAACGAAATGCCCGTGCTCGTCCTTGCTGTACTGGAGGTACTTGTCGACGAAGATCGCGGCGCCGGGGGTGGTGGAGACGTACACGCGCCAGGAGACCTGCCGCAGTTCGAGGTAATCGAAGAGCGTCTTGTCCGGCGTGACGAACGTGTTGTGGACGGCCCCGAAGGAGCTCGCCGCGTAGAGGTACATGCGATTCGGCCACGTGGGGCCGGGGACGGAGGAATGGTAGTGGTCCGCGATGGCGAACTCGTTCGCGAGCCAGTAATAAAACGGCAGGTCGTCCTGGGTGTAGTAACCGAGGCCGCGGCGGCCGCTCAGCATGTCCTCGGGGGCGCCGGCGCTCGGCAACTCGTGCCAGCCGTCGTTGGTCTTGAAAAACCCGTCCATCTTGCCGCCGTTGATCTGCTCGTGCGTGCCGGTCCATTCGTGGTTCGTGTCCACGAAGCAGAGCTGGCTGTCGCGGAACGTGGCGACGGCGGTGTCGGTGTCGTCGGGGTTCGTGAAGTTCTCGGGCGCGACGTCGACGTCGTCCTGGCCGTACTCGGGCAGCTTTTGGAAGTAATGGTCGAAGGAGCGATTCTCCATCATGACGACCACGATGTGATCGACGGGAATCTCGGCACCGTAGGGGTGCGACTTCCCTTGCGTCTCCGCGGGGAGCATGCCCGCCGTGTATCCGCAGGCGTCCCGCTTCGCGGCGGCCTCGTCGTCGCTCGGCGGGTCGACGTCGCGGTTCCATTCCGCGGGGCCCGGGGGCGGGGGCGGGGGCGGCAGGACCTCCTCGTCGGGCGTGCAGCCGACGAGGGCGAGGGTCGGGAGCAAAGCGAGGAGCAAAGAGCTGGAGCGGCGCATCGGCTCCATCATCGCGCGCGAGGTCGGTGGCTGGCTACGAGAAAATCAGGGCGCAGGCGGAGGGAGCGCGGCCGCCGGGGTCTGCTTGGACGTCACGGGCTTGTCGGGCGCAGGCTTGCCGGACGCGGGCTTGTCGGGCGCAGGCGGCGGGGTCTCGTTGCGGAACGTCGCGGGCTTCGTCGGCCCCTCGTCCGCCGCGGGCTTGCTCTCCGGCTTCGGCTCGTCGAGGTCCTCGCTCGGCGCGGGTTTGTCCTCGACGGGCGCCGCGACGGCGACGGCTTCGGCCTTGTCGTCCGGCGTCTCCTTGGCAGGGGCCGGCGCGGCCTTGGGCGGGGCCGGCTGCGCGACGTACACGACGACCTTGTCGCCCTGCGCGAGGGGGCTCGTGCGCGAGCGGTGGTTGATGCGCTCGAGCATGCCGAGGCTGAGATTGTATCGCTTCGACAACCCACGCCAGGTGTCGCCCTCGGCGGCGGCGATTTCAAGGCGTTTGCGGCCTTTCAGGTTCTCGAAATGGGTGAAGAACTCGGTGGAGCCGACGGGCAGGACACGGGCCTCGGGCTCCTCCAGGACGAGCGCATTCGCGAGGGCGCGCTCGCGCGGGACGAAGACCTGCAAGGTCATTCCGTCATGAAGGGCCGCCGAAGGGTCGAGCGTGTTCCAGCGGGCGATCTCGGCGGCAGAGACGGAGAGCGCGGAGGCGACCTCGCGGGCGGTGTCACCGGCGACGACACGATAAAAGACGCGGCGGCGATCGCGGTAGGTGAAGGCCTCGGCCGGAACGACGATGACGGGCTTCTCGCCGCGCACGCCGGAGAAGACGCTGGCGACGGTCGGTTTGTCGGGGCCGCCCTCGGGGACGAGGAGGACGGTGCCGGGGCGGACCTGCTCGCCGGAACGGAGGCCGTTCAAGGAGAGCAAGGTGCTCTTCGTGGTGCCGCGGAGGGCGGCGATGTCCTCGATCGATTCGCCCCAGCGGACGAGGTGACGTTCGAGTTTGTCCTCGCGCTCGAGGAGCTTGGCGACGGTCTTGGCCGCGCGGGCGCCGGTGCCGGGCGGGACACGGACGACGAAGGAGGCGCCTTCTTTGGCGTCGGGGCCGAGCGGCGGGGTGCGGCCGACGGGGAGCTGGGGGTTCAAGTCCTCGACGGCGTCGAGGTCGACGCCGGCCGCGGTGGCCACGGTGCGGAGCGCGACGCCGGGGCCGACGGAGAGTTTGTCGAAGGTGACCGCAGGCTCGGGCTCGACGCCGTCGCAGCCGAAGACGGCGCAATTCTTGGCGACGATCGCCATGGAGACGATCTTGGGGACGTAGAGCGCGGTTTCGAGCGGGAGGCCCGCTTCGAGGCGGCTGAGCTCCCAGAAGTCGTTCGTGTTGTATTTGCGAATGGAGGCGAGGAGGCCGCCATACCCCATGTTGTACGCGGCGAAGGCGAGCTCCCAGGTCCCGAAGCGGCGGTGGAGGTCGGAGAGGTAACGCGCGGCGGCGAGGGTGGAGCGCTCGGGGTCGAGGCGCTCGTCGATCCAGCGGTCGACGGTGAGGCCATAAATGCGGGCGCCCTCGGGCATGAACTGCCAGAGGCCGGCGGCGCCGACGGGCGAATGAATGGTCGGGTCGAACCCGCTCTCGACGAGCGCGAGCCAGACGACGTCCTCGGGCAAACCCTGCTCGCGAAGGACACGGCGAATGGCCGCGCCATAACGGCCGCTCTTTTTGACCCACGAGGCGACCATGGAGCGGCCGCGGGGGTTGTTCTTGTAAAACTCGAGGTAACGGAGGACGCGCGCATCCCAGCGGACGGGGATGTCGGGGAGGTCGAGCTTTTTGAGGAAGGAGAGGTCGGCCGGCGCCTGCGGCTGGAGCGGCGCAGGGAGCGGCGCCGAAGGGGGAACGCCGGTGGCGAGGAGGACGGGGCCGCCCCGATCGAGGGTAGGCAGGTCGTCCGAGGGCCAAGGCGCGCCGGCATTCGGGGCCGCAGAGAAGAGCGCGAGGTCGAGCTCGCGGAGGGCGCGGAGCTCGGCCGATTCGTCGACGCTGCGATGCTGCGTCGGCGGCAACCCAGCGATGGCGCGGCGCGTTTTCTCGTCGGGCTCACCGGCTTCCCCGGGCTTGCGTGTGAGGGGTTTTTTGCCGGTAGGCTTCTTGGCGGCGGGCTTCTGCGCAGGTTTCGCGGAGGCCTGGGGCTTGGGCTTCTGCGCGGGCTTGGCGGCCGCAGGCTTGGCGGCCGCAGGTTTCAACCCGGCAGGCGCAGGCTTCGGCTGGGCGAGGCTCGGCGGAGAAACGAGCGCGCCGGCGAGGAGCCAGCCGGCCGTGACGAACACGCGTGCGGCCTTGGGAAAGCGCATGACCCGAGGGCGGGTGTCTCACGGTGGGGACGCGGGGTCAACTTTCGCGCGGGGGCGTGGAAATGCTGCGTGAAGGCGACGATGTTGATGCGCGGGGGTGCAGAGGAAGGAGGGCGAAGCGATCCGACCGGAGCCGCCCACCTAGGACAACTGCGCCACCCAGTCCACGATCTGCGGCAGCCCCATGACCTCGTTCACCACGCCGGCCTTCACCGCCGCGCGCGGCATGCCGTAGACGACCGCGGTCTCCTCGCTCTCGGCGATGATCGTGCCGCCGCCGGCCCGGATCGCGCGGGCGCCGGCCACGCCGTCGTCGCCCATGCCCGTGAGGATGACGCCGTACGCCCGCGAGCCGACCGGCGCGAGGCTGCGCAGGAGGCGGTCGGCGCTCGGGATGTACCGGTCGTGCTGCGAGGGAGGGCCGACGCGCAGGCGGATCTCGTTCCAGCCCATGCCGCTCGGGCCCTGCGAGACGACCGCCTCCATGCACATCTTGCCAGGGCAGATGAACGCGCGGCGCGCCGTGACGATGTCGCCGTCGACGGCCTCCGACACGCGGATCGCGCTCTTCCTGTCGAGGCGCTCGGCGAAGGTGCGGGTGAACTTCTCCGGCATGTGCTGGGCGATGAGGATCGCCCCGGCGAACTTCTCGGGGACGCGGCTCAGGATCTCGAGCAGCGCCGTCGGGCCGCCCGTGGACGAGCCGATGCCGACGATGAAGCGCGCCGCGATGTTGGCGGCCGAGCGCGCGCTCGGCTGCTCGGGCTGCGGCGTGGAGAGGACCTGTGGCGTGGCCGTGGAGCGCGGCAGCGGCGGGATCGCGCTGTTGCGCTGGCTCACGGCCGCGAGCGGGCGCAGGTAACGGACGAGGAGGACCTTCTGGAGGATCTCGCGGCGCAGCGAGGTGTCGGGCGCGAGCCTCTGGCTCGGCTTCGCGACGAAGTCGACGGCGCCGAGCTCGAGGGCCTTGAAGACGTTTTCTTTTTGGCTGTAGCTCGACACCACGATCACGGGCGTCGGCTGGCGGACCATGAGGATGCGGAGGAACGTGAAGCCGTCCATCTTCGGCATCTCGAGGTCGAGCGTGATGACGTCGGGCTTGAGGCTCAACGCGAGGCGCAGCGCCTCCTCGCCGTCGCCCGCCTTGCCGACGACCTCGACCTCGTCGCTGCCGCTGAGGATGTCCGCGATGTTTCTTCGGTTGTAGGCGGAGTCGTCGACGACGAGTACCCGCAGCGGACCGGTCTTCACCACCGTTTCACCTCTGCTGCATCCCTTGCCGAAGTGCTCATGGCTTCCCCGTTCCGGGCGTTCCGCCCTCCAACCCCTGCGGGGCAAACCGCGAGGCCGTGATGGGCTTCCGATAGACGAGGTCGTCGCGCAAATGGACGAGCTCGAACGCGGTCGAGACGTTGAGGAGCGACTCCGAGTGGCCGAGGAGCAAGAAGCCGCCCGGGAGGAGTCGATCATAAAACATGTCGATCACGCGGCGCCGTGAGGCGTCGTCGAAATAGATCAGAACGTTGCGGCAGAAAATGATGTCGACGCGGCCCACGACCGACGCCCGGACCGGATCGAGCAGGTTCAGGTGCCCGAAGTGGCACCAGGCCCGGAGATCGTCCTGCACGTGCATGCCGTCGGGCTTCTCGACGAAATACTTCCGTTTGAGGTCCATGGGGATCGCACGGAACGACGAGGAGCCATACACGCCCCGGCGCGCGTGCGCCACGCAGCGGCGCGAGATGTCGCTGCCGAAGATGCGGACGTCGCGGCGGCCGGACAAGCCGGCCTCCTTGGCCGTGATGGCGATGGAGTAGACCTCCTCGCCCGTGGAGCAGCCCGCGCTCCAGATCGAGAGGCTCTCGCGGGAGAGCGGAGGACGGCGGAGCATCGGGAAGAGCTCGGTCCGGAGCGCCGTGAGCTGGTAGTCCTCGCGGTAGAAATAGGTCTCGTTGATCGTGACGAGATCGAGCGCTTCGTCGAGCTCGGCCCGGCCCCGATCCGGCGAGCGGAGGAGCTGGTAGTACTCGCCGAACGAGTGCAAGCCATGCACGCTGAGGCGCTCGCGCAAGCGCCGCTCGATCACGGGGCGCTGCTCCGGGCTCAGCGAGATGCCGCAATGCTGGTTGATGAGATCCCGCAAGAGGCGGAACTCGTCCGGCGCGAGGCGGATCTCATCCGGGAAGCGCATCACGGCCCGAAGAAACCCCTTTCTCCTCGCCAGCGGATCGACGAGAGCGCGCCCTCGAGGGTGTCGCGGACGTCCCGATCGAGCTCGTGCGACGCGCGTTGCGCCAGGCGCTCCCGCAAGGTCGAGTTGTCGCTCGCCGCGATCGTCTCGGCCGCGAGGAGCCGGACGTCGGGCGAAGGATGGTCGAGCAAACGGAGGAGCACTTCGCCGTCGGGGCCGCTCGTCTCGACCTTGAGCAAGGCCGCTTTGACGACGGCTGCATCCGGGTGATCGAGCGCCGCGACGAGCGCGGCCTGCCGCCCCGACGTGCCCCAGCGCAGGCGCCCGATGGCCTCGGCCGCGGCGATCGCCACGGCGGCCTCGGCCTCACGGGCGAGCGGCGCGAGGGCGTCGATGAGCGAGGCCGCGGCGCGCCCCGCGGCCTCGGGCGGGATCGTGGAGAGGGCCTCGCCGAGCGCGCGGATCGCGGTGGCCACGAGCTCGGCATCCATGGAGCGGCCCGCGATGTCGAGGATGGTGCGCAGGCTCGGGGTCGCGTGCGCGTCGGGCGAGAGCTCGCGTCGCCGCGCCGCCGCGCCGAGGTAACCGAGCGCGCGCGCCGCCGCGAGCTGGACCTCGCGCTCCTCGTCGGCGAGCGCGAGCGAGAGGACGTCGAGCGCCGAGTCGCCGCCGATCTCGGCGACCGCCCCGATGGCCGCGCGGCGCGTGCGCACGTCCTCGGCCGCGGCCGCGCGCGCGAGGAAGCCGAGGTCACCGGGAGACGGGGGCGGGCTCGATGCGCGGCGCGTGGCCGCGAGGGCGCCGAGGATGATCGCGGCGGCGAAGGCGTCCTCGCCGGGGCCGTTCACGAGGGTATCGCCGAGCGCACGCGCGGCCTTCTCGTGGCGGGTCGCGAGCGAGGCGAGCGCGCCTTCGGCGGCGTGCGCGACCTGGCGAACGGGCGAGGCGACGAGGCGCACGGCGAGCGCGAGGTCCTCCTCGGTGCCGAGCTTCGAAAGGGCGAAGAGGGCGCTCGTGGCGACGCGGCGCTCTTCGTCGAGCGCAGCCTTGCGCAGGGCTTCGAGCAGCGCCGTGGGCCGCTCGGGCGCGCCGGGCGCGAGGGCGATGCTGGCGGCGACCTCGATGAGGGCCGCGCGCACGTCGGCGGCGAGCGGCGTCGCGCCTTGTTCGGGGGCGATGCGCGCGACGAGGCCGGGCAGCGCGGCGGGGCCGAGGAGGAAGAGCGCGCGCTCGGCCTGCTCCGTGAAGGTCTCCTCGGCGAGCGCGGCGGCGGCCGCGTCGACGACGCCGGGCGCGCGCGCGACCGCGGCGAGGAGGAGCGCCATGGCGCGGTGGTGCGGCGGGTCTGTGCCCTCGGCCGTCGCCACGCGCACGAGGCGCTCACCGAGCTCGGGACCCCCGGCCGCGAGGGCCGCGGTGACGGCGGGCAGGAGGGGTCCTTCGGCGAGGCGCGCGAGCGCGGCGATGGCCAGCATGAAGGTGCCGCCGCGCGCCTTGTGGAGCATGCGGGCGAGCGCAGGCGCGGCCGCGGGGCTCTCGGAGGCGGCGGCTGCCGAGAGGGCCGCGGAGCGGAGGGAAGGGTGCTCGAGGAGCGGCGCGAGGCGCTCCCAGGGGATCACGGCGCCGAGGGCGTTGAGGCCTTCGAGCGCGGCGAGCTTGGCGAAGGGATCGGCGCTGTCGAGGCAACGGAAGAGGAGGCGCTGGACCTCGACGGGCGCGATCGGGCCGAGCTGCGCGATGGCCTCGACCGCGCCCTGGCGGACGTTCTCGTCGGGGTCGCGGAGCGAGCGCTCGAGGATGACGAGGGCGTGCGGATCCCGTGTGTAGCCGAGCGCCTGGACGGCGAGCTTGCGGCCGTCGGCGTCGAGGCGCGCGAGCGAGGCTTCGAGGGGCGCGGTGGCGGCGCTGCCGCAGTTCGCGAGGACCTCGATCGAGGCGTTGCGCAGGCCGACGTTGTCGCCGGGCTCGAAGGTCTTCACCATGGCCTCGATGAGGCTCGGCGCGGGGATGAAGGCGCGCACGGCGTACGTGGCCTCCTTGCGCACGCGCCAGTCGGTGTCGCCGAGCGCGCGGACGAGGAGCGGGAGCGCGTCGTAGAGCGGCAGCTCCGCGGCGAGGGAGGTGGCCTGGCGGCGCTCCTCGGCGTCCGCGGCGTCGAGGGCGGCCTCGATCAGCGCAGGCGAGATGAAAGGGAGCGAAGGGGGGGTCACGGCGTGCTCCTCACAGGTCGTCCACCGGCGGCAGGACATCGGCGATGTCGTCGACGATCTCCGTGAACCGCTTCGTGTCGAGCACGAAGACGAGCAGCCCGTTGTGGTTCGTGACGCCCGAGATGCCACGCAAATCGCGGCCCCCGCCGACGGGAGGCGTTGGGCGGATCTCGTCGGCGCCGGTGCCGAAGACCTCGGAGACGGCGTCGACGATGAGGCCGACCATGCGCACGCCGGCGTCGACGAGGATCCACTTCGTCGAGCGCGTCGGCGACGTGGGAGGCATGCCGAAGCGGATGCGCAGATCGAGGACGGGCACGACGTCGCCGCGGTGATCGGCCACCCCCGAGACCTCGGGCGGCGTGTGCGGGAGCGGCGTCACCGGCAAGGGGTTCACGATCTCGCGCACCTGGCCGATCCCGATCGCATAGTGCACGTCGCCCACGACGAAGCCGACGAGGCTCTTCTGCGGATCGGCGCGGTGTCTCTGGCCATAGTCGGGCATGGGCTGGGTCCGTCTCTCCCGTACGGCGATCCGTCAGGACGAAAGCACCACCTTCAAATCGAGCAGGATGATCACGGACGCGTTCTGGCGAACGACGCCGACGCTCTTCAGGGCGACCCCCTTGCCCTCCTGCGGGGTCGCCTGCGCCTGCGCGGGGCGCGCGATGCCCGCGATGTAGCTCGCGACCTCGCCGCCGAGCGCCGTCGCCGTGTGCTCGATCTCGCTGTCGGCGAGGCGGTAGACCTGCAGGACCTCGTCGACGTAGAGGCCGAGCAGCTCCACGCCCATCGGATCCACGAGCAGGATGCGCGCCTTGCTGGTGACGGGCCCCTCGGCGAGGCGCAGGCGGCGGCGCAGGTCGATCACGGTGACGAGCTGCCCGCGCACGCTGATGATGCCCATGATCGACGCGGGCGCGCGCGGCACGGGCGTGAGCGGGTGGAGCTTCAGGATCTCGCGGATGATCGAGACCGGCGCGGCGTAGACGTCACCCGCGAGGCGGAACGCGAGATACTCGGTGATGGGGCCGCGATCACGCTGCGCCTTCTTGCGCTTGGTGCCCGCGGCGGCGGGGACCACCGCGGACGAGGAGGTGCGGCGGGCCAGGTTAGAAGCCATGGGTGCCTCCGTGCATGCGGGCACGATCCGCGTGCGCGAACATCTCCTCGACGAGCGCCGGCGCGTCGAGCACGAGCGCGATGCGCTGGTCGGCGAGCTGCGTCGCGCCCGCGAAGCCCGCGACGTTCTTGAGGCTCGGGCCGAGGCCCTTGATCACGACGTCCTGCTCGCCCACGAGCGAGTCGACGACGAGGCCGAGGCGGCGCGTGCCGACCGCGGTGACGACGATGAACCGGCGCTTCTGGCGCGGCGCGAGCGCCGTCCGCGCGGAGGGCGAGGAGCCGCTGGCCGGGCGGTACGGGAAGGCCGCGGCCGCGTAGTCCTGGCGGATGCTCTCGCTGCGGAGCGAGCCGCGCGGCGGGACGCCGGGGGCATGGCTCATCGGGGACATCGGGGACGCGTCGAACCCCGAGCCGAAGGGGCCGGTGCCGACCGTGTCCGGCGTGTCGGAGAGGCCGAAGAGGCGGGCCAGGTAGCAGAGCTGCAGCGTGCTGCCGCGCAGGGTCACGGCCTCGCGCCCGTCGATCACGCGCACCGCTTCGGCGTCGAGCCACACGGCTTCTTGCACGTTCGCGAGCGGGATGGCGAACTGCTGGTCGCTCACCTTCACGATCAGCGCGCTGATGATCGCCAGCGTGATCGGCAAGGTCACCGTGAACTTCGTGCCGATGCCCGGCTCGCTCTGCACGTCGATCACGCCGCCGAGCTTCGAGATGTTCGTCTTGACGACATCCATGCCGACGCCGCGGCCGCTGATCTCGCTGACGGCGGCCTTCGTCGAGAGGCCGGGGACGAAGATGAGGTTCAGGACCTCGCGGCGGCTCATCGTGCGCGCTTCGTCCGCCTGCACGACGCCCATCCGGATCGCCTTCTCCAAAAGGCGCTCCGTATCGATGCCCTTGCCGTCGTCCTCGATCTCGATGACGACGTGGTTGCCCTTCTGAAACGCGTTCAGCGCGATCGTGCCCACGGCGGGCTTGCTCACCGCCTCGCGGATCTCGCGCTCCTCGATGCCGTGATCGATCGCGTTCCGCATCATGTGCATGAGCGGATCGCTGAGCTCCTCGACGATGAGCTTGTCGACCTCGGTCTCGGCGCCCGTGATGACGAGGTTCACCTGCTTGCCGGCCTCGCGGCTGATCTGCCGGGCCACGCGCGCGAGCTTGTCGAAGACCTGGCCGAGCGGGACCATGCGGACTTCGAGGATCCCGCGGCGCAGGCTGATGACGTTGCGCTCGAAGTCGCGCTGCAGCCGGTGCAGGTTGATCCGAAGCTCGCGGTTCGTGTGCGCGTCGCGCATCTTTTCGAGCAGGCGCTCGAGCTCCGTGCGCACGATCGACAGCTCGCCGACGATGTTCATCAGCACGTCGAGCTTCTGGATGTCGACACGCACCGTCTGCGCGACGCTCTTGATCGTGCCGAGCTCCTGGGCCTTCGGCGGGATGCTCGCGCCCGCGTCGAGGCGCGGCGCCGGGAAGGGATGCGGCGCCGTCATGTCGAGCGGCGTGTGGCCGAGCGGCGGCATGGCGCTCGGCGCGTGGCTCGGCGCGACCGGCGGCGGCGAAGGCGTGGGCGTCGGGATGTGATGCGTTTGGACGGGCGCAGGCGCGGGCGCGGGCGCAGGCACGGGACCTCCGCCCTGCCGCGGCAGCTCCTCGACCTCCACGCCGAGGTGGTGGAGCGCGTTGCGCAGCGTGGTTGCCGACGCGCGCGACCCCATCAGGATTTCCAGCGTGATCGAGTCGAGGTCGTCGCCGTCGTTGGCCGGCAGGTACGTGATGATGTCGCCGTGCGGCTTTGCCGTCGCCTTGAGCTCGTCGAGCCCCTGGTCGATCGTCGCGAGCTGGAACCGAATCTTCAGCCGGTAGAGCGTGTTGCCCTGCGCGATGTTCGTCTTGAGCTTGTGCTCCTCGAACTCGGTGAGCACCGCGAGCAGGTTCGGATCGATGATGTGCCCGCCGTTGCCCGCGGTGCCGCCCGCGCCCGCCCCGCGATCGAGCTGCGTGAGGAGCTTTTCGAGCTCGGGCATCGGCTGATCGCGGCCCTCTTTCTCGGCCTGGAGCAGCTTCCCGTAGAGCTGCACCGAGAGGAAGAGCAGGTCGAGCACGGGGGCCGTGACGTTGACCTTGCCGAGGCGCAGATCGTCGAGCAGCTCCTCGAGCTTGTGCGAGAGGCTCGACATCCGCGTCGCGCCGAAGAGGCCTGCCAGGCCCTTCAGCGTGTGCACCGCGCGGAAGACGTCGTTGATGAGATCCGGGTCGACGTGGCCGGCTTTTTGCGCCTCGTCGAGCGCGAGCAGATCTCGCCCGAGCCCCTCGACGATCTCCTGCGCCTCGGAGAAGAACTCCTCGCGCGCGCGTTCGCTCTCGCTCGTCAACGCGACCCCTCACTGCTCTCGGCCGGAAGGGAATTGCGCGCTTGCAGGATCGACGTGATGGAGCGCTGCAGCGCCTCCACCGTGAAGGGCTTCGCGAGGAACGCGTCGGCGCCGAGCGCGAGGCCGCGCGCCCGATCCTTCTCGGACGACTGCGTCGAGATGATGATCGTGGCGACCTTGCGGTGCCGCTCGCTGTCGCGCATGAACCGGAGGAGCTCGAGCCCGTTGATGTCCGGCATGTTGATGTCGGTGATCACGAGGTCGTAGTGCCCGCGCGGCAGGAGGCGCAGCGCGTCGAACCCGCTGGCAGCCTCGACGACCTCCACCTCACCGTGCGTGTCGTCCGGGCTCGCTGCGAAGAGCCCCGGCGCATCCTCGAGCGCCGCGCGGATGAACGCCCGGAACGCAGAGGAGTCCTCGACGACCAGGATACGAGCCATGCCCTGAGGTTAGCGGAAACGCCTCACGATCAGGAGGTTTTTGGGGGAGCCTCGCCCGCCGGAGCCTTGCTGCCGTGACCTGCCCCGCGGAGCACGCGGATTTTTTGCCCGGAACGGCGCCCTCGTCGGGGGCCCCTTTTGCGCGAACGTGCAGAACTTGCGTCTCGTGGGGGCTCGGGTGGGGTTCGTGGTCACGGCGCTGTCCACGCGCCCGCGAATTGACAGGGCCGCGAAGGTGCTGCCCTAATGCGGTCCGTGAACGACAGAAACACGGCCGCGCGCGGCGCGGGTACCTTTTCCTACGCCTGGGTGACGCTCTGCTCCCTGCTCGCGCTCGTGCTCGTCGCGTGCGGGGGTGGCTTGAACGTCCGGCTCATCAACTCGGCGCAGAAGAAGCCCAACAACGTCTGGGTCTTCTTCACGGTCGACGCGGGCAAGGACAAGCCCGTCGGCGGCCTCAAGGCCGAAGACTTCAAGATCTACGAGGACGGAGAGATCGTCTCGACCTTCGAGAGCAAGCAGACGATCCAGAACCCCGAGGTCGCGGCGGTCATGTACACGATGCTGCTCGTCGACATGAGCGGCAGCGTGACGGAGTCCGGGCAGGCGGACGCGCTCGTCGACGCCGCCAAGGCCTTCGCCGAGCGCGTCGGCAAGACGCAGAAGGTCGGCGTGTACGCCTTCGACGGCTCCGAGAAGATCCACTCGGTCGTGCCCTTCACCGAGGCGCAAGGCTCGGTCGAAGGCGGCCTCGAAGGGCTGCGCAGCTACAAGCCCAAGGACCCGTCGACGAACCTGCACGGCGCCGTCATCGAGGGCCTCGCGACGCTCAAGAAGGAGCTCGACAAGGACAAGCGCCCGCTCAAGTTCGGCTCCCTCGTCGTCTTCTCGGACGGCACGGATCGCGCCGCGCGCGTGACCCGCGACCAGATGAAAGACGACATGGACAAGGAGGAGTACGAGAACTACCAGATCTATGCGATCGGCGTGGGCGCCGAGATCGGCAAGGCGAAGCTCGACGACATCGGGCGCGACGGCACCGAGCTCGCGACGGATCAGGCGAAGGTGAAGGAAGCCTTCGACCGGATGGCCGCGCGCATCGAGTCGCACATGAAGCGCTTCTACCTGCTCTCGTACTGCACGCCGGCCCGCAAAGGTGAGCACGAGGTGCGCATCGAGGCGATCAGCAAGCAGGATCCCGAGGGCTCCGGCGACGTCGAGTACAAGTTCAACGCCGACGGCTTCGGGCCTCCGCCCGACTGCAACCCGAATGCGCCTCCGGCCTTCGATCTGAAGGAGCCGGCGCCGAAGGCCGCGCCTGCCGCCAAGTAGGACGACACCGAGCCATCCGCTCGCCAAGGCCCGCGCGCATCAGGGTATGCTCGCGGGCCTCGTTCATTTTCGAGGGGAACACGCATGCCTGTTTCGAAGGTGCTGCTGGTCGACGACGAGCCGCACATCCGCAGGATCGGGGAGCTGAGCTTGAAGGGCGTCGGCAAGTGGAAGGTCGTGCTCGCGTCGTCCGGGCACGAAGCGCTCGACGCGGCGGCGCGTGAATCACCCGACGTGATCCTGCTCGACGTGATGATGCCAGGCATGGATGGCCAAGAGACGCTCGGCGAGCTCCGCGCGCGCGAGGTCACGGCCGCGATCCCGATCATCTTCATGACCGCGAAGGTGCAGAAGCACGAAGTCGATCGGTACCGCGAGCTCGGCGCCGCGGGTGTGATCCCCAAGCCCTTCGACCCCATGTCTCTCCCCGGACAAATCCTCGACATTCTCGCCTCGTACGCAAGCACACGCGCTTGATCGTGGCGCACCGCGTGCAAGGGAGTGGGTGGAGCGTTCATGAAAGCAGCACCCCTCCCTGGCAATGAGATCGAGCGGCTCGCAGCGCTGAGCGATGCGGCGATCCTCGACACGCCCCCCGAACCTGCCTTCGACGATCTCACGCATCTCGCGGCCTCGATCTGCGGCACGCCCATCGCGCTGGTCTCGCTCATCGATCGCGAGCGCCAGTGGTTCAAGGCGAGGGTCGGGCTCGACGCGACCGAGACGCCGCGCGAGGTGGCCTTCTGCGCGCACGCGATCCTCGGCCAGGAGCTCTTCCTCGTCCCCGACGCGTACGAAGACGAGCGGTTCGCCGACAACCCGCTCGTGACCGGCGCGCCGAACGTGCGCTTTTACGCCGGCGCGCCGCTCGCGACCTCGGACGGCCACAACCTCGGGACCCTCTGCGTCATCGACCACGGCCCGCGAAAGCTCGACGAGGCGCAGCGGAGCGCGCTCTCGGCGCTCGCGCGTCAGGTCGCCGCGCAGATCGATCTCCGCCGCGCGAACGGGCGGCTCGTGAAGCTGAACGGCGAGCTCGTGGCGCGGGCGCGCGAGGCGCAGGCGGTCATCGAGCAACGCAAGGCCATCGAGCGCCTCAAGGACGAGTTCGTCTCCACGGTCTCGCACGAGCTCCGGACGCCGCTCACCTCGATCCGCGGGGCGCTCGGGCTCCTCGAAGGCGGCGTGCTCGGCCGCCTGCCCGACGAGGCGATGGAGCTCGTGCAGATCGCTCGGACCAACACCGACAGGCTCGTGCGGCTCATCAACGACATCCTCGACCTGGAGAAGATCGAAGCGGGCAAGCTCGAGTTGTCCCCGAAGCACGTCGACGCGCGGCGGCTGATCTCGAGCCTCGTCGAGAGCCTCTCGCCCGTGGCGGCCGAGGCCAAGGTCGAGCTTTGGGCGGACGTGCGGGGTGAGGTCGAGCTCGTGGTGGATGAGGACAGGATCGCTCAGGTGCTCACGAACCTGATGTCCAATGCCCTCAAGTTCTCGCCGTCCGAGGCGCGGGTCGAGCTCGGCGTGGAGGTGACGGCGGCCGGCCGCGTGCGCTTCGACGTGCGGGATCGGGGGCCCGGGATCGCGGAGGCGGACCTCGCGCGGCTCTTCAACCGGTTCGAGCAGCTCGACGGCGAGCACCGTCGCAAGGTCGGCGGCACGGGCCTCGGGCTCGCGATCTCGAAGGCGATCGTCGAGCAGCACGGCGGCACGATCGGCGTCACGTCGAAGCTCGGGCAAGGCAGCACGTTCTGGTTCGAGGTGCCGCAATGCGGAGCGCCCCGCGAGGCCTCGCCGCGCTTCGAAACTTAGGGCCCTCCTCGCCGGCCGCGCATATCATCGACGCACCCGATGGCGCATACGAAGGACGACGAGATCCGAGCGGCGCTCCTGGAGTTACGCAGGGAGTACCTTGCGGAGCTGCCGGACCTCTTGCAGCAGCTCGCCGAGGTCGTGTCCGCGGCGAAGCAGGGCACGCAGAACGCGATGCGCGCCGCCGTGTCGAGGGCGCACGCGCTGCGCGGGACCGCGGGCTCGTATCGATTTCAGGAGATCAGCGACGCGGCCGGCCTCGTCGAGGACGGGCTGCTCGGCATCCAGGGCGGCTGGCTCCCCGCGGAGCAAGCGTGGCCCGAGATCGAGCGCGCGGTCGCGGGCGCGCGCGCGGCGTGTGATCGCGCGGTGGCCGAGCTCAGGCCGTAGGCGCCGCGCCCCAGCCGGCCCGCTCGACGATGCCGTCGATCGTGTCGACGAGGCGGCGCAGATCGATCGGCTTCGCCACGAACTCGCGCACGCCGAGGACGGCGAACTTCCAGCGCTCCTGCGGGCCCACGCGGCCGCTGAGGACGACGACACGCGCGTGGTCGCCGCGCGGCAAGGCGCGCAGGTGCGAGAGCGTGTCCACGCCGTCGAGGTCGGGCATGTCGAGGTCGAGCAGCAGGAGATCGGGCGGCTCTTCGCGCGCGGCGTCGAGCGCGGCCTGGCCCGAGCGCGCCACGCGGATGCGCACCGATCGGCCCTTCAAGGCGAGCTCGGCGGCCTTCGCGGCGAACTTGCCGAACGCGGGATCGTCGTCCACCGCGAGCACGCGGAGCGGCCTCAGGCTGCTCTCGCCGGGTTGCCGCGTGCTCGGCGGCGGCGCCTCGCTCGACGGCGCGGCGGCGGCCTTGGGAGAGCCGACGCGGACGAGGTCGCGCGCGAACGCCCCGCAGCTCGGGTAGCGATCGGCGGGGTTTTTCGCGAGCGCGCGCGCGAGCACGGCGTCGAAGGGCGCGAGCTCGGGGTGCACCGACGAGGCGAGGGGCACGGGCGCGCGCTGGTGGGCCTGCAGGAGGTGCACCATGTTGCGCATGGGGTACGGCGTGCTGCCCGTGAGGAGCTGGAACGCCACGCATCCGAGCGCGTAGAGGTCGCTCCACGGACCCACCGTGATCCCGTGCGCGCCGAACCCGGCTTGCTCGGGCGCCATGTAGAGCGGCGTGCCCTCGATCGTCTCGGGATTCGGATCCGTCGACTGCTGCGCGAGCCCGAAATCGATGAGCACGGGCCTGCCGGTGTCCTCCTCGATGACGATGTTGCCGGGCTTCACGTCGCGGTGGACGATGCCCCGGGCGTGCGCGGCGTCGAGCCCGTCAGCGATGCGGCCGAGGATGGTCAGCGCGCGGTGCTGCGGGAGCAGGCTCTTGCGCTGCTGGTAGTCGTCGAGGATCGCTTCGAGCGAGCGGCCCTCGACGTACTCCATCGCGAAGAAGTACGAGGAGCCGTGGCGGCCGAACGCGTACACCTGCACGACGTGCTGATCGCGCAGCGTCGCGAGCGCCTTCGCTTCGTGCTGGAGCTTCTGCTCCGCGAGCATGTCGTCCCACGTCGGGACGATGAGCTTCAGCGCCACCGTGCGATCGAGCCAGGTGTCGCGCGCGCGGTAGACGACCCCCATGCCGCCGCGCCCGAGCTCCCGTTCGACGCGGTACGTTCCGGCCACCACCATGCCCGGCGCGGGCACGATGGAGGGCCGCGCGGGCGCATCGATGACGTTGCCTTGCTCGTCGATCGACGAGGTCTCGATGAAGGCTTCGCCGGATCTGTCAGGCGACGAAGGTGTGCTCATGAAGCGCTGCCCGCCCCGGCTCGAGGATGTCCCGGCCTATTTCTCTTTTAGGCCGGCCGAATCGGCGTCGCGAGCGAAAAAACGCGCCGAGGGACGCGGCGCGCGTCAGGCGCCTTCGGTCGCGACGCTTCGTTCGCGTTCGGCGCGGCGCGCGCCTGCGAGCTGGCCACACGCGCCGCCCACGTCGCGGCCTCGGGGCCTGCGGACGAGCGTCGTCACGCCGTGCGACGAGAGCCGCGCGACGAACGCGTCGAGCCGCTCGGGCGCGGGCGGGCGGAGCGCCGGATCGGGGCCCGGGTTGCATGGGATCACGTTCACGCGGCAGCGGATCCCGCGGACGTAGGCGGCGAGCAGATCGGCGTCCTCGGGCGCGTCGTTCCAGCGGTCGAAGAGCACGTACTCGAAGAGCACGCGGCGGCCTTGGGGGAGCGCGGCGAGGATCGCGTCGCGCAGCGCATCGAGCGGGAAGCGCGCGTTGATGGGCATGATCGCCCGGCGGCGCGCGTCGTCCGGCGCGTTGAGGCTCACGGCGAGTTCGGCGCGCGCGCCTGCGAAGAACGCGGGCAGCTTGTCGGCGACGCCGACGGTGCTCACGGTGACGCGGGAGGGCGCGAAGGCGAAGGCGCGGTCGTCCGTGAGCAGGCGCAGGGCGCGCAGCACCTCGGGCAGGTTGTCGAAGGGCTCGCCCATGCCCATGAACACGAGGTTCGAGAGCGGCGGGGCGCCGCCGGCCTCGTTCCAGAGCGCGCGGGCGAGCCGGACCTGATCGATGATCTCGCCCGCGGCGAGCTGGCGTTCGAGCCCGAGGCGGCCTGTCTCGCAGAAGGCGCAGGCGCGCGCGCAGCCGACCTGGCTTGAAATGCAGAGCGTGGTGCGGCCGGGGCCGGGGATGAGGACGGACTCGACGAGGGCGCCGTCGCGGGCGCGGAACAGCAGGCGGATCGTGCCGTCCTCGGCCGGCGCGCGCTCGTGCAGCGCGAGCGCGGGCGCGGGATCGAGCGCGGCGAGCGCCTCGTGGGCCCAGGCGCCGATGCCGAGGCCGGCGAAGACCGCGGGGCCCCAGGGGATCACCGCGGGGTCGCGGAAGAACGCGTGCCGGACGATCCGGGCGGCGGCCGAGCGGGCGGCCGAGGGGGCGCCGCCGGCCGCGACGAGGCGCTCGGCGAGCGAGCTTGCGTCGTGCGAGCCGAGGAGCGTGTCGCCGCGGGCGGCGCGCGAGACGAGCGGGATCCCCCCGCGCTTGTCGAGAACGTCCACGGGCTTCCTGTTACTACGGGGAGGGGCGGAGGGGCAGGGCGGGCGGAGGGGAAAGGCCCAAGGGGATGCGGGGGCCCCCCAGGTTTTCCACAGGCGTGTGGAGAAGTTGGGTGGAAGTGGTGGGGAGGCGGGGGCGTGCGGGTGTGGCTACGAGCGATAGGCCGCTTCGAGCGCCGCGATGTCCAGCTTGATCATCTTCATGACCACGTCCGACACCTTCTTCGATCGGACCGGATCGGGGTCACGCATCATCTCGTCGAGCGCGGCGGGCACGATCTGCCACCGCAGGCCGAAGCGATCGATGAGCCGGCCGCAGGCCTGCGGCCGGCCGCCTCCTTCGAGCAGCGTGTTCCAGTAGCGGTCGAGCTCTGCCTGGTCGTCGAGGGGGAAGGGGGGTGAGGTTCTACCGCTGGCTGTGGAACCCCTCTCAGGCAATGCCTTCGGCCGTGAGCGCCGCGCGGATGGCCGGGCGTTCGGAGAGCCGCTCCAGGTAGGAACCAAGCGCGCCCGGCAAATCGACCCGCAGCAGGTGTCGATACGTTCGCAGCGCGAAGTACGCGTAAGCGTCGAGCAGGGTGAACGCTTCGCCGTGGAGGAACGGGCGATCGGCGAGCGCCTCGGCGAGCAGATGGACGCGGTCTGCGAGGCGCTGCGCGGCCCAGCGCTTCGACTCCTCGCTCACGTTTGGCATCAGGGTGAACGGCGCGAAGCCCTTGTGCAGCTCGGTGGCGATGAAATGCAGCCATTCGTCGAAACGAACGCGCGCGAGATTGCCGCGCGGCGGGGCAAGCTTGGCCTCCGGCCAGGTATCGGCGATGTAGTTCAGCAAGACCGCCGTCTCGGTCAACAAGGTGCCGTCCGGAAGCAGCAGCGCGGGCACATAACTCTTGGGGTTCAAGCGCGCGAAGTCGTCGCCGCCCGCGGTCTTTTTGCTCCTCAGGTCGACGCGGACGAGCTCGAACGTCGCGCCGGCCTCGCGAAGCGCGATGTGCGGCGCGAGCGAGCAGACCCCTGGCGTATAGAAAAGCTTCGTGGTCTCGGTCATGCCCGCAGTCTAGGAGCCGCCGCAGATTGAACAATGCGAGCAGATTGAACACTCTGTCCAGCGCCATGAACAGCCGCCCCGACTTCGCCGCCATCGAAGCCTTCGCTCGCGTCGCCGAGACGGGCAGCTTCCGCGCCGCCGCCCTCGCCCTGTCCGCGCCGGTGTCGACCCTCAGCGTGCAGGTCCGTCGCCTCGAGGGTCGCCTCGGCGTCCGCCTGCTCGAGCGCACGACACGGCGCGTCCGCCTGACCGACGAGGGGCAGGCGTACCTCGAGAAGGTGCGCGCCGGGCTCGACGCGCTCGCGGAGGCGGAGCGCGGGGTGTCGTCACGCGACAGCGAGGTCCGCGGGCGCCTGCGGGTCGCCGCGCCGGTCGAGTTCGGGCAGGCGGTGTTCGGGCGCGTGCTCGGGCGTTACGCGAAGGCGTACCCGGGCGTCGCTGTCGAGGTCGAGCTCGTCTCCGAGCGTGTCGATCCGGTGCGCGACGGCTTCGATGTCGTGCTGGAGATCGAGCCATGCGACAGCGCGTCGCTCGTGGCGCGCAGGCTCGGCGCGCCCTCGCGGCGTCGCCTCGTTGCCAGCGCGGACTACCTCGCGCATCACGGCGTCCCCGCGCACCCGCGCGAACTTTCGCAGCACACGTGCCTCGTGATGGGCACCCGGCGCGAGGCGGCAACGTGGCGTTTCTCCCGCGGCGGCACGAAGCTCTCGATCGTGCACCGCCACGCGACCGCGAATAGCTGGGCGCTCTTGCGGGACCTCACCGTCGCCGGCTGCGGGATCTGCTGCCTGCCGGACTACCTGGCCACGCCCGTGATTTCCGAGGGGAAGGTCGAGGAGGTGCTCGCGGCGTACGTGATGCCCGCGGAGCAGATGTACGCGGTGTATCCCCGCAGCGAGCATGTGCCCGCGCGCCTCCGCACGTTCGTCGCGGCGCTGCGCGACTTCCTCGAGGTGTGGCCTGGTTGCTTGCCCAAGCCGCCTCCGCGGACGGCCGCGGGGGGCGCGTGAAGGCCCCCCCGCTGGACCTGACGAACCCTTATGGGGTGGGGGCCGCCTTCTTCGCAGGTTTTGCGGTGGGGCGGTCAGGAATGATGGCGTGGATCTCCGCCTCGCTGAATCCCTCGATCTTGTAAAGCCTCTTCAGATTCGAGAGCTCCGCGTGCACGACGCGGGCGAGCGCGGTGCGCACGCGCCCCAGCACCTTGAGCTGCGCCGCGGGCTTGCGGGCGACCTCCACGGCGGCGCGCAAGGCCTCGCTCTCCACCAGGATCTCGGCGGCGGCGCCCGCCGCGGTCGCCGGGGAGAGCTTCGGGTGAATGCCCGATTGCAGGAGCTGCACGAGGATATCCATCCGCTCGGGCTGCTCGTGGGTGTCGCCCTCGGCGTAGGAGGCGATGCCGTCGGGGAAGATCACGGCGAGGGCCGCATCGTAGGCAGGGCGCCCGATCTCGTTCCAGACGATATCGTAGACCTTGCCGATGGTCTTGTCGGCCTTGTCGTTGCGAGCGTCGATATGGGCGCGCAGCGGGGCGAGTGTGGTTTCGGCAGCCTTGCGTTGGGCCTCGACGCCCGCGTACAGGATGAGCGCAGCGCCGAGGCGCGCCTCGGCGAGCTCGTGCCAGCGGCCTCCACGGGCCCTGGCCTGGGTGAGGGTCGTATGGGCGTCGGCGAGGATGTCGTCGACCGCCGCGTTCTTGCGAATGATCTCTCCCATGAAAATACCTCTCGAAAGGGTGGGTGGGCTGGTTACCGCGGCATCAGACGGAGCAGACCAGGGACGAATTGGGGCGGCGGGCGGCCGAATCGTGCTTTCGTGCGCGCGGAGGGGGCCCTGTGGCGCCGCAGGAGGGAGGGCGCAGAGCGCGCGCGGGGCCCTGCGGCGCCCAAGGATGGGCGACGGCGTCGCGGAGCGGGACCTGCGGCGCCCAAGGTCGGCGTTCCCGGGGAGGGATCGGCGATCTGCGGCGCCGCAGATCGGGTGCGGGTGAGCGCGGAGCGGGACCTCGGGCGCCGCAGGGGGGCGGACGCGCCTGGGGATCGCAGCGCACGGCGCCCGAGGTCCGTGGGCGGGCGGCCGCGCGTCGGGGTGCGGCGGGGCAGGAGGTGGTTCGCGGCGAGCGACCGCGATCTTGCGGGGGTGCAGGCCTTCTGCAGAGCCCCGCGCGCCCCTCACGCCGGCATGAACGAGAACCCGGGGACCCGACGCGGAAGGCTGAGCGCTTCGTCCGGCTGCCGCTGAACAAGGGCATGCGCCGACGGCGCGGAGATTTGGATCGACCCTCCGCGGTCGTCACTTCCGCGCCGAACCAGCCGCCTTCTGCTTGGACTTCTTGATCCCTTCGAGTTTCCTGATCTCGCGGGGGAGGACCTGTTCGATCACGAAGCTGAACGCGCGGAGCCGAACGGAGCCGCCCTGATCGAGCTTCTCGGCGTCCGCCTTCAGGGTCGCGAGCAGCCGTCGCGCTTGCTCCAGGCTGAGGAGGCGCCCGGGAGGCTGCAGCGCACCCAGGATCGCTCCGCGTCGCAGATCGGTCAGCGTGGCATGCGCGAGCCCCAGCTTCTCGATCGTCGTCTTCGCGGCATCATCCTTTTCATCGGCTGGAGAGATTTCTCCGCGGTGATTGAATGAAAACCTCGCGGTGCATCCCGGGTCCAGCGGCGAAACAAAGAGGTGTTTCTCCTCCGGTGACGGCCAGCTTTTCTTGGTGACGGCCCCGAACAGCGGCTCGAATCCACAATTGGGCCGGGGCCAGCACGCGACGAGGTTGCCGTAGTCGGCGTCTTGCCCGTAGATGCAGTGCTTCTGCGGAGTCACGTGCTCGAGGTGGAAGTCCACCTTCCTCGGTTCCGAGGAGGCGTCGAGCCGGATCTGGATGCCGGTATATGCGCAGATCCCTCCCTGCTCCGCAAAAAGCCCGTCTTCGACGGCTGGCAGCGCCGACGTGTCGCGGCGCAGCTCCTCGTACGTGCACTTCATCCCTTCGCCGGGATCCTTGGTGAGCCGCTTGGCGCGCCACTCGACGAGGGCGCTCGGTGGTGGACGCTTCTTAATCGTCCGCACGGCCGGTCCCCTCGTCGTCCCCCTCTTCGGCCAGCGCTTCGAGCGTCTCCAGGCTGCTCTCCAGCCGCACGAGCTCCCCCGTCTCCCCGTCGAGCAGGGCGCGCAGCTCGCGCAACTTGCCCCGCGCGGCCTCCAGATGGCCCTCCGCGAGCGCGTCCTCCACGTCCCGCTGGAGCGTCCGGGAGGCCTTCGTCTCACTCGTGGCCCCGGTCATCACGTGGTCGAGGATCCAGTTCGAATCGGCGCCGAATGCGACCGGAGGCAACGTCACGCCCTCGGCGCCGAGCAAGCGCACCTCTTCGCGTTTGAGTTCGCCAATGACCTGGGGGGAATGGGAGGTGCAGACGAACTGGATCGCCGGAAACGTCCGCTTGAGGTCCGCGGCCACGCGGCGCTGCCAGCGCGGGTGCAGGTGGACGTCGAGCTCGTCGATCAGGACGACGCCGGGCGTCTCCCGTAGCAGGCGCGGGAGCGGCTCGTCCTCGGGGCCGAGCTCGTCGGGCGGGAGGAGAAACGCGTTTTGCGTGACCGCCTTGATGGCGAGATCCGCGACGAGGGCGAACATCATGCGTTGCCCGGCGCTCAGGTTGTCGAAAGGCTGCGCCTCGCCGCCGATGGAAAGGACGATCTGGTCGAGGTCGGAGTCGAACCAGACGTCGTCCGCCCCGTCCACGCAGCCGAGCACGGCGCGGCGCACGACCTCGAAGCCGGGACGCATGCGGCCCTTGCGGCTCGCAGATGCGGTGACCTCGCGGCGAAACCACTCGTTGAGATCCCCGAACCGGATCCGCTCGTTGAAGCAATCGTAAAAGGCGGCCCAGCGGCGGGCAGGGCCGTGGAGCTTGGTGTCCTTCTGGATTCGCTGATTCGAGGGTAACCACGCGCGGCCCGCGCCGTAATAAGCGAGCACCGGGAGGACGACATGCTCCCCGGCCGCGTCGCGCTTGTACATGTCCCCGATGATGTCGAGCGCCTGTTTGGACCCCGCGCTGGACGTCCTGCCGCCACTTCCGAGCACACGCTCCCACGCGACACTCTCCACGGGGCCGATCTGGCCGAGCGAAAACACGATGACAGGGAATTGTTCACGGAACTGGATACGATCCCCCTCCAGGGACGGCTCCAGGCGGACCTCGGTCCGCAGGATGTTGCGGCCGCTGTTCCGGACGAGTGTATCGGGGGGGTGCACCAGCCAGATCCCCAGGCTCACCGCGAGCGCATCGAGCAGGCTGGTCTTGCCCGCCCCGTTCTCGCCCACGAGCAGCGTGAACTGCGGATGGAGTCCGAACTCCAGGTGCGCGAACCTCTTGAAGTTATCGATTCCTAAGGTGCGGATTCGCATCGGGCTCCCGGGGGCGTGGGGATCGCTACCACGTGTGTCGTGGTGCTCCAAGAGTACGTCGATCCCGTGTCCACCCCGAGCGGGGCAATGCCCGAGAGAGGGTTGCACCGTCCTGGAGAGGGGATCGCGAGATGCCCGACAAACAGTTGTATGTGTCCTGAAGAGGGTCGCAAGCCCCCCAGCCGACAGGGGCGCGTGTTTTGGAGGGGGTCGCACCCTCCCCGGCGGACAGGTGCAAGGGTCCTGGAGGAGGGTCACAGGATACCGGCCGACCGTTGCGAGCGGCTTTGCCCTAGAAGGCCGTCGTGCCCGAGAAGTCCGTCGCGCTGCCTCGGAAGTCTACGCGAGGGCGAGGAGCACGCGCGTCGTGCTCCTCGCTCCGGGATTTTCTTGCATGCCGCGGCGCGTTGAAGTCGCGCCTGGGCGTGCTAGACGATCTACATGGACTTCGCGCACTTCGAGACGCTTGTACGGGGGACGCTGCAACGCGACCTGATCGAGCCGGGGCTGTACGTCGAGATCACCACGCGGGACGACGGGGATCGTTGGGTCGCGCAGGTGGTCGCCCCTGGGCGCGGGGCCGCTCATGAGTCTGTTCGGCGCGGAGTCGGGCAAGCCGAAGCTGTCGAGGCTGTTGCTCGGCTGGTCGAGCGCATCCGCGGCTACTAGGCGAGGCGTTGGGCAGCGGTTATCACTTGACAGGCGCCGCGGCCGTTATTAGGAATAATTCATGTTTGCCCCGCGTCAGTCCGAGGCCTTGGCCTAAGGCTGGCGCGCATGTTCGTCCCGGGGAGCCGAAAGGCTCCCCGCATTTTTTTGTAGGGTAGTAATGCGCGTCAGGGTCTTCATCGACTACTGGAACTTCCAGCTTGCCTGGAACGAGCGAACAGGCAGGCTGGGGTGTGACTGGCGCCGACTGCCGTCCGTGCTCTGCGGTGAGGCGTCACGCGCGATCAATAGCGCGGGCCTTGGAGCCCTGACTCTCGAAGAAACCAGAGTGTATGCCGGTTATGAGGCGGGACGCGAGAATAGCCTCAAGAACTGGCTTCACAACTTCCTCGATCGCCAGCCAGGGGTTCGGGTCTTCACGTCGGAGCGGCATTGGCGAAAGCAGCCGGTGCACTGTCGCTCATGCGATACGGAGCATGAGAAGTGCCCGCAGTGCGGGGCCCATTTTGGCCGCGCTGCGGAGAAGACGGTCGATGCACGCATCGTCACCGATCTTGTCGGGCTTGCATGGGAAGGTGCTTACGATGTGGCAATTCTCGTGTCGAGCGACAAGGATTTCATCCCCGCAGTCGAGCATGTTCAAGCCAAGAACTTCAAAGTGATCAATGCTTCCTGGAAGAATAGAGGCAATGAACTGGCGAAGGTTTGCTGGGCCTCGTTCGAAATCGATGCGCTGCTTGCTTCGTTAAACCGCACCTGACCGCAGTTCTCTCTTGCTCCCGGAACTGCCCAACAAGCGCTTGCTGCCGGCCACGCTTCGCGGCGTCACATGCTGGGCGTTCAGATGCCGCTCGTGGTGTAGCTGGCCGGCATGACCGAGACCACGAAGGGCGGCATCAGCGCCTCCGTCGACTTCATCCTCAACCACGTCTTCAAGCTCGACCCCGCGGAAGTGCGTGGTGCTCTCGCAAGGGGCTGGCGCACCCGCTTCGGTCTGCGCCCCGATCCCGCCGGCAATCCCGAGAGGTCGCACGGATACTCGACCGCCGTGAAGGAGGTCCTCCGTGCGTCCGGCATCAACCCGGACGACGAAGACGAGCTTCGAGCCATTCGTGAACGTCGTCGCGCCCGTACGCCATGAGTGGGCCAACCAGGGGCATGATGTACAGTTCGTCGTCGTCCTCCGTCAGTTCCAGAACCGCCTTGGCGTACGCCTCAGCGGGCTGGTGGGCCTCAATGGCGTAGGAAGATTCGGACAGCCGACGGTGGTCGTGCCTCCGGATGAAGGCGAGGATGTCGTTACGACGCTGGTTGGCCTTCTCCAGTTTCTCGCCCGTCTTGTTGGCGATGTGAATCTCGTAGGCAACGAGCAGGATGTGCATGTGCACGTCCTACCGTTCCACGAGGCGGGCGTGAAGCGCCTACTTCCCCGGGCAGCAGAAGATGTTGCCGTTCGGGCTCGGCTCTGTCTTTGCCCTGTAGAGGCGACGGCAGCCGTCCGCCAGGGCGACGGCCTCGTTCTCCGCATAGAGCCTCTCGTAGGTCACGCGGAAGGCTGGCAGCCCCTTCACAGGTGCGTCACTCGCTCTTCTCGGCGATCCACTTCCCCTCGTCGTTCTTCTTCACCTTGAACGCGACGGGCTTCGCCGTCGTGAACTCCGTGGGCTCGGGTGGGCAAAGCCCCGACCCGCACCTGGGGAACTGCGCCATGCACGTCCCCGAGATCGTCACCGTCACGGGGACGTAGCGCTCCTGCTCGTTCATCTCGCCCCGCTGCGTGATCTCGACCTTGGCGACCTTGGTGATCGGGCCCTTCATGACCCCGCACGGCCCGCTGTGCGTTCCCGTCAACGGAGCGTAGCCCTCGCTCGACTTCGCCGCCTCGGTCACGGCCTCGGACACCTCGGCGTCCGAAGGGCCGCCTCCCTTCCCACAAGCCGCGATGGCCAAGAGGATCCCCAGGAAGAACTGCTTCTTCATCTTCGCCTCCATGGGCGAGCACTCGTCGCCCGCGCGCATGGATGCGTCGGCCCTCATCCGGCCTCAAGTCAATTCCTTCCTTTTGTTGGGCTACATTACAGGGAAGCTAAAGCGTCCTCTTGCCGGGTGGACTTCGACAGGTTCATCAAGGCGGTAGGCGAAAACGTTCGCAAGGCTCGGTGGCGCGCGCAGCTCACCCAGGAGGAAGCGTCGGCGGACGTGTTGACGTTCCGCTTGCTCGGCGAGCTGGAGCGGGGCGATGGGAACCCCTCGCTCCGAACCTTGTTCCTGCTGGCCGAGAGGCTCGGGGTCTCAGTCCGCGATCTCGTGGAGGTGGGGGACGAACCGCCGCTGGAGGTCCAGCTTCGCGATCTTCAGGTCGATCCGCCGAAGCGGGGGAGGAAGCCGAAGCGGAGGCCGACCAGCCGGGATTGAACACCAGCCGTCTCGTCACGCTGGCTATCTAACGCGTCAACTTGCGAGGTGTGGCTGACAGCTTCCCGTGGGTGCATGTCTCACCCCCGTGTCCCATGCAGATTACCCGAGTTGAGCCCGGGGCGGGGCTAAGGTTCAGCCACTCGACAATCTTCGGCCGCATCTTCTCGAAGATAACCATGGCTTTGGGGATAGGACATCCGACGACAACGGGCTCTCCCCCGAAAAAATCTTCCTGGGCCGTCATCTCAGAGATGACGCTATTCAGAACGTAAGCCGTAGTCGCTGCACGGGGATCCGTGGGATCGGCGATCACGATGACCGCGTCTTGCGGATCGTTACCGCCTGCTTCCCATTGCTTCAGGCAGTCATGCATTGGCCTCGCCTGAGACTGAATTAATTGCTTTCTCGCATGAATAGCATTGCTCGATGACCCTTGTCTGTTCAGTTGGTCAAGGCCGTCCGGGTCTAGATTGCCCAAAAAGGCCCCCTTTGGTGTCGCAACTGACACCTGGAGAATCCCCGCAGAGGTGGGCTTGAGCATCTCGACAGCCATGAGCTGGAGCTTGTTCTTCGCACTTGGATCCGATGCGGCTAATTTATTCGCGTACTCCAGCGTATGGTCGGCGGCTTCACTCCGGCTCATCCAGTACACGCTCGGGAGCGGGGCTGAGGCACCTGCCATGACGATGGCAATGTGGTCTGTGCCGCCATTCCACTGCGCCGAGAGTTCGTGGACAGCCCAATCCAGAAGATCTTCCGGTGAGTTGGACTTGGGGACTGCTACGGCACGCTTGCTTTTCTTCTGGCTCATGACTTGTGCTCGGGGACTCAGCCTCGTGACGCTCGTCGTGTTGAGGGGTTGTACACCAAACGATACGAGCCTGAGCCACCCGCGCACGCTCGGCAACTCCCTCGCCTGCCCCTCCGACATCCGCTGGGCGAGCGCCTTCCCGCCCTCACTCCACCACGACGCAGTCGCAAGTCCGCGAAGCGATCGACGGCTTCCATTTTTCGGCGGCTCTGTCAAGATTCGATTTTGACGCGCGTTCGTGTGCGAATTTTTTGAGCTGGAAATGATGCTCGTATAAAAACTTTATCGATCTTTCTGCTTGACCGTCGGTCGATTTTGTTCTGGATGCGATGCTGATCGGGGGGTAGACGTCTCCTTGCTGGATGAGACCAGCGAGTCCGTGACGGCTTCCTGAGTGCGCAGAAGGGCGGAGAGCCACGACGATGCAAGCGTCGTGGCTCTCCTCGTCGCATCGCCCCCGGCGTTGCCGACAGCCCCGAGCAGCAACTCCCGAGACGTCACGCGCAGCAGCAACACGACGTGCTTCTCGTCTACACCGGCGCGCGAGTCCTTGCGCGTCAGAGGCGGGGTGCGTCCTGGAGGTGAGCACCGTGCCGTACGAGATTTTCCCTGATGGTCGCGTTCGCGCCGACAGCGCCGACGAGGTCTTCGCCCTGTGGTCGAAGCTGAAGAAGCCCGTAGCCGAGACCTCGGACTCGAAGCCGAACATCGAGGTCTTCGAGAAGCCCGAGAGCTTGGTCTCCCGACCGAGCTGCATCGAGGACTCGTGGGGGATCCTCATGAGGATGCTCTCCGAGGAGTGGTTGGCATCCCACCGCCACGTGCTCTCGACGCTCAAGAAGCTGGAAAGGCCGCTCACCAGAGATGCGTTCCGCGAGGCGCTCGGACCTGGGTACAGGTCAAACAACGTCGTCGGCGGGACGCTTTCCGGGATCAGCCGACACGCTCGAAAGGCCGGGCTCGATCTGGCCACCATCGTCATCACGGTGGGCAATACGTATCGCCCGGGGCCGCTCCTGCGGGAGCGGCCCCTCCCGTGGGACGACGCGGCGTAGACCGCGGACTCAGGATGAGGAGGAGCCGGCGGCTGTACGAAGGCCGAGCGATCTGAGCCACGACGAGACGTCGAGCCCGTCCCGCGACGCTGCCTCGGTCAGCGTCGCCTTCTGCTCGCCGGTCACCCGGATCTTGATGACCTCCTCCTTCCGGCTCGCCTCGTCTTTCCGGCGAAGCTTGGGAGGGGGTGCTTCCTTTGGCGCGGCCGGAGCCGCCCGCGTTCTCTTGGAGGTCGCCATGGCCCTAGCGTGGCCACAACAGACCCCCAAGTCAACCCTTGACATGTGGTCCTATTGTGGCCACATTAGGGACCGTCGACAGCAACGACACCAAACAGGAAACAGCCTCGCCTCTCGGTTAGCGGCCGGGAGGCGAGGCCCAGAACACCCGGCAGTTGCCCACCGAAGCATCCCTTCAAGTGCATCGTGGGCCGCGGCCGGGCGAAAGGCAAGGCACTATCCATGGACGCGACTCAGATCGAACCGCGCCGTATTCGAGGCGCCATGCTCGCGAAGTCGAAGCAGATCCGCGAGTTGAAGCCCGGCCTCTTCCTCGTCCCCTCGCAGTCGCACGGCGGCTCCTATGTCGTCGACGCCCAGGCTCGAACCTGCACGTGCCCCGATTACGCGACGACCGGGCAGCCGTGCAAACACGTGTGGGCCGTCGAGATTCGGATGGGGCGCGTGGAGGTTCCCGAGGGAACGACGCTCGTCACGCAGACGAAGAAGCCGACGTACCAGCAGAACTGGACGGCCTACAACGCCGCGCAGACGACGGAGAAGGAGCGCTTCGAGATCCTCCTTCGCGACTTGGTCAAAGGGGTCGTCCAGCCCGCGCCGAAGAAGACGGGGCGGCCCGCACTCCAGCTCGCCGACGTCGTCTACGCCGCGGTGACCAAGGTCTACAGCACCGTCTCGGGGCGCCGGGCCTCGACGGATATCCGCGAATGCGAGCAGAAGGGTCTACTCACGCGCGCGCCCCACTACAACTCGGTCTTCCGGTACATGGAGGACGCGAACCTGACGCCGATTCTACGCGGCCTGGTCGAGCAGTCGGCGATGCCTCTACAGGCCGTCGAGACCGACTTCGCGATCGACGGGACGGGGTTCTCGACGTGCAACTACGTCCGCTGGTTCGACGAGCGGGGGATGGAGAAGAAGACGCAGGCGTGGGTGAAGGCGCACGCCATGATTGGCGTGAAGACGCACGTCGTCACCGCGGCCGAGGTGACCCACGGCAACCAGCACGACTCGCCCCTGCTCCCGATGCTTACCGAGCGAACGGCGAAGAACTTCACCATGCGCGAGGTCTCGGCCGACAAGGGCTACCTCTCGTTCTCGAATTACGAGGCCGTCGAGAAGGTGGGCGCGACGCCGTACATCGCGTTCAAGGAGAACTCGATCGCGGGCGACGGGCCGGCGATCTGGAAGAAGCTCTTCCACCTCTACAGCTTCCAGCGCGACGAGTTTCTGGCGCACTACCACAAGCGATCGAACTCCGAGACGGTCTTCTCGGCTGTGAAGCGGAAGTTCGGGCCGTCATTGCGGTCGAGGCTGGAGACGGCCCAGTTCAACGAGGTCTACTGCAAGCTCATCGCGCACAACATCGTCATGGTGGCGCACTCGATCCACGAGTTGGGGATCGCCCCGCAGTTCTGGGCGCAGAAGACGACGGAAGGGAGGGTGGCATGAACGATCTCACGAACCAGGAGGAGGCGCACGTCCGGGCCGCCTTGCAGTTCCTTCGCCTTCGCTTCGGCGGGTGGGCTTCGCTGGCGAAGGCCCTCCGCTTCAAGGAGGCGACGATCGCGCACGTGGCGAACGGGAAGACGGTGAGCGCGAGCTTGGCCATTAGGATCTCCAAGCTCGTCAACGTGGGGGTCGATGATCTCCTCCGCGGGAACTTCCCGCCGCCGGGGACGTGCCCTTACTGCGGTCACCAGCAGGAGGTAGGCCAATGAATCGCCAGTACCTCGTGCTCGACCTGGAGACGGTGCACGACACGTCGCTCCCGCCGCCGAAGAAGCGGAAGGACGGGAGCGATAGCTTCCCCGCGGTGCCCTACCACAAGATCGCAGTCATGGGCGCGGCGCTCCTTGATGCGGACTGCCGGCTGCGGAGCGTCTGGATCGTCGGCGAGGGTCGTGATGAGTTCGCTTCCCTCGCGGCCCTGGTCGCGTTCTTGAACGTGAGGCTCTCCGAGGGTGTCGAGACGACTCTCATTTCCTGGAACGGGCGCGGCTTCGATCTTCCGGTCGTCGTCGCGAGATGCCTCCATCACGGGCTGGCTTTCCCCTGGTACTACCAGCAGCGGGACACCCGCTACCGCTACAGCACCGAGGGCCACATCGACCTGATGGATCTGCTCGCGGATTACGGCGCGACGAGAGCCTACTCCCTCGATCTCGCCGCGAAGCTCATTGGCATGCCCGGGAAGCTCGACTGCAATGGGGCCGACGTGCAAGCCATGATCGACGCGGGGGAGATCGAGCAGGTGCGGGCGTATTGCATGCAGGACGTGGTGCAGACGGCGGCGCTGTTTCTCCGGGTGCAGCTTCTCCGCGGGCAGTTGGCGCCGTCCGGCTACACGGAGGCCATGGAGGGGCTGCTGGCGAAGATCGAGGGCGAGCCTCGCCTGGCTCCTCTGCTCCCGCTGATCAACCGGGAGCGGCTCATCCCGCGGGCAGGGATTCCGGTCGCCGCCTGAATTCCCGACAGAATTGTTCACCATCCAGGGGCCCGGCATCCAGCATCCACCATCCACGTGCTAGGCCAAGAAAAACCATCTCCCGCGGCGGACGGAAATACCATCCAACCGGGGGCATGGAACTCAACCACAAGTCTTCACCCGAGCAGCGACGCCGCCGCTCCGATGCGCTGAAGCTCTCCGACGAGGAAGCCAAGGCCGTCCGTGTCGCTGTCCGCAAGCTCCGCCGGGCCTTTGGCAGCTTCAATCGTCTCGCCGCGATGCTCGGCGTCCCAGCGAACACGGTCCGGCGTGTCGCCAACCCCAAGGGCGCCCGGCCGACCGGGACCTTCGCGATCCGCTTGGCCGCCGTGGCGAACGTCCCCGTCGAAGTGCTCCTCGGCGGCAAGCTCATCGTGGCGCCTATCATCATCGGGAGGGCGGCATGACCCGCTCCCGTGTGAGGGAACGGGAACGGTTGCACCGCCCCGTCGAGACGACCGACCCGGCCGCGCTGGCGGCCTACGCAGGCGAACTTCGTCCCGTCGTAGCGAGCCTCCGAAGGCTTACCGAGGACGCGACATCGAGCAAGCGCGTTCACTCCCGCGATTTCCTGCGGAGCGAGATGCTCAAGAACATACGCGTATTGGAAGCCCGGATCGACGCCGCTGCGCCTCCGGAGCCCGGTGATCCTGCCGGCTGCGGCGAATCCCCCAAACTGACCGCTACACCGGGTCGCTAGCGAACGGAAGCCGGTGTACAACGTGGTCGTGAAGCTCGACGCGCGCCTGCACAACCTGATCGACGATCGCCTCTTTGAAGCCTACTGGGCGGCCGTCGAGCACTTCGGCACCACCGACCTCGTGCTGTACTTTGACACGGAGGTCGAAGTAGACCCCGTTACCGCTTACGTCCGTGAGCGCCTTCTCGCCGACCCTTCCGCGCCGAAGTTTCTCGCCGAGAAGGTCTCGAAGCCCGCCAAGGACACGGCCGTGGAGCTGAAGAGCGGCTCGACGGCCTTCTGGCTCATCGTTTCCTTCCCGGACGAGACGATCATTACGGCGGTGAACGCCCAGCGTCTCGGCGAAGGCGGGGCCGCCTAGCGGCTCTAGAAGTCGCTGGTGACTCTGGCTGGCGCGGCCGTCAGGTCGGCACCTGGTAGATGTCCTCGCCCCGGTTCGTGAACCAGAAGGCGAGCATCCTGGCGATGTCGTCCTTGGCCATCCACGTCTTCTCCGTGAGATGGTGGACCCAGTGGCACCACTGTTCGAGCGTCTCCGCTCGTTCCACGGCGATCCAGTACGGCTCCATGTCGGCGCTCTCGACGCACTCGAAGTGGTACGCGCCAAACGCGATTTGGATGGGGTTGCGCTCCAACTCCCCGATACTGAAGCCGTCGAACGGGGGCTGCGTCGGCCTGCCCTGCTTCTGCCGTTCTTCGATCGCCTCCGGCGTGAGCCGCCGCTCCGAGGACGTGGGGCGTCTGGGGGAGCCGCCGGTCTCCGCGTCCATCACGTCCACGCTTCCTTCGCCCGCCGCAATCGGCTTCTTGCACTTCGAGCACGTCCACGGCTTCGGGGAGCTGCCGGCGCCTCCGCCCACGATGCGGAGGTTCGCCTGGTACTTGCCACCCTGCGTGGCCTGACGAGCGCGCGCAGCCGCCTTCTTCGCGTTCTTCTGGGTCATGTTCGAGCCCTATCCCCTACGGTCGAGCAGTCCCCGCACCCGTCTCGCCGCAGGTCGAACAGGGTCGAACACGCGACGCCTCCGAGACCGAAGCCCCTTCACCCTCGGGAGAGCCTCGCGGGGGGAGGCTCTTGGGTCCGGCGTTGGAGGACGCCGACGGACAGAAGTCCGTGAGACGAAGGTAGCCGATCGTTCAGGCCCGTCAAGGCGTGGTGCCGGTGTAGGTTGACGCGGGTGCCCTGAAAGCTGATCACCTGCCTCGGAAGGCTGCCTCACAAGCCCGATCTAGGGCAAAGCCGTTGCGAGCGCCCTGAAGGCGTGTCGTAGGATACCGCCAGACGGTTGCGACTGTCTTGAGAGAGGGTCGCAGGAGGCCCGCCAGACGGTTGTGACTGTCTTGGAGGAGGGTCGCAGGAGACCGACCGACCGTTGCGCGTGTCCTGGAGAGGGTCGCAGTCTGCCTGGCAGACCGTTGCGCGTGTCCTGGAGAGGGTTGCAGGATGCCCGCCCGTCGGTCGTACCTCGAACCCCAAGCTGTCCCGACCCAGGCTCCCCTTCTTGCGACCCTATCTTGGCGGGCTCTTGACCCGGACCGCAATGTCAGCACTGCGACCCGCGTGACCCCGGCAGAAGCTACCTGCGGGGCCCGTTTTCACGGCGTTCGCCCCTGCTTCCCCTGGAGGCTGGGATTTTGCATCGTCGCCGCGGCGCCGCGGGCCCGCCCCCCGGGCACGGGCGCGGCCCCTTGCTTTCCTTGGAGACCCCATGAACCTGTTTCGCACCGTTCGTCGTCCCCTGAGCCTCCTCGCCACAGCGGGCCTCTTCGCGCTGCTCCTCGCCGACAGCGCAGAGGAGCAGTGCGCGCAGTCGTCCTTCGACCGCACCTTCGACATCACCACGACCTGCGGCGGTACCCTCAGCGGTCGCATCCGCATCCAGGGCTCCATGCAGGTGGGCGTGAGCGCGGATGTGGCGAGCCTATCGGTCACCAAGGTCTCGGGCGACGTCGCTCCGGTCTCCGGGGGCGTGGTCGGTTCGTGCAGCGGTGAGGACGAGCCGTTCGTGAGCACGGGCGTCACCCTGAATCTCCCGGCCTTTGCGACCGGGGCGACGGGCGGCGGAGGCGGCGGCGGCGGCGCTGGGGGCGGCGGGGGTGCGGGCGGCGGAGGGGCGCCCGGCGTTGTGGTCACGTGCAAGGTCCAATTGAGGACGGAGGTCGGGAAGGACGTGCATTGCCTCGTCGACGACGGCACGGGTGACAACGCCGGCACGTGCACGGTGCGCCTCACGGCCGTGAAATGACGGAAGGTATGCACCCGAAAGGGCTCGCCGCATGGATGGCGCTGAGCTTCCTCGGCGGCGCGGCCGTGATGAACGGCGAGATCGCCGCGGGCAGGCTGCTCGCGCCGCACCTGGGGACGAGCACCACGACGTGGGCGATGCTCATCGGCACGGTGCTCGGGAGCCTCGCGCTCGGGAGCCTGCTCGGCGGGTGGCTCAGCGCGCGCGGCGCGGCCTCGTGGTGGATCGTGCGGCTGATGCTCTTGTCGGCGCTGCTCTTCGCGGCGCTGCCGCGCGTGGTGCCGTGGGTGCTCGCGTCGAGCCTCGCGCGCTTCCGCGCGGGCAGCGCCGCCTCGCTCGGGTTGCTCGCGGCCCTCACGGCCCTCGCCCTTGCGCTCCCCATCGGCTCGCTGGGCGCGCTGCCCCCGCTCGTGATGCACGCGGCCGGCAATGCGGGCGGCAACGAGACCACCGGAAACCTCGGCCGCCTCGCGGGGCGGCTCTCGGCCATGGGGACCCTCGGCAGCCTCGTGGGCACGTTCGGCGCGGGGCTCGTGCTGCTGCCTTGGCTGGGGACACGCGCGACGTTCGACGTGGCCGCGGTGCTGCTCGCGGGGAGCGCCGTGGTGTTCGGCGTTCGCGTCCGCGCGCGCCGGGAGACGATCGTCGGGGTCTTGGCCTCATTGCTGACCGTGGCGCTCGCCTTCGCGCCGCTGTCCCCGCCCAAGCCCGCGCATGGGCGGCTGCTCTGGGCCGGCGAGTCGCTCCATAACCACATCGTGGTGGTCGAGCGGGGCGGCGAGCGGCAGATCCGGGTCAATGACGGGTTTGCCGTGCAATCGTTCGCGCGCCTCGACGGCGAGCTGCCCGTGCGCGACGTGTGGGCCTACTACGCCATGGCGCCGAGTTATGGGACCCGGCCGAGCCCCGAGCGCGTGCTGCTCCTGGGGCTCGGCGGCGGTACGTCCGCGGAGGTGTTCCGGCGGCTCTACCCGGCGGCGTCGGTGGTGGGCGTGGAGCTCGATGCGGCCGTTGTGGAGGCGGGCCGCAAATGGCTCGGGTTCGAGTTGCCGGGGGTCGAGGTCGTCATCGACGACGCACGCCCCTTCCTCGAAGCCGAGGCCCAGCGCGCGCCGGGGCAAAAGGACGTCATCGTGCTCGACGCGTTCCAGTTCCCGTACGTGCCGTTCCAGCTCGCGACAACGGAGTTTTTCGCGGCGGCGCGGCGTTGCCTCGCGCCGGGCGGCGTGCTCCTGGTGAATGCGGGCCGTCATGGCGAGGAGCGCGGCGTGGTGCACGCGCTCGCGCGTACGATGGCGCAGGTCTTTCCGCACGTGCAGGCGGCGGATCCGCCGGGGCGATCGAATACGATCCTGGTGGCGACCGTGCACGCGCCCGCCGAGGCGGTCGGGGTCGCGGGGCTCTCGGTCTCGGCGCGGACGGCCACCGTGCTGCGGGATCTCGCCGGGCGCCACGCCGCGATGCAGCCGGCGTCCTTTCCTGCGAGCACGCCGGTGTTGACCGACGATCATGCGCCGGTCGAGTGGCTCACGGACAGGATCATCTGGCGTGCGCTCTGAGCCCCGGGAGCGCGGCGACGTCCCGGGCCGGGCGCTTTTGCATCCGTGGTCGTGGCTCGCGGGGGCAGCGCTTGTATTGAATGTCTTCTGGTTGCGACGCAGGCACCCGGGGGTGGTGAGCGGCAAGCTCTCGGATCTGGCGATTTGTTTTCTCTTGCCGGTGTTCCTGGTGGCCGTGGCGGAATGGCTGCTCGCGCTTGCGCGGCTTTGTGGTGCCCGCGTGGGGCCGCGCGTGGGGCGCCGTGGAATCTGGGTTTCGTGCGGCGTGACCGTGGCGTACTTCGCGCTGCTGAAGACGTGGCCTGCGTTCACGGGCGTGCACAGGGCGCTCCTCGGGGTGCTGGATATGCCGTTCGGGGGGGGAAGAGCGTTCCGGAACCTGGCGGATCCGACGGATCTGGTGGCGCTCGTGATGGTGCCGCTCAGCGCGTGGCATCTCATGCGGGGGGCGGAGCGGGGCGGGGACGCGGAAACGCGTGGATAGGCGTGCGCGAGTGGGGCGCCCGAGGGCCGCCGCCGTGACCTCGCCTCGGTGAGCACCCCCGCTTTGCTTTTCGGTGCCGGTCCGAGCGATCATGGCCGTGCATGGTTCCCTCCAAGTCGGGCACGGCACTCGTGCAGCGCCAGCCAATCCCCCGCGAAGGGGAGCCCGCGCTCGGGGTTCGTCGAGGAGAGGCGCCCCTCTTGGTCGTGAAGGCCCACGTCCGCGCCACCGACCCCGACGAACTGCTCCCCGCCTTCTCCCGCCTCTACCCGGGCGCGACGCTCCGGCCCCTGGCAGGGACCGCCTTCCGGTGTGATCTCGGTCTGACCTCGGCCGGGCCCGTGACGTTCGTGGCGGGGGATTGGGACCTCGGCGGCCGGGTCGAGGCAGCCGCCCTCGGCGATCGGTACGCGCTGGTGTTCGCCGGGGAAGGCAGCGGCGACGGGGAGGTGGAGATCCGGAGCCGGCGGCTTTTGATCGCTCCGGGAACGCGGGCCGCGCTCTTCGTTCCCGGGCGGCCGGCGAACCTCCGGCTGCCCATGGGGTCGAAGGGCCGGACCCTCACCATCGAGCGAGCCGCGCTCGATGCGCATTTCACCATGCTCACCGGCCACGCGAACCGCGGCCCGATCGCCTTCGACCCCGAGCTGGATCTCACCACGGGCGACGGCGCGACGCTCCACGGGATCGTGCGGCTGCTCCGGGAGGAGATCGCGCGCCCCGCGGCCTCGCCGTTCGTCCGGCCGCGGCTCTTCGACGTGCTCCTCACCGCGCTCGTGACCATTCCTCGCCACGACGGCTTGCGGCTGCTCGAGCTTCCGCCCCCGCGCGTCGCCCCCGCGGTCGTGCGCCGGGCCGAGGAGTACATCGCGGCGCACGCCGGCGAGGCGATCCGGCTCTCGGACATCGTCGCCGCCGCGGGCGCGCCGGCCCGCTCGCTCCAGGCGGCGTTTCGCGCGGCGCGGGGCATGACGCCGATCGGGTTTTTGAAGCTCCGGCGGCTCGAACAGGCGCGCCAGATGCTCCTCGCCCCCGAACCCGGGACCACCGCGGCGCACGTCGCCGCCGCGATGGGCTTCCGCAGCGCGGGGCGGTTCAGCGTCGAGTACAGGAAGCACTTCCGCGAGAGCCCCTCCGAGACGCTCGCGCGCGGCCGCCTCGGCGTCGCGCGCTGATCCAAAAACGCAAGGCTGATCGACAAACGCAACGATCTCGCCCTGCCTCCGAGACGGGCGTCGCGGGAGCGATCGCGTTTGGGTATCGGTGCGTCTCCATGACATACGCCTCTTCGTTTCCCGGACGGAGGTCGTGGCTCCGCCGCGCCTCCGCCTCCCCCGGATCCGTGGATCAACCCAAAGGCGCGGAGATGCGCTAGGAGAGTGCCATGGCGGGGTGGCCGGGTGGTGCGCTTCGGCTTGTCCAGACACGCCATCGGGGGGAAGGGCCCTCGCGCGCCGTGCAGGCGTCGGGGGCGGGGATTGCGCGGGCCGAGCTCGTGCGCACCCGCGACGTCGGCGAGGCCCGGGAGGTCTTCAGCCGCGTATACGCGGGGGCGACCCTCGAGCCCATGCGCGACGCACCCTTCGCTTGTGCGCTGGAGGTCGTCTCCTTCGGCGCGACCCGTGTCGTAAAGGGCGACTGGACCGGCGGAGGGCAGGCCTCCCTGCCGGACCTCGGGGAGCACTACGTCCTATCTCTCTCGGCCGGCGGCGTGAGCGCCGGTGACCACGCGGGCGAGCCCTTCCGCGTCGTGCCGGGCCGGCGGGGCGCGCTGTTCTCACCAGGGCGATCCTGCGTCCTCGATGTCGACGCGGAGTTTCACGGGCGGACCCTCGTGATCGATCGCGGAGCGCTCGACGCCCATTTCACCACGCTCACGGGCAATGCGCTGCGCGGCCCGATCTGCTTCGAGGTGTCGCTCGACCTCGAGGACGGACCGGGCCGCACGGTCCACGAGGTCGCAGAGCTCTTTCGCCGCGAGATCGAGCAGCCATGGGCCTCGCCGATGCTGCTCACGACGCTGCGTGGCGCGCTCTTCACGAGCCTCCTGGTGCACACCCGGCACAACCAATCGGCGCTCCTCGACGCGCCGCTGCCGCGCGTGGCACCGGCGTGCGTCCGCAAGGCGGAAGAATACATGGCCGCGCACGCCGCGGAGCCCATCACCCTGGCCGACGTCGTCGCCGCGGCGGGCGCGCCGGAGCGGTCCCTGCGGGCGGCCTTCGTGGCGTGCCGGGGAATGCCGCCGATGGATTTCCTGCGTCGGCGCCGGTTCGAGCTCGCGCGCGGCCACCTGGCCGAGCCCTCGGCCGATACATCGGTCGCGGGCGTCGTGGCCGCGCTCGGGCTCGGTCACCCGGGGCGGTTCAGCATTGAGTACAAGGTCCGGTTCGGCGAGAGCCCCTCCGAGACGCTGTCCGCGGGGCGCGCGGCCGCGGGCCTGCCGCGCCTCCAGCCGCGACGCCGGGCTTTCATGGCACGATGAGCAGGCGGATGCATTCTTCGCGGTAGAGGCATTCAGGCAGCAGCGAGCGGCGGGCCATCGCTGCGGATGCGTCTGTCCAGAAACGGCAGCGACTGTCCTCGAACGGCAAGATTGTGCGCGGGCGCATTCTTCGCTGTTGCATCCTCGTCTGGACCGATGATTCTTGATGCGGCTCGCCATTCCCCTCCTTGGCTGCCCCCACGATAGGAGTCACCCATGCCGTTAGATCGAGACCTTCCCAAGCGCGAGATTCTGCCGATCCCGGACAGGGCCTATGCCGGCCCGGTGGTGTACAATGCCGCGGACCCGGCTGCCGTCTTCCCTCCCATCCTGCCGATCCGCCCGCCCGAGGGCGCCCCCAACGTACTCATCTTCCTGATCGACGATGTGGGCTTCGGCGCCTCGAGCACGTTCGGGGGGCTCATCGATACCCCGAGAGCCGACGAGCTCGCCGCGAGCGGCCTCAAGTTCAACCGTTTCCATACGGCAGCCCTGTGCAGCCCGACGCGCGCCGCCTTGCTGACGGGCCGCAACCCCCACTCCGTCGGCATGGGATGCATCACCGAGATGGCGACCTCGGCGCCCGGCTCCACCTCGATCATCCCCAACAGCGCCGCCTCGATCGCCAAGATACTCCGATACAACGGCTACTCGACGGCTCAGTTCGGCAAGTGCCACGAGGTGCCCACCTGGGAGACCGGCACCACGGGGCCCTTCGACCACTGGCCCACCTACATGGGATTCGAGAAGTTCTATGGTTTCGTCGCCGGTGAGACCAACCAGTACTACCCCACGCTCTACGATGGGACGACCTACATCGAAATGCCCGAGCGCGGGAACTACCACCTGACCACCGATCTGGCCGATCAGGCCATCAAGTGGATCGAGACGCAGAAGTCCCTCGCGCCGGACAAGCCCTTCTTCATGTATTTCGCGCCCGGCGCGACCCATGCGCCCCACCAGGTCCCGGCAGAGTGGAGTGATCAGTTCAAAGGGAAATTCGACGAAGGCTGGGACGCTGTGCGCCTCGCCATTTTCAAGGAACAAAAAAGAATTGGCGTCATTCCGAAGAACGCGGAGCTGACGCCGCCCAACGCCGGGGTCCCAGCCTGGGACGAGATGCCCGCCGACATCAAAGAAGCCCTGAAGCGCGAGATGGAAATCTACGCTGGCTTCCTCAAACATACCGACCACCAGATCGGCAGGGTGATCGATACGCTCAAGGAGCTCGGCATCTTCGAGAACACGCTCATCCTCTACATCCTCGGCGACAACGGCGCTTCCGCCGAAGGCACGTTCCTCGGCACCTTCAACGAGATGATGGGCTTCAACGGCGTCGAGCTACCGGAGCAGGAGCAGATCAAGCTCATCAATGACAACATCGACAAGTTCGGCACCAAGGAAGCGTACAATCACTATGCCGTCGGCTGGGCCCAGGCCATGTGCACGCCGTATCAGTGGACCAAGCAAGTCGCCAGCCACTTCGGCGGCACGCGCAACGGCATGATCGTCCATTGGCCAGCGGGCATCCACGAGAAGGGCGGGCTGCGGAGCCAGTTCACGTACGTGACCGATGTGCTTCCGACGATCCTCGAAGCGATCGGCCTGCCGGAGCCGCTCAGCGTCGATGGCGTGCTGCAGAAGCCCATCGAGGGGACGAGCTTCTTGTACACGTTCAATGACGCAGACGCGTCCGAGCGCCACAAGACCCAGTACTTCGAGGTGTTTGGCAACCGTGGCATCTACCATGAAGGCTGGACCGCCGTCACCCTCCACGCGAAGCCCTGGGACTTCTACAACTTGCCGGATTACGCAAAGGATGTCTGGGAGCTCTACTTCACGTACAACGATCGCAAGGACACGATCGATCTGGCGGAGGACTGGACCCAGGCACGAAATCTCGCCGCAGAAATGCCCGAGAAGCTGGAGGAGCTGAAGAACCTTTTCCAGATCAATGCGGCCCGCTACAACGTCTTTCCCCTCGACGACCGAAAGATAGAGCGCATGCCCTCGGGGCCGGCCGACCAGGAGGCGAACTCCCACCGCCAGAGGTACGTCGACGGCAGTTTCGTCGCCGACCCGTGCGTGATCAACACCTTCAACCGCTCCTTCATGATCACCGCAAAGGTCGAGTTGCCATACGATCTAACGACCGGCACGTCCAAAATGAACGGCGTGATCCTCGCCCGGGGCAACGATTTCGGCGGCTATGGCCTCTATTTCAAGGACGGAGTCCTCACGTTCGTCTACAACTACATGGGGATCGAGATCCAATACGTTCGCGCAGACTCAGCCTTCCCGCTCGCGAAGGGCACGCACGTGCTCCGCATGGCGTTCGAGTACACCGGCAAGGAGGCCGGCGAGGGCGGCGATGTGACGCTCTCCGTGCAAGATCCAGATGGCAGCTTCACCCCGATCGGCACGGGCAAGATCGAACTGACCAATCCGGTTCTCTTCAACGTGGACGCCTTCCTGATGGTCGGCAAGAAGACGGGCGGCCCCTTGTGCCCCGAGTTCCAAGGGGACAACCGCTTCAACGGCACCGTGTACTGGGCGGAGATCGAGGTCACGGGCCCACCCGCCCTCGTGAGCCCCGAACACCGCGTGCACGCGCTGATGGCGGTCCAATGACACCTTGACCCGGCCGAAGCGCCCGCGGGCGCGGGCGCGGGGCCCCGTGACCATTCGCCTGTCCAGAAACGGCAGCGAACTGTCCACGAACGGCAAGATAAGCAGGCGGATGCATTCTTCGTGGTTGCATCCTCACCTGAAGCGATGGGGGCTGACGGCGGATGGACGCTTCGTCATCGATCTCTGCAATGACTCCACCAAGAGCCCGCGCTGATCAAAAAGCGCAAGGCTGGTCAACAAACGCAACGATCTCGCCCTGGCGCCGGAAGGGCTATCGCGGAAATGACGTATGGGTGTAGATTGCGGCCGATGCCGCACGCTCTTCATCGCCGGGACGGAGGTCGTGGCTCCGCCGCGCCTCCGCCGCCGCCGTGTTGCTCCTGCTTGCCGCGTCTTGCGCCCCCGCCGCTCAACGGGCCGCTGGGGCTGGCTGACCTCGTGCTGAACGAGGCACAGCCTCGCCGTTGGCTCCACGGCACCCGCAGGAAACCCATTGGCCCTTCGCTTACCCATCGCTGACGTCATGCCGGCGCGTCCAGACAGTCCGGTAGAAGGATGCTTCATGATCTCCGCTCGATCTCTCGTTCTCCGCAGGACCCTTCCCTTCCTCCTCTCGACGCTCGCCCTCGGGCTCGTCGCCGGGTGCGACGACGAAAATGGCAGCAGCAGTACCAACAGCAGCACCAGCAGCAGCAGCAGCTCTTCCTCGGGGAGCGGCGGAGCCGGCGGTGAGGACGTCGGGTTCCGCCTCTCGGGTACGCTGTCGTATGAGTACGTGCCTTTCGACGTCGACCTCGAAAAGCTCGATTATGGCAACATCGAGAAGCGCCCGATCCGCGGGGCCTCGGTCCGCCTCATCGACGCCGACACCGACGCCGAGATCGCGAAGACGTCCTCCGACGACGAGGGCGCCTACAGCTTCGACTACATGGGGGCCACCAAAGTGAAGCTTTGGGTCTACGCCGAAACGGAGGTCCCCTCCTTGACCGTCGAGGACAATACGTCAGGAGACGCGGTCTACGTGATGGAGAGCGACACGGCCGATAGCGCCGCGGACGCGAAGCTCGACGTCCTCGCCGCCACGGGCTGGGACGGGACCGCGTACACGAAGACCCGCGCCGCGGCCCCGTTCGCCGTGCTCGATACGGCCTACATCTCGGCGAGGCGCTTCCTCGACGAGGTTTCGCCTCCTCCCGTGTTCCCTCCGCTCAAATTCAACTGGAGCGTCAACAATCGCCCCGAGGAAGGGGACAAAGTCCTGGGCCAGATCGGCACCTCGCATTTCGACGGCGAGGAGCTCTATATCCTCGGCAAGGAGGACGTGGACACCGACGAGTTCGATTCGCACATCACCGTCCACGAGTGGGGCCACTGGTTCAACAAGACGCTCGGCCGTGCGGACACCATCGGAGGCACCCACAGCAGCAGCGATATCGAGGACCCGCGGGTCGCCTTCAGCGAAGGGTTCTGCACCGCCTTGAGCGCGATCGTCCTCGACCCGGACACCACGTACACCGACAGCTCCGGGCCCCAGCAGGCGAGCGGGTTCTCGAATGACGTCGAAGTGAACAACAACAACGTCGAGAAGAACCCGGGCTGGTTCTCGGAGACGACGGTCGAGGGGGTCGTGTATGACCTCTATGACGGGCCGAACGAGCCCTTCGACCAGGTCAGCGTGGGCATCAGCGGCATCTACGCGGCGCTCCGGACCCAAAAAGACAAGCCCTCGTTCACGACGATCTTCTCGTACGTGGCCTCGCTCAAGGAGAACAACCCGCAAGCAGCGGCGGACATCGACGCGGTCACGTCGTTCTACAACGCCAGCGCCGATTTCGGCGTCGACCCCATCGAGGACGAGTGGGGGACGAACGAGACGCATTCCGGCGGCTTCCCCGGGAGCCTGCCGGTCTACAAGGAGGGCGTCGTCGGCAATAGCTACACCGTCGACCTGACCGGCGATGCCGAATCCAATCGACTCTCCCAGAACGTCTACGTCCGGATCGAAGGCGACGGGATGGCCATCACCGTCACCTCGACCAGCCCGAGCGACGTCGACCTTGCGGTGTTCAAGGCCGGCGTCCTCGTCACGACCGACGGAAACGTGAGCGGGGAAGAGAGCGTCACGTTTGATTCGGAGGCAGGGACGATCTACGTGCTCTCCGTGCGTGGGTTCAACACCCTGCCCGTGTCGTACGGGGCCGAAATCACCATCTCGCACTGAAGACTGAAGAAGGAATCGAACATGAAATACATCAGCATCGTGGGGATGGTCGTTCTTTTCGCGGCAGCGGCGTGCGGCACCGACGGCGCGCGGCCTCCGGCGGAGGCGGCCTCGGGTGAGCCCCGAGCCGCGGAACCAAGCACGGCCGCGGCCGAGAAGGCAGGCCCGTCCGAGCCCACCGCAAAGCCCTCCGCCCCCGTGAACGTGAGCGCGACGCTTCGGCCGGGCGCGGCCGATCTGGATGTCGTCTTCGGCGCGGACGGCGCGGGCATCACGATCGAGGTATGGGGGGTCGACGGGCTGAAGCTCACCGGAGGAGCTTCCCCGGTGTCGGCCCCCTCCGTGCGGAGCGGGCAATCCCTGAAAGTGCCCGTGACCTACGACGCCCCGACGACCGAGAGCAATCTTGCGGTACGCGTCAGCGGCACCTTCGGCGGCCGCGAGCAGGCCAAGGTGCAGTCGTTCACGATCAACACGGGCAGCCAGCCCAAGGGCGCGCAGGCCGGGGAGAGCAAGGTCGATGGAGACGGCCGGCCGGTCAAGGTCATGAAGTCGCAATGACGTCACGTCCAAAGGCGGGTATCCTCCGCCCATGGACAAAGCCCGCCCTCTCTTCTCTCGCCGCGTGATCCTGCGGGGAGGCCTCGCAGGTCTCGCCGCGATGATGAGCCCCTCCCTGCTCGCGAGCTGCTCCTCGGAGGGCGGCGCGCCCCCTCCGCCGGCGACGCCCGGCGAGCCGCTGTTTGGTGTACCCATCGACGGGCCCAAGCTCGTGTCACGGATCGCCGAGATCGGGCCGCTCGGCGATCCGGACGCGAATGGGGTCAAGCTGCCGCCGGGGTTCTCCGCGCGGATCGTCGCGAAGACGAACACGAAACCCCTCGATAGCTCCGATTACGTTTGGCACATCGCGCCGGACGGCGGGGCGACGTTCCTCCTCGAGGACGGCGGGTATGTGTATGTATCGAACTCGGAGGTCCCCATCGCCGGCGGCGTGGGCGCGCTCCGCTTCGACGCCGCGGGAAAGCTCGTGGACGCGTATCCGATCCTGAGCATGACGAACATCAACTGCGCCGGAGGGCCGACGCCCTGGGGCACGTGGCTCTCGTGCGAGGAGGCCTCGCGGGGGCGCGTCTTCGAGTGTGATCCTCGCGGCGAACACGAGGCGGTCGTCCGCCCGGCCCTCGGCATCTTCAAGCACGAGGCGGCCGCGATCGATCGGGTGAAGCACCACGTCTACCTGACCGAGGACGAGGACGACGGGTGTTTTTATCGATTCGTACCCGACAAGCTCAATCGGCACGGCTTCGCGGACATTTCGAGCGGCAAGCTCCAGGTGGCCGAGGTCGGGATGGACGGGAGCGTCAAGTGGCTGGATGTGCCGGATCCGCTCTACGAAGGCCTGACCCCGACGCGAAAGCAGGTCGCGGGCGCGACGCTCTTCGATGGCGGAGAGGGCATCTGGTACCACGAGGGGATCGTGTACTTCTCGGCCAAGGGCGAAGGGCGCGTGTACGCCTACGACACGATGACGGAGACGCTCGCCGTGATCTATGACGCGAAGGAAGCGGAGACGCCCATTCTGACGGGCGTCGACAACATCACCGTGTCGCATAGCGGCGACGTGCTCGTGGCCGAGGATACGGGGGACATGCAGATCGTGGCGATCTTGCCGAGCGGCGAGCTCAAGCCCCTCGTGCAGGTGATGGGGCACGACAAGAGCGAGATCACGGGGCCGGCGTTTGATCCTTCGGGGACGCGGCTCTACTTCAGCTCGCAGCGCGGCGATGGGAGCGGCGGCGTGACGTATGAGGTGACGGGGCCGTTTCACGCGCCGGCCTAACGGCGTCGGCCCCTGCGAGGGCCGGTTTCCTCCCGCGAAGGCTCGCGCGTCCGCGAAGCTGCTGCCGTCGATCGCACTGGACCGTCGCGTTGCTTGCGAGCAAGATCGGCACTCTCTATGACACTCCCCGCGGAGAAACAAGCCCTGCTCGATACGATCACCACGCGCCTTTCGGCCGTGCCAGGCGTCGTCGCCGTGGTGCTCGGCGGTTCGTACGCGCGCGGCATGGCCCGTCCGGATTCGGATCTGGACGTGGCCATGTATTACGCCGAGGACAGCCCGTTCCGGATCGAGGACATTCGCCGCGTCGCGGCCGAGATTTCGATCGCCGGCCCTCCCGACGTGACCGATTTCTACGGCTGGGGACCGTGGGTCAATGGCGGCGCCTGGATCCGGACGACCGCCGGCAAGGTGGACTTCATTTACCGCAACCTCGATCAGGTTCGGCGCACGCTCGACGAGGCGGCGCGGGGCGTCACGCACCATCATTTCGACCAGCAGCCCGCCTTTGGCTTCTACAGCGTGACCTACCTGGCCGAGACGCGCGTTTGCTTGCCGCTGCACGATCCGGCAGGGCATATCGCATCTCTGAAACGGCAGGTGGAGGTCTACCCGCCGCTGCTGAAAGAGAAGCTCGTTCTTTCGAATCTGTGGCTGGCCGAGTTTTCGCTCGTGCATGCCGCTGCGTATGCCGAGCGCGGTGACGTGTATGCGGTGTCCGGCGCGCTGACCCGCACGGGTGCTTTTCTGACCCAGGTACTATTTGCACTCAATGAAACCTATTTCATGACCGACAAGACGGCGATGGCCGAGATTGCCGCGGGCTTTCATGCGCACGCGCCGCTGGTCCCGCCGGGGTACGTGCAGCAGTTGTCGAGGATATTGGCCCGCCTGGGGGAGACTCCGGCGGATTTGAGCGCTTCCACCCGCGCCGTGAGCGAGCTGTGGGCGAGCGTGGTGGAGCTGGCCAAGGAAGCTGGTTTCGGTTATCGACCGGCTTTCACGTTGGTGTGATGCAGGGGGCCCCCCGAAGAACCATTTCCACCCATCCCCATTCACACGCTCTCCCTCCTCGAAACCCCGCCCCGCCCCTGTCGCCACGCGGCGACGGGTACGCGTCGTCGTGACGCGAGGGGGTCGCCACGTGGCAACGGGCACGCGTCATCGTGACGTGAGGGGGTCGCCACGTGGCAACGGGCACGCGTCGTCGTGACGCGAGGGGGTCGCCACGCGGCGACGGGCACACGTCGTCGTGACGCGAGGGGGTCGCCACGCGGCGACGGGCACGCGTCGCCGTGACGCGAGGGGGTCGCCACGCGGCGACAGGCACGCGTCATCGTGACGTGAGGGGGTCGCCACGTGGCGACGGGCAAGGTGATCCCCCACGCGCGCGATCGCCTCGTCCTTGCAGACACCACGCATCCTCGGCCGCCTGCGCGCACCGATCTCGCCCTGTCACGTTCCGTTAAGGTAGAGTTCGCCCGATGCGTCCCTTGGGTTTCTTCCCTCGCGCCCTGCTCGCGCTCGCCTTCGGCTCCCCGCTCCTCTGCGCCTTGCCCGCGCATGCGGCGGCGCCCAAGGACGCGCAGGCCGAGAAGGCCATCACGCAGGCGATGGATGTCGACTACCTGGAGACGAAGTTCGACCAGGCTGAAAAGCGGCTCCGGACGGCGATCGACGCGTGTGGCGCGGACAAGTGCACGCCGAGCGTGAAGGCGCGGGCCCTCGTGGCGCTGGGCGTGGTGCTCGCGGGCGGCAAGAAGCAGCTCGAAGACGCGCGTGAGGTGTTCGTCGAGGCGCTCACCCTCGACAAGTCGGCGAAGCCCGACGAGGACATGAGCTCGGGCGAGGTGAAGTACGCCTACGAGAACGCGCGCAAGCAGCTCAAGCTCGACGGCGCGCCCGCGGCAGGGGGACAAGCCGCGCCCTCGGGCCAGGGCATCACGCACACGGCGCCGGCCGAGCAGCGCGTCGACACGCCCTTGCCGCTCTACGTGCGGCTCGCGCCGGAGCTCTTGCAGGACGCGAAGAAGGTCACGGTCACGTTCCTCGCCCCGGGCGCGGGCGACTGGAAGACGCTCGTGATGAAGAAGGTCGGCGAGTTCGGCTTCGGCATCAACGTGCCGTGCACCGACGTCACGAAAGAGGGCAAGCTCGACTATTACATCACGATCACCGACGCGGACGGCGCCATCGTGACGGGCGCGGGCTCGCGCGCGCAGCCCTTGAGCACGGCGATCAAGGCGCGCATCGAGGGCGAGCCGCCGAGCTGGCCCGGCTTCGCGCCGCCCGAGCTCTGCGTGAAGGTCGAGTCCGGGCCGAGGCAGTGCCTCGACGACAACCAGTGCAACGCGGGGTACGCGTGCATCAGCGGCGAGTGCACGAAGAGGCCAGACGCCTTCGAGGAGCCGAAGGACACGGGCCCGCGGAAGAACTGGGTTTCGCTCACGATCGCGCCGGACATCTCGATCTTCTCGGGCCAGGACGTCTGCTCGGTCGACGGGCAGGAGCGTGAGCACTTCGTGTGCGTGCGCGAGGACGGGAGCCGGTACCTCGGCGCGCCCACGCCCGGCGTCGCGAACAACGTCTCGGGGGGCCTCGCGCTCTCCACGATCCGCGTCATGGCCGGCTACGACCGGCTCTTCCTCGACAACATCCTGGCGGGCGTGCGCATCGGCTTCGCGTTCCGCACGTCGAGCGCCGACGAGGCGAGCTTCCTGCCGGTGCACGCGGAGCTGCGCGGCACCTACTTCATCGGCAAGAACCCGTTCGCCAGCATCGGCGCGCGCCCCTTCGTCTTCGCCGCGGCCGGGCTCGCGCAGATCGACACGCCCGTCAACGTGGAGGTGCTCGAAGACGGCGTCGCCTGCGGCGCGGCGAACCCGGCCGACCAGAACAGCCCTTGCACGAAGCCGGGCAACCCGACGTACGAGGGCTCGCGTGTCGAGCCGCGGGTCCAGTCCTTGAAGGCGTACAAGCAAGCCGGGCAGGGATTTCTCGCGCTCGGCGGCGGCTTGCAGTATGCGCCGCTCGAGCGGGTCGCGATCAGCGTCGGCCTGCGCGCGAACGTGACGCTCCCCGTGGTCACGTTCGTGCTGACGCCCGAAGTGGGCGCCACGATCGGATTCTGAGAAATGCCCGAAGCACAACCCAGCAAGCTCGACGCGGCCCTCGATCTGGTCCTCGCGGGGGGACCCCTGCGCGGCCTGCTCGACGTGCTCGATCGGCACTCGAACTTGCCCGGCACGCGCCCGAACCTCGACTTCGCCCGCACCGTGGGCATCGCCATCGCGTCCCGCCGCGGCAAAGCGGACGCGCTCGTCCGCGCGCTGCTCGGATGCCCCGGCGAGTATCCGGTGATCGTCGCGGCGCACGCGCTCGCCCAGCGCGCGCTCGTGGGCCTCGACCCGCGCGGGGCCATGGGCACGCTCCACGACCTCGCGGACGAGCCGCGGCACCTCGTCCGCATGGGCATCGTCTCCGCGCTGCGGGAGGTGCTGCGCGAGCGGGGCGAGGCGACGTTGCCCGAGCTCGCGACGTGGACCGACGGCTACTTCCACGCGCACGTGGTGCTCGAAGCGCTCGCGGATCGGGAGGTCCTCGATCGGCTGCGCGGGCCGGAGGAGGTGATCGCGCGGCTCGACGAGGCGTTCACGCTCGCCGACGTGTCACCCCGCGCGGCGGAGCGATCGCAGGGCCTGCGCACCCTCCGCGAGGCGATGCCGAGCGAGGTCGCGGTGCTCGCAGCGCGCTTCCCCGAGGTCGTCGCGTGGGTCGAAGCGAAGACGGCCTCGAAGCGCCCGGAGACGCGCGAGGTCGTGTCGCAGGCCATCACGGCCCTGCGCCGGGGAGGCCTGAAAAACGCGGAGGCCGCGCGGATCGATGGGCTCCTGGAGGCAAGCAAGAAGCCGCCCCGCGACGCGGCGCGCATCGTCTCCGGGACGCGAAAGCGGAGCAAAGGGCGGCGCTGACGGCGCGTGCCCTTCGAGCGACGAAATCCGTCGCGGAGGGTGCCAGCGTGCAGTATGGAACCCGCCATGCGGCTCGAGAACAGGGTTGTCTTCATCACGGGCGCCTCGCGGGGCATTGGTCGGGCGGTCGCGCTCGCTTGTGCGCGGGAGGGCGCGGACGTCGTCATCGCGGCGAAGTCGGAGGTCGAGGCGAATCCCCGGCTGCCGGGGACGATCCACAGCGTGGCCAAGGAGGTCGAGGGGCTCGGCCGCCGGGCGCTGCCGATCAAGCTCGACGTGCGCGACGCGGACGCGTGCCAGGCGGCGGTCGCCGAAGCGGTGGCGCATTTCGGCCGGCTCGACGTGCTCGTGAACAACGCGGGCGCGCTCTGGTGGGCGGACGTCACCGGGACGCCGATGAAGAAGTTCGACCTCGTGATGGGCATCAACGTGCGGGCGTCGTTCGCGCTCGCGCAGGCGGCCTTGCCGCACATGATCGAGCGCAAGTGGGGGCACATCGTGATGATGTCGCCGCCGGTGGACGCGAACGGGGTCGCGCACCATGGGGCCTACGCGGTCTCCAAGTTCGGCATGACGATGATCGCGCTGGCGATCGCGGAGGAGGCGAAGGCGCACAACGTGACGGCGAACGCGCTCTGGCCGGCGACGGCGATCGAGAGCTACGCGACCATCAACTTCGGCCTCGGCGGCCCGGAGTTCTGGCGCAAGGCCGACATCCTCGCGGACGCGACGCTCGCGCTGATCACGAAGGAGCCCTCGGCGCGGCAGGGCCAGGCCTGGATCGACGAGACGCTCCTGCGTAGCGAAGGCGTGACCGATTTCTCCAAGTACCAGTGCGCGCCTGGCCACGAGCCGCCGCATTTCCCGTTCTCGGCGCTCCCGACGACGACCGAGACGACCGACAAGAAGAAGTGAAGCCATGGCTTCGAGCGACGACGACGACCGAACGATCGGATCGGGCACCACGTTCGCCGTGGATCCGACCCGGGAGATCGCGAGCGTGTTCGACGATCTCGAGGATCTCCTGAAGAACGGCGACGTGATCGAGTCCCTCTCGCAGAGGGGCGTGAACGCGAGCATCGCGCTCACGGCCATCGAGGGGCTCCGGGCCTACCTGGAAGGGAAAAAGGCCGAGGCGGCCGAGGATTTCGCCATGGTGGCGGAGGAGATCCGGGGACGCCTCGAGCTCGCCCGCGCCGCGGAAGGCCCGAAGAACGGGCACGGGGGGCATTCGTGACCACGGTGGCGCCCCCGCCCTGGTATCCGGCCCCGGCGCTCTCGGGCGCGGGGTACTCGGCGGCCGAGCTCGCGGAGAGCTGCGACCGCGTGTTCCTCCTCGACCAGCGGGATCTGCCGGCGCGCGAGGTCTACGTGACGTTGCGCTCGGTCGAGGATGTCGCGGAGGCGATCCGCGCGATGGTCGTGCGCGGCGCGCCGGCGATCGGGATCGCGGCGGCGTACGGCATGGTGCTCGCGGCGCGCGCGTTGCGCCCGGCGGTCGCGGAGCGGTACGTCGCCGGTCTGCGCGCCGCGGCGAGCATGCTGGTGGCGGCGCGGCCGACGGCGGTGAACCTCTCCTGGGCGGTCTCGCGCATGCTCACGTCGGCCGAGGCGCACGCGAGCGACGCGGCCGAGGTGCGCGTGGCGGAGCTCGCGGCGCTCGCGCGGCGCATCCACGTGGAGGACCGCGAGGCGTGCCGGCGGATGGGTCGGATCGGCGCGGCGCGTATCCCGGACGGCGCGACGATCCTCACGCATTGCAACGCGGGCGCGCTGGCGACGGGCGGGTATGGCACGGCGCTCGGCGTGATCCGCGCGGCGGCGGAGGCGGGCAAGCGCGTGCGGGTGCTGGCGGACGAGACGAGGCCGTACCTGCAAGGCGCGCGGCTGACGGCGTGGGAGCTCGCGCAAGACGGCATCCCGGTCGAGGTGATCACGGACTCGATGGCCGGTTATTTCCTGCGGCGGCGCGAGGTGACGGCGATCGTGGTGGGCGCCGACAGGATCGCGCGGAACGGGGACATCGCGAACAAGATCGGCACGTACGGGCTCGCCTGCCTGGCGAAGCACCACGGCGTCCCGTTTTACGTGGCCGCGCCGTGGAGCACGGTCGATCTCGCGACGCTGGACGGGGATCACATCCCGCTCGAGGAGCGCAGCCGGGACGAGGTGGTCCGGGTGGGAGGCGCGGTGCTGGTGCCGGAGGGCGTGCCGGCGCGGCATCCGGCGTTCGACGTGACGCCGGCCGAGCTGATTACGGCGATCTTCACGGAGCGGGGCGAGTTTGCCGCGGGGGAGATCGCGCGGGCGGGCGAGGCGAGCGGGGTGTAGGCCGGTTCGTCCGGGGGTCGCCCGGGCTTTTCATCTCGAAAAACTTGTTCGTCCGGGGGAACCCGGGACAAACGTCCCGGGCATGCCGAAGCCGCGCCGTCCGGATCCCTTGTCCCAGCCGCACGACGCGCTCTTCAAGTGGGCGTTTTCCCAGCGCGAGCACGCGGTCGGCCTGCTCCGGGCAGCTTTGCCGAAGGAGCTCGCGGACGGGATCGACTGGGGCACGTTGCGGCTCGAACAGGGCAGCTTCGTCGACCGCGCGCTCCGCCACCGCCACGGCGACCTCGTGTTTTCGGCGCGCATCCGCGGGAAAAAGGTCTACTTCCACGCGCTCGTCGAGCAGCAGCGCGACGTCGACCCGCTCATGGTGTTTCGCATGGGCGTCTACATGTTTCGGCTCTGGGAGCAGCTCGTCCGCGACGAGCCCAAGCTGAAGGAGCTGCCGCCGATCATCCCCATCGTCGTGCACCACAGCGAGGCGGGCTGGACGGCGGCGACGGCGTTCCAGGATCTCGTGCCGATGGACGCGACGGTTCGTCCCCGGCTTTCCCCGTTCGTCCCGCAGTTCGAGCTCCGGCTGATCGACCTCGGCGGCGGGCGCGCGGGCGATCTCGTGGAGCGGGCGCTCACGTCGCTCGGGCAGGTCGTTTTGTGGTGTCTGTCCGTGGCGGGCGACGACGCGCGGTTCGAGCGGGAGATCGAGCGGATCGGGCAGGCGCTCGACGAGGTGCTACTGGCCAAGGACGGCCTTGCTGCACTTGGCGTGTTGCTGCGGTATCTTGCATCAACCCACCAGCGCATCGGCGCGGAGAAGGTCGGCGAGATCCTGGAACGTGCGACGGGTTCGGAGGTGCGAGACGTGATCATCACCTGGCTAGACAAGGTCGAGGAGCGGGGACGCGTCGAAGGCCGCATGGAGGGACAGGCGCGGCTCTTGCGGAAACTCCTCACGGCGCGCTTCGGCGCTCTGCCGGCCTCCGCCCGCACGAAGATCGCCGACGCGGACGAGGCCACGCTCAGCCGCTGGGGCGTCCGTCTGCTCACGGCCGAAACTCTGGACGAGGTGTTCGGCGAGGTCCGCCGCGCCGCGCCGCCGTCGCGCGCATCCTCTTCCACCCCGCGCGCATCTTCCTCTTCCACCCCGCGCGCAGCAACAAAGACCCGCGCGCGGGTTCGACGCAGCTCCGTGTGACCGTACGCTCGCCGGCCACGCGAGTCCCTTGCCGTCATCTCCCCTCGGCTCCAGAACGGAATCCATGACCGCCGCTTCCCGCTTCGTCCCCAAGCCTCCCTGGTTGAAAGTCCGCGCGCCTGGGGGCGACACCTACCATCACCTCAAGCAGACCTTCCGCGAGCTCGATCTCCACACCGTCTGCGAGGAAGCGCGTTGCCCCAACGTGGGCGAGTGCTGGCGCGAGGGCACGGCGACGGTGATGCTGCTCGGCGACGTCTGCACCCGGGGCTGCCGCTTCTGCGCCGTCACCACCGGCAACCCGCGCGGCGCCGTCGACACGCGCGAGCCCGAGCACGTCGCGCGCGCGATCGCGCGGCTCGATCTCCAGTACGTCGTCATGACCATGGTCAACCGCGACGACCTCCTCGACGGCGGCGCCGAGCACGTCGGCCGCACCGTGCAGCGCTTGAAGTCGCTCCGCCCCGACATCCTCGTCGAGACGCTCGTCGGCGACTTCAGCGGACATCTCTCCGCCGTCGACACCGTCGTCGACGCCAGGCCCGACGTCTTCGCGCACAACGTCGAGACCATCCGCCGCCTCACGCGCACCGTGCGCGACGTGCGATCGAGCTACGATCAGTCGCTCGCCGTGCTCGAGCGCGCCAAGACGCGCGCGCGGGCGCAGGGGATCGAGGGGCAACTGACGAAGAGCTCGATCATGGTCGGCGTCGGCGAGACGGACGACGAGGTCATCGAGACGATGCGGGATCTTCGCGGCGTCGGCGTCGACGTCGTCACGATCGGCCAGTACCTCCGGCCCACGCCCAAGCATCACGAGGTCCTGCGCTTCGTCCCGCCGGAGACGTTCACGCGCTACGAGGAAGAAGCCCTCGCGATGGGCTTCCTCTACGCCGCGTCGGGCCCGCTCGTCCGGTCGAGTTACCGCGCCGCCGAGGTGTTCCTGCGCAGCCTCTTGCGAGGCAAGGGCGGTGAGGGCGGCGACGTGCAGGCCGAGCTCGATGCGCGGCTCGACGTCGCGCGTCGGGAAGCTGCACGGGTCGCTCTGGAGCTCGGCGCGCCAGCGAGCGTCGAGATCCCGCTGGGGTTCGGGGCGCAGGGCGCCGAAGGCGACCCGAAGCCCCGAGCGTCGATCAGCGCAAGGGCCCCGTCGGCGGGCCTCGTTCCGGCGGCGTCGCTCGTGCGGCGCTGACGTCCTGGGCGCCGGGGCTTGGCGTTTCGGTCGGAGTGTGTGAAAAGGGGCGTCTTAGGGAAGGATCCCGGCATGAGCTCCCCTGACGAGAAGTTCATCGAGCGCGTCACGCAGTGCATCGCACGGCCTGGGCCGAACGCCCCGCGCGGCGTGCAGCACTCGATCCTGGCGCAAGCGGCGCGCCTCGCGCAGAGCCGCCCCATGGGGGACGAGGCCACGGCCCCTTCCGGCTTCGATCCTGCGGCGGCCGCGCTCTTCGAGGGCACGGTCGAGAGCGCGTACCTCGTGGCCGCCTCCGATGGTCCGCTCACCACGACCGAGGACGCCGTGCTCCGCTCCATCGTGGGCATTGGTTGCGATGGCAAGGTCTCGGCCGAGCAGATCGAGGCGCTCTTCGGGGAGCTCGCCTCGGCGCACCAACGCGAGAGCGAAGAAGAGCGCGTCGCGCACATCGCGCAGATGATCACGCATCGTGATCACCAGCAGGAGGTGCTGCGCATCGCCGCGATCATGGCGCGCGCGTCGGGCGGCATCCGTCCTTCCGAGCGCGCCTTGCTCGAGCGGCTCGCGCTGCGCTTCGCGCTCGACGCTGCGGCGGTCGACGCGGCGATCACCGAGGCCACCGAGGCCCTCGGCGCCGTCTGAACGTTGGCGCTCGTGCTTGGTCCATCACGCACGGTGCGCGCTCGTGAGGCGTGCACGCGCGGACGCGCACGCGTCTCTCCTGCGTGGCTCGTCATGCTGCGGGTGCAGCACGAAATTGCGCAATGATTGCCGGTCGTTCTGCGGCCTTTTCGCGGATGCAACAATCACGACGCGGCGTGTTGTAAAATGGCGTGATCTGCGCTTGTCCCCTGGCCATTCTGTCGCCCTTTGACTACGGTCCGGGCGCCATCATGAGCACCGCCACCCAACCCGCATCGAGCCTCGCCTCCTCTGCCTCAGGGGGCAGCATGGACGGCTCCGCCCACCCGGTCGCGCGGCATCCGCTCGACGCGCACGCGCCTGACGTCGTGCGTGTTCTCCGCGACGACGGCACCCTCGATCCGGCGAACGATCCTGGTCTTCGCAGCGACGAGGTGCTCACCCTCTACCGCGCGATGGTCCGCGCGCGCCTGCTCGACGAGCGCCTCGTGCTCCTCCAGCGGCAGGGGCGCATCGGCTTCCACATCGGCTGCAAGGGCGAGGAGGCGAGCATCCTCGGCAGCGCCTTTGCCATGCGGCAGAACGACTGGATCTTCCCGTGCTACCGCGAGTTCGCCGCGGCGCTCTGGCGCGGGATGCCGCTCCAGCGGTACGTCGACAACATGTTCGGCAACACGAACGACCCCGTGAAGGGGCGCCAGATGCCGGACCACTACACGTGGAAGACGGGCAAGTTCGGCTCGGTCAGCTCACCCATCGGCACCCAGATCACGCAGGCCGTCGGGTTCGCCTGGGCCGCGAAGATCCGCAAGGAAGACGCGGCGGTCCTCGTCTACTTCGGCGACGGCGCCACGAGCTCGAACGAGTTCCACAACGGCATGAACTTCGCGGGCGTCTTCAAGGCGCCGACGGTCTTCTTTTGCCGCAACAACGGCTGGGCCATCAGCGTGCCCACCGAGCGCCAGACGGCGAGCGAGACCTTCGCGCAGAAGGGCATCGCGTACGGCGTCCCCGGCGTTCGTTGCGACGGGAACGACCTCTTCGCCGTCGTCAAGGTCACCCGCGACGCGGTCGCGCGCGCCGCGCGAGGGGAGGGCCCGACGATCATCGAGGCGCTCACCTACCGGCTCGAAGGCCACTCGACGAGCGACGATCCGAAGGCGTACCGGCCCGAGGCCGGCCTCGACTCCTGGCGCCGCCTCGACCCGATCCCGCGCCTGCGCCGGTACATCGAGCGCACGACGGGCTGGACCGACGCGCAGGACAAGGAGCTCGAGGCCGAGCTCGACGCCGAGCTCAAGGCTGCGATCGCGGTCGCCGAGAAGACGGCTTTGCCCGCGCTCGAGTCGATGTTCGAGGACGTCTTCGGCGAGCTCCCCTGGCACCTGCAGGAGCAGCGGGACGAGCTTTTGCGTGGACCCCGTGCCAAGGGGCACGGCCACTGATCCTCGGGGAAAGCCCCCGCCCTGCTTTCGAGAAGGTCACGGAGAGATAGCACGATGCCTCAGATGAACATGGTCCAGGCCATCAACGACGCCCTCCGCCACGAGATGCGGCGCGACAACCGCGTCGTCGTCCTCGGCGAGGACGTCGGGAAGGTCGGCGGCGTCTTCCGCGTCACGCAGGGGCTCTTCGACGAGTTCGGCGACGAGCGCGTGATCGACACCCCGCTGTCCGAGGGTGGCATCATCGGCACGGCGATCGGCATGGCCCTCTACGGCCTGGTCCCCGTCCCCGAGATCCAGTTCTCCGACTTCATTTTCCCCGCGTACGACCAGATCGTCTCCGAGCTGGCGAAGTACCGGTATCGCTCGGGCGGCGAGTATCCGGCCAAGCTCGTGATCCGCACGCCGACCGGCGGCGGCATCCGCGGCGGCCATTACCACTCGCAGTCGCCCGAGGCGCAGTTCATCCACGTCGCGGGCCTCAAGGTGGTTTGTCCGTCGAATCCGGCGGACGCGAAGGGCCTCCTGCTCGCCTCGATCCGCGACCCGGATCCGGTCCTCTTCTTCGAGCCGAAGCGCATCTACCGCGCGGCGAAGGGCGAGGTCCCCGAGGGGGATCACACGGTGCCGCTCGGCAAGGCCAGCGTCGTGCGCAAGGGCCAGCACGTGACGATCGTCGTCTGGGGCGCGATGCTCTACGAGGCGCTCGACGCGGCGAACCAGGCGGCGGCGCAGGGCATCGACTGCGAGGTCATCGACCTGCGTACGCTCTGGCCGCTCGACATCGAGACGATCATCACGTCGGTGAAGAAGACGGGCCGCGTGGTCGTGGTGCACGAGGCGCCGAAGAGCTGCGGGCTCGGCGGCGAGATCGTCGCGCTCATCAACGAGAAGGCCTTCCTCCACCTCGAGGCGCCGCCGAAGCGCGTGACCGGCTTCGACACGCCCTTCCCGTACACGCTCGAGATGGAGTACCTGCCGCTCTCCCACCGCATCCTGCCGGCGATCATCGAGACCGCGAGGTACTGAGATGGCAAGCTTCGAGTTCAAGCTGCCCGACATCGGCGAGGGCGTCACCGAAGGCGAGATCGTCAAGTGGCTCGTCGCGCCGGGCGACGTCGTCAAGGAAGACCAGCCGATGGTCGAGGTGATGACGGACAAGGCGACCGTCACGATCACCGCGCCGAAGTCCGGCAAGATCCTGGAGACGCGCGCCAAAGAGGGCCAGATCGTCGCCGTGCACTCGGTGCTCGTCGTGTTCGATCTCGACGGCGACAAGCCGCAGGCCGCGCTCGCGCCCGCCGCAGCGGCCGAGCCGACGGCGGCGAGCACGCCGAAGGCTGCCGCGAAGAGTGATGGCCCGGCCGCGACCGCGGTCGGCGACATCAAGGAGGACCTGCCCGGCATGAACCTCATGCCGCTCGGGACCTCGCACACGACGAACGGGATCACGGCGGCGCCCGTGGCCGCGTACTACAACGATAAACCGCTCGCCACGCCGGCCACGCGCAAGCTCGCCCGGGATCTCGGCGTGGATCTGCGTCGCGTCACGCCCACGGGCGCGAGTGGGCGGGTCACGAAGGACGACGTCCGCGGCGCGATCGCCGCGCCCACGACGGCGCCTCTCGCGATGCATACGGCGGCGGCCTCGCATGTGCCGGAGTCGCTCCCGACGGCGTCCGCGCCTCTGGCGAAGCCCGTTGCCGCGCCCGAGCCGCAGCCCGCGGCGCCGGTCACGGCGAAGGCCCCCGCGCCCGTGCGGGTCCCGCCGCCTCCGGCCGGCGAGGAGTCGCTCGAAGAGCGGACCCCGCTGCGCGGCGTGCGCAAGCGGATCTTCGATCAGATGGCCCGCTCGAAGCACACCGCGGCGCACTTCACGTTCGTCGAGGAGTGCGACGTGACGGCGCTGAAGGAGCTTCGCGCGCGCCTGAAGCCCGCGGCGGAGAAGGCCGGCGTGAAGCTCACGTTCCTGCCCTTCTTCGTGAAGGCCGTCGTCGCCGCGCTGAAGAAGCACCCCTCGCTGAACAGCGCCTTCGACGAGACCACGCAGGAGATCGTGCAGCGGCGCTACTACGACATCGGCATCGCGTCCGCCACCGAGGCGGGCCTCATGGTGCCCGTCGTGCGTCGCGCCGATCGCAAGAGCATCCTCGACGTCGCCAAGGACATCCAGCGCCTCGGCGACGACACGAAGGCCGGCAAGGTGCGGGCCGAGGATCTCGGCGGCTCCACGTTCACGATCACCTCGCTCGGAGCGCAGGGCGGCCTCTTCGCGACGCCGATCCTGAACTTCCCCGAGGTCGCGATCCTCGGCATCCACCAGATGAAGCAGAAGCCGGTGGTGCGCGACGGTCAGATCGTGATCGGCGACGTGATGCTGCTCAGTTTGTCCTTCGACCACCGCATCATCGACGGCCACATCGGCGCGGCGTTCGCCTACGAGATCATCGGGTATCTCGAGAACCCGGATCGCTTGTTCCTCGAGATGGCGTGAGCCTCTCCTCCCTCTCCACCGCGTGGAGAGGGAGGGCTCAGGCGGGGGAGATCAAGCGGCCCCGGCTGCCTCCGGGGCTTGCTCCTCCGCCTCGTCCGTCTCCTCTCCGGCCTCGTCCTTCTTCACCTTCGCCTTCGGTTTGCCCGCAGGAATGACGACACCGTGGTTCATCGCCACGGCCTCGCGGATTTTCTGCGTCATCTGCTTCTCCAGCTTCGCCCGGTCACCGAACAGTGCCCAGACTTCCAGCGTGTCGTCGGGTGAGCTTTCGATCGTGCGCTTCGGCAGCGCGTTCACCCAGGCGAAACGATCCGCGGGCGAGGGGTGGCTGTCGTAGGGCGAAGGCTCGGCGTGGATCGCCTCGTCGACCGCCTTCTCGATCTCGGCGTCCTCCGGGGTTTTTCCGCGGACGCGGTAGCGATAGAGGTTCGCGAGCGCGCGCTTCTCCTGGATCACCTCGGAGAGCGCGACCTGCGTGTGCACGTCGAAGCGGATCGACCGCTCGATCACGTGCTTCAGGCCCTCCGTGAACGCATCCGCCCCATACGCGAAGGCTGCCCATCGGTCCGCGAGCACCTCCTGCAAGCGCGAGGCGCCCTGCGAGATCCGCAGGAAGATCTTGTGGAACCCGCTCACGAAGAGCCACGCCGGGTTGTACCAGCCCGCGGCTCCGCCCTGCGCGAGCGAGAGCGCCATTGTGAACACGCTCCGCCGCACGGCCAGCGCGAAGCCGCCGCCGGCCGTGTCCTCGTTGTGGAAATGCCCGTACTCGTGCGCCAGGACGGCCTTGAACGCGCCGATCGAGAAACCGTCGAGCACGCCCGCGCCGAGCACGAGGCATCGCTCCGTGCGCCCCGTGAGCTGACGGAGCAGGCCGCCGCGCTCGAAGACGCCGACCTCCGTCGTCGGCGTCATGTACACGTTGTCCACGGGCCGCGTGCCGATACGACCGGCCACCTCTTCGAGGACGGCGCGCAGCTTCGGGTGTTCGGCGAGGTCGAGCTTGTCGCCCGGCTCGCCCTCCTTCCGCCGGAAAAAGATGCTCTTCAGCATCGCCCACAACGACACCAGCGTGAAGATCGCGACGATCGCCACGAGCTTCACGGGGATCCGACCGATCGCGAGGAAGCCGTAGATGATGCCGCCGCCTGCGACGAGCACGAGCGACATCACGATCGGAAGGCTGATGTAGTAGTAGGCGCAGCAGGCCCAGAGCACGACGCCGTAGATACGCCGCAGCCATTTGTCCGCGCCCGTCGCGTTCTCGTCCGCCGACTTCGGGACGGCCGTCGCCGCGCGCAGCGTGAGCTTGCTCAGCAGTCCCCCGAGGCCGAGCAGCGCGACGAGCCCCGCGAGCCACCCGAGGAAGCCGTAGAGCATCGTCGCGCCGTATCGCTCGTGGAACGGCATCGCCTCCTCGTACTGGCCCTTGAGCGACGTGTACGTTGCCTCGTCGATCCCCAGCGATTTCCCGCGTTCGAGTTTTTCGAGGGCCTTGTCCAGGTGGCCCTCGGACGCGTCGACCATCGACGCGTAGAGGTACGTCGGGGCGAACTCCGGCGCGATGCGCTCGAGCGCGCGCGAGCAGCTCCGGAGCTGATCGAAGCGGCTGTACTGGAGCGCAGATTCGCAGTGCAGGAGCTGGGCGAACTTGTCGTCGGGTTTTCGCGCGGCGGCGGAGCTCGCGAGCTCGAACGCTTCGCGCACATCCAACGTGTTCGGGGCCGCGCCTTGCGGCCGGAGCAGGAGCGCCTGCGCGAGGGCGGCCTTGTTCTCGGCCACGTCCTCCGTTTCGAGCGCCTTGCGGCAGAGCGCGATGGCCTCGTTGCGCGCGCCTTGGTGGAGCTTCACCGTGCAGAGCCGCCGCGTCGCGGCCGAGAACTTCGGCACGCGCGCGCGCACCTGCTCGTAAAGCCCCGCGGCGCTCGCGAGATCGCTCCGCTCGCGGGCCGCGTTGGCCTCGGCGAACAGCGTCGCCGCCTCGGGATCGAGCTTCTGGATCTGCGCGGCGAGCTCCCTCTCGAAGGCCGCCTCGTCAGCGGCCTTTCCCTCCCCGGAGGTGAGCAAACCCGCGAGGGCGACGAGCCACGCCCCTCCGAACCGCCACGCTCGTTTCCCCCACGTCGTCCGCATCCCTCCCACGGCGCCTCCTCCGCGTTTTTCCGCATCCTACCCGACCCGACTGCGGCCGCGCGATCCCGATGGCGACGCTGCGGCGGGCGAGCCCGACCGAGGGCGCGGGGCTTCCGTTCCGTTGGGGCACCTTCGGTTCGATCCGTCGTCCTTTCAGCCGATCGTTGACGCCGCGTGGTGTTGTCACCTAGAGAGAAGCGCCGAGGAGCCGCTTCCCATGCAATTGGGCTCCGTCTTGCGAGGAGACACGTCACCGATGCGCTTCGCCCTGTTCCTGCCACTGCTCTTGGTCTCTGCCGCGGCGTTCGCAGGCGCCGGCTGCGGCGAGCGTGAGGCCACGCCGCTCCCGTTCCAGCAGAAGAAGAAGGGGGCGAACGCCTCGACCGAGGCCGCGAAGCTCGCGGATCTCGACCTCGCGGACATGAAGAACAACTTCGGCACGCTGCCCGCCAAGTACGAGGCGAAGAGCGGCGAGACCGACACGAACCCGATCACGACCGAGAAAGTCGCTCTCGGCCGCATGCTCTACTACGACACGCGGCTCTCGAAGAACCAGGACCTCTCGTGCAACTCGTGCCACCTGCTCGACAAGTTCGGCGTCGACGGCACGAAGGTTTCGAAGGGCCACAGAGGCCAGCTCGGCGGCCGCAACGCGCCCACCGTGTACAACGCCGGCGGGTACGTCGCGCAGTTCTGGGACGGCCGCGCGGGCACGCTCGAAGACCAGGCCAAGGGCCCGATCCTGAACCCGGTCGAGATGGCCATGAAGGACGAGGCGAGCGTCGTCGCGGTGCTCGAGACGATCCCGGGCTACGAGGACGCCTTCAAGAAGGCCTTCCCCGACGACAAGGAGCCGATCTCGTACGACAACCTCGCGAAGGCGATCGGCGCGTTCGAGCGGCAGCTCGTGACGCCCTCGCGTTTCGACAAGTACATGGCCGGCGACAAGACGGCGCTCACGGATCAGGAGCGCGCGGGCCTCACGAAGTTCGTGCAGAACGGCTGCACCTCGTGCCACAGCGGCAGCTCGCTCGGCGGCTCGAGCTTCCAGAAGCTCGGCCTGATCAAGGCGTACCCGAACCAGAAGGATCTCGGCCGCTACGACGTCACGAAGAAGGACGAGGACAAGATGGTCTTCCGCGTCCCGACGCTGCGCAACGTGGCGCAGACGGGGCCGTGGTTCCACGACGGCGCCTTCGATCGCCTGGAGACGGCGGTGCAGGCGATGGCGTATCACCAGCTCGGCAAGGAGCTGCCCGATGCGGACGTCGCGGACATCGTGGCGTTCTTGAAATCGCTGACGGGCGAGATCCCGCTGGAGTACATCAAGAAGCCCGAGCTGCCCGCGAACGGCGAGAAGACGCCGGGCCCCGATCCCACGTGATCATGGAGCCCGAAGCTCCAAACCCTCTGGCGTGGGCGGCGGAAATCGAATAAACCGCCGCCCATGCTGTCCGAGACCCGCGAGAAAATCGAAGACCTCAAAAGGCGCTATGCTGCGCTAAGGGGGCATCTTTGACGTCCCCAAGCTCACGCGCATGCTCGCCGAGCTGACGCAAAAGTCGCTCGAGCCTGGTTTCTGGAACGATCAAACGAAGGCGCAGGCCACGCTGCGCAAGCGCGCGGACGTCGAGCAAAAGCTCGAAGTCGCGCAGACGCTCGGCCGCGCGATCGACGACACCGCCGAGTACCTGGAGCTCGCGGCCGCCGAGAACGACGAAGCCGCGATGGCCGACTGCGAGAAGCAGGTCGTCGAGCTCGACGCGCGTCTGCGCAAGGTTGAGCTCGAGCGGATGCTGAGCGGGCCCGCGGATCAGTCGAATGCCATCGTCAGCATTCACCCGGGCGCCGGCGGCACGGACGCCAAGGACTGGGCGTCGATGCTGCTCCGCATGTACCTGCGCTTCTGCGAGAGGCGCGGCTACAAGACGGAGATCATCGACTACCAGGACGGCGACGAGGCCGGCATCGACGCGGTCTCGTTCACCGTGTCGGGGCCGGGCGCCTACGGGTATCTGCGCTCGGAGACCGGCGTGCACCGGCTCGTGCGCATGAGCCCGTTCAACGCGGATCATACGCGACAAACCGCGTTCGCCGCGGTCGAGATCACGCCCGACGTCGGGGACGACATCCAGATCGACATCAACGAGAAGGACATCGAGATCACGACGATGCGCGCCGGCGGCAAGGGCGGGCAGAACGTGAACAAGGTCGAGACGGCGGTCCGGCTCCGGTACCTGCCCGATCCGACGATCAACATCGTCTGCCGCGCCGAGCGCAGCCAGCATCAGAACCGGGCGATGGCGCTCAAGATGCTGAAGGCGAAGCTCTACGAGCGTGAGCTGGCGCGGCGCGACGCCGAGAACGCCGCGTACCAGGCCTCGAAGACCGCGATCAACTTCGGCAGCCAGATTCGCAACTACGTGCTCGCGCCCTACCGCCTCGTGAAGGACGTGCGGACCGCGTCGGAGTCCGGCAACGTGGATGCAGTGCTCGACGGGGATCTCGACGCGTTCATCGAGGCGTACCTCTTGGCCGCGGCGGGCGGCACGCTGAAGAAGGGCGGCCAAGTGGTCGCAGAGGACGACGCGTGAGCGAGGACAAGCAGGACAAGAAGGGAGGCTCTTCGGCGGCTGCGGCGACACCGCACGCCGAGGAGACCCTGATCGCCGTTCGGAAAGAGAAGGCCACGAAGATCCGCGGGCGCGGGGAAAACCCCTTCGCCAACGACGTCACGTCGGGCGAATCGCTCGTGGATCTCGCCTCGGCCCGCGCGCGGTTCGACGGCGCGAAGAATGCCGCGGGCCGGTACGACGCGGAGAAGGTCACGCCCGAGCCCTTGCGGATCGCGGGCCGGGTCCTCTTCCTGCGGCAGATGGGCGGCGTCTCGTTCGTGCGTCTCCGCGATCGCACGGGCGAGCTTCAGCTCTACTGCGACGAGGCCGTGCTCGGCGAGGCGTATGCGCGCCTGCACGAGGAGATCGACCTCGGCGACATCATCGAGGCGAGCGGCACGGCGATGGCCACGCAGAAGGGGGAGCTCAGCGTCAAGGCGACGAGCTTCCGCCTGCTCACGAAGGCCTATCGCCCGCTGCCCACGAAGACGAGCTTCAAGGACGTCGAGGCGCGTTACCGCATGCGCTACGTCGACCTCGTGGCGAACCGCGAGGTCGCCACGGTCTTCCGGGCGCGTACGTTCCTCATCTCGGCGCTGCGCCGGTTCTTCGACGGCAAAGGGTTTTTGGAGGTCGAGACGCCCACGATGCACACGATCATCGGCGGCGCCGCGGCCCGGCCTTTCAAGACGCACCACAACACGCTCGACATGGAGCTCTTCATGCGCATCGCGCCGGAGCTCTACTTGAAGCGCCTCGTCGTGGGCGGCTTCGAGCGTGTCTACGAGATCGCGCGGTGTTACCGGAACGAGGGGCTCTCCACGCGGCACAACCCCGAGTTCACGATGCTCGAGTACTACCAGGCCTACGCCACGTACGAGACGCTCATGGACCAGACCGAGGCCATGCTCCGCGCCGTCGACGAGGCGCTCGCCGCGGCGCTGCCCGAGGAGCACGCGGCGTGGGCGAAGGGGCGCACCTGGTCCTTCGAGCGGTTCGTCCGGGTCCCGATGGCGAAGGCCATCGAGAACGCCCTCGCTCGCTCGGGTTTGCCCCCGGAGGTCGCCACGAAGGTCGCCGACGACGACGCGCCGATCAAGGTCTGGGCGAAGGCCGCCAAGGAGAAGAAGCGCGAGATCGACTGGGCGAACTTCCGCTCGGGCATGAAGAAGTGCGACTCGGCCGGCGAGCGCGTCTTCTGCGCCTACGAGTACCTCGCCGAGCCTTTCCTCACCGCGGACTACCGCACGGACGACGGCTCGAAGAGCCTGCCCGTGTTCATCATCGACTACCCGTTCGAGGTCTCGCCGCTGGCGCGGAAGAAGGACGGGAATGAAGCGCTCGTCGACAGGTTCGAGCTCTTCGTCGACGGCCGCGAGCTCTGCAACGCCTTCAGCGAGCTGAACGATCCCGAGGATCAGGACGCGCGTTTCCGGGCGCAGGTCGAGAAGAAGGCCAAGGGCGCCGAGGAGACGATGGATTACGACGCCGATTACGTGCGCGCGCTCGAGTACGGCATGCCGCCGACCGCAGGCTTCGGCATGGGCGTCGACAGGCTCACGATGCTGCTCACGGGCGCCGCGTCGATCCGCGACGTCATCCTCTTCCCCCTCCTCCGGCCCGAGGCGAGCGGCAGTTGATCGCAGAGCTTCCCTTCCTCGTCCTGCGTATCCTCTCCGTCCTCGCGTCGGTGTGGATCGCCGTGCTCGGCTTCCGGCGCTTGCAAGCAGGCTCCCCGCGGGGCGTCGCGTGGCTCCTCGGGTCGCTCCTGGGGTTCGCCTTCGTCGGACTCTCGACCCTCGCGGCGAAGACCACGCGCGAGCGGTTCGCGCCGTTCCGGCTGCGGGACGAGATCGTCGGGTTCTCCGCGCTCGGCACGGGCGTGATCTTCCTGCTCGTCGTGCTCGCCGCGTTCCTGCCGGTGATCCTCGACATCTTGGAGCGTCGCGGCTTCAGCTCATACGTGGGCGCGCGGCACGTGCGCGCCACGAAGAGCGGGTTCCTCACGGTGATTAGCGTGCTCAGCATGGCCGGCGTCGCGGTGAGCTCGTGCGCGCTCTGCTCCGTGACGAGCATCATGGGCGGCTTCGGCGCCGACCTGAAGCGCAAGATCCTGGGCAACAACGCGCACATCGTCGTCGACGTGACGCAGCCCGGCGGCTACGGCGACTGGGAAGACAAGCTCGACGGCATCCGGCTCGCGGTCGCGCCGAAGGGCGGGGCGGCGACGCCGGTCGTGGCGGGCGACGCGATGGGCTCGTCGGCGTCGAACACCGCGGGCGCGCTCGTGCGCGGCATCGACACGAACACGATCGCGCAGGTGATCGACCTCAAGCAGAACATCGAGGTCGGCAACTTCGAGTGGCTCGATGATCCAGAGAAGCTCGCGGATCTGCCGGCGGACACGATCATCGGCCGGGGCCCCGGGGGCGAGCCGTACTTCAAGGGGCCGGACCTGCGCGCCTCGGCGGACCTCGATCCGGCGGTGAAGGCAGCGTTGCGCAAGGACGTGAAGGTCCTGCCGGGTGTGATCATCGGCAAGGAGCTCGCGAAGAGCCTGCACGTGCTCGTGGGCGACGAGATCACGTTGCTCTCGCCGATGGGCGAGCTCGGGCCAATGGGCGTGATGCCGCGGACGCGCAGGTTCCGCGTGGCGGCGATCTTCTACAGCGGGATGTACGAGTACGACGCGACGCACGCGTACATCAAGCTCGACGTGGCCCAGAGCTTCTTCAGCATGGGCGACAACATCAGCCAGATCGACGTGCGCGTGCCGGATCCCGAGCGGGTCGCGGAGGTGACGCCGCTCGTGGCGGCCGCGGCCGCGAAGTTCGACATGGGGCCTGGCAAGGAGCCGCTCCGGGTCCGCGATTGGGTGGAGATGAACAAGAACCTCTTCAGCGCTCTGAAGCTGGAGAAGATCGCGACGTTCATCATCCTCTCGATTGCGATCGCGGTCGCGAGCTTCTGCATCGTCTGCACGCTGCTGCTCATGGTGACCGAGAAGGGCAAAGAGATCGCGATCCTGAAGGCGCTCGGCGCGTCGGACGGCGCGATCATGCGCATCTTCATGCTCGAAGGTGTCATCATCGGCGGCATCGGCACCGTGTTCGGCGTGGGCACCGCGTTCGCCGCCTGCTCGGGCCTCGCGCGCTTCGGCGTCCGGTTGGATCCCGAGGTGTATTACATCGACCGATTGCCGGTGAACGTGAACGGGAGCGACTACGCGATGGTCGCGGTCGCCGCGCTCATCATCTGCACGATCGCCACCCTTTATCCGGCCCGCGCGGCGTCGAGGCTTTCGCCCGTCGACGGGCTCCGTTACGAGTGAGCCCATGAGCGAGCCGCTCATCGTCATCGAGAATCTGCAAAAGTCGTTCGTCCACATGGGGCGTCGGCTCGACGTGCTCCGCGGGATCGACCTCGTCATCGATCAAGGCGAGGTCGTGGCGATCGTCGGCCCCTCGGGCGCAGGCAAGAGCACGCTGCTCCATTGCATCGGCACGCTGGACTTGCCGACGAGCGGGAAGATCAAGCTCGCGGGCGAGCACCTCGTGGGCCTGCCGAGCGCGCGCCTCGCGGCGATCCGGAACCGCACGATTGGCTTCGTGTTCCAGTTCCACCACCTCCTGCCCGAGTTCAATGCGCTGGAGAACGTGATGATGCCCGGCCTGATCCAGGGCAAGTCACGCAAGGAAATGGAGGCGCCCGCGACGGCGCTGCTCAACGAGGTGGGCCTCTCGCACCGCGTGACGCATCGGCCCGGCGAGCTCTCGGGCGGCGAGCAGCAACGCGTGGCGCTGGCGCGCGCGCTCGTGCTCTCGCCGAAGCTCCTGCTCGCCGACGAGCCGACGGGCAACCTCGATTCGAGCACCTCGAAGGCGATGCACGAGCTCTTCTTCGAGATCAACCGCAAGCACGGCACGACGATCGTGGTCGTCACGCACAACCCGAGCTTCGCCGAGTCGATGCCGCGGATGGTGACGGTGACCGACGGGCGGATCGAGAGCGACGTTCGTCGCGGTCAATCCCCGTTCGAGGCCGAAAGAGCCGGCGCGGCGCCGGAGGCGAGGGCCGAGGCCCAAGCCTAGAACATAGAACATCGAGCGGCTCTTGAACCGATCGATGTTCTAGGGTTTGGCCGGGGAGCGTTTGTCTCCCCGCACCATTCTTCAGGGGAGGACGAGCTTCTCCGCGATCTTCGCGCTCGATTGCGCGGCGCGCACCGGATTCGCGTAGGGGAACGTGATCGAGACGCCGTCGGTCGTGACCGTGCGCGCGCCGTCGTCGCGCACGATTTCGAGGATCGTCGCGTCGGCGAGCGGGGCCGTGCCGGCCTGGATCGTGGCGAGGTCCTTCGCGGCGGGCACGTACTTCGGGGTCCGGACGTCGCCGGGCCGGCCCATCACGTAGACCAGGGCCGCTGCGGCCTTCTTCGTGTCCTTGCCGTGGAACCAGGCGCCGACGTCGCGCGTGTCGAGGTGGCTGCAACCGGCATAAAGCGCGGCCCCGTCCGCGCCCGTCTCGCGGGCGATTCGCTCGCCCAGCCCGATGAACCGATTGCGGCCTTCGAGCTCGAAAAAGGCCCGCGCGTATCCTTCCGAGAACGCGATTTCGATCTCGCCCCGCGGCTCGTACCGCACGACGGAGACGGACCCGTCGTTCACCTTTGCGAGGAGCGCGTCCACGTCTTCGCCGAGCTTGCTCTTCTGGCTCGCGGCCTCGATCACCGGATGCGTGACCATCTTCCCGTTGTTTGGGCCGAGCCAGAGCCGCACCGTGAATCCTTCGAGCGGCATCGCGCCCCAGGCGCCGCCGGTCCAGAGCATCGCGCGCGCGGCCTCGCAGGCGCGGGCGAGCCTATCGGTTCGCTGCTGGGGGGATTCGAGCCCGGGGTCGGCCGAGGGGGCGGTCGTCGGGGCGGGCCGCTTTCGCAGCGCCGTCACGGTGATCATCACCATCATGCCGATGCCGAGGCCGATCGCGAGGGGAGCAAATCGCTGCGCGGGGGGAAGCTCGACGCTGGTCGGCTTTTTCTTCGGGCCAGGGCCGCGCTTTGGGGGAGGGGTCTTCGGCATGGGCGGAGCTTACTCCACCCGAGGTGTGCCCGGGTACCGCGTCATGTCCGGATCCCGGTTTTTCCGGGATCCGGACATACGCTCAGGGCTTCACGGCCCGAGGCAGTCGTTCGGGCATTCCTGATAGAAGCCGCAGAGAACGATGGCGTTGTAGTCGGCGATGCCGAATACGTGCGCCTGCTCGCAGTCGAGCTGGCACTGCTGATCGCCGGCCGGGCACGCCACGAAGCAGTCGTCGAGCGCGACGCATTCGGCGTTGTTCAGGCAGATCTGCAGGTCGTCCTCGCAGTTGCCGCCCATCCCCGCGGCGCAGGCATAGCAGCCGGCGCAGCCATTGGGGTTGTTGTCGCAGCTCGCCGGGCAGCCGTTCGCCACCGGGTCCACGCCGCAGCTCGTCCCGCACTCCTGGCAGAAGAGGCACTCGATGATGTTGTTGTACTCATCGATGGCGGCCTGCGTCGTTTGCTGCACGCACATGTTCTGGCAGGCCGCGTCGCAGACGCCGCTGGCGGGGTTCAGGCAGTTGAAGAGCGTGACGCAATCCTGGCTGTTCGCGCAGGTCGCGAGCTCGTCCGAGCAGATACCGTCGAACGCGCATTGCTGGCAGGTGCCGCAGCTCCCGAGCGTATCGCAGCCACCGGGCGGCTGGCAGACGCCGGCATAACAGGCGACGCTGGCCAGGCAGGCCGTGCCGCACATGCCGCAGTTCGCCTCGTCCGTCTGCGTGTCGACGCATTCGTTGCCGCACTTCGTCGTCCCGGCCGCGCACGTCGTGCCGCAGGTGCCGTTCGAGCAGACCTGGCCGGCCGCGCAGGCGTTGCCGCACGTGCCGCAGTTGCTCGGATCGAGCTTCGTGTCGACGCAGACGTTGCCGCACTTCGTGGTGCCGGGGCCGCATTGCGCGGCGCACTGGCCGTTCGTGCAGACATTACCGGCGGCGCAGACGTTGCCGCAGGCGCCGCAGTTGCCCGGGTCGTTCTTCGTGTTGACGCAGGTGTTCGCGCACTTCGTCGTGCCGCCGACGCAGTTCAGGTTGCATTGACCGGCCGCGCAGACCTCGCCGGCCGCGCAGACCTTGCCGCACATGCCGCAGTTCGCGCCGTCCGTGCTGGTGTCGACGCAGGTGCTGCCGCACTTCGTCGTGCCGCCGACGCAGGTGAGTTGGCAGGCGCCGTTCGAGCAAACCTGACCGGCAGCGCAGGCCTTGCCGCACATGCCGCAGTTCGCCGTGTCCGTCTTGATGTCGACGCAGAGCGAGCCGCACTTCGTCGTTTGCCCGACGCAGTTGAGCTGGCACTTGCCGGCCGTGCAGACCTCGCCGAAGGGACATGCCGCGCCGCAGGCGCCGCAGTTCAGCGGGTCGAGCGAGAGGTCGATGCACTTGCCATTGCAGTTCGCCGTGCCGCCGACGCAGGCGAGCTGGCACATGCCATTCGAGCAGACCTGGCCGTTCGGGCACGCGGTGCCGCACATGCCGCAGTTCAGCGGGTCGACCGTCGTGTCGACACACTTGCCATTGCAGTTCGTCGTACCGCCGACGCAGGCGAGGCCGCATTGGCCGTTCGCGCAGACCTGGCCGGCCGCGCAGGCCGTGCCGCACATGCCGCAGTTCGTCGGGTCGATGGTCGTGTCGACGCACTTGCCATTGCAGTTCGTCGTGCCGCCGACGCATTGCGTGGCGCACTGCCCGTTCGAGCACGCCTGACCGGCCGGGCACATCGTGCCGCACATGCCGCAGTTCAGCGCGTCGATCGTGATGTCGACGCACTTGCCATTGCAGTTCGTCGTGCCGCCGACGCAGGCGAGGCCGCATTGGCCGTTTGCGCAGACCTCACCGGCCGCGCAGGCCGTGCCGCACATGCCGCAGTTCGCCGGGTCGAGGGTCGTGTCGACGCACTCGCTCCCGCACTTCGTCGTGCCGCCGACGCATTGCGTGCCGCACTGGCCGCCCGAGCAGACCTCATCGGCCGCGCAGGCCGTGCCGCACGTGCCGCAGTTCGCCGGGTCGAGATTCGTGTCGACGCATTTGCCATCGCAATTCGTCGTGCCGCCGGCGCACGTCAGGCCGCACATCCCCGCCGCGCACACCTCGCCGGCCGCGCAGGCCGCGCCACACGCGCCGCAGTTGTTCGGATCGATATCGGTGAGCGTGCACGTGCCGTCGCAGTCGGTTTGTCCGGCGGGACACGGGTCGCTGCCGCCCATGCCGGAGCCGCCGTTGCCGCCGCCCATGCCGCCCATGCCGCCGGTCGCGCCAGCGCCGCCTTCGCCGGCGGTCGTGTTCGACCCGCCGTCGCTACACCCCGTCCAAGAGGCCACGGCGAGGCTCATGAAAGCCGCCGTCAGCGCCCATCGCCACCCCCCTCGGGGGGCCTGCGCCTTGTTGCTCATTGTTGTTGAAACCTTCCTGTAAGCAGGCACATCCGCGATTCGAGTGCTTCCTATCCGTCCCCCGCCTCACGGTCTTCCGCGTTCGTCGGCATTCGCGCCGCACGCGCGGTATTTTTTCAGGCGACCATGCCGCAGTTTTGGGAAGGAAGAGATCCGCTGGAATCGCCCCGGGGACCGTCCCTCGGGCGACCGACCTTACCACCGCTCGGACGGACGTGGAAGCGTTGGGACAGCTATCGGACGGACGAGAAATGTCCGAAAGGCCGGAAAGTCGTCTGTTAAAGCGGCAATTCGTCTAGCAATGCGATGCGTCCTGCCTGGAAGCGTCTGTTCAAGCGGCCATTTGTCTAGCCGAGGCGCTGATGGAGGATTTCGGCGGCGCGCAGGGCCATGGCCATGATGGTCATCTGCGGGTTCACCCCGAGCGAGGAAGGGATAGCACTGCCGTCGCATACATAGAGGCCCGCGACGTCGTGGGCTTCGTGGTCGGGGCCGAGGCAGGAGCGGGCGGGATGGGTTCCGATACGGCATGTGCCGAGGGGGTGGTACGCCGTGACCTCGATGTCCCCGGCGCGGATGCGGCTCGCTCGGAGACGCGCGAGCGCGTCCTTCGTGTTCACCTCGTCGTGGCCCGTGACGAACGGCAAGACGCGGCGCGCGCCGGCCGCTTGAAAGACCTCGCAAAGGATCTCGACGCCGCGCTGGAGGAGGCGCGTATCCCGCTCGTTCATGCGGTAGAGCAGGAGCGGGCGGCCGCCGGGGCCCGTGCGGACCTCGCCGCGGCTATGGTCCTGGACCATGAAGCCGAATGACGCGAGGTAAGGGTATTTTTCCATCAGCTCGATGTACCGCGGGCCGGACCAGGGCACGCCGAGCGCGGTGACGTCGAAGGGGAGCGAGCTGCCTTCGAAGAGCAGGCCTTCTTCGGCGAAATGGTCGATCGAATACCCTTGGGGGATCCCGTTCCATGGATCGACGCGGTCGTCGAAGAGCGCCATCACCTTCGAGGCGGGGTGGATCGAGAGGTTTTTCCCGAGCATCCCCGAGGAGAGGCAAGCGCCGCTGCGGCGCAGGAGCAGCGGCGTCATGAGCGTGCCGCCGGCGACGATCACGGCATCCGCGCGGACGCGGAGGCGCGGGGGTCGGCCCTTCGTCCGTTCGGCGCCGAGCGTCGCGGTGACGCCGCGGGCGCGGCCGGCCACGATGTCCACGAAATCGGCGCGCGCGGCCGTCACGAGCTCGGCGCCGCGGGCGAGCGCGGCGGGCACGTAACTCACGTCGGTCGATCGTTTCGCGCCCGTGGGGCAGCCAAAGCAGCAGATGCCCTGGCCATCGCAATCGGGGGCGTTGCGGGTGAGCGCGTGGTGGCGGAGGCCGAGGTGCTCGGCGCCGCGCGCGATGATGCCGGCGATCTTGCCGAGGTGGAGCGGGCTCGCGGGCGCGACGCCGAGCATGGCCTCGACGCGCTCGTAATAAGGGCCGAGGCCTTCGGGCGAGAAGTCGCGGGGCAGGCCGTGGCGATCACGCCAGTACGCGAAGGTGCGGGCGGGGGCGCGGTAGCAGGTGCCCGAGTTGATGACCGTGCTGCCGCCGACGGCGCGGCCGACCCAGACGGGGATGTTCACGTTGCCGAGCGCGACGGTCATTCCCTTGTCGCGGTAGAGGTCGCGATATGCGCGGGAGGGCCTGCCGTTGAAGCTCGACCGCCGGTGGTAATGGCCCTCCTCCAGCATGAGCACGGCCCGCCCGCGCGAGGCGAGCTCGTAGGCCGCGGCCGCGCCGCCCGCGCCCGTGCCGACCACGACGACCTCGCATTCGAGGTCGAGATCCTCCTCGATTTCGCGCCCGTCGGTCACGCGGGCGAGCCAGCGGGGTTTTTCGTCGCGCACCGTCTCGAGTTCGTAACGACAACCGACGTGGCGATACATTTCGGGCCGGTCGAAATGCATTGCCTTCAGCGGCGTGAGCAGGACCCGGAGGACCTCGCGGATCGGCAGCACGCGCGATTGCTCGAAGCCCCCGAGGGCCGCGAGGCGCGCCTCGCGCGAAAGCTCGGAGAACGGCCTTCGTTTCGTCGGCAACGTGGAGAGCTCGACGGCCCAAAGGGCGGCCTGAAAGACGCGGATCCCTTCCCGCGGGATGTCGGACAGGTAGCGGTGCGTGGCCTCGGCGGTCTCTCGGCCCGCGCCTTCGAGGAAATGCCCCGGCGGCAGCGCGACCTCGGCGACCGCCGTCAGGATGTCGAGCTCGCGCGCGGAGAGCCACCGGTCTCGGTCGTCCCGCGCGTGTGCCGGCGCCTTGTTCCTGTGCCCACTCGAAGGAGGACCCGTTTCGGTGGGGACGGATAGCAGAGGGTCCAGGTGCGCAACCATGCGTGCCTCCCTTGTGTACTAAAAATTCTGTAGCTAAAGAATGCACAGAACACAAGGGAGCGAGCACGACGGCTCGGCATGCCGAGCCGTGGCGTCACTCGATCGGGAGCACGATGAGCGGGCTCGAGTGGTGCAGGTTGAGCGACTCCCAGGCCTCGTCGTCGACGGCGACGCCGCGGGGGCCCTCGCGCAGGTTGCCGAGGACGGCGCGGAAGAAGGGCGGCTCGGGCATCTCGATGGCGAGGATGCCTTTGCGGTCGCCGGCGGTCGGGGAGAAGGGGCGATCGGCGCGGGTGCGCTTCGTGTCGGCGATCAGGCTGATTTCGTCCATCCGCGCCGTGTAGTGCGGGCCGCCGTCGAAGGGGTCGACGCGGTGGGCGTAGCGGAAGCCGATGCGGCGCAGGAGTTTTTCGACGCCGCGGGTCTGCAAGCCCGTCTTGCCGATGACCTTCTGCGCGTCCTCGGGCATGAGGGTCGCGTGGATCGCGCCCTCGGGGAAGAGGCCCTTGATGAACTCTTTGTTCTTCTTCGAGAGCCGGTCGGCTTCGCCATACGAGAGGGCGGTGAAGCGGCGGCCGAGGGCCTCCCACAGGTGGCTCGTGCCGTCGGGTTCGAGCGGAGGCATGAGCTCGGCGAGGACCTCCTGCTGGAAGAGATCGCGGTGGGCGGCGAGGTAGAGGAACCGGACGTAGGAGATGGCCGTGCCGAGCCGGTCGCTGGCGCGGCGGTACTCGGGCATGATCACGAGGCCGCCGATCTCGGTCGGGCCGTCGTACGAGTAGCCGATGCGCAGGAGCGTGTGGTGGAAGTGCCGGTCGATCGTGGCCGAGTAGCGCTCCTCGTCGAGCACGTCGAAGTAGATGTACGGCGCGCCCCGCCGGCCGAGCTGCGCGATGATCATCGAGGTGCCGACGATGTGCTCCTTCGCGCGGTCGACGAGCACGAAGACGTACTGCCGGAGGCGCGGGTCCTTGATCTCGCCGGTGAAGCTCTTGTGGGAGAGGCTCACGATCTCGTGAATCTCGTCCCGATCGTGCGGCAGGTTGACCGAGTTGAGGTGTCGCGCGACGCGGAGCATTTGCTCCTCATCACCGAGGGTGGCGGCGCGAATCTCGTAGGGCAGCATGGGAAAACAGAGGCCTTGGGGCGCGGTGGCTCGGCTCGTCCGAGCGCAGCGGGTCCCCCAGAGGCGGACAGCCTAGATGGGCGAGCGGCCTTGGGCCACCAGGGACGGCGAGCGAGCGCCCGTGGCCCCGTGGAATCCGAGCCGCTCAGGGATGCGTTAGCCCGGACAGCATGCGCTCGTCCAGCTCTCTCCCATATCCCGTTTCGTGCAGCCGTCGCCCGCGATGACCGGGTTCCGGCTGTAAAACGTGCCTCCCTCGTACCGATAGGCGGCAGGGCGTCCAGCGTAATACGCCTTGCAATCGTCGTCGAATCGTGGCGTGCGGCTGCGACGCACGGGTGCGGGCTCGGCGGCGAGGGGTTCGGCGGTGGCGGCCGTGGCGGCGGGGGGCGGGGCGCCCTCGGCGGGAGCGGGCAGGGCCACGCCGCCGAGGGAGCAAGCTCTGCCATTCCACGAGAAACCGGGCTCGCACAGGGGATCGCCCTTCACACGGACGCAGGCATCGCCGCGGGCCTCGGTCTCGGGAGGGCAGGTGAGGGGGGTTTGCGACTTCGCGCAACGCACGCCGAGGGAAGCGCTCCACTTGTGCGGCTCGTAACGATTGCGCAGGGCCGTGCGGAGCCATTTGGGGAACCGGCGGCTCCAGCTCCCGCCGCGGTAGACGCGGTGCGTGCCGGTGGTGGCCTCGTCCGGGTAGGGGCCGTAGACGGTGGACGTCCACTCCCACACATTGCCCGACATATCGTAGAGGCCGAAGGCGCCGGCAGGGAAGGAGCGGACGGGGCAGGTGCCGGGGTGGTCGTAGCAGGCGTGTTTTTCGTCGGGCGGGTCGTCGCCCCAGGAGAACTTGCGGTGCTCGTTGCCGGCGCGGGCGGCGTACTCCCACTCGCGCTCGGTGGGCAGGCGCTTCTTGGCGAAGGCGCAGTAGGCCTCGGCTTGGTGGAAGTCGATGCAACTGATGGGGTGATCGGCGTGGCCTTCGGCGTCTCGGGGGCAGAAGGCCTCGCCGGTGTGCGAAGGGGTGCAAGTGCCGGCGGCGATGCAGGCGCGGTAGGCGGCGACGGTGACCTCGGTGCTGTCGAGGTAGAAGCCGGCGAGGACGACCTCGTGCATCGGCCGCTCCTCGGGCAACCCTTCGGTCGCGCGCGAGCCCATGAGGTAGACGGCCGGCGGGAGGGCGATCATGCCCTCGGGCGGAGGCTCGGGAGCGGGAGCGGAAGCGGAAGCGGCTGCGGAAGCGGCTGCGGAAGCGGAAGCGGAAGCGGAAGCGGAAGCGGCTGCGGGAGCGGCTGCCGCGACGTTCGTCGAGGTGGGCGCGGGTGCGGGGGACGCCTCGCTGCTGCATCCGAGGGCCACGACGGCGAGCAGCGGAATCAACTGGGCCCGGCGATCCACGGCGCGGAGCATGCCGGCAGACGACGATGCTCTGCAAACAAAACGGGCGAGCTCGGGCCGCGATCACCCGAGCTTGGCGATCTGCTCCCGCAGCGCGGCATCCATGGCGTCGAGCGGGGCCCGCTCGCCCGTGTAGAGCTCGAACTGCCGCGCCGCCTGGTGCAGCAGCATGCGCCCGCCGTGGATCACGCGCGCGCCTCGCCGCGTCGCCGCGCGGACGAGCGCCGTCTCGATCGGCTTGTACACGATGTCCATCACGAGCAGCCCCGCGGGGATCGCCTCTTCCGGCACGGGGCTCTCCGCCGCGATCTCCCCCATGCCCACGGACGTCGCGTTCACGACGACGTCGTAGCGCCCCGCGTTCCGCGCCTCCTCCACGCCGGCCGCGCGTCCCCCGATCTCGGCCGCGAGCGCCTCGGCCTTGTCGAGGCTTCGGTTCGTCACGACAACCTCCGCGCCCGCGTCCGCGAGCCCGTGCGCAACCGCGCGCCCGGCCCCGCCGGCCCCGAGCACGAGCGCGCGTGCGCCCTTCACCGGCGCGATCTCCTCGATCGCGCGCACCGCGCCCACGCAGTCGGTGTTGTACCCGAGGAGCCGCCCGTCCTCCTGCACGACCGTGTTCACCGCGCCGATCTTCGCGGCGAGCGGATCGATCCCGTCGAGCAGTGGAAGGATCTGCTGCTTGTACGGCATCGACACGCCGAGCCCGTGGATCCCGAGCGCGCGCATGCCCGTGATCGCGCCGCCGAGATCGGTCACGCGAAACGGCACGTACGTGAACGGCAAGCCGAGCGCGCGGTAGCCCGCGAGGTGCATCGCTGCGCCGAGCGAAACTGGATAAAGCGAAATCGATCCACACAACGTGAGCTTCGCCGCGGAGGCGTGGGCGTTCGTCATGTCCGCAGGCTGGATCGACCTCGACCGTGATGCTACCGAGCATCACGCGATGGCCTCGTTCGAGCCTTCCCTGACGCTTTCCGAAGAGGCAACGCCGCCCGTCGCGTCGCGACGCAAGCGCCTGCTCGCGGCCCTCTTCAAGCGGACCCTCAAGTTTGTCGCGCTCGTCTTCGTGCTGACGGCGGCGCGCGCCTCGCTCGCCGATCAATACCACGTGCCCACGGGCTCGATGTGGCCGACGATCGAGCCCGGCGATCGCATCTTCGTGGCAAAAGCCGCCTACGGCTTGCGCGTGCCCTTCACCGACGCGTGGCTCTTCCATCACAGGAGCCCGCGTCCCGGCGACGTCGTGGTCTTCGCGGATCCACGCGGCGGCGCGATCCCGCTGGTCAAGCGCGTGGTCGCGACGGAGGGACAATCGGTCGCGATGAAGCGGGGGATCCTCTACATCGACGGTCGTCCGCAGCGCATCGAGAGGCTCGCGGACGGGCGGTTCTTGGAGCACCTCGGCGGCCTCGCGCATGAGTCGGGAGGTCGCGACTTCGAGGACTTCGGCCCCGCGGTGGTGCCGCGGGATCATCTCTTCGTGATGGGCGACAACCGGCCCGCGTCGCTCGACAGCCGGGTGATGGGCACGGTGCCGAACACGCTCGTGCGAGGGCAGGTGCTCGGGGTGATGTTCCGGGGAGAAGGGCTCGATTTCGAGCGGGTGTTTCGCGCGATTCAGTGAGGGGCGGGGGCGCGGGACACGATCTCCGCGCCCGCGTCCTGATCCCTCCTAACCTACCGACAAGCCGCCCGCGGCCTCGCCTCGCTCGTCGGCACGTCCTCGATCGACACGTCGACGTTCTCCGCCTCCGCCTTCGGCTTCTCCGCCGACGGCGTGTGGAGCAGCGCGCGCACCTCCTCGCCGGACAACGTCTCCACATCCAAGAGCCGCCGCGCGATCCGCTCGAGCGCGTCGAAGTGCTCGTTGATGAGCGACTTCGTCCGCGCCTCTGCGTCTGCCAGCAGCCGCCCCACTTCGGCGTCCACGACACGCGCCGTCTCCTCGCTGTAGTCGTAGCCGCCGCGCTCGAACGTCACGCTTCGCCGTGGATCGAACGACGCGAGCCCCAGCGCCGAGCCGCCCATCCCGAGCTCGCGCACCATGCGCCGCGCGATGTCCGTCGCGTTCACGAGATCGTCCTGCGCGCCCGTCGACGCGTCGCCGAACGTCCGCTGCTCCGCCACGCGCCCGCCGAGCAGCACCACGAGCCGATCGAGGATCTCCTGCCGGCTCATCAGGTACCGGTCCTCGCGCGGCTTCTGCAGCGTGTAGCCGAGCGCGCCGATCCCACGCGGCACGATCGACACCTTCCGCACCGGATCCTGCGTCGGCAAGAGCTCCGCTGCGATCGCGTGCCCCGCCTCGTGGTACGCCACGACCACCCGCTCGTGCGCCCCGAGCCTTCGGCTCTTGCGCTCCAGCCCCGCGATGACCCGCTCGATCGCCTCGTCGAGATCCAGCTTGCTCACTGCGGTCGCGTGCCTGCGCGCCGCCAGCAGCGCCGACTCGTTCAGCAGGTTCGCGAGATCCGCGCCCACGAGCCCCGTCGTCTGCGCGGCCATGTCGTCGAGGTTCACGTCCGGCCCGAGCAGCACCCTTCGCGCGTGCACCTCCAGGATCTCGCGCCGCTCCCGCAGGTCCGGCCGATCGACGTACACGCGCCGATCGAAGCGCCCCGCGCGCGTGAGCGCCGGGTCGAGGATCTCGGGGCGGTTCGTCGCGGCGATCACCACGAGCCCCGTCGCGCCGTCGAAGCCGTCCATCTCCGTGAGGAGCTGGTTCAGCGTCTGCTCGCGCTCGTCGTTGCCGCCGATCGGCCCGGCTGCGCCGCGCGCCTTCCCGACGGCGTCGAGCTCGTCGACGAACAGGATCGCGGCCGGCTTCTCGCGCGCCTGCGTGAACAGGTCGCGCACACGCGCCGCGCCCACGCCGACGAACATCTCGACGAACTCCGAGCCGCAGATGCTGAAGAACGGCACGTTCGCCTCGCCGGCCACGGCCCGCGCGAGCAACGTCTTGCCTGTCCCGGGCGGCCCCACGAGCAAGCACCCCTTCGGGATCCGCCCGCCGAGCCTGCGGTATCGCTCCGGCGCCTTCAGGAACTCGACGATCTCGGTGAGCTCCGCTTTCGCCTCGTGGCTGCCGGCCACGTCGCGGAACGTGATCGGCGCGCCCTTGTCCACGTAGAGCCGCGCCTTGTGTTTGCCGAAGTTCAGCGCAGGGTTCGTGATGTTCGGCGTTGGTGCTTTGCGCGACATCGAGCCCACGAGCAGGAGCACGCCTACGAGCGGGAGCGCCCAGAGCAGCATCATCGACAGCGACGGCCCGCCGTCGGAGACCCGGGTGTACGGGACGTCCTTCGCGTCGAGCGTCGCGAGCAGGGCTGTCTCGGCTCCCTCGATACGGCCGGTCCGGAACGTCTGCGACGTGCCGACGGGCGCGTTCGGCGCCGTGCGCCCGATGTACGTATCCCCTTTGATCTGCACCTCGGTGAGCACGCCTTGCTCGGCCATGTCCCGGAACCGAGCGTAAGGAATTCGCTCTTCGCTCCCCTCGAGCGAGCCGAGCAGGAGCACCGCACCCACGACGAGCAGGATGTAAACCCAGAACGATCGCATTGGTCTCCGCCCCGTGCGACCTGCCTGCACACGCTTTGCCAACGGCGATCCCCCCGGGAAGCGACCTCGGGCCGTGCACCGGCGTACCGGCGAGGATGGACAGCCCAAAAGGAGCAGGCGTACGCTTCCCGGTCCATGAACGGCCGTTCCCTGCTGTCCACGCTCGCCGCGAACGTCCCCGCCACGACGTTCGTCACGCTCCTCTCGCTCGGGGCCCTCGGCTGCGGCGCCTCCACGCCGCCGCCCGAAGACGCCACGCACCAGAACGACTCTGCCCCGGACGACGGGGCGAGCGAGCCGCAGGACACCGGGGCGGTCGCGGCGGAGCCCGAGCCGAAGCCGCTCTCGCACGGCGCGAAGAAGATCACCGATGACGGCGCCGCCAACGACTACACGTTGACGGAGAAGGACTGCATCGAGCTCGGCAAGCAGTACGTCGCGGTGCAACGCGGAGACCAGATCGCCGGGCTCGACAAGAGGCTCACGGACAAGCAGCGCGAGCAGGCCGTGAAGAACATCGACGCGGTGGTCGGGAAGATGGGCGAGCCGTGGGCGAACGGCTGCATCGAGAGCCTCGTCGGCAAGGTGGCCGAGAGGAAGCGGCTCGAATGTGCGATGGCCGCGAAGAGCGTGAAGGCGTTCGACGAGTGTCTGAACGGGGAAGACCCGCCGAAGTAAGTCGAGGGCGCCCGGTTCGCCCCCGCCCCCCGGAAAAACCCCGCGGAACAACCAGGTTCGTCCCATCGAACCTCGGCCCCCTTCTTTCCCCTTGTTTCGCCGCTCCTTCGGGTGCTAGGTTTTTCCTTACCGATGCACCCCCTCCTCGCCGACCCCTGGGTCGCGGCGCGCATCGACGCTGCCGTCGCCCCGTACCGCGGCCTCCTCGCCAGCGAAGACCTCGAATTCCTGCGGAATGAGCTCGCCGAGAGGCTCGCGACCGACGAACACGCCGCGCGCCTCCTTCGTCGTGCCGCGCCGAGGCACGTCGAGCAGAGCGGCGAGGCGTTTGTCGGGGACGCCTTTGGGCCCGACGAGGCGCCCGAGGTTCGTCGGGCCAGCGGCATTCATTCGCGGCGAGCCGGATCCGGGGCCGACGAGTGACCCTTCGTGTCGCTTCGCTCGGCGAAGACCCCGCGATCGAGCGTCATTACAACGAGGGCAAGCCCGTGCTGGAGCACGTCCTGCGCTGGATGGTGCGCAGGCTCGGGCACGTGGTCCCGATCGAGGACATGCGCGCGAGCGCCCAGGAGGGCCTGCTCGAAGCCGCGCGCACCTTCGATCCGGCCCGCGCGTCGCTCCCCACGTACGTCGCTCGCAAGGTCCGCTGGGCCATCCTCGACGGCATCAAGCGGGAGCGTCGCTTTCGTCGGGCCCTCGCCCGCGCCACGGCTCTCCTCTGCGCCGAGCGCCTCTCCATCGGGCTCGCCTCCACATCGGACGACGCGGGTTTCTCCGAGGACGACCACGTCTCCGCGCTCGATCGCCTCCTCGAAGCGCACGCGGTGGCCCTCGCGCTTGGCCTCGTCTCCGGCGCGAGCACGCCCGAGGAGCACATCTCGCGCGCCGAGATGGCGCACGCCCTTCGCCGCGCCATCGACGCGCTCCCCGAGCGCGAGCGCAAGCTCGTCGAGCGGCACTACTTCCAGGGAGAGGACTTCGACGAGATCGCCGCGGATCTCGGCATCAGCAAGAGCTGGGCGAGCCGCCTGCACACGCAGGCGATCCAGTTGCTCGCGACCGCGATCGCCGCCCGGACGCGTTAGCGTTTCGCCTTCAGGTACGGCGCTCTCTCTTCGTCCGTCACGGGCTCGACGAAGAGCACGCGGTGGTCGCGTTTGCCGAAGCTCACGAGCCGCACGAAGATGTGGTCGATCGCGACCGTCACCTCGCTCCGCTTGTGCTTCCACAGGTTCGCCGCGTCCTGGAACGTCGGCACCTTCGGGTTGTACGCGATCATGTGGTACTCGGGGCCTGCGGGCTCCGGGTAGTCGTCGACGTGGATGATCTTGTAGAGCCGGATTCCTCCGCTCGACTCGGTGGCCGCGACGACGGCGCCCTGCACCAGGTCCTTGCCGTCGGGATCGGACGCGGCGGGGACGGGCACGTCGCGGTTGCATGCGGCCACGGAGCCGAGGGCCATGCACAAAACGAGCAGCGCGCGGCGAAGCATGGCTCGGGAAATATCACCGGGGCCACCCGGTGCAAGCGTGGCCTTCCCGATCTCCATCTGCCCGTGTATCACCCGGCATCCGAGGGCTTTCGCGCCCTCGCTTCCTGGAGGAGACCATGCGACTCGAAGACACCAAGTTCATCGTCACCGGCGCCGCCTCGGGCCTCGGCCGTCATTACGCCTATCGCCTCGCGGAGGCGGGCGGACAGGTGGTCGCGGGCGACGTGAACGAGGCCGCGCTCGCCTCGCTCGCGGAGGAGGCCAAGGAGCTCCGCGGCAAGATCCACCCGAAGCGCATCGACGTCGGCAGCGAGGCCGAGGTCTCCGCGTTTGTCGACTTCGCGCACGAGGCCATGGGCGGCCTGAACGGCCTCGTCAACAACGCCGGCATCCTGCGCGACGGCTTGCTCGTGAAGAAAGACCGCACGACGGGCGCGATCACGAAGCTCTCCGCCCAGCAGTGGCAGGCGGTCATCGACGTGAACCTCACGGGCGCGACGTACATGGTCCGCGACGTCGTCGCCAAGATGGCGGCGAGCGGCGAGAAGGGCGTCATCGTCAACATCAGCTCGATCGCGCGCCATGGAAACCGCGGACAGTCGAACTACAGCGCCGCAAAGTCCGCGCTCGCCACCAACACCAAGACCTGGGCCCTCGAGTTCGCGCCCTTTGGCATCCGCGTCGGCTGTGTCGCGCCGGGCATGGTCGAGACGCCCATGACCCAGGGCATGAACCAGAAGGCCAAAGACGCGCTCGTCGCCGCGATCCCCGTCGGCCGCATCGGCTTGCCCGAGGACCTCTGGCTCGCCGTTCGTTTCGTCATCGAGTGCGAGTATTTCAACGGTCGCACCATCGACGTCGACGGCGGCCTCGCCATGTGACCACTCCGCCTCGAACAGACGATCGATCCTGGCCGACGGTATTGACCTCGATGATGTTGAAAGCTATTCTCAACATCAACAGGACGCCGGACGGTCGGATCAGCACCTATGTACGTCTGCATCTGTGAGGCGGTTTCGGAGAAGGACATCTTGGACCTCGTGGGCGCTGGTGCCTCGACGGCCCATGAAGTCATGGAAAAAACGCGGGCCGGCACTCGTTGCGGCTCGTGCCGGGCGACCGTGATGTCCCTCGTCGAGGGGGATGGACCGGTCTCCACGGAGGGCGCTGATTCCGCCCCGAGTTGCGGGGTTCGTCGGCTCCGCATGCTTCGATCCGCCTCGTCGGCTGCCTGAGGGTTCGGCTCGGCTCGTTCGGTTCTCGATAACGGTTTTCGACATCTTCAACGTTCCGTGCGCGCGGCAGCGTTTGTCGCGTGACGGTGTCGTTTTGTTTCGAGAGCTCTCTCTCGCCTGCCCATTTTTCCGATAGCGTGCTAGGCGGACATCGCGGCCACCGTATCGCCGGAGCCGTAACCCTTGCAGGCTAGAGGTTTCCATGAAGGGCGACAGAGACGTCATCCACGCGCTGAACGAGGTGCTCGCTGCCGAGCTCGTGGCGATCAACCAGTATTTCATGCACGCCAAGATGTGCGAAAACTGGGGTTATCTGGCGCTGGCCGAGCGCAGCCGCGACGAGTCGATCGACGAGATGCGCCACGCCGAGGCGATCATGAAGCGGATCCTCTTCCTTGAAGGCCTGCCGAACCTGCAGCGCCTCGACAAGCTGAACGTCGGCCAGACCGTGCCCGAGCAGTTCAAGAGTGATCTCGACCTCGAGTACGCAGCCGTGACGCGCCTGAACAGCTCGATCGCTCTCTGTCGTGAGAAGGGTGACCATCAGAGCGAGGCGCTGCTCCGGAGCATCCTGGAAGGCGAGGAGGAGCACATCGACTGGCTCGAAACCCAGATCGATCTGGTTCAGAAGCTCGGCGAGCCGCTCTACCTTTCGCGGCAGCTCTCGCACTGCAAGAGCTGACGCGCGAGGCAATCGTGGCGATGATAGGGTCGCGCGGCACCAGGTCCCTGGCGGGCCGCGCGATCGACTGCACGTGCAAAGGCCCCCAGACGGAGGCCGGGGGAACCCATGGCGAAGATTCTCGTCGTCGATGATCAGCGCAACATGCGCACGACGCTCGCGATGATGCTGCGGAGCGCGGGCTACGAAGTCGACGAGGCGAGCGACGGAAAAGAAGGCGCGGACCGCGGATCGAAGGGCGCTTACGACCTCGTGCTGACCGACCTGCGCATGGGCGGCAACGACGGCATCGGCGTCCTGCGCGCGGTCAAAGAGACGCACGCGATGACCGAGGTCATCGTGATGACCGCGTACGGCACGATCGAGAGCGCGGTCGAGGCCATGCGCCTCGGCGCCTTCGACTACATCCAGAAGCCCTTCACGGAGCAGGAGCTGCTCGTGAAGGTCGAGCGCGCGATCGCGAACCGCAGGCTCACGGGCCAGGTCTCGCTCTTCGCGACCGAGTTCCGCGAGCGCTACAAGTTCGAGAACATCATCGGCCGCTCGCACGCGATCCGCGAGGTGCTCGCGCGTATCGTGCGCGTCGCGCCGACGGACGCGACGGTGCTCATCACGGGCGAGAGCGGCACGGGCAAGGAGCTCGTGGCCAAGGCGATCCACGCGAACTCGAAGCGCGCCGATCGCCCGTTCGTCCCCGTCAACTGCGCCGCGATCAGCGAGACGCTCCTCGAGAGCGAGCTCTTCGGCCATGCGCGTGGCTCGTTCACGGGCGCGGTCTCGGCGCGCAAGGGCCTCTTCGAGGAGGCCGACGGCGGCACGTTCTTCTTCGACGAGATCGCCGAGACGCCGCTGACCTTCCAGGCGAAGCTGCTCCGCGCGATCCAGGAGAACGAGATCCGCCGCGTCGGCGAGAACAAGCCGATCCGCGTCGACGTGCGCATCATCGCCGCGACGAACCAGGACCTCATGACCTCCGTCGCCGAGCGTCGCTTCCGGCAGGACCTCTACTACCGCCTCAACGTGGCGCGCTTCATCCTGCCGCCGCTGCGCGAGCGTCGGGAGGACATCCCGGTCCTCTTCGAGTTCTTCCTCGACAAGTACAACCGCAAGATGAGCACGAAGGCGCGCGTCGGCGACGGTGTGCTCGAGGCGGTGTCGGGCTACGAGTTCCCGGGCAACATCCGCGAGCTCGAGAACCTCGTGGAGCAGGCCGTCGCGCTCTCGGGCGGCGGCATGATCACGATCGACGACCTCGGCCTCACCCCCGGCCCCTCGCAGAAGACGGCCCCGACGAGCGGCGGCCGCGCCCTCTCCGACGTGGTCGACTCCGCCGAACGTCAAGCCATCGAGTCCGCGCTGCGCGAGTGCGACGGCAGCCGCGAGCGCGCCGCCGAGGTGCTCGGCATCAGCGCCACCACGCTCTGGCGCAAGATGACACGGCTCGCGATCACGTATCCGCCGGTCTGAACCCGCCCCCCGCCTCCGGAGCCCGCCCCCGGGACATTGCAAATGTGCAATGTCCCGAGCGAAGCACCTTTCCGACATGCAATGTTCGAGGCACACCTCGTCTGCCCCGGATGATGCGTTGCGGCGTCGATCACCGGGGGTTTTCCCCGGGATCCGTCGATGGAACGTGTGTTGCTTCGAAAAACGGCAAAGACGAACCCGAGCGCTTTCGTGTCGGCGTCGTCTCTGAAGGGGTCCTTACCCATGCCGCGCGTGTTGATCGTCGATGACGAGGAGAATCAACGCAAGACGCTCTCGATCGGGCTTCGGCTGGAGGGGTTCGAGGTCGTCGGCGCCGCGTCCGGGGAAGAGGCGCTGCGCTTGCTCGGCGAGAAGGCCGTCGACGTCGCGATGGTCGACCTGATGCTTCCAGGCATGAGTGGTCTAGACCTCGTGCGTCAGATCCGCCGCATGTTCCCGAACGTGCGCGTCTACCTCGCGAGCGCCTACCACCTCTCGTCGCGCCAGATGGAGCGCGCCGACTGCGGCGCCGCCGGCTTCATCCCCAAGCCCTACGCCCTCTCCGAGCTCAGCCGCCTGCTGCAAGCCAAGACCCCGGCGCCTGCGCAAGTCGCGTGCTAACAGCCGCGCGTGCGCCGCGACCTCCTCGCCTACGATCTACCGCCCGAGCTCATCGCCGCGCATCCGTCCCCGGATCGTGAAAGCGCGCGCCTGCTCGTCGTCGACGACGCGCCCGGCCGCCTCGAACACGCCTTCATCCGCGACCTCGCCGACCGCCTGCCCGAAGGCGCGCTCGTCGTCGTCAACGACACGCGTGTCCTGCCCGCGCGGCTCCTCGGCCGCAAAGCGTCGAGCGGCGGCAAGGTCGAGATCTTCCTCGTCCGGAAAGTCGCCGACGCGTACGTCGATCGAAGCGGCGAGCGCCTCCCCGCCGAGCGATGGCGCGCCCTCGGTCGTTCGTCCAAGCCTCTCCGCGAAGGCGCCGAGATCACCATCGACGGCCCCGCCTCGCTCGTCGCGCGGATCGAAGGTCGCGACGGGGGGTTTGGGGGCGCAGCTCCGCTTGCCGGAGCGAAGCCCCCAAGCGGAGAACGAGGCCTCTTCGACGTCGTCCTCTTCTCGCCCGAGGGCCGCTCCGTCCCCGACGCGGTCGAGGCCGCGGGCCACATCCCGCTCCCGCCGTACATCCGTCGCGACGACGACGCCACGGACCGCGCGCGCTACCAGACCGTCTACGCCCGCGAGCCCGGCGCCGTCGCCGCGCCGACCGCGGGCCTGCACCTGACCGAGCCGCTGATCGAGCGGTTTTCCGCGCGTGGGATGGAGCTCGCGCGGGTCACGTTGCACGTCGGCCTTGGCACGTTTCAGCCGGTGACAGTGTCCGATCTCGATGATCACCCGATGCACGCCGAGGCCTACCGCGTGCCGCCCGAGACAGCCGACGCCGTGGCGCGCGCGAGGCAGAAAGGCCGGGAGATCGTGGCGATCGGGACGACCAGCGTCCGCGCCCTGGAGAGCGCCGCGGACCCCACGCGCGAGGGGCACGTCGTCGCGCGGGAAGGGGAGACGCGCCTCTTGATCCAGCCGGGCTATCGCTTTCGCGTGGTCGATCGGCTGCTGACGAATTTTCACCTGCCGGAGTCCACGCTCCTCGCGCTCGTGGGCGCCTTCGCGGGGCTGCCGCGTGTCCTCGAGAGTTACCGCGTCGCGATCGAGGAGAGGTACCGGTTTTACTCGTACGGCGACGCGATGCTGCTGAGGAGACAACGATGAGCGGGCCGAGCACGCCCGGATATGCCTTCCGCACCCTCGCCACGAGCGGCGCGGCGCGCGCAGGCGTCCTGACCACGCCCCACGGCGACGTCCCCACGCCGACGTTCATGCCCGTCGGCACGCAGGGCAGCGTGAAGACGATGAGCCCGGACGAGGTCGCGGCCACGGGCGCGCGCATCGTCCTCGGCAACACCTACCACCTCTGGCTCCGGCCCGGCCCCGAGGTCGTCGCCGAGCTCGGGGGCCTGCACGGCTTCACGAAGTGGCCCCACGCGATGCTCACGGACTCGGGCGGCTTTCAGGCCTTCTCGCTCGCCGAGCGTCGGCAGACGAGTGAAGACGGGTTCGTCTTCCGCTCGCATCTCGACGGCGCGAAGAAGGTCCTCACGCCCGAAGTTGCGATGCAGGTGCAGGGGAAGATCGGCGCTGACATCGCGATGCAGCTCGACATCTGCCCGCCCGGCGACGCCTCGCGCGCCGACTTCGAGGCCGCGTGCGCGCGCACCACGCGCTGGGCGCGGCGTTGCCTCGCGGCCAAGCGGCCGGATCAGGCGGTCTTCGGCATCGTGCAGGGCGGCACCGATCCCGCGCTCCGGCGCGCGCACGCCGAGGAGCTCGCGGCGATGCCCTTCGATGGCCTCGCGCTCGGCGGCTTCTCCGTCGGCGAGCCCATCGCCCGCATGCACGAGGTCCTCCTCGAAGTCGCGCACACGCTCGATCCCGAGCGACCGCGCTACCTCATGGGCGTCGGCACGCCCTACGACCTCGTCCGCGCCATCGGCGCGGGCGTCGACATGTTCGACTGCGTCCTGCCGACCCGCAACGCGCGCAACGGCCAGGCCCTCACGCGCACCGGCAAGGTCGTCATCAAGCAGGCGCGTTACCGGACCGACCCTTCGCCGCTCGATCCCACCTGCACCTGCCCCACCTGCGCCGCGGGCTACTCGCGCGCCTACCTGCGCCACCTCTTCATCGCGAGCGAGCTCCTCGTGCTGCGGCTCATCACCGTGCACAACCTCCACCTCTACGGCACGCTCGTGCGCGAGGCGCGGGAGGCGATCCTCGCGGGCCGCTACGACGTGTTCGCGAAGGAGTGGCTCGCGGGGCTCGAAGCGGGCGCGGCCGAGCACGCGCCCGCGACGTGATCGCTACTTGATGTTGAGCTCCAGCGTCGTCGGCTGACCGTTGCGGAGCACGTCCACGCGGATCTGGTTCGCGGACATCAGCCGCGCGTAGGCCTCCAGCGCGCTCTGCGGGTTCGTCATCTCGAACCCGTTGATGCGCTGGAGCTGGTCGCCGTGCTTCAGCCCGATCGCGTCGAGCGCCGTCCCCTTGCGCACGCCCATCAGCCGCATGCCCGTCGTCTGATCACCCTGCTTCGCCGGCAGCACGCGCACCTTCTGCAGGTACTCCGCCTGGTTCGTCAGGATCTCGTCCACCACCGTGCGGTCGATGTCGTACTGGTTCGGCCCCGTCTGCCGGATCCGCTCGGCGATGTGCGGCGGGAGCTGACCTTTCGGCCTCTTTCCCTGCGTCGCGGGCGGCGCTGCTTGCGGCCCCCCGTTCATCGGCGGCTGGTTCATCGGCGGCTGGTTCATCGGCGGCGGCATGCCCTGCATCGCCCTGCGCCGCTCCGCGTCGTGCACCTCGATCTGGCAGAACCGCCCCTCGCGCGAGAGCCAGATCCGATCCGGCCCGATGTGCGCCACGTGAAAGCCGCCGAGCTGGTCGCCCTGGCGATGCAGATGCACGCCCTCGGGCCCTGCGATCGCCGCGAACGACCACGCGGGATCCTCCTCCGACCACACGATCAGCGTCACCAGGCCGACCTCGCACGGTGGATCGTCGAGCGGATGCGTCGGCGGCGGCCCTTGTGGCTGCTCGGGCATGACCAGCGGGCCCGTCATCGAGTCGAACGGATTGCGCTCGAGGATCACGTCACCTTTCGGCCGGCCGGACTCTTCCTCGTGATGCGCGGCGATCTTCGGCCCCGGCCGCTTCGTCACCGGGGCGCCGTTGGTCATCGTCGCGCCGACGAGGTAGCCGAGCCCCTTGGCTTGAAAATACGCCGATGCCAGGAGCAGCAGACCCACGACAACCGGAAAATACCGCTTGAGCAGCGCATCGAGTCGCACCCTGCGGACCCGAGCGAGCGCCATACCAGCGCTCGTTGCCCGTCGTGGCCTGGAAACCCGGAAAACGTGGGGCTCGGCGCGGCACCCTCCTGCTCGGCCCCGGCGCGCCCGTGCGCATCTTGCCCGGAATTTCCCCCTCGGATACGGTGGAGGCCGAGGCGCGGGACGGCGTGGAAATTCCTACGAAAAAGCCGATCGGCAAGATCTTGGTCCAGCAACGCGCGCTCTCCGAAGAGCAGCTCGAACGGGCGCTCGCGACGGGTCAGGGCTCGCCCGTCCCCCTCGCGTCGCGGCTCACCGAGGCCGGCACGATCAGCGAGCTCTCCGCCTTGAAGGCGCTCAGCGAGCAGAACGGCGTGCCGGGCGTCGACCTCAAGCAGATCTGCTTGAAGCTCACGGACCTCGCGATCGTGCCGCGTGGGGTCGCGATCCAGCACAAGTTGCTCCCCGTCCTCGTGCGGGACGACAAGGTCCACCTCGCGATGGCGGCGCCGACGAACCGCAAGATCATCGACGAGATCGAGTTCACCACCGGCAAACGCGTCTTCCCGTACGTCGCGCTCGAAGGCCAGCTCCTCAAGGTCATTCCGGCCGCGTACGAAATGCGCGAACGCGGCGAATCGCACTACGTCGGGCCGAACTGCCCGCCCGAGGTCCGCCGCAAGGCCGGCGTCCCGTTGCCCACGCGCTCGCAGGGCGGGGCGGCCGAGCCTCCGCCGCTCGAAGGCAGCATCCTCGCGCCCATGCCCACGGCGCCCGACGCCTCGCAGGCCGCGATCCCGCCGCCGAAGCGCGTCACGACGCGCAACCAGATCGGCGCGATCGTCGACGACGCCATGCAACGCGCGGCGGCCGACGCCGACGTCTCCGACGCCGACTTCGGCAAAGCCCCGCGGGATCTCTCGGTCATCGCGGGCCCGGGCGCGCTCCGGCCGCCGCGCCAGCCGGGCAAACGCACCGTGCTGGTCGTCGACGACGAGGTCGAGATCCGCAACATCCTGCGCCTCGTCCTCGAACAACGCGGCTACCGTGTCCTCGAAGCCGACCGCGGCGAGGCGGCGCTGCGGATCCTCAAGGAGGACGTGCCGGACGCGATCATCCTCGACGCCATGCTCCCGGGCGAGCTGCATGGGTTCGACATCGCCCGTCAGCTCAAGGGATCGGAGCGGTACGGGCACATCCCGATCGTGATCGTCTCGGCGGTGTACCGGGGCTGGCGCTTCGCGGAGGACCTCAAGGCGAGTTACAAGGTCGACGCGTACGTCGAAAAACCGTTCCGCGTGACGGACGTGATCGAGGCGCTCGAGCGCGCGATCGAGCAGGGGCAGGGCAAGGCGGCGCCGGTCGATCCGGAGCGGATCTCGGCGGAGGCCGAGAAGAAACTCGCGGCGGGGATCGCGGCCTACCAGGCCGGCAAGTTCGACGAGGCGATCGGGTTTCTCCGCGAGGGGACGAAGATCGACCCGCTCGCGTATCGCCTGCACTTCCACCTCGGCCTTTTGCTCGGCAAGCGTGGCCAGATTTACGACGCGATCAGCGAGCTCGAAACGGCGCTGCGCATCAACGACCGGCATTTCCCGGCCTTGAAGAACCTCGCGGTCCTCTACCAGAAGGCCGGCTTCCGCAACAAAGCCGTCGAGGTCTGGGAGCGCGCGCTCCGGGCCGCGCCGGACGAACCGACGCGCCAATCCATCAAGGAGATCCTCGTCGGCCTGCTCTAGCAGCCTGTGGAATTATCGTCGCGAGCGCCCCGAAGCTAGGGCGACGGAGCGAGGAATCCTGAAGGATTTCGAGCGATGTCGACCGACGATTCGGGGCGCGCAGCAGATAAGTCCACAGGCTGCTAGCCTTTGCGGCGGAGCTCGTCGATCCAGGCGCGGGCCGAGGCTTCGTCGGGGAACGTCTCGATCGGCAGGCGCGCCATCGGCAGCCCGAGCCGACGCGCCGCGCGCAGGACGGCGCTGTTCTGCACGCGCTGCTGGAAGTTCTCGCCGAAGATCGCCGTGCCGCGCATGTACTCCGTCGGCCGCGAATTGAAGATCTGGAGCGACGTGGAGATCGCGTACCCCGTGATCCGCGACGAATCCCCCAGATAAAAAATGCGGCTCCCGAGCTCTGCTGCGCTCTTCTCGCAGAAGTCCAGCATGCCGCGCGCGTCGGCGGCGGAGATGTATCCGAGGGGACGGCAAAGGACGATGTCCGGGGGCTCGAAGCGGATGAGGTGCGCCCCGATGTAGATCCAATCGTCGTTCGGCGTTTCCAAGGAGGCTCCTCCCGCTCCACACATGAATGGACTCCCTCCTCCGTGCAACGCAACCACGTTGCGGCCGCTTGGCTCCCGGAAGTTTCGTCCCGCGGCCGAGTCGAGTAGAATCCCAGGCTTGCCGCGGCGGCGTTGATGACTTCCTCCTGCCTGAAGTGCAAATCTCCTCTCGGCACCGGCGCGACCGGCCGGGTGACGTGTCCTTCCTGTGGGCACGTGAACGACATCCGCCCGGCCCCGGGCCTCCCTCCGCGCCCCGCCGCAGGCCTGCCGCCGCGGCCCGCCGCAGGTCTGCCGCCGCGGCCCGCCGGGATCGGCGCCGCGGCCCTCGGTCCTTCCGCGCCAAAGCCCCCCGGCGCACCCCCGAGGTCCCCCCAGCCGCTTCCAGGTGCCTCGTTCAATTTGAAAGCGGCGTCCGAAACCCTTGCGAACGCGCCTCCGCCGGTCCCCGAGGCGTCCGAAACCCTTGCAAACGCGCCTCCGCCGGTCCCCGAGGCGTCCGCACCCCTTACGAACGTGGGGCGGGACGCAGGGGGCCCGTCAGAAACCGTCGCGAACCTCCCTTCGAAACCAAAGGAGGCGTTCGCAACGCTTGCGGACGCTCCGGTGGGCGCAGCCGCAGCCGCGCCCGCGCCCGCGCCCTTTGCGCTCGACGTCCTCGAAGACCCCTTCGCGATGCGCGACCCCTTCGCGGAGGCGCCCCAGGTCTCGCCCGGCGCGGCGACCACGAGCGACGCGGCCGCGACCCTCGTCCGCCCGGCCCCCGCGCCCGCCCCGGAGCCCTTCCAGGCTCCACGCGCCCCGGCCACCTCGCTCGGCACCGTCGCCCCCGAGATCCCGGACGACATCGACGAAGACGCCCTCCTCGGCCGCCGCAAAAAAGGCTCCCTCCACCCCGCCGCCCTCGCGCTGATCGCCGCGGGCGCCGTCTTCGGGGGGGTCGCGGCCTTCCTCCTTCTCCGCCCGGCCCCACAGGCCCCGCAGATCGTCTACGTCACCGCCTCCGCCAGCGCCGCCGCGGCCGCGCCTTCGTCCCTGGCCGGGCCCACGATCGAGGCCACCGCCGCTGCCGTCGACCCGACCGAAGCCCCCAAGGCCGGCGCCTCGAACCGGCCCCTCGGCGGCCCCTGGCCCACGACGGCCAAGACGGGGGCGCCCGCCGCCGCCATCGACATGTCCGGCTTTCAGGGCCCGAACATCGCCGGGCCGACGAGCGGACCCGCTGGAGGCGCGCAGGCCGCGGGCGGGGGGCAGCTCTCCGCGGGCGAGATCAGCGGCGTCGTCGAGGCGAACCGGCCCATGGTCAAGCGGCGCTGCTGGCAGCCGGCCCTCGACGCGACGAAGGGCATGGGCGGCTCGTCGGCGCGGGTCTCGGCCTCGATCGTGATCGCGCCGTCGGGGGCCGTGCAATCGGTGAGCGCGAGCGGGGCGGAAAAGGACTATCCGGGCTTGTCGAGCTGCATCGCGGCCCGCATCAAAGGGTGGAAATTCCCGGTCTCGGGGGGCTCGACCCCGGTGAACATCCCCTTCGTATTCGCGGCGCAGTAGCGGCGCTCCTCTTCTCTCGCGCGCCCCACTCCTCCCCACCCAGACCTCACCCATCCCGGCCCTTTCGCTCCGCGAAGAGGGAGGGAGGAAAGCGGCCTTGCCAAACGGCGCCGCTTTTTTGGCCATTTCCATCGTTATGGGCATACCTGCGCACTCGTGCAGAGGCGCATCGGTTCCGGATCGTCCGCCGTCCATGCGGTGGTCACGAAAGCTTCCACCACCTCTTCCCACCGGAGCCTGGATCTCGCCTCCGGCGGGCCGGTTCGTCGCGTCGAGGTTGGTCCGGAAAGGTAGGAGAGGGGAGGATTCCTACCTTCCTTGGGATCCGCCAAACTCCACAAAAAATGCAAACTGTTGACACCCAAGGGCCCTCTCCGTAGCGTGGCGGTGCCCCGTGGGGAAAAGTGGCAAAGATGCCCATGACCTGCCGGGTCCCTCCGGCGCGGGGAAAGCGCCTGGCTGGCAGGCACGAGCGGAGCCGACTCGGTGGGAACCATGTTTCGCGGTCATTTCGAGCACGCGATCGACGCGAAAGGGCGGACCAGCCTGCCCGCGCGCTTTCGCGACGTGCTCGATGCCGCTTGGGGCTCCGGGTCGCCTGACGGCGCCCTGCGCCCCAAACCCCCGGCGCCCGCGAGCGAGGTCTGCTTGATCCTGACGCCCGCTCTCTTCGACCCCTGCCTGCACTGCTACCCGCTGCGCGCCTGGGAGGAGCTCGAAGCCAAGATCGCGGCGCTCCCCCAGTTCGAGCCGAACGTCGTCGCCTTCCGCCGGAAGTACCTGTCGGCCGCCGTCGAGTGCGAGCTCGACAAACAAGGCCGGATCCTCGTGCCGCCCTCGCTGCGCGAGCACGCCGACCTGCACAAGGAAGTCCTGTGGGCCGGGATGGGCGCGACGGCCGAGCTCTGGTCGAAGGAGCGGTGGAAGGCCGCCCAGACGATGAGCGAGGCCGAGCTCGCGAGCTTCAAGGCCGCGATCGCGGAGCAGTTCCGCCTATGAACGTGGTGAACGTCGTGCCGATGCGAGACAAGGCCCCACCCCCCGAGCCGCACAAGGCGCCCCACGTGACCGTCCTCCGCCGCGAGGTGGTCCAGGCGCTCGCGCCCCACGCCGGCGGCGTCTACGTGGACGCGACCCTCGGCGCAGGCGGCCACGCCGAGGCGATCCTCGAAGAAGCCCCAGGCTGCCGGCTCATCGGGGTCGATCGCGACGAGACGGCCCTCGCGCTCGCCAAGGAGCGGCTCGCGCCCTTCGGCGATCGAGTGAAGCTCGTGCACGGGCGGTTCTCGGACGTCGAGGACCACCTCGCGAAGATGGGCGTGGGGCCGGTGGACGGGCTCGTCGCCGACGTGGGCGTGTCGTCGATGCAGATCGATGACGCGACGCGCGGCATGAGCTTCCGCGCCGAAGGTCCGCTCGACATGCGGATGGATCCGTCGAGCGGCGAGACGGCGCTCGAGCTGATCGAGCGGCTCGACGACGACGAGCTGGCGAACGTGATCTACCACTACGGCGAGGAGCGAAGGTCCCGCCGGGTGGCGCGCTGCATCAAGCAAGCGCTGGCGAACGGGGAGCTGAAGACGACGCTGGATCTGCGCCGCGCCGTGGTGCGGGCCGTGGGGCCGTCGCGCGTGGGCGGGGTCGATCCGGCGACGCGGACGTTTCAGGCGCTTCGCGTCGCGGTGAACGGCGAGCTCGACGAGCTCGAAGCGCTGCTCCGCGCGGCGAGCCGTGTCGTGAAGATGGGCGGCATCGTGGCGGTGATCTCGTTCCACTCGCTGGAGGACCGGATCGTCAAGCACGCGCTGCGCGAGGCGAGCGTGTGGGAGCCGCTCTGGAAGAAGCCGCTCGTCGCGTCGGACGAGGAGGTCGCGGAGAACCCGCGCGCGAGGAGCGCGAAGCTCCGGGCGGCGCGGCGCGTCGCGCTCGCGGGGGATGAGGGCGGGGACGAGGTGTTCGCATGAACGAGCGCATGAGCGAGCGCATGAAGCAGCGGCCGTTCCTCGCGCTCTGGTCGCTGGCGGTGGTCGCGAGCGTGGCGGCGTTCGTCGTGCACCTCGGGCTGCGCGGCAGGATCGTGGACCTCGGCTACAAGCTCGGCCGCGCGCGCGCCGAGCAAGGGCGCCTGCGCGAGGTGAAGCGCGTGCTCTCGCTGGAGGCGGCGAGCTACGAGACCCCGCAGCGCGTCGAGATGGTCGCGCGGACGCTGCTCGGCATGACGCCGCCGCCGCCCGAGCGCGTGATCCCGGTGCGCTGGGTCGTGAAGATCCAGGACGAGCCTTCCACGGAAGGGGCTCCGCCCGGCGAGCCGGGCTCTGCCCCCTCACCCCCGCCTGGTCCGGCTGCACCGTCGGGTGCTGCTGGCTCTCCTGTGCCCGGAGGTTCTCCGTGAAAAACCTCGATCCCAAGCGCGCGCGCTGGATCCGCATCCGCATGGGGATCCTCTGCGGGATGATGGGCCTCGGGCTCGGCGTGATCGTGTCGGGCGCGCACCGCATCCAGGTCGAGGACGGGCAGGACTGGTACGACCTCGCCGAGCGGCAGCGGCAGCGGCGCCTGCACGTGACGCCGAAGCGCGGCACGATCTACGACCGCAACGGCGCGTCGCTCGCGGAGAGCGTCGAGGTGCCGAGCGTCTCGCTCGACGCGGTGGAGCTGCTCCGTGGCATCGAGGACCGCTACCTGCCGATGCGGATCCAGCAGTACGGCGAGCGCATCGCGCAGGCCTTGAACCTCCCGCAGGAGGAGGTCGTCGAGAAGATCAGCCGTCGCCGGCGCTTCGTGTGGCTGAAGCGGCGCGTCTCGGAGGCCGAGGTCGCGGCCGTGCGTGGGCTCGGCGAGAAGAACCAGCGCTACCCGTTGCGCGGGCTCCAGATCGAGGGTGAGGGCCACCGGTTTTACCCGAACCGCGAGCTCGGCGGCCCGCTCATCGGGTTCGTCTCGCCCGACGGGGAGGGACGTGAGGGCCTGGAGCTCGCGCTCGATCACGAGCTGCGCGGCAAGAGCTCCGAGGTGCGCGGCCTGCGTGATCGCTCGGGCCGCCTGATCTTCTCCGAGGGGATCGAGGACGAGGCCGCGCTCGCGGGCCACAACGTCTTCCTCACGATCGACAAGGGGATCCAGTTCACGGCCGAGCGCGAGCTCGATGCCGCGATGAAGACCTACGAGGCCACGGGCGGCGCGGTCGTCGTCGCCGATCCCTCGACCGGCGAGATCCTCGCGATGGCGAGCGCGCCTGGCTACAACCCCAACGACTACGGCGCGGCCGAGCCCGACGCGCGTCGCAACCGCTGCGTCGTCGATCGCTTCGAGCCCGGCTCGACGATCAAGGTCTTCTCGATCGCCTCCGCGCTCGCCGCGCGCAGCGTGAACCCCACCGCCTCGATCTATTGCGAGGAGGGGAACATGGCGATCGACAACGTCGTCATCCACGACACGCACCCGGCCAAGTGGCTCACGGTCACGCAGATCCTCAGTTTGTCCTCGAACATCGGGACGTCGAAGATCGCGCTCGGGCTCGGCGAGCAGCGGCTCTACGAGGGCTTCCGTCGGTTCGGCTTCGGCGACACCACGGGCCTTCCGTTCCCCGGCGAGAGCATGGGCGTGCTCAGGCCGCGCGCAAGGCCGTGGGTCTCGGTCGAGACGGCGGCGGCCTCGTTCGGTCAGGGCATCAGCGTGACGACGTTGCAGCTCACGATGGCGATGGCCGCGATCGCGAACGGCGGCAAGCTGCTCGAGCCCGTGCTGATCAAGCGCGTGACGGACGGCGGCGGCACGTTGCTGACGGAGACGCAGCCGCGCGTGCGGCGCGAGGCGGTGCAGGCGTCGGTCGCGAAGATGATGTCGGAGATGCTCGTCGCCGTTACCGAGGGCGAAGGCACGGGCGTCGAGGCTGCGATTCCAGGCTTCCGCGTGGCCGGGAAAACGGGGACCGCGCAGAAGATCGACCCGGCGACGGGGAGGTATACGGACACGCACTACGTCGCCTCGTTCGTCGGGTTCGTCCCTGCGGACAAGCCGCGGCTCGTGATCGCGGTGGTGCTCGACGAGCCGCTCGGCGGCACCTACGGCGGTGGCTCGGTCGCCGCGCCGGTGTTCCGACGCATCGGCGAGATGGCGCTGCGGTACCTCGGTGTCACACCTCGCGGCAGTGTGCCCATGAAGCTCAGCGAGGTTTCGGATCGAGCGAAGGTCGGGGATCCGGCGACGAGTACGTACCAGGTCCTCACGGAGGCGCGCGCGGCCGTGGCTCCGATCACGGCAGGCGTCGTGACGCCGTCGGCGCCGATGAAGAGCGGCGAGACGCGTGTCCCGGATCTGACCGGACAACCCGTGCGTGAGGCGATCCGCGCGGCGACCGCGGCGGGCTTGACCCCCACGGCGTTCGGCACGGGCCGCCTGTCGAAGGTCGAGCCGGCGGCGGGCACGGTGCTGCCCAAAGGTTCGGCGGTGAAGCTTTTCTTCGAGCCCTCGTCATGACGAACGAACGGTCGAACGAAGAGCTCCTCCACCCGCGGGAGGCGAGCGACGGCGCGCCACCTTCGTGCAAGCAGGCGAAGCTCGGCCGGAGGCTCGGCGATCTCGTGAACGAGATCCCGGGCGCGAAGCTCGTTTCCGGGGATCCGAGCGTCTTTCTCACGGGCGTGCACCACGACTCGCGGCGTGTTTGCCCGGGGGATCTCTTCGTCGCGCGACCAGGCGCGCGCACGAGCGGCGAGCGCTTCGTGGCCGGCGCGATCGGGCGCGGCGCGAGCGCGGTGCTGACGGCGTCGGGGGTGAACGTCGAGACGAACGGCCTGCCGCGGATCGAGGTCGCGGACGTGCCGAGCGCGCTCGCGTACGCGTCGGCGGCCATCTACGGGCATCCGACGTTCGCGCTGGAGGTCGTGGGCGTCACCGGGACGAACGGCAAGACGACGACGACGCACCTCGTGCAGGCGTGCCTCGCGGCCGCGGGCCAGCGGCCCGGGATCGTGGGCACGCTCGGGTATCGGTTCGGTGATCTCGACCTGCCCTCGACGCACACGAGCCCCGAGGCTGACGAGCTCGCGCGGATCGCGGCGGCGATGCACCTCCGCGGCGCGACGCACCTCGTGATGGAAGTGTCGAGCATCGCGGTCGCGGCGCGCCGCGTCGAGGCCGTGCGCTTCCGTGTCGCGGCGTTCCTGAACCTCACGCAGGATCACCTCGACTACCACGGCACGATGGAGGCCTACGCCGAGGCGAAGGCGCGCCTCTTCGTCGACCTCGCCCCCGGCTCGGCGGCGATCAACGTCGACGATCCGTTTGGCCCCGCGCTCGTGCGGAGGCTCGCGCCGCGTGGCCTCGGGGGTCCGTCGTCGGCGACGATCGCGCGGTTCTCCACGCGGGTCGGTATCTCGACCGAGGAGGCCGACATCGCGCCCGTCTCGGTGGAGCACACGGCGTCGGGCATCTCGCTCGTGGCGCGGACGCCCGCGGGGCAACTCTCGATCCGATCGCCGCTCGTTGGCGCGCACAACGTGCAGAACCTGCTCGCGACCGTGGCGATCTGCTGGCTGCTCGAGATCGATCTCCACGCGGCGGCGCGCGCTCTCTCGGGGCCGATCCGGGTGCCGGGGCGGCTCGAGCGTTGTGACGATCCGGCGCGGGACGACGTCATCGTGCTCGTCGACTACGCGCACACGCCGGACGCGCTCGATCGGGTTCTGCACAGCGTGCGTGCGTTTGGACAAGGTCGCGTGCACTGCGTCTTTGGTTGCGGCGGGGATCGTGATCCGAAGAAGCGCCCGCTCATGGGCGAGGCCGTGGCGCGCGGCGCGGACGTCGCGTTCGTCACGAACGACAACCCGCGCAGCGAGGAGCCGCGCGCCATCGCGGAGGCGATCCTGCCGGGGCTCGCGGGCGGCCGAGCGATCGTCCACGTCGAGCTCGATCGCGCGAAGGCCATCGAGCGCGCGGTGCTCGAAGCGGCGCCGGGCGACGTCGTGCTCGTCGCGGGCAAGGGCCACGAGCCGTACCAGATCATCGGCGCGGTCACGCTGCCGTTCGACGATCGCATCGAGGCCGAGCGCGCGCTCCGTCTGCGCAGGGGAGAGGCCTGATGGGCACGCCGATCCCCACGAACCAGGCCTTTTTCCAGGCCATCGATCTCATCCAGATCGTCGAAGGAGAGCTCCTCTACAACCGGAGCCTCTTCCTGCTCGGCTCGGTGCAAGGCGTCTCGACCGACACGCGCACGATCACGCCCGGCGGGCTCTTCGTGGCCCTCAAAGGCGAGAGCTTCGACGGGCACGACTACCTCGCGCAGGCCGCAGAAAAAGGCGCACGCGCGGCGCTCGTGGAGCAGCCCGTCGACGATGTCCCGGGCCTCACCCTGATGCGGGTTCGCTCGACGATCGATGCGCTCGGCGCGCTCGCGCGGGCCCACGTGGCGACGTGGCGCTCGCGCGGGAAGGGCGATCGGAAGATCGTCGCGATCACGGGTTCGGCGGGGAAAACCACCACCCGAACGGCGACTGCTGCGCTCCTCGATCGCCTCTTCCCGGACGCTGTGCACGCGACGCGGGGCAACTTGAACAACCAGGTCGGCGTGCCGATGGTGCTGCTCGGGCTCGAAGACCACAAGTACGCGGTCGTCGAGATGGGCATGAACCGGCCCGGCGAGATCACGTCCCTCGCGGCGATGGCCCAGCCGGATGTCGCGATCGTGACGCTCGTCGCGGCCGCGCACGTGGAGGGGTGTGGCTCGATCGAGGGCGTCGCGCGGGAGAAGGGGGCGCTCTTTCGATCGCTCTCGCCCAAGGGCATCGCCGTCGGCAACGGCGACGACGCGCGTGTCGTCGCCGAGATGGAAGGTACGCCCGCGGCGCACCGTGTCCGTTACGGCACGGGCGACGGGGTCGACCTGCGGATCGTGGAGCGTCGACCGGACGGTTTTTCCTCGTCGCGTGTCACCCTCGCGCGCCCCGACGGCTCGTCCTTCTGGTTCCGGACCCCGCTCATCGGCGAGGCCGGCGCCTACGCCTGCGCTGCGGCCGTGGCGGCTGCCGAGGCCCTCACGGGGGAGCACCTGACCTCGCAGATCGTCGAGGAAGCCTTCGCTCTCGCGGACGTGGGCGGGGGCGGCGGTCGGCTCGTCCCGCGGCAGCTCGCGCGGGACGTCATCGTGATCGACGACAGCTACAACGCGAACCCCGCCTCGTCTTCCGCGTCGATCCGCACTGCGGCCGAGCTCGCGCGTGATGCGGGCCGCAGGCTCGTGCTCGTGCTCGGCGCGATGTACGAGCTGGGGCACGAGTCGGCGCGCGGGCATGACGACGTCGGGCGTGTCGCGGCGGCGAGCGGCGCGGCGCTCGTGATCGCGGTGAACGGCGACGCGCGGCGGATCGCCGACCGTGCTTCGGAAGCAGGCATTCCTGCGCGGTTCTTCGAGACGAGCGTGGACGCGGCCCCTGCCGTCGCGCTCTCCGTTCAGCCTGGGGATCTGGTCCTCGTGAAGGGTTCGCGCGGCGTTGGGACCGAGCGAATCGTGCGTGCCCTCGCGGAGGTGCCCTCGTGATCTACGAGCTCTTCTACCCGCTCAAGTTTCACTACAGCTCGCTCTCCTGGCTGAACGTCCTCCGGTACATCCCGTTCCGGACCATCATGGCGACGATCACCGCCATGATCCTCACGTTCGTGCTGGCGCCGTGGTTCATCCGCGAGCTCCGGCGCAAGCAGATCGGGCAGGTCGTCCGCAAGGAGGGCCCCGAGACGCACAAGGTCAAGGCGGGCACGCCGACCATGGGCGGCGCGCTGATCCTGCTCTCGTTGCTCCTGCCGACGGCGCTCTGGGCCGACCTGCGCAACCCCTTCGTCCTCGCGACGACGGCGGTGACGGCGGGCTACGGCGTCATCGGCTACCTCGACGATTACCTCAAGATCAAGCGCAAGAACACGGGTGGTTTGCCCGGACGGTACAAGTTGATCGGGCAGGTCCTCATCGGCGGCTCGGCCATCTCGTACACGTTTCTTTTCTCGTCCAAGCTTCCTGCCGACTGGGCCGAGATCAAGACGCGGCTTGCGCTGCCGTTCGCGGCCTTCTCGAAGCACTCGATCGATCTGCCGGTCTGGTTCTACGTCCCGTTCGCGGTCTTCGTCGTCGTGGCGTGGTCGAACGCCGTCAACCTCACCGACGGCCTCGACGGCCTCGCGATCGGCCCCGTGATGATCAACGCCGGCACGTACCTCATCTGGTCGTACGTCGCGGGCGCGACCATCGCGAACTTCTCGCTCGCGAACTACCTCGACATCCCGAAGATCGCCTCGGCCGGCGAGCTCAGCGTGTACTGCGGCTCGGTCATCGGCGCGGGCATCGGGTTCCTCTGGTACAACACCTACCCAGCCCAGGTCTTCATGGGCGACGTGGGATCGCTGGCCCTCGGCGGGGGCCTCGGCATGCTGGCGATCTTCACGAAGAACGAGCTCTTGAGCGTTCTGCTCGGCGGCGTCTTTTTCGTCGAGACGATCAGCGTCATCGCGCAGGTGACCTCGTTCAAGCTCACGGGCAAGCGCGTGTTCTTGATGGCGCCGATCCACCACCACTACGAGAAGAAGGGGTGGGCGGAGCCCAAGATCATCGTTCGCTTCTGGATCATCTCCATCCTCCTGGCGCTGGTCTCGCTGGCGTCGATGAAGCTCCGGTGAGGCCGATGGATCTTGCAGGTCAAAAGGTCCTCACGATCGGGCTCGGCCGCAGCGGCGTGGCCGCGGCGCGGCTCTGCCTGGAGAAAGGCGCGCGCGTCACGGCGACCGACGCGGCCCCGCGCGAGCGTTTGTCGAAGGAGGCGATCGCCCTCGAAGCCGCGGGCGTGACGCTCGCCACGGGCGGGCACCCGACCTCGCTCTTCGACGGGATCGACCTCGTCGTGATCTCGCCGGGCGTGCCCTCGTTCCCCGCGCTCGAAGCGTTCGAGAAGGCGGGCGGCGAGGTCATCGGCGAGCTGGAGCTCGCGGCGCGGTTCTTCGCGGGCACGCCCATCGCGCTGATCGGCGGGACGAACGGCAAGAGCACGACGACCGCGCTCGTGCACGCGATGCTCGAAGCGGCGGGGAAGAAGGTGTTCATCGGCGGCAACTTCGGCACGCCGCTCGCCGAGGTCGTGGGGCAATCGTTCGACGCGATCGTCCTCGAGATTTCGAGCTTTCAGGCCGAACGCGTGCCGACGCTTCACGCGCGCGCCCATGCGCTCCTGAACATCACCGACGATCACCTCGATCGGTACCCGAGCTTCGAGGCCTACGCCGACGCCAAGGGAAATCCTTTCGTCAACATGGGCCCCGCGGACACGGCCGTGATCCCGCACGGCGATGCGCTCTGCGCGAAGCAGGCCGCCCGCGGCGGCGCGCGTGTGGTCACGTTCAGCGCGACCGACGAGGCCGCCACCGTGCGCCCCGTCGGCGGTTCGATCGTGCATCGCGACGCGCGGCACAGCTTCCCGCTCGACGCGCTCCAGATCGCCGGCAAGCACAACGTCGAGAACGCGTGCGCGGCGCTTGGCGTCGTCGCCGCGTTCGACGTGCCCTTCGACGACAGCGCGGATTCATGGCTTTCGCGCGCCGTCCGCGCCTTCCGCGGCCTCGGCCATCGCACCGTCCTCGTCGGCGTGATCGACGGCGTCCGTTACTACGACGACTCGAAGGGCACGAACGTCGGCGCCTCGGTCGCCGCGTTGCGTGGCCTCACCGAGGACAAGGCCGTCCTCATCGCAGGCGGCAAGGACAAGCTCGGCGCGTACGAGCCGCTCGTCGAGGCGCTTCGCCAGAAGGGGCGCGCCCTCGTGCTCATCGGCGAGGCGGCCGATCGCATCGAGGCTGCCGCCCGGGGCTCGATCGCGATCGCGCGTGCCTCGTCGATGGTCGAGGCGGTCCGCGTCGCGCGAAGGTTCGCCAAGCCCGGCGACGCCGTCCTGCTCAGCCCTGCCTGTTCGAGCTTCGACATGTTCCGCGATTACAAGGATCGCGGCGACCAATTTGCCCAGGCGGTCCAGTCCATGCTGGAGGTTCGGTCGTGAGCAGCAGCGCCGTCCTCTCGGGCAACCATGCGATCGGCGAGCGCCGCCATTCGAGCGCGCCCCCGCCGAAGAACCGCCTCCTTCCGCCGAGCGATCCGCCGCCCGCGCCGCCGAAGAACGAGTCGCGCGTGCCGCGCAAGGAGAGCGCCGGCACCGGCAACGGCGTCACCGCGCTCCTGCGGTCGAGCAAGGCCGGCCCCGTCGACTCGGTGCTCGCGGCCGTGGTCATCGCGCTCGTCGGCTTCGGCGTCGTCATGGTCTACAGCGCGAGCGCGATCGAAGCGACCGTGAAGTACCACGACGCGCAGTTCTTCCTGAAGCGCCAGGGCGTCTACGCGCTCGTCGCGCTCTTCACGATGTGGCTCGTGAGCCGCTTCGACTACCGCAAGCTCAAGCCCTTCACGTACCCGGTTCTCGTCGCGGTCACGCTCATGCTGGGCCTGACGATCCTCGGCCTCGGCCACAAGGCCGGCAACGCCTACCGCTGGATCGCGATCGGCCCCGTGCACATCCAGCCAGCGGAGACCGCCAAACTCGGCATCGTCCTCTGGCTCGCGTACTCGCTCTCGAAGAAGGCCGACACGATCAAGAGCTTCTCCGTGGGCTTCTTGCCGCACCTGATCGTCGTCGGCTTCCTCATCATGCTGCTCTTGAAGCAGCCCGACTTCGGCAGCGCCGTCGTGCTCCTGTTCCTCACGTTCACGCTGCTCTTCGTGGCGGGCGCGCGCCTGCCGTACATCGCAGCGTTCACGGCCCTGCTCGGCATGGGCGCCGCTGCGCTCGTGGCCTTCAGCGACTACCGCTATCGGCGTTACCTGGCGTTCATCGACATGGACAACCACCGCCAGGACCTCGCCTATCAGCCGTTCCAGTCCGTCATGAGCTTCGGCTCCGGCGGGTGGACCGGGCTCGGCCTCGGCAAGGGCCTGCAGGTGCTCTACCTGCCCGAGGCGCACACGGACTTCATCAGCGCGATCATCGGCGAAGAGCTCGGCTTCCTCGGCATCCTCGGCCTCGTCACCGCGTACCTCGTCATCGTCTCGCGCGGCGTGAAGATCGCGCTCGAAGCGCACGACGACTACGGCAGCTTCCTCGCGTTCGGCATCGCCACGCTCTTCGGCGTGCAGGCGCTCGTCAACCTCGCCGTCGCCATGGCCATCCTGCCGACGAAGGGCCTCACGCTGCCGTTCATGAGCTACGGCGGCTCGTCGCTGCTCGTGAACGCCGCCGGCGCGGGCGTCCTGCTCAGCGTCAGCCGTCCGCGGACGAACGAAGTTCCGAAAGACAAACCCGCGCCCGTGCGCACGAGCGAGGGCGCGCCGAGCGCGTCGGCCCTCATCGCGACGGAGGCCCAGGATGGGGCCGCGGCCGCGGAGGGAGCGAGCGCGTGACGACCCTTCTTCTCGCAGGTGGCGGCACGGGCGGCCACGTCTTCCCGATGCTCGCGGTGGGCGAAGCGGTCCGCGCCTCCGACCCTTCGGCGCGTGTCGTCTACGTCGGCACCGCGCGCGGCCTCGAAGCGCGCGTCGTGCCCGAGCAAGGCGGCGAGCTCGAGCTCCTCGACATCCTGCCCCTGCGCGGCGGCGGTTTGTCCGGGTTCCTGAAAGGCGCGCAGCACGCCGCGGCCTCGATCCCCGCCGCGCGGGATCTCGTCCGTCGCCTCGGGCCTTCGGCCGTCCTCTCCGTGGGCGGCTACGCGGGCGGCCCCGTCTGCTTCGCGGCGCGCACGCTCGGCGTCGCCGTCACCGTGCTCGAACCGAACAGCGTGATGGGCCTGTCGAACCGCCTGCTCGCGCCGTTCGCCGTGCGCGCCTACACCACGTTCCCCGAGGTCGATCGGTTCTTCCGGCCGAGCATCGTGCGCCGCCTCGGCGTGCCCCTGCGCAAGGCCTTCGCGCCCGCGCCGTACGAGGCCCAGAAGGACCAACTTTCGATCCTCGTCCTCGGCGGCAGCCAGGGCGCCAAGGCCTTGAACGAGACCGTGCCGCGCGCGATCTCCCAGGTCGTGAACCAGGTCCCGGGCCTGCGCGTCGTCCACCAGACGGGCCGCGAGCGCGAGGCCGAGGCACGCGCGCTCTACGAGTCGCTCGGTTTGTCCGGTGCCGCCGAGGTCGTCCCGTTCATCGACGACATGGCCCGCGCGCTCGCCTCGGCCGACCTCGTGATCGCCCGCGCCGGCGCCTCCACGCTCGCCGAGCTCTGCGCCGTCGGCCGCCCCGCGATCCTCGTCCCGTATCCCTTCGCGGCCGACGATCATCAGCTCAAGAACGCGCGCTCGCTGGAGAAGCGCGGCGCGGCCGTGGCGCTGCCGCAGACCGAGGCCACGGCTGATCGGGTCGCCTCCGAGATCCGCGCGCTCGCGAGCTCGCCCGAGCGGCGCGCTTCCATGGCGCGCGCCGCGGCCGAGATCGGCGCGCCCGACGCGGCGAAGGCCGTGGCGGCAGATCTGCTCGAGCTCGCGCGTTTGCGGGAATCGAAACACCGGGAGAAGGCCCGGGGAAAGACGGCATGATGTTCCGCGGGCGCGTCCGGCACATTCACTTCGTGGGCATCGGCGGCGTCGGCATGAGCGGCCTCGCGGAGATCCTCCGCTCGCTCGAGTTCGACGTCTCGGGCTCCGACGTGAAGAGCGGCTCCACGACCCAGCGCCTCGCCTCGCTCGGCGTGCGCATCGACATCGGCCACCGCGCCGAGAACGTCCGCGGCGTCGACGTCGTCGTGTATTCGAGCGCGATCCGCGCGGACAACCCCGAGCTCGTCGAGGCCCGCGCCCTCGGCATCCCCGTCATCGGCCGCGCCGAGATGCTCGCCGAGCTGATGCGCGTGAAGTACGGCGTGGCCATCGCGGGTTCGCACGGAAAAACCACGACGACCTCGCTCGTCGCCACGGTGCTCCGGCACGCCGGCCTCGATCCCACGGTCGTCGTCGGCGGCAAGATGGCCGCGCTCGGTTCGAACGCGCGTCTCGGCGCCGGCGATCTGCTCGTGGCCGAGGCCGACGAGAGCGACGGCTCGTTCCTGCGCCTGACGCCCACGATCGCCGTGGTCACGAACATCGACCCCGAGCACCTCGATCACTACGGCACGCACGAGAAGATCAAGGACGCGTTCATCGAGTTCGCCGCGCGCGTGCCCTTCTACGGCCTCGCCGTGCTCTGCCTCGATCACCCCCACGTGCAGGACATCCTGCCGCGCATCCCGCGCCGTCACGTCACCTACGGCGTCTCGCCGCACGCGGACTACTGCGCGCGTGGCATCCAGTTCCGCGGCCTGGAGACGAGCTTCAACGCGTATCGCCGGGGCCAGCCGCTCGGCGGCTTCACCGTGAAGATGCCCGGCGCGCACAACGTGCTCAACTGCCTCGCGACGATCGCCGTCGCCGACGAGCTTGAAGTCCCGCTCGACGTCACGAAGCAAGCCCTCGCCACGTTTGGCGGCGTCGCGCGTCGCTTCACGGTCGTCGGCGTGCACCAGGGCGTCACGCTCGTCGACGACTACGGCCATCACCCGGCCGAGATCCGCGCCACGATCGAGGCCGCGCGCCGCGCGTATCCCGACGACGCGCACCGCATCGTCGTTGCGTTCCAGCCGCACCGCTACACGCGCACGAAGGATCTCTTCGATGACTTCACACGCGCCTTCAACCTCGCGGACGTCCTCTTCGTCACGGACATCTACCCCGCGGGCGAGGCGCCGATGCCCGGCGTGAACGCCGAGCGGCTCGTGCAGTCGATCCGCGAGCACGGCCATCACGACGCCACGTACGTGCCGAACAAGGCCGATTTGCCCGAGGTCCTCGCGAAGGTCACGCGCCCCGGCGACGTGGTCATCGCCCTCGGCGCGGGCGACATCAACAACATGCTGAAGGGCCTGCGCGCGCGCCTCGACGGCGTCACCGAGCCTCCGCCCGCGAGCCGGGAGGGCGGTCCATGAGCGACACGCTGCCCCCGAACCGCCGGCTGAAGAAGCCCTCGACGCCGCCGATCGTTGCTGCTCCAAAAGATCCGGAGCCGCAGCACGACTCGCCGCCGCCGCCCGGGGCCACGACGAGCACGATCCGCCCGCCGAAGCCCAAGGCCAAGCCGCGCCTTTCGCTGCCGCGGCCGAAGCTCCCGCGCGCGCTCTCGCTTTTCCTCGGCGTGATGGTGGTCCTCTCGGCCTCTGTCGCGGTCGCCTGGGGCGCGCGCCGGTACATCATGACGAGCCCGCGCTTCGCGATCCGCACGGTGCTCGTCGATGGAAACCGCCGCTTGCCGGCCGAGCAGGTCGCCGGCGCGGGCGGCGTCACCGTGGGCCACAACATCTTCGCGCTCGACCTGGAGACGGCGGGCGCGGCCATCACCACCGAGCCCTGGGTCGAGAGGGCCCAGGTGACGCGCACGCTCCCGTCGACCGTGCGCATCACGGTCGTCGAGCGCGAGGCTTGGGCCGTGGCCACGATCGGCGGCGAGCTCTACCTCGTCACGCGCGACGGCGACCCGTTCAAGCGCGTCGCCGACGGCGACCCGATCGATCTACCCGTCGTGACCGGCATCACGCCCGAAAAGGTCGCGGCGGACCGTCCCGGCGTCGTCAACGCGCTGCGCCGTGCGCTCGACGTGGTCGAGGACATGGATCGGGCGGGCATCAGCAAGCGCTACCCGATCCAGGAGGTCCACCTGGAGCGCGACGGCACGATCGTCATGACGATCGGCAAGGACGCCATCTCGCTTTACCTGGGCCAGACGCGGTTTCGCGAGAAGATCGAGCAGGCCGCGCGCGTTCTGATGGAGCTCGCCAAGCGCAAGGCGAACCCCTCGGTGATCTTCCTGGACAACGAGGCGCACCCCGAGCGGGTCGTCGTGAGGATGCGATGATCTGCCGCGTCTCGTGCTCGTTGTCGTTCTCGAAATTTGGCCAGCCTCCGCTCGCCATGTCAGCGTCGCCCTGCTTCGCGAGGCGCACGGCCTCCGTATCGGGTGGATGCGAATGAAGAGCAGGATGGAGCAGAGCGAGATTGTCGTTGGTCTCGACATCGGGACGACGAAGGTGTCTGCCGTCGTCGGCGAGGTCGACGCCGATGGGATCACCATCCTCGGCGTGGGCAACGTCCCGTGCCGCGGGCTGCGAAAAGGCATCGTGGCGAACATCGACTGGACGGTCCGGTCGATCGCGGAGGCCATCGAGGCCGCGCAGACGATGGCCGGCGTCGAGATTCGCACGGTGTATGCAGGCGTCGCCGGCAACCACATCCGCGGCCAGTCCTCGGACGGCGTGGTCGCGGTGGGCGGCGGCGAGGTGACGGACGTCGACGTGACGCGTGTCCTCGAAGGCGCGCGCGCCATTCCGATCGACGCCGATCGGCAGATCCTGCATGCCTTGCCGCGCGAGTTCACCGTCGACAACCAGGACGGTATTCGTGATCCCGTGGGAATGAGCGGCGTTCGCCTCGGCGTGAAGGTGAACCTCATCACGGCCGCGACGTCCTGCGTGCAAAACGTGGTCCGTTGCGCGGAGCGCTGCGGATTGACCGTGGCGGACGTGGTCCTCGAGCCGCTCGCGAGCGCCGAAGCCGTTCTCTCCGAGGACGAAAAAGAGATCGGCGTCGCCGTGATCGATATCGGCGGCGGTACGACGGATTTGCTGATTTACGTGGACGGCGGAATCGCGCATGCGAGCGTCATTCCGGCGGGCGGAAACAACGTGACGGCGGATCTCGCGGCGGGCCTGCGCACGCCGATGGCCGAGGCGGAGCGGCTGAAGCGCAATTTCGGCTGCGCGCTCGGACGGATGGTCGCGGACGACGAGGAGGTCGAGGTTCCGGGCGTCGGCGGGCATCCGCCGCGCAAGGTGCCCCGCCGGGTGCTTTCGGACATCATCGAGCCGCGGATCGAGGAGATCTTCGCGGTGATCCGCAAGCGCATCGAGGACGCGGGCCTGCTCGATCAGCTCGCGGCGGGCGCGGTCCTCACGGGCGGCGCGGTGCTCATGGAAGGCATGAGCGAATTCGCCGAGGAGATCCTGGGTATGCCGGTTCGTCTCGGCGTACCGGTCGGGATGCGTGGAATCACGCAGCTCGTGGCGGGCCCGCAATATGCAACGGGCGTGGGGTTGCTCCACTACGGGGCGAACCAGCTCCGCGAGGCGCGCGAGCCGCGCGTCGTCGTGGAGTCGCAGCCGCCGCCGCGCCAGACCGCGCCGCGCGTGACGGCGCCTTCGAGGCCGGATCGACGAGAGCTCTCGGAGGATCCGGTCGTCGAAAAACGGCAAGGCGGTCGGTTCTGGAATTGGTTGCGCGCAGCTTTCTGAGCTGACGCACGAGGGTAAATTTCGTAAAACGAAGTCGAGATAGCGAAGCGTGAGTGATTGATAGGCGGTTTCATGGGGGAGAGGCACCCCATGGAGTCGCCCTGGGAGCAGGCGAGGCTCCCTTGGCCCCGAGCGGCCGGAAAGAAATCCCGGGAGGCGTTTCATGAGTTTCTCCATCGAGTTTGCCGATGAGCACGCGGGCTACGACGCCCGGATCAAGGTGATCGGCTGTGGCGGGTCGGGCGGCAATGCCGTCAACACGATGATCAACTTCGGCCTCGAAGGGGTCGAGTTCCAGGTCGTGAACACCGACGCCCAGGCGCTGTCGGCGAGCATCGCGCCGATCAAGGTGCACATCGGCTCGAACGTCACCCGTGGCCTCGGCGCGGGCGCCGATCCCGAGAAGGGCCGCAAAGCGGCGCTCGAGGACGTGCAACGCCTGAAGGAGCTGATCCAGGGCGCCGACATGGTCTTCGTGACCGCCGGCATGGGCGGCGGTACGGGCACGGGCGCGGCGCCGGTGATCGCGCAGCTCGCTCGCGAGGAAGGTTGCCTCACCGTCGGCGTCGTGACGAAGCCCTTCTTCTTCGAGGGCAAGCAGCGGGCGCGTCGCGCCGAGCTCGGCCTCGCCATGCTCGCCGAGCACGTCGACACGCTCATCACGATCCCGAACCAGAAGCTCCTGACGCTCGGCGACGAGGAGCTCTCGTTCGTGGACGCCTTCCGCAAGGCCGACGAGGTGCTCTACCAGGCGATCAAGGGCATCAGCGACCTCATCACGCAGAACGGCATCGTGAACGTCGACTTCGCCGACGTGAAGACGGTCATGAGCAACATGGGCCGCGCGCTCATGGGCACGGGCTGCGCCAAGGGCCAGGGCCGCGCGCGCCTCGCCGCCGAGATGGCCATCACCTCGCCGCTGCTCGACGACATCTCGGTCGAGGGCGCGATGGGCGTGCTCATCAACGTCGTCGGCGGTCCCGACATGCGCATGCGCGAGATCGAGGAAGCCGCGACGCTCGTGCAGGAGCAGGCGCACGAGGACGCGAACATCATCTTCGGCGCGACCATCGACGAGACGATGGGCGACATGATCAAGGTCACCGTCATCGCGACGGGCTTCGACATGAACGTCTCCGACGCCGCGCAGCAAGCCGCGGGCGCGATGATGCCGGGGGCGCGGACGCCGCAGGCGATGCCGATCTCGACGGCGCCGTCGCTCTCGAGCGCGCTCTCGGGCGCCCTCACGGGCGGGGGCTCGCGCTCGAACCCGCCGCCGCTCTCGGCGCCGCAGCGCAGCATGCCGCAGCCGCAGCGCGAGGAGCCGGCCTACACGGTGCGCGGCGGTCGCGGCGCGCCTGCCCAGCAGCCGGCCCCGGCCTCGCTCGCGTCGGGCGCCTCGGGGACGCCCTCGCGTGAGCGCGCGACGTTCGTTCCGCCGCTCGACGCAGACTGGGATACGCCGGCGTTCCAGCGCCGGGGTCAGTAAATCCGGATAGGGGGGGCTGGCCAAGCCGGGTGCGCTGGCTTGGTTGACAGCCCCTAGGGGCGACTTATCGTCTCACGGCCTTGCGGCCTGTGCGGCCGCCGCCCCGGTCGCCGCGATCATGAGCCAAAAACGGGATTATTACGAGGTTCTCGGGCTGTCGAAGGAAGCTTCGACCGACGAGCTCCGCAAAGCGTACAGGGCCGCTGCCCTCAAGAACCACCCCGACCGGAACCCGGGCGACAAGGAGGCCGAGGCGCGCTTCAAGGAAGCCACCGAGGCCTATCAGGTCTTGTCCGACGATCAGAAGCGCGCGCGGTATGACCGCTACGGTCACGCCGGTGTCGAGGGCATGCCCGACATGGGCGGCCAGGACATCTTCACGCACTTCCAGGACATCTTCTCGGAGCTGTTCGGCGGGTTCGGCGGCGGTGGGTTCGCCGGCGGCGGGCAACGTCGTTCGCGCGGCCCGGCGCGCGGGCAAGACCTCCGCGTCGAGCAACGCCTCACGCTGCGCGAGGCGATGACGGGCACGAAGCGCGAGGTCGTGCTGCGGACGCCCGTCGCCTGCGAGGAGTGCCAGGGCAGCGGCGCCAAGCCCGGCACGAAGCGCAAGACGTGCGGCGTGTGTGAAGGCGCCGGGCAGGTGTCGACGGCGCGCGGGTTCGTCATGTTCACGCAGACGTGCCCCGAGTGCCGCGGCGAAGGCACGGTCGTGAAGACGCCGTGTCCTTCGTGCAACGGCGCCGGCGCGGTCGAGAAGTCGCGCAAGGTCGTCGTGAACTTCCCGGCCGGCATCGACGCCGGCCAGCGCCTCCGCGTGCCCGGACAAGGCATGCCCGGCGCGCTCGGTGGCCCGCCCGGCGACCTCTACGTCGACGTCGACCTCCAGCAAGACGAGCGCTTCGAGCGCGATGGCGCCGACCTCGTCACGCGCGCGCTCGTGTCCTTCGCCAGCGCGACGCTCGGCGGCACGTCCGAGATCGAACTGCCCGACGAGAGCAAGGTCAGCATCGACATCCCCGCCGGCACGCAGCCCGGCGAGGTGATCACCGTGCGCGGCAAGGGCATGCCGCGCGTCGACGGCCGGGGCCGCGGCTCGCTCCAGGTCGTCGTGCAGGTGCAGGTGCCGAAGCAGATCTCGGCCCGCGCGCAGGAGCTCTTGAAGGAGCTTCAAACCGAACTCGGCCACGAGAACGAGACGGCCTCCGCGTAGACCTACGCGTCCGACAGCCCGAGCCAAGCCCCGAGACAAGCCAGCGCGAACGCGAGCGGCGCGCACGCGAGCGCGATCACCACCGCCACCGGCGCCGCGAGCCCGAGCAGCACGATCGTCCCGACGATCGCCAGGAGCGCGCTGATCGCCGGTTCGAGCACGCTCCGCGCCGCCGACGCGCGCGCCACGATCCACCCCGCGAACAGGAACGAGAGCAGCGCCGCGCTCGCCAGGAGGAGGAGCGGCGCGACGGCGTTCGACGCGTCGCGATCGATCGACGCGAACTCGAAGCCGAGCCTTCGCCCGAGCAGCACCGCGCCCACGAGCATCGCCGTGATCATGCCCGTCGTCACGAGCATGCCGAGGCCGATCCAGAAAAACGAGAGGGGCCGCTCCGAGCGCCGGAGCGCCTCGCGCATCGCCCGGAGCGAAGGCGGCGCGAGCGGCAAGAGGCGCGGCTTCTTCGGCTCATGCTCGCGCTCGCGTGGCTCGACCTTCACCGCCTCCGCGCTCCGCTGGAGCACGTCGCGGACGCCGATCCAGGCGAGGACGCCGGCGACCACGAGGATCGGGATCGTCGCGAGCAACGACGCCGGCCCCCGGGCAAACGCGACGTGGTGCGCGATCGCGTTGCCGGCCGCGGCGAGGGCCCAGGCCGCGTTGAACCAGCCGCCGCCCATGCGGCCCTGTCCATCACGGCCGAGCGCGAAGCCCCACCACGTCGCGAGGCACGTCGCCGCGAGCGTCGTCAGCGCCGTGCGTGCCGGCGCGATGAGCGAGAACGGAAGGCCGATCAGGAACAACGCGCTCTTCAGCGTCATGAACCCGAGCGCCGCGGCCGCCGCGTACGAGATCGCGTCGATCGGCCGATGTTGCCCCACGCGCAGGCGGAACGCGGGCGTCGCGGCCGCGACCTTGAGCGCCTCTTCGAGCGGCGCGGCCACGAGGTAAGCGTACACGAGCGCCGCGAGATCGATCCCCACGCCGAGCTTGCGCGGCCCGAGCACGCCCGTGAGCGCGCGCTCGCAGAGCTCCGCCGGGACGCACGCGAGCATGCCGAGCGCGAACGTCGCCACGACCGAGCGCGGGCTCGAGGGGCGGAGCGTGTCGCGCGAGGCGAACCCCACGTACAGCGCGACGGGCGCTGCGAGCGCGAGCAGGCCGAGGAGGATCTGGAGGGCGAGCAACGTTCTAGAAGTGGAGCCCCAGCACGGCGGAGCCGGTGACCGCGGCACCGTAGCTCGACCCTTCGACCTTGAGCACTTCCGCGCGTGCTCGTTCGAGGGTCGTGAGGTTCGGATCGCCCTGGATCTCCGTGACCTTCGAGGGATCGAGCCCCGGGCGCGTGAGGCCGAGGACCTCGGCGCTCGCGCTCACGCCGAGCGTGAACATGGGCGTGATGTAGTAGTCGAGCCCGGCCTGGCCGCGCACGTAAAACCCGTGGACCTGCGTGTTCTCCAGGGCCGTCGCCGCCGCGCCGCTCTGGAGCGCGCTCTTGAAGCTGCCGAGCGCCGTGTAGCCGCCGCCGAGCTCGAAGTGCGGCTCCAGGTTGCCGAGCGGCAGGTGCAGGCCGATCTCGCCGCCGACGCTGAAGAGGTCCCACGTGTTGAAGAAGCCCACGCGGCCGCGCGCGCCGATCGTGATGAACACGAGCCGCAAGCCGAGCCCCGCGCCGATCACCGGGCCGTTCGCCTGTGTCTCGATGAACCCCGCGCTGAAGCTCTGCTCGTCGATGTTGAAGGTCCGGAGACCCACGTGCTGGAAGCCGCCTTCGGCCTCCAGGTACACCCACTCGAGGCCGCGGCCCGAGTCGCTCTTCTTCGCGTCGTCGAGGTCTTGCGACGTCTCCGAGGCGGCCGGCGCCTGGCTCGCCGAGGGCGCCATCGGGGGCGGCGGCGAGAGCCCTCCGGCCGACATGTCCTGTGCGTCTGCGGTCCGTACGTAGGCCAAGGATACGAGCAAGACCGCGGAGGCGAGCGTGATCCCGGCAAGCCGGGTCGTGCGTTTCGTCGTCACGTTTCTTCGTCTCCCTTCGGTTCGTCGGGATCGTCCTCCCTGCGCGTCCCCTCGCCCTCCAGCATGCTCGTGTCGACCGGTGGGCCGGGGACACGGTAGGCACCCGTGAGCCAGCGCTCCAGGTCGAGCACCTTGCACCGGGCCGAGCAGAAGGGCCGCGCGGGGTTTTCGGGCCCGAGCACGGCCTCGCGGCCGCACTGCGGGCAAGTTGGTCGGGAGGATGCTCCCATGATGGCGCTAACGTAGCAGCCTCCCGGGCGACCATGTAGCCTCGGGGGCATCATGCGCTCGTGGAACCGAGCCGCGGCATTCGTGCTCGCCGCGGCGCTGCCTTTCGGATGTGCGGGTCGTGCAGACCTCGAGACCACCCTCGAAGGCGAAGACGATGTTTCCGTCCCGCCGATCGACACGGGTCCGCCCCCCGCGGCGGCTCGCGCAGACAAGCTCGATCTTCTGCTCGTCGTGGACAACTCGCGGAACCTCGACGCCGCGCAAGGCCTGCTCGTCGAGACGTTGCCTTACCTGCTCGACAGGCTCACGCGCCCCGCTTGCGTGAACGGCTTCGGCACCATCGTCTCCGAGACGGCGAGCCCCGAGGCGCCTTGCCCTGTTGGTGTGCGGGACTTCGCGCCTGTCAGGGACATCCACATCGGCGTGATCTCCACGAGCATCGGCGGTCACGGCGCGGACATCTGCAGCCCGGCGAGCAGCACGTTCGATCCGAGCGCCAACGATCGCGCGCGGCTGCTCACCCGCGCGGCGAGCGGCGGCGCCGTGCCCACCTGGGAGAACAAGGGCTTCCTCGCGTGGGATCCGGGCCAGGCGTCGAACCCCCCGGGCGACGCGGATCTCGGCGCGCTCGGCGCGAAGCTCGCCGAGATCGTGGGCGGCGTGCGCACGAAGGGCTGCGGCTTCGAGGCGCAGCTCGAGAGCATCTACCGCTTCCTCGTCGACCCCGATCCGTACCTCGACATCTCGCTCGTCGACAACAAGGCCGTTCCGAGCGGCATCGACGACGTCCTCCTCCAGCAACGCGCGGACTTCCTCCGCCCCGACTCGCTCGTCGCGGTCCTGCTCCTCACGGACGAGGACGACTGCTCGACGCGCGACGGCGGCCAGTACTTCGCCGTCAACCAGGGCACGGACCTCAACGGCAAGCCGTTCCGCATGCCACGCGGCCGCAGCGTGTGCGCCGCGACGCCGGACGATCCCTGCTGCGTCTCGTGCGCGCAGCCCACGCCGCCCGGTTGCCTCGACACGGAACTCGATCCCGCATGCAGCGCGCCTTTCACGGCGATCGAGGATCCTCTCAACCTCCGCTGCTTCGAACAGAAGCGTCGCTTCGGCATCGACTTCCTCTACCCGACCTCGCGGTATGTCGACGGCTTCGCGCGCGACGTCGTCTCCAACCGCGCCGGCGAACTCGTGAAGAACCCGCTCTTCGTCGGCGACCGCCCGCGGGAGCTCGTCTTCTTCGCCGGCATCCTCGGCGTGCCTTGGCAGGACGTCGCGGTGGATCCCAAGGCGCTCGCGACGGGCCTCTTGCCGGCGACGGAGCTCGACTGGTCGCTCCTGCTCGGCGATCCCGAGACCGGCGAGCCGCCCGCCGATCCGCTGATGCGCGCCTCGATCGAGCCGCGCGAAGGCATCCACCCGCGCACGGGCATCCCGCTCGCGCCGCCCTCGGCGAGCGCGCTCGAAAACCCCATCAACGGCCACGAGCGCACGACCACCGCCCGCGACGACCTCCAGTACGCGTGCATCTTCCCGCTGCGCGTGCCCAAGGAGTGCACGGGCCAGGCCGACTGCGAGTGCGCGGGCACGGACGTCACGACGAACCCCGTCTGCCAGGCCCCCGACGGGAGCTACGGCGCGACGCAACGCTTCGCCCGCGCCGTGCCCGCCACGCGCCCGCTCGCCGTCATGAAGGAGCTCGGTACGCAAGCCGTCGTCGCCTCGATCTGCGCCGAGAAGGTGAGCTCGCCCGTGCAGCCGACCTTCGCGTACAAGCCCGCCGTCGACGCGTTGCTCCGCACGATTCGCCGCCGCCTCGAACCCGCCGACTGAACCTCACTCCACCCGCACCGCCGCGTAGAGCGCCTCGCCGTCGCGGCGCAACCGCACGAGCAGCGTCCCCGGTCGTTTCGCCTTGTCCACCAGGCGCAGGAAGTCCGCGCCGTCCTCGATCGGCTGGCCGTTGACCTCCACCACGACGTCGCCCACTTCGAGCTCGCCCGCGGCCGCGCCGCGCGGATCGAGCCCGTCGATGCGCGCCCCGCCGCCGAGCGCGTCGCTCACCGACACGCCGAGGGTCTTGCGCGGGCCGACGTCCTCCGGCTTCTGCGCCGGTTTTTCCTCGGCCTCCGGTCTCGCCAGCACCACGCGCTTGACCTGCTCCTCCTTGCCGTGCCGGATCAAGAGCCGCATCGACTCGCCGGGCTTGCGGTGCCCGAGCAGCCGCGCGAGCTCCGCCGCCTGATCGATCGGCTCGTCGTCGGCCGACAGGATCACGTCGCCCGGCTCGATGCCCACCTTCGACGCCGGCCCGCCCGCCTCGACGTCCGTCACGAGCGCGCCCGTCGGCCCTGGCAGCGCGAGCGCGCGCGCGAGGTCGTGCGAGATCGCCTGGAACGCGACCCCGAGCACGCCGCGCGAGACGTGCCCCGCGTCGCGCAGCTCCGGGATCACGGCGCGCACGTCGTCGATCGGGATCGCGAAGCCGATGCCCTGCCCGCGCGCGTGGATGACCGTGCTCACGCCGACGACGCGGCCGCGCCCGTCGAAGACCGGGCCACCGCTCGAACCGGGGTTGATGCTCGCGTCGGTCTGGATGAGGTGATCGAAGGGCCCGAGCCCGAGCACGCGCTCCTTCGCGCTCACGATGCCCAAGGTCACCGTGTGCCGCAGGCCGAACGGGCTCCCGATGGCCACGAGGTAGTCGCCCACGCGGAGCGCCTCGCTCGTCCCGAACTGCGCGACCGCGAGGCCCGACGCGCCGCGCAGCGCAAGCAGCGCCACGTCGAGCTTCTCGTCCTCGCCGAGCACCGACGCTTCGAGCTCGCGTCCGTCGGAGAGCTGCACGCGCACGCGCTCGGCGCCGTGCACCACGTGGGCGTTCGTCACGACGAGCCCGTCGGGGCTCACGATGAAGCCCGATCCCACCGCCCGCTCGATCGAGCGTGACGTCCCGCCCGCGCGCACGCGCTGCGGGTCCCCACGCTCCTCGGCCCCGCGTGTGGCCGCGATGCTCACCACCGTCGGTCGCACGTGCTCGACGAGGGTCGAGATGTCGAGCGCGACCCCCGCCTCTCCCGGCGGTGCCGGGGGCAACGCCGCCGCCGCCGTGGGCGTGAAGGCGCGGTCGTTCGTGGTCGCATCGGCGCGGTTGCTGCAAGCCGGGACCCCGTGGGTCAGGGCCAGGCCCAGCGTGAAGGCCAGCGCGGAGGACGTCATGGACGGCACGTAAAGCCGTCCCCTTGGGTCGCAAGCGACGTGGCAGCGGGTCTCTAGCCCCGCGTGAGCTCGACCCGCAGGAACTCGACGGTGATCTCGACGTGACGCCCGCTCGTCTGCGTGAAGGAGGCCACGCCGCGTTTGCCTTCCCAGCGATGCGCCAGGCCAAACGCGCCGGCGCCGCTCGGATCCTCCGGCGCGTCCGTGTCGCTGAGCTCGACCGAGAGCCGGAGGATCTGCTTGCCCGCGGTGACCGAGCCGCCTTGCAGCGCGAAGGTCCCGCCGCGGAGGAGGGCCATGGTGTTCTTGGCGGCCTTGAGCAGGTGCGCGGGCGGGTTCGGCGCGAGGGGCTCGACGCCGGTGATCTTGCCCTCCTCGCTGATGATCATGGCCACCTCGATCGACCCGCCGCTGCCGATCGCTAGCTTCCCCCATGCCGCGTCCGAGCCGCTGGCCATCGGCAGGGCGCGCGTGAACGCCCGCCCCAGGTCGCGGACCGAGGACGCCCCCTCTGCGCCGAACGAGCCCCCGCCTCCCGGAGACGATCCCCCCGGGGGATTTTGTTCCCCGGAGCTGGGGGATGTGTCTTTGGATACGGGGGGCGTCGTTTTGGTGCGGGGGGGTGTATTTTTGGATACGGGGGATCGTTCGCCGGAGCTGGGGGATCGTTCGCCGGAGCTGGGGGATCGTTCCTCGGAGGGGGGGACTGGCTCGTGGGAGGGGGGGACTGGCTCGTGGGAGGGGGGGACTGGCTCGTCCGGATCCTTTTTGGGCTCCTTGGGCTCCTTGGGCTCCTTGGGCTTGGGCGGATCGGCCTTCGGCTTGGGCGGATCGGCCTTCGGCTTGGGCGGGTCGACCTTGGGCGGAGGCGGCGGCGGCTCTGCGGGCTCGTTCGGGGCGGCCGCGGGCGGCTCGTTTGGGGCGGCGGGGGCAGGGGCGGGCGCCGGCGCCGGCGGTTCGGCGGGCGCGCCTCCGATCTCGCTGCCCGTCACGTCCACCTCGTGCAGCTCACCGCCAATCGGCGCGGCCGTCGTCCCGGCCCACGTATCCGCCGGGGGAGCGAACTCCTCGGGCGCGTGCTCCTTCCGCAGCCCGGCGGCGGCGATCAGCGACGCGTGCGCCAGGATCGACACGATGACCGCTCCCTGCATCACCCACGTCGTGCTGGATCCGTCGCGTGCCATCCCGGTTGTCCTCGCGCCTTCGCGCTCGTAGTGTCCGTCAGGCAGGACAACGCCCGCGCGCCCACGTTCCCAGTCCCCTTCAGGTTACATGAGGCTCCTCGCCATCTCCACCTCCACGCCTCGCGGCAGCGCGGCCGTCTTCGACGGAGGCAAGCTCCTCGGCGCGTCCGTCTACACGGACCTCGCAGGCCACGCCGAGCGCGTCTTCCTCGCCGCCGCCGAGGCCCTCGCCGCGGCCGGCGTCTCCGCGGCGTCGATCGAGGCCTTTGCCTGCGACATCGGGCCCGGCTCGTTCACGGGCGTCCGGGTCGGCGTCGCCGCGGCGAAGGGCATGGCCATCGGCCAGGGCGCGCCGCTCGCCGGCGTCGGCTCGCTCGAAGCCATGGCCGCGGACGCCTTCGCGAGCGGACGCGCTGGGCCCCACGACATCGTCGTCGCCGCCCTCGACGCGAAGAAGCAGGAGCTCTTCCTCGCCGCGTTCGACGCGAGCGGCGCCGTCTGCTGGGCCCCGCGCCACGTGCCCCGCGCCGACGTGGCCGCGCTCGTGCTCGCCGGCCCGGGTTCTTTCCTTCCGCCGGGCGGGCTCCTCCGTGTCGTCGGGGAGGTCGCGGCCGAGGACCCGGCGCTAGAGGCCTTCGTCCTCCGATCCCCCGGGACCGACCTGCCCGACGCTGCGGCCGTGGGGCGCGTCGCGCTCGCGCGGCTCGGTGCCGGCGGCGACTTCGACGCCGAGCACGTCGAGCCGCTTTACGTTCGTCCGCCCGACGCGAAGCCGATGGCATCGGGCGGGCCCAGCTAGGTAGACTCGCGACCGGATGGACCTACTCGACGACGATCCCGAGGCCGCCGAGGCGGCGCGTGTGCTCATCGCGCGCTTCGGCAAGAGCTTCCAGCCCGGCGAGGTGATCTACCGGGAGGGCGAGCCCGGCACGGAGGCGTATCTGCTCGAGGAGGGCCGCGTGCGCCTCATCAAGAAGGTGCGCGGCGCCGAGCGCAGCTTGATGGTGCTCAAGCCTGGCGACCTCTTCGGCGAGTCGGCCCTCTTGCCCGGCGCCGAGCGCTCCTCCACCGCGGTCGCGCTCTCGTCCGGCCTCGCGCTCGCGATCGACCAGGCGACGTTGCAGAACTTGCTCGAGCACAATGCGGGCATCGCCTCGCGCATGGTCAAGCAGCTCGTGCGAAGGCTGCGGGACGCCGAGGATCAGATCGAGCTCATCATGCTCACGGACGTGCAGTCGAAGATCGTGAGCGCGCTCCTCAAGCTCGCGCAGCAGACGCGCGAGCCGGGGGGCAACAACGCGCTCTTCTCGGTCTCGCCGATGGAGCTCGCGACGCGCGTGGGCCTCGACGTCGACACCGTCAAGCGCAGCGTGCAGAAGCTCCGGGAGGGCCAGTACATCCGCGTCGCCGACGAGCGGCTCGAGGTCCCGGACATCGAGGGCCTGCGCAAGCTCTACGGCCTGCTCGGTCAGAAGGACGAAGTCGCGAGCGAGGCGTGACCTGATCTCGGCCTTCTCGGGGCCGAATGTTTCGCCTCAAAGCAACGCGAAATTTCCCCGCATAACACGCCTTGTGTCCGTCACGCCACCCTTTCCAGGGGTGCGTGTGTTTCTTTGTCTCGGTGCGTGGGGGAGGGCGTCTTTTGCGGGTTGACGCTTCTTCCAGCCTGGGTTACCCAAGTTTTCCCGGGCGCCTGGCCCGGATTTGGGCCTCGGGCGAGCCCGGGGGCGGATCGGGAGAACCCTTCTCCGACGGAACAAGGGGATCCCGAACAGTTAAGGACGCATGATCCAGGGGCAAACGGGCAAGAAAACGGGCGTCTGGTCGCGCAAGGTGCGCGGCCCTGCGGCGCTCGCTTGCTCGGTCTTGTTCCCTGTGTTGCTCACGTTCGCGCCGGCGTGCAGCGGCGCGCAGGAGCGCGCGGACGGCGTCGACGCGAAGGCGCGCGCCGAGTACGACCTCGGGCGGGAGGCGTTCGAGGGGGGGCGGCTGCGCGAGGCGCTCGGCCATGCGCAGGCCTCGCTCCGGATCGACGAGACGAACCCCGACGCGCACTACCTTTCGACCGTCATTCTTTTGGCATTCTGCGCGTCGGACGAGACCTCGACGGACTGCCGTTTCGAGGAGGCGGAGCGCCACGCGCGCGCCGCGCTCGAGTCTGCGCCCGAGATGCGCGACGCGAAGAACGCGCTCGGCGTCATTCTCGTGCATCGGAAAAAGTACGACGAAGCTGTGTCCGTCCTCAAGCCGCTGGCCGAGGACATTCTTTATGCTTCCCCCGAGCAAGCGTGGGGAAATCTTGGCTGGGCATATCTTTCGCGTGGGAGCCTCGACGAGGCGATCGACGCGCTTCGGCGGTCTCTCGCGGCGCAGCCGCTGTTTTGTGTAGGGAACTACCGGCTCGGGTTGGCGTACGAGAAAAAAGGCGAGCTTGCGCTTGCGCGAGAGGCCTTTACGAAAGCGCTCGAGACGGATAAACCTCAGTGTCGGAATCTCCAAGAGGGGTTCGCCGCCCGCGCTCGCGTGGCGGGAAAGCTCGGGCAGCAGGATCTCGCCCGGGAAGATCTCGAACGATGCCGCGATGTGGCCCCGGCGACAGTGGCCGGCAAGCGTTGCGCTGCAGAACTCGGATCGTTGCAATGAGTCTTTGCGCGGCTTGTTTGAAACGTGCAAAAGGGAGTCAATCGAATCGATTGAATGAACGGGTGAAGTAGGGATGGAGTCGATCGGCCGCTACCTGAGACATGCCCGTGAGACGAGGGCAATGAGCGTGGAGGAAGTCTCCCGCGCCACCCGCATTCCCGTCCCCTCGATCGAGCGAATCGAGGCGGATCATTTCGATGATTTGCCAGGTGAAGTGTTCGTCCGGGGGTTCCTGCGCGCCTACGCGCGGGCCGTCTCCCTCCCCGTGGAAGAGGTGCTCGCCCGGTATACCGCGAGCCGCCGCGTCGCCGTGGTCACGCCACTTCCCATTGCCTCCCCGGCCGGAGGTTCGCAGGGCAAACGCTTCGGCGTGGCGATGGCCTTCGTGCTTCTGCTGATCCTGTTCACGCTGGCCCTGAGCATCGTCATGCGGCCGCGCGGGCATGATATGCCCCCTGAACTGTCGAGTTACGATGGGGGGCGCCGAGACGCCCCCCAAACCCCCCTGGTCTAGTCACGATGGGGGGCGCCGAGACGCCCCCCAAACCCCCCTGGTCTAGTCACGATGGGGGGCGCCGAGACGCCCCCCAAACCCCCCTGGTCTAGTTACGATGGGGGGCGCCGAGACGCCCCCCAAACCCCCCTGGGGGTGAGCGCCGAACGCGTTATGCTTGGCGGTGTGACCGAGCCAAGCGGGCGTCGCCGGGGCCGCAGCGCCCTCCTCAAAAAGATCCTGCGCACCGAAGCGCTGCTCGTCCGGCGGGTCCCCGTGGGCGAGGCGGATCTCATCGTCACGCTTTTCACCGAGGCGCGGGGCATCCTTTCGGCCGTCGCGCGCTCAGCGCGTCGATCGAACAAGCGTCTCGTCGCGCTGGAGCCGATGCACCTGCTCCGCGTGACGCTCGAAGAGCGCGAACAAAAAGACCTGGCCGTGCTCGGCGAGGCCTCCATCGCGCACCCGCGCATGCACGTCGTCGCAGCGCTCGATCGTCTGGAAGCCGCAGGCAGAGCGCTGCGCTGGGTCCGCTCGGTCGCGCCGCCCGGCACACGCGAGCCGGGGCTCTTCGCCACGGTCAACGAGCTGCTTGACGCGCTCGATACGCCCGCGGCCACGCGCTCGCCCGAGGCTGAGCTCGCGACGTCAGGGTTGCGCCTGCTCTCGGATATGGGCTTCGGGCTGGTGCTCGATCGATGCGTGCGCTGCAGCCGCGTGTGCCCGGCAGAGGCGCCCGCATGTCTGGATGCGCTCGCCGGCGGGCTCGTCTGTCGCGCTTGCGGCGGAGCGCGACTCGTGCTGCGGGCGGACCTCCGAGCGCGCGTCGAAGCCGCCTGCGCGGGCGACGACGAGGCACTCCGCGCGGAGGACACGCGGATCGTGGTGGACCTCGTGGAGGCCGTGATCCAAGCGCACGCCGGTCCGGCGAAGTAGCTGCCTAGCAGCCTGTGGACTTATCTGCTGCGCGCCCCGAATCGTCGGCCGACATCGCTCGAAATCCTTGAGGATTCCTCGCTCCGTCGCCCTAGCTTCGGGGCGCTCGCGACGATAATTCCACAGGCTGCTAGGCGCGTGCTTCCTTCAACTCCATCGGCAGATACCGCCGTACCGCCCGCGGCATCCCGTACGTCTGCTCGATCTCCAGGTACGGCCGACCCGGCGCATTGCGCGGAAACGCGAAGCTCGCCGTATTCGCATATCGCTCCGTGAGCGCCTCGCGGTGCGTGTGACCAAACACCACGAGCCGCGCGCCCGTCGCGTCCGCGATCCGCGTGGCGCCGTCGGCGAGCTGCTCGGCCACCGAGCCGGCATAACGGTTGTGCCCGCGCGCCCAGCTCAGCGTCATCGCCAGCGCCCCGATGGAAAACGCCGCCCCGCCTGCCCGCTTTTGGCCGAGCGCCGCCGCCGAGAGCCCTGCGCTCATCGCCAGCGTGGACAGCACCCGATCGAAGTAGAGACGCGAAAACGTCCGGCTCAAGCTCGACATCGTCGGCCGCGCGCCGAGCGGCAACATCGTGCCCACGAGCTCGGGCGGAATGCCGAGCTCTGCGATGAAACGAGCGGCCTCCTCCGCGCCGAGCGGCGCTTCGCCCTCCGCGCGCCGTTGATACGTCCGCCCGCTGCGCAGCATGGCGTGGATTGCGGCGTGGAAATAACGATAGATCACGTAGGGCGCGCGCGGGCCGTAGAACGAGAACGCGGAGAGGAAGAGCCGGAGGGGCGTCTCGTCGTTCATGTTGAGGTAGCGATAGGCGCCCGTCGGCGCGATGAATTGCTCGACGAAATGGACGCCGAGGCTCGCTTCGCCCGCGACGAGCGGATGAGCCGGGGCGTTGTCGGGGTCGTAGAGGTGGCCGTGCTCGATGTGGAGGTCGCCCTCGCGAAAGAACCAAGGGGTCGTGCGCAGCCGCGCGCGCGCCTCGGCCGGCGGATCGAGCGCCGTCACGAGGGCATCCCGGAAATCGGCCAGCGCGAGGGCTGCGTCGTGGTTGCCGCTCACAAGCCAGAGCTCGCCTCCTCGTGCGAGGTGGCGGCCGAACGCGGCTTTGGCAGCCGGATGCGCCTCGAACACCGCCTCGACGGCGCGCGGCAGCGGCAAGCGGGGCAAATCGGCCGAGAGATCGAAGAGGTCGCCTGCGCACACGATTCGCGCGCCCGGGTATGCGTCGACCAGGCGGGCGAGATCCTCGGACACGGCCCGTGGCACCGAGCGGGTCAGGTGAACGTCACCGAGCACGACCGTGGAGGGCGATTGCACCATGGTCGCTTCTTATGACGCGTCCAGCCGGGGCGAGCAAAGTGATGTTTCCGTCGTCGGGCGCGCGGCGCGCAAGGGATGGGGGCTCTCGCCCGGCAAGCCGAGCTACCGCCCCCATATCCCCATCGACAACCCCGAGGGCACGCACCAGGGAGCCATTCATGGAGAGCTCGATCCGTCGCCGAGAGGCCAATGAGCAGCCCCTCATGGGGCAGATTCGCCACGCCCTGGAGATGCGGGATGTGGAGGCGCTCGCGGACCTTTATGCCGAGGACGCGATCCTCGAGGAGGTCTCGAGCCTGAACCCGCCCGCGCACCCCATCGTGGTGCAGGGCCGCGAGGCCATCTTGAAGCAGCTCCGCGACGAGTTCCTGCGGGACCCGGTCGGCGGGTGGCATCGCGAGGTGAAGAGCACGGACATCATCGACGAGATGGAGACGGACGAGGCCGTCGCCTTCACCGAGGTGCGCACCTATGCGGCCGGCGACAAGGTGATCACGCAGCATTTGGCGCACAAACGGAACGGACGTATCCAGCACGATCGGCTGGTCGTGGCGCGCGACTCCGATTGACGGAGCCCGGCCGGGAGCGCTCGTCCGAGCGCGCGCGCCATTTCGGCGAACGCGTCGTCGTCTCCGTCCATTCGGCGCGCGTGTCGAGGGATGTGGGGGAGGCCCACATCTCTCTTCGCGCGCGGCGCTCCTCGGCGGCCTTGCGCTCGGCCTCTGCGTCGTCCGGCGAGACGAGCCGCCCGGCCGTGCTCGGCGCGTGATAGCGTCGAGGACGGAGGTCGAGGGAGATGAGACGTCGCTCGCTTGGATGGGCTTGGCTCGTGATGTTCGCGGCGATCACCGCGTATGCGTGCGGGGGAGGCGGAGAGAATTCGTCGGGCGCGGGCGGCGGCGGCACGGGCGCTGCGGGGCCCGGGGGCGCGGGCGGCGGCGCGCCCGACGCGGGCGAAGACGGGCTCTTCGTCGATCATGGCCCGGTCGTCTCGCTCACCGTGGACCCGAAAACGGCGCTGATCGTCGTGCAGAATGGTGTCGCCACGCCCGTCGACTTCCAGGCCATTGCCACGTTCCAGGACCAGACGACCGCCGTCGTCTCGGCGGATTGGACCTTCGATCGGCCGGACGTGGCGCTCGTGGGCCTCGGCACGGGCAAGCTCTCGCCGACGGGCACGGTGGGCGGCAAGGGCAAGGTGACGGCGAGCTCGAATGGGCTCACGGCATCGGCGGACGTCACGGTCGAGCTTGCATTCGTGGAGAACCCGGGCGGGCTCACGGCCGAGGAGCAAGCGGCGTTCGACGCGCCGGATCCGGGCCCCTCGGGCGCCATCGTGTATCCCTACGACAAGACCGTGTTCGCGCGGGGCATCCTCGCGCCCGAGATCATGTGGAATGGCGGCGCGCCGGGCGACGCGTGGCTCGTTCACCTGAAGCAATCGTACGTCGACGCGAAGTTTTACGTGAAGGCCGATCCGCCGTCCGCCTTCCTCATGGCGGAGGATTTCTGGGGCAAGCTAGCGGCCTCGAACGCGGGCGAGCCCGTCGAGGTCTCCGTCTCGCGTCTCTCGGGCGGCAAGGCGTACGCGCCGGCGAGCCAGACGTGGTCGATCGCGCAGGGCAGCCTGCGCGGGTCCATCTATTACTGGGCTGTCAACACGGGCCAGCTCATGAAGATCTCGCCCGGGTCGGCGAACCCGTCGGTCGTCTTTGATTCGGGCTCGTACGATCAGCTCGGCGCGCCGCCGCCGCCCGATTACGATCAGTACCAGCCTCCCTGGTCGCAGGGCGTGAACAACAAGCGTTGCGTCGCCTGCCACGTGGTCAGCAAGGACGGCAGCCGCCTCGCCGCCGTCTTCGAGCGCAAGGGCCAGGCGCCGAGCCCCTGGGGCACGATCGACCTCACGCTGCCGGATCCGCAGGTCATCCAGGTCTCGTCGTACAACTCGCAGACGCTCTTCGTCGCGCTCACGCCGGACGGCAAGGTCGCCGTGCAAAATGACGTCGACCTCCGCATGCGCATGAAGGACGCGACCACGGGCGCGGCGATCCCGAGCGAGCTCGACGCGATCGCCGACAAGACCGCGGACCCGGCCTTCTCCCCCGACGGCAAGCTCCTCGCCTTCTCCAGCAACGTCACGGGCAGCTACCCCGTCGAGTTCTGGCGCGGCGACCTCGACGTCTTCGATTTCGACGCTGGTACCAATGCGCTCGCGAACCGCCGCCAGATCGTCGCCGCCGGCAACCTCGCGATCGCGTTCCCGAGCTTCTCGCCCGACTCGCAATGGCTCCTCTACCAGAAGGGCGATTACAGCCGCGCGAAGTACGGCGCGAACCAGGTCGGCCTGAACGACCTCTACATGGCGGACGTGGCCAAGGCCGTCGGCGAACTCCCGCTCGACGCGGCGAACGGCGTCGGCTACCTCGACGAAAAGAACCGCCGCATCAATTACCAGCCGACGGTGAACCCCATCGCGGTCGGCGGCTACATGTGGGTGGTCTTCGTCAGCCCGCGCGATTACGGCAACCGCATGGTCTCGGCGACGAACCCGACCTACGAGAATCGCAAGCAGCTCTGGGTCGCCGCGATCGACGTGAACCCGACGCCCGGCAAGGACCCGAGCCACCCGGCGTTCCTGCTCCGCGGCCAGGATCTCTCGACGATCAACATGAGCGGCTATTGGTCGCTCGAAGCCTGCAAAGGCGAGGGCAACTCCTGCGCGCAGGGCTTCGAGTGCTGCACGGGCTTCTGCCAGCCCGACGGCAACGGCACCTACGCCTGCGTCCCGCCGCCCGCGGGCAAGTGCTCCGAGATCGGTGAGAAGTGCACGACCGGCGCCGATTGCTGCGGCGCGCCCCAGGACCAGTGCATCGGCGGGTTCTGCGCGCAATCGCAGCCGAAGTGACGTCGAAGCCGGGGGGCCCTCCCGCCCCCCGCGCCTCGCTTCCCGATCAGCTCCGACTCGCGGACCGGATCAACCCTCGGACGAACTGGATCCCGCCGAAGATGATCGCGCCCCACGCCATCACGTATTTCCCGCCCCCGTTCGCGGCGCTCGCGTACGTGGCGGCCGTCACGACGATGCCGCCCACACACCAGAGCCCCCCCACAACCATGTCACGCTTGCCATCCATCGCTGCTCGTCTCCCGCGCCGTGCGCCCGGAACGCATCATCGCCGCGGCGCGGCAGAACGCGCAAGTGTGGATTTGGGTTAAGGCTTGCAACCGAGCCGGAGGCTCCGGTTCACCTCGTCGGCGCGGATCGCGTTGTTGCCGCTGCGGGTGGCGATCTCGATGGCGCGCGCCTGGATCGCGCACTTCTCGGCCTTGTAGCGGTCGATCATCACGTGAAGGACCTCGGTCGCTTCGAGCGGCCGCCCTTCGTCTTCGAGGATCTGCGAGAGCCGGTTCAGCTCTTGCTTGATGACGTCCTCGTTGCTCTCGGCGAGGCGCACGAAGAAGGCGGCGGCGTCTTTCGCGCTGAGCGGCTTGCGGGTGGCCGCGAGCTTGGGCGCGTCGCGGTAGATCTCGTCGACCGTGCCGGCGGGCCCGTGGATGCGGGCGGCGCTGGCGGCGCCTTCGAGCGCCTTCCACGACTCGTCGAGGCGGCTCAGCTTGTGGAGCGAGATCGCGAGCCGGTAGCCCGCGACGCTCGTGCGCTCGCTCGGCGTGTACTCGACGATACGCGCGTAGAGCTTGTAGGCGTTCTCGTGGTCCTCGGCGTTGAAGAAGAACTCGGCGAAGTTCCAGTACGCCTCGGGGACGAGGGGGCTCTTCGGGTGCTTCTCGATGAGCTCGAAGTAGATGGGCCGCGCCGCGGCGCCCTGGCCGTACGCGACGTAGAGCCCGCCGAGCCGGAAGAGGACCTTGTCCATGTCCTTGTAGTCCGGATGATCGGCGATGAGCTTCTTGTGCGCCTTGATCGCCTCGGCGGCGTACATGTCGGCCTTCTGGACGAGCTTCTGCGCGTCGGGCTTCAGGCGCTTGACGGCGGCGGCGTTGCGCGGGGGGAGCACAGGGCCGGCCTTCGCGGGGGCCTCGCTCTCGCCTTCGGGCGCCTTCGGCTCGGCCGGCGGGGGCAGGGAGGCGACGTTCGGATCGGCGGCGAGGGCGCGATCGCGATGGTTTTTCGAGAGCTCCGCGAGCAGCTCGCCGAGCCGATCGAGCGCCTTGGGGCGACCCGAGTCGGATTTGTCGATCGCGGAGAGGAGCTGGTTCAACTGCGTGATCTCACCGAGCAGCGCGGCGTCCGGCCCTTGTTCGGCCTGGGGCTGAGGTTTGCCCGAGGTGCCCTCGGAGGAAGGATCTTTCGGGTCGGGCGTCTCTCCGCCGCCGCATCCGGCGAGGGCGAGGGAGAGGCTGAGGCCAAAGGGGAAGAGGAGCGAGGCGGCCGTGCGCATTGCGAGCATGCTAGGCGATCTTTACCGCCCTGCATCGGCGACAAGCAAGATCGTGTCGCTGTCTTCGGATCGAAACGCGCCGCTCACGCCTCCTGCTTCGAGGCGAGGAGCCGCGCGAGGCGCTCTGGCTCGACGCGCACGGTGAGGATCTTCTCCCGATCGAACGTGACAGCGCCGGGCGCGCTTTTCCTGGGCTTTCGGACATGCCGGCGCTCGACGTAGCTCACCTCGCAGGCGCTCTCGCCGCGGGCGTCGCTGAAATGGGCGGCGAGGGTGGCGGCGTCGACGAGCAGCTCGGCGGGACAATTCTGCCTCTTGTCGAGGGGCACGATGACATGCGCGCCGTGGATGTTCTTGGCGTGGAGCCAGAGGTCGTGCGGACGCGCGTGCCGCGTGAGGAGCTCGTCGTTGTCCTTGCCGCCGCGGCCGACGAGGATGGTTCGTCCGAGCGCATCCTGAAACGCGTGGTACGGCCTGCGCTCCTTGTCCTGCTTTCGTGTGGCCTTGCCGCGGGACACGGCCTCGATTTCGGAGGCGGAGACGCCGGCGCGCTTGGCCTGCTCGGCGATCGCGTCGAGGGCGGCGGGATCGGCCGGGGCCTCGGCGATCGCGTCGACGAGCGGGAAGACGGCCTCCCACGCGCGCTCGGTCTCGGCGAGCCGCTTCTCCATGACGGCGGCGCCGCGCTGAAGGCGCCGGGCCTTCTGAAAAAACGTCTCGGCCTGGATCTTCGCAGGTTTGTCCGGCGCGAGGGCGACCTCGATCGTGCCGCCTTCTTCCCAGTCGTCGAGCGTGGCCTTGGTCGCGCCCTTGGGGACCTTGTTTCCCTGGGCGACGAGGAGCCGCCCGATCTTCTGGAGCCGCGGCGCATCCTGAAGGCGCGCGAGATCCTGGCGCACGGCCTCGGCGCGCCGTTCGAGGGCCTTGAGCTTGGCCTTGGCCGCACGAAGGAGGCCCGCGCGGAGGAGGTCGAGCGCGCGCGCATCGGAGGCCTCGACCATGGCGAGGCCGTGGCGTTCGAGGGTGTCGGGGGCGTCGAGCCAGCGGGATGGATCGACGCCATCACGCGGGGGAGCGCCTTCGGGATCGAGCGGCCAGACGACGACGGCGCCGGAAGGCGAGGAGACACAAGCCTGGCCGCGTCGTCCGACGCGGAGGGAGAGGCGCGCGCCGGGGAGCGTGTCGTCGGGGGGATCAAAGGTGAGGTGAAGGGCGCCGTCCTGGAGGTCGATCGAGCGAACCCGGTGATCAACGAGGTGCGCGCGCATGGCCGCGACGAGGGGGTGGGCGGAGGTGGCGCGCGCGCGCGGGAGGCGCGGGAGGAAGCCGAGCCCGGTGACATGCGGGCCGAGGCCAGCGCCGAGGGAGAGCCTGCGGCCGATGTAGAAGGCGAGGGAGAGGAGGCCGGTCTCCGGGCAGAGGTGGGCAGCTTCGAGGCGGGCGTCGAGAAGGGGGGCGAGGGGAGGGGGCGGCGGGGCCGAGGTGGGGGTGGTCATGACCGGGGGAGAAGGTGTATACAGGCAGGTCGGTGCGAGCGGGAGCGGAGGCGCGAGCGGAGCGAGGTGGACGAGCGGGGGCGGAGGTACGGTAGATTGGGCCTCATGGCGGAATGGTAGACGCCGAGGATTTAAAATCCTCTGCCCGAAAGGGCGTCCCGGTTCGAGTCCGGGTGGGGCTACTCGTAGTGAAGTGGCTGGTTTTGGGATTGGCCGAGTAGACAGGGAGACGCAGACGACTGGCACGTGGGTGGCACGTGGGCAGCAGACGGGCGGTTCGGAGGAGGATGCGGGCTCGGTGAGAGCCGCCGCTGCTGGGATGGCCGCTGGGGGAGCTGGAGCTTGCGCGGCCGGTGAGGCCGGGCCGCGGTGGTGATGCTGGCGGCGCTGATTGAGGTGCAGCGGGCGGCCGTGGCGGCTGGAGATTTAGAGGCGCGCGGGTGGCGCATGAGGCGGTGGGAAAGCTGTTGGGAGGGACGGGGGCGAGGGGGGTAAGGGCTAGCCGCCAAAGACCTACGGTTTACGAAAACGGAGCCGGTTTTCGGCTGCCCCCTCGCAAGTTGCTGATAAACGGCTCGGAACAGCCAGGGTGCGAGGGTGAGGGGGGCGGCGGGGAAGGCGACGGGAAGGGACGGGAATGAGGCTGGGCAGTAGACGGGCAACGGCTGAAAAGCCAAGTTTGCCAGACTAGAACTCATCTCATAAACCGTCCAGTAGGTTCGTCAGCTCCAATATCCCACTTGGTAGGATCAATCGAACGATCCTCGGTCCAGCCATCGGTACATTTTTGATTGCTGGCGACATATGCATGTGTGGACCTGACAGACCCTCAGTGGGCGCTCCTCGAGCCTCTTATCCCAGCTCCGCGCGTGCGCGCCGATCGTCGCGGGAGGCCGTGGAAGGATGCGCGCGAGGTACTCAACGGCATCTTGTGGATCATGCGCACCGGCGCTCGATGGGCCGACTTGCCCGAGAGATATCCGCCCTACCAGACGTGCCATCGGCGGTTCCAGCAGTGGTCGAAGGACGGCACGCTCGAACGGATCCTGTACGCGTTGGCCGGGGACTTACGTGACCGAGGGCAGCTCGACTTGAGTGAGGCGTTCATCGACGGCACGTTCGTGAGCGCCAAAAAGGGGGGCCCTGCGTCGGGAAGACGAAGCGCGGCAAGGGGACCAAGATCATGGCCATTGCAGACGGCTCTGGTCTTCCTCTCGCCGTCTGCATCGCAAGTGCTTCGCCGCATGAAGTCACGCTCGTCGACCGAACGCTCGATAGGTGCTTCCTCGCCCAGCTCCCCACGCGCCTCATCGGCGACAAGGCCTACGACAGCGACGCGCTCGACGTGCGGCTCGCGGAGGCGCGGGGGATCGAGATGATTGCGCCCAATCGCTCGAATCGCAAACGCCTCACCCAAGACCTCCGCCCCCTCCGCCGATACAAGCGCCGCTGGAAGGTAGAGCGCCTCTTCGCTTGGCTCCAGAGCTTCCGCCGCATCGTCGTTCGGTACGAGCGCCACACCGAAAACTTCCGCGGCTTCGTCCACCTCGGATGCATCGTCCTGTTCCTCAGGAGGCTGCTGGACGGTTTATGAGATGACTTCTAGTCGGAGTCGCTGTCCGTGTCGTGCTTCATGGTTGGTTTCTTCGTCGTCTTCTCCAGGGTGACGTAGGTCACCGGGGCCTTCCCGTTTTCCTCGAAGTGCTTGATGATCTCGTCTCTGGAATACCCCCGGAGCGCCGATTGGGAAGGCCAAAGGGGCCCGGATCTTGCGGTGCCGAGGAGTCCGAGGGCGATCGTACACACCGCGCAAGGCCGCTTTACCCCGCCCAGGTACCTCATGTCGAGGTTGTCCTTCCCCTTCACATGGGCCATGATGCGGCGCTCGGCGTGGAGACCGTCTCGACTCGCTTCCACCGGGTCTGGGATTTCAAATTCGAATTTTTTGATCGCCTTGAGTACATCATTCATCTCGTCATCTTTGATCGCCTTGAGTACATCATTCATCTCGTCATCTTTGAGTTTTTTCTTTGGTGCGTAGAGTTCCTCGAGCTTGTTCAGCAGCTTGCCCACGTGCCGCTTCTGGCGTTCTGTCTTGAGATCGCTACTGTTTATTTTCAGCACCGTTTTATTTTTTATGTCTCGAAAAATAGCAGCGTTCACGCTGTTGTTGTTCGACGAGACCACCACGGTCTTGGTCTTTGTGTTGTAATAGCTCTGTATTTCCTCTCCTTTGCGGTACTTGGCGAAGAGCAGCGTCGAAAGCCAGCGCAGGACCTGTTTTGGCCGATCTGGCGAGAATGAACGTTCGCTTCGTACGTGCTTATCGTCCCAATACAGTTTGTGTAATTTTGATTTTTTCTTGCTCGATTGCCATTCCTTACCTACCCGGTGCCATGTCTCACTCTGATTGGCTCCGTATTTCACCCATTCCAACTTTTGCACAGGAGTGACGGGCAATTTCTCCTCCTCTTCCTCCTCTTCCTCCTCTTCTCCCGAATCTACTCGGCTCATCATGCGCTGCACCACAAGGGCGGAGTGAGGCGCAAGCTTGGGCTGAACCATGGTGGCTGGGTGCGGAGGCGGCTCGAGCGCGGGCCCAATGGCTGGGGCTGGGTGGGGGCAGAGAGGCGCGGGGGCGAGGCGCACGCTGCGTTGGATGACCGTTGCCGGATGCGGCGGCATGGACCGCTGCACCGTCGCCGGATGCGGCGACATGGACCGTTGCACTGTCGCTGGATGCGGCGACATGGATCGCTGCACCGTCGCCGGATGCGGTGGAGGGCGCTGGATCGTGCGGTGTTGGAATACGGCCCGGGGTGCCGGCGCGGGGTTCATCACCCCCGGATGGGCCAGAGCTGGGGCGCCTATGGTCGCCGGATGGGGCGGCAGGGGTTTTGCGGGACTGTGCGGGCCGCGACCTCGCCGCGCGTGGTCATTCGCCATGCGGCGGAGGTTACTCCGGAGACGTCGGGGCGACCAAATCTCAGCGTGGATCTCGCGCCTGGGGGCGAGGGACCGCGTCGGCGCTCGTCGAGCGGCGGTAAGCGCCCGGCCAACTACATCTTGGAGCCCCTGCGCCAGCCGTTCACTCTGCCCTCGACGCATCTGGAGGACGGATGGCACGGAGGACGGCGAAGCAGTGAGCTCGGCTGGTCGCGCGCTGGAAGCGCAGCGGCCTGAGTGCGGGGGAGTTTGGCGCGAAGGTAGGGGTCGACGCGCACAGCCTGCATTGGTGGCGCTGGTCGCTGCGTAAACGCGAAGCAATCGAGGACGCGCCGACCGCGCCCACCGAGTCGGTTCCGGCATTCCTGCCCGTTCACCTCGTCGAAGCCGTGTTGCCCCGTGAGCAGGCCGCGCCTCTGGCCCGCAGCGGCGTGGAGATCGTCGTCGACGAGCGACACGCAGTGCGCGTCAGCCCGGGATTCGACGAGGAAACGCTACTGCGCGTCCTCGGCTTGCTGCGTGATTGGGAGTCGCGCTGATGTTCACGCTCCCGCCCGCGTTGCGTATCTACGTGGCCACGACGCCCGCGGCCATGCGTAAGAGCTTCGATGGCCTGTCGGCTGCCGTGGCGCAGATCATCGGCCAGGATCCCACCTCGGGCCACCTCTTCGTGTTCCGGAATCGTCGCGGGGATCAGATCCGCGTGCTGTTCTGGGACCGCACCGGCTATTGCATCATCGCCAAGAGGCTCGCACGTGGACGCTTCCATCTCCCCATGCCTGCGTCGCCTGCGGCCCGCCACCTCGAGGTCGACGCCGCCGAGCTGGGCCTGCTCCTCGAAGGCATCGATCTGAGCGACGCCCAGCGCCGCAAGCGGTTTCGGCTCCTCCCGCAGCCGCGGCACCACGCGTGAGGGTTCGTCCTCCGTAGCCGCCGTAGGTTCGCCCGGGGCTCTTCGGGCAAACCAGGGTGCGACGTTTTTGCTTGATATTCAGGCGCGCGAGGCACTCTATCGGCAAGCCAAGGAGTACGAGCGCATGGGCGTCCGGCTGTCGCCCTCGACGCTCGGCGATTGGTTGGCGTTCGCGGTGGACGTGCTCGAGTCGATCTGGCGCCGTATCGCGAAGGCCGTGCTCGATTCGAGCTACGTGCGATGCGACGACACGGGCCTGCGCGTGCTCGATCGAGACCATCCCCAGGGCGTCAAGAGGGGGCATGTCTGGGCCTATGTGGGCGCGAGTCACGTCGTGTTCCACTACACGCCGAATTGGAGTGCCGAGGGGCCGGCCGCGTTCCTGAAGTCGTTTCGAGGCTACCTGCAGGGGGACGGCTACGCGGGGTACGACAAGATCCTCGCGGGACAGGTGGGTGGCGACGGTGAAAACGATGGTATGGCGCTGGTATCCACGGAGCGTCGCCTCGGGTGCGGGATGCACATCCGGCGAAAGTTCGAGGAGGCGTCCAAGCTGGGCGACGCAAGGGGCGCCGTCGCCCTTGCGTCGATACGGCGAATCTACGAGCTCGAGCGAGACTGCAAGGAGCGCGGTCTATCGGCCGAGGAGCGGCTCGCGGAGAGAAGCGCGCGGAGCGTGCCGATCCTATCGGTGGGTCCACGAGATTCACACGCAGCAGATTCCGTCGACGCCCCTGTACAAGGCGACGCGGTATGCCATCAAGCACGAGGCCGCCTTTCGGCGCTGCTTCAGCGATGGGCGCTTCGAGATCGATAACGGCGAGGTGGAGCGGCGGCTCCGGTGGGTGGCGCTCGGGAGGAAAAACTTCCTGTTCGCCGGCTCGGACAAGGGGGCGGAGAGGCTGGCGATTGCCTACACGATGACCGGCTCATGCCACATGAACGGCGTCAATCCGCTCGCCTACCTGACAGACGTCATCGAGAAGCTGCAATCAGGCTGGCCCAAGGACCGCCTCGATGAGCTGCTGCCGAACGTCTGGAAGCCAGGCCTGGCGACGTCGGAAGGCTGACGGGCGGCGAACCGACCGTACACATCCAACGGACCAGCCCGGAGCCTCCGAGCTCCGGCGCCGGGGGCGATGCTGGGGATGCGGTTGGTCGGGCGGTTACGGGCGCTCGTCAACGTTCTCCAAGGCCCCGCAGTGGGGATTTGCGGCCACACACTTCGAGTCCATGCGCTGGAACGACGAGTTGTGGCTCGCATTCAAGGACGCGAGCAGCAGCTTGGCGCAGCCATTCGGGCTGATCCTGGTGCACCCAGAGTGCACCTATGCATCGATGTATGATTTGATGGGCCCGTAGGAATCGAGGAAGGAACCGAGACGGACATGGATGACACCATGGCAAGGGGGTTCCTCGAGCGTCCCCGCCCTCCCCGCTCCGTGCCCGAGCCCTCGGCAACCGAGCCCGAGCCTCCTCCCCATCGCGTCCGCGCGGATCCCGATCGCGTCCACACCCTCGGCAACCGCGTCCGCGCGGATCCCGATCGCGTCCACACCCTCGGCAACCGCGTCCGCGCGGATCCCGATCGCGTCCACACCCTCGGCAACCGCGTCCGCGCGGATCCCGATCGCGTCCACACCCTCGGCAACCGCGTCTTCGCCCTTGGCAACGGTGTCCGAGCGATCCCCATCGGGTGCTCTCGCCCTCGACAACCGCGTCCTCACCCTTGCCAACCGCGTCCTCACCCTTGCCAACCGCGTCCTCACCCTTGCCAACCGCGTCCGCGCGATTCCCCCTGTCCTCCTGGACCTCTACAACCGCGTCTGCGCATTCCCCCCACCGCGATCTGGCCCTCCACGCGGGCGTCGACGGAGGAAGATTCCGCCGATGAGAGCATCCGACCCCTGCTTACCTTGCGGCCCTCACCCCACAACGCCCGCTCCTTCCATGAAGGTGCGGGGCACGGAAGGCGGCCCAGGAAGCGGGGAGGCGCGGACCGATTGCGCGCAGACTTCCCCGCTCCCCGCGGGACGCGTCTCACCGGGGGTGAGATCGTGGCAAGCCGTGCCTATTTCTTGAGCTTGCCGGCCGCCTCGATTTTTTTGAGTTCACTGTGTCCGCCGACGAGGATGCCATCGATGAACACCATCGGGAAGGTTGGAAACCCTGCCCAGAGCTTGATGGCGAGGCGTTCCTTCCAACGGGAAAAGTAGCTTCCGTACTCGAGATACGTATACTTGACGCCTGCCTGGTCGAGCAATTTGCGGGCGTTTTTCACGACCGGATTTTGCGCCATGCCGACGACGACGACGGGATCACGCGTGACAGCGGCTGCGACCTCGTCGACAATGCCTCGGTGGAAAGAGGCGATGATGTCGTGGACCTCGGGGGAAACCTTGTCGCTCGGAAGGGTTGGACGAGTGCTCATGGTCACGCTCGTGTAGTCCAACCACGAGCGCTTTGCAACGTGCTTGCCGTTCGCGGTCAAGGTCGACGGGGGCGAGACTCATGAGTCATTTCCCAAGAGTGAAGGAACGCTGAATTCTTCTCGCCCAATCCTCCAGCACTTGTGTGGCCTCGCGTGCCGGAAGATATCTCAACTTGTCGAACTCGCGCGACAACGCGTCGTCCTTGGCACCCGTAAACATGACCATGGGCACGACATCGAGCGCTGCCGCAATGCGGTACACGGGTATCATCGTCGCGTTGACGCGGGCACGCTCGATGCTCGACAGGTACCCCCTGGACAAGCCGCTCGCCTCGGCGAGCTGCGCCTGCGTGATCCCCCGATGCAAGCGCAGCTCACGGACGCGGGCACCTACTCGGACACGAAACTCTTGAGCATCGCGTTTTTCTTGTCGAGGCACAGGCTGGTCCTTCCCGACGGAGGTCGTCGCCCCACCCTTACTACGCCTTGCCTCCACCGACAAACCCTTCCATCAAATCCGATTGTCCGGTCACACGGCCGTAGCCGCAGAGGCCTGGTGTCGGACTCTCCGAGGTTTGTCTCCGGCCTTGACGCGTCACAAGTCGCCAGGTAGCATCCCTGCGTGCGTATCCGCCTCTTCTTCGCTGCATGGCTCGTAACGTCGGCAACCGCCGCATCGTTCCTGGGGGCTGGTTGCTGGTACAGTGATGGTGCCCTCGGCTCCGACTGCGCGCCCGGCACGCCCCCGAAGTGTTGCCCGTGCCCCTGGCCGGAGGACTGCCCGGACGGTGCTCCCCCGCCGCTCCCCGAGTGTGTCGATGGTGGCACCGAGGCGGGCGATGGCTCGCAATCCTCGTGCACGGATGGGACGTGCGTGGTCCCTGTTCCCGACTGGCCGCCCGTGTTGCTCGCCACGGGTGCAGAGATCGACGTGCCCTTTTGTCCGGAAGACGCGCCCGAGATCGCCTTCGAGGGAAGGCCCGCGCCGGCGTGGGGGCCCGTGTGCCCGACGTGCACGTGTGATGCACCCGTAGGAGGAGGATGCCACGTGCCCACGACCTGGACCGTGACCTCCGACTCATGTGCGGGCGGCGGTGTCAATACTTCATTCGACCCGCCTGCGAGTTGGGAAGGAGGTTGTACCGCGACGAACTTCATCCCGGTAGGTCTCCAGTGTGGCGGCGTGCCGTGTGTCGGAGGGATCCACATCTCCGCGCCTACCATCGAGGAGCCGCCCTGTACGCCGCATGGCAGTGATCCTCCGCCCGGGACGGCCCATTTGGTCCCCGAAGGGTTTGGCGCGCCGTTTGCCCGCGCCTGCGCCCGTGCGCCCTGGCCGGCGTGTGAAGGAGAGGACGGGGTTTGTCTGCCCCTCTCGGGGGCGCCGTTCGCCATGTGCTTGATGCACGAGGGGGACGAGCCGTGCCCCGAAGGCTGGCCGGCCAAACGTCTCCTCTACGGACAGGTCGACGATCAGCGGCAGTGCGAGGCTTGCTCGTGTGATCCGCCGACGGGCGCGATGTGCTCCGTCAAGGTCCACGTGTACAGCGACGTGGCGTGCACGACGGAGCGTTTGGCCGTTGACATCTCGCCCGAGATGGGGGGGGATTGCTACCCCCTCATGTCCGGCGTCGCGCTCGCTGGTATCGCCGCCGAGGTGCTCGCCTATCAGCCTGGCACCTGCGAACCACACGGCAGCGAACCGGTCGGCGAGGTTTTCCTCGCGGGCGCGACGACGTTCTGCTGCCGCGAGCCCATGATCTGAGTCGGATCAGAACCAGTAGAGGAGCGACGCGCCGAAGTTCGCCGTCACCGGCTCGGTACGCCATCGCGTCGGCTTCTCTTCGGCTTTGAACCTCGGCCGAAACAGGTTCCCAGCGAGCTCCGCGTCCATTCGGATCTTCAGTCGATCGCCGACCGGATGTTCGAGGAGCCCGCGGATAGCGACGCCGAAGAAAGGAAGGCGGTCCGGGTCCGGGTACGTCCGGTTCACGGTCTCGGCCCACATGGCTCCGGCCATGACCAGTCCGCACACGCCAAACGATCCGCGCAGGTAGCAGGGGCCGAGCGTCGTCGAGGCCGTGTACACATGCACGAGCGTCGTTCCGAGGGGCCGCGTGAGCAGCGGAAACGTCGCGCGCGCATTCGCCTCGATCGTCCACCGCTCTGCGAAGCGATACCCGCCGCCCATGTGCGCGCCGCCGACGACCTCGGGGGTGATGCCGACCGCGAACAACCCTCCGGCCCCGAGGAACCATCGACGCTCGACGGGCAGGGGAGGCAAAGGAGGCTCGGTGGGCGTCGATGGCGACGGAGCTGCGGGCGGAGGCGGCTTCGGCGCGGGGCAGGGGTCGGGCCCTTTTGCAGGCGCCGGGGGCTCCTCCGGGGGCGTCTCGCGCTTCTCCATCCAGAGCGCCGCTGCGAGCGCCGCCTTGTAGAGCACCTCGTGGCAACACATCGCGGCCGGGTATTCGCGATGGATCGTGTCGAGCACCTTGTCGTCGAGGTCCTTGAACACGAGATCCACGCCGTACCCACCCGTTGACGTTCGGACGATGCGCGCCGAAAGGACCCGGGACGCAGGGGGCTCCAGGAGCGGCTGCGCGAGCACGAGATCGAGGAGGCCTTCGAAGTCCTCGAGGCGGTCGCAGGTCGGGAGCTGCTTCGCAGAGAGCTCCACGCGGTAGTGGGATGGCTCGGCGTTCGCGGGGGCATCGGCCAACAGGGCGAATGCGGGAGCCAGGAACGTAAAACCCAGTCTTGTGCGTCGTTTGGTTCGGTGGAACACGGTCTCCCGGATATTTTCGGGGTGCATGTCGATCGTTGAAGGGATTTGGGTCTCGTCGACCCTCTACGAGGGAGGGGACGTTGGGGCGACCCAAGAGGTTTTACCGTGAACCAACCCAAAAAAGAAGAATACGATGAGCTGATCACGCTCGTCCCGATTCTTTATGAGCGAGCACGAGCGAAGGGGGTTCGCGACCAGGACGCCGAGGATGTCGTCGCCAATGTTTTTGTCGACGTGTATGCACGAGAGAAGCCGCTTCCGAGCGCGCCGGACGAACGGATGAAGATCGTTCTGGCAATCCTGAGTTTCCGCGTCCTGACGCACATCAAGGAGCGCAGGGCGCTGGCACGGCAGGAGCTCGTCGAGGGGCCGGCCATGGAGTTGCTCGTGCCCGAGCCGCGGGATGCGATCACGGCTTTGGAGGAGCGTCAGCGGATCGAGGGGATCTGGCAACGGCTGCGGCCGGAGTATCGTCTTGCTATCGAGGGCAACGCGCTCGGGGAGAATGCCCAGGAGACCGCAGCGAGGATCGGCGCGAGCGTCAAGTCCGTCGAGACGTGGCTACGTCGTGGCCGCAAAATGGCCGGTTTCGAGCTGACGACGCTCGACACGATCAAGAGGCCCCGCGGCATTCGAACCGTGGTGGTTCTGGTTGGGCTCGGGAGTTTCCTCGCGGCGACGAGAGTGGCCGAGGCATTCGGGGGGTGGGTGCGCGAGTTCTTCCGTGTCAGCGCGCGCGTGCTCGGCGAACCGCTTCGCGTGTTGCCGAGCGTGGCGGCTGGCGTCCTTGCGCTGGCCATCACGCAGCCGAGGCCATTCGCTTCGGCCGATGAACCGGGGGCGGTGTTGGTGCAGGCGGAGCCGAGGCGGAGTGCGGAGGCGCCGCGGATGGAGTCGAGCGCATCTGCGCCGCCTCCGGTGGCGTCGTCGTCGTCGTCGATTTTCGCTGTGCCGACGACGACGCCGCGGTCCGGCGCGAATTCGTCCAATGGACCGAGCTCCGATGGAGCTTCGGCGTCGGATGCATGGCTCTTCAAGGCGAAGGCCGCATTACGTCGTGGGAATGCTCGACGTGCCCTGGAGCTCGTGGAGCTCGATGCACGCGAGAGACCGCATCCCGACGAGGATCGGGAGAACCTTCGCGCCGCGGCGCTCCGTGCCTTGGCCGGCCAGCGCTGACGAGCGTCGGGTTTGTCGAAAAGTTACGTTGCGCGCTCCCGGAAGGGCGCGAGGGCACCTCTCTGGGCGAGTTGCGTCCGTTGCGCCTTTCCGGGAGCGATTTTATCGGATCACGAGCATCACGAGGGCGACGGCTGCTCCGCGGAGTCGCGTTTCGTCTCGGCATGAGGAAGGGATCCCGCGCGTGGTCGCCGCCCTCGTGATGCTCGTGATCCACCCACGCCACGGAGATGCGTTCATGTCTGACGAGCGTCCCCGAACGACTTCCCCGCGGCGTTCGTCGAGCCATCGGCCGGCGTTCCGACTGCGCGAAGACTGCTCTACTTCCTTGCGCCTGGGAGATGAGGGGGTGACACGGAAGCCCAGCAGAGCGGGGGTGGAGCCATCACTCGAGCGGTCGATTTGCGCGGCGGCATAGATGACGGCGAGCGCGAGGTCGTCGAGCCTCTGGAGCTCGGCGACGTCGATGTTCGGCAGCTCCTCGGCGATCCGGTCGGTATGAGGCGCGATGGCGTCGAGGCCGCGCTTGATGTTGTGATACGCGAGGGACGCGTCGGCGCGGAAGGTGCGCACGTGCGAGGTGTTGGGGGAATGGAAGGGTGGGGCGGTTCGGGGGAGCAAAAGATTCGGTCGGCCGGAGGGGAGAGAGCGGCGGGAGGCCGAAGGTTTGGGGAGAGGGGTTGGGAGGAGGCTTCGAGGCGAGGGGAGAAGACGTCCCCGCGCAGCCCGCATGCGTCGAAGCAGCAGGCCCGGACCGTGGCCGCCCTGTCATGACGTACCCCGTCTCCCTTGACTTCGCCCGGCGAAGGAGCGAGGTGTGCAGGATGCGCGCTCCCATTTCCCAGGACAACCCCTCCCTCGCGTACCGGCTCTCCGGCGCTCTCCTCGCGATCGCCGTGCTCGTCGGCCCCGCCTCCGCGGCCGCGGACTTGATCGGACCGGCGGAAGAGGCCTGTCAAAACAAGGCCGCCGGTGATGCGTGCGCCGAGCCCGCAGGCGCGGCCGGCACGTGCGTCGCCCAAGAGGCCCTCGGGGGGCGGCAGCGGTTACGCTGCGTGGTGGGCGCGAATGCCCCGACGGGGGCGAAGACCGCGACCCCGCAGCCCGCCGACGCAAAAACGCCGGCGCCTACGCCGTCCGCCGCGCCCGCGTCCGTGACCGAGAAAAAGGGCTGCTCCGTGTCCGCTGCGGGAAGCTCGAACGAAGGCGCGCCGCTCGGGATCACCGTCGCCCTGGCCGCGCTCGCCCTTTGCCGAGCGAAGCGCCGCGCGCGGTCCGCGGGGTGAGGGGTGGACCGGCTCTGAGCATTCGTCGCACGCAGGTCGTCGAGATCCCCCTTTGTGTCTACGGGGGTAGAATCGCGTTCGCGTCGACTCGATCAGGATCGCAATCAGGCGCGAATGAGCGCGCCAGAACGCGATGACCTCTCCCAAAGCGGAGAGGCCCGATCTCCTCGAGATCGGGCCTCTCACCCATCCGAATCAGCGCAGCGCTGACGTCAGGGCAGAACGACGAGAGACTCCGTCTCTTCCTCGCCACCGTAGCGAGCGGTGATGGTGACCGTTCCCTCGTCGATCGCGGTCACGAGGCCGTCCGCGGATACGGTGGCGGTCGCCGGATCGCTCGAGACCCACTCGGCATCGCCGGACATATCCCCGTCCGCCGACCCGTCGGAATACATCACCTTCAGCGTGTACTGAAGCGTCTCGCCCTTCTTCATCGAGCTCGTGTCGGGGGTGAGATCGAGGTCCGAGACCGTCTTGTTGCTCTCATCGCCGCAACCCAGCGCGGTAACCATCGACATCGCCGAGAACGCCATGGCGAAAAGCATACAATACGATTTCATTTGTTTTGCTCCTGGGGGGATTCCCCGCCCTTTGGTGTTCTGCCATTTCGCCATGCATGTCGCGTGCCGACGTCGAAGGGTCATTTCTCGACCACGAATGTGCAACTTGTGCCCGGAAACTACGTTACGGGAATCCTTCACGGTATTTGTTGTAGGCAAGCGTCATAACAAATCCCAGCGGTTCTCCATGATAACGGCAAGGATTTGCAGGTTTCACGAAGGCGACCTTGACCCGGCGCAACGCGCCCGTGTCCTCGCTCTGCTCAGTCGGCTGTTCCCGGCGAGCGAAGGTTTGGTCGCGTACACCTGGCGAACGGTTACGTTCTGGGCGTTGACGCGAGCAGGGAATCCCGCGCAGATTCCGTGGGGAGTCCCGGCACTTGCGCCGCCTTCCGCGGCGGCTCCGCTCCCGCGATCCACGACCGGAGGTGCCTTGTGCTGAGTTCGGGCACGACGCGCACGAGCTGCGCTGGCTGTGCTATGCCGGCGCGGCGATGGCTGCGCTCGTGTAGGAGTCCACCGACAATGCGCCTCGGACATCAAGACGGGCCGATCGTGTACGGCCTCTCCCGGCAGCAGATCCGCCGCGGTTCATGTCCCGTCCGTGCTGCGCCTCAATCCTGGCAACCAATACGCTCGTCATGCAGCACGATATCGTCGATCCACGCCGTGAAGCCAGGCGGGGCTTGCTGATAGTTCGTCCAGCCGATGCGCACCTCGCTGAAAGCGTTTGGGATCTGTGAGCCCTCGTAATTGCCGGCCCCGTTCGCGATGCTGATCTGATCGACGTGCACGTCGTCGATGTAGAAGTCGTAGCTCTGCGTCGGCCCGTCGATGTGCCATTCGGCGCAATGCCACTGGTCGTCGAACATCCAGCTATAATCGCTTCCCTTGCCAAACTCGGCCCCGTTGGGCTGGACGTTGTAGAGGTACTGGACGTGAGAACCGTTGCCGTCGTTGTTCCAGCCGTCCTTGTCCTCCTTCACGGTATCCACCACGCGGACCTCCTCCGGCCCTACGGTGGGGCCGTCGCCGTAAAGCGCGACGAGGGTCGAGTGGACGAAGGCGTCGGGGACGGGGAGCGCGACCTTGTAGCGAATGCGGCCCCAATGCCCGCTGCCGAGCTTGGAGCCGTCATGATAGATGCGTCGCTCCCCGTTGACCATCGGACCCAATTTCAACGCGTGGGCGCCGCTCGCCGCTTCATCGTCGGCGACCGCGGCAGGGTCGCCGTGCTTGGTCCACCCTTGCGGGACCGCGCCGACCTCGGTGGCCTCGAAATCCTCGCAGATGATGTATTTGCCGGAGGAGCATAAAGTTTGATTCGGGCCGGAGCCGCCGGAGCCGCCGCCCCCGCTGCTGGCCGTCGAGCTACTGCCAGCGCCGCCGGTGCTGCTGCTGCTGTCACCGCCATTGCCGCCGCCGCCCGAGTTCGAATTCGAGGGATCTGAGCTGCAGCCCGCGTGGAATGCCGTCAAGAGGAGCGCGAGGCTGCAAGCGTGAACACGATGCTGCATGGTTGACCTTCGACTTTCTGTGCAAAGGGTCGATCCCTCGCCCACGCACCCGTAAGGCGCGTGATCCTACTTCCTCGACGACCTTCGGTGCCCCGGCGAGGTCGAGGCCCAGCCTTTCCGCGAGCGCTCGCGGCAGCGTCACGTAGCTCGCCCCGGTATCCACCACGAGCTGCACGAGGCCACCGCAGTCTGTCCGGGGTGGGCTTGGCAAACGGGGCGCTGCATGGGCGCCGTTTTACTGCGAGGACCCTCCGTCGAGCAAGCGTGCGAACCTGGGGATGTCGCGATCGCGTGCGTGAGGTCGCCGAGGGCGCGCTTGCGCGTCAGCGGTATTTCGGGAGCTCTTTGTTGAGCCGAACGAAGAAGTCGATGATGTCGTCCTTGGCCTGGCCCTTCCCGAGCCACGAGGGGACGTTGCCGCCGACATCGAGGTGGAAGCGGTAGACGGCGCGGGTGCCCTTGCCGCCTTCGGGGTCGAATCGCCAGGCGCCCTCGTGCGTGTTCACGCGGACCACGTCGGCCACGGGCTTCGGCCCGCGCTCGTTGGCGGCGGCGAAGCGCATCCAGAGGATCGGGCCCTCGGCGCCCCAGGTGACTTGAATGGTGTAGTCGCGATCGTCGATGACCGGGAGGTCGAGCCGCTGATAGATGACCAGAGAGTCGGCGTTGCGGGCGAGGACCTTGTTTTCCTTGAGGCGCTCTTGCCACTTCTGGTGGTTCGCGTAATCGAGCAGCGCGCGGCGCACCTGCTCGGGCGGCGCCGGGAAGCTCGCCTCGGCCGCGAACTCGACGCCGGAGCGCTTCTCGCGGCGGTGGACGCGGACGCCCTTCTCCTCGCCGAGGAGCGTGAAGCCCTCCGACGCGAGCGCGCTCGCGGGCGCCGGAGCGCGCACCTGCGATGGGGCCCCGGCCTGCGCGGGCGAGGGCGGGGGAGGCTCGGCCGACGCGTCCAAGGGCGCGAGGGCGACCAGGATGGCGAGAAAGGTCCAGCGTCTCATTCGTCCGTGTCCTCAACGTAGGTGGAACAAAGTATCCGCAGATCGAGTGTACCTCAAACGGACAGGAAAAATCACCCCATAAACGTCCGGGAGGTCCCCTTGCTCAACATTCTCCTTTGGAGGATAAATGGACCGGGCCTTCATTCCAGCGGCCGGCATATTTTTCGTGGTGGACGTACGCGGTGTGGACCTGACAGACCCTCCGTGGGTGGGCACGGAGGCTGGGGAATGTCCGTCCGGCCTGGTTTCTCCCATGGCGGGCGCGTCGCCGCGGCACGCATCCCATCAATCGAGCGAGAGATACGTGAAGGTGACCGATTGATGAAAATCATTTCGGGCGTGGCCGAACCGTAGCCCTTGATTGAACGAGATCTCGTATTGGCGTCGGTCGCCGGCGCACATGGAGATGAGAGACCATTCCGGGCCCACCGACGCACCAAAGAGCACCGGATCCTGCTGCAGATCCGCCACGAACCCAGCCGAAAGACCCGCGGCCGAGGAGAACCACGGGCTCCAGTTGACGCGGAGCATGGCCGGCACGACGACGGAGACCTGGGTCACCTGATACCTCGGATCTTCAATGAATCGGTGCATGACGGTCAGCGTGCCGCCCGTGCGGAAGTCGAACATCGGCGTGATGCCAATGTTCATCACGAAACCCGCCGCCGCGCCGAACATGACCGCGCCGCCCTCGGTATACACCGCCATTGCAGGGCTGAACGACCCGCCGAAGTGGAGACCTTTGCGGTGCCGCGCCACTTCATCCATGGGGGAGGGGCGAAACTCCACGCGTTCGGTCTTGCCGGCGGCGACGGTCGCCTGCCTTTTTTCGCGTGAGCCGCCCGGGTATTGGATTTCGACCTCGTGCACGCCCGCCGTGACGGGCACCTCCAGCGGCGTCGCGCCCACGGCTCGCCCGTCGATGAAGACGTTCCCCTCGTTCGCAGCGCTCTCGATTCGGATCTTCCCGCCGCCTTCGATCGTCTGCGCAGCCGGGGCCGGCGGCGGCTTGCTGCCGTCGGCCGGGACGAGCTTGATCGTCACCTTCTCGTTCGCGCCCTCCTTCACGTTGACCGTCGTGCTTGCGGGATGGAATCCGCTCGCAGAAGCGGTAATCGTATGGGAGCCCGGATTGACTTTGCGTGGAGCGGAGAGCGCCGCCGCCGGGATCGACGCGCCGTCCACGGCCACGACGGCAGCATCACTCGACGCGCCGTCCACCACGATGACCAGGGACGGGATCCGCGTCGTGAGCTTTTGCGCGAGCTCCGCGGCCTCTTCGCGGGCTTTGGCGAATGCCGCCGGCTCATTGGCATCCTTGGGGTGACGCGACACCTGCAACAACGTGTCGCGCGCCTCGACGAGCAGCCCGCGCTCGATCTGAGCTTTGGCGAGGGGAAGCCCCGTGGACGGGACCTGCATGATCGCGTGGGCCGCCTGATACGCCTTGAGAGCACCTGCGTAATCTCTCGTGGCAAACTTCGCGTCGCCCTCTTTCATGAGGTTTCGGGCGGTCTCCTTGTCCGCCGAGGAGGGCTCCGCGAGCGCGAGAGGCGGGGCGAGGAGAGCCGTCGTGACGAACAACGCCGCAGCGCTCGACACCCTCGCGAACCCCCGGAAGAAACGCACCAGCGTGACGCGACTCGAAATCACCGACCGTTCAGAATCCATAATCCTTCTCGGGTAGCGGAGTGCTGCGCGGAGGGCCGCCAGGCTTTGCCGACGGCTTCGGGTTCGGCCCCGGCGCGGACGCACTCGGAGCGGAGGCATTGGACACGGACGCACTTGGCGCAGGCGTGCTCGGCGCGAGCTCCACGCGGCTCGTGACCGGCGCGACCACAGGCGGCTCCTTCGGGGCATTCGTGGTCGCGCTCGCGGGCGCCGTGATTCCATCGGGCGCGTTTTCGATGGCCGGCGTCGACGCCCCGACGAAGGGTTGCACGGGGCGCCTGAGGAAAACAAACCCCAGCGCGCCTGCACCCACGAGGCCCACCACCGCCGCGACGATCACGGCCCGGCGTCGCCCCGCACCCGGCCGCGTTGACGCGTGGGCCGCCGCCTCCCCGACGTACGTCGTCGCCGATGCGGCTCCCCCGAGGGAGCTCGGATCCTTCGCCGCGTGTCGGGAGCTCCCGTCCTCGCCGTGATGCGCGGAATCGTCCGTGGAGAGGCGGGCGTCGTCGCGCGAAGCTTCGTCGTCCGACGAAAACGACCGATACCCGTTCTCGAGAACCGTGACATGCTCGTCCCGCCGTACGCTCCCTCCGACGGTGGATCCAGCCCCGGTCGATTCTCCGCGGGTGACGTGGCGTGAAGACGGGTCGGTCGCCTTATGCGGAGCACGCGTGAGGGAAGGGGACGACGTCCTCCCCAGGGCGGTATAGAGCGCGTTTGCCATCTCCCGGGCCGAGCCAAAGCGCGCCGCGGGGTCGTGCGCCAAGGCCTGCTTGCACCATTCGTCGACCTCGGGCGGGATGGTGTCCACGATCTGGCTCGGCGGGACGAAACGCCCAGCTTGCATGGCCAGGAACAATGCGCCGATCCCATTTTCGTCCGAAAAGGGGAGCTTCCCCGTCATCGCGCGGTAGGCGACGACGCCCAGGGACCAGAGGTCGGCCCGGAAATCCACGCTCTTGGCGTTGAGGAGTTGTTCGGGGCTCGCGTAGAGGATGGTCCCGACGATCATCCCGGTGCTCGTCACTTCGCTCGATTCGCCGCCCCCCGGCTTCGCAATGCCGAAGTCGAGCACTTTGACGAAAGTGTCTCCCTCCGTGTCGAGGAGGAAGATGTTGCTCGGCTTGACGTCCCGATGCACGATTCCGAGCCGATGGGCCTTGCCGAGCGCCTTGCAGGCCTGCGAGATGATCTTGGCGACCTCGTCGAGGTGCAGGGGGCCTGTTCGTTTGATGCGCGCCGACAGGTCTTCCCCATCGAGCAGCTCCATGACCATGTACGGGATCCCATCGCCCGTGATCCCGTGGTCATGGATATTTACGATGTGGGGGCTCCCTATCTGCGCCGCGCTCGTGGCCTCGCGTTGGAAACGCATCCGCGTCGCCGGGTCGCTGGCGTGCACATCCGCGACGAACTTCACCGCGACCTGCGTTTTCAGCCCGAGGTGGTCCGCGATCCACACGCTTCCCATGCCGCCCCTGCCGAGCAGGCGCACGAGCTTCACGTGCTTCGAAACCGGGTATCCGGGACCGAGGCCCATGTAGAGACGACTACCACAGCTCTCGGCCGGCAGGCTATTTTCGTTGCGCAGCCCGCTGTCGTCTGGATGACGCTCCCGAGATCCACCGGTTCGGGCCGTGGTCCGGGTCGAACGCATGGCTGTGCGTCGCCCAACAAGTGCGTGGGGCGGCAAATTTCGCTGGGGTCGTTCGGGATCGGATCGGGTTCAGGCGACCCGATCGAGGACGAGGAATGGTCCCTGCGGCGGATACAGGCGCATGGGATGGGAGCTCTGCGCCGCCGCGCGAGGGGTCACTTCTTCTTCACGGTACAGTCGTAGAGGGTGACGAAACCGGCGCCATCCTCTTTGCCTTCGATGTCCGCGAGGTCGCCGACCTGCATCCCCTCCGGATTGGGGATGTTCACGCACGAGAGCTTCATCTTCCCATTGCCCGAGAACTGCGCCGTCTTGCTCTTCGGGCTGTACGACTCGAGCTTGCAGCCGGTGAGCTTCCTCGGCGTGTGGCTCTGGCGGCCCTTCTCGTCTTGCTCCTTCTCGAAGGCAGCGACGTCGCAAACGCTGCCCGAGGCCGCCGCCGACGCGCCGGTCGCGGAGCCTGCGGGCGCAGCCGAATCCGTCGACGATTTGTTGCAGCCAACCAGGAAACCACTCAATGCGAGCGCCAGGACTGCGGGGGAAAAAGCAATCATCCGGCTGGTCGATTTCATGCTCGTCTGATCTCCTTCGGTGATCTTTTCGTGTGTCTGCGTGTCAATTACGGGGCGCAGAAGGATGCGCGGAACCCTCTCCGCCGGTCAACTGAGGCGGAAGAATGCGAACAGGCGTGTCCGTCGTCCCCGCGGCGGAGCCTAGTTCTTCCCATCAAACCGAGCAAGAAGAACACGAACAGGCGCGCCCGCCGCATCCAGCGTCGCGCGCGCGCGACGGGTCGTCGGAACCACGGCGGCCGCACATCCGTGATCTTCCCCCGTCTCCGTGGACAAACCAACCCATGCCGCCAGCGCATTCCCTTGTGCTCCCGGTTAGCTTCCACGAGCACCAGCCGCAGGACGGACCCGATGCGGGTTAGCCCTGTATCGAGCGTCACGCTTCCGAGCGAGCGGCAAGACCCTGGCGCGATTTTTCCCCGAAGGGTTCGCCGCTGAGCGGGTAAGAAGGGGTGGAGTCCTCGCTGCATTGACGCTGCCCACGACGCTTCTCGGCCTGAGCCTCTCGGCGCTGCTCCCCACCCCGGTGAGCGTGACGCCGCCGCAGCCGTGTACGCCGGCGCGGCTCGGGGCAAACGTGTCTGCCCAGCCCGAGGCCTGGCGACACGCGGTCGAGGCGTTGGTCGCGGCGACCGGCACACCGGGGCAGCCCTGGAGCTGTGTGGGCGGCCAGGTCGATCTGGTCGTCACCGTCGACGCGGCCAAGGTCACCGTGGTCGACGCGGATGGGCACGCCGTCACGCGTGAGGTCGACGCGCCGGACGACGTCAGGCCGGTCGGTGAGGCGCTCCTCGCGAAGCCGCTTCCTCCGAGCCCCGAGAGCATGCCGCCCGCTCCCACGCCGGAGGCGGAGCAGCGGCCGCCGCGTGTGCTCCTGGGCGCCCTCCTCGGACCCCGTTACGCGGGGCCGGCGCACCGGATCTGGGGTGGGGGGACCCTCATGGCCGCGGTGCCGTTCCAGTCGTGGGGCGGCGGGGTTTGGCTGCGCCTCGATGGTTTGTCGATGCCGCTCGTCGAGGGGCTGCCGCCGATGGGCGAGCTGTGCATCGGCGCCTCGGCCTTTCGCTCCATCACCCTCGGATCCATCGAGCTGCGGCCCGTGCTTCGGCCTTCCCTCGCCGTGGTGACGAGCGTGGTGCCGGCGGAGGATCTCGAAAGCGACAAGAAGTTCGACCAGGATACGCGTGTCCATTTCCGGATCGGCCTGGAGACCCAGGTCGTCGTCCCGCTCACCGACGCGTTTCGCGCTGTGATTGCCCTCGACGGCGAAATCTCACCGAGCGCGCGCGTGTGGTCGACGGGGCCTTTTCCGGCCTACACGATCGGCCTCGGGGTCGGGATCGAGATGGCGATTCGATGAGCCCGCTGGCCACCAAGCGCCTCTCGAATGCCGCCGCGCTGAGCGACGCGGAGCTGCTCCTTGCCATCGCCGAGGGCGAGCTCGGGCCGCTGGGCATCCTCTTCGATCGTTACCACGAGCCCTTGCGCCAGTTTCTCCTGCGCGCCGCGCCCAACGTCGCGGATGTCGACGATCTCGTGCAGGAGACATTCCTTACGGCGACGCGCGCGGCCGCCTCGTTCGACGGGCGTGCCTCGGCATTGCCCTTTTTGATGGGCATCGCGACGCAGCTCCTCCGGCGCCGCAAACGCACGTTCGTGCGGCTGCGCGCGCTTTACGATGCGTTTTGCGCAGCCCCCACGGCGTCGCGGCAGAGCCCGGAGGAGCACGTGAACCAGGCCCAGGAGGAGGCGCTCCTGCAGGCGGCGATCGCGCGCCTCTCCGACGAGCGGCGGATCGTGCTGGTGATGGTCGAATACAACGGCATGTCCGGCCCCGAGGTCGCGCAGATCCTGGGCACGCCGGTCGGCACGGTCTGGCGGCGCCTGCACGAGGCGCGGGCCGAGCTTCGGCGAACGCTGCAAAGGGGGGGGCGATGACGTCTCCGGAGTGCCCGTGGATGAATCTCGTGGAAGCCCTCCGGGACGGGCGGCTTGGCCCGCAGGAGGGGGCGTCGATGGAGCGCCACCTCAAATCGTGCGCTGTTTGCGCCGGCCTCGCGCGTGATCTCACGCGAATCGGGGATGCCGTACGCGCGCCGCGCGAGCGGGCGACGCAGCTCTCGCACCAGCGGGCGCGTGTTTCCCTCCTGGAACGCGCGACGGCGCTGCCGACGCCACGTGTCTCGTTCGGAAAGGCGCGGTTCGTGCTCGCGGCGGCGACGCTGGGCATCGCGGGGGCGTTTGGCTTTTTTGGCGGGCAATGGACCGCCACGACCAGCAGGGTCGCCCTCGCGCTGCACATGAGCGTGCCGCCGCGCCTCCAAAGCGCGTCCGAGCCGCAGGTGCGCCCGTCGGACGACGCACGTTTCACGCGCAATCGAAGCGCGGGCCTCGACGAGGTGATCCTCGAAGACGGCGCCCTCGACGTGGCGCGGAGCCGGCTCGCGGCGGGGGAGCGGTTCGTCGTGCGCACGAAAGACGCGCAGATCGAGGTCCGCGCGACGGCATTGCGGATCGAGGCCAAGGAAGGCCGGATCCGCAGCGTGGCCGTGGAGCAAGGGACGGCCGAAGTTCAGTATGCGGGATTCACGGCGGTGATTCCGGCAGGCGGATCGTGGCGGGCGACGGGCGACGCGGCGGTCGAGGCGGCCGACAAGGAAAAATCCGCGGCGATACCCGCGCCGGAACCCACGTCGTCCGCGGTCGTCCCGAGCGCCCCGGCGAAAGGAAAAACGTCATCGCGCGCCGCGGCTGTGCGTGGCTCTCGGGGAATGTCGGACCCCTCGTCGGACACCCCGAACGAAAACGTCATGGAAGAGAGCTCCTGGACAGGGACGCCCCCTTCCGCGCCCACCTTCGCGCCTCCGCCGCCCGTGCGTGTCCCTTCGGCCGCGTCGCGCGCGTTTGCCGACGCGATGGCTTCGCTTCGGCGCGGCAATTACGCCGACTGCGCCGACAAGTTCGAGCAGTTCGTATCGACGTACCCGGCGGACGCGCGGGCCGACGAGGCGGATTATCTGCGAGCCGTCGCGCTCCAGCGCGCCGGCCGTACCGCGGAGGCCGTCGCCGCCGCCAAGCGATACCTCGCGACGCGGCCCAAGGGGGCGCATCGCGCCGACGCGGAACGCATGGCAGGAAACTAACGCGGGTCGCCTTCGAGAATAGCTGTTTTTCGACGAAGGGTCGGGCGCGGAGCGGGCAAGGAGGGGCGTGGGGGGACGGACGAGCGACCCCCATGCCGAGCAAGCGCCCTGAAGGTCATCCACGCCTCGGTCCTGTCATGCAGGACCGAAGCAACACCGACGCGCCGGAGGTTCCTGCGCGCCATTGGGTTCGTGGTCCAAAAGGCCGGGCTCGTCGGATGGATCAGGCCGCTCGTCGGATCGAAGTGCCCAAGCGCCGCGTCAGCCGCCCAAAATCGAACGTGCGCAGCTTCCCTGCTGCCGAGAACCGAGGAGAGCCGTGAGAGAACGCCCGCAGACGATTCGCCCCGCCACCGGCAAGCTCGCCGTCTTGCTCCCTGGCCTCGGCGCCGTGGCCACCACCTTCATCGCCGGCGTGCTCCTCGCCCGCAAAGGGCTCGCCAAGCCGATTGGCTCGCTCACGCAAATGGGCACCATTCGCCTCGGCAAGCGCACCGAGGATCGCTTCCCGCTCGTCCGCGACGCCGTCCCGCTCGCGTCGCTCGACGACCTCGTGTTCGGCGCCTGGGACATCTTCCCCGACAACGCGCTCGAGGTCGCGCGGCACGCGGAGGTGCTCGAATCGCGCCACGTCGACGCGGTGGCCGCGGAGCTCGCGCAAATCAAGCCCATGGCAGGCGCTTTTTACCCGGAATACGTGCGCCGCCTCCACGGCACGCACGTCAAGGCGGCCCGGTCCAAGGCGGAGATGGTCGAGCAGGTCCGCGAGGACATCCGCGGGTTCATCGAGCGCCAGGGGGCCGAGCGCGCCGTGGCGATCTGGTGCGGCAGCACCGAGGTTTACATCGCCCCCGGAGACGTGCACCAGAGCATCGCGGCCTTCGAGGCCGGCCTCGCCGCCGACGATCCGAGCATCTCCAGCTCGCAGATTTATGCCTGGGCGTGCCTCAAGGAGCGGGTCCCCTTCGCCAATGGGGCGCCGAACCTCTGCGTCGATTTCCCCGCCGCCTGGCAGCTCGCGCGGGAGATGGGCGTGCCCATCGCGGGCAAAGATTTCAAGACGGGACAAACGCTGATGAAGACCATCCTCGCCCCGGGGCTCAAGGCCCGCAGCTTGGGATTGCAGGGGTGGTTCTCCACGAACATCCTCGGCAACCGCGACGGCGAGGTGCTCGACGATCCGAACTCGTTCAAGACGAAAGAGGTCTCCAAGCTTGGCGTCCTCGAGCAAATCCTCCAGCCTCCGCGTTATCCGGATCTCTATGGCAACATCTACCACAAGGTCCGCATCGAGTATTACCCACCGCGCGGCGATGCCAAGGAGGGCTGGGACAACCTCGATATCTTCGGGTGGCTCGGGTATCCCATGCAGATCAAGGTCAACTTCCTCTGCCGAGACTCGATCCTCGCGGCGCCGATCGTGCTCGATCTGGCGCTCTTGCTCGACCTCGCGTCGCGCGCGTCGATGCGGGGGACGCAGGAGTGGCTGAGCTTCTATTTCAAGAGCCCGATGACGGCGCCGGAGCTCTACCCGGAGCATGACCTCTTCATCCAATCGATGAAGCTCAAGAACACGCTGCGGTGGATGATCGGCGAGGAGCTGATCACCCACCTCGGCAACGAATATTACGACTGATCCCGGCGGCGACGTGGCGAGGCGAGTGATGAAGCTACGGCCGACGGGTGACGGGAGCACATGGGTATGGGCGTCCCTCGGGGGCGCCCCGCTCCTCCTCCTGCTGATTCACGCGACGCTGGGGCTCCGGCCCGAGCACTTCTTCTTCGTGGGCATGTTCCTGGTCCTCGTATGGGCCGGGCCACGCGCGCGGCGGTTCGCGGCGATCGCTGCGCCCTTCGTGCTCACCGGGCTCGCCTATGATTTCCTGCGCCTCTTCATTCACCTGCGCGGCGAGGTCCACGTGGCCGATCTCCTCGAAGCCGAGCGCTCGCTCTTCGGCGTCGGCACGAGCGCGGGGCGGGTGCCCATTTCGGAGCTCGTCGCGCGCGCGACGCACCCGGCCCTCGATGCGCTCACCGGCGTCGTGTACCTCCTTTACCTGATCCAGGTCTTCGCGGTCGGGGCGTACCTGTACGTTCGTGATCAGGAGCGCATGCAGCGGCTCGCATGGGCCTTCGCGGCTGCGAGCTTGTTCGGCTGGATCATCTGGATCGCCTGGCCGGCGGCGCCGCCCTGGTACGTCGACCTCTACGGCGCAGGTCCCGCGGTGCTCGACGCGCCCTCGAATCCCGCCGGGGGAGCGCGGTTCGACGCCCTGTTCGGGGTCCATATCTTCCACACGTTTTATGCGCGCAGCTCCAACGTGTTCGGGGCCATGCCCTCGCTGCACGTGGGATATGCCGTGCTCCCCGCGCTCGTCTCCTGGTCCTTGGGCGGCCGGCTGCGCGCATTCACCGTCGCCTGGGCCGCGGTCATGGCGTTCTCCGCCATGTACCTCCGGCACCATTACATCCTCGACATCATCGCCGGCGTCATGGTGGCCTTCGCCGCCGATCGCGTGGTCCTCTTCGTGCAGCGCGCGCTGCTCGAACCGGCGCCGCGCAAAAACGGCGCCTCCCCCGAGGTCTCGGTATGAGCGTGCTCTCCGACTGGTTCACCGGCAGCCTCTCGGCCGCCCTGCGCATCTGGACCGCGGCCGCGCCCGCGCTGCTGCTCATTGCGTATGCATTGATTGGCCTCGCCGCTTATGTGGTGCGCACCCTGGCCTGGGGCCGCTTCCACGACGAGGAGGCCGACGGGCGTGGGCTCGGCGGGCTGACCACCGCGCGCGCGCGCCACTTCTTCGCGTGGCTGATGCGCCCGCTCTGGCAGGGGCTCGCTGCCGCGGGCGTGCCTCCCAATGCCATCACGACGCTGGCGGTGGGCCTCGCGGCGGGCGGGGGGGTCGCCATTGCGGCGGGCCGCTTCGCGCTCGGCGGGTGGCTTTATGTCAGCGCGGGCGCGCTCGATTACCTGGACGGTCGGGTCGCGCGCGCCACCGGACAGGCCTCGCCGAGCGGCGCCGCGCTCGACTCGGTGCTCGATCGTTATTGCGAGTCGGCCGTGCTGGTGGGCCTCGCCTGGTATTACCGCGAGAGCTGGGTGCTCTTGCCCTGCCTGCTCGCGCTCACCGGCTCGCTCTTCGTCCCTTATGTGCGCGCCCGCGGCGAGGCGCTCGGCGCCACCATGAAAGACGTGGGCTTCATGCAGCGCCCCGAGCGTATCCTCGTGCTCGGCCTCTCGGTCGCGCTCAGCCCCATCCTGGAGGCCATTATCTCCCCAGAGGACCCGCGGCCGCCGCATTGGATCGCGGCCGCCGGCGTCACCCTCATCGCGCTGACGTCCCACGCGACCGCATTCCAGCGGCTCGCGTTCCTGGTCCGCGCGCTGAGCGGCAGCTTGCCGCGCGACGACCGCCGTTCCTTGCCTCGGACCATTGCCGTGAGCGCGCTCGCCACGGCGCTCGACTTCGCCGTCGTGCAGATGCTCATGATCGGGACCGGCGCGCCGCCGCCGCTCGCCACGGGCGTAGGCTGCGTGGCCGGTGGGATCGTGGCCTTCACGCTCTCGCGCGTGTGGGCCTTCGCGGCCGAAGCCGGCCCGCGCGGAAGCCAGGCCATGCGCTTCGTGTTCGTCTCCGGGTCGAGCGCTGCCCTCAATGCCGGCGGCGTCGCCGTGCTCCTCCTTTTGCCTGCCATGAATGACCGCCTCGCCTGGGTCCTGACCCGCCTCGTCGTGTTCGTCACCTGGAACTACCCTCTGCTCCGCGACCACGTATTCGCGCTCGGGCCCGCCGTGAACGACGTGAATGACGACGTCCCCCTGAGCGACCCGAGGGAGCGTGATGTCAGCCGCGCCTGATCCCGACGGCGACGCGCGCCTCGGCCCCGTACCCGCCGCCATTCGCGCGATCCTCGCGCGCGTGGCGGTCGCCGCGTTTCGGCGCGCCGGCCTCGCCATCGTGCTGGTCGCTCTCGCCGCCGCGCTGGGCACCTGGTCCGCCGGCCGGCTCAAGCTCGATCCCGACATCACCCAGCTCTTGCCGCCCAGCTACCCGAGCGTGCAGGGCATCGAGGCGCTGCGGGCGCGTTTCGGCGGGGTGGGGTACGTGGTGCTCCTGGTCGAGGGCGGGGACCAGGCCGCGCGGCGGCGCTTCGCGGACGAGATCACGCCCCGCCTCGAAAAGCTCGAGACGGTGCAGTACGTCGACCACCGCTTTCCGGCGGAGTTTTTCGAGGACCGCGCCCTCTATTTCGCGGATCAGCCTGACCTCGCCGCGCTTCGTGATCGCCTCGCCGCGCGCCAGCGCTGGGAGATCGAGCGCGCCTACATCGACATCGACGACGAAGAGCCGCCCCCGGTCGACGTCGCGGACTTCGAAGCCAAGTACAAGAAGCGCCTCGAAAACACCGGCGGCGCGCGGCGCGGGCCTTACCACGAGGACGAGACCGGCAAGACCCTGGCCGTCCTCGTCCGCCCGATCCGGCTGGCCTCCGACCTCACCTTCGCAAAGCAGGTCGTCGCCGACGTGAAGCGCGTGCTCCAGGAAGCACAGCCCACGGCCTACGCGCCGGATCTCCGCGTCGAGCTCACCGGCCGCTACCCGAAGCGCGTCGACCTCCAGGCGGTGCTCGGGCGCGACCTCGCGCTGACCTCCTCGCTCGCGCTTGGCCTCGTCATCGCCTACCTGGCCTTCCATTTCCGGCGCTTGCTCGCCATCGGCCTCGTGCTCGCGCCGCTCTATGCGGGCCTCGCGCTGGCCTACGGCGCCGCGGGCGCGCTCTTCGGGACGCTCAACATCCTGACCGCCTTCATCGGCGCCATCCTCGTGGGCATCGGCATGGACCACGGCGTCCACCTCCTCGGCCGCTACGAGGAGGAGCGACGCGCCGGCGCGGCCGACGAGGAAGCGATCCGTCGCGCCTTCGGCGAGGCGGGCCGCGTCTCGCTCGCCGCCGCGTTGACCACCGCCGCGGCGTTCGCCTGCCTCACCTGGACCGACTTCCGCGCCTTCCGCGAGTTTGGCCTGCTCGCCGCGCTCGGCACGTTGTTCGTCCTGCTCGCCTACGTCACGTTGCTCCCCGCTCTGCTCGGCGTGCTCGCGCGCCACGCGCCACGCCTCGCGCCCGTGCGCGCCGGCGTGGAGCTCCCCGGCGTGCGCTTCATGCATCGCGCGGCCCCGCTGCTCTTTTGGGGCCTGGTCGTCGCGTGTGGCCTTGCGCTCACCCAGCTCCCCCACGCCCGCTTCGACGCCGATTTCTCCCACCTCGACGACGCCGACCTGCCGAGCTTTCGCCGCGACCGCGAGGTCAACGCGCTGCTCGGACGCTCGCAGACCCCGATGGTCGTGCTCGCCCGCAGCGAGGCCGAGGCGCGCGAGGTCTCTGCCGCCGTACGCGCGCGCATGGACGCGCTCGGGCCCGACGCCACCATCGGCCTGATCGCCACGCGCGCCGATCTGCTCCCGACCGACCAGGAGGCGAAGCGCCCGCTCTTGCGCGACATCGCCCGGATCACCTCGCGCATTCGCCCCGAGAGCCTCGACGCGGACACGCGCAGCCGTCTCGAGCGCCTCCAGCGTATGGCCGCGGCCGAGCCCTTTGGCCCCCCCGACCTGCCGCCCGCGCTGCGCCACACCTTCGAGCCCCACCCCGGCGCCGAACCCGTGCACTTCGTCCTGCTCTACCCGACCGTGAACATGGGCGAAGCCGCCGGGATCAAGCGGCTCGCGGCGCAGCTCCGCCGCATCGATCTGCCTGGGGGCGAGGCGCTCGCGGCCGCCGGCGAGCCGATGGTGCTCGCCGACGTGCTCGAGACGATCGAGCGTGACGCCCCGCGCATCCTCGTGGTCACCGGCGTGTTTGTCCTGATCGTTCTTTACATCACGCTCGGCCGTTTCCGGCTCGCGCTGCTCGCGCTCTCGCCGGCCATCCTTTGCCTCGCGGTGACGATCGCGCTGCTCCCCGTCTTCGGCGCCACGCTGAATTATCTGAACATGATCGTATTGCCGATCCTCCTCGGGATCAGCGTGGACGACGGCGCGCACCTGCTCGCGCGCGTGGACGCGGGCGAGCCGCTCGAAAAAGTTTGGCAACATACGGGTTGGGACGTCACCGGCGCCATTCTCACCGACGGTTTTGGCTTCGGCGTGCTCGCGCTGGCGACGCATCCAGGTCTCGGCAGCGTCGGCACGCTCTCGCTGCTCGGCCTTGGCGTGAACCTCGTCGCCTGCGTGGTCATGCTCCCGGCCGGGCTCGCTCTGCTTCATGCCTGGAAAGCGCGGCCTCGCGCCGCCGAACGTGCATCCGAGCCTTCGACGGCGCCGCCCCCGCAAGCCGACGCCTGATCGTCGCATTGCAACAAGGCCGGGCCTTCGTCGTGCCCGTGACAACGAATACGACATCGATGCCGCATCGCTCGTCCTGCCAAACCACGATGCGTCACGGTGTCCAGAAACGAGAAGCCGGGCCAACCGGGGCCCGGTCCGGCGCTGAGCGGCTCGTCCCCGGCAGGGCACGGCTCGTCCGGGGAACACGGCCACTTGTCCGATCCACGTGTTCCCTGCGCGGGACGGCCGGTAGCTGTATAAGTTGCATATGAGCGTTCCCGAGCCCGAGCTGTCCAGAGGCACGCCTTCCGCGAGCGATTTGCCCCCCTATGTGTATTTCTTCGGCTGGAAGCGCTTCGTGGCGACGACGGCCGTCATCTTGGCCATCTTCTTTTGGCCTCTCACGCCCTCCGACCCGCAGAGAAACAACACGGCGAACCTGCTCTTTTTGACGACGGGCGTGCCCGCGCTCCTGCTCGCGCTCTCGGGGGTCTTTCACTGGGCCACGCGCCGGCGCCTCAGCTCGGCGAAGACCCTGCTCGTGAGCCTCGCCGTTGCCTCCATCGCGGGCACGATGCTCATCCTGGGCTTCTGGTTCGTGCAGCAGTGGTTGCATATCCCGCAGCCCCCCGGGCCCCCCGCGACGTATCCGCGCGTCATCCGGTTTGGGATCACGTTCGGCCTCTTCATTTGCGCCATATGGGCGCTGGCGTTCTTGTATCCCTTCGCCACGGAGGATGCCCGGCGGCGCGCGTTCGAGGCCGAGAAGCTCAAGCTCGAAGCCGAGAAGCTCAAGCTCGAGGCCGACAGGCTGCGGACCGCGGGCGAGCTCGTCCGGCTGCGCGCGCAGCTCGAACCCCATTTCCTCCTGAACACCCTCAACGCCATCGCGGGCCTCGTCACGCAGGACCCGCGCGAGGCCCGCCGCCTTCTCGCTTGCCTGGCCCACCTCTTGCGCGACGCGCTGCACGATGTCGACGAGATGCGGACGCTGGGGGAGGAGATCGCATGGCTGCAACGTTATGCCGAAATTCTGGAATCGCGCCACGCAGGGATGTTGCGCTTTCAGTGGGACATCGCGGATCGAGCCACCGATGTCCTCTTGCCCCCGCTGCTCCTGCAGCCGCTCGTGGAGAATGCCGTGAAGCATGGCGCCCTGCGACGAGATGGGGGCGGAGAGGTGCGGGTGTGCGCGGCGATCACGGAGAGCGGTGACGGGGCCTCGCGGCGCCTCGTCTGCACGGTCGAGGACAATGGCCCCGGCATACCGGCCAAGCCGACGCGCTCGGGGGCATTGGGTCTGCACGCGGTGCGCCGGCGCATGGAACTCAAATACACGGATGCGAGCCTGCAGATTGAATCATCGGCCGACGGGACACGATGCACCGTCGAGCTCCCCTGCGTCCTTCTGCACGCGCCGCGCACGATGAGCGCGAACCTGGAGGTTTCTCGATGAATACGGTTCCCGCGGCGGGGGATGCCTACCGGCTCCGCGCGCTCGTGGTCGAGGACGAGTGGCCGGCCCGCAATTACCTGGTCGAGCTCATCGAAGCGTCGAGCCTCGCCGGGGTCGTCGGCGCCGTCGCAAGCCTGGGCGAGGCGCGGCAGGCATTGCATCTCGCGGCGGGCGGAGCCGAATTGGACGTCGTCTTCGTGGACATCGCGCTCACCGGCAGCGACGACGCCACGGGGCTCGATCTCGTGCGCGCCTCGGTGCACGATCCCCGCCGGCCGATGTTCGTGCTGGCCACGGCGTTCAAGGAGCACGCCATCGAGGCCTTCGCGCTCGGCGTCGACGATTACCTGCTCAAGCCCTTCACGCAGGAGCGCGTGGACCAATGCTTGCGCCGCCTCCACGCGCGCAAGCGCCCGTCGCCGGCCGCGGGCCCGCTGCGCATCGTCGCGCGCCGGGGCAAGAACCTGGTTTTCCTCGAACCCAGCGAGGTCTGGGCATTCGAGGCCGCCGATCGGCTCACCTCCGTGCACACGCCCCACGGCACGTTCGACCTCGACCTGTCGTTGGCGTCGATCGAGGCGTCCTTCGGGCGAGCGCTCACGCGTGTCCACCGAAACTGGCTCGTCAATGCGGCCTACATCAAGGAGCTCGAGCGCGACGGGGGCGATACGCGCATTTTCGTCGGCATAGGCATCGGCCCCGAGCGGCGCGGCGTGTGCGTGCCCGTCTCGCGCGACCGCGCCCAACCCGTGCGCGATATGCTGCTCGCCAGCGCCACCGGCCTCCGCCGCGGCTGAACCACCTCGTCGGCGCCGATCACGCGCGCCGGGGCGCTCGGGAGGGCGCTCCTGGAGCCGTTTCGTGTTGTCCTTGATCTTTGCGACGGTCCGTCGTAAAAAGACAAGCGAGCGGAAGGCGCTTCAACGTGGCCTGGCCAACGAGCGTAGGAGCTTTCCATGAGCAGACAGCGTTCAGCCTTGGTGGTCGGACTTGGCGTCGCCGGCATGGCATCGGCGATTGGATTGCGGCGAGCGGGATGGCAGGTGACCCTGATCGAGCGAGCGCCGCAGCGTCGTCTCGGCGGCTATTTCATCGGGCTCTTCGGTACGGGCTTGAGCGCCGCCAAGCGGCTCGGCGTCATGCCCGATCTCCACACGCGCACGCCGAAAAACGCGAAGACGTGGGACGTGACGCGCGCCGGCGATCGACACAGGATCAACGGATTCCTCGATCAACCGGGTGATCCGCAAGGCGTGCTCCGTGGCGACATCGAGGCCGCGTTGTTCGAGAACCTCGGGGACGTGGAGGTGCGCTACGGAACCGTGCCCACCGCCATCGTCGATATCGGAGGCGGCGCCGTCGTCACGACGCAAAGCTCGCGGACGGGCAAAGCGCAGGACGAGCGATTCGATCTCGTCGTGGGCGCCGACGGGGTGCGCTCGACCGTGCGGCGCCTCGTCTTCGGCCCGCACGAGCGTTACCTGAAGCCCCTCCACGCGATGATCTGCGCGTTCCAGCTCGACAAACAAGTGCCGTATTTCCCGATCAACGATGGCATCGTGCTCGCCGAGCCGGGCCGCTCGTTGTGGGTGTTTCCGTTCGAGGATCGCCCGCCGACCGCGCTGTTTTCCTACCGCACCCGCGATATCGACGCGCAGTTTCGCGCGTCGGTCGGGACCGTGCTCCGGCGCGCGTATGGGCCCGAGCCCTTCGGCGAAATCCTCGACCACGTCTTCGAGCAATTCGACGGTTCCAGGGACTTCCTCTTCGACTCCGTGAACCAGGTGAGCATGCGCTCTTGGCGTTCCGGTCGCACGATCCTTTTGGGGGACGCCGCGTGGTGCTTGACCCTCTACTCCGGCATGGGCGCGTCGCTCGGGCTCGCCGGTGGCTCGCTCCTCGGGGAGCTCCTTTCGCGACATCCCCACGAGATCGACGCTGCGCTCCGCGCGTGGGAGGAACGGCTGATGCCCTTTGCCCGCCAGCATCAGCGGTCAGCGCTGATCAAAGCGCAGTTCTTCACGCCGAGCAGCCCGATCATCGACATCCTCTGCAAGGGTTTGATGCGGCGGGCCCAGGGCAAGAAACGTTCGGAAGGCGCCCCCACCGCCCTGGAGCAGTTCCTCTCCGGACCGGTGAACGTCGAATTTGCCGCGTAGAGCATCGATCGGTTTGACAACCGCTCGATGTTCTACGATGACGACATGAATGCCCAGGATCGACGCGCCCACGATCGCCGAACATCGGGACATCATCTGGAAACGGCTGCGCGACAGCTTCCTTGAAGCGATCGAGGCGGAAGGTTACGCGTCCTTGTCTCTCGCCGGCGTGGCGAGGCGCGCCGGGATTGCGCGGAATACGATCTACAACTACGCGCCCACGAAGGACGCGCTGCTCGTCGCCGTCGTGAAGTCCGAAGTCGAGCCCTTCGTGGCCGCGCTCGTGGAGGCGTCCTCGGGGATCGACGACCCCGAAGACCGGCTCGCGCTCGTCGTTCGCCGCCAGTTGGCGGCCCTCGTCCCGGGCGTCCGCGGGCTCCCGATCGTCAACATGACGGAGACCATGTTGCCCGCGGAGGTGAGCGCATCCCTCACCGCATGCTTCGCGCCCGTGCTCGCGATCGTCGCGGGTATCGTGGAGCAAGGCATTGCAGCGAGCGTGTTCCGTCCCGTCGCCGATGTGCCGCGCCTCGTGGATATGATGGTCGGCGTCATGGTCGCTGCGCGCCGCGCGATCCTCGCGGGGGAGCCGCCGGACTTGATCGCGGACGAAACGACCGAATTTTTGCTCGGGGGCCTGCGGGGACGCAAGACCCGCGGCCGGGCTGAGCAGAAACACGCCAGCGCCGAAAGGCCTCCCGCCACCCCCTCCTGACGACGTTTCCTGCGTGGCGCCCGCCTCCGGCGGCCTCCCCGCATCGGAATTTCACGTCCTGATTTAAGTCACTTGACTTCATAAGTCGCGTGCCTTAGAATCGTGGCTGGAGGTCTTGATGAGCACTGATAGCAGTGAGCAGGTCTTGGATTATCCGTTGCGCGCCCCCACGGCCGTCGACCCGCCGGAGGAGTGGGCGAAGCTCCGCCAGGGTTGTCCGGTCGCCCATATTCGGCTGCCGAGCGGCGACAAGGCGATGCTGATCACGCGTTATGACGACGTGCGCCAGGTGCTCTCGGATCCGCGGTTTACCCGCAACCTCGCCGAGGAAGGCGCAGCGAGGATCACGACCAACGAGGGCGGCAGCGTGTTCGAGAACAAGGACGCGGCCGAGCTCTCGGGTGGCGAGCAGCACGAGAAATGGCGGCGCTTCATCATGCGGTGGTTCACCGTCAAGCGCATCTCTGCCATGCAGCAGAGCATCGAGACGATGGCCCATCAGCTCATCGACAAGATGATCGCGAAAGGCCCGCCCGCCGACCTCGTGAGCGACCTCGCGTTCCCCTTGCCGGTGTGGGTGATCGCCGAGATCCTGGGCATCGCCGTGGACGACCGAGACAAACTCGCCCACTGGTCCAATTCGATGCTCACCATGACGCAGTTCACCCAGGAGGAGGTCGACAAGGCCCAGATGGAGTTCGTCCATTACCTCATGGGCCACATCGCGAAGAAGCGCGCCGAGCCCGGGGATGATCTGCTCAGCGATCTGATCCGCGCCGCCGACCAGGGCGAGCAGATCAACGAAAAGATCCTCCTGATGACGGCGCAAGGCATCCTGGTGGCCGGGCACGAGACCACCTCGAACATGATCGGCAAGATGATGGGCATGTTGCTCTCGGATCGGAGGCGCTGGGAGCAGCTCGTGGCCGAGCCCTCCCTCGTCCGCAGCGCGGTGGAAGAGGTGCTGCGCTTCGACGCGAATGCGGGCTTCGGGCTCCCGCGCTTCATCAGCGAGGAGATCGAGCTTTCGGGCACGAAGGTGCCGAGCCGCTCGACGATCATTTGCAGCATGGCCGCGGCGAACCGGGACGAGAAGGCGTTCGAGCGGGCCGACGAAATGGTGCTGAACCGCTCGCCGAACCCGCACCTCACGTTCGGCGCGGGGGCCCACTCCTGCGTGGGTCAGGCGCTCGCGCGGACCGAATTGCAGACGGTGCTGAGCGTGCTCCTGCGTCGTTTGCCCTCGCTCGATCTCGCGGTCGCGCCGAGCGAGCTGCCGCGCCGCGAGGGCCTGCTCGTCGGCGGAATCGAGAAGGTCCTGGTACGCTGGTGAGCATGGCCAGCTCGAGAATGAGACATTCGCACGGAAACGATACGCGAGAGGTCATCCTCGACGCGGCGGAGAAGCTCTTCGCCGAGCATGGGGTGGCGGCGGTTTCGAACCGCCAGGTGAGCGAGGCGGCCGGCCAGGCGAACAACTTCGCGGTCGGTTATCACTTCGGCACCAAGAGCGATCTGGTGCTCGCGATCGTGCGGCGGCATGTCCCCTTCATCGAGCGGCGGCGCGAGGAGATGCTGGCGGAGATCAAGGGTTCGTCGGACCTGCGCGATTGGCTCGCGTGCCTCGTGCGGCCGACCGTCGACCATATCGCCTCGCTCGGGACGCCGAGCTGGTTCGCGCGTTTCTACGCGCAGGTCATGACGGACCCTGTTTTGCGCAAGCTCGTGACGGACGAGATGATGGCCACGCCGGCCATGCAGAAGAGCATCGCGGGGCTCGGGCGGTTCATGCCGATCTGGCCCAAGGGCGTGCTGGAGGAGCGCGGCGACATGTGCCGGCAGCTCGTCGTGCACATGTGCGCGGAGCGCGAACGCGCGTTGCAAGCGGGGAGCGCCACGCCGCGGGCCACGTGGGACGCGGCGGCGGTAGGGCTCGTGGACGCGCTGGTCGGCCTCTGGACGGCTCCGGTGACCCCGACGAAATGAAACGAAAGCGGAGAGACGCATGGAAACCAATTCGAAGCTCAAGGTGATCGTGGACTATGACAAATGCTGCGGCGCGGGCCAATGCGTGATGGTCGCGCCGAAGGTCTTCGATCAGCGGGACGATGGCATCGTGATCGTGCTCGACGCCGAGCCGCCGCCCGAGCAGTACGGGCCGGTTCGGGAGGCGGCGGCCGTTTGCCCTGGCGCTGCGATTCGGCTGGGCGAGAGCGCGTGATGAAAACCCCGTCGCGCGTGCTTGTCGTTGGCGCGTCCCTGGGAGGCCTCTCCGTCGTGGAGGCGCTCCGGCGTGAGGGGTACGCGGGCGGGGTCACGCTGCTCGGGGCGGAGCGGCACCTGCCTTATGATCGGCCTCCGCTCTCGAAAAAGGTCCTGTCGGGCGCGGTGGAGCCGGAAAAGACATTTCTGCGCTCGGAGTCCGCGGTGGCGCAGCTCGACGCGGAGGTGATCCTCGGAGATCCGGCGGTTCGTCTGGACCTCACGGCGCGCGAGGTGCACACCGCGGCGGGCCGGGTCTTGCGCGCGGACGTGATCGTGCTGGCGACGGGCATCGAGCCGCGGCGTCTTCCTGGGCAGGAGAAATGGGCGGGCGTGCACGTCTTGCGGACGGTGGACGACGCGGTCGCCCTCCGCGCGGATCTGCTCGAGAACCCGCGTTTGGTGGTGGTCGGTGAGGGCGTGCTCGGGACGGAGATTGCGGCGACGGCGCGGAGCATGGGCCTCGCGGTGACGCTCACGGGCCCGCAATCGGCGCCGCTCGCGGGCCAGCTCGGGCCGCTCGTGGGCGGGGTTCTCGCCAAGCTGCACGTAGAAAAAGGCGTCGATCTTCGGCTCGGCGTGGCGGTGAAGCAGCTCGTCGGCGGCGACGACGGGCGCGTCGCCGGTGTGCTCCTGGAGAATGGCGAGATGTTACCTGCGGACAGAGTCGTGGTGGCGATCGGCTCGCGCCCCGCGACCGGCTGGCTCGCGGGCAGCGGATTGGACATCTCCGACGGCATCGTATGCGACGCGCGCTGCCGCGCGGCGGAAGGCGTGTATGCGGTGGGCGACGCGGCGAGCTTCCATCACGAGGGCCTCGGGGTGCGGCTGCGCTTGGAGAACCGCAGCAACGCGGTCGAGCAAGCGATGGCCGTGGCCGCGAACATCGTCGGGAAGGACGAACCCTACACGCCGGTGCCGTTTTTCTGGACGGACCAATACGAGACGAAGATCCAGACGTTTGGCATCCTCTCGCCGGAGGCCGAGGTGGCCGTGGTGGAGGGGGATCCCGAGAAGCGTCAGTTCGTCGCGTTGTACGGGAAAAACGGCAAGGTGATCGGGGCGCTCGGGTGGAATGCGATCAAGGCAATACGAGCGTACCGGCAGTTCGTCGTGGATGGGAAGCCGTGGGCGGAGGTGGGGGTCCAGGCTTCCTGACGCTCCGAAACGGCCTCTTGCCGCACCAGGGACGTCAGGCGGCAGCCACGTCGACGGAGCACTGCGCGCCGGGCTGAAATCTCACACGCAGATGCTTGAGACCGTTCAGATGCACCGCTCCACCATGCTCGAGCGGCGCTGTGTCGGCCCGTTCCAGATGAAGACACCGATCGAGGATCACGTCCAGCGCGGCCCGCATCTCCTGCCGGGCCAGGGCCGCGCCGAGGCAAAAGTGGATCCCATAACCAAAGGAAAGATGCGGGTTCGGATCGCGGGTGATATCGAATTGGTCCGGATACGAAAAAACATTTTCGTCGCGGTTTGCGGTGGCCGCGACGTAGAGCAGCCGATCTCCCTCTTCGAGCGTGTGCCCTTCGAGATCCACCGTGCGCGTCACGACGCGCGGCACCATGTACATGGGCGGATCATAACGAAGGATCTCCTCCACGGCCGTGGGGAGCAGGCGGCGGTCACGCCGGAGCTTGTCCAGTTGATCCGGATGGGCGAGGAGCCAGCGAATTCCTTGTCCGATCCCGTTCGCCGTGGTGCCGTGGCCCGCCGAGACGAGGAGCATCGTCAGCGAGAGGACCTCCTCCGTGTCCAGCCGTGCTCCTTCCACGTCGGCGTGAACGAATCGGCTCAGCAGGTCCTCCATGGGTCGCGTGCGGCGATCCTCGATTTCCGCGAGCAAATACCGGCGCATCTCCAGGAGCGGGCCCCGGTGGTCGGCCTCTTTCTCTCGGGTCACGGTCGGGGCGGCGGCGGCCGCGATGTAATGCGACCAGCGGAGGAAATGTTTCCAATCGTCGCGGGGAAGGCCGAGGATTCCCGCGATGACCATCAGGGGCAGCTTGTCGCTGATGTCGGCGACGACATCCATGGCGCCGGCCTCGATCACCTCGTTCAGAACCCGATGGGCGAGCTCGTAGGTACACCGCTTCAGCCTCGCGACGGTCTGCGGCGTGAATGCGCTCGCGGCGAGAGCACGCAGGCGGGTGTGGTCCGGGGGATCCAATCCCAGGAGCGCCGGAGCCGACGTCGCATCCTTGAATACGTTTTCGATCCCGTTCCGACAAGAGAATGTGTGCGGATCGGTGAGCACTCTTCGGACGAGCCGGTGCGAAAGGACCAGGTACATCTCCCTGGACGGCTCGAAGTGGACCTCGCCTTTTCGCGCCAGCTCCTGATAGTAGGGCAGACCGCTCGAATGGGGCTCGCTGAAGGTCGATGAGGTCATACATACGCTTCTGTGGATGTTTGGTGGACCACGCTCATCGAGCTTCAGCGCACGCGAGCCGCGTATCTTAGCGCAGCCGCGCATTGGCGAGCAACGCGGGCGCCGGCGAAAGGGCGGCTCGTGCACGATTACGACGCGGCGGCGGGGCGCCTCGGAGGGAAAGGATACGCGTAGGGCCCGGCACGTGGATGGCCACGTGGGCGAAGGCCAACTTGGGCGATCCTGTGGATGCTACGGGACACGGAGCGTGCATGCATTGCTCGTGCAACCCGGCGGATGGCCGTTCATTGCCAACCGATCTCGGGCCACCGATGCCCTGCATAGGCCACGCACCGTAGGGCCAGCCAAAGCATTGGCACCCGCGGGGCCGAACATGATCGTCGAAGATTTCCTCCCTCCCGGGCCTCGGAGGACCCACGCCGCGGGCCGCGCTGCCCGAGAGGGCGCGGGAAACGATGCCCTGCCGAAAAGTTGGCCCACGGCGCGCTTCTGTTGTCATGCATGTGGCAGGTGGATCTGCGCGCGCTCCCGCCCGATGTCCTGCTCGTCCTCCTCGCGGCGGCGGCGCTGCTCGCTTTGGTGCAGACGACGCGTATCGTTTGGCGTGGCTTCTGGCGGCGGCGCACGATCGCGATTCGTCGGGAGCGAGGCGCGGCGGGCGAGCTTCGCGCCGAGGGCTTGCTCCGGGATCTCGGCTTCACCATTCTCGGTCGGCAGGTGGCCGTCACGTATGGCGTGCGGGTCGACGGGGATCCCGTGGCGATCGATCTTCGCGCCGATTACCTCGTGGGCTGGGGCGACAAGCGTTTCGTGGCCGAGGTGAAGACGGGCCGCGCTGCGCCGCGGATCGACACACCCGGCACGCGCCGCCAGCTCCTCGAATACCGCATCGCCTTCGACGTGGACGGGGTCTTGCTGGTCGACGCCGAGGCCGAGCGTGTGCACGCGGTGGAGTTTCCTCTCGGCGAAAGTGAATCCCCGCGCCCCTCGCGCCTGGCCTGGCTGCTCGCGGGCGCGGCGATCGGCGCGGTCGCCGCGGCGGCTGCGCGGTTCGTGCTCTGAATCAGGCGTTTCGCCCGCCTTTCAAGCCGGGGCCACGAACACGGTCGCCAAGAGCTCGCCTCCGGGGGCAGCTTTGTACATCACCCGGATGACGCGATACTTGGTCTCCTGCCCGCCCTGTTCGAGCAACAAGAGCTCCCCTTCACGCGGGATCGTGGGCCCCCGGAAAACCTGTATCAGCTCCCAGGATTCGTGGCAGATGCGGTGCAACGACGAGGACAACATGACGTGCGCCGGAGGCTACCACGTCTTTGCGACGGCGGGGATCCCTGCTGCTTGCTCGGCTCGGCGGGGTCTGGTCGACCCTCCTGGAGGGTGGTAAGGTATGCCATGTCGAAGGCGCCGAGCCCCGCCGTCATCCCGCCTCACGCCTTCGCGCGTGCGCAATGGCAGGCTGCCGGGCCTGCGAGGCCCATGGCCGCCGGCCCCTTGAAGATTCTCACGTGGAACGTGTGGTTTGGTGCCCACAAGTCCCGCGTGCGTCAGGACGCGCTTCTCGCGGAGATTTCGCGCCGGAGCCCCGACGTGATCTTGTTGCAGGAGGTCACCCGCAAGCTCCTCGCCGCAATCGTGGATACTCCCTGGGTCCGCGCCGGTTATCAGGTGTCCGACGTCGACGGCAGCACCTTCAGCCGTTACGGCGTCTTGCTGCTCTCACGTATCCCCATTCGTCGCCTCGTCATGCTCGATTTGCCGACGGAAATGGGTCGACGCCTCCTCTCGGCCGAGCTTTCCTGTGGGATCACCGTGGCAACGGTCCACCTGGAGAGCACGTCGGAGTGCGTGTCGACGCGTGTTGCGCAGCTCGGGATCATCCAGCCTTACCTCGCGGCATCGAGCCCCGATGTGGTCTTCGCAGGCGACATGAACTTCGCGCCGGATGCCGCGGCCGAGAATGCCGCGCTCGACCCCACGTTCGTCGATGTCTGGCCTGCCTTGCACGGAGATCGTCCGGGCCACACGGTCGACACGAGCATCAACTTCATGCGTTACGTGATGCACGCCGAGCATTCCCACAAGCGCATCGACCGCGTGTTCTTGCGCAGCCGCGCATGGTCGCCTCGCGCGGCGACGCTCGTCGGCGTCGAGCCGATCGACGAAGAGGGCACGTTCGTCTCCGATCACTTCGGAATCGAGGTCGAGTTCGCGCCTGCGTGAAGGAGCCGTGCTGCGGGCCTCAGTCCCAGATATGAGGCGCTTCGAGTTTCGAGACGTTCCCTTGCGGATCGTAACGAACCACGAGCGAGGCCCGCGGCGGGATTGGGATCGAGGGGAAGACGTCCACGGAGAGCCTCGTGCAAGGCGCGACGATCTCCCGCAGAGAGACGAGCTTCTTCTGAAAATCGGCCGTGTCGACGCTCTCGTGCCGCTCCTCGTACGAAAACGTCACACGATCACCGCTGACGGTCGCGGTCAGGCACGGCTTCTGATCGTCGTGCCGAAATGAAACATAGGTGCGACCGGTCGGCGCGAGGGAGAACGGGATCACCGGGGCGCCCACCGCGAATTGCTGGAACATCGTCTGCGACGCCTTCTCGATCTGTTGCATGCTGACGTGGACGGCTGCGATCGAGACCCCGAGCAATACGAGCAAGACCCCCGCACATCCGAACGCGAACTTTTTCATCCGTCGCCCTCAACGTTCGGAGAACATCCGATAGAGCCGCTGCCACGCCTGGTAGAGCGCCGGATCCCTCCGGAGCCGCTCCTTCCACGCCTCGTCCACGGCCTTCCTCGCGTGTGGCTCCGCCAAACCATACCGCGCAAAGATCCGTTCGGCCTCGTCCGGCGACGCTGCGAGCTTCGCGCACAGCTCCGCGTGGGCTTCGAGGGATAGCTCGGGCGGCATCGCGCCCTCGAAGGGGGCCGTCGCCGGTCCCGTGTCCTCGTTCGTCGAATCATCCTCTTTCGGATCAAAGGGCAGCGCTTCCCCGGGAACGAAGGCCGGGAGTGGCTGCGTGACGGCCCTGGCCTGGTTCTTCGTGGCGGCCTTGCCTTTCGTTGTCTCCTGGAACGGCAATACCTCGCGCGGCGCGATGAATCCGACGGGCAACGTCGAGCCCAGATCCAAGCCCTTCGTGTCGCCCGTGGCCAGCGTCGCTTCACGCTGGAAGGGAAGAGGATCCGCCGGAATGAACTCCTGCGCGGGGAGCGTCTGCGCGAGCCGATCCACGGGCTCCGCCTCCGCGGGCTCCGGCGCAAACGATACCAATGGCCGCGGTAGCGGGAGCTTTTGGAACGGCATCGAAGGCGCCGCCGCAAGGGAGACCGGTGGCAGCGTATCCACGGGCAAATCCGGATCGGGCGCCGGTGGTTGCGGCGGCGGCTCGATGGCCATGGATGCGATTAGCTTTGCGTCTCCCTCGTGTGGCAGCGGCGCGAAGAAATCGGCCGGGGCCGCCTCGGGCGCATCGTCGTCCTCGCGAACGTCCTCGTCGTCGATCGGCGCCTCGTCCTCCGGAAGATCCACCATCTCCCCCAGCGGGGCCGGCGGATGCAGAATGCCTTGTCCCGGCCGAGGCGTGGGCACGTCGCCGGGCGTCGCCGCAAGCAAACGATGCGCATGCTCGCGGAGGGACGGCTCCTCCATCAATCGTTTTGACCACAAACGATGTAGCGTGAACACGTCGGCGAGGCGGAGCCCGAACCCGGCGAGCCAAGGCACGGGCTCCTCCTGCGCGGCGAAGTGCCTGGCGAAATCGAGCCACGCGCCGAGCTCCTCGTCGAGCGGCGGGATGGGCCTTCGGTAGCGTTCTGCGGCTTCCGCCTGGCACGTGTCGAAGAGATGCAGGAGCTCCTCGGCGTCGTCCTCCGCCAGGCGCTCGTCCCACGCGGCCTCGGCCTTGGCGTGCCGCGCCGGATCCACGCCCTCGTTTTGCAGCACGTCTTCGAGTGGCCAGCCCGCCGCGAGGCCCGCGCGCACGCCGGCGAGCTGCGCGAGCGCCACGCCCGCGAGCCGCGGATGCGCGCGCGGGTGCTCGCCCGAGGCGTCGACGGAGGGAGTCGTCGCGGGGGAAGGCGTTTGCACGTGGACATTCTAGACACGCCGCGCACGCGCCGACCAGCGCGAAGCACAATACGTCGTTTTATTGCGCCCGTATTGAATTCGCTCGTCGGCATTCTATCTTGTGAACACGCGAAGGATCCGCGAAGATGTGCACCGAGGTCGACGGTGACGATCGAACTCCAGCTCGTAAGTGACGCCCTCCCCGTAGGCACCCGCATCCTGCGGGCGCGCGGCGTCGAAGCGATGAACGAGCTGCCCGCGTGGACCCTCCACCTCGTCTCTCCTGACGAGCCGATCGACATCGAAGCCATCGTCGGCACGCCCGCGACGCTCACCTGCGCCGACACGCTCGACGGCTCGACCCGCGCGATCGAGCTGCTCGTGATCGACGCCGAGGACGAGGGCGCGGATCGCGACGGGTCGCATTGCGTGTTCACGCTCTCTGCAGCGATGTTCGCCCTCGATCTCCGCAGCGGGTACCGCATCTTCCAGGAGAAGACCACCGAGGAGATCGTCCGCGAAGTGCTCACGGACGCCGGCATCCCGGCCGATCGCATCCTCACGCGCCTCGCCGGCGGAGGCTACGAAAAGCGCCTCTTCTGCGTGGCGTACGGCGAGACAAACCTCGCTTTCGTGCAGCGGCTCCTCGCCGAGGAGGGCATCAACTTCTGGATCGATCATGTCGAAGGCACGGGCAGCGTGATCGTGCTCGGCGACGCGCTCGGCTCGCACGACGGCGTCGAGCCTTCACCCGTCGTGACGTTCGACGACAAGAGCGGCCTCGCCGGCGCGCGCGGGTTCGTCGAGCTCGAGATCGAGCAGTCGATCGTGCCCACCTCCGTGCACGTGCGTGACCTCGACGTGCGCCAGCCCGACGTGCCCGTGGATGGGCATGCAGGCGAAGGCGCGCTCTCGTACTTCGAGTACCCCGCGTGCGTGCTCACGGCGCGTGGCGCGAACGATCGCGCGAAGGCGCGCCTCGAACAGCTCCGCCGCTTCGAGGTCGTGGCGAAAGGACGCAGCGAGACGATCCGCCTCACGCCCGGTCGCCTCCTCGACCTCGAGGGCGCGGCCGACGGGTGGATGAACCAGCGGTACCTCCTCGTGCGCGTGGAGCATGCGTTCGACGCTCCCTCACGCAGCGGCGCGACGCCAACGAAGTACGAGAATCGCGTGACGCTCGTCCCGGCCGCGAATCGACCGTTTCGACCCGCGCTGCCGGCGCGCCGCCCGAAGGTCGAAGGCGTCGAGCCTGCGTTCACGACGGGGCCGAACGGCGAGGAGATCCACGTCGATGATCTCGGCCGCGTGAAGATCCGGTTCCCCTGGGATCGCGCGGGGACGCTCGACGATCGTTCGTCGTCCTGGGTTCGCACGCTCCAGATGAACATGGCCGGCGTGATGCTCCTGCCGCGCGTCGGCTGGGAGGTCCCGGTGGCGTACGTGGACGGCAACCCCGACCGACCGTTTGTCCTCGGACGTTCGTACAATACGACGGCGATCGTTCCCTATGGTTTGCCCGGCGCCGCGGCCACGACGACGTTGCAATCCGCGACCTCGCCCAGCGACGGCACCACGAACGAGCTGCGGATCGGCGACGGCGCAGGCAGCCAGGAGATGTTCCTGCATGCGTCGCGTGATCAAACCGTGGTCGTCGGCGGCAGCGCGACGACGCGCGTCTCGGCGAACGAGACGCATGATGTTACGCTCGCGTACAAACTCGCCATCAACGGCTCCCAAGCGCTCACGATCGGCGGCTCGCAGACGGTCGATGTCGGCACCGACATGGTCACGGCGGTGAAGGGCGCGCGGTCGGAGATGATCGGCGCGGTCGAGCACATCAAGGTCACCGCGAACCGCGTCGTCAGCGCGCAGGGCGCGTACAACGAGCTCATCGGCGCGGCGTACGTGATTCAGTGCAACCAGTCGAACACGAAGGTCGACGGCGCATTCACGCAGCTCGTGGGCGGGAGCATGTCGCTGAACGGCGGCCTCGGGTACGGGGCCTCCGTCGCCGCGGTCAGCAACGAGGTTGTGGGCGGTTCGCGCACGATCACATGCGCAGGCGGGTATGGCGACAACGTGCGCGGCGCGAAGACGGTGACGGCAGGCCCGACGACCGAAAAGGCCGGAAGCCACATTTCGACGGGCGGGAAAGCGACCGGAACGGTGCAAGTGGGCGGAAGCGCGACGATGAAGGCCGGCGCGGAGCTCGTGCTCGAAGCGCCTTCGATCACGATTGAAGTCGGCGGCTCGCTCACGGCCGGCGCGCTCGTGATGTCGGGCGGCAAGGTGCAATCGAAGAAGGGCAAGACGAAGCTCAAAGGCACGATCACCCGGAAGTCGGGCACGAAGGTGGGGTGACATGCCGCTCGATGCATTCGCGCAACTGGAGATCGAGGGCATGGAGGGGCCCTTGCGTGTCGTGCAGCTCTCGGGGCGCGAGGCGATCTGCGCGCCGGCCTCTTTTGACGTGGTGTTGGATGCGTTCGGCGGAGATACGAATACAGTGTCCGCCGCGCCGGAGTCGCTGATCACGAAGCCCGCCAAGATTTCGTGGACGCTCCTCGACGGCGGCGAGCGTGTCTTCGAGGGGCTCGTGGATGCGGTGGAAGCGCGGGATCGGGGCTACAACGTCCGCATCGTGCAGACGCTCGCGCTCCTCGCCGACACGAAGGATTATCGCGTCTTCCTCGACCAGGACGCTGTGGAGATCACGCGCGAGATGTTCTCCGAGGCGGGAGTCGAGCTGGACGTCCGCGTTTCGAGGTCGCTCGACAAACGCGCGCAATGCGTGCAGGCGTTCGAGAGCAACCTGGATTTCGTGCGGCGGATCCTCGCGGAGGAAGGAATCTCGTTTTTCGCGCCGTTCGGGAGCAGGGACAAAGTCGTCCTCGTCGATGGCCCCTCCGGCTTCGAGGATGCGCCCGTTGGACCCTTGCCCGTCAGGGAGCGCGCGGGGCTCGACACGGGCGAGAGCGTGTACGGCGCGCGGCTGCGAAAGAAGATGGTGCCGCAGCGGGCGCGCCTTCAGGATTACGATTTCGAGAATCCCGGCCTCGATCTCACTGCGGAGACGAAGGTCGACGGCGACGCGCTCGAAGTGTACGAGTACCCGGGTCAATACCGAAATCCGGCGTCCGGTTCTGCGCTCGTGAAGCTGCGCATGGAGGAGCTTCGTGCGCGGCGAAAGGTGCTCACCGCGGCGACGTCGTGCAGGGCGCTCTCGCCGGGTCATGTCGTCGAGCTCGAAGGGCCAGAAGGATTGCAAGGGCGCTGGCTCCTCCTCGCGGTCGAGCATCGAGCGAGCGATCGGGTGGCCGAGGGCAACGATCGTTATGAAGCCTTCTTCGAGGCCGTGCCGATCGACGCCCCGTTCCGGCCGGCCCGCACGCCGGCCCCGCGCGTGGGAGGAATTCAAACCGCCACGGTGACCGGACCCGGCGGCGCCGAGATTCATCCGGACAAACTTGCCCGCACGAAAGTGCTGCTGCGTTGGGATCGGCGACGGGCAGAGGACGACACGAGCTCGGCGTGGACACGCGTCGTGTATCCTCCGACCACGGGCGGGTTTTTCCTCCCACGCGTCGGCTGGGAGACGGTGGTGAGCTTTCACGCCTCCTCGGCGGACGAACCACTCGTCCTCGGGCGGCTCTACAATGGAGTGGCGCAGCCGCCGAACGGCCTTCCGGGCGAGAAGATCGTCACCGCGTTCGGCTCCTCGACCACGCCGGGGGGCGGGAGCGCCAACGTCGTCAGCATGAATGACACGGCGGGCGCGGAGGGCCTCGCATTCAAGGCGTCGCGTGATTACAACGAACGCACGGAGAACGACAAGGTCACGGTCATCACCGCGGACGATACGTGGACCGTGGGCGCTACGCGCAAGGTGATCGTGGGCGAAGTGCACGACGTCGGCGTGGCGGGTGCGCAGAGTTCTACCGTGGGAGGGAATCGCACGGTGAACGTCAACGCGAACATGTACATCCAGGCGGCCAGCGAATCCGTTATGGTGGGCGCCGCACGTATCTTCGACATTGGCGGCGACTCGACGACGAGCTGCGCCACGCTCACGCGGATGGTCGGCGCGGCGAAGGCGGAGACGGCCATCGAGCACGCGAAGCGGCAAACGACCGGCGCGGCGACGGTGATGGTCGGCGGCTCGTGCAACATGCTCGCGGGCGCCAATTACGGGGTCAACGTCATGGGGGCGCGCTCCGAAATGGTGGCGGCCGCGAAGACGATCAAGGCGAGCAAGTTCGCGCAGGAGGTCAAGGGCGCGCTCGTCGAGACGCTGGCCTCCCGCAAGGTCACGGCCGGCGGGGATCGGGTCGAGGATTTCGCCGCCACGGCGCGTTACTCGATTGGGGGTTCGGCCAAGTTGCAGGGGTCGAACGTGGTCGTGAAAGCGACGGGTCAGATCAAGATCAAGGCGGGCGGGGCCACCGTGACCATCACGCCCGGATCCATCACGATTGACGGTGAATTCAAGGGGTCTGTCGATGCGCAGGACGACGGCGACGAAAACTACGAATGACAGCGCGCCTCCGGCGTCGAAAACGAAGCCCGCGGCGCGCGCGAAGAAACCCGCGCCCGCCGCGCTCGGGCCCGGCCTCTTCGTCGGCAAGATCGAGTTTGCCTCCGATGGCGGCTATCGCGTGCGTACGGCCGACGGGAAGCGGGTGACGGCGGTGCTCGCGGATGAGGTCGAGCCGGCGTTTGCCGAGGAATGCCTCCGGACGGGGCGCACGGTATTCGTCACGGACACGGAGCGGGGCCCCACGGTGCTCGGCGCGCTTCAGACGTCCCGCGGGCTCGTGCGGGAGGCGAGCGGCCTCGTGACCCTTTCTGCGCAGGATCTTCGGCTGCGGGCCGATCGGAGCATCACGATCGAATCGGGACAGGCGGCGTTGCGGCTCGAAAAGGCAGGGATTTTGCGGGCGGAGGGGGAGCGGATGGTGGTCGACATGAGTTCTCTCGTGCGATTCCTTTCGGCATTGGTGGAGTTGCCCTGAACCGAGGAGCGCGGGAATGGCCACGACCGTCAGGGGAAAAAACGTCGCGACGACAGGGAGCGGGCACGTGGCCCCGGGTCCGCCCGCGACCAGCATGATCCCTCCGCCGCCGCCCACGGGGCCAGTGGCGTCGCCGTTCCTGTACGTGGCGAAATCGTCGACGGCGAAGAGCGTTTGTCAGCAGATCACGTGCGGCGGTGATCCCGTGCTGAAGAAGGGCAGCACGATGGATATCGAGACGCCCGCGAACTTGCCGGCGAATGCGCTGCCCATCAAGGACATCGTCACGCACGCCGTGCTCAAGGTCGCGAAGACGATCTCGGGCTCGAAGAGCGCGAGAGGCTCGAACGTCGAGCTTTGCGTGACCGGCGACGACGTGGTGCTGAACCTCCTGTCGAAGGATCTCGAGGTCCACCAATCGAAAGGGAAGTTCATTTCGGGCCTCTCATTCACGAGGGCCATGAACGCGAAGAGCGAGAAACACGCGGCGAAGGTGTACGTCGCCGCGGAGCCGGTCGCCGTTGCCTCGGGGGACGTCGTCGATACGCACGTCGACTACGAGCTTCACGGCGCCATTCCGGTGCGCTTTGCTCGCCATTATGCGTCGAGCCGCGCGACGGAGGCGACACCGCTCGGGCGAGGCGGCTTCTCGCACGGGTTTCATCAGTACGTGGTGGTCGAGAAGGGGAAGGCCGTCGTGCGCGGGGAGGATGGGCGAGACGTCGTTTTCCCTGCGCTGTCTCCGCGAGAAAGCGCCTTCCATCGTGGCCGGCGGAGGGAGCTCGCGCGGAGCGCGGACGGCAAGAGCTACGTGCTCCAGGTTCACGACGACGGGTACACGCTCACGTTTTCGCCGGTCACGCGTACAGGCCCCGCCATGCTCCGGTCCATCGAGGACGCGTGGGGCAACCGCGTCGAGCTCGTATATGCGGACGAACGATTGCGATCGGTGGTCGATGCGATCGGGCGTGAGCTCCGGCTCTCCTGTGATTCGTCCGGGCGTATCGTGCAGCTCGACGTGGTCGCGCGGGGAGCGATTCATGCGACGATCCGGTATGCGTACACCGACGCGGGAGAGCTCGCGAGCGTCACCGACCCCCTCGGGTATACCGAGCGGTATGCCTACGATGGGCGCCACCGGCTCGTGGAGAAGAGGGCGAAAAACAACGTTTCCTGGCGATATGCGTACGACCCGCAGACCGGCCGCTGCGTCAAGGCGTGGGGGGATGGAGGGCTGCACGGCTTCGAGTTCACGTACGACCTGACGCAGGGGACGACGACGGCGCATGGAAACCCGGCGGCGCGGGTCTTCACGTGGAACGAGCATGGTGCAGTGCTCGAAGAGCGTAGCTTCGACAGTGCGTACGTCGACGCAAACGAATACGACGATGATCTCCTCGTGATCGCACGCAAGAATGGCGGAGGGGAGACGTTCTCGTATGAGTACGACGCGCGCGGGCATCTGGTCAAAGCCACGGATCCAGCGGGCAATGTCGCCACGTGGGCGTACGACGGCGATCGAATGATGGCCAAGACCGACGCCGCAGGGCTCACGACCCGGTACACGTACGATGGACGCGGCGCGCTGATTCGATACGAGGAGCCCTCGGGCATAGTCTTTTCGCTTGCGTATGATGGCCGCGGTCTTCTTACCGCCATGTACGGCCCCGATGGGACCCTCCTCGAGATTTCGCACGATGCAGAAGGAAACATCAAGCAGCTCGAAGGGCCGCTCGGGGAGGTGACGCAGTACGAGAGTGATGCGCTCGGTCGCCTCGTACAGAAGACGGATCCGACGGGCGCGGTGACGCGGTATACGTGGGACGCTTTGAGCCGGTTGATGTCGGCCACGCTGCCCGATGGCGGCCAGGTCTCGTTTACCTACGATGCGCTCGGGTGCCCCGCGACCTATACGACGGAACGCGGGCATACCGTCGCGCTCTCATTTCGTGGCACGGGGCAGGTCGCGGGTGTCGTCGAGCCGGACGGCGGCGCATGGACGTTCACGCACGACGTCGACGAGCGGCTCCGGTTCGTCCGCAATCCCAAGGGGGAGCAACACGAATTCCTCTACGACCGTGCCTCCCGCGTCCGCGAGGAGGTGACGTTCGACGGGCGCTTGTTGCGTTATTTTCACGCGCGCACCGGTCGGATGACGCGCGTCGAGTACCCGGACGGGACCTGGCGGAGCTTCGAATACGATCCCGGCGGACGCCTGGTCGTCGAAGACTCCCCGCATGGCACGCGCACCTTCGAGCGAAACGAGCTTGGCGAGATTCTCGTAGCCGTCGTCGAGGAGACGTGGGGCAAGACGGTCGTGGAGTTCGAGCTCGACGAGCTGCACCGCATCGTGGGGACGGCGGTGAATGGGCGCGCGACGAAGTACGAATACGACAAACGGGGGAGGCTCGTGGCGCGTGTCCTGCCGCATGGGAAACGCACGTCGTATTTTTATGATCTGGCGAGTCGCGTGGTCGGCATCGATCACGAGGGCCACAAGGTGCTGCTCGTACGTGACCCGCGCGGGCGTGAGGTGCGCCGGCACGTCTACGAGGCCGGGCTCGACGTCATGACCACGTATGGCCCGCAGGGGTGGCCCATCGATCGTACGGCTGCGGTGCGATCGGGGACGGGACAGCCGAACGTCGTTTCGCGACGTGCGTGGCAAGTCGGGCTCGGCGGGTTGCCCATCGCGATATACGATCTTCACTGGGGTACCGTGCAATACGAGCACGACGTGTGTGGTCGGCTCACGTCCGTGCGTTCGGGAGCACGCGCGGAGGTGCTCGAATACGACGCCGCTGGTGCGCTTTCGCGGTGGGCCGCGAGCGGCACGCAATCGGCGCCGTGGGCCGTTCGCCAGGGGAACGTGCTTTTGCGTACGCCCGACCTCGAATTCGGCTATGACGACAACGGTCGGCGTATCGAGGAGCGAACGCTCCGCGACCATCGGCCGGACGGCCAAAAAGAGACGAAATACTACTGGGACGCGTTTCACCAGCTCCGGGAGGCCGAGCTCCCGAGCGGGGAACGGCTTCTCTTCACATACGACGCCTTCGGCCGCCGCATTCGGAAGCAGGTCATCGGTCCGGCGCCCGAGGACGGGGGCATGCCGCAGGCGCGGGTTGTCGAATACCTTTGGGACGTCAACACGCTCGCCGCGGAGGTGACCTCCGAAGGGGCGACAAAGGTGTTCGTGGGGCAGCCTTTTTCGCCGGTGCCCGTGCTGCACGAGGAGGACGGCAAACCATTCTTCTACGTCACCGATCACCTCGGCACGGCAAAAGACCTCATCGATACGCGGGGCGAGGTCGCGTGGACGGCGGAACACTCGGTGTTTGGCCGTGTGCTCCAGGAGAAAGGCAATGGTGCCGGAGGGCGCCCCACGGCGAGGACCCCGTTGCGGCTCCTCGGTCAATATGCCGATGACGAGACCGGCCTCACGGCGACGCGGCATCGCATGTTCGATCCTCGCGTCGGTCGCTGGCTGAGCCCCGATCCGCTCGGTTTGCACGGGTCTCCGGACCTGTTTGGTTTCGGCGGCAATCCGACGACCACCATCGATCCTTTGGGTCTTGCCCCTTGTCCGGGGCTCGGATACGTCAAGTTCACGACCGACGCCAATGGTTACATCAACGGCATGCAAGCCAGGATCACGAAAGAGATGTGTCAATCCGGGCTCGGCACCGATGCGTACGGCGCGATTCTCCCGCCCGGGTGGATCAGCCCGGGGTACGACCGCGCGCACCTCTGGCCGAACCGGATGGGCGGGCCGGGCGATTGGGAGCAGAACCTCGTCACGATGAAAGCCGCAGCGAACCAGACGGACATGCGGATGTTCGAGGATCGCGTGTTTCAAGCTGCGCAGAATGGGCCGGTCGACTACAACATCTCCATCACGAACTACGGCAACGGTCGGCCCAAGTCGGTCACGCTCAGCGCCAACCCCAGCAGCGGCAGCCCGTTCAGCCTCCCGCTCCTTTGAGGACAAACCATGGCAAGCTCGATGGCGTCTCTCACGAAGTGGCTGCTTCCGCCGAAGAAGTCCGAGGAGGCTCCGGCGAAGAACGACTGGGCGCCCGCGGAATCGCTCCTGGGGACGGAGCTACCCGGAGATTACAAGCAGTTTGTTGGGACGTACGGCACCGGCTGGATCAACAAGTACCTGCATGTCATGAATCCGTTCTCGGCGAAGCTGCCGTGGATGGAGCGAATGCAGCTCATGCTATTCACGCTGCATCTTGTGCGACGGAACGCGCAGGTGCCGGGCGCGCGTGATCTTCCGGTGCCGTTCGGGGAGATCAACAACCTGCCCTATCCCGTGTTTCCGGAGCCCGGGGGGTTGCTGCCGTGGGGGTATACCATCAACGGCGACGCGCTCTGCTGGCTGACGAAGGGCACGCCGGACAAGTGGACCCTCGTCGCGGATTCCCGCGGCCAGTACGCGGAGTTTGCGGGGCCGATGTCGGCGTTTCTGTATGATGTCCTTTCAGAGCGTATTTCCTGGGGGATCTTCCAGGCGGGGGTGAACGAGGAGCCGGTTCGGCCGACGTTTGCATTGCACGAGGTGGCGAGGCGCGCGGGGAAGGGGAAGTAGGCCATGTCGATCGCCAGCGTGACCAAGCTGCTCCCCAAGCCGGCGCGCCCCGAGGGCGCGTCCGCCAAGTTCGGATGGGCCGAGGTGGAGGGCCTCTTCGGGCATGGTCTTCCATCGGATTACAAGGCCTTCATCGAGGAATATGGGGCAGGTTGCCTCGGTGGTTTCGTTTGGATTCTGAGTCCATTCGCCGAGGAGCTGGGCGCGCAGCTCGGCAGGCAATCGCTCGCGCGGCTCGAACACCTCGCGCTGCTCGGGAGTGATTCGCGGTTCCAGATGGAGACGAGTGATCCGGTGGTCGCGCCGCTGCTGGCGAAGCAGGCGGAGCGGCGCGCCGCGCTCGCGGCCTATCCGCCCCGCGGGCAGAAATGGATCGCCTGGGCCGTGCTCGGGGACGGCGGCGCGCTTTATTGGCTGGGTGTCGGCGCGCCGGATCGTTGGAAGGTCGTGTATCTCGGGCCCCCGGGGGAGGATGGAATTTGCCCGATGCCCGTGGAGCTCGGCGGATCGACGAGCGCCGTGCTCGCGGCGCTGCTTTCGGGGAAAAGCCAGCTTCCGGGGGCGCCCGAAGGGTTTCCGGGGGCGCCGCTGGGGTATGTGCCGGTCTCGAAGAAGAAGCCGCCGAAGTGGAAGGCGCCTGCGCCCGTGCCGGTGAACAAGGCCATGATCCAGGTCGTGAAGCTGAAGAAACATCGGAGGTAGGCCGTGCACAACGTGCGGTTTCTCGTCGACGGTGCCGAAACCCTCTCCTGTCGTAGCCTGCGGGGGACGGAGCGGCTCGGGCAATCCACCGAGCTGGAGTTCGACCTCTTTTCGACAGAAGGCGTCGCGCCGGCCGATGTCGTGGGCAAACCCTGCGCGGTGGTGCTGGAGGGAGGGATCGGGGCGCGCATCGTCGGGGGAATCGTCACGCGGTTTTCTGCCGTGGCCACGGCGAATCCGAACGGGGAGCGGCGCTATCGAGCCACGGTGCATTCGCGCCTCGCGGCCGTCGAGCTCCGGACGCGGTCGCGCATTTTCCAGAAGATGACGATTCCCGACATCGTGAAGAAGGTGCTGCTCGAGGCCGGGTACGATGGGAGGCAGGTCGAGCTCCGGCTTTACGAGTCGCACATCGAACGGGAATACGTCGTCCAGTATGCCGAGAACGACGCGGCCTTCGTGCGGCGCATGTGCGAGGACGAGGGGCTCGTGTTTCGGTTCGATGCTGACGAGGAGGGCGTCGAGCGGATCGTGCTCGAAGACGCCACCACGTATTCGCTCGCGGCGCTGGAGGAGCCGCTGCCGCTGGTCGACGTGTCGGCGCTCGGCATGTTCGAGATAGCAGCCTTTGACGCGCGTATCCTCGCCAAACGCAGGCCCGGGAAAGTGACGCTGCGCGACTACAACCATGAAAAACCGGACCTAGCGCTCTCCGCGACGTCGAAGGCCGGCACGGACGTGGAGCAATCCGTCGAAGTGTACGAGGGGCCAGGCGGATTTCGCGAGCCGGACGAGGGGGACGCGCGCGCCAGGCTTCGGCTCGAAACCCTCCGCGCGGATGCCCTGGAGCTCGTCTTTCGTACGACGGCGGTCGCCCTCACGCCCGGTTTGTCCTTCACCATCGAAGCGCAGGGCGATTATGCGGGCAGCGCAAAACCGGCTGGAAAGTATACGGTCGTCGCGGTGGAGCACCAATGGACCTTCGGGGATGCGCGCGTGGCGGTCGAGGTGCGCGCGCTTCCGCGGGATACACCGTACCGGCTGCCGCGTACGGCAGCGCGGCCCCGTCTCACCGGTGTGCAGAGCGCCTTCGTCACGGGGGCCGCTGGCGAGGAGATTCACACGGACGCGCAAGGGCGAATCAAGGTTCAATTTCCGTGGGACCTCGAAGGCAAGGGGGACGAGAAGGCAACGCTTCCGATTCGCGTGATGCAGCCGAACATGCCTGGCTCCATGGCGATCCCGCGCGTGGGCTGGGAGGTGCTCGTCGCGTTCGAGGACGGTGATCCCGAAAAGCCCGTCGTGCTCGGCAGGACGTACAATGCGAAGTTCGCGCCGCCGTACCAGCTCCCCGCGAACAAGACGGTCACGGCGCTGCAGACCTACAGCTCGCCGGGCAGCGGCGGAACGAACTCGATTCGCTTCGACGACGCGGCCGGCAGACAACACGTCTTCGTTCAGGCCCAGTTCGGCAAATCCGTCAGCGTGTCGAACGACATGGTGACGCAGACGGTGAAAAACGAGAATGTCGGAATCACGGGCTCGCAGACGCGTACGGTCGGCGGCAATGAAAATGTGAGCGTCACGCAGGCGTATCGCACGGCGGTGGGTCCGCAATCGGCGACCGTCGGCGGGAAGCAGGAGATCTACGTCAAGGGCCATACGATCGTCGGCGTCGGGAGCGAGTCCGTGCTCGTCGGCGCGGCTGTGCTGGAGAAGGTGGGCAATCCGGTCAATGGCCTCCTGAACCTCGCGAAGGCCGCCGCGATGTCGGGCGCCGGGGCGCTCGGGCAATATGGGCAATTTCTCGCGGCGGGCGGGGGGTTGGCGCTTTCCGGGTACGAAGGTTACAAACACGGAGGCGCGGCCGGGGCGATGAAAGGCGTGGGGCTCGGCGCGGTTGGAATCGCGGCCGGCATGATTCCCGGCGGGGAGGCCATTTTCGCCGTGGCGCAGGGCGCGGCGCAGCCTGCACCGTGGCGCGAGGGGCCTCCCCCCAGCGGCGACACGGCGGGCGGAGGCGGCGGCACGGGCGCGAGCGACAATGCGGGCGCCGGCGGCCCCGGCCCCGGGCATCGAAATACGTCGGTGAAGGGCGCGATGACCGAGATCATTGCCGGCGCGAGCGCCATCGTGACGCCCGGGGACATCGGTTGGTATACCGTGGGGCCTTCCTCGTTCCTCATTGGAGGTAGCTACACGACGAAGACGGCGCGCGGCGGGGTTTCGGTGCTGGGTGCGTCCAGTGAAACCCTCGGGAGCCTGAAGATCGACGTCAAGGGCGTGCTCGCGCGGGACGTGAAAGGGCCCGTGCGCACGACGATTGCGGGGGCGCTCACGAGTCAGGCGTCCGGGAAACACACGATCAAAGCGGGTGGCGCGCTGACGATCGAGGTGGGCGGCAGTTTGACCTTGCAAGGGGGCAAGGTGTCGTTCAATTGCGGGGGCGCCACGATCACCGCGTCGGAGAGCGGCGTGCTCATCGAGGCCGGCACGATCACCATCCACCGCTCCTCGAAGCAGAGCGGCGTGACGGGACACACATGAGCTTGGCCATCGTCGGGGGAGGCATGGTGTCGCCAATCGCAATGACGGCGCGGCAGCATGCGTTTTTCGCGGCGGCGGGCGTCCCAGCGCCGTCGCCTTCGCCCTTCGTGCGGGATACGGGCGAGCGGATCGACGTGCGGTATTGTCGATGGTTGGGCGCGGTCGAGCCGCTTCCTTCCCGGCTCATGCAAATGGCGCAACGAGCCATCGAGGAGGCGACGGCGGCGCTCGTGCCCGAGGTGCAGGTTTCCCTGCTGGTGGTGACGTCCGCGCCGCGGCCGGGGCTCTCGACGGAGCTTCTGGCCGATACGGCGCGGGCGATTGCGCGGCAGCGTCGCCTCGGTTCCATGCAGCGTTACGAGGGAGAAGCCGCCTTCTTCGACGCGCTCGTGGATGGGGGCAACACGCTGTCGAAGCCGGGGTCGCAGGCGGTTTGTATCGTGGCTGTGGATTCGGCGGTGAATGTGGACATTCTCGCGGACGCCGTCTTGCGTCCGCCGAGCCCTTGGGCGCGTGCGCCTCTGCCGCATTCGGAAGGCGCGGCCGCGGTGGTGCTCATGTCACCGCCGAACGCGCGTCGTGTCGGCATTCCTGTGATCGGCGCGCTGCGGGGCGCCACGACGGCGATGGGGAACACGCGTGATGACAACGACGAGCCGGCGGACGGCGTGGCCATGACGCAGGTGCTTTCGAGCATGCCGAGCACGGAATCGATCGCGCACGTGTTCGGGCAATCCTGCACTGACGATTTGCGGGCGCAGGACTGGTACTTTGCATCGGCGCGCGAGAGTGCCCGGTTTGGCACGGCGTGCGTGTTCGAGGGGATCGAGGACCACGTGGGACGCGTGGGCGCCGCGGCCGGCGCGATGAACCTCGTGTACGGGCTCTCGGTTTTGCGGCACGAGACGTCGGCGCTGCGCGCGCCGAGCGATTCGTTCCTGGCATGGGCCATCTCGCCGGATGGCACGCGTGGCATTGCGGCGGTCCGGGTGGGGGCGCCATGACGACGTTCGAGGAGGTCCTCCGCGGGCCGATGCAAGAAGCCCTGGACCGGGCGCTGGCGCTGCCGGACCATGCCTGGAAGGCGACGCTCGTTCGACCGTTGACGGCGGCGCTCGACGCGGCCGAGGCGACGCGGTTCGCGGAGCTCGAGCGCCTGGTGACGGCGGTGCAGACGGTCGCGCAACACGCGACCCTGCTTGCTGCCAATGGGTACGTCGACGCGGATACGTTGGACGTGTTCGCGGCGGCCCACAATGCGTGCCTCGTCGCGCGCGGGCTCGTGTATCCGCCGCAGCGTGCAGGGGCGCCGCACAGGGCGAATGCGGGCGTGCTCGTGGCTGCATGCGAGAGGCCGACGCTGCGCGAGGTCGAGCGTGATTCGTTTGACTCGAGCGTGTGGGGGGCGCAGGCGTCCGCACAGGGGGCTGCCGAGAATGTCGAGGCGCCGACGGACGAGCTTGATCTCCCTGTTCCGCCGAAGCCGCTCGTCGCCCTTGAAGAAGGCAAGGGGACGCCCATTTCGGAGGAATCTTTCTACGCGGATGTCGTCGCGTCGTGCATGGACCGTGCGGCAATGCTGGCGCGACATCGCACGGAGAGACCGCTCGAGTTCCGCGGCGAAGTCGAAGAGCGCCTCTTGCAATGCGTGGATGCAATTGCGTCGATCGGGGGGCCGTGTGTTCGGCTCGTTCTCGACGCGTGGAAACGCTCGCTCGAATCCCCGAGTCCTTGGAGCACGTGGGCCGCGGTGTTCACGCTCGCGTGTTTGTCCGGGGGCGATACGCTCGACGCCATGGCGCACGGTTTGACGGCGCTTCCGCCGACGGCGACGGACCACGCGCGCGCGGCCGCAGAGGCTCTCCTGGTCGCGCCGCATCCCGAGCGGAATGGCGTTTGCCGGACCTTGCTCGTCTCGCCGCATCCGGTCGTGCGCGCCGTGGGGGGGCTCGTGCTCGGGCGGCAAAACGTGCTCGGGGTCGACGAGATTCGCGCGTTTCTTCTCGATCCGAATTCGCCCGTCGCAGCGGCGGCCGCCGAGGTGGTGGATGTACTGTCCGCCGAGGACGCGGCGCGCCTCGTGCCGCTGCTCGGGAAGTGCCTCGGGCATCCTGCGCCCGCCGTGGTATGGGCGGCTGCGCGGACGATGCTTCGCGCGGGTCACCAGGAGCCGTATTTCGAGCTGCGTGACGGCGGGCCACGCGCGGCCCGGTTGCAGCCGTTTGGCGCGGAGATCTTCGTGCTCGCGGGCGACGTATCGGATCGCGCCGCGCTCGCGGCTTGTCTCGCGCGGACGCCTCCTTCCGCGGCGACGCTGTCGGCGCTCGCGCGATTCGGGCATGCGGGGACCTGGTCCTACCTTCTGCGGCAGCTCGCGAACGAGGAGCTGGCGGACGCTGCCGAGGCTGCGCTCGTTATGCTGTTCGGCGAGCGCGTCGCGCCTTCGCTGCGTCAGGATGCGGGGGCTTGGCGGAAGGCGATCGAGGCGATGCGCTTGGATTCGAGCATTCGATATCGCAGCGGCGAGCCATGGACGGCGGAGCGGGTCGCCGAAGCGTGCGCCTCGGGTGCGCTCGATCGGATCGCGCTCGAACGGCAGCTCGATGAGCTGGCCGTGCGCGCGGGGATTCACGCGCCCGCGAATGGAGCCGCATGGGGGAAGGAACTCGATCGCGCGCTCGCCGGGCTCGTGCATGCGGCGCGAGAGCGAGATCACGCCGCGATGCGGGGGACGTGGTGGCAGCCGCGACGCGCCGTTTGAGAGGAACGCCTCGAACTCAAAAGCTCAGATCCACCTGAAGCTCCCGCAACACCCGCTGCCCGCGGCCGATGCGGAACGCCTTCCGCGCGACGATCTCGAAGCGCCGTTCGTTCGGATGCACGACGAGGGTATCGATGACGGGACGTTCGACGACCTTCTCCCCACCGTCGAAGCGCCCTCGCACGACGACGGGGAACGCAGGGATCTCGAACGACATCACGCCGTCCTCGTGCATGCCGAGAACGGAGACCGTGTCCCCCGGTGCAAGCGGCGACTCGAACTGCAAATCCGGGTGCGCCGCATTGTTGTGCCGGATGTCAAAGTCAACCGGCATGAGGGGTATTCGTGTCTTTTGCCATGCCTCATCGAACGTCCCGGCCCAGGCTCGGCGCGGGAGCCAATGTGTCATGATAGGACCGAGGCCCACGGGCGGGTGTTTGTCTCCGGCATCTGTGTGCGGGCGGAGCGGGTGCTCGATTTGTGGAGCGGGGCGGTCGAGCAGGTCTCGTTTGCGCTTGGCGACGCCCACGCCGGCCGGGTTTCGCTCTTCGATGAGCGTGAGGTCCTCGCTCATGCCCCCATAGGCGCGTTCGTAGACGATCGGCATGCGCTCGAAGGGAACGGCAGGACCCATGACCACGCCGGCGATGCCCTGGGTGAAGCGCCGCTCGCCGTGGACGCGGAGCTGGACCGTGCGGTCTTTCACCCTCACGGCGACGTCCATCGATTCGACACGGCGCTTCGAGACGGCGTCGCCAAGGACGATGACGTCGGCCCCGTGTTTTTCAATGCAGAGGTCCGATGGGAGCACGATGCTGCCGTTCGGGTTTTTGGCGTCGAGCGGAATGTCGTTCGGGCGCAGCGGGATGGGGTCGTCCGAGGGGACGATACGTCCGCCGGGGAGAATGTCGAACGTCGCTTTGACGACCGCGACGACGAGGGCGTGGCCGTCCGGGCCGGTCGTCGGGACGTCGAGCGCGACATAGGGGGTGGCGTTGCTGAAGGTCATGCGCGGCGGGTCCTTGGCGCGTTCATTTTCGCACGCTCAGGGCTTTATCGTCACCTTCGTGCCGACGGGGACGATCGCGTAGAGCACGTCGACGTCTTCATTGGCGAGCCCGATGCAGCCGTCCGTCGGGCCCCAGACCTGCCCGAGCCCTGAGCATTGGTCCCATCTCCGATCGGTACATTCCCCCCCTCTGACGACATTTAGCGAGGGAGATGTTGGATGCAGAGGTGGCCTCGTCGGCGGAAGCGTGGGCACAGGAGGAGTTCGGGCATGCGGACCTTGGAGACAAGCGGCGGACCCGGCGACTGACGCGCATGGCCGCCCAGGCGGTGCAGTGTCCGTCGGGCAAGGTCAGT
>NZ_SSMQ01000039.1 GCF_005144585.1 Polyangium fumosum | reverse complement strand
CCAACGCGTACAGGATCCGTTCGAGCGTGCCGTCCTTCGACCACTGCTGGAACCGCCGATGGCACGTCTGGTAGGGCGGATATCTCTCGGGCAAGTCGGCCCATCGAGCGCCGGTGCGCATGATCCATAGGATGCCGTTGAGTACCGCGCGCGCGTCCTTCCACGGCCTCCCGCGGCGATCTGCTCGCACGGGCGGCGAGGGGATGAGCGGCTCGAGGAGTGCCCACTGAGGGTCTGTCAGGTCCACACCTGCATATGTCGCCAGCCGTGAAAATGTACCGACGGCTGGACCGACGCTGGTTAAATTGATCCCACAAAGTGGGATGTTGGAGCCGATGGTCCTACCGGATGGTTTATGGGATGACTTCGAATGTCGCGCATCGGCACCTCGCGCTCTTCCAGGCGCCCGTCCGCTTCGCTCACGAAGAGCCGCGACGACATGAAACCGCCTTGCACCACGTAATAGGAGCCTCCGCCCGCGAAGACCGAGGGGGCCGGTAGCTCCAGGGGCCCGCGATCCTGAAAACGTGTTCCCCCGTCCTCGCTCACGAAGACGCGCTCGCCCACGGCCACGACGCGGTCTCCATCCGTGGCGACGCCGGTGATGGAGACGTCGTCGATCACCTTGCTCTGGTGGCCGCTCCGCTCCACGCGTACGAGCGCGCGGGGATGCGCGACGAACAACGCATCGTCGAGCGCGGCGCCGTCGGGCACGCGCGTTTCGGCGCCCCACCCGAGCGGGATTTTTTCGAGGGAGGCCCCGTCGTAGCCCCACGCGAATTGTCCCTCGACGTCGACAAACCACGCCCGATGCGCTCCCGCGCCGAGCACGTGTACCGGGATATCGATGCCGGGGACCGGTACGAACGCGCCGTCTTTCCCGAGCGAAAAGATGTCTCCGCCCCCGACGGCGAGCAGCGGCCCGTGCTCGGCGCGTACGAGCGCGGGATTGTTCCAGTCCTCGGTGCCGGCGATACGTTGCCACGCGCCATAGCGCGGGGACACGAGGCGAACGACGGACAGGGCGAGCAGCGACACGTGGAGGAGCGCGAGGCTCACGACGACGCCGCGCCGTACCTTCAGCGGCGTCGATTCGGGGAGCAGGCTCTCGAACGCCGTCAGATCGAGGAGGAGGCCCAGCACCGACAAGAGGACGGTCGCCGCGTACATCCCGTTCGCGAACGCGATCGGCGGGAAGACGAGGAGGAACACCGACCACGCGGCGACCTTCACCAGCGTAACGAAACGCGCAACCGAGGCCACACGCGACTTCTAGCAGTCCGTGCGGGCTCGGCCGACGACAAAGTGGAGTTTTTTACGAACCCTCGGCGGGGGCAGACGCGGGCGCCTCGCCCCGGCGGTCCACGAGGAGCGGGTAGATGATTTTCGAGGCTTGTTGGCCGCGCGCGGGGCAATTCGCCGGGCGCGGCGGGCGGAAGAATGGCGGGCCCTTCGTGGGCGGCGGATCGTCGGGACAAACGACGTCGCTGCCGACCTCGAACGGCTCGAACGTCGTCGTCCCGAGCACGGCGGCGAAACAGGCGTCGATGCTCGGGTCGGCGCGCGTCGAGGGGTCGTTGCGATCGGCCGTCACGGCCTCGATCGTCCCTCGCTCGGGGACGATGCGGGCGACCATGTACACGTGTTCCCCCGGGCGCACGCAGGCGCAGGCCACGTCGTAGAGCGGGTTCATGAACCGACCGGCGTACGCGGCGGGCAGCCGGAGCACGCTCGCGCCGATCTCGCGAGGCGTCCACCGGAAGGGGCAACCGGCCGTCGAGACCGGCGCGCGTGGCGTCACGGGCGGGGCGAGGTCTTCGGCCGGGGAAGGCGCCGCGGAGGCCGCTGGCGGAGGCTCGACCGCGGGCGGGCGCGTCGGACTGCAAGCGAGCCCCAGGGCCGAGAGCATCATCGAAGCGGCGCGGGCGAGGACACGAACCATGGGGGCATGGATGCCGCGGGGCGCGCGGAGTTCCCGCGCGTGCTTGCGACGCGCGCCTCGGGTCCTCAGATCCAGCGCGGAGGTCGTATGAACAAGAAGGGGCCGTCCGCCCTCGTTGCGGCCCTGGTCGCCGTGCTCGGGCTCGGTTTCTCGGCTGCCGCGCAAGATACGAACACGACGGGTCATGGCGCCGCCTCGGGCGAGGACGCCCAGCCGCCGGTCACGCCGCCACCAGGCTGCGTCTACCAGCGCACGCTGACGAAGTGCTATGTGCGCGTGAAATTCTGCAACGAGCTGTACCTCTGTCCCAACGGGAAGGAATGGTGGCGCGGTTGGAGGGAATGCGGCACCTGCCGTGGAGGCTCGGAACCAAGACCGTAGGTGTGGGGAGGCGTGATAAGGTCCGGCGGTGATCTCGTTCGTCCTGCGTTCGGCGCGCGTCGAAGACATTCCCTTGCTCGGGGCGATCGAGCGCGCCGCGGACGAGCGTTATCGAGCGACCCGCTACGCGTCGTTCCTGGATGGGGAGACCATCCCGCTCGACGTCGCGCAGCGGGCCGTCGCGGCCGGGCGCATCACGGTCGCCGAGGTGGACGGCGAGGTCGTCGGCTGGCTCTTCGTCACGCGTTTGGGCGCGGAGCTGTGCCTCGGGCAAGTGAGCGTGCTCCCCTCGCACGGGCGGCTCGGCATGGGCACGGCGCTTTTGCGGGATCTCATCGAACGAGCGCGCGCGGCGGGGGAGCGGACCCTCGTGCTGAACACGCAATCGGATGTCGCGTGGAACATGCCCTGGTACGCGCGCCACGGGTTCGTCGTCGTCCCGCCGGAAGAATGGTCCCCGGAGATGCGCGTCCTGACCGACGCGCAACACGAAATGGGCATCGATTGGAGTTCCCGCGTTCATATGCGCCTCACGCTCGTGTGAAGGCGCGGCGGCCCGCGTCTCCGCGCGCGAGCGACGTGAACCGTTCGTTCATCCAGTCCACGCCGAAGCGCACGAGATCCGCGGCTTCGACGAGCTCGCTCCGCGCGCGGCCCACGGTCCCTTGGGCCGCGCGGCCGGTGGCCAGGTAGTCTTGCAAGATGAGCGCGAAATAATCCTCGCCGGGCCATTCGACGATCCCGTCGCTGTCGTCGAGGCCATCGACATACCGGATCTCCGGCGCCGGGTTCCCGGTGATCCGACGGTATCGACGTACCCGGCGTTTCTCGGGCAGGTCGACGAGATATTCGGCCCAGTGCAGCACGGTGGTGGTATTGAGGTCGGCGCCGAGGCGGAGCACGCGCCCGCCCACCTGGCAAAGCCGTTCGAGTGGCGAGCCGATACCAAAATAGTCGTGCCACGGTGGATCCCGGACGAGCTCGACGGCCCGCGCGCCGCGGGCGCCGAATCGCCCCTCCGGATGGTTCGTCACGAGCGTCCCGGGGCGCTGCCGGAACGCTTCGGCGAGGTACCCGACGTCCGGATCCGCAGGCGTACGCAGGCTGTCGAAGGGGTCGGCGCCTTCGAGATGCAGGGCGCGTTCGTCCTCGGGCAGGTCGTTCACCCAGGCCCAGTCGTCCCGCGCGCCGAGCACCATCATCCACGTTCCGCCCTCGCCGACGGCGTGATCGAGGGCGTCGAGGACGCCGCCCGCGCCGCCTTCGACCGGCCCGAGGGCGCGGAGCGAAGCGTGGATCATCAAAGTGTCGCCCGCGCGGACGCCGAGCTGCTTCAGGTCGCGCGCGAGGTCGGTGGGGTGGAGCGGCGGAGGCTTGGGGGACATGGATGGAGCCGTTGGAGGAGGCGCATCCTACACCGTAAAGGCGGACATGAGGAACGACCGCGCGGCCGACGAGGAAGCGCCGACGTGATCTCGCCGCATGTCCCTCCCGTGGAAATGGATGGCAGAGGAGGAATGGCAAACCGGAACCAGACGGGGAGAGGGGCGTCGGTCCGGGGAAAAGTTTGTCCTTGACCCCGTGGACGAACCGACCTACCGCACACTCGTGCCCTCCTTGCTCCACGAAGCTCTCGTCGAGTTGTTCCGCAATCGGCCCGTGCTGGCTGCGGAGCTGCTCGCCGAGGCGCTCTCCGTGCCGCTGCCGCGCTTCACCGAGGCCCGCATCGAAGCGGCCGATCTGACGGACATCGTGCCCCGAGAAATGAGGGCTGATCTCCTCGTGCTCCTGCTTGAGGAGCGGCCCGTGCTCGTCATCATCGTCGAGGTTCAGCTCCAGTGGGACTCCGACAAACCGTTTGCCTGGCCGGCCTACGTCGCCGGAGCGAGGGCGCGATACCGCTGCCCCGCTTGCCTGTTGGTCGTGACCCCAGACGCGGCGCTCGCGTCCCGCCTGGCCAAACCCATCGAGCTGGGACCGGGACGAGGATCCGTCGTGCCGCTCGTGCTCGGCCCGCAGGGGGTTCCCGTGGTGACGGACCTCGCGGAGGCGGCGAGGCGGCCCGAGCTGGCCGTGCTTTCGGCGCTGGCGCACGGACAAACGGAGGTCGCGCTCGACGTGGCCGTGGCGGCGCTCGCGGCGACCACCGGGGTCGAGGACGACGAGCGGAAGGCGCTGTACGCGGATCTCGTGCTATTTTCGGTGGGCGAGGCCGCGCGCAAGGCGCTCGAGAGGCTGGTGGCCATGCGAAATTATGAATATCAGAGCGAGTTCGGCCGGGAGATGGTCGCCAAGGGCCGCGAGGAAGGCCGCGAGGAAGGCCGCGAGGAAGGCCGCGAGGAAGGCCGCGAGGAAGGCCGCGAAGAAGGTCGGGAAGAAGGCCTCCGACCGCTCGTGCACATGGTCGAGCGCCGGCTCGGCCGCGCGATGACCTCGGCCGAGCGCTCGTCCCTCGTGGAGCTGCTCCGCAAGCAGGGCCCGGACCGGGTCGGAGACGCCGTGCTCGATCTGTCACCGGCCGAGCTCGCGACCTGGATCGGGGCCACGAGCGAGCACTGACGCAGGCAGATCCCTTGCGGTAGCGCGTGACCGAGAGCACGTTTTGGGCGTTGCAGGAAACTGAGGAAACCGGTACAGTTTCCTTGGTTCCCACGGAGGCCACGATGCACACCCTGCCTGCCGGTCCTCGCTTCCCTGCGCTCCAAGCGCTCAAGCTCGCTCGGGACACGAAGCGTTTTTTTCTCGATGCCGTCGGTCGATACGGTGACCCGTTCACGCTCCCGCTTCCTCCGGGGGACGTCGTCGTCACGGGGGATCCCGAGGGGATCCGGGAGATCTTCACCGCGGATCCCTCCCTGTTCACCCCGTACGCGGTCCTCCCGCTCGAACCGGTGGTCGGCCGGCATTCCGTGCTCCTGCTCGACGGCGCGCCCCACCGCCGCGAGCGCAAGCTGCTCACCCCGCCTTTTCACGGCGATCGCATGCGCGCCTATGGCGACCTCATGGCGGCCATCACGCTCCGCAAGGCGGCCGAGCTCTCGGCGGGCGCGAAGTTCAAGGCGCAAGATCTCACCCAGGAGATTTCGCTCGAAGTCATTATCGAGGCCGTCTTCGGCGTGCGGGATCCGGCGCGTGTGGCGCTCTTTCGCGAGGTGATCGTCGGTTACATCGAGGCGTACACGCCGCCGCTCATGATGATCGAGCCCCTGCGCCGCTCCTTCGGCGGCCTTGGGCCCTGGGCGCGATTCCAGCGTTTTTCCGAGCGTTTTCACGCCCTCCTCGCCGAGGAGATCGAGGCCCGGCGCAAGAACGGCGAGGTGCGCGACGACATCTTGAGCCTCCTGCTCTCCGTGCGCGACGAGGAGGGAAGGCCCATGTCCAATGAGGAGATCGACGATGAATTGCGCACCATGTTGATCGCTGGCCACGAGACCACGGCCATTGGCATGGCCTGGGCGCTCGACGGGATCCACAGGAGTTCGCGCATCCGTGAGCGGCTCCTCTCCGAGATCCGCGAGCTCGGCCCGGCTCCCTCGCCCGAGGCGCTCGTGAAATTGCCTTATCTCTCGGCCGTCTGCGACGAGGCGCTCCGGCTGCATCCCGTGGTCGGCATGGTCTCGCGCAAGCTCCTCGCGCCGTTCACGTTCCGCGGCGTCGAGCTCCCGCCCGGGGCCGCCGTGATGGCGGCGATCGTGCTCGTGCATCACAACCCCGCCGTGTATCCCGACGCCGATGTGTTCCGGCCCGAGCGATTCCTGGAGCGCAAATTCACGCCGTTCGAGTATCTGCCCTTCGGCGGCGGCGCGCGGCGTTGCCTCGGGGCGGCGTTCGCGCTTTACGAAATGAAGATCGTGCTCGGGACGCTGCTTTCGGCGCACCGCTTCCAGGTGCTCTCCGCCGAGCCGCCGCGCGTCGTGCGCCGCAATGTCACCCTGGGTCCGTCCGAGGGCGCGCCGCTCCGGTACCTCGGGCCCGTGCAGCGGGCCGTCGCGTGACGGCCGAGGCGGAGGCGCGCGGCCGCATCCTCGCCGTTGCGCGGCGGCTGTTTTACGCGCACGGGTTCGGCCGCGTCACCATGGACGAGATCGCCTCCGAGCTCGCCATGAGCAAAAAGACGCTCTACCGCCATTTCGCGAGCAAGGAGGTGCTCTGCGAAGCCGTCATCGACGCCACGTTCACCACGATCGACGCCGAGCTCGCGGCCGTGCTCGACGACGCTGCCCTCGGCTTCGAGGACAAACTCGAGCGCTTCATGCGCCTCGTCGCGGGCGGCTACGAAGCGGCGCGCGGGCCGCTCCTCACCGATCTGCAGCGCGACGCGCCGTCGTTATGGGCGCGCGTCGATCAATGGCGGAGCAAGGTCGTCCACACGCGCACGCGTGCCCTCTTCGCCGCGGGCAAACACGCGGGGGTCTTCCGGCCCGACGTGCCCGAGGACTTTGTCGTGCGCATCGTCCTCAACAATGTGCAGAACATTCTCCGCCCGGACGTCCTCACCGCGCTCGGGATGAGCTTTCCCGAGGCGTTCGCCCATTGCAAGGCGCTGCTCCTCGATGGGATCCGCGCCAGACCCGAGGGCGGCGGGCGCAGCGCGGCCCCGTGAATCGTCTTCTCACCCCTCGCGTAGCTTGAAGCGCTGGATCTTCCCCGTCGCGGTCTTCGGCAGCTCGCGCACGAACTCGAGCCAGCGCGGGTATTTGTAGGGCGCGAGCCGCCCCTTCACGAAATCTTTCAACGCGTCCGCGAGCGCTGGCGAGGCTTCGTCCGGCCGCTTCAGCACGACGAAGGCCTTCGGCTTGATGAGCTTGGCCTCGTCGGTGTGGCCCACGACGGCGGCTTCGAGCACGGCCTCGTGGGCGGTGAGGGCGCTCTCGACCTCGAAGGGCGAGACCCAGATCCCCGAGACCTTGAGCATGTCGTCGCTGCGCCCTGCGTACGTAAAATACCCTTCCGCGTCACGCACGTACCGGTCGCCCGTGCGGGTCCAGGCGCCGTGGAACGTGTCGAGGCTCTTTTGCCGCTGGTTCCAGTACGAAACGCAGCTCGACGGCCCGCGCACCCACAAGGAGCCGTCCTCGCCGTCGGGCACGGGTTCGCCCGCGTCGTCGACGAGCTTTACGTCATAACCAGCGACAGGGCGGCCCGAGGTCCCGTACCGCACGTCACCGGGCCGATTGCTCATGAAAATATGCAACATCTCCGTGGAGCCGATCCCGTCGAGGATGTGCGCCCCGAAGCGCTCGAACCATGTCTCGCCGATCTCCTTGGGCAAGGCCTCCCCCGCGGAGACGCAGACGCGGAGGCGATCGGAGCCGGTCTCGCGGCTGTTCTTGGGATCGGCGAGGATCGAGGCGTACAGCGTGGGGACGCCGTAGAAGATGGTGGGACGTTTTTCGCGGAGCACGCGCATCACGGTGTCGGGTGTCGCCCGAGCGGGCTGGTAGACGGCCGTGGCGCCGACGTGAAAGGGAAACGTGATCCCATTGCCGAGTCCGTACGCGAAAAACGATTTCGCCGCGGAGAAGACCACGTCGTCCGGCTGGATCCCGAGGACCCGCTCCCCATAAAGCACGGCGGTCTGCTGCAGGTGGGAATGCAGGTGCACCGCGCCTTTCGGCCGGCCGGTCGACCCGGACGAGTACAACCAGAAGGCCACGTCGTCCGGCGTCGTCGGCGCGGCTGCGAGCGTGGGCGCGGCGGCGCGGAGCAGCTCACCCAGGTGCGCATGCCTCCCGGGGCTCGTGCCTTCGCCGCCGACGAGCACGACGTGCTCGACGAAGCGCGCCTTTTCGAGGATCGACGCGAATTTCGGGTAGAGGAGCGAGGAAAGAACGAGCACGCGGGCGCGGCTGTCCTCGAGCAGGTACGCGTAATCGTCGGGCTGGAGCAGCGTGTTCACGGGCACCGGGACGGCGCCGATCTTCATCGCTCCGAAGAAGACGGTCGGGAAATCACGGCCATCGAGCAGGCATACAAGGACCCGCTCCTCCATCCGGACGCCGAGCCCGCGGAGCGCGTTTCCCGCCCGGTTCACGCGCTCGGCGAGCTCCGCATACGTGACGGCGCCCTCAGGGTCGATGACGGCGATCCTCTCGCCGCGCCCCTCGGCGAGGTGCCGATCGATGAAATGGCCGGCGGCGTTGTACTCGCGGGGGAAGGAGAGGGCAGGGGAGGGCGCGGACATCGTGGCAGGAGCGTACCACAGGTCGCGGCACGTATGCGCGGCGGTTTGTGCGCCGCGTCGGAACCACACGCGCCCTCGATTGCACGAATCGCGCGACGAGAACGGGGGTGGCTTGCGCAATTCGTGCAAGCCGGTTGCTCGATAGGTGCACGTGGACCGTGTGCCTCCCGCATGTTGGGCGTTTCGCCGAGGCGCGGCGCGGCAGGACGCCAGGCATGGCGATTGCCAAAATGAAAAGCATGAACATGCGGCAGATTCGTAACTTTCCCGTGACTTCGATCGTCCTCGCGTTCGGCGTCGCCGCGTGCGGCACCGGCGAGGGCTCTGCTCCGGACGAGGCGGTCGCCGCTGCGCAGGCGGCCGTGACCGACGAGGTCCTCGCCGAGCTCAACGCAATCCCTGGGCTCACGGTCGTCAGCGAAAATCCCTCGACCATTCCGGGCACCCGCTTCTTCGTGCTCCGATTCGAGCAGCCCGTGGACCACCATGACCCGGATGGTCCGCGCTTCACCCAGAAAATCGCCCTCCTGCATCGCTCCTTCGACGCACCCACCTCGTTCCTCCCCAGCGGGTATGCCGTGAACACGCGGAGGGTGATCCAGGGCGAGGTGACGGCCATGCTCGAGGCCAATCAGCTCTACGCCGAGCATCGCTACTATGGCGAATCCGTACCCCCGGGCCCGACGTACGAGCACCTCGACATCGAGCAGTCCGCCGGCGATCACCACCGGATCGTGCAGGCGTTCAGGCCTGTCTATACAGGCCGCTGGATCTCCGGCGCCAGCAGCAAGGGCGGCATGACCTCGATCTATCATCGCTACTACTACCCGGACGACGTGGACGGCACGGTCGCGTTCGTGTCGCCGTCCACCTATTCACCGAGCGATCCGCGGTACGTCACGTTCCTCCGGAAGGTGGGGGACGCGGCGATGCGGTCGAGGCTCATCGCCTATCAGCGCGCTCTCTTGGCGCGGCGCGACCAGATCGTGCCGATGATGGTGGCGGAGCTGGGCGAAGACTGGGGCCTCACGTTCGATATCGTGGGGGCCGATCGCGCCTTCGAATTCGGCGTCCTCGAGGCCTCGTTTTTCTACTGGCAGTTTTGCCCCGTGCAATTCTGCGAGCCTCATCTCCCGGCGCCGGGCGCGAGCGACGAGGAGCTGCTCTCCTTCTACATCAACTACCTCGGCGCCCCGTTCAACTACGACGACGAGACCATCAACGTGCACTACGGGCCCTATTTCTACCAGTCGGCCACCCAGCTCGGCCACCCGCGCTTCGACGAGGCCCCCTTGCGGGATCTGCTGCGGTATCCGGGGCAGGACAGGGCGGAGAACCTCACGCCCGTGCCGGTGACGATCCCCTTCGATTACGGACTCATGCCGCTGATCGAAGCGCGGACGTGGGCACATGGCGAGCGGATGCTTTTCATTTATGGGGAGAACGATCCTTGGAGCACGAGCCCGTTTGATGTCCGAGCGAAGAACGACGCATTCCGGTACTTCGTGCCCGACGGGCACCACGGCGTGGGGATCGAAGACCTCCCCGAGGAGGAACGATTGCACGCGATGAGCCGCATCTTCGATTGGGCCGACGTGCCCTTCGACCCGTCGGCCGCCCGGACGGCGGCGCCGCTCGCGCCGGCGGTCGAGGACGACGAGGCTCCGGGGCCACGCTTCCGCTTGCCGCTCCGCTGATTCGCAGGATCTTGCGTTCGCGCCTGCGCGGGGCGATCCTCGGCCATGGCCTCGCAAAGCGCCCCCGATCCCGTCGACGCGTGGCTGCCGTTGCCGCGCCTCCTCGCGTATGGCCTCCAGCACGTGCTCGCCATGTACGCCGGCGCCGTCGCGGTGCCGCTCATCGTCGCCGGCGCGCTCGGCCTCTCGCGGGAAGAGCTCGTTTCCCTCATCGGCGCCGACCTCTTCACCTGCGGCCTCGCGACGCTCGTGCAAACCGTGGGGTTTCCCGGCTTCGGCGTGCGTCTACCGGTCATCCAGGGGTGTACGTTCGCCGCCGTCGGCCCGATGATCCTCATTGGCAAGACGGGCGGACTGCCCTCCGTGTACGGTGCCGTCATCGCGGCTGGCGCGCTGACCTTGCTCGTCGCGCCCTATTTCGCACGATTGCTCCGGTTTTTTCCGCCGGTCGTGACGGGCAGCATCATCACGCTCATCGGCATTTCCTTGTTGCCCGTCGCGGTGCGCTGGGCGGGCGGCGGGGACCCGTCGTCCCCCGATTTTGGCGCGCCGGCCGCGCTCGGCCTCGCGTTCACCACGTTCGCGCTGGTTCTCCTTTACAAACGCGTGCTCACGGGCTTCTGGCAGAGCGTGGCCGTGTTGCTCGGGCTCGTGTCGGGCACCGTGATCTCGGCGGCTCTCGGCATGTTCGATCTCGCGGGCGTGCGCGAGGGGCGCTTTATTGCCGTGACCACGCCGTTCGCATTCGGGCTGCCTCATTTCGATCCGGGGGCGGTGGCCTCGATGGCCCTCGTCATGCTGGTCGTCATGGTGGAATCGACGGGGGATTTCGTGGCGCTCGGCGAGCTCACGGGCAGGCCCTTGACGCCAGAGGCGCTCGCGCGCGGCTTACGCGCCGACGGTTTGTCCACGATGCTGGGCGGCGTGCTGAATGCATTTCCGTACACCGCCTATGCGCAGAACGTGGGCCTCGTAGCGCTCTCGCGGGTGCGGAGCCGCTGGGTCGTCGCGGCGGCGGGCGTGATCCTCGTCGTGCTTGGCCTCTTGCCGAAGCTCTCGGCGCTCGTCGCGGCGATTCCAGCGCCCGTGCTCGGCGGGGCGGGGCTGCTCATGTTCGGGCAGGTGGCCGCGAGCGGGCTGCGTACGCTGTCGCGGGTCGATTTCGACAGCGAGCGGGGGCGCATGAACGGGTTGATCGTCGCGGCGACTTTGGCCGTGGGCCTCATTCCGCTCGGCGCTCCGAATTTCTGGCGAAGCTTGCCCCCGTGGCTCCAGGTGATCCTACAAAGCGGCATCACCGCCGGCAGCGTGACCGGCATTCTCTTGCACGCGATGTTCGCTCGCGGGAGCGATGGCTCAAAAGACGCCGCTCACGCCGATCCCGGGAGCCCTTAAAACTCCATCGCTGACGAGGGTCGGCGCGAAGTGCCATCGCGGGGCAAACCCGCCCCGGGACTTCTCCGCGTCCATGGTCGGAGCGTCCTTGTCGTCCTCGCGCGCGCGCACGATCGCCGTGGCAAGCGTGATCCCCCCGTGCACGAACAATGCGCCCGACCACGCCGTCAGCGCTGTCCAGGCCCCACGATCCCGGCCTGCGGGATCGAGGAGCTGCGCCGCGCCCACGAGGATCGTCGGCGTCGTGCCCAGCATTTCGACGATCTCGAACGAGTGCGCTCTCTGCAATCGACCAGCCGAGCGCCGGGGGCTCGCCTGGCGACACGATCGCGGCGTCGTGAATCGTGAAGACCGTGCCGGTGACGAGGATCGACGTCCCGGTAAAGAAGATCGTCGCGAGCCCCTCTGCGAGATCGCGGAAGGAGTCGGCGCGCGCCTCCGGGGCCAGGGTGAAGGTGAGGGCGGCGGCCGAGAGCGCGACACAAGCCTTCGCGAGGGTTCGGCGTCGGAGCGAGATCATCGTTTCCACCTATTCGAATTACAAGCCCAGTTTTCCCAGGAATGGCTCCAGCAGATCGAGCATCGCCTTGATGCGCGGGATCTCGGACAGGACGGCCGGCACGACCACACGGAACCCGAGCTCGCGGCCCACGAGGTCGGGCAGGACCGGGACGATCGTGCCCTCGGGCAGCCCTTCGTCCGGGATCCCGGGATCGGGCAGGAGCGCGATTCCGTGCCCCGCGAGCGCGAGCTGACGGATCACGTGAATGTCTTGGGCCGTGACGAGGGGCGAGACCGGGAACGTGCCGCCGCGGAGCAGCGGCCAGGAGCGCCCGTCCTCGCCCGGGCTCTCCCACGCGAGCAGATCGTGCCGCGAAAGCTCCTCGACGGATCGTGGTGTCCCGCGCCGGGCCAGGTATTCACGCGACGCGACGAGCCACACGCGAATGCGCATGAGCTCGCGTGAGACCCACGGCCCCGCGGGGCTCGTTTCGCCGAAATGAAAGGCGAGGTCCACGCTCTCCATGAGCCCCGCGATCGGATCGTCGCTGAAATGGAGCTGGAAGGCGAGGCGCGGGTGCTTGCGCGCGATGCCGAGCACGTGAATGAGGACGTGCGGGGGCAACCCCACGGGCAAGAGGACACGAAGCACGCCGGCCGGCTCGGATCCCGCCTCCCGGACCGATTGCAAGAGCGCGTTCGACTCCTGCACCATGAGCCGCCCGCGCGCCGCCAGGAGTTTTCCGGCTTCGGTGAGGCTGACGCCGTCCCGCGTCCGATCCACGAGCAGCACGCCGGCGCGCGCTTCGAGCTGATCGATCCTCCGGCGTAACGTGGCGCGCGGCATGTGGAGGGACGTCGCCGCGGCCAGGAACGAGCCGGCCTCGGCCACCGCGAGAAAGGCTCGGAGCTCTTCGAGATCCATGGGGATGGTCGTTTTCTGAACACCGGGTGGCCGAGATTGGCCATACGCCCGCCGCTCGGCCGAGCATACCATCGAACGATGCTGACCAGCCATCTCGATGTGCCGCACGAGGGACGAACCTTCCGGCGCGGCGCTCCCGGTTATGAAGAGCGACGGCGGGCCACGATGTGGAATGCGCGTGTGCCCGATCGATACCCGGAGGTGATCGTGCAAGCGAGGACCGAGCGCGACGTGGTCGCGGCCGTGAAGCTCGCGCGGCGGGAGGGCCTGCGCATCGGCGTGCGCTCGGGGGGCCATAGCTGGGCGGGCAATCACCTGCGGGACGGCGGGCTCTTGCTCGACGTCTCCGGCCTCGACGAGGTCACGATCGACCGGAAGGCGAGGCGCGCGACGACGGGGCCGGGCCGCGCTGGCAACGAGCTCGCCGAAATGCTCGGGCGGCACTCGCTGTTTTTCCCGACGGGACATTGCAAGGGCGTGTGCGTCGGCGGCTACCTGCTCCAGGGCGGCTTCGGCTGGCACGGCCGCGCGCTGGGCCCGGCGTGCATGAGCGTGATCGGGCTCGATCTCGTGACCGCCGACGGCGAGCGGGTCTACGCGAGCGCCGAGGAGAACGCCGATCTCTACTGGGCCGCCCGTGGCTCGGGCCCCGGGTTTTTCTGCGTCGTGACGCGCTTTCATCTTCGTGTGTACGAAAAGCCCGAGGTCACGGGGTTCGCGTTCCAGAGTTTTCCCATGTCCCGGATGGAAGACGTCTTCCGCTGGGCGCGCGCCGTGGGGCCTTCCGTGCCCGCCTCGGTCGAGCTGCAGCTCGTCATGACGCGGAATGCGACCGGCGTGGGCGGGCCGGGCATCGAGGTCTTTGCGCCCGTCTTCGCGGGCACCGCGCGCGAGACGTTCGACGCGCTCGCCTTCATGAACGAGAGCGCCCTCGGCCCGAGCGCCGCGCTCAAGGCCGACTTCATCCCCGCGACGCTGCCGCTCCTCTACAGCGCCGTCATGCACCATTACCCGGACGATCATCGTTATGCGGTCGACAACATGTGGACCCACGCCCCCATCGACGATCTGCTCCCGGGCCTGCGCAAGATCGCCGAGACGCTCCCGCCGCCGCCCTCGCACGTGTTGTGGCTCAACTGGGCGCCGCCGCCGGACCGCCCCGACATGGCGTTCTCCGTGGAGGACGACATCTACATCGCCCTGTATGCAGGGTGGAGACGAGAAAAGGACGACGACCTCTACGCGTCCTGGGCCGGGGATCGCATGCGGGAGATGCAGCCGCTCGCGAGCGGGTGCCAGCTCGCCGACGAGAACCTCGGAAAACGCCCGGCGCGCTTCGTCACGTCGGAGAACCTCGCGCGGCTCGATCGAATTCGAGGAGACCGCGATCCGAAGCACTCCTTTCACGCCTGGATGGGACGACCATGAGCCACCCGATTCCTTCGCGCTCACTCCACCTCGGGATGCAGGAAGGCGAGCTACGCGACAAGCCTTATGCAACGTTCTGGAATCCGCGCATCGCGCCGCTCGTGGAGCATGCGCGGGAGGCGCTTCTTTGGGGTCCGCTTGCCGCGCCCCTGCTCCCCGGGCTCGACGAGGCGCCGCGGCTCCTCGACGCGGGAGATCACGAGGTCGAGAATGGGCACGGCGTTCGCGACGACGGCGCGCTCTTCCTCGCGGTGCGCACGGCCATGCCCGACGTGTCGCCGGCCATGGTCGATTGGTGGTTCGGCTGGCATGGCCAAGAGCCGCAACGTTACAAGCTCTGGCATCCCCGCGCGCACGTGCATGCGTGCTGGGGAGACGCGGATCCGCCGGGCGCCAAGGGGCGCGCGCGTTACGTCGGCCGCGTTTCGTTCGTCGACGAGTACATCGGCAGCCGATTGCAGCAGGTCACCATCCGGTTCGTCCGGCCCGCAGAACTCGGATTCGACGAGGCGGCGCTCGCGGATCCTGCGCAGGCCACCGTGGTTTGCGCGCGGATTGGCCTCCTCGGGCTGCCCGTGGAGGCCGGGTGGCTCGTGCATCACGTCCGGCGTGTCCCGGGCGGCGCCGAAATGCGATCCCGCTTCTGGCTCGGCGGGCCCCACGGCGTCGTGCGTGCGCCGGGGTTCGTCGGCGCCGTCGCGTCGCGTTTCGCGCGGCGCGTGGCTTCGCCGAGCCTGGAGGAAGCACGCGCGCTCCTCGTGCATTGCTCCCAGGAAATGTCGCACCTCGCCTCGTTCCTCCCGAAGCTTTACGCCGAGCTCCACGAAGTGCCCTGATCACGGCCGTTTCGAGGATGTCCACGCGTGGACATCCCATGGCGAACCGTGGCCATTGTGGGGACATCGAACGGAGCTACCTTCGATTCGTGAGGCGCCGACGCCGCCTCGTCGACCTTCGGAGGGCACCGTGAACCACCGCCACGAACACTTTAGGACCTTTTTCTTGAGATTGATGGGATTCGCGCTCGCGTTCCTCGGGAACGTGGCGATCGCGAAGGCCACCGTCGTCACGCCGACCGACGATACCCACGTGAACCTCGACGGATCGGGACCCCACGGCAGCTCGACCGAGCTCGTCGTCAAGCTTTCGCGGAACACCAGCACGGACCAGTCGTACAACTCCGTGGCGACCGTCATGCGGTTCCAGATCAACCCGACGGACAAGGCCACGGACGCGGCGCTTTACCTCGACCTCGCCAGGTTCGACGAGGCGCTCTCCTGCGATTTCCGGATCTGGGGCATCCGGGAGACGACACTCGCCGCGGAGACCTTCGAGGAGGAGACCGCGAACTGGTCGACGTTCAATTCCATCATCAACAATAGCGCCGTGGGCGTGAACACGTCGCCGCTCTGGCCCATCCTCTTCGATGGAAACCCCGCCACGCCCGACCGGGACCCGCTCGCGACGATCACGCTGACGCAGGCCGACCTCCACAAGACCGTGCGGTTCTCGAGCCAGGCGCTCGTCGATTTCATCAACAACGACAACGACGGCGTGATCACGCTCATCGTCACGCGTGTCCTCCGGAGCAACAGCTTCGACACGGCGTTCGCCTCGAAGGAGCACACGACGCTGAGCGGGCCGCGCCTCTTCATCCAGGCCGAGGAGACGCTCGGCGCCGCCGCGGACACCTATGCTCGGTATGGGGACTCGACGGTCCACGGGGCCGAGAGCGACATCCTCGTGAAGAACAACGGCGGCACGCACGCCAATACACGCAAGGGCGTGGTTCGTTTCGAGATGGCGCCGGGCACGAAGGTCGAGAAGGCCACGATGAGCCTCGACGTCGCGAATTACTTCCAGGACGTCGGCACGGTCCCGGAGAGCTTGAACTTCGCCGTCTTCGGCATCCGCGACGGCGCGGCGTCCGAGAGCTTCGACGAGGCGACGGCGAACGACGCGACGTTCTCGAACGAAATCGACAGCTCGTCCGACGGCGTGCGGAACTCGGAGGTCGATGCGCTCGGGCAATTCACGGTGAAGCGCACCGACGTGGGCAAGACCGTCTCGTTCACCAGCGACGCGCTCGTCGATTTCGTCAACGCGGATGGGAACGGCAAGATCACGCTCGTCCTCGTCCGCGCCAAGTACACGCCGTACCTCAACTTCGCGTTCGCCTCGAAAGAGAACACGAGCCTCGAAGGCCCGCGCCTCGCCATCACCCACGCCCTCGACGACGTGCCCGCGCCGACCCTGAAGTTCGTCTACCAGGACATCAACGGCGACGGCGCCCAGGAGCTTCTGCTCGTGGTCGAGTTGCCCGGCGGCAATGGGTTCGTCGTGGCCGATCCCTTCGTGATCGCCGAGGCGCTGCGCACGTCGGGATACAACTTCGGCGCCGGCACGGATTTCTGGGAGACGCTCAGCGTCACGCAACAGGCGAGCTTGCTCGCGACGGTCTCCGATCTCGTGGGGAACGTGGGCACGACGGTCGACGCGACCGAGCTCGAAGCGGCCCGTACGGACCTGCCCGAGGGACGCACCTATTCGGTCGCCTTCTTCAACGGCGATTTCGAGCAATCGCGTTACGGGATGACCTTCTCGGGCTCGATGATGTCGAGCACGTCGCAGAACGCGCTCGGGTACACGACGGTCGAGATCGGCCAGGGCAATGCCGGCGCGATGTTCACGGACAGCGGGCTCGCCATGGGCTTCGAATCGAACCTCTTCGTCCTCACGACGGGCGTGGGTGATCCCTCCGGCACGACCGCGTCGCTCAACCTGTCGGCCGGCGTGGGCCTCTATGGCGAGCTCAAGTACGGCAAGGATGGGCAATACGGCTTCAGCGTCCCGCTCGTCGTCGTCCCCGTGGGCGTGTCGGTGTACGTCAAGGGCAGCGATGCTGTGACCGCATACAACCACGTGCGGGGCTGGGTCGTCGGCTTCGGCACTCCGCTCCACATCATGGCCTACAACCTCCACGCGTGGGGCATCGACTGGAGCCACGACGTCCGCGTCGGCCTCGTCGACGCGGTGAACGACGGTCGTATCGTGATCAGCCATCACGCGGGCGTCGCGGTGGTGTGGACGCGGGAGGCCGCGCGGGAGTCGACGGTTTGGCTGCATGGAACCACCGAGGAGATCGGCTCGAAGCTCAATGGTGTCGCCGGGACGGCCAGCACCGCGCTCCTCTCCACGACCGAGAATGCAGCCGCCGAGGTCACGAACTGGACCTCGACGGCCGGGTCGGTCGTGAATTCGACGCTCGACTCGACCCTGGGCTGGTTCGAGGGCGGCGTGTCGGATCTCGAGGACCTCGCGGAGGACGTGGGCAGCGAGGTCGAGGACGTCGTGGATGACGTGGGCGAGGTCCTCTGCAAGGTGTTCTGCTTCTGATCCTCACCCCGGCGGGGCGGCCTTCCCGGCCGCCCACGCGATGGCCGACAAGGCGACGACGAGCCCGGCGAACGTGCGGAACGCACGGGAATCCCCCTCCGCCGGCAGATCTTGTTTGAGCCGCAAGCTCCCCGCCGCGCACACGATCCAGCCCATCACGTCCCCCGAGAGCAGCGCGGCGAGCGCGGCGATCGTCAGCACGATTCCCCGCTGCCGCGTATCGAGCGCCCGAAAGCCCCGCGCGCCGTCGAGCTGCCAGACGGGGACCAGGTTGAAGACGTTGAGCGTCGCGCCGACGCTCGCCACCGCGAGCATCGTGCGATCCTTCAGGACGAGCCCCGCCGCGAGCGCGATCGCCGCCGCGGCGCACCCCCACACGGGCCCCGCGAGCCCGACCCGCGCGTCCTCGCGGGCGTCGATCGGATACTGCTTCATCCGCACGAGCGCGCCGAGGCCCGGCACGAACATCGGCGCGGTCGCCTGGATGCCGTACAGCCGAAGCGCCGAGACGTGCCCCATCTCGTGCACGTAGATCGAAGCCACGAGCCCGAGCGCGAAGGTGAGCCCGCGGGATCGATCGAGCGCGAGCCACGCGAACATCGAGAGGAGCGTGGGCAGCGAAGCGAGCCCCGAGACGAGCAGCTTTGCCTTCCCGAGCAGCGAGAGCAGGAAGTACTTGAGGTTCCACGCGACGAGCGCGACGGCGCCGAGGCCTGCCACCGTCTTCGCGCGTCCGCCCTGCGGCTTCGGCGTATTTCCGACTTGTTCGAGGGCCAGGCTGAGGCGGCGGATCGTCTCGCCGACGACGCGATGCTGCGTGCTGCCCGGGGGCAAGAGGCCGAGCGCCTCGCGCCAGTGCGTGAGGGCGTCGGTGATGCGTCCTTCGCGCTCTGCGGCCTCGCCGTCTGCCGCGAGGGCCGCGAGGCGCGCGCCGTGCACGAGCTTGCGGCAGGCGGGGCAGGCGAGCATGCCCGGGGCGAGCTCGACCCCGCAGGCCGCGCAGCGCGAGACGACGTGGTTCAAGGGGTCGGGCTCGCGCTCGTGTTCACCTGGTACGGGCCGCTGATGGCGACCGGGCCGCCGACGCCCCTCGACGCCTGCCACGCGGTGCGCAGGCCGAAGAAGATGATCAGCGCGCCGATCACGCCGCTGAAGCCGCTCGTGACGTCGAGGATCGGCGCGATCAGCGTGAACGCCGAGACGAGCACGACGTAGACGATGCTGCCGATGAGCCCCAAGCTCTGCGTGTCGTCGCCCGCGTTCATCGCGGCGAGGATCGAGGGGAGGTACCCCATCGCGGACGCGAGGTACGTGAGCACGACCGCGAGCACCTGATGTTTCGTGCTGCCGAATCCACGCGTGACGCTCTGGATGACGCGGCCGACGAGCACGCCGATCCCGATGGTCGCGAGCGCGAGCTGGATGTGGGTGAAGTGGACGAAGAGCGCGTACACGACGCCGCAGCCGAGGGCGACGCCGCCGGCCTGGAGGAAGGCTTTTCCGAAGGCCGAGGCGCTGCGGGCATCGTCCGACGAGCGATGGACGGCGTCGCGACACGAGCTGCACAGGACCTTGTCGAGGAGCTGGTAGTACGCGGTCGTGATGGCCGACTGGCAGATCGAGCACTGCACGTGCCTGGCGGCGGGCTCGCCAAACTCGGCGCGCTCGAAGTCGAGTTGGGCCGATGCTTCGGGCGCGGCAGGCGCTTCGGGCGCGGTGGGCGCGGCGAGCGCTTCGGTCGCGGCGGGCGGCGCTTCGGGTTCGGCAGGCTTGGTGTCGAGTGTGGCTTGGCTCATCCCCCGATCTCCATCGGCGGGAGTTGAGCGTCACGGGCGAGCGAAGTCAATCATGCCGAGGCGAGGTGCGGAGGAGGGGGACCGTTCGTGGTGCCTCCGCGGGGAGGACGACCGCTCTCAGGGCGAATGGATCTGGTAGCTCATCCCGCCGACGACCTTGCCGGAATTTGATTGGTGCACCTGGAAGAGCCGGGGGGTGTTGCCGGGCAGAGGCTTGTCGGTGATGAAGGTGAGCTTTACCTCGTACGCCTCGGCGGGCCCCAGCGTGATGCCGCCGATGCGGGCATTTTCTTTCGAGGTGATCCCGATCTTGCCGTTGGCGAGCAGCGCGACGCCCTGGCCGACGGAGCCTGCCTGGATCCAGCGCTGGAGCAGCGTGGGCCCGAGATCGATCTCGACCGTGCCATACGAAAGGAAACCGCCATTGCCGGGATTCAGCGCGATGAAGGCGAAGTCGGTCTTTTTGGGGGTACCCACCTGCTCGAACGGATCACGCACCAGGAACGAGACCGTGCTTTGCCATTTTTTGGTGCCGGTGAGCTTCCACTCGTCGACCACGTTCATGTTCCGCCACGCGATGTTGTTGTTGTTGCGTGTGTTCTTCTCGACCTCCGCGGTCTCGGCGTGGAACATGGGATCTTCGTCGGACACCCAGCGCGCGAGCATGCAGTAATGACCGGTGCCCGGAGGGTTCCAGGGCGCGACGACATCGTGCACCTTGCCGACGCCGCCCGGGACCACGTAGGGGAGCGTCGCGAACTCCGTCCAGTTCGACGGCCAGGCGAGCCCCGAGGAGGCATGCGCGTAATACACGCGCAACGTGCCGGGCACGGCCACACTCCTTTGATTGCGCAGGCGCACATAGGCGTAGTTGACCTGCCCGAACTTCGGGTTGAGATGCTGGTGCTTGCCGTCCTTCGTGTGACGGATCCAGATGTCTTCGCTTTGCCACATGGGCTGGCCTGCGGTGGCCGGATCGGGCTCCAGCCCGGTGTCCGACGGCGTGTCCTGGATCCATACGCCGCCGGAGTTGTAGAGACCTTCGCAGTGCGCGGGCGGCTTGACGAGGAAGGAGGGAATGGAGATACCCTGCAGCATGTCGCCCTCGTGGGGGCCAGCGGGTTCACCCCACCAGTTGTCCTCGAAATGGGCTAGCGAGGGGATGCTGCCGATGAACACTGCGCCGAAGACGGGGGGCCGACCATTGCGCACGATGCAGGTCTGGTGCACCTCCATGGTCGGGGCCTTGCCCCACTGGCCCAACAACGCGAACGCTTCTCCCCCTGCGACCTGTCCGTAATTGGCGCCGTTTTCCGTGATGACACTGTCATGGATGGACAGGGCGCCTCCCTGCACGTGGAGCGCGTTGGGTCGGTTCCGCGCAAGGGTCGCGCCGGTGATGGTGACGACGCCCGTATCGAGGTACAGGGCGCCCCCCGCGACTTCCTCGGCACCCCCGAGCGTGTGCAAGTCATCGGGGGCCAAGTTCGCCGATAGCGTGCCTCCGTGGATCTCGAGCGACCCGCGATTGAAAATGGCTCCGCCGTAGCCTGCCCAATTGTAGGATAGGTCGGCCTCGACGAGGTTCACCGTTCCCTTGGTATCGTTGAAGATGCCGCCACCCCGGTCGTCATTGCCTCCTTCGAGGACATTGTCGAGTGCCACATTGCCGCTGATCTTGCTATGATCCACGGTGACGGTCCCGGACGCATTGTAAATGCCTCCGCCGTTGTCGAACGCCCAAGCCCCGTAGATTTTACTCTCATCGAGGATCTGGACGTCACCCTGGGCGTTGTAAATGGCCCCGCGGCAAAACTCCCCCTGCTCGATCGAGCTGCCGACGAGCTGGACCGCGCCGGCGTTGTTGTAGATGCTGCCGCCGTTGCCCTGCAGCGGAGATGCCTGGTTGCCCAACCTGCACGGAACATCTCCTTCGTAGGTGCCGCACCGATAGAGGATGCTATCGAGGGCGACGACCGAGCCGCCGTCGTTATAGATCGCGCCCCCGTTCACGGCGTAGAACCCCTCGATGGTGACCGTGTCGAGATCCAGGCTTCCACGGTTGTGAATTGCGCCGCCCTCGTCGATCGGTACGAAGGAGCCAAGGCACCCGAGCTTCAGCGACTTCAGCACGAGGTGGCCTTCGGGGTCGACATCAAAGACGCGCGGCGTGGGCCCCGAGGCGCCATCCTGGAGATGGATGGAATCTGTCAAGGGATCCGTGCCGACGATGGTGATCTCGGTACGGATGGCGGGAAGCGTTGCGTCGATCTCATACGTTCCATGAATACACAAAGTGGCGGCCGTCGTGTTGTCGTTGGCCCATTGAATGGCGGTGATCAGATCGCCGGCGTCCTCGGGAGCGACGTCATAGGTGCACGCTGCCGCGGCGCGGCATGCGAAGAGGGAGCCGGTCAGAGCCACGAAGAGGCTGGTCCAGACCGATATGCGGCGGCGCGTCGAGCGTCCGCGCGCTTCGATGCGAAGAGCGGATGACGATAACATCGTTGCCTTCCTGGTCGTGGGAGGGATTGCCAAGACGGTCTCACGATGGCGTTTGATCGGACAACAACTCGACACAGGTGGGAAGCAGAAGCGCAGCGGTGATGACCGCCGTGCCTGCGGGCATGAAACCCTATCTCGCTCGCGGCGGCTCGGCCGTCGGCGCGCCCGCCTTGTCGCGCATTCGCCGGGAGAGGCTTGGGAGGGTCGCGGAGACGGTTCGGCGAGCGCCGGGAGAGGCTTGGGAGGGTCGCGGAGACGGTTCGGCGAGCGCCGAGAGAGGCTTGGAAGGGTCGCGGGAGACGGTTCGACGTGCGCCGAGAGAGGCTTGGGAGGGGCGCGGAGACGGTTCGACGTGTGCGGGCGCTTGTTGACACCGACGCGCGCCTCCGCCGAGACTCCGGGCCGCATGGGAAGCCAGTTCCTCGATCTTCTCCTCGTGGACCCTGCGCCGTTGCAGGCGCGCATCCGTGGCGACGTCGCCGACCTCGTCGACGCCGTCTACCGCGCAGCCGAGCCGCCCGACGAGCGCTTGCGTCCTGCGTTCGAGGTGATGGCGCGGGGCACGTTCGTCTTTTTGCCCAAGCGCGCGGAGCACCCCGACGGGGCCATGTATGGGCGCGCCGTGGAGGTTCTTCTCGCGAGCTTCGCACAGCGGAAATGGAGCCTCGAATATTACCCCGACGAGAGCGAATCTCCCCTCTGGGAGCTCTCGTATCGGGCATGCGAAGCAGAATGGCTCGACTTGCCGTCGTCTCCCTCCGGCATTCCCGCGATCGCCTGGCGTAGCCCCGACACGTGCAGGCGCCTCGCGAGCTCGATCGCACAAGCGCTCTCGTCGCGGAGCTTCAACGAGCGATACAGCCCCGAGGCGACGCTGCGCGAGGCGAAGGAGGCGCTCGACGTGGGCTCCTCGTCGGGTCACGGGCTCTTCACGATTTTCCAAGGATAGAGGTGCGGCAATGACCTGGTTCGGCTCGCTGACGGTCGCTTTCGTCCAAGCGCTGGCGCCGGATGCCCGCGCTTTGGCAGATGCCAAGAAGCTCGCGAAGGCCTCGGCCTGGCGGAGGCTCGGTCGTGAGGGAGATGCCGTGTGGGGCGTGGCGCTCGGCTCGAAAGGCGACGCCTATGCGGTCTTCGCGCGTTCGGCGGAAGATGCGCGCTGTAGCTGCCCGAGCCGCAAGCGGCCATGCAAGCACGCATTGGGGCTGCTCCTCCTCGTCGCGAACGGGCATGCGTTCGTGGAGGAAGCATTGCCGGCGGGTCATCGATATACTTGAACGGAGCACGCTCGCCAGGCTGCTCGCGCCCTTTCCAAATCCAGCGCCTCGTGGTAGACACGCCGCAGTCATCCCCGGCTGCGGCTCGGAAAGGATCAAACCATGGCCACGCGCGCTCTCATCGTCGTCGATATCCAGAATGACTACTTCCCTGGAGGGAAGTGGACGCTCAGCGGGGTCGAGGCCGCCGCCGACAATGCGGCGCGACTGCTCGCCGCCGCCCGCAGCAAGGGCGATCTGGTCGTCCACATCCGCCACGAATTTCCGACCGCCGACGCCCCCTTCTTCGCCCCCGGCTCGGAAGGCGCGCAAATTCACCCGAAGGTGCAGAACCGTGCCGATGAGCATGTGGTGCTGAAGCACCAGATCAACTCATTCCGGGACACCGACCTCAAGGCGGTGCTCGACCGCAATGGCATCACCGAAGTCGTGATCTGCGGCAACATGAGCCACATGTGCGTCGATGCCGTGACGCGCGCATCCGCCGACTTCGGCTACGCCGTCACGGTCATTCACGACGCCTGCGCCTCGCGCGACCTGGAGTTCAACGGCGTGCGGGTCCCCGCAGCCCATGCCCACGCAGCATTCATGGCAGCACTCGGCTTCGCCTACGCAAAAATGCGATCGACCGACGAGTTCCTCGGCTGAGCTCGAAGGCGCAGCGCTGGGGCTTTGCCCCAGGCCCCAGCAGGGGCTGTCCGCCCCTGCACCCGGACCAGCGAGGCGCTGGACCCGGGGTCGAGGAACTGCGCGGTGCGCAGTTCCTCGAACAGCCAGGTTCAAGACCCCAGGCGAACCTGCCAGCCAAGGCGGTAGCGTTGCAGGTGGAACTGGCGACGCTACCGCCGCCTGCTTGAAACCCACCTCAGAAGTCTTGCCACCGGCCCGTGGGAAGAACTGCGCATTGCGCAGTTCTTCCCCTTCGGTCCAGGCCGTGCCTGGTCCGGGGTCGAGGGGGCGGACAGCCCCCCGCGGGGTCCGGGGCAGCGCCCCGGCGCGGCGGCCCGAGCGACGCTAGATCGGACAATCAATGTCCATAACGTGGGCTCTTCCCTCTGGACGAGGGGGCCTTCGACGGGCAATCTACGCCGCGCTCGACGATCGGCTGCGCATTCGGGCCGAGCAGGCGGATCGTTCCGCCGTGGAATGGCTCCATGCGCGCGTATTGGATTGAAGTTCAATCCCCGTTTCGGCGAGGAGGCTGCGGCGTCGCGGTGGCGATATCGCAGTGGAGGAGCATGAAGAAGGTCCTCGAGATGATCGCGGTCATCGTGGTGGTATTGTGCCTGATCAGCGCGGGCGTTCTCCTCTCCCGTGGGCCCGGGAAAGACGCGCCTGCTGCGCCTGACGGCGCTGTGGACGAGTCTGCGGTGACGACGATGATCGGAGGCGGGCCGTGAGGAAGGTGCCGAGGCGCTCGCGCCTCAAGCCACGGGCGCGGTGGGGGGCGGCAGGACGGCCGTGAAGTCCTGGACGAACCGCTCTGCGTAGTTCTCGACCAGCTCGCGCACGCGGGCCGGGTTGTCTGCGCGGACGATGAGCCCTGCGTGGTGCGGCTTCTCTGGCGTGCGCCAGACGATCTCCGGGTCCGTGTACGCCGACATGTCCGGGTGCTCCTGCCGCGACAGCGAGAGCACGAGACCGCCGTAGTCGTAGCGCCGCGGCGGCAGCACGTACGGGCGTTCGCCTTGCGCGATCTCGACCTTCGCCCATTCGCGCCACAGGTTGATCCCTGTCGCTGCCTCCACCACGTCCGACGTGTGGCTCCCGCCCACGCGCGCGGCGGCCTCGATGAAGTAGATCCGGCCGTCCTCGTTCGAGCGCACGTACTCGATGTGCGTCACGCCGCGCACGAGGCCCATGTGCTCGATCACCCGCTCGTTCAGGTCGATGAGCTCGCGCCACAGATCACTCGCTCGGTCGATCGTCTGCGTCGCCGAGGGGCCTCCTTGGTTCACCACCTCGAAGAGCGACGTCCTGTACTGGTGCGCTTCGGCGAACACGATGCGCTTCTCGGAGACGATCGCGTCCACGTGGAAGAACTGGCCCGGGATCATCCGCTCGAGCAGGTAGCGCGAGCGATCGTCGCCGAGCTCCTCGATGACGCGCAGCGCGTCCTCCTCGCGGTCGAGCTTCTTGATGCCGAGCGATGCGGCCTCCGAGCGGGGCTTGAGCAGCCACGGCGCCGGCACCGTGCGCAGGAAGCGGCGCACGCGCTCGTCGTTCAGCACGTGCACGAAGTCTGGCACCGGGATGCTGCGATCCTTCGCGCGGGCGCGCATCGCCAGCTTGTCGCGGAAGTACCGCGCCGTCGTCTCGCCCATGCCCGGGATGCGCAGGTGCTCGCGCAGGTGCGCGGCGAGCTCCACGTCGTAGTCGTCGAGCGGCGCGACGCGCTCGATCTCGCGCGTCCGGGCGAGGTAACTGACCGCGTTCACCACGGCGCGCCGATCGTTCAACGTCGGCATGCCGAAGATCTCGTCGATCTCGTCGCGTGCCCAGGGTTTGCCGAGCAAGGACTCGAGCGTCAACAGGATCACCCGGCAACCCTCGCGCCCCGCCTGCTTCAGGAAGTCGTTGCCCTTGAAGTAGCTCGACACGCAGAGGATCGTGGTCGGCGGCGGGGGCAGGGAGGCGGGCCTCGTCGGATCGTGGTCGATGTTGATCACGGGGCCTCCATTACTCCAACTCGGGCCGGGATGTCATCTGGCCGTCGCGCCAAACTCAGCCGGCCATCTCGGCCCCGCGCATCTGGCGGATCAACGCGATCACGAGATCGATGCCAATCTTGTTGTCACCCCCCTCGGGGATGATCACGTCGGCCCAGCGTTTCGAGGGTTCGACGAACATGAGGTGCATCGGCCGCACGGTCCGGTAGTACTGCTCCCGGATGGAGTCGAACGTCCGGCCGCGGTGCTCGATGTCGCGGCGGATGCGCCGGAAGGCCCGGATGTCGGCGTCCGTGTCGACGTAGATCTTGATGTCGAGCTGATCGCGCAGTTTCGCCTCGACGAACACCAGGATGCCCTCGACGATGACCACCGGCGTCGGCGCGACGCGGCGCGAATCGGGCGCGCGGCGGTGCGTCTTGAAGTCGTACCGAGGCACGTCGATGGCGGCGCCTTCTCGCAGGGCCGCGAGGTGCTCGACCAGGAGTTCCGTCTCCAGCGACTCCGGGTGATCGAAGTTGAGGCCGCAGCGCTCCTCGTAGGAGATGTCGCCGCGGTCGCGGTAATACGCGTCGTGCTCGAGGATGTTCACGCCGGCGGGAGGCAGCGCCTCGACGATACGGCGGGCCACGGTCGTCTTGCCGGAGCCGCTGCCGCCAGCAACTCCAATGATGAGCGGTCGCATCAGAGCTCGTTCGTCCCGGCGGCACCATACTTCGATTCGACGGCCTGGTCGACCGTGGAGCGAACAAGCATGCCGCGCCACACCTTGACGGGCGCGCCGGGTCTTGCCGCAGCGCGGACGGAGCCGAATGTGAGGGGGAGAAGGGTCGATGGCCGGTGGGCGCTCGAAGGCGACCCGACGGACTCGCGCCATGGAGGTTCCATGAAGTTACCGCTCCAGATCACGTTCCGCGACATGCCACCGTCGGAGTCCGTGGCGCGCGAGGTGCGCGAGAAGGCCGAGAAGCTCGACGAGGTCTACGAAGGGATCATGGGGTGCCGCGTGGCGATCGAGCCGGAGTCCCGCCGGCGTCACCAGGGCAACGTCTACCGCGTGCGGATCGACATGACCGTGCCCGGCGAGGAGATCGTCGTCGGCGGCGAGTCCGCCGAGGAGCAGCACATGCGCGCGCACGAGGACGTGTACGTCGCGGTGCACGAGGCGTTCGACGGCGCGCGCCGGCTGCTCCGGGAGTATGTGGCCAAGCAGCGGGGCGACGTGAAGACCCGCGTCGGGCCGCCGCACGGAAAGGTCGCGCGGATCTTCCCGGAGAGCGGCTACGGTTTCCTGGAGGCCGAGGACGGCTACGACGTGTACTTCCACAAGAACAGCGTCCTCAACAACGGCTTCACGCGGCTCGCCGTGGGCACCGAGGTCCGCTACGAGGAGGAGCCCGGAGAGAAGGGGCCGCAGGCGAGCACCGTCGCCATCGTCGGCAAGGGCGGACACGGACACCGCGCCGCCTAGACCATCAAAATCGGCCGCCTCTTGCGGAGCCCCGTCAAACTGGGTACGAACGCCCGCTGCGGACGCGCGGCCCGGGCAGTCGCCCGGTGCGGCGATCCGGGTCTTGGCGGAGGACGGCGTGGCGGACCCTTCGGGGCGCTTCCCCATACGTGAGCACGACACGCTGGCCGGCGGCTTTTCAGGGACGCCGCGCGTGGGCTCGACCTTGCCCGGCCCCTTGCCCGACGGGATCGGGCCCGCGCTGCGCGCCTTCGAGAAGGGAGCGCGCATCGGCAAGTTCCCGATCGTCCGCGTCATGAGCACGGGCGGGATGGGGATCATCTACGAGGCGATGCACCCCGTGCTCGGCTCGCGCGTCGTCATCAAGACCGTGCGCCCCGAGATGGTCGGCAAGGCCGCGATGGCCGAGCGCTTCCGCAACGAGGCGCTCGCCGCGAGCCGCATCCGCGACGATCGCCTGCCGCAGATTTTCGACATCGATCGTCTCGACGACAACACGCAGTACATGGTGATGGAGTACCTCGAAGGCGAGGATCTCCAGCAGCGGCTCTCCGACGGGCCGCTCACGCCGGCGTACGCGACGCGCGTGCTCTTCGAGGTCCTCGAGGTCCTGCACAAGGTCCACAAGCTCGGCGTCATCCACCGCGACATCACGCCGCGAAACATCTTCCTCGCGCGGAGCGAGGTGCTCGGCGAGATCCCGAAGCTCCTCGACTTCGGCGTCGCCCACTTCGTCGACGATCCGAACACGCGCCCCGGCGAGCTCGTGGGCTCGCCGTTTTACATGGCGATCGAGCAGGTCCGGGATCACGGCGCGATCGGGCCGTGGACCGACGTCTTCGCCGCGGGCGTCGTGCTCTACGAGCTCGTCGCGGGCGTGCGCCCGTGGCCCGGATCGAGCCTCATCGGCTACCTCACGGCCCTCGCCGAGCGACAACCGCCGCGCTCCCTCGCCGCCGCCGCGCCGAACGTCCCGCCCGGCCTCGCCGAGGCCGTCATGCGCGCCATCCGCATCGAGCCGATCGAACGTTTCCCCGACGCCGCGGCCTTCGCGCGCGCCCTCGAGCCCTTCGCCGCCGATCGCGCCGTGCTCTACGATCTGCGCCGCGGGGGGCAACGGTCGAGCGTGCCGACGCGCCGCGCGAGCCTCGAAAACGAGGCGACCGTCGCGATCACGCGCAGCAAGACGGTCACGATCCCGCCGCCGCCGCCCGTCCCCAAGCTCGCGGGCATCCAGTCGAAGCTCGCGGGGCTCGGTCGTGTGCGGGTCGGGGCGGCGGCTTCGGCGGCCGACATGCCGCGGCCGAGCCTGCGCAAGGGCGAACGCAGGCACCTGACGATCGCGATGGTCGGCCTCGCGCTCGACGAGCCCCGCGAGAGCACGCTCGGCGCCGAGGACATCGAGCAGATCGCCACGCAGATCTCCGAGGTCGTCGGCCGCGCCTTCGAGACGGCCGGCGCGCGCGTCGACAGGCCCCCGGGCGAGTCCTTGATGGCCGTCTTCGGCTACCACGCGTCGAGCGAGGACGACGCCGAGCGCGCCGTCACCGCCGCGTTCGCCGCGCTCGATCAGCGCCACGAGATCAACGCGACCCTCACCGAGATCGGCTGCGCGCTCTCCATGCGCATCGGCATCCATACGGGCTTCGTCACGCGCGGCGGCGACGCCATGCTCACGGGCGAGAGCATCAACCTCGCCGAGATGCTCCAGCGCTCGGCGCCGCTCAACGCCGTCGTGGTCAGCCGCGAGACGGTCGATCTCCTCGGCGGCAGGTTCACCGAGCGGCACTTCGGGCCGATCTCGATGAAGGGCCGCGCGCGCCCGAGCGAGGCCTACGAGATCCTCGGCCCCTCCGAGGTCGAGGGCCCGCGCAAGAGCCGCGCCGGCGCGGTCGAGGATCGGCCCTTCGTCGGGCGCGACGCCGAGCTCACCACGCTCGAAGGCCTGCTCGCCGAAGCGGGCGCGCGTGGCGGTTTGCACCTCGGGCTCGTCACGGGCGGGCCCGGCGTTGGCAAGTCGCGCCTCGTGCACGAGCTCCTGCGGCGCGTCGAGGCCGACGACGCGCGATGCACCCTCGTCGTGCGCGCGCACCCCGCCTCCGCCGCGCCCTACGGCGCCTGGGTCGCCTTCCTCCGCCGCGTCTTTTTCCCGCCCGGCGCGACCATGATCGACGCGCTCCAGACGACGACCGAGATCGGCGCCCTCGCCGCCGCGCTCGAGGACGCCCGTCGGAGCGAGCTCATCGCCAAGGCGCCCGTCGTCGATTTTCTCCTCGGCCTCGGCGGACACGACCTCGTCGAGCAGTACGGACCCGAGGGCTTCCAGAGCCGCGTCCAGCAGACGCTCACGCTCCTGCTCGAAGCCCTCGCGCGGAGGGCCAGCGCGTCAAGGCCGGGCAGGCCCGTCCTCTGCGTGCTCGACGACATGCACCGCGCCGACGCGACGAGCCTCGACCTGCTCGGCCGTGTCCTCGGCGGCTACCGCTCCATGCTCCCCGTCGTGTTCCTCGTCACGAGCCGCGACGGCGAGATCGCGACGCTCCCCGAGCACGTCGCCGTGACGCGTGTCCCGCTCGCGCCGCTGACCGACGGCGAGATCCGCGAGATCTCCCTGTTCCTCGCGGGCGAGGAGCCCTCCGCGGACGTCGTGCGCCTGCTCGTCGAGCGAGCCGCGGGAAACCCTCTCTTCGCCGAGGAGCTTTCGCTCTCGCTCCGCGAGCAGTGCATGGTCACGGCCGACGCCACGGCCCTGCGGCGCTTCACCGTGCCCTCCTCGCTCGTCGGCATGCTCCTCGCGCGCCTCGATCGGCTGGAGCCCGAGCTTCGCACCACGCTGCAATACGCGAGCATCCTCGGCGTCGAGTTCAGCGCGGATCTTTTCGACGCCGTTGCATCTGCGCTCGGCGACGAGCGGACCTCGCAACGTCATCTCCACGAGCTCGTCCGTCGCGGTATCCTCTCGCATCGCAAGGAGCGAGGCGAGGAGACGTTCGCCTTCCGGCAGGTGCTCGCGCGGGACGCCATCTACGGCACGGTGCTCATGGACAACAAGCGCGTACTGCACCACCTGGCCGCTGCGGCCATCGAGCGCCTGCACGCCGGCAAGCTCGCGCCGCACCTGCCCGCGCTCTTCCATCACTACAGCCAGACCGACGAGGTCGAGCGCATCGTGCAGTACGCGCGCCTCACGGGCCGCCGCGCCGTGGCCCTCGGCGCGTTCGCTGACGCGGTCGAGGCGCTCATGACCGCGGAGACCTTGCGCAGCCGCCTGCGCGACGACGATCCGCTCGCGGCGGCCCGCGCGCTCTTTGATCTCGGCATCGCGCTCTTCTGGCTCGGCCGCTTCGACGAGGCGGGCGAGCGTGTCGAGCAGAGCCTCGCGCTCCTCAGCGACGACACGCGTGAGGAGGCGCTCACGGTGCGCGCGCGTTGCCATCTCCTTCGCGCCGAGACCGCACACCAGCGCGCTCGCTGGCCCGAGGCCGTCGCGCAGCTCGAGCGGGCCGAGGAGCTTTTCCGCCGCGCGGGCCGGCCCTTCGACGCGGCGCAGGCGCTCTGCACGCGTGGCTTTCAGCTCCGCAGCCAGGGCAAGATCGAAGAAGGCCTCGCGCTCGCCGAGAAGGGCTGGGAGACGCTCCGGGGGTCGGACAACCTGCCCGCGGTCGTGCGGGCGGGCCACGACCTCGGCAATTTGCTGCGCGACGTGCGGCGGTATGACGCGGCGATCGAGGTGTTCGAGGCGGCGATCCGCGCCGGCGAGCAGCTCGCCCTGGAGGGCGATCCGCTCGCGGCCGTGTGGGGCCAGGTCGCGGCGCGTAGCGGCCGGGCGATGACGTTCGCCGCGATGGGGCGGCTCGACGAGGCGATCGAGGATCAGAAGGCCGTGCACGCGCTCGCGGTGCGCGAGGGCAACGTGCTGGCGCAGGCGCACTCGGGGTTTCACCTGGCGCATCACCTGCGTGAAAAAGGGGAGCTGTTCGAAGCCGAGGTGCAAGCGCTCCGCGCGCTCACGTTGTGCACCGAGCTCGGGCTCTCGGGGCGCGCCGTGAAGTGTCGGCTCTTGCTCGCGGACCTCGCGGAGAAGACGGGCCGCGGGGGCGAGGCGCTGGAGCACACGGAGGAGGCCGAGCGGCTGGCGCGGCCGATGGGCGGGGATCCTTGGATCGACGTGGTGGAGCGCCTCGCGGGGCTGCTTCAGGCGCGTGGGCGCGTGGATCGGCTCACGTCGCTCGCGGCCGACACCGAGGCGAGCCTCGGGTCGTCCGCGGATGCTTCGCTCCGGCAGCGGGTGGCGGCGATCTTCGCTCGGGGGTGAGCGTCAATCGTCGAGGGAGAGGCCGCTCGGCAGGCTGTCCGGGATCAGGTAGAGCTGGTTCAACGTCGCGGGATCGGTCAGCGCCGAGAGGAAGGCCATCAGATCGGAGACCTCGGCGTCCGTGAGGCGCGCGCCTTCCACCTTGAGCAGCGGATCGATCGACGCGAGCAAGAGCTTCCGCGTCTCCTCGCTGCTCTGGTACGTGCCCCAGAGCTCGGGCTCGACCTGCTTGTCGTCATACGCCTTCAAATACGCCTCGGGGTCGAGGTGGTGCCGGACCGTGTCTTCGAGGTTGGCGTACGCGCCGTTGTGCATCCACGGCCCTTCGAGCTCGATGTTGCGCAGCGAGGGCGTCCGGAACTTGAACCGATCCTCCTCTTTGAGCGTGATCCGCCCGCGCCCGTAATCGAGCGGCGCCTCGTCGCCCTTGCCCGTGCCCACCTGCGGCGCCGCGACGTTGTGGAAGCCGAAATCGGTCTGCAGCGCGCCGGTGTGGCACGAACCGCAGTTCGCGCGCCCGTAGAAGAGCAGCGCGCCGCGCTTCTGCGCGTCCGACATCGCGCCGTGGTTGCCTGCGAGATAACGATCGAACGGCGTATCGAGCGCCGTGAATGCGTCGGTCATGAACGCGGCCGTCGCCTCGGCCAGGTGCACCACGTTGATATCGGCCTCCGTCTTGCCCGGGAAGGCCGCGAGCAGCGCGTCCTTGTAGAACGGGATGGCCATCGCGCGCGCCACGACGAGCGGCCAGATCTTCGCGAAATCGTCGTTCGTGAGGTCGGCCATTTCGTTCATGTTTCCCTTCACGTCGAGCTCGCCCGGGAAGCCGCGCATCTCCTCGTCCGGCGTGATCGGGATGATGAAGAAGGCCGCGAGCGCATTCGAGAAGTCTTGCGGCGTGTCGTCGCCCGCGGGGGAGATGTACCCGTCCGTCGGATTGCCGCCGAGCCGGCCGTCCCAGAACATCGTATCCCAGCCCTTGACGCCTCGGTTCCAGATCGAGAGCGTATTGCGGGCCAAGAACAGGCTCTTGTCCCCGTGCACCCGCTGCGGGCCGAGCCCCGTCGCGCCCTGGCCGCGGGATTGGCTCTGCCCGTCCGCAGATCCGAGCATGGGGTGATGGCACGTGCTGCAGGCGATGTTCCGCCGGCCGCTCAGCTCTTTCTCGAAGAAGAGCAATTGGCCGAGCTCGACGAGCCCCGGATCCTGCGCCGCAGGCTTCTCCACGGGCCGCACGCCCTCGGCCTCGAGCAGCGCCGTGAGCTCTTGATCGAGGCCGGGCGCGATCGGCCCCGTGCCCTCGCCATTCTCCCCGCCGCAAGCACCGAGCAGCGCCACCGACGCCACCACACCCAAAAGCACCCGTGACGCGCTCATGCGCCGTCGTCCGTTCTCCATAGATAAGTTCATGCTCGTCCTCCTCACGCCTCGTGGCCCTACGCCCCCCTCCGGGGCGTGACGGGCACAGCACGTACCAGCGTGTCCAAACCGGTAACCCCTCGATTTCCTTCGATCATGCCGCGCGCCGCCGCACCGACGGGTCGGTGCGCATCGAAATATCGTTGCGCGACACCGACCGGTCGGTGCTCGGACACCGAGGGGTCGTTGCATGCGTCGGGACGGGTCGGATAGTCTCGGCTCGTATGAACCTCGACGATTGGGTCGCCGCGAGCACGCACGAGCTCGCGGACCTGGCGCAGCTCGCGGATGGGACGCCCGACGCGCTCGACGAGCTCTTGCAGCGGGGCCTCGAATGGCTCGGCCGCATTGCGCCCTACGATCTCGCGGTCGTCTTCGAGCTCGAAGGCCCCTTGCTCCGCGCGAAGGCCGGCCGCGGCTCGCTCTTCCGGCCCGAGGTCCGCGAGTATCGTATTCACCTCGACCGTTTCCCCTCTCTTCGCCTCGCCATCGAGGAGCGCCGTTGCCGCGTCTTCACGGAGGACGATCACGCCCACGGCGACGGGGATCTCTTCGATGGATTCATGGATTTTCCGCACGGCCACGCGTGCATGATCGTGCCCCTCGTGACGGGCTCCGAGGTCTTCGGCGTCATGTCGATCGACCGCGCGCGCTGCGGACACTATCCGAGCGCCGTCGTGGATCTCGCCGAGGTCTTCGGGCGCCTGCTCGCGCTCTCGATCCATTGCATCCGTCAAAACCAGAAGCTCGCCCGCGCGAGCCTCGAAAGCGAGGAGCGGGCCGCCGCGCTCGCGCGCCGCATCGGCGAGATCACGGAGGACGCCTCCGTGCTCGGCGACAGCGACAATGCCCAGGTGCGCGAGCTCGCGCGGCAGGCGGTCCTCGTCGCGCAGACGAGCTCGACCGTGCTCCTCATCGGCGAGACCGGCACCGGCAAGGAGCGGCTGGCGCGCTTCATTCACGAAAAAAGCCCACGCGGCAAGCGCCCGTTCGTCCCCGTGAACTGCGCGGCCTTGCCCTCGGGGACCCTCGAAAGCGAGCTCTTCGGCCATGAGCGCGGCGCCTTCTCGGGCGCCCTGCGGGCCCGCCCCGGCCTCTTTCGCGCCGCGGACGGCGGGACGCTTTTCCTCGACGAGATCGGCGAGCTGCCGCTCGATCTCCAGGGCAAGCTCCTGCGTGCATTGCAGGAAGGCGAGGTCCTGCCCGTGGGCGCGGAGCAGCCGATTCGGGTCTCCGTGCGGGTCCTCGCGGCGACCCACGTCGACCTCGAACAAGCCGTCGCCGCGGGCCGCTTCCGGGGGGATCTTTATTATCGGCTCTCGGTCTACCCGCTGCGCCTCGTGCCGCTGCGCGAGCGCATGGAGGACCTCCCCGCCATTTGCCGGGTCCTCCTGGAGGAGCTCTCGGCGCGGGTCGGGAAGGCGTCGCTTCGCCTCTCCGCGGGGGCCGAGGAGGCGCTACGGCAGCACGATTACCCGGGCAACATTCGCGAGTTATCGAATATCCTCGAGCGCGGGGCGATCCGGGCGGCGGCGGGCACGATCGAGCGGGCGGACCTCGCCCTGTTCGCGCCGCCCGGCCGCAAACGACCCGCCTCCAGCGAGGGCGGGGCCACGGAGGCGCTGGTATCGCTCGCCGAGAATGAGCGGCGCCACATCCAGCGGGTGCTCCGCGCGACGGGCGGCCGTATCTATGGGGAAGGCGGCGCCGCCGAGATCCTCGGCCTGCCCCCCACGACGCTTCAAAGCCGGATGAAGCGCCTCGGATTGCGGCGGGAGACAAATGCTTGACGGAGACGAAAAGGTGCTCGGCAGCGCCGGCCCTCCGCGGGCCTCCTTGTTTGCCGCGCGCCGCCGGTGATACCGTCGGCTCCATGGGGAAATGGATGGGGAAACATTGGGGGGATGGGGTGGGCGTTTTGCGGGGATGGTGCTCGCAGGGGTGTCGATCGGGTGTTCCAGCACCACGGCGACGACCCCGCTGAAGCGACCGAGCGAGCCGCTGATCACCGGCGAGCCGCAATGGCCGGAGGACGTGACGCGGCAGGCGGAGCGCGCCGATCGCGTCTGTGGCCAGCGCCAGGCGCAGCTCCTCTACGATTACGAGGAAGCCAAGCAGGAACAGCAGAAGTTCAAGACCATCATGGGCTCGATCACGGGCGGCGTCGGGACGGTGGGCGGCGCCGTCGGCGGGGTCGGGGCGTATGTGATCGATTCTCCCGACACCCTCAAAACGGTGACAGGCATCACGGGCATCGTGACCGCGGGCCTCGGCGCCGTGGGCTCGGTCGTGACGCTCGTCATCTCGCCCGGCGAATCGAAGATGCACGGCGCGTCCGCTTCCTTCGCATCCATCGAGCAGAAACGAGCGGCGGCGCGGACCGCCCTCACGCAGAAGGAGCCGGGCACGTGGTCGGAGGAAGAAAAGGCCGCGTGGGACAAGGCCGCCAAGGAGCTCGAAGCGGCATGTAAATAGCTCTCGGCGATCCGCTGCCCGGCGCACCAAGGGATCCTCACCTGCAAGGAATCGCCGGCCCGTGGGAACGACCGAGGACGGGGTGATCCCGAGAATCACCCCGTCCTCTGGCATCGCTCACTCTGCGAATTCGAAGCTCGCCGTCACCTGCGTGGTCACCCGGATCTCCCCGGGCTCGACCGGGAAGTCGATCACGCCTGCCCCTCCTGCCATCTCCTGGGCGTACATGGCTTGTTGTCCTTCGAAGAAGGGACTGACCTCCGTCGTGATGCTCCGGAGCCCGCGCAGCTCGACGCGCGCGGCGCCGGCCACCACCTTGGCGTTCGCCTCTGCGTCGCGCACCGCGGCCGCGAGCGCCAGGCGGTGCGCCTCCCGCGGCTGACTCAGGAAGAAATCGAGCCCGCCGACGACATTGGCGCCCGCGCCGAGCGCGGCATCGAGGATACGCGGGCCCTGGACACGCAGCGCCTCGATCCCGACGGCCCGCAGGGCGACCGAGAGGCTGCTCTCCGCCTGGTAGCCGATGATCCGCGGCTCCGTGGTTTCCCCGAGCTCCTCCGGTTGGCGCTCCGGAATGGGCGTCACCGTGATTTCCACGGTCCGCACCTGCAAATCCTGAATCCGGAGACCCTCCAGCGCTTGAATGACCGACCGTGTATTCCTCGCGGCTTCCGCGCGCGCTTCGGCCAGCGTGGTGGCCCGGGCCCGGATCGAGATGCTCGTGCGCAGCGAATCGGGCGCCACCATGACCTCCCCGAGCCCGGCGACGGTCACGGTAGGAACCTTGTCCTCCGTATCGGCCGCATCCGAGGGCTCCGCCGAAAACGCGGGCGTGGAGACCACGGACATCATGCAGGTCGCGAGCAACGCGAAGAGTTTCGTCGTATTCGTCATCGATCCCTCCCCTCTCCTGGGGGGAACCTAAGGCGAACGGACGACATCCGCTCGAAGATCGCGTCAATCGGTCGATGCGAGGGGCTCCATCCCCCGCGCCCCGAGCGCCACGAAGTAACTGGAGGGGACACCCGAGCAACGGCCGCGCGCGGCGCACGTCCCGCAGCCCGCGCCGAACCTCGCTCCTTCCCGCCCTTTCATTCGATGGGCCGGGGCGATCTTCCGGCGGAGAAGTGCGGGCGCCGCGCACGGGGGGACCCCGACGACCGAATGGATGGCGAGAAGGGCCTCGCGCGGGGCCCGTTCGAGGGCGCGGCGGAGCTCGTCGAGCGGCGCGAGCACGTCGAACGCCGGGCCCATGGCCTCGTCCGGGATGAATGCCTGGAGCGATACGGAAAGCCTTCGCGCAGCCAGGAACGACAAGGTCTCCGGGAGCGTGCGGAGCGCGCGCCGGCTGAGCACCACCGTGAGCACGAGGGGGACCCGCGCGGCCTTCAGGTTGTCGAGCGCCGCGAGCAGCTCCGCGTGGGCGCCCGGGGCGCCGACCATGGCGTCGTGCTCCGCCGCATCACTCGATTGCAGGGTGGTCGCGATCCATTCGAGCCCAGGCAAGGCCGCGACGCGGCGCGTGAGCTCGGGCGAGGAGAAGCCGAGCGAGGGCCCCTGGAGCCGGAGGCGCGCGTCCGGGCGGCGCTCGAGCGCGGCGAGGATCTCCGGGCGGCGCGGGTGGCGCGTCCAGTCATGCCCCGTGATCGTGAGCGGGACCTTTGGTTCGAGGTCCATGAGCGTGTCGACGAGCGCCGCGAGCGCGCCGGAGCCGACGAGGTCGAGGCCGAGCTCCTGCGCGCGGAGGAGCAACGACGCGAGGTGCCGGCTCGGAAACTGGCCCCTGCGCCGAGGCTCCTCGCAGAACTCGCACGCCTGGGCGCAAGGGTTCTCGAAGTAAAGATGCACCTCGTCGAGGGAGCCCGCGCGCTGGATCTCCTCGGCGAGCACAGCTCGAACGGCGCCGGCCACGGTCTTGTGGAAGGGCCATGCCGCGGCGATCCGGAGCGCGAGCTGCTTTTCGCGGAAGAACACGAAGCCGCTCACGGCACCATCCTGGGCCGCCGGGGATCGAGCCGGAAGGTGAGGACCTCGAAGGAGGACCCCTGCGCGATTTCTTCGGGGGGAGGCGCGCCGAGGGGCTCTTCGACATGAAACGAGCGCGCCCGATCGTCGCTCCCGCGGCGCACGGCCCCGCGGAAAAACAGGAATCGACCGTCGGGCCAGAGCACGACGTGCGCGGTGTCGCCCTCGCGCAGGCGCGCCGCGAGCGAGGGCGCCGCCGCGCGGAAGGCCGCGGCGAACGCGCGGGCCAGGGCAGCGTCGGCCCAGCGGGGCGCGAGCAGCTTGGGCAGCGACGAGCGCAGGATCGAGGGGAGGACCTCCGCGCTCGTCTCCGGGGCGCGCGCCTCTTCTTCGAGGCGGGGCGCGCCGCCGCGGCAGCGGCCGAGGAATGCGTAGATCTCGGCCTTCGTCGCGAAATGGCGGCGGAGCCCGAGCATGGCCGACGGGGAGAAACCCCCGAGCCCGTCGAGTGAAGCGCGCCCTTCGAGCCAGGCGCTCCGCAACATGCCCTCGCTCGCTTCGAGCATTGGCGCGCGCTCCTCCCAGGTGAGGCCGTCCATTTCATCGTACATGAGCGAGTCGGGCGATTTGCGGAAGCGCGTCTCCCCTTCGAGCGAGCGCGGACCCCGGACGCGGATGCCATACCGCTCCGGCTTCCGGCCGATCGGCGAATCGGCCGTGAGGTAGAAGGAAGAGGGCGCGAGATCGTCGATGGCGAAGGCGTTTTGCCGGACCCAGTCGCGCGTCTCCGCGAGCTCCTCGCGCGTCTCGCCGGGGAAGCAGGAGAGCAGGTTCACGCGGACCATGATCTCGTGGCGGTGCGCTTCGACGATCATCTGCGTCGCCTGCTCGGGGCGGTGCCCTTTGACCATGGCCTTCAGCACCCGCGCCGAGGCCGACTCCACGCCGATCGTCAGGCCCGCGCAGCCCGCGCGCGCCATGAGCTCGAGATCCCCCGGCTCCGAGGGGCGCACGCGATACGAATCGGACCAGCGCAGATCGAGGCGCGCCGCGAGCAGGGCGCGCGAGAGATCCGCCGCGAGCAGGTTCACCTGCGTGTCGAAGAAGAGAAACTCCCGCGTCTGCCAGCGCTCCGAAAGCTCCGCGAGCTCCCGCACCACGAGGTCGATCGGCTTGTGCTCCTGCGTGCCGCCCGTCTGGCAGAAGGCGCAGGAGAACTGGCATTCGAAGGAGAAGAAATACGGCAGGACGAGCGACGCGCCGAGCTCGCCGCGATACGCCGGGTAGGCAGCCCCCTCGACACCAACGACGTCGCGGCGGTACGGGTCGAGATCGTAAATCGAGAAATCGGGCGTGGGCCAGTCCGCGGCGGAGGGGGCCTTGCGCATGCCGCCCCGCACGAGCTCTACGATCTCCGTGTCTGGTTCGAGGGGACCTCCACGCCGGTGCTCCGGGAGGTCCAGCAGCGCGGCGAAGGCGCGGCGGATCTGCGCGGGCGTGCTGGCCTTCGTGACGATGTCGGCGCCGATCGCGCCGCTCTTTTCGAGGAGGGCGCGGAGGTGCTCGACGGCGACGCCACCCACGATGATCCGCTTTCCCCAGCGGCGTTTCATCTCGCAGGTGAGGACCGCGACGAAGGGCACCTGGCTGCCGCGGTCGATGGAGACCGCGACGAGGTCCGCGCCCCGGCCGGGCTCGTCGAGGCGCTCGAAGATCCGGTCCATCACGGCGTCGATACGCGCGTCGTGTTCGCCCGCGAGGTGCCGCTCGACGAGGGCCGGCGAAGCGAGCGGCGCGACCTCGAGGTCGAGCGGCGCCTTGAAGAGATCGAGGGCGAGATCGACCGCGCGCCCCACGAGCCCGAGCGAGCGGATGCTCGCCGCGACGACCGCGGGACCGAGCGGCGGAAAACGAAAGACGAGGTGCGCCTCCGGGGCCGAGAAATCGGGCGGAAGCACGAAGAGCACGTCGCGCGGGCGGGGTACGCTGGCTGTCAAGCTGGTGTCCCGGAGCGAGCTTATCACTTCCCTCGCGCCCCGTCTCTCCTCGACGTCGCGCCGCAAGGGCGAGGGCGTCCGAAGCGCGAACGAGCGAATCGGCATGGAGGCCGGGAACGGCTTTTACGTTTTCTTTTTTTTCTTCTCCGGCGGCGGCCTGACGAGTCGGGGATCTTCCGGCATCCAAGGCACGCGCCGGTCGATGGGCTTTGGAGCGCCGGGGGGCAAGGGTTTTTCCCCTGGCCGTTTCACCTCGAACGAGGTGCTCACGACGTTCACCTCGTGCGCGCCGATGTCCGACAGATCCCCGATCGCGCGAATGCCGATCGGGATGCAGAAGGACCGGAGGAAGTCCTCGTCGGGCGCGTCGTCGTCGGGGTCCCGGTGGCCGCGCGTCTCGCCCGTCTTCATGGCCTCCCTCGCCCTGGCGGTGGCCTTCAACATCCCCTCGTTCGCGCACATGGGCTTGAGGGCGACCGGCGCCTTGGCGCCCGACGGAAGCTGGATTCTCGACTCGACTTTCACGACGACCGTGACGCCCTGTTTGTCGGAGCCCATTTGCAGCGCCTTGCCGTCGAGGGAAGCGCGCACGGCCTCGACGACGCCCACCCAGTGGTTCGCGTTGTTGTCGGTGGAGCCGACGAACCGGACGCCTTCGACACGCCCGTCTGCGCTGAGCTTCACCTCGAACGTGGCGCGCGCGTCCTTGACCGCGGACCCACGCACGGCCGAGGCGACGGTCTGCGCGACGAGGCCGGCGGCAGGGATGTCGATTCCTTTTTCTTTGTCCTGGGTGTGCAATGTGCCGGCGAGGACGCGGGTCGCGGCCTCACGATCGACGGGAGCCGCTTCAATCGTGGTCGCCGCGGGTTGGCTCGCGGGAGGCTCCGGGACGGCGCCGGGAACGGACCAGACGGGCGTCCCGAGACCGGGGAGGCCGGCGCCGGGATTCGTGGGTGGCGGGCCGCCGTATTCGTCGCCGGCGGCACGGGGAGCGGGCGCGGGCGCGGGAGCGGATTCGGGCGCGGGAGCGGGAGCGGAAGCGGAAGCGGAAGCGGGAGCGGGAGCGGGAGCGGGCGCGGGGACGCGTGCGGGAGCGGATGCGCGTGCGGGTGTGGTGTCGGGGGTGGGCGCCGTCGCGGGCGTGGGCGGCGCCGCGGTTTCGATATCGATCGTCGTATCCGCCTCGACGGACGGCGGAGGCGGAGCAGGGGGCGCGATGGGCGATTCGCGGAGCGACAACCTCAAAAGCAGGACGTGTGCGAGGAGCGCGAGGGCGATCGCAGAAGTCTCACGACGTCGATCGTTCCTCATGGACAGCGCCTAGCATCGGCCTTCGGGCGGGGCGGAATCGAGGCGCAGGCATCCTCGCCGACATATCGGCGTTCGGTGGGCGCGCGCCGAGCGCCGGGAGGACGACCGGGTCGGTTGCTTGGTCTCGCGCCCATCACGGTCTCCATGGCTCCGAACGTCCCAACACCCGCGTGTCATCGTTGCTTGTCGCTCCTCGAACATTCAAACACCCTCTCAGGGATGTTTCGAGGCCGCCTGCGCCGCCGGCGCGGCGTAGGTTCGCTGGAGCGCGTCGAGCAGCGCAGGACAGGTGAGCATTCGGTCAACCGTCTCGTAAAACGACTTCTCGGTTCCCCAGACCGCCTCCGCGGGGAACCCGGGCCCTGTCAGTTCGACGTTATGGGCCTTGCGGAGGCAACCGTCGAGCGCTGCCGGATCCCACGGCTTCGTGACCTCGTCGAACATGCTGCGATCCCGTGCCCAGGCGTCGAAGGCATCGAGGTGCTTGCCGCATCCGCGGGCGCAAATCTTCTTGGCGATCTCCGTGTGCTGGTAGGTCCACGCCTCGATGCAGTAAAACGGCTCGATGGCGATGAGGCCGCTCATGATACGCGTGAGCTCGTCGCCTTCGACGCCGCGTGCTTGGATTTGCTGCTCGATCTTCCACCGGAACTCGGCGAAGTGTCGTCGCGCGACGCTGCCCTCGCGGTTCGAGAAAGCTTCGTCGTCGTAATGGAAAAACACGATGATCTTGAGCCGCCGGAGACGTGGTCCGGGGATTCCGTTCCCGCCGTCGGGGGCCTGTGCCGTCGTCTCCGGGGTCGCGTCGCTCATCACGCGCAGCATCGCATACGGTGGGGTGGGGGGCCCATCTCTCGACCGCGCCTCCCTTCCATCGTGGTCTCCATCGCTCCAAACGTCCCAACCCCTTCGCGTCACGGTGACGCGCGCGTCTCCAAACGTCCCAACCCCCCCCGCGTCACGGTGACGCGCGCGTCTCCCAACGTTCGAACACCCACGCGTCATCGTTGCTCGTCGCCCTTCGAAGCGTTCGAACACCTGCGCGTCACGGTGACGCGCGCGTCTCCCAACGTTCGAACACCCGCGCGTCACCGTCGCGCACGCCCCTTTGAACGTTCGAACACCCGCGCGTCACCGTCGCGCACGCCCCTTCAAACGTTCGAACACCCTCGCACGCCCAAAACCTGCGCACCGGACGCGGACCACAGGGCAGGGGAGGAGGGCTGCGTGGACGTCCCCCCATAAAAACCGCGGAAACGTCATGATAGAATCCACAGCGTGTTCCGCCCAGACGACCGCGCCGCTGCGCCCCCTCTGCCCCTGCGCCATCGCCTGCCGAACGCGCCGCCCCTGTTCATCGGCCGGGCCGTCGAGAGACGACACCTCGGCGCCCTGATCCGCCGCGCCCCCGTCACTGTCGTGAGTGGTCCGGCCTGCTCGCCGATCCCGACGGCTTGCTGCTCTTCGGCGCGCGCCGCAGCCTGCTCACGGAGGCGCTGCTCTGCGTGCACGCAGGGCGCCTCGACCCGGCGAGGGAGGTCTTTCGCGAGGTGGAGCGCCTCGCGCGGCGCACGACGTACCTGCGGCCCTTCCTGCTCGCCCTCGACGCCGAGCGCCGGCTGATCACCGGGGAGCTCGAAGGCATGGAGGCGCTGCTCGGCACGCTCCACAACGAAGCCAAGCGCGAAGGGCACGCGCTGAACCAGTCGCCCTGCACGTCTTGCGACAGCGTTTCGATCACCGCGTCCGCATACGCCGCATAAGGATCCTTCCCCGGCTCGAACGCCCCCGCCGTGCCCGAGACATCGGGCACCTCCACCCACGGCACCTCGGACGACGTCAGCGAATCCTCGAACGGATCGTCCGGCGAAAACCCGGCCGCCCGCGCCACCCGCGAGCGGGAAGCGCGGTTCCTGCGAGCATTGCCGCTGCGACGGCGGTCGTGGAGGGTTTTCGGCGTCGTTGCGATTTGCGCAGCGGACGACCGGCGCGACGCTCGGGCCCGAGGGTGCGCCGGGTTCAGGTCTACAGGCCGTCCGCTACCAGGTCACGGGCTGCCCGGTGTCGGTCACGAGCTGTCCTCCGGCGTCGACCCACGCCTGGGCGTCCGCGCCGATGTAGTCGCCATACGAAGCACGCCACTTCATGGATTTCTTGAGGAGCGTGTGCACCCTCTTCGCCCATTTTCGGAATGCTTCGCTCTTCTCCGTCCACTCGTGATCGGGACCCAGGAACGTATCGACGTAGTACAGGCGGCTCGGCCCAAGTGACTTCCCGTCGAAAGGGCAAGGACCGCACTCGATCACGGGCGAAGGGCTGTCCTGCACCCACCAATAGCCCTGCTCGGGCAGGTGTCGCATCACGATCGCGTCCAGGTCCTCGGGCCGTGCGAGGTACTTGAAGTACCACGGTTTCCCGTTCTCGGAGAAGTTCAGCGAGTCCACGACGCGCGGTGAGGAGGTGGGCGACTCCGAGAGGAGGATGCTGAAGTCCGTCTTCTCCCGAAGCCGCCGCTCGAAGTCCGCCATGTCCTTCGGCGTCATGTAAAAGCGTGACTGGTGTCCCATGGCTCTCCTCACTTCTTCTCGTTGTAGGGATGGAACTTGGGCCGTATGCCCTTCGCGCGCTCCACCTCGTCGAGAGGCTTCCGCTCACGCGACACGGGCTGCCCATCCTTCCTCTGCTTCCCGACCTGGTGGAACTCCACAGGCTGCTTCGTGTTCTTGTCAACCCCGACGACGTCCATGTAGCGCTTCTTCTTCGGACCGCCCGGGGTCTCGACGGGAAACTCCTTTACCGGGTCGAGGTTGCGCTTCTTGATGTCTTCCGCGACCTCGTTCACCTTGTCCTGATGCGCCTTGCCGCCCTTCTTGCCATCCGGATTCGGCACACGCCTCTCATTCGCCGCCGCGCCCGCATTCGCCGGTGACGCCTCTCCCGCCGCCGCGCCGTTTGGCTTCGCGCCATTTGGTTTCCCGAAGGTCCGCGTCTTGGTCCGGACCTTCGTCTTCGGCGGGGGCTGCGGCGGGCTCGCTCCCCCACCGCTCCCCGTGGACAACGATTGCCCATTGTGCGTCCCGGCGGGCTTGGTCTTTCCCTCCTGAAAGTTCTTGTGCCTCGCATGGCAAACTCCCTGGAGACACTCGTAGGCTCGTTCGAGCTGAGCCATCTCCTCCGGGGGCAAGCTCCCGTCGTCATACCGCCAGACTTCACCTCGGGGCACCTCACGCGGCTCGGGCACGGGCGCCTCGACCGGGCGCGGCTGGTTCTCCGCGACGATGGGCTCCGTGTCGCCCCGGCCCCGGTGGAGGAGGATCCTCGTGCAGGTCCGCCCGCCCGTTTTGCTACGCCTTCGCGTCTGGCCAGGCTCTACGTACGCCGTGCAGCGATGCGCCTCGACACGCCTCTCCACCGCGGACGCGCCGCGCGGATTCGGTCGCGGCAGCGGCTTCGGCGGCTCGTCCTTCCGGGCCTCGTCCTTCTTTGATTCGCCCTCCTTCTCCTTTGCCGCGAGCTTCTCCGGCGCGGGTGGCGGCGGCGGTCGTTTGTCGCAGGGCAGATCCTGGAATGCAATTCCCAAAAGCTTTCGGCTCTCGGGCGGCGCGCTGGCATCAAGAATGAAGATGGCCTTGGCCTCGCGGCTCTCCAGAAGGGCGTCGAGCGGCAGGGACGTCGTTCGAGGCGTTCCGTCCCCGCGATCGTACCAATAACGCGCATTCGGATCGACCTGGGGATGGCGCCGGCATATACGGAACAAGCGCTTTCCGCTCGGCGTCGCCTGCGCCCACGTCTGGGTATGCGCAGGCGTCGCGCCGCACCCGAGAAGCCATGCCGAGACGCAAAAAACGCCGAGCACCAGAAGCCCAAGCCGAAAGAACCGCAGCAGCGCCGCGCAAAAACGCCCCTTCCCTTCATCCTCCCCAAACGACCCCAAACACCCAGGCAACACGACGCCCGGCGCCGCGACGACGAGCGCCGCGACGAGGAAATCCCCTCGCCTCATCTGGAAACCCCTCCTGCGATGAGCTGTGGCCTATCTAGCAGGAGGACAAACGGGTCCGGCAAGACAAAACACGAATCGCTCGGACCTTGTCTGTCCGGGCTCGGATCCCTTTGCCGACCCTCGCCGCGTCGCCGGGGCGCCGCCCCGGTCCCCGCGGGGGGCTGTCCGCCCCCTCGACCCCGGGTCCAGCGCCTCGCTGGTCCGGGTCCAGGGGTGGACAACCCCGGGGTTTGGGGCGTAGCTCGGTTTGCCGAGCGTAGCCCCATCGTTGACCAGACGGGGTCCGGGGTGAAACCCCGGCGCGGCGCCCCCACCTCGTCCCCCTTCTCGGTTTGTCGCGATCGGGGTAGGCTCCGCCGAAGCAATGTTCGACGAAGACAAGCTCCGCGCCTTCGGCCGCCTCGTGGTCCGCCTCCAGCAGCGCGAGGACCTCACCCGGGACGAAGTACGCGAAGCCTACCGCCAGATCTGGCGCAACGAGCAGCCGGAGCTTCAGCAGGGCGCCTTCATCGCTGCTCTCCGTGCCAAAGGGGAGTCGCAGGCCGAGCTGACCGGCGTCGTCGAGGCCTTCCAGGACGAGTGGCGCCTCTGGTTCCCCCACACCGTCCGCTCGCCGGAGCCTCCGCTCAGCATCGCCGGCGTCGGCATGGACGCCTTGAAGACCGTCAACGTCTCCAGCGGCGCCGCCGTCCTCGCCGCCGCCTGCGGCCTCTACGTCCACAAACCCGGCGCTCCTGCCCTGACCGGCGTCAGCGGCGCCGCGGACATGTTCGCGCACTGGGGCGTCGACCTCGATGCCCCGGGGGAAGCTCAGGTCAAGAGCACCGAGACGTGCCGCCTCGGCTTCACCTCCGTCGTGGGTCGCGCCTTCATGACGAGCGGATTTGCCCGCGTGATTAGCCAGATCCGCATCGGCACCTCCTTCCACATCGGCGGCCCCCTCGTCCGCCACGTCGGCGAGCGCCACAAGATCGCCGGCGTCCCCGAGCCTCGCCTCGTCCGGATCGTCTGCGAGGTCATGCGGGATCTCGGCTACGAGCGCGCCCTCGTCCCCTGCGCCGAGTCGACGGCCCATCCCGGCCGCTACCTCGACGAGATCGGCAACGTCGGCCCCACGCACGTCGCCGAGCTGCTCCCCGGCGGCGAGATCCGCGAGTACAAGATCCGCCCCGAAGACGCCGGCCTGCGCGAAGCCCCCTTCGAAGCCATCGCCTCCCGCGGCACGGCCGAGGAGAACGCCCGCGTCCTCGCCCGCGCCCTCGCCGGCAAGCTCGAAGGCCCCATCGTCGACGTGCTTCTCCTGAACGCCGCCGCCGGCCTGAAGCTGATGGGCAAAGCAGACTCGCTCACCGCAGGCGTCGATCAAGCACGCCGCGCGATCCAAGAAGGCCGCGCGATCGCGCAGCTCCGCGCGCTGATCGACGCCCAAAACCCCGAGCCCGCCCGAGGTCGCGCCAAGCTCGAAACTTTCCTCGTGGACTAAAAGTCGTCGGAACCACGTGACGAGGCCCCCGCCGGTGGGTATCCTCGGCGCATTGCGTCGTCCGCCGTGAACGGGGAAGATTTCCGATGACGAACAAGACCACCTATACGAAACACATCGAGATGTCGGCCGACGAGATGGCAAACCTCGCCGTCTGGGATCGCGTCGTCCTCCGCGCCTGGCAGGACCCCGAGTTCCGCCAAAAGCTCATCGACGACCCGAACAAGGTCCTCTCCGATCTCGGCTTCAAAGTCCCCCCCGGCGTCGCCTTCGTGGTCGTAGAAAACACCGCCGAACGCCGCCACATCGTCCTGCCCTCCGCCCCCTCCGGCGATGTCAGCGTCCTGCCGCTCGATACGTCGCCGCTGCACGACTACGACCCCGGGTTCTGAAGCGTTGGCACCGGGGTTTCACCCCGGACCCTGACCAGGGGTTGTCCACCCCTGGACCCGGACCAGCCAGGGGCTGGACCCAGGCTCGATGAACTGCGCGGTGCGCAGTTCATCGAACGGGCCCGGTCAAGACTGGCAACGACCCTTCCAAACAAGACAGCCGCGCTGTGGGTTCTGCTGGCCCCCCGGTCTCTTCGCCGGCCTGTTTGAAAAACTGCGCGTAGCGCAGTTTTTCAACCCTGGGTCCAGCCCCTGGCTGGTCCGGGGTCGAGGGGGCGGACAGCCCCCCGCGGGGACCGGGGCAGCGCCCCGGCGCGGGGTTACCGCCGCCGCGTGACGAGCTCGATGAGACGCGTCACGTCGGGCACCCCGAGGCCCGTTGCCGGGTCCCAGCCAGGGCCGGCCGAGTAGCCCGACAGTCGGTGGATCACCGCTTTGCCGTGCGCGTTGAGTACGTTCATGGCCACGTCCGTGCTGCCCTCGGAGATTTCGCGGAAGGGCGCGGGGGTTTCCTTCCGAAGTGCGTAGAGCATGGGGTTGATGAAGCCTACGCGGCCGAGGCCTGCTGCGCGCCGCGCCTGGTTCATGAGCGCCACGATCGCCGCCCAGATTGGCGCCGCCACGCTCGTGCCGCCCGCGTAGTCGACCCACTGCCCACACGCGACGGCCTGGTAGCCCTGCATCGTGAGCGGTTGGTTCGGCGCGCGTTGCACCGCCGAACCCGAGGCCATGAGCGCGACGTCCGGGAAGCCGCGGCCATACGGCACGACCGCAGGGTCGCCCTCGCCACGCGCATACCAGCCCTTCAACGTGTCTTTTTGCCATTTCGGGATGGGCACCTCGCGGCTGAACCCCCCGCTCGACGCGAGCCGCACGAAATGAAGCACCCGCCCGAGCCCGGGCGGCGGCGGCCCGCTCCAAGCGATCTCCGTGAGCGGCGCCCGCCCCGTGATCATCGTGCCCCCGACCGAGAGCACGCGTTCCTCCACGGCTGGAAACACTCCGTGGGGCCAGGGGGCGTCCCCGACGTACCTCCCGTCCTTGATCGTGCGTGGCACGCCGTCGAAGGCGCCCCAGTCGCCTGCTGCGCTGATCACCGTGACGCCGATGGCCGCCGCCTGGTCGAGCAGGCCGCTCACGACGCGGCGCCCGTGCACGCGGTAGTAGCTGCGCTCGGGCGTGATCCAGCTCGTCGAGACGATCGTCGGCGTGTTCTCGCGGTCGCCGATGACCTTGAGCAGGAACGTCACCCACGGGTCGGCGATCACCATCGGATCGACGAAGTACACGAGGATCCGCGCGCCCGGCGCCATCGCGCCCACCCACTCGACGGTCATCGCGACCTCGAGCGTGTAGAGCTTGTTCGCGCTCGTCACCTTCGAGGGCCGGGATCCCACGTGGTACGTCTTGATCTCCGGCGGATGCGGGATCCCGTGGGCGTCCCAGAACGCGTGCAGATCGCTCTCGTCGAGCGCGCCGCCGAGCATGAGGAGGGCGATCGTCTCGCCCGATCCGTCGAGCTCGGTCGCCTTGGGGAAGCGGTAGATCGCGCGGACGTCCGCGGGGGTCAGGCCAAAGCCGGGCTCGGGGCGGCTCTCGCGCGCGCCTTCGAGCGTGGGGAACTGCATCGGGTGCTCGGCGCCCGCGTCGGCGACCATCGTGCTGCGCGCGCGGTTGCCGCTCTGTCGGACCTTCACGGACTGCACGTACTGCGCGATCTGCCGCGGGATCGGCCACTCCATCGGCGTGAGCGCGCGCTCGTCCTTCTCCTTGTCGTCGAGCCAGCGCCGGCACTCGGCGCCGAACGTGCGGCCCACGGCCTCCTTCGTGGTCTTCACGAAGATCGTTTGTCCCGACACGCTGCGCACGTCCATGTGCGGCATGCCGTGCTCTTCGAGCCACGCGAGCACGGCGCGGCGCTCGTCCGAGGGGAGCGTGACGAACTTGCGCAGCTCCTCGCGCTCGAGGTGCGGCGCGCGCTTGGTGTCGTCCGGGTGGCTCGCCGCCTCCGCTGCGCGTCGGATCGACTCGCGATCGTGCTCGTGCAGGACGAAGACGAGCGTCAGCTCGTCGCTTGCGTAGGCGCTCAAGCAGACGCCCCCGGCGCGAGCCTGACAAAACCCTTCTTGGCGGCGGCGCGGACGACGGAGAGCGTCGCGGCGCGGATCGCCTCGGGCGAGGCGTAGCCCGTGGGCAAGAGGCGTGGGGCCTCGGCGAGCAGCGACGCGACGTCGTGGTGGCGCCCCATCGCCTCGACGACGGGCCCGAGCGCAGGCGCGATCTTGCTCGGGGCCGCGTGCGTGCGATGCGTGAAGTCGGCGTCGTCGCTCACGAGATCGTAGAAGACGTCGAGCTCTCCCGTCGGTTTGCCCTCGGTCGCCATGGGCTCGGTGCGCAGCGCCAGCCGGAAGCGCGCGAGGTGCTCCATCGCCTGCTTCGGCAGCGCCTCGGGCGGCGGCAGCCCGTCCTCGTAGAAGACGTTGTACACGTCGCCCTGGAGGCCCGTGATGCCCGCGACGAGCGGGATCACCGTGTCGTCCGTGACCGCGCGGAGCGTCGGGAAGAACCCGGCGCTCGCCATGGTGAAGGCCTGCCGATCGTCGACCGCGAGCTTGCCCGAGGCGTTGACGAGCGTCTGCGCCTCCCACCACCACGAGGGCGCCGCGCGGTTGTTGCCGTAGAAGTAACGCGCGAGCCGGAGGAACGAGCCCGCCTCGCCGCGGATGTAGTCGGCGTAGGCGCGCCAGAGCGCGTCCTCGGGCAGGTCTCGCCGCGCGCGGGCCGTGCGGTACGTGTACGCCGCGCGATGGCCGCTCTGCATCGCGAGCGTCACGCCCGACGAGAGGATCGGATCGACGAAGATCGCCGCGTCACCGGCCGTGGCCCAGCCCGGGCCCGTGGGGCTCTTCGCCCACGACGACCAGTCGCGGGTCACCGAGATGCGCTTGCCGCCGCCGATGAAGTCGTCGCGGTGCGTCGCGTGCGAGAGCAAGCCGCGGACCTCGGGGCAGCCCTGGATCGTCTCGTGGTAAAACGACTCGGGATCCTGGCTCTGGAGCGCGTCTTTGAAGTGCGCCGTGTTCGTCACGACGCCGACGCTGATGAGGTCCTGCGCGACGGGGATGTACCAGATCCAGCCTTTGTCGACCGAGCAGATGAACACGTTCGTCCGGTCGCGCGTGCCCCGGTAGAGGATCTTCCACTCGGCGCCGGACCAGTAGCCGTAGACCGCGTAGTTGTTCATGTGCGGATCAAAGACGCGGCCTCCGGGCGTGAAGCGCGTGCCTTGCCCGCTCGCGTCGAGCACGAACGAGGTCTCGATCGTGCCTTCGCGGCCCTGATCATCCTCCCAGTCGACGCCCGTGACGCGGCCGTGTTCGTCCTTGTGGATCGTCTTGCCACGCGTCCCCTCGCGCACGTCGGCGCCGAAGTCCCGCGCGCGGTTCATGATCATGTGGTCGAACTCGGCGCGCCGGACGTTGAACGCGTTGAAGGTTTCGTCGCGCTCTTCGGGGCGGCGCAGGAGCTTCGAAAAATCCTGGCCGAGCACGTTCAGCACCTCGGCGCCCTCGTGGACGCGGACGTCGCCGAGCTTGAGGTAGTCGGCGTCCCAGGGCGTCCGATCGCGGCCCCACACGAACGTGATGCCCATCTTGCGGATGAACCCCGCGCGTCCGAGATCGTCGTAGATCCCGAGATCGCGGAGCACCGGGTTCAACGCGGGGATGAGGGACTCGCCGATGTGGTAGCGCGGGAAGCGCGCCTTCTCGAGGACCGTGACCGAGAGGTTCGGCTCGTACTTCTTGAGGATGGCGGCGAAGGTGCTGCCCGCAGGACCCCCGCCGAGGACGACCACGTCGCGACGCTCGATGCCCATGATGCGAGGTCGATTATCACGCGGCGCGCACGCCTGGAAGCCTCGCGCCCGATGGGGTATCCGTGGGGCCAAAGGCCGAGGAGGCGTCGTCGATCGTGCAGGGTTCCGACATCACGTGGGCGCGCATCGCGGAAGGAAGGATCGTGGTCGCGACGAGCGCGCGGGCTTTCCTGCACGAGGAAGCGCTGGCCTTCGGAGGGCCGTTCTCGGTGGCGCCGGAGGGGCCGGTGAGCCTTGCAGCGACACGAAACCTGCTCGACGGCGTGCTCGGCGTCGCGCAACGGGAAGGGCCCGCGCCGCCGCGGCGAGAGCTCACGATCGCAGGCTGGATCCACCGGCTCGCCGGGTACTTTCATACGACCCACGCGACGCCCAGGCTCATGATCGAGGCCCGCGAGCGCTTCGAAGCGGAGGGGCGCGCGGCGCTCGCGGCGTGGGCGCATGAAAAGTCGCGCGACGAGCAAGGGCACGATGCGCTCGCGCTGCGCGATCTCGCGTCGCTCGGCTACGACGCCCCCGCGCTCGTCGCCGCGCACGTGCCGGAGACCGCGGCGGCGCTCGTCGATTTCTTCACGTCGCTCGTGCGTGGCCCGGGAGATCCCGCGCGGTGCGTGGGCTACGCGTTCGCGCTCGAGCGCCTCGCCGCGACGCGGAGCGTGGCCGAGGTGCGCGCCGTGCAAGCCGTGTTGCCGAGCGGCGTCGACGCCACGCGATGCCTGCGCGTGCACAGCGCGGCCGGCACCGACGCGGATCACGTCGACGACATCGTCACGCTCGTCGCCGGCCTCTCGCACGGCGAACGCGAGGCGATCGCGAGGGCCGCTTACGAGACCACCCGGATCGGGAGATTTGCGCGCGGGAGTTCGGCTCGCAGTGACGACGATCTCTCCGTGATGTTCGCGCCGTTTCGCGTCAAGCTCGGCGCTTGACACGGGTGGCCCGCGTCGGCTGCGATGCACGGCCGCTCGACAGGAGAGAGAGCGGATGTACCAGAAGCGTCACGTCCCGAGCCCGCGCGCGCTTCCGAAGACCTATCGTTTCCTGCGGCTTCCGCTCGTGATCGACGTCGCGCCGATCGTCGCCGAGATCGAAGCGGCGGACATCACGTGGCTGCCGAGCCAGTGGAAGTGGCACCTCGGCACGTCGTTTTGCATCCTGCGCGGGGGGCAGGAGCGCGGCTGGCCCGGCAGTCGGCTCACGAGCGGCGGCGGCATCGACGCCCCTGCGCTCGCGCCTCTCCCGCGCCTCTGCGAGCTGCTCGACACGGCGTTTCCTGCGCGCCCCGTCTCGGCGTGGCTCGGCTTGAGCCCGCCGGATTCGCGCATCCATCTGCACGTCGACAACACGCCTCACTGGGACGAACACCACCGCTTCCACGTCCCGCTGATCACGACGCCGGCCGCGCGCCTCTGCGTCGCGGGCCGCTTCCTGCATCTGCCCGCGGGCACCGCGTGGGCCTTCAACAACAGCGTGCCGCACGGCGCGGAAAACCTTGGATCGCCGCGCATTCACCTCATGGTGGATCTGCCGCCCGTGCCGTCCGTCGAGGCCCTCGTCGCCGCGGGCACGCCGGAAGAAGGGGCGAAAGATCCCGAGGCGATGGCACGTTTGTCGCGGGATCCGATGGAGTCGTTGCCCGAGACGATGAAGTCGGACGCGTATCTGCTCTGGCGGCTCGCGCAGCAGTAGTCCGCGCGGGGCAGGGGAGGGGGGCGCGTGGTTCGCGTCCGGACCAAACCCGGCGTGACGAACCCCAAACGTTTCCTTACGGAACGTTCTTCTATGACCGAAAATGCCCCTACATGTGGCCCGACGAACCGTTGGTCGGACCGTAAGGGTGGGGGCGCGGCAAGTTGCCGCAGGTGTGCGGCGCTTTGCCATCTTGCCCTCGTCGGCTGGGGACGGCAAAACCCGCCCGCGTCGTCGGGAATTCCCGATGATCGAGCGTCCACATGGCGAGATACCTATTCCCAAAGTGGTCCAACCGGGTGCTGCCGATGGTGGCCGCCTTCGTACTTGCTCCGCTTGGCACCGCGGCTGCGGGCGGCCTTTGGTACTACGGTACCAACAAGCACGTCGAAGTTGGCTACACCCCCACGCAACCCGTGGACTACAGCCACAAGCTGCATGCCGGCGATCTCGGCATCGACTGCCGTTACTGTCACACGGCCGTCGACAAGAGCGCCCAAGCGTCCGTCCCTCCCACCGAGACGTGCATGAACTGCCACTCGAAGGTGAAGACGGATAGTCAAAAGCTTCTTCCCGTGCGGGAGAGCTTCGCCACGGGGAACCCCATCCCCTGGGTGCGCGTCCACAACCTGGCCGACTACGCGTACTTCAACCACCAGGCCCACGCGACCGCAGGAGTGGCTTGTCAGAGCTGCCACGGCCGCGTCGACCAGATGATCAAGGTGAGTCAAGCACAGCCCCTCTCCATGGGCTGGTGCCTCGATTGCCATCGGAACCCCGAGCCGAACCTCCGGGATCCGAAGGACATCACCAAGATGGTCGACGAGACCGTGCCGGCGAGCGTCGCGAACCTCGCGGCGCCGCCTTCCCAGCGCAAGGTCTCGCCTCCCGTTCATTGCTCGGGGTGCCACCGATGAAGCGAGCTCCGTATCCCATCGAGCCGGATACGTCCGGAAAGAACTACTGGCGGAGCGTCGACGAGTTCGAGAAGTCGCCGTCGTTCGCAGAGGACCTCACGCGCGAGTTCCCGGAGGGCGCCGCCGAGGCTCCGCAAGGGACGAGCCGTCGAGGCTTCCTCGCCATCATGGGCGCCTCGATGGCCCTTGGCGGCCTCGCGGCGTGCCGCAGGCCCGAAGAGGTCATCGTCCCCTACACGCGCGCGCCGGAGGAGATCGTCCCCGGCCGTCCGCTCTTCTTCTCGACCGCGATGCCGATCCTCGGCACCGCGATCGGCCTCGTCGTCGAGACGCACGAGGGTCGGCCGACGAAGATCGAGGGCAACCCCCGCCACCCCGAGAGCCTCGGGGCGACGAACTCGTTCGTGCAAGCGTCGGTGCTCGATCTCTACGATCCCGACCGCAGCCAGAGCCCGCAAGAGAAGGGCGAGGCGCGGACGTGGGACGACGCGAGCGTCTTCCTGCGCAAGCTCGGCGACGACGCGAAGAAGAAGAACGGCAAGGGGCTCGCGGTCCTCGTCGAGGATCACCGCTCGCCCACGGTCGCCGCGCAGCTCGACGCGCTCCTCAAGCTGATGCCCGAAGCGCGCGTCGTGCGGTACGAGGCGTTCGGCCGTGACGTGACGGAGGAAGCCGCGCGGATCGCCTTCGGCAAGGCGCTCGTGCCCGTCTACGACTTCGGCGAGGCCGACGTCGTGGTCTCGCTCGACGCGGACTTCCTGCTGAACGAGGGCAGCGTCGTGAAGAACGTGCGCGCCTTCGCGGACCGGCGAAACCCGGACCGCAAGGACAAGCCGATGAACCGGTTCTACGCGATCGAGAGTTCCTTCTCGGTCTCGGGGACGAGCGCGGATCATCGGATGCGCCTTCAGAGCCACAAGATCCCGGCGCTCGCGTACGCGCTCGCGCAGGAGATCGCCGCGGCCGCGAAGGTGGAGCTGCCGGCGGACATCACGTCCGCGCTCGGCGGCGCCGGCGCGCTCGATCCGGACGCCACGAAGCTGGTCAAGGCCATCGCGGCCGACATCGCGAAGCGCAACGGCGCGGCCTTGATCGTCGTGGGTCGCAAGCAGCCCGCGGCCGTGCACGCGCTCTTCCACGCGGTGCACCGCGCGATCGGCGCGGTCGGCAAGACCGTGAAGCTCGTGCGCCCGTTCGACGAGGTGAAGGGCGGCCCGGCGGAGATCGCGGCCCTCGGCAAGGACCTCCAGGCAGGCACGATCGACACGCTGATCGTCCTCGGCGGCAACCCTGCGTTCAACGCGCCCGCGGACGTCCGCGACGCGATCACGAAGGCGAAGACGCTGGTCCACGTGGGCACGCACGTCGACGAGACGGGCAAGGCCGCGGCGTGGCACCTGAACCGCGCGCACGCGCTCGAGAGCTGGGGCGACGTCCGGTCCGAGGACGGCACGGGCGCGATCGTCCAGCCGCTCATCGCGCCGCTGTACGGCGGCAAGACCGACGCGGAGATCCTCGAGATCTTCCTCGGCGGCACGCGCAAGGGCTACGACCTCGTCCGCGCGAGCTGGCGCGGCGCGCAGTCGCTCGTCGCCGACTTCGAGCGTGACTTCCGGCGCGCCCTGCACGACGGCCTCTGGAAGGACAGCGCCTTCCCGGCCGAGACGGCGGATCTCGACGCGGCGAAGGTCGGCGCGGCGATCAAGGCGCAGAAGGCCGTGGCGCCCAAGGGCGACCTCGAGGTCATCTTCGACCCGGATCCGCACACGTGGGATGGCCGGTACGCGAACAACGGCTGGCTCCAGGAGATGCCGGACCCGATGGCGAAGCTCACCTGGGGCAACGTCGCGTCGCTCTCGCCCAAGACGGCGAGAGGGCTCGGCGTGGTCGACGGGGACCTCGTCAACGTGAGCGCGAACGGCGCGACGGTGACGCTCCCCGCGCTCGTGGCGCCGGGGCTCGCCGACGGGACGATCCTCGTAACGGTCGGTCAGGGCCGGAGCGTGGTCGGCCGGGTCGGCAAGAACATCGGCGTCGACACGGGCTCGTTGCGCACGAGCGCGGCGTTCCACGTCGCGGACGGCGTGTCGATCACGAAGGCGGGCGGCTCGACGAAGCTCTCGCGGACGCAGGAGCACTTCCTCACGGAGGGCCGGCCGCTCGTGCTCGAGGCGTCGTTCGCCAAGTACCAGGCGAACCCGCAGGTCGTCCCGCAGCCGAAGAAGTACCTGAGCCTCTTCGAGGAGCGGAACTACGACAAGGGCCATGCCTGGGGCATGACGATCGATCTCGCCGCGTGCGTCGGCTGCAACGCTTGCAGCATCGCGTGCCAGGCGGAGAACAACATCCCGATCGTCGGCGCCGAGGGCGTGCAGAAGTCGCGCGAGATGCACTGGATGCGGATGGATCGGTACTTCGAGGGCGACCTCGACAACCCGACGAGCGTCTCGCAGCCGATGATGTGCGTGCACTGCGAGAACGCGCCGTGCGAAGAGGTCTGCCCGGTCGCGGCGACGACGCACAGCCCCGAGGGGCTGAACGAGATGACGTACAACCGGTGCATCGGCACCAAGTACTGCGCGAACAACTGCCCCTTCAAGGTCCGAAGGTTCAACTACTTCGACTACACGAAGGACACGATCGAGCAGCACAAGATGCAGATGAACCCGGACGTCACGGTGCGGAGCCGAGGCGTCATGGAGAAGTGCACGTACTGCGTGCAGCGCATCAACCGCGCGAAGATCTCCGCGAAGGCGGAGGGGCGCGAGCGTCTCCGCGACGGCGAGGTGGTGACGGCATGCCAGGCGGCTTGCCCGGCGCAGGCCATCCACTTCGGCGACCTCAACGACAAGCAGAGCGAGGTGGCCAAGCGCGCCGCCGGGCCGCGCGGATACAAGCTCCTGGAAGAGCTCAACGTCCGCCCGCGCACGTCGTACCTCGCCAAGATCAAGAACCCCAACCCTGAGCTGGAGGGGGCATGACCACCGCCGCCCTGCAAGAAGACACGCCCGGCAAGCGTGCTCCACTCGTCCTCGGCCACCGCGATTTCAACGCGGTGACCGAGACGGTCGCGGGGATCGTCGAGAAAAAGACGACCCCCTCGTGGCTGGTCCTTTTGGGCCTCGCGGTGAGCGTCCTGCTCATCCTGCTTGGCTCGCTCGGTAAGCTCGCGGCGGAAGGCCTCGGTATCTGGGGTCTGAACAACACGGTCTTCTGGGCCTGGGACATCACCGGCTTCGTTTTCTGGATCGGTATCGGCCACGCCGGCACGCTGATCAGCGCCATCCTCTTCCTGTTCCGGCAGAAGTGGCGCACCAGCATCAACCGCGCGGCGGAGGCGATGACGATCTTCGCCGTCATGTCGGCGGCGATTTACCCGGTGTTCCACGTCGGCCGCGTGTGGTTCGCGTATTGGCTCTTCCCGATACCGAACCAGATGAGCATGTGGCCGAACTTCAAGAGCCCGCTGCTCTGGGACGTGTTCGCGATTTCGACGTACGCGACGGTCTCGATCCTGTTCTGGTACGTCGGCCTGGTGCCGGACCTCGCGACGCTGCGTGATCGCGCGACGACGAAGGTCCGCTCGATCGTGCTCGGCATCTTTTCGCTCGGCTGGCGCGGCTCGCACAGGAACTGGCTGAACTACGAGAAGACCTACCTCATCCTGGCCGGTCTCTCGACGCCGCTGGTTCTCTCCGTGCACACGATCGTGTCGTTCGACTTCGCCGTGTCGATCATGCCGGGCTGGCACACGACGATCTTCCCGCCGTACTTCGTCGCCGGCGCCATCTTCAGCGGCTTCGCGATGGTCGTGTCGCTGATGGTGCTCGCGCGCAAGGCATACGGTCTCGAGGGCCTGATCACCATCAAGCACCTCGAGAACATGAACAAGATCATCCTCCTGACGGGGACGATGGTCGGGTACGCCTACGCGATCGAGTACTTCATCGCCTGGTACGGCGGCAACGAGTACGAGCGCTTCGCGTTCATCAACCGCGCGTTCGGTCCGTACAAGTGGGCGTACTGGACCATGTGGAGCTGCAACGTCTTCTCGCCGCAGCTCTTCTGGTTCAAGCGCATCCGGACCAGCATCCCGGCGATGTTCGTGATCTCGATCTTCGTGAACATCGGCATGTGGTTCGAGCGCTTCGTCATCATCGTGACGAGCCTCCACCGCGACTACATCCCCTCGAGCTGGACCTACTTCCGGCCGAGCCTCTTCGACATCTCGACGTTCCTCGGGTCGTTCGGTCTGTTCTTCACGCTGTTCCTCCTCTTCCTCCGGTTCCTGCCGGCGGTGGCCATCAGCGAGGTCAAGGGCGTGATGCCGCAGGCGGATCCGCACGCGGGCCATGGCGACGACCACGGCCACGACGCGCACGACGACCACCACGAGGAGGCGAGCGCGAAGTCCGACGAGAGCGAGGACGAGAGCGAGGACGAGGGCGACGAGGGCGACGAGGCGTCGGAGGGCGACGCGGAGAAGGACGAGGAGGAGTCCCGTGGATAAGGCTCATCGTCATGAAGAGCTCGAGGAAGAGGCGGCGAAGCCGTTCGGCCTCATGGGCTACTTCCTCACGCCCGGCGAGCTGATGCACGCCTGTGAGAAGCTGAAGAACGCCGGGTACAAGGACTTCGACGCGCAGACGCCGTTCCCCGTGCACGGCCTGGAGAAGGCGATGGGGCTGCCCCCGTCGAAGATGCCGTGGATCGTGCTGACCTGCGGGACGGTGGGCCTGCTCAGCGCGATCGCGCTGACGGCGTTCGTCTCGTTCGACTACCCGCTCGTCATCAGCGGCAAGCCGTCGTTCTCGTACCAGGCCTACGTGCCGATCATGTTCGAGCTGACGGTGCTCTTCTCGGCGTTTGGTGCGTTCTTCGGCTTGTGGGGCGTGAACCGCCTGCCGATGTTCTACCACCCGTCGATGAAGCACCCGTCCTTCCCGCGTGCGACGGACGACGCGTTCTTCGTCACGGTCGAGGCGAAGGACCCCAAATACGACGCGTCGAAGACGAGGAAACTCCTCGAGGATCTCGGCGCACGCGAGATCGTGGAGGTCACGGAATGAGGCCCGCCGCATTCCTCTTGTTCGCGCTGGCCCTCGCGGGCTGCCGCGGCAACAAAAGCGAGGAGCCGCCGGTCCACGTCTTCGGAGACATGGACTGGCAGCCCAAGTACCAGTGGGGTGAGGCGAGCCCGCTCTTCGAGGATGGCCGTGCGATGCGGCCGATCGTCGACGGGACGGTGCCGGTTGGCCACCTGGACGAGGACGACGCGTACTACCGCGGCAAGGACGCGAAGGGCGAGTTCATCGGCCGCGCGCCGGTCGAGGTGGACGAGAAGCTCGTTCGTCGTGGCCAGGAGCGCTTCAACATCTACTGCGCGCCCTGCCACGATATGTCGGGCAGCGGCCGCGGGATGGTGGTGCAGCGCGGGTTCCCTCCGCCGGTCGAGCTCTCGTCGGATCGCGTCCGGACCATGCCGGACGGGCAGGTCTTCGACACCATCTCGCACGGCGTCCGGAACATGCCGGCGTATCGCAAGCAGATCCCGGTGGCTGACCGGTGGGCCATCGTCACGTGGGTGAGGGTGCTCGGCAAGAGCCAGCATGCCTCGATCGACGACGTGCCCGCCGACAAGCGCAACGCGATCGATCCAGAAGGAGACGCGCAATGAGCCAGGCGGCGGCAATGACCGCAGGTCGGGCCACGGGCGAAAAGTCGAAGAGCGACGACGCCCGGAAGCTCCCGAAAGACGTGGGCGACACGCTCACGAAGGCGGGCATGGGGCTCGCGGTCGTGGGCGTGGTGGCGGCGGGCGCCGGCTATGCGATGGACCCGAAGCGATTCGCGGCCTCGTATCTGGTCGGCTTCCTGTACGTCGCGACGGTCGCGCTCGGCGGCTTGTTCTTCGTGCTGGTCCAGCACCTCGCGCGCGCGGGCTGGTCGGTGGCGGCGCGGCGGCAGATGGAGTGGCTCGCGGGCCTCCTGCCTGCGGTCGCGGTCCTCTCGATTCCGATCTTCGTCTGGGCGCACGACCTCTACCATCACTGGATGGGGCCGCAGGCGGCGACGGATCCGATCCTCCAGAAGAAGGCGGGGTACTTGAACCCCTCGTTCTTCTATGGTCGGTCGGCGTTCTACGTCCTCGTGTGGGTGGGCCTCGGCCTCTACTTCACGCGCACGAGCCGCGCGCAGGACGAGAGCGGGGACACGAAGCTCACCGAGAAGATGCAGGCGGCGAGCGCGCCGGCGATGATCCTCTTCGCCCTGACGACGACGTTCGCGGCGTTCGACTGGGTGATGAGCCTCGACCCGCACTGGTACTCGACCATCTTCGGCGTGTACGTGTTCGCGGGGTGCGCGACGAGCTCGCTCTCGGTGCTCGCGCTCATCACGGTGCAGCTCCAGCAGCGCGGCTACTTCCGCAAGATCAGCACGATCGAGCACCGGCACGACATCGGCAAGCTGCTCTTCGGGTTCATCGTCTTCTTCGCGTACATCGGCTTCTCGCAGTTCCTGCTGATCTGGTACGCCGACATCCCCGAGGAGACGATCTGGTACCACCACCGCTGGGACGACGCGGGCTGGGCGAAGGTGAGCCTCGCGATCCTCTTCGGTCACTTCGTGATCCCCTTCCTCCTTCTGCTCTCGCGGCACGTGAAGCGGAATGCGCTGGGGCTCTCGGTCGGCGCCGTGATCATGCTGGTCATGCACTACGTCGACCTCTACTGGCTCGTCATGCCGACGTTCGACCACCACTTCCACTTCAGCGTGGTGGACATCTGTGGCCTGCTCGGACCGCTCGGCATCGTGGCGTTCCTCCTCGCACGGCAGGCTGCAAAGGGCCCGCTCTACCCGCTCCGTGATCCTCGGCTCGCCGAGACCGTGAAGGTGGACAATCCATGAGCAAGAAGAAGAAGAAGAACCAGGGCCGCGCGGAGTCCGCCGCCGAGGAGACCTCGAAGGTGTCCTCGGGCGACGACGAGTCGACCTCCGAGGAGCGCGAGGACGGCGCGGAGGCCAGCGCGCACGCCGAGGAGCACGACGATCACGGCGGCGACGCGCACGAGGGCGGTCACGGGCACGGCGGGCACGACCCGGTCGAGGACGACAGGCCGCGCAACGGCCTCATCGTGCTCGTCACGGTCATCACCTGCGTGGTCGTGGTGGCTCTCTGCGTCGCGGTGCGCGAGATCTTCAACTACTACGTGGATCGCGAGCTCCACGACAAGGTCCTCTCGCTCCAATCGAGCGACCTTCGGGCCCTGCGCGCCGCCGAGCAGCAGAAGCTCACGCACTACCAGTGGGTGAGCAAGAAGGACGGCGTCGTGCGGATCCCGACGGATCGCGCGGTCGAGCTGACGATCGCGGGCTACCGGCAGCCGCCCATGGCCCCGCCTCTGAAGGAGGAGCCGGCCCCCACGCCCACGCAGGACAAGCCCGAGGAGAACAAGGGCGAGACCAAGGGCGAGGAGAAGAAGGACGGCGCCAAGGTCGAGGAGAAGGGCGACAAGAAGGGCGAATCCACGGACAAGAAGCCCGAGGACAAGCCCAAGGAGCCCAAGAAGTGATGGTTCGTCCGGGCCGCTTCCTTCTGTTCATCGCTGCCGCGCTCACGGCGGCCGTGGTCACGCTTGCGCCGGTTTCGTCGGTGTTCGCGGGGGACCCGGCGCTGCCGAAGGAGCTCGAAGGCGTGGACATCGAGGAGCGACCCGGCGCCCTCCTTCCGGCGGACGCGAAGCTCCGGGATCACGAGGGGCGCGACGTCACGCTGGGCAGCTATCTCGACGGCGAGCACCCGGTGATCCTGGTGCTCGCGTATTACGAGTGTCCCATGCTCTGCTCGCTGGTCGTGAACGGCCTGCTCCAGGGCATGAAGGGCCTCGCCTGGACGGCGGGCAAGGAGTACCGCGTCGTCGTCGTCAGCATCGATCCTCGCGATACCCCCGAGACGGCCCGCAAGAAGCGCGACTCGTACGTCGGCGTCTATGGTCGGCCCGTGGCGGAGCGGGGATGGGATTTCCTGGTGGGGGAGGAGGCCCAGGCGCGTCGCGTGGCCGACGCGGTGGGCTTCCGGTACCGCTGGGAAGAGGCGACGCAGCAGTATGCACACGCGGCGGGCGTTTTCGTGTTCACGCCCGACGGCAAGCTCTCGCGGACGCTGTACGGGCTCAACTACAGCGCGAAGGACCTCGAGCTCTCGTTGCTCGAGGCGTCGCAGGGCAAGCTCGCGTCCGCGTGGGGTCGCGTGCTCCTGTTCTGCTTTCATTACGATCCCGCAGAAAACAAGTATGTCCTCGCGACGAGGCGTCTGATGAAGGCGGGCGGTGCGTTCACGGTGCTGGGGATCGGAGGCATGCTCCTCGGGTTCTGGCGGCGTGAGCGTCGTCGCGCGTCCAAGTCGACGGATGGAGCTCTGGCATGAGGTTGGATCCGATCGAACTCGGCTCGTTCTGGATGCCGAAGCAGTCTTCGACGATCGCGCAGGAAATCGATACTGCGTGGTACATCGTCTATTGGCTGGACGTCGTGATGTTCGTGGGCCTGATGGTGCCGCTCGCGTACTTCATGTACCGCTACAAGAGGCGGACCGCGAAGGACAAGGTCAGCGACGTCACGCACAGCACGACGCTCGAGATCACGTGGACCATCATCCCGTCGATCATGGTGATCGGCCTCTTCTTCGTGGGCCTCAGCGGCTGGATGAAGGCGATGGTCGCGCCGGGCAACGCGCTCGAGATCCGCACGACGGCGGAGATGTACATGTGGACGTTCACGTACCCGAACGGGAACGTGAGCGTGAACGAGCTCGTGGTGCCCAAGGGCCAGCCCGTGAAGCTCATCATGAGCTCGAAGGACGTCCTCCACAGCTTCTTCGTGCCCGAGTTCCGGGTGAAGCAGGACGTCGTGCCGGGCACGTACACGACGGTCTGGTTCGAGGCGACGGAGAACCGCGATACCATCCTGTTCTGCACGGAGTATTGCGGCGTCGGCCATTCGGACATGATGGCCAGGGTGCGGGTGATGGAGAAGGCCGACTACGACACGTGGCAGGAGACCGGCCTCATGCCCGGCGAGAAGCCGCTTCCCCCGGCGGAGCTCGGCAAGAAGCTCTACGCGACGCGTAGCTGCAACACCTGCCACTCGCTCGACGGGTCCCGCATCCAGGGCCCGACGTTCAAGGGGGTCTTCGGTCGGACGGAGCAGATCGCGGATGGTACGTCGGTCAAGGTCGACGAGAACTACATCCGTGAGAGCTTGCTCGAGCCGAACAAGAAGGTGGTCAGTGGGTACCCGGCGGTCATGCCGACCTACAAGGGCCTACTCAAGGAAACGGACATCGACGCGCTCATCGCGTACCTGAAGACGGTCCAGTAGGGAATCGGAGGCTCGATCATGGCAAACACGGCTACGGTCGACGAACTCGGGCACTCGCCCGAGGTTCGAGGCAAAAACTACCTGAACCAAACTGCTGGCGTCTGGTCCTGGCTGACGACGGTCGACCATAAGCGCATCGGCATCATGTACCTGGTGTCGGTGCTCGTCGGCTTCGGCCTCGGCGGCATCTTCGCCCTTCTCGTCCGTCTCGAGCTCTTGACGGCGAAGAAGACCATCATGGACGCCTCGCAGTACAACCAGGCGTTCACGCTGCACGGCGCAGCGATGGTGTTCCTCTTCATCATCCCGTCGATCCCGGCGTCGCTCGGGAACTTCTTCCTGCCGCTGATGATCGGCGCGAAGGACGTGGCCTTCCCCAGGCTCAACTTGCTGAGCCTGTACCTGTACTGGATCGGCGCGATCTTCATGCTCGCGGCGATCGTGACGGGCGGCGTGGACACGGGCTGGACCTTCTACGTGCCCTACGCCTCTGGCGTGTCGACGACGTCGGTCATCTCGGCGACGTTCGGCGTGTTCGTGATGGGGTTCTCGAGCATCCTGACGGGGCTCAACTTCATCGTGACGCTGCACAAGCTCCGGGCCCCGGGGATGAGCTGGTACCGCATGCCGCTCTTCCTCTGGTCGCTCTACGCGACCAGCATCATCCAGGTGCTCGCGACGCCGGTCCTCGGCATCACGCTGCTCCTCCTCATCTTCGAGCGCGCGTTCCACATCGGCATCTTCGATCCGACGCTCGGCGGTGACCCCGTCCTGTTCCAGCACTTCTTCTGGTTCTACAGCCACCCGGCCGTCTACATCATGATCCTGCCGGGCATGGGCGTGGCGACGGAGATCCTCGCGACGAACTCGCAGCGCCGGGTCTTCGGGTACAAGGCGATCGCGTTCTCCAGCGTGGCCATCGCCCTCGTGTCGTTCCTCGTGTGGGGCCACCACATGTTCGTCTCGGGGCAGAGCGAGCTCTCCTCGGCGATCTTCTCCTTCCTGACGTTCTTCGTGGCCATCCCGAGCGGGGTGAAGATGTTCAACTGGCTCGGCACGCTCTGGGGCGGGTCGATCCGGTTCACGGTGCCGATGCTCTACGGCATCGCGTTCCTCTTCCTCTTCGGGATCGGCGGTCTGACGGGCCTCTTCCTCGGGATGCTGAGCGTCGACCTGCACCTGCACGACACGTACTTCGTCGTCGCCCACTTCCACTACGTGATGATGGGCAGCACGGCGATCGCGTTCTTCGGCGGCCTCCACCACTGGTGGCCCAAGATGACGGGCAAGATGTACGACGAGAAGCTGGCGCGCGTGGGCTTCGCCCTCACGTTCATCGGCTTCAACTGGACGTTCTTCACCCAGTTCATCCTTGGCACGCGTGGCATGCCGCGCCGCTACTACAACTACCTCGACCAGTACCAGCCGCTGCACGCGTTCTCGACGTACGGCTCGTGGGTCCTGGGCTTGGGCTTCCTCATCACGTTCATCTGCCTCGCCCGGTCGCTGAAGACCGGCGCGCCCGCGCCGGCGAACCCGTGGGACAGCGCGACGCTCGAGTGGCAGACGCAGTCGCCGCCGATCACGGAGAACTTCGAGAAGGCCCCCATCGTGACGCTGGACGCGTACGAGCGTCCTGCTGAGGAGACTGCTTGATGAGCGCGAAAGCCGAGGCTTTGGGCGGCGCTGAGGAGACGAAGCTCTCCCCCCAGTTCCACGTCGCCCACCACTTCGACAAGGCAGACACCCAGTTCGACGCAGGTCGAATGGGCGTGTGGCTCTTCTTGGTGACGGAGATCCTGCTGTTCGGCGGCTTGTTCTGCGCCTTCGCCATCTTCCGTAGCAAGTACTTCCCGTCGTTCGTCGAGGCGCACCACCACCTCGACCGCGTGATGGGCGGCATCAACACCATCGTGCTGATCTCGTCGAGCTTCACGATGGCGCTCGCGGTGCGCTCCGCGCAGAAGAACGAGAAGAAGAAGACGACGCTCCTGCTCGCGATCACCCTCGCGTGCGCGGCGATGTTCCTCGTGGTCAAGTACTTCGAGTACAGCCACAAGATCCACGACGGGCTCCTGCCCGGCGGGAACTTCACGGCGGCGGATTTCGCCTCGGGTCACCCGGGCATCTTCTTCGCCATCTACTTCATGATGACCGGGATCCACGGCGTGCACGTGGTCATCGGCATGGGCCTCATCCTCTGGATCCTCCTCCGGAACCAGAAGAACGAGTTCTCCAGCCGCTACTACGCGCCCGTCGAGAACGTGGGCCTCTACTGGCACCTCGTCGACCTCGTGTGGATCTACCTCTTCCCGCTCCTTTACCTGGTCGGCTGAGCCCGGAGCAGAGCGCACCATGAGCACCTCGCACGCAGAGCACGACCACGGTCACGGAAGCGGAAACGGCGATCACGTTCCGCACGTCCTGCCGTTCAAGGTCTACATCGGCACGTTCAGCACGTTGCTCTTCCTCACGGTCGTCACCGTGGGCGCGAGCTACGTGGACCTCGGCCACATGGGCAACCTGATCGTCGCCCTCTTGATCGCCACGATCAAGGCGTCGGTCGTCGCGCTCATCTTCATGCACCTCAAGTGGGACCATAAGTTCCACGCCATCATCTTCGTCTCCGCCCTGTTGTTCCTCGCGGTCTTCATCGGCATCACGATGAGCGACACGCAGTTCCGCGGCGAAGCGGAGGCGATCGAGGCGAAGAACCCGGTCGATCTGAAGGACCCGTTCAAGGCCGAGCGCGCCGGCGACGTCGCCGTCCCCAAGGCGGCGGCCGCGCCCGCCGCCGCCGGCTCGGCCGCCCCGGCCGCCGGTTCGGCCGCCCCGGCCGCGACCCCCGCCAAGCACTGAGTTTTTCGCGTCCGCGCTGGGGGGCACGCTCGGGCAAGCCGAGCGGCGCCCCCAAGCTCCAAGCGAACGCAGTCCTCCGCCTCCTCCACGTTTCCGAGAGCCGCGAACCGCTCGACACCGGGTTCGGACTCGCCATAGTCTGGCGACCCGATGTCGGCCCGTGTCTCCGTTCCCCCCATCGCCGCCGCCGAGCCGGGGACGGCGCGTGCGGCGGGTGGTGCACCTTCCGGGGGACAATCGTCCGTCAGGGCCGTCCTTTCGAGCGCGGATCCGATCCCCGAGGGGACCGCGGCGCGGTGGCTGATCCAGCTCCGCTGGCTCGCGATCCTCGGCATGGGCCTGACGACGGCGACCGGAAAATGGTTCGTCCCGGAACTCGCGGTCACGCCGGTCTTCCTGATCCTCGGCTTGCTCGTGATCCTGAACGGCTCGTTCGCGCTCGTGCTCGGCCGCATGCTCCGTCACGAGCAACGCCTCGTCGCCGGGCAGATCACGTTCGACGTGATCGCCCTCGGCGCCGTGTTGTGGGTCACGGGCGGCACCGGAAACCCGTTCGCCGCGTTTCTCGTCTTTCAGATCGCCCTGGCGGGGTTTCTCAGCAGCGGGCGCGCCGTCCTCGCGATCGCGGGCCTGACCGTGGCCGTCGGCGCGCTCGTCTCGTTCGCGGATCCGCTGCCGCTCGCGTCGGCGCCGCTCGGCAAGGAGCGCGTCCACCACCTCGGCGCGTTCGTCTCGCTCGCGTCCGTGGCTGGGTTCCTCGGCGTGTTCCTGTTCGTGTATGCGCGGAGGCTCGACGAGCTCCGGCAACGCTCGCTCCGGAACGACAAACTCGCGATGCTCGGCCGCGTGGTCGGCGGCATGTCGCATGAGCTCTCGACGCCGCTCGCCACGATCCTGCTCGCCGGGCGCGAGCTCTCGGAGCTCACGAAGGACGTCTCGCCGGACGCCGCCGAGCTCGCGCGTACGATCGCGGGCGAGGCGCAAAGGGCGAGCGACATCATCGGCCTCGTGCGCGGATACATTCGGCCGGATCAGCGGTGCGAGGAGGTCGAGCTCGGCAAGCTGGTCACGGAGATGGCGGGGCGTGAGCTCCGGCGGCTCGCGTACCGGGGCGAGATCACGATCGACGCGCCTGCGCCGGTGCACGTGACGGTCATGCCTGCGGGCCTCTTGCAGGTGCTGGTGAACGTTTTGACGAACGCGACCGAGGCGATGGTGCGGACGGCGAAGCCGCGGATCGAGATTGTGGTGCGGGACGGCGGTGATCACGTCGAGATCGTGGTCGACGACAATGGGCCCGGGTTCGCGTCGGAGATCCTCGCGCGGCTCGGCGAGCCGTTTCAGACGACGAAGGAGCGCGAGGGCGGGATGGGGCTCGGGCTGTACGTGAGCTCGGTGCTGCTCGATCGGATGAACGGCATGCTCAGCGTGGACAATGGGATCGAGGGCGGGGCAAGGGTAACGATCCGGCTCGCGCGCCGTGTGGCGTCGCGTGACTGGGAGGTATGAGGATGCCTCGCAAGATCGAGACGGCGCTGCTCATCGACGACGACGACGCGTTTCGCACGACGCTCCAGGGCGCGATGCGGCGGCGCGGGGTGCAGGCGCGGACGGCGGCGACGGTGGAGGAGGGGCTGGTCTCGCTGGAGGACGCGCCCGTGGATCTCGTGGTCGTCGATTACCGCATGCCGCGCGTCGACGGTCTCACGGCATTGCCGCGGTTGCGCCGGCTCTGCCCGGAGGCGGCGATCGTGATGCTCACGGGATTCGGGGACATCCCGCTCGCGGTCGCGGCGGTGCGCGAGGGCGCGGACACGCTCTTGACGAAGCCGATCGACGCGGATCGATTGCTGCGGGAGGCGACCGTCCTGTTCGAGCGGCCGCGCGCGCCGTTTTCGGGGGCGCCGCCGTCGAGCCGGACGACGTACAAACTCGACGAGCTCGAGCGCGACGCGATCAACGCCGCGCTCAAGGATTCGGGGGGGGTGATTGCGGTGGCGGCGAAGCTGCTCGGGATCGACCGCCGGACGCTCCAGCGGAAATTGAAAAAGTCGTCCTGACGAATCAGGCGTGAACGCGGGTGGATTTGCCGTTCTTGGCCTTCGCCTTGACCTGCTCCCGCCCGAGGATGTCTGCCAAAAACCGCCCCGTATGGGACTCCGGCACCCGCGCCACCGCCTCCGGCGCGCCTTCCGCGATCACGCGCCCGCCGCGCGCGCCGCCTTCGGGGCCGAGGTCGAGCACCCAGTCGGCGAATTTGATGACGTCGAGGTTGTGCTCGATCACCACGACCGTATTCCCCGCGTCCACGAGCCGTGCGAGCACCACGAGCAGGCGCCGGATGTCCTCGAAATGCAGGCCCGTCGTGGGCTCGTCGAGCACGTAGAGCGTGCGCCCCGTTTGGGTTTTTCCGAGCTCGCGGCTCAGCTTCACCCGTTGCGCTTCGCCGCCGGAGAGCGTCGTCGCGCGCTGGCCGATCTTCATGTAGCCGAGGCCCACGTCCACGAGTGTCGTCAGGATTCGCTTCAGGGCCACGTGGTGCTCGAACATCCCGAGGCATTCCTCCACGCTCGATTCGAGCACCTCGGTGATGTTTTTCCCTTTGAAGCGCACCGAGAGCGTCTGCGCGTTGTACCGTTTGCCGCCGCAGACCTCGCAGGGCACGTACACGTCGGCGAGGAAATGCATCTCCACCTTCACGACGCCGTCGCCGTGGCAGCTCTCGCAGCGCCCGCCTTTCACGTTGAAGCTGAATCGACCCGAGTCCCAGCCGCGCGCCCGCGCCTCGGGCAGGAGCGCGAAGACCTCGCGGATGTGGTCGAACGCTTTCGTGTACGTGCCCGGGTTCGAGCGCGGCGTGCGTCCGATCGGCTGCTGATCGATGGCGATCACCTTGTCGAGCACGTCGAGCCCCTCGATCGTGTCGTGCGCGCCCACGGGGCCCGTCGCGTCGTGCAGCGCGCGGCTCAGCGCCGGGAGCAGAATGCCATTGACGAGCGAGCTCTTCCCTGCGCCGGAGACGCCCGTCACGGCCGAGAGGACGCCGATCGGGATGCGCGCATCGACGTTTTTCAAATTGTGCTCTCGCGCGCCTTTGATCTTGATCCAGCCGCTCGGCTTCCGGCGCTCGGCGGGGATCTCGATGCGGCGGCGGCCGGAGAGGTAATCGCCGGTCACGTTGCCTTTGGCCTCTTCGAGCTCCTCGGGCGTGCCGGCGAAGAGCACACGGCCGCCCTCGTGGCCGGCGCCGGGGCCGAAATCCACGACGTGGTCGGCCGCGCGGATCGTCTCCTCGTCGTGCTCGACCACGACCACCGTATTGCCGAGATCCCGCAGGCGCCGTAGCGTCGCGATCAGCCTCTCGTTGTCGCGCTGGTGTAGGCCGATGCTCGGCTCGTCGAGCACGTACATCACGCCCGAGAGCTCGCTGCCGAGCTGGCTCGCGAGCCTTATGCGCTGCGCCTCGCCGCCGGAGAGCGTGGTCGCCGAGCGATCGAGCGTCAGGTAATCGAGCCCCACGTTCATCAAGAACCCGAGCCGCGCCTCGATCTCGCGCGACGCGCCCTCCGTGATCCGGGCCTTGCCGCCGGGCAGGGCGAGTGTCTGCACGAAATGAATCGCGGCGCCCACCGTCATCGACGTCACCGCGGCGATGTTTTTCTCGGCGAGGAGGACGGCGAGCGTCTCCGGGCGGAGGCGCCTTCCTTCGCAGGCGTCGCAGGGCATTTCCCGGAAAAACTTCCGGTAGACATCCCGCGCCATGTCGCTCGTCGTGTCGCGGAAGCGCCGCTCCAGGTTCGGGATCACGCCCTCGAACTTCATCCCGAAGGTCCCGTGGCTCTCCGAGCCCTCCTTGCCCCATTGCACGGCGATCTTCTTGCCTTCGAGCCCGTACAGAATGAGCTCGCGCTTCTTCGCCGAGAGCTTTCCGAACGGCGTATCGAGGTCCACGCCCGTCGCCTTGGCCACTGCGTCCGCGATGCGGAACGTCCAGCCCTCGCCGCGCGACATCGCCGAGGCCCAGGGCGCGATGGCGCCCTCCCGGAGCGAGAGCGCCGGGTTTGGCACGATGAGATTCGGATCCGCTTCGAGCCGCGTGCCGAGGCCGCTGCATTTCGGGCACATGCCGAGCGGGCTGTTGAACGAAAAGCTCTGCGGGCTGAGCTCGGGATAACTCTTGCCGCAGCACATGCGCGCCTGGCTGAAGGGGCGGGGGGTTTCCCCCTCGACGTCGACGATCATCTCGCCTTTGCCTTCGCGCAGCGCGAGCTCGATGCTCTCGGCGATGCGCGGGCGATCCTCGGCGCGCACCGTGATGCGATCGGCGACGAGCGAAATGTCGTGCCAGAGCTTCTTGTCGAGGCGGGGCAGGGGATCGAGCTTCTCCATGTTGCCGTCGACGATGACGCGCGAAAAACCGCGCGTCGCGAGATCTTCGAAGATCTCCTTGTGCTCGCCTTTCCGGTGCACGACGAGCGGGGCGAGAAGGGTGGCGCGGCTGCCTTCGGGCAGCTCCAGCAGCGCCTCGACGATCTCGTCGACGCTCTGCGAGGCCACGGCCTTGCCGCAGGTGGTGCAACGCTGCTCGCCGGCGCGGGCGTAAAGCACGCGCAGGTAATCGTAGATCTCGGTGATCGTCCCGACGGTGGAGCGCGGATTCGAGGACGCGCTCTTTTGCTCGATGGCGATCGTGGGCGAGAGGCCGGAGACGTGCTCGACCGACGGGCGATCGAGCTGGCCGAGGAATTGCCGGGCATAAGCCGAGAGCGTCTCGACGTAGCGGCGCTGGCCCTCGGCATATAGCGTATCGAACGCGAGGCTCGACTTGCCCGAGCCGCTCGGGCCGGTGAACACCACGAGCTTGCGCTTGGGGACCTCGAGGTGCTCGATGCGGAGGTTGTGCTCGCGGGCGCCTTTCACGACGATGAAATCGGGCTCGCGGGCGGCGGGGATCTCGTTCTTCGTCCTGGTCTTGCGCATGGGCGGTGGTTTGTCCTCGTTAAATCGCGCGCGCCTGGGCCATAGCACGTTCGTCCGTCCGTGTCTTCCCGAAACGCCATGTCCGTTCCCATTCGAATACACGTTCGTGTATACCGCGTTACGAGAAACACGGTAGAATGGTGTTTTCGTGACCACCCCGGAGACTTTGGGTACCAGGAAGCGCCGGTGCATCCTGACCTCGGAGCTCCGGAGGGACGTGGGGGGTGGCATTGGGCGCGCTCATCTGGCTCCTGCGTATCCTCGATCTCGTGATCGTCGGGTACGTGACCCTGTTTTTTCTGATCAACCTACGGTTCGTCCTGGTCAGTTATCGTCGCATTCGACACGAGCTCACAGCCGAGCTCGTTCGTCCCGCGTCGCTCTCCGAGCGCGACGCATTCTTGCCCGTCGTTTCGCTGCTCGTACCGGCCTACAACGAGGAGGTCACGATCGTCGAGAGCCTGAAATCGCAGCTCCGCCTGCGCTATCCGGCCTACGAGATCGTGATCTGCAACGATGGATCGAAGGACCGGACCGTCGAGGTCCTGCTCTCGGCGTACCCGTTCGTCCCGGCCGTGCTCGAGCGCGCGAGCGGGCTCGATACGGCCGAGGTGCGCGGCATGTGGGAGTGCCGGACGGGCTTGCCCGAGAACGTCAAGCGGATGGTCTTGATCGACAAGGAGAACGGCGGGAAGGCGGACGCGCTGAATGCAGCGACGAGCGTCGCCGCCGGCGAATTCGTGACCAGCATGGACGCCGATAGCCTGCTCGTCCCGGACGCGCTCCTGCTCGCCGTGCGCAAGGTGATGGAGTCGCCCGACGATACGGTGGCCGTGGGCGTGCAAGTCGGGCTCTCGAATGGATCGACCATCCGCGAGGGCGAGGTGAAGGAGCTCGCGCTGCCGACGAGCCTCATCGGGAAGCTGCAGATCGTGGAATACATGCGATCCTTCGCGAAGGGGCGGACGGCCTTGTCCGAGGACAACGCCGTGCTCATTCTCTCCGGTGTTTTCGCGCTGATCCGGCGTGACGTACTTTTCGAGGTCGGCGGCTTTCTCACGCGCCACGTTCGCTCCAGGATCTGCATCGAATACTGCACGGAAGGGGCGCACACGGTCTGCGAAGACATGGAAATCGTGGTGCGGCTTCATCGGTATCTGCTCGACAAGGGCAGGCCGGGGAGAATCGTCTGTTTGCCCTTCGCGGTCACGTGGACGGAGGCGCCCGAGAATTATCGGGACCTCGGGAAGCAACGAGCAAGGTGGTACCGGGGGCTCTGGGAGGTCATGAGTTATCACCGCGCGATGCTGTTTCGGCCGCAGTTCCGGCAGATCGGCCTCTTCGCGATGCCGTATCAGCTCGTGTTCGAGGCGCTCGCGCCGCCGACCGAGTGCGTCGGATACCTCCTGCTCGTCCTGACCTCGATCTTCGGCGCGCTCTCCGGCAAGGCATTGCTCGCGTTCATGGGGCTCGCGATGGCCATGAATTTCTGCCTGTCGACGCTGTCGATCGTGCTCTGTACGTTCTCGGCGCGGCCCGGGCGGGGGCACGCCGGCACAGCGTCGCTCGTGCCCTACCCGCGGGCGCGTGACGCGATTGTGCTCTTGTTCGTGGGGATCTTGTCGAATCTAGGATATCGGCAATACCTGGTGTTCTGGCAGCTCCGAGGCCTCTACGATTTTTTGAAGGGGAAGAAGGGCTGGGATAAGTTTGGGCGCAAAGGGTTTGCGCCCGCTGCCCCCGCCGCACAGCGGGCTTGACGTCGGCATTCAAAGAGGATCGGGGGAGACGGTGAGTGCCCTTGTCTTGGTCCTGTACGTGGGTCTCGGGATCGCGGTCGTCGCGCTCGTGCCAGGTATCTCGGTCATCGGGCGTGAGGCGCTGCGGCGGCGGCACGAGCGGCGCGCGGTCGAGCGGCTCGCGGCCGCGCGGAAGGTGCTCTCCAGGCTGCGCGTCGAGCCGGCCGCGCGCGTGGCGCGATCGCTCGCGCAAGGCTTCGATCGCAGCACGATCCTGGCCGTCCTGGAGCAGGCGCTCGACGAGGAGGCGCGCTGCGCGGTGGTCTGCGAGGAGCTCGGCTTGCGCGCGGCCTGGGAGCGCGCGCTGCGCGAATCGAAATCGTGGAACGAGCGGGCCCACGCGGCGCGGATGCTCGGCAAGCTCGGCGCCGCGTCGGCGAGCCCCGCCCTCGCGTCGGCGCTCGCGAATCCGCATGAGGACACGACGGTGCGGCTCGCCGCGGCCGAGGCCATTGGATCCATTCCCGACATCGCGGTGCTGCCGCACCTCTGCGAGGCGCTCGCGTCGCAGGGCGAGGGGGGCGCGAAGGTCGTGGCCGAGGCGCTCATTTCCTTCGGATCGGACGCGGTGCGGCCGCTCGTGGAGATGCTCGACGACGAGCGTGTACAGGCGCGGACCTGGGCCGCGCGGGTGCTCGGGAAGATCGGCGATCCGGGGGCGACGTTGTCGCTCGTGGCGCAGCTCGGCGACGGCAATGCCGCGGCGAGGACGGCCGCGGCAGAGGCGCTCGGGCATATCGGGGATCCGCGGTCGACGCGGCCGCTCGTGAGCGTCGTCCTGGGCGATCCGTCGAGCGGCGTGCGCGCGCGGGCCGCGGCGGCGCTTGCGCGGGTGGGCGACGAGGAGGTCGTGGGGACGCTCGTGGCCACGCTCGGCGATCCCGATCCGGAGGTGCGATCCCGCGCGGTGGACGCGCTCGCGGCCCTCTCGCCGAAGGATCGATCGGCGATCGAGCGGGCGCTCTTCGATCCGTGCGACGACGTGCGGCGGAGCGCGGCGCTCGCGATGGATCGGCTCGGAATGGTCTCGGCCTGGGCCGCGGCGCTCGGGGAGGCGACGGGCGAGGGGCAAGCGGCGGCGCGAGCCGCGCTCGTGGCCGTGGGGCGCGCGGGTTTGTCCGAGGCGATCGTCGCCGCGGCGCGGCACGAGGCGGGCGCGGTGCGCGCGGGGGTCTTTCGGATCCTCGGGGAGCTTGGTTCGTCCCGGCACGCGGCGGCGCTCGGGCGGGCGCTCGACGACGCGGCCGCGGAGGCGCGGGAGAGCGCGGCGCTCGCGCTCGGGCGCATCGGCGGCGAGCAGGCGGTGGCAATGCTGGGGAGGGACAAACCCGAGGGCGTCGCGCAGGCGGCGTGGATCGTGGCGCGCGCGCTCGCGGGCGTGGAGACGTGGGTCGCCGAGGCGCGGGCGCTCCTTTCGGACCCGGCTGCCGCGGCGGCGGCGCGGGCCGTCTGCGAGGCGGAGGGCGAGGCCGTGGCGCGGGCGTTCGAGGCGCGTGTGGGCACGGTGCGTCCTGCCGAGAGCGGCCGCAGGATGGTGACGCTCTCGCGTTTCGCCATTGCGGCGCGGCGCGCGGCGCGGCTCGAGGATCGGGTGCGGGCCATTCTGGAGCTCGCCGATCGGCGAGGGCCGGAGGCGACGGCGGCGCTCGCGGAGGTCGCCGTGAGTGATCCCTCCGCGGAGGCGCGCGCGCTCGCGGCGCGGAGCCTCGCGCAGGTGGAGGAGCGGTGGCTCGCGGTGCCCGCGCTCGTGCGGGCGCTCTCGGATCCTTCGCCGGAGGTGGTCTTCGAGGCGTCCCAGGCGCTCGGGCTCGGGGCTGGGGGCGAGGACAAGAAGGGGTGGCGCTCCTCGGAGGGGGCACCCTCGGAGCGGAATGGTGCGTCTCGACGAACGACGGGAAGCTTGTTCCTGGAGAAGGCGGGCGAGACCGCCGCTTGACGGCGCGCTGGCGGGGCCGTCCGTGCGGGCCCTCCCTGTCGTTTTTTTCTGCCGAACCTGACCTCGACGCGGACGCCGGCCCGCAATGCGTCCATGGGCTTTTTATGTCGAACACGCACGCCTGCGCCGAGCGCACATCGTACGGTCGCGACGGGCGCGGGCGAACCCCGGACGAACTCCGCGTGGGCGTCGTCCATACCATCCAAGAGATCCCTGCTGCGGTGCTTCCCGTCGTAATCGGGATCCTCCTCCCTTTACAGAACACAGTCTGCGGGCAATCCTCCCGTTGGGCCTTTTCTTCCTGACCATGGCGGCGTGTTCCCGGCCGTCGCCACTGCCCTGGGAGGTGTCATGCGATCCATGCCTCACGCGGCCACGCCGCTCACGCGATTGAAGTGCTTGGCTTTCTTTGGCGCCACGCTCGGCGCGACGCTCTCGCAGTCCTCGGAGGTGTCCGCCGCCGACACGTCTTATACCTTGTTCGAGAGCGGTCAGGTCCGTCCGATCGCGATGTCGCCGAGCGGACATCTGCTCTTCGTGGTCAATACACCCGACAATCGCCTCGAGATTTTTCGGCTCACGTACAGCGGCATCCTGGAGCATACCGGCTCCGTGCCCGTCGGACTCGAGCCCGTCGCGGTCGCCGCGCGCAGCAACAGCGAGGTGTGGGTCGTCAACCACATGTCCGACAGCGTGAGCATCGTCAACGTGCACGGGACCGGATGGGGCTCCGTCGTGCGCACCCTGCACGTCGGCGACGAGCCGCGCGATATCGTCTTCGCTGGTCCGAGCAAGAACCGCGCATTCATCACCACGGCCCACCGCGGCCAGAACGCGCCCTTCGACCCCCAGCTCACGACGCCCGGCGTGGGCCGCGCGGACGTATGGGTCTTCGAGGCAGGAAGCCTCGGCACGACGATGGGCGGCGCGCCGCTCAAGATCCTGAACCTCTTCGGCGACACGCCCCGCGCGCTCGCGGCCACGCCCGACGGATCGCGTGTTTATGCGGCCGTGTTCCATTCAGGCAATCGCACGACCATCGTCGACGAATCCCTGGTCCCCAACGGCGGCGAGGCGTTTGGCGGCGTGCCCGGGCCGAACACGAATTTCCAAGGGTTCCCCGCGCCCGAGGTCGGCGTCCTCGTGAAGTACAACGGCACGTCGTGGCGGGACGTCCTCGGCCGCCCCTGGGATGACGCCGTGAATTTCTCGCTGCCCGACAAGGACGTGTTCGTCATCGACGCCAACGCGAACCCGCCCAAGCAGGTCGCGGGCTCCGCGGGGTCCTTCTCGGGTGTGGGGACGGTCCTCTTCAACATGGCCGTCAATCCCGTCAATGGGAAGGTCTACGTCAGCAACACCGAGGCCCGCAATGACCTGCGCTTCGAGGGGGACGGGATCTTCGCCGGCGAGACGCTCCAGGGCCACCTGCACGAGAGCCGGATCACGGTGCTCGGCCCCGGCGGCGTCGCCCCGCGGCACCTCAACAAGCACATCGATTATTTCGATCTGCCGGCGCCTCCGTCCGTGAACCAGAGGAGCCTCGCGCAGCCGCTCGGCATGGCCATTTCGAGCTCCGGCACCACCCTGTACGTGGCCGCGTTCGGGTCCTCGAAGATCGGCGTGTTCAATACGGCCGCGCTGGAGAACAACTCCTTCGTGCCCAGCACGTCGAGCCACATCCCGCTGAGCGGCGGCGGACCGACGGGCATGGTGCTCGACGAGGGCCGAGCGCGCATGTACGTCCTCACGCGCTTCGACAATGCGATTTCCGTCGTGAGCCTGTCGACACGCCAAGAGCTCGCCCACGTGAAGATGTACAACCCCGAGCCGGCGAGCGTCGTCGCGGGGCGGCCTCTCCTCTACGACGCGCGGCTGTCGTCCAGCAATGGCGAGGCGGCCTGCGGGAGCTGCCACATCTTCGGTGACATGGACGATCTCTCCTGGGATCTCGGCAACCCCGACGGCACGATCCTGAACAACCCCGGGCCCTTCAAGGGGCCCTTGTTCATCAATCCCGATTTCCACCCGATGAAGGGCCCGATGGCGACCCAGAGCCTGCGCGGCATGGCGAACCAGGGCCCGATGCACTGGCGCGCCGACCGCACGGGCGGCAATGACGAGCCGAGCGTGCAGTCGGGGACGGGGGCGTTCGACGAGGAGGCCGCATTCCGGAAGTTCAATCCCGCGTTCGTGGGCTTGCTCGGCCGAACGGCGGAGCTTAGCGACGAGCAAATGCAGGCCTTCGCGGAGTTCATCCTCCAGGTCGCCTATCCGCCGAACCCGATCCGGAACCTCGACAATTCGCTGACGCCCTCCCAGCAGGCGGGCCGCGCGTTTTTCCTCCAGACGGCGATCCTCCCCGGGGGGATCACCTGCGGGACGTGTCATCCGATCGATCCCAATGCCAACCCGAACGATCGTTTCCCGGGCTTCTTCGGGGCCGATGGATCCTCGGGTTTTGGCGGACCGCCGCAGATCTTCAAGAACGTGCACCTGCGCAACCAGTACCAGAAGGTCGGCATGTTCGGCTCCGCCGCCGCCTTCGGCTCCGAGAACCCCGATCCCTTCCTGGGGGATCAGATTCGTGGCTTCGGCTTCACCCACGACGGGGCGACCCCGACGTTGTTCCAGCGCAGCTCCATTTTCGACGCGGGCACCCAGGTTTTGCCCGGGACCCTTCCGGACGGCGTCTTGATTGCGCCGGGGATCCCTCTCACATCCGCGGGGGACCAGGCGAAGCGCGATATGGAGGCGTATCAGCTCGTGTTCGACACGAACCTCGCGCCCATCGTCGGGCAACAGGTGACGCTCACGGTGATGAACCAGGCCTCGGCGGCAGCGCGAATCGATCTCCTCTTGCAGCGCGCGAACGCCCTCGAATGTGATCTCGTGGCGAAGGGCATCTCGGGCTCGTCTCCGGCGGTGGAGGTCGGCTACCTCTACATCCCGGAGATCCAGCGCTTCGTCGTCGATCAGCAGGCGATGCCGCCGATCCCCGACGCGATTCTGCGTTCGATCTTCCTCGCGACGAGCAGCTCGCTCACGTATACGTGCGTGCCGCCGGGCTCCGGGGTGCGCATCGGCATCGATCGGGATCTCGACGGATATCTCGACGGCGACGAGCTCGCCGCGGGGAGCAGCCCCGCGAATCCCCTGAGTACGCCCTGAGGAAACGACGCGGCGCGCGCGCGGTCATGCGCGCGTACGGGCGCGTGGTTTGTCGCCGAGGCTCCGGATCGCGAACGAGAGGCCATCCCGCAACGTCGCGAGCGTGATCACGCGGGAGAGGTCGAGGCCGAGCGAGACCATCGTCTGCGCCACGTTCGGCCGGATTCCGGTGATGATCCCCTCGGCGCCGAGCAGGCGCACGGCGCCGAGGATGTTCAGCATGTGGCTCGCCGTGCCGGTGTCGACGACGTCGACGCCGGTCAAATCGAGAATGGCAAAACGCGCTTGCAGGCGCGAGACCGCGGCGAGGAGATCCTCGGTCACCCGGGCGGCGCGGTGGCTGTCGACGACGCCGACCATCGGGAGCGTGATCACGTGATCCCATACCTGGATGATCGGCGTCTCGAGGTTCTGGATGACCTCCTGTTGCCGCTCGATCAGCGCGAGCTTGGTGTCGAGCTCCTCGCGGGTCCGCGTGGTTTCGGTGACGTTGAGCGATAACCCCACGACGTGCTTGACGGCCCCATGTTCGCCCCGCACGGGGATGTACCAGTTCTCCCAATACATTCCGTGTCCCGACTGGATGTCGTGGGCGGGCGTCCCCGCGAGGGCGATCCGGACCCCCGAGGTGCCTTCGGCGCCGTACATGACGTGGAGGTTCTGGCCGAGGAATGCGCCCCGCTCGATTCCGAGCGCGTCGATCCCCTTGCCGTCGTGGAAGGTGAAGGTGCCGCTTTCGTCGACGGCCCACACGATCAAGTCGAGGTGATCGAGCAGGAGCCGGAGGAGCTGTCCCAATTCGAGCGTCGAGGCGCGCGCGGGCGCGGACGGGGGCGCGAGGGCGGCAAGGCGCTCTTCCAGCTCGACGACCCGCGCGCGCAGCGCCCTGTTTTCTTGCTCCAGATCCTGATCGGACACGTCGTCGGCCTCCCGATGGGGGCACCCCAAAGGCACGCGGCGCCCGATCCAACGACGATACCCAAGGGGGTTTTGGCGTGTCAATGGGAGGTAGATCGAAAAATGCCTAGAAAACGGGCACTTCCGTCAGGGGGATTGGTCTCGGGGATCGCTCGTGCGCCGGCTCAAGGCAGGCGCGTCAAGCAAGCCCCGGAGACGCAAGCGACCTGAATCGTCGAGGTGTCCTCCGTGGTGTTCCCGTCCTCGGTGGTCGTGGGTTGGGCGATGCAATCGCAAAGCGCCTGCGCGCCGCATTCTTGCTCGGCCATCGAGACGGCCGGAACGTCCTTCGCGGCGAGGCCGATGGCCGCGAGGCTGCCGCAGCAATCGCGGACGTGCAGGATCTGGCTGCAATCCTGATCCGCGACGCAGCCTTTGCTCGCCGTCGGGAACTGCACGCTGTCGTCGAAACACGTGAGCATGAGCGGGACGTCGGAGCCGCCCGCGCCGCCCGAACCTCCCGCGCCGCCGGAGCCGCTCGGACTGCCGGAGCTGCCCGGCTCGACGGTGCTGCCACAGGCGAGAAAAAGGGGGAGCGCGGAGAAGGCCAGGATCGAACCAAGATAACGTCGAAGCTTCATGGCGTGATCATGCCGCCACGCGCCTCGGGCGTAAAGCGCCGCGCCGCCGGGGCTTTTTTCACCAGCGCACGAGCGCGCCGAGCTCGAAGGTGTGCAGCGTGATGCGCTCGGCGCCGGGAGGGCCGCGGAACGTGAGGTTGTAGAGCGGCATCACGCGCAAAAAGTCGTACGGCCAGAGGTCCGCGCCGACATAGACGGCGTCCGTGACGAGGTCGAGGATCTGAAACGCCGCCGGGAATCGTTCGGCTTCAGCGCCGTGCGCATAGCCCGCACGGAGCGCGAGCCAGGGCAGGAGCGTGCGGCCCGCCGAAAACGAGAACGCATGGACGAGGCGGCTCTCGCTTGCGCCCCGAGGATCCTCGACGCGGACGTGCGTGAGCCAATACGTCGCGTCGAGCCGCAGCTCGTCGCCAATCACGAGGCCGAGCGTCGGGCTGACCCCGTGCGTCTCGACGTTGCCCGTGTACCTTCGGTACGTGTACGCGAGGCCGCTCGTCAGCCAGGGCCGGATCGGCGCCGTGCCGTAGGCGCGGAGGCGGAGCAGGGGGATGCTCTCGGCCGGCGCGCCGAACGCAGCCTCGCCGCCGAGGGAAAAACCATGCCCGAAGAGCCACGTGGCCCGGCCGCCCCAGAGCGCGCCGTAGGCCCACCCGCCCGCCGCCGTCGACGGGCGCCCGCCGTGCTCGGTCTCCACGCCGAGGAGGAGCCTGCGCCACGCCTGCGAGACCTCGACGTCGACCTGCCCGAGCGCCGGCATGGGCGCGGGAAAAACGAGCACCCGCGTGGTGACCCGCGCATACCCCGTGGAGAGCCTTCGCGCGAGCGCGCGGAGTTCGGTGTTGCCGCCGGACGCGACGGAGGCCCGCTCCGCGAGCGCGTGCCCCGTCGTGAGATCGCCCCGCGCGTATTCGAGCCGCGCCCGGCAGGCGAGCAGGGCAGGGGTGTCCTTGCGTCGCGCCGCGTCGAGCACCGCCTCGGCCTCGTCCCACAGGCCTTGCCAGGTGAGCACGTCGAAGAGGGCGGACCGGACGTCGTCGTCGTCGGGGTGGCGCGAGAGGACGTCACGATACGCGGTCGCCGCCCGCGCGTGGTGCCCCTCCCAGGCGTCGAGCCGCGCGAGCCCGGTCCGCGCCTCGTCATCCCGCGGATCCCGCGCGAGGAGCGCCTCGTAACGCCGCCGCGCCGCGGGCTTGTCCCCGCCGTACGCGGCGTGTCGGGCCTCGTCGAGCAGCGCGTCGCGATCCTCGTGGAGCACCTCGCCGCCGTGGCGCGGAGGCGCCGCCGTGCAGGACACAAGCAGGAGCAGGAGGGTCGCCCAGAGAGGGCCCGCGAGCGCGCGGTGGCCCAGGCTCCACGCCTGTGCACGGTGACTGCGCACGGGCCGAGCCTCCCACATCCACGCGCGCCGCGCACGCCACGGGCGCGGGTTTGTCGCGCAGGATCACGCGCGAACGTGTCCAGGACGCGGCGATGGAAGAGGGGCGTGGATCAGTGGAAGCGGTACCCGACGCCGACGGGCAAGGCGATGGCAAACCCGTCCCACGTCTTGAGGAACGTGGGCCACGCGCTCGCGACCAGCGAGCCCGTCGTGAGGCTCTTGCCCTTGCCGAACTCGGCGAGCGTGTAGGAGACCTCGACCGCGGCGCCGAACGAGAAGCCAAAACCGGTCTCGTTTTCCTCGGGGATCGTGCGGCTGAGCAGGAGCTCGACCTCGTCGCCTCCATTGAGCGCGGCCCACTCGCTCGGGACCGCGCCGCGCGCGCCGTTGATGGTCGCGTTCTGTCCGCCGAACCCGACGACGACCGTGCCGCCGACCCAGAGGCGATCGTTCACGCGCACGCTGAGCGCGGGGCCGACGAGGAGCGAGTAGCCGCCCGTGACGAGGTAGCTGCCGAAGAAGCGGCCGCCGAGGTGCATCTTCTCGCTGAGCGCGTACCCCACGAACACCTGGCCGCCGACAGGGACGCCGATCGCAGGATCGACCGTGGCGTAACAGGCGCTCGCGTCACAAGCCTTGTACTCGGCCGCCTCACCGCCGAGCGGGTAGGTGATGCGATACTCGTACGTGAGGGACGAGAGCGCGTCCACGCTGCCGCCGCCGAGGAAGAGCTGCGCGCCGCCGAACGCGCCGACGTCCACGACGAGGCGCTTCGCGCGGTGGATCGGCCCCTTGCCGTCGTCGGGCTCCTCGGGTTTGTCCTTCGGCTTCGTATCACCGGGGGCCGCAGCGCCGCCGTTGGTCTTCGTGTCGCCCGTCGGGGTCGTCCCGGCCGGTTGGCCCGTCGCGCCGGTGTCCCCGCCGGCGGGTTTGTCCGACGGCGTCGACGCGGCGCTCCCGTCTTCGGCGAGCGCCGGAACCATGACGCTCTTGCGCTCGGATGGCTTGAGGCTGAGCGTGGTCTCCCAGGGCTTTCGGCCGGGCGCGGTCGCCACGATCTTGTGCTCGCCGGGATCCACGGGCCGGCCCTTGCCGAGCGCGCCGAGATCGATCTTCTGGCCATCGATCGCGATCTCAATGCCGGGCGTGTTCGCCGCGACAGACACGGTCACGCGCGGCAGCTTCGGCTCGATCGCCTTGCTGTTCGCGCGCGCGCGCGCCTCGACGTCCGCGCGCCCGGCCTTGCGGGCGTCGGCCTCGGCGTCGAGCATCTCGCCCCACGCGGTCGCGAGCTTGCCCTGTTTCTCGTGACAGAGCGCGAGATCGAGCAGCGTCGCGGGGCTCGGGGAGAGCTTGTACGCCTCGGCGATCTTGGGGCACGCCTCGTCGTACTTCTTCTCCGTGACGAGCTTCTTGCCCTCCTTGAGCAGCGCCTCGGCGTCGGCGGCGTCCGCGATCGCAAGGGGCGCGAGGCTCGCCGCGAAGAGGGCCGAAAGGAAGAAGCAGACGCGCGCGTGTCGTCGAGCAACGCGGCCGTCGTGGGGGACATGCACGTGGTTCGGCTTGTCTGTCTGGGTCATCGCATGGTCCGAAGGCGGGAGCCCGGAATAAGGAAAGCTACGAGCGTAGCGGGCTGGAAATCAATTTTTTCCTTCGTCCACGACGCTTGCGTCGACCGCACCGCGGTCGATGCAACCTGAGGTCCAGGGCTGTGCCCTGGTTCGGGTCCAGGGGCGAAGAGCCCCTGGTCGGGCCCGGGGTGAAGCCCCGGCGAGGCGTTGCTTTCAGCGAGAAATGAGGCCTCGCCACCAGGCGGTGGGCGCGCGGCCCTTGTCCTGGGGGGCGTCGTCCGGATCGGGGCCCTCGAGCTCGTCGCTGAGGCCGGAGAAGGTCTCGTCGGTGTCCCCCGTGTCGAGGGAGGAGGGGGAGACGGTGGGGTTTGCGCCCGTGAGCTTGAAAAGATCGGGCTGCAGGCTGTTCGGCCCGCCGGCGTTGTCCTGCTGCGTGAGGGATTTGAACTCGAGCAGCATGAGGTCGAGCATCTCGCCGATCATCGCGAGCCCGTCCTTCCGGACAGCCGGCGCGCCCGCGGCGCCGAGGACGAGCTCGGCGACCTCGTACTCGCTGACGGGCCTGCCGAAGCGATAGAGGAACCGCGTGAGATCACGGCCGAAATCACGCGCGGTCTGGTAGCGGCCGTCGCGATCACGCGCGAGCGCGGTGCGGAGGATCTCTTCGAGCTCCGGGGGGACGTCCGGGTTGATGGGCTTGAGCGACGGGATGTTCGACTCGCGCACGAGCTTGACGGTGCCGAGATCGGTCTCGCCGAGGAAGAGGCGGCGGCCGGCGAGCATCTCCCAAAGAATGATGCCGGCGGCGAAGACGTCGACGCGTTTGTCCACGCCGAGCTCCATGACCGTCTCGGGCGCGAGATATCCGAATTTGCCCTTGATCATGCCGGCGTCGCTGTTGGCGAGCTGGCTCGACGCCTTGGCGAGGCCGAAGTCCACGATCTTGCACTCGCCGTGGCGCGTGATGAGCACGTTCGCCGGCGTGACGTCGCGGTGGACGATGTTGAGGTGTTCGCCGTCGGGCGTGTGGAGATCATGGGCGTAGGCGAGGCCCTGGCAGATCTTCGCGGCGATGAAGCACGCGCTCTCGACCGGCATCGGCCTGCCGACCTTCTTCTGGTACTCGATGACCTGCTTCAAGTCGGCGCCGTCGACGTACTCCATGACGATGAAGTACGTGCTGTCGCCGACGCCGATGTCGAAGACGCTCACGACGTTGGAGTGCGCGAGGCGGCCGGAGAGGCGGGCCTCGTCGAGGAACATGTCGATGAACTGCTCGTTCTTGCTGAGGTGCGGGAGAACGCGCTTGATCGCGACCTGCTTGCGGAAGCCCTCGATTCCTGCGCTCTCCGCGACGAACACCTCGGCCATACCGCCCGAGGCGAGCCGCTTGATGACCCGGTAACGCTGGTTCTCCGACATCGCTGGTTCCTCGTGCCCCCCGCGCTTTGGAGAGTGTACCCCCTCGTCGCAAGGATGTGAGGTTTTTGTCCCACATCGTTCAGGGGACGATGTCGACCGCGAGGACGTAGGCCTCGATCCCACCCGGCTGCGTTCGCGGCGCCTCGGCCGTCCAAGGATCCCGCGCGAGCCGGACGCGCACGCAGCGCGGCGTGCCCTCTTCATAGGCGATCGCAGGGCCCGTCCAGGGAGAGCGCGAATCTTCCTGCGAGAGCGTACCCTCACCCGCCGTGTGCACGCGGACCCTGCTGCCGAGTTCCCGGCCTCGCATCGTCATGACCTCCAGCACCGAGCCCGCGTCGCGCACGGCGTCGCGCGCCGTCCAGCGGATCGCCTGTCCCTGCGCGCCCGCGCCGACGCAGTACGTGTCCTGATCGTCGATCCACCCGAGCGCGCCCGTCCGCGTCTCGCCGGGCTCGATCGACGTGGCCGAGGGCAACTCGTCGTTCGGCTCGATCTCGTGCGTGGAGCTCTCCTCGGCGAGCGCGACCGTGATGGCATAGGTGTCGGACACGTTCTCGTGCACGAAAGGAATTTTTCGATCGCCGCGCGGATCCAGGTCCTGCAGCACGGAGGCGTAGTAGCGGCCCGGCTCGATGCCGAGGCGCGGGATCGAGAGAGAATGGTCGGGTCGACCCACGCAGTACTGCGCGATCGGGGCCTGGAAGCCCTGCCGGTAGAGCAGCGTGCAGGTCTCCATGTTCGGGAGCGCCGTGACCACGAGGCGCGCGATCCGCGGCGCATCGCTCGTGCCTTTCGGGATCTCGAACGTGTAGAAGTCGCGATCGCTGCGCTGCGCGTCGATGCGCTTCCCGAGCAGCCCCGACGCCGACTCGCCGAGCGGCAGCGGCGTCGCGTTGGCCGCCGTGTCATTGGGCTCGATCTCCACGCCCACGAAGCGTGGCGTCCAGCGTCGCCACATCACGAAGAGCCCTGCACCCGCGCCGAGGACGAGCACGAGGCTCGACGCGAACCAGGCGAGGTGCCGGCGGCTCCTGAGCTTGCGCTCGTACGCCTCGACCTCGTCGCGGCTCGCGATCTCGCCGGGGCTGCGTTCCGCCCCCGCCAGCGCCGCGCGCGTGAGCTTCCGGAGCGCGCTCGCGTCGAGCAACGCCTCGACGTCCGTCCCGAGCTTGCGTAGCTCCGCCGCGATCGCCGCCTGCAGCTCCTCGGCGTTTTGCCATCGCGCCGCGGGCTCCTTTTCGAGCGCGCGCAAGACGATGGCGTCGACCCCGGGCGGCACGCCGCGCGAAGGCACGCGGATCGACGGCGCGACGGGTTTTTCCGTGACGTGTTTGACCAGGATGCTCGCCGAGGTCTTCGCGTGAAACGGATAATGGCCGGTGAGCGCGTGGTAGAGGAGCACGCCGACGGCGTAGAGATCGGCGCGATGATCGACGGGATCGCCGCGGATGAGCTCGGGCGGAAGGAAGTACGGCGTGCCGATGAGCTGATCACGGCGCGTCACCTCGCCGCCCGCGTTCGCGTCGGCCTCCTCGCGCAACTTCGCGATGCCGAAGTCGAGCACCTTGGCGATGTCGGTGCCGCCTTCCGTCGTCGTGATCATCACGTTCTGCGGCTTGACGTCGCGGTGCACGATGCCCTTGCCGTGCGCCTCGCCGAGCGAGCTCAAGATCTGCAGGACGATCTTGCCGAGCCGCGCGAACGGCATCGGGCCGCCGTCGGAGAGCACCGCGGCGAGATCTCGCCCCGTCACGAGCTCCATCACGATGTACGTGAGGCCCGCGTCCACGCCGTAGTCGAAGACGTGCACGGTGCTCGGGCTCGACAGGCGCGAGACGGTGAGCGCCTCGCGCTTGAAGCGGCGCACGACCTCGGGGCTCATGCTGAGCTCGCCCGCAAGCAGCTTCATCGCGAGCAACTTGCCGAGGTGGACGTGTTCAACCTTGTAGACGACGCCCATGCCGCCACGCCCGATCGGCGTGAGGATGCGGTAGCGGCCCGCGACGACGAGGCCAATGAGCGGATCGGCGCGGTGCGCGATCGCCTCGTCATCAAGGGGGAGCGAGAGCGCGAGGGCCGCGATGCGCGACGTCGGTTGGGGCGTCTCCGCGGACGCAGTCGTGTCGACCTCTGGGGAGGGCTCCATGAGCAGCGCCGTGGTGTCGGCGTCGTTCGGAGCCGTTTCTCCAAGATCGTCCTCGCCGATCGACATGAACTGCCGGATTGTGCCCGAGCGGCACCCGCACGGGAAGCAAACACCCGCTCAGACCCACGCGCCTCGCAGCCGCTCGGCGGCCGTGCGCACATGCACGGCGGTGATCGGCTGCCGGAGCGGCGGGCGTAGCTTCTCCACGATCTCGCGCGCAAGGACGTTCACGACCCACGGGTGCCCGCCCGAGATCGCGGCGATTTGCGCCACAGCCTCGTCCCGGAACGGCTGCCCCGTCTCCTCCGTGTGCTCCGCGCAGAGCGTGGCCACCTGCGCAGCCGTGAAATCGGGCAGGCGGAGCGACGTCGACCCGGGCCCGAGCAGCTCCACGGCCGAGGCCTGCACCTCCTCGGAGCCGCAAAACACGACCGACCACGGCGCCGCGCGAGGCCGCGCCTCGTACGTCGCCCGCATCTGCGTGAGCAGGCTCGCGCGGGTCTCGCGCGGCAGGAGATCCACGTCGTCGAGCAGCAGGACGAGCGGCCGCGGGCACGCCCGCGCCCACGCCGAGAGCACGACGCCCGCGAACCGCACGTCGTACGAAGGGGGCCACGGCGGAGGCCGCAGCGGCGCCGGGAGCTGCTCCCCGGCCGCCCGCGCGATCGCCTCGAGCAGCGCACGCTCGCCCGACGCCCCCTCCGCGGCGCCACCCCTCGGCCGGCAGGAGGCCCGCACCACGGCCCACGCGCCGCCCTCCGCGAGCCCAGCCGCGAGCCCCCGCAGCCACGTCGTTCGCCCATGCAGCCGCGGCGCGTGCACCACCACGTACGCCCCGCGCGCCACCAGGTCCGGCACCTCCACGAGCCGCGTGCTCGCGTTCAGCATGTAATGCAGCTCATCGTGGCAGGGCCCCACGACGTTGAACCTGCGACGGTGCCGGTGCGTGCTCAGGAACCGTGCCCCTGCGGCCCTGTCGTGCCCCAGGCGTTCGCTGGAATCTCGGTCATGTTCGATGGCTGGTTCACCGAACCAGCCTTGCCCGTGTTGCCTCGTCGTCGTGCTCACGACGAGGGATGTCTCCAGGGACCGCGGATTCGAAGTTTTTCGCGACCGGTCAGCGCGAACCGGGGAGCCGCCCGAGGTGCATCCCGACGAACCCGGCGCAGAGGCAACCGACGAGCGTCGCGGTGCCATACAGCGCGGCGAGGCGGGGCTGCTCGTTCTGTACGTACTGGACGACCTCCAGGTTGAACGTGGAGTACGTCGTGAATCCGCCCAAAAAACCCGCCCCGAGCGCGACCTGCAGCGTGGGTCCGAGCCACGTGGCGCTCCGGGAGAGCTGGAAGAGGAGCGCGAGCAGGAACGAGCCGAGGACGTTGACGGCGAGGGTCCCGTAGGGAAACGCAGAGCCGTACCGCGTGAGGGACCAGGTCGTCACGAGGAACCGCGCCCCCGAGCCGATGGCCCCGCCGACGCAGACCCATACGAGCTTCATCCCCATCGGTGCGCGCGCCTCCGAGCCGGCATCGCTCTACAAAAGTCCACGCCGTCCTCGTGGTCAAGCCTCCCGGCGCGGCCGGCCCCGCCTCGCCTCTCTCCCGGGATGGGGTACCATCCGCGCGCCATGACGGAAGACCAAGCGGGGACGCTCCCCTCCACCGAGGCACCCGCCGCGGACGGGGGCAGCCCGGTCCCAGACGCAAGCGCGCCCGGAAACGCGCCACCAGCCAGCGCGCGGACGATGGCCGCCGCGACCGCGACCCACGGCGCCGGAGCGCACGGCGCAACGACCCCGGGCGCGCGCTGGGCCTTGCTCCTCGGCGCCCTCGGCGTCGTCTTCGGGGACATCGGCACGAGCCCGCTCTACGCCATCAAGGAGTGCTTCAGTCCGGAGAGCCCGCATCACATCGCGCCCACGCCGGCGAACATCCTCGGCATCCTCTCCCTGGTCTTCTGGTCGCTCCTGATGGTCGTGACGGTGAAATACCTCACGTTCGTCCTTCGCGCCGACAACCAGGGCTCGGGCGGGATCATGGCCCTGCTCGCGCTCGTGCCGACGCGCAAGGGCCCGGGGACGGGGCCGCTCGTTTTGCTCGTCCTCCTCGGAGCGTCGCTCCTTTATGGCGAGGGCGTCATCACGCCCGCGATCTCGGTCCTCTCGGCCATGGAGGGCCTCGAAGTCGCGTACGAGCCCTTGAAGCACGTCGTCGTGCCGCTCACGGTGATCATCCTGCTCGCGCTTTTCCTCGTGCAGAAGCGCGGCACCGGGGGCATCGGCAATGTTTTCGGCAGCGTCACGCTCGTCTGGTTCGTCACCATTGCCGCCCTGGGCGCCCGGTGGGTCCTGACCCATCCGAGCGTGCTCTCCGCCGTGGATCCGCGGCACGCCGTGACGTTTTTCCTGGAACACCGGAGCCACGGCTTCTTGCTCCTCGGCGCCGTCGTCCTTTGCATCACGGGCTGCGAGGCGCTTTATGCGGACATGGGCCATTTCGGCCGCGGGCCGATCCGCCGGGTCTGGTTCGTGATCGTCTGGCCCGCGCTCCTGCTCAATTACTTCGGCCAGGGCGCATATCTGCTCCAGCACCCCGAGGGCGCGACGAACCCTTTTTATGGCCTCGTCCCGTCCTGGGCCCTCTATCCGACGGTCGCCATTGCCACGGGCGCCACGATCGTCGCCTCGCAGGCGCTCATCTCGGGCGCCTTTTCGCTCACCCAGCAGGCCGTGCAGCTCGGCTATTTTCCGCGCGTGACGATCGTCCACACCTCGAAGGACACCGAGGGGCAGATCTACATCCCCGAGATCAACCGCGCGCTCCTCGTGGCCTGCATTCTCCTCGTCTTCACGTTCCGCACCTCGACCTCGCTCGCGGCGGCCTACGGCATCGCGGTCACGGCCACGATGACCATCACCACGACGGTGTATTTCGTGGTCGTCACGAAGCGCTGGGGCTGGCCGCTCTGGAAGGCGCTACCGCCCGTCGCCGTCTTCCTGGCCATCGATCTCTCGTTTTTCTCGGCAAACGCGGCCAAGTTCTTCCAGGGCGGCTGGTTCCCCGTGGCCATGGCGCTCGTGATCTTCACGATCATGACGACCTGGAAATCGGGCCGCCGGATCCTGGCCGAGTCCTTCAAGGAGGGCATCCTGCCGCTCGAATTGTTCCTCGAGGACGTCGAGCGCACGAAGCCTCACCGCGTGCGGGGCACGGCCGTCTTCATGGCCTCGAACCCGAATGGCACGCCGCCCGTCCTGCTCCACCATTTCAAGCACAACCAGGTCTTGCACCAGCAGGTCGTCCTGCTCTCCATCGCGAACGAGCGCGTCCCCGAGATCCCGCCCGAGCAGCGCGTGACCGTCGAGCACAAGGGCCACGGGTTTTACCGGGTCTGTGCCCGCTACGGCTTCATGCAGACCCCGCACGTGCCGAGCCTGCTCGCCGCCTGTAAGGAGCAAGGGCTCTCGATCGAGCTCCAGCGCACGAGTTATTACCTCGGCCGCGAGACGCTCCTGCCGACGGGCCGCTCGAAGATGTGGAAATGGCGCAAGGACCTCTTCGCCTTCATTTCCCGCAACGCGCGCCCCGCCACGGCGTACTTCGGCCTGCCGCCGGGCCGGGTCGTCGAGCTCGGCATGCAGATCGACCTCTGACGGACCGCTACCGCCGGCGGGGTCTCTGCCCGATGCCCGAGGGAGCACGGGGAGGGCGCGGATCATGGTGAACGAGCGAGCGGAGACGTCGCCGGTCTGCATGCCGGCAGACGGCGTGATGCTGAACGGGGATCTCGGGATGCCGGCGGCGCCGAAGGGCGTGGTGCTGTTCGCCCACGGGAGCGGGTCGAGCCGGTTCAGTCAGCGCAATCGCCACGTCGCAGCGAGCTTGCGGGCGCGCGGGTTCGCGACGTTGCTCGTGGACCTGCTGACGGTCGAGGAGGAGGCCGTGGACCTCCGGACGGCCGAGGTGCGGTTCGACATCGGCCTGCTCGCGCGGCGGGTCGCGAGCGTCGTCGATTGGCTCGGCCGGGCGTCGTCGACGGCGGGCCTCGGCATCGGGCTCTTCGGGGCGAGCACGGGGGCGGCGGCGGCGCTCGTGGCCGCGGCGGAGCGGCCGGCGGAGGTGCAGGCGGTGGTCTCGCGCGGCGGGCGGCCCGATCTCGCGGGCGGAGCGCTGCCGCGGGTCCAGGCGCCGACGCTGCTCATCGTGGGCGGGGCGGATACGCTGGTGATCGATCTGAACCAGCAGGCGTTCGAGGATCTCCGCTGCGAGCGGGAGATCATCATCGTCCCGCGGGCGACGCACCTTTTCGAGGAGCCGGGGGCGCTCGACCAGGTCGCGGATCTCGCGGGGCACTGGTTCGAGGCGCACGTCGCGGCGCGAGGGCGTGCGATCGCCCGCGCGTCATGACGCGATCGAGCGCGGGCGCAAGAGCGCAGGATCCCTGCGTTGTTCGAGGGCGTGGGCGATCCAGCCGGCGAGCCGGCCGATCGCGAAGATCGTCGTGGCCGCGCCCGGCGGCAAGCCGAGGGCGAGGCAAAGCGCGACGAGGCCGACGTCCACGGACGGGGGCGGATGGCCGGCTTCCTTCGTCGCGTCGAGCAGCGCGAACAGGGCGGCGACGCTGGTCTTTCGAGGCGCTTCCGCGCGCGCGGCCGTGAGCAGGGGCGGGGTGCGGGGGTCGCCGTCGGGGTAAAACGGGTGTCCGAGCTCGAGGACCGTGTCGCCGCGGCGGGCGCGGGCGGCGACGACGGCGCGGGCTCGTTCGGGCCGCCCGACCTCGGCGACGACGGCCTCGATGCGGTCGCAGGCGCCGCCGTGCTTGGGGCCGGAGACCGCGGCGATCCCGGCGCTCACGCAGGCGTAGAGATCGGCCCCCGTCGAGGCCGTCACGCGGACGGCGAAGGTCGAGGTGGCGAGCTCGTGATCGGCGAGCAGGACGAGCGCTTGTTCGAGGGCGGCTTCGGCGCGGTCGGACCTCTTGCCGCCGAGGGCGACGAGCAGCGCGCGTGCGATCGTGGGCTCGGCGAGCGCGCCCTTGGCGCGGCGCGCGCCTGCTGGCAGGGCCGAGAGCGCGGCGAGGCGGCGGATCAAGGCGCGGGCGCGGGGCAGCTCGGCCTCCTCGGTGGCAGCGAAGCGTAGGGGATCCCGCGCGGCCAGGGCCGGGACGGCGAGGGCGAGCGTAGCGAGGGGCGGGGCGCCTTCGGGGACGAGGTCGGCGAGGCGGGCGGCGGGCAGCGCGGGATCTTGCGGCAGCGTCCAGGTGGGGCGTTCGTCGGGCCGCGCGCCGGTCCAGAGCAATTCGGCGACGGATTCGAAGGGCACGCCGGACGCGGCGAGGGCGGTCGCGGCGTGGCCGCGGTAGCGCGGGCCCTCGGGGCCGATGGTGGTGATCGTGGAGGAGAGGACGGGCTCGCCCCAGCGCAAGGCGGACGCGGCGACCGGGCCGTGCCCGCGGCGCGCGTCGCTCCGGGCCTTCAGCCGTTCGAGGTCCTCGCGCACGTAGAGGCGGCTCCGGCCGCCTTCGCTGGGCACGCTGCGGACGAGGCCGCGGCTCGCGTACGCGTACAGCGTCTCGCGTTTCACCCCGAGCAGCGCGGCGGCCTCCGGCCCGGACAGGAGGTTGCCAGGTTGATTGTCGAATCCAGTGGGTGGATTGATCAATCCATGTTGATCAACGTTGCTCACGACATCAAGGATAGCATCAACCAAGGAGGAAACGATGGACCAAGCAACGCAGAACGGGGCGCGAAACGGGGCCACGAAGGCGAGCGGGCTCGATGGAGTCGTCGTGGCGGATACGGCCTTGAGCGAGGTCGACGGCGAGCGGGGCAGGCTCGTCGTGGGCGGATACGACATCGAGGCGCTCGCGGGCCGGGTCGGCTTCGAGGATCTCTGCGGGCTGCTCTGGACGGGCGCGCTCCCAGACGCGGCGACCCGGGGCGCGCTCGCGGACGCGCTCGCCGAGGGACGCGCGCTCGCGTTCGAGCAGATCCCGTCGCTCGGCGAGACGCTCGTCGGCGAGGATGGAAGCGCAGCGCTCATGGCGGCCGTGGCGCATTTCGGGGCGCGCGCGGCGTGGCGTGCGGCGGAGGGCCCTGCGTGGATCGAGCTTGCCCGCGTCACGGGCGCGGTCGCGACGTTCGCGGCGGCGTGGGCGCGGCGGCGGGCAGGGGACGCGCCGATCGCCCCGGACAAGGCACGCGGGCACGCGGCGGACTTCCTGCGGATGGTGCGCGGCGCGGCAGCGCCCGAAGCCGCCGCACGGGCACTCGACGCCTACCTCGTGACCGTGGCCGATCACGGGATGAACGCCTCGACGTTCACCGCGCGGGTCGTGGCCTCGACGGGCTCGGATCGGGTGTCGGCGATCGTCGCGGCCATCGGCGCGCTCAAGGGGCCGCTGCACGGCGGAGCGCCAGGGCCCGTGCTCGACATGCTCGACGGGATCGGCGAGCCCTCACGCGCCGCGGCATGGGTCGCAGCCGAGCTCGCGGCAGGCCGGCGCATCATGGGCATGGGGCACCGGATCTACCGGGTGCGGGACCCGCGGGCAGCGGTGCTCGAGCGGGCCATCGGCGAGCTCGAGCGCGACGGGAGCGTGGGCGCGCGCCTCGCGCTCGCGCGGGCAACCGAGCGCGCAGCCGAAGCGCTGCTCGCCGAGCGCCACCCGGATCGGCCGCTCAAGGCGAACGTCGAGTTCTACACGGCCGTGCTGCTCGACGCGGTGGGCCTGCCGCGCGAGCTCTTCACGCCGACCTTCGCGGTGGGGCGGGCGGCAGGCTGGTGCGCGCACGTCGAGGAGCAGCGGCGAGCGGGGCGCCTCATCCGGCCGGCATCGCGGTACGTCGGGCCCGTTCCGGCAGCCTGAACCCCCCCTCGCCATCGATCCGCCACTGTACATCTAGACAGCAGCCACGACCTGGGGTAGCGACCCGCCCGAGCGGATCGCGCAGGGTCCGGGCGCGCGCCCCGGCCCCGCAACGGCAAACGGAGACGACGATGGACGTGGCAGATCCCATTCCTCCTTCGGTCCAGGCCCTCATGGACCTGTTCGCGAACGAGCTCTCGCATGTGAGCTTCCCCGGCGTCGATCGGGCGATCCTCGAGCAGGTGGTCACCGAGGTCCGGACCCACACCGAGGCCGTGGTCAAGGCGGAGGCGGCCCTCGAAGCAGCACGCACGGCGCTGCGGGACAGCGAGGAGACCCTGTCGAGCAAGACCCAAAAGGCGCTCGCCTATGCGCGCGTCTACGCCGACGATCACCCCGACATTCGGTCGAAGGTGGACTCGGTCGCGCGGATCGCGGGCGCGACGTCCTCGCCGCCCGGGCCTTCCCGGGAGGCCAATGGGGACACGCCGAAGCGCCGCGGCCGCCCGCCGAAGGCAAAGGCGGCGAGCGCCGAGCCGGCCGCCGAGCCGACGGACGCGACGCCGGCAGACGCATCACCCGACGCGACGCCGGCAGCGCCGCCCGTCATGGAGCTCGGGCCCTCGACGATGAGCAGCGAGGACCCCCCCGAGCCCTCGGAGCTCAACGGCACAGCACATCCGGCCTGAACGTCGGCCGACGCCCCTGTCTCGGGGGCGCGGAGCTGGGGCTTTGCCCCAGGCCCCACCAGGGGTTGTCCACCCCTGGACCCGGACCAGGCACGGCCTGGACCGGGGTCGATGAACTGCGCGGAGCGCAGTTCATCGAACAGCCGGGGTCAAGACCGACGACGACCCTTCCAGCCAAGACCGCGGCGCTGCGGGTTCTACCGGCAACGTGCCCGTCGCCAGCTTGGAACCCACCTCCATGGTCTTGCCACCGGCCCGTTGGAAGAACTGCGCATCGCGCAGTTCTTCCACCCTCGGTCCAGGCCGTGCCTGGTCCGGGTCGAGGGGCGGACAGCCCCCGCGGGGCCCGGGGCAGCGCCCCGGCGCGACGCCCTGCGCATAGCCCGACGGGGGGAGGGCTACCGAGCCCGCGGCACGCGCGCACCTTCCAGTGCGAGGAGCCGTGCTTTCGTCTGCACGCCGCCTGGCGCGGAGAACCCCACGGCGGCTCCGGCGGCGCCTAGGATTCGGTGGCAGGGCACGACGATCGGGATTGGGTTTTTGGCGAGCGCTTGCCCGACGGCGCGGGCGGCTGCGCGGGATTTGCCGAGGCGCGCGGCGAGCTCGCCGTAGGTGACGGTTTGGCCGGGCGGGATGTCCTGTGCGGCTTGGTAGACGGCCCGGTAAAACGGTGACACGCGCTCGAGGTCGAGGGGAACCTTTGAAAAATCTTGGGGGGCGCCGCCGAGGTGCGCGGCGACGAGGTGCATCACGTCCTGGACCCACGCGGGCGGGGCTACGCGCACGGCGCCGGGCGCGATCGCTGTGATCCATGTGATGGTCTCCTCCTCTCGTTCGCTTGGCAGTGCGAGCGCGAAGATGCCTCTCGGACTCCAGGCCACGACCACGCGACCGAGTGGTGTGTCGAAGGGCTCGAACCCCAATCCGTCCATAATGGTTGTTCCTACCAAACCCTGGACGCAGTGTCCACGACGCTCTCGCTGCCGGACCTGGTCACCGGGGGATGCAGGGCGTCGCTCCATGGGCTCGCTGGTCCGTCCGCGTCATTGCCGTGCGCGTGCGTACGGGGGCCGTACGCGCGTCCCTTGGGCTGCCGCTCGTCTTTGCGCGTCTGTCTTCACGGTGTTCCTCGACGGGAATCATTTTCTGCCCGGGGCCTTTTCGAACTCCGTCCTGGACCCATGCGTTTCTCGGTATGGGGCATGCTTCCACATTCCCGCCGTGGGATGTATATCGTCGGGTGTAGGGACGTCGGGTATTCCCGGAATTCCCTGATGGCGAGGGGCCATCGAATTCCTCAGCATTCGAGGTCCATGCTGGACTCTTTTCGAGGGTCCGAGGACGGCGCGCAGGGTGCCGATCGAGCTTTCAAGGGAGGGCGTGCATGACGCGATCCAGGGTTTGGCGGGGTGGGAATCGTATCGGATCTTTGATCGGCGCGGCGGCGGCGGTTGCCCTGGTCCTCCAGACGCAATCGCCTTCGGCCGCGCCCAAGCATTGTGGTGATTTTCTCGCGCGTGTGGCGGAGCTGCCGGGGTACCCGGACGGGATCGTCCTGCGGAAGAGCCGCGTGTACGTCTCTGGCCCTGCGCTCGGCGTCGACGCGGGCGGGGCTCCCTCCGAGATCGCGGTGTTCCATGGGAAGACCGGGGAGCACCTCGAGACGATCTCCATCCAGGGGGAGGACCTCGCCGCGCCCCACGCGCTCACGGGCCTCACGGTCGACGCGGATGGGCGCCTGTATGCCGTGAGCTCCCAGCTCGGCGTCCTGCGGCTCACGGACAAGAAGTTCGGAAAATGGAAACAAACGGTGTATGCCGGCCCCTTTCCCGACCTCACCTCCTGCGCGCCGGGCGATTCCAGCGACCTTTGCGCGCCCAATGTCTACGAAATGCCGCCGATGCCCAGCGACATCACGTTCGCCAAGGACGGTCATGCCTACGTGACCGACGCTGCCCAGGCCACGATTTATCGGATCCCGCCCGGCGGCGGTGCACCTGAGATCTGGCTCCAGAGCGCGAAACTCGCCGGATACTACGACCTCCAGGGCGCGCGGGGGATCCTCGTCAGCGCCGACGGCAAGAGCCTCTACGTGACCGTGGGCTTCTCGGCCGACGCGCCGTGGGAGGGCCGCATTTATAAGATCCGGCGCGTTCCTGCGCCGAACGAAGGCGACATCACGCTCGTGCACGTCTTTCCGAATTTCGAGGCGCCTTCGGGCCTGGGCCTCGGCGAGGACGGAGAGCTCTTCGTGGCCCTTTCCATCACGAGCGAGATCGCGGTCGTGAAGCCCACGGGAGGCGAGCTCGGCCGATTCGCTTCGGCCACGAACGACGAGATCCCCCTCGATGGGCCGGCGCACATGGCGTTCGACGGCAAGGGCGGGCTCTTCGTGACGAACCAGGCGATCCCCAGCGGCCTGCTCGATCGTTTCGCCGTGGTCGAGGTCGACGTGAAGGATCGGGGCTACAAGAACCACCCGCCGAAGCCGAATCTGCCCTGACGGCAAGACAAACCCTCCGCGGAAAAACGTTTTTCTTGGTCCTCGGGCACACGCGTGATACGGGGCCGCATGCCCTTCCCCTGGGTCAGCGGCCGTGCTAACCTCTCCCCTCATGGGCAGCGCGGCGTGGCGGCTCGGGGCGGAGGATCCGGACGATCCCACGTTTTATCCCGCGTTCGACGACATGGGTGAAAGCGCTCTCCAGCGCCTCATGACCGAGCTGCTTCGCCCCTTGATCGCGCGGTTCCTCGCCGAACGAGGCATCCTCGCCTTCGTAGGGGCCGACCAGTTCATCTACTGGATCAAGGGCAACGCGAAGGCCGTGGTGGCGCCCGACGTGTACGTGATGCCGGGTCTCCCGTCCGACGTGGCCCCGCGGTGCTGGAAGGTCTGGCAGACGGGCGTCGCGCCGAGCTTTGCGCTCGAGATCATCGCCGAGGAAGACGAGAACAAGGACGTCTCCCAGTCCCCGCAGCGGCACGACGAGCTCGGCACGCGTGAGCTCGTGGTTTTTGATCCCTACGTCGATGTCCGCTCGGGCCGCACACGTTTCCGCGTCCATCGGCGCGACGAGCGCGGCAAGCTCGTGGTCGTCGAGGCGACGAACGCGGATCGGGTCTGGAGCGAGGTGCTTGGCTGCATGCTGCGCGCGGTCGGTGGAGGTGATGCCATGCGGCTTCGCCTGGCCGTGGACGCCGAGGGGGAGGAGCTGTTCCCGACGGAGGCCGAGGCCGCGCAGGAGGCGGCGCGCAACGCGGAGCGCAAGGCCGAGGAGGCACGCGAGGCGGAGCTCGCGGCGCGGGAGACGCTCGACGCGGAGCGTGTGGCCCGCCGGAACCTCGAGCTCGAGCTTGCCCGGATGCGCGCGGAGCTCGAACGCCTGCGGCGTTGACGTCTGCCGGGCGCTCGACCCCGCCCGGGACCTTTTGGTACGCTCGGCGCACCATGCGCGCGCCGTTTCCCCCTATGACCCCGATCGCCCTGCTCGCTGCGACGTCCCTGTTCGTCCTGTCCGCCTGCGCATCCACCCAGGAGCGGTGCGCGGAGCCGGCCCCCGCGGCGCCCGTGGGTACGGCCGCTGCGGCCGCGCCTCCGCACGCGGACCGAAATGCGTTTTTTATGGGCAATGCCCGCGAGATCGTCGAGAAAAACCCGATCGGGCCGGACGAGAAGACCAAGCTCGTCCCGCTCTTCGAGAATGCCGATCACACGGTCAACGTGATCCAGACCCGCGGGACCGTGCCGCTGCATTACCATGCCGATCACGACGAGCTCGTCGTGATCCTGGAGGGCAGCGGAACCTTCTCCGTGGAGGGGCAATCGCGCGTGGTGAAGGCAGGCGATGTGCAGGTCATTCCCCGCGGCGCCGTGCATTCCTACGTGCACGAAGGGCCCGGCGTGACCGTGGTCGTTTCGACGTTTTCATCGAAGTTCGATCCGAAGGATCGAATCATGGTCGACGCCAAAAAGCCGTGACCTTCGCCCGCGTCATTCCGGCGTGACCGCGAGCAACACCAGGACGCGCCGCGGTTCTGGTTGACAGGATCGTTGCCCGCCTTGCCGCGGCTCGTTCGATGAACTGCGCATTGCGCAGTTCATCGACCCTGCGTCCAGCGCTTGCGCTGGTCCGGGGTGGAGGGGGCGGACAGCCCCCTCCTGGGGCCGGGGGCGACGCCCCAGCGCAGCGGCTCCCAGACGAGACCCTTGCGGGATCGCTCAGGCGCTTGGCGGGGGCACGGATTCGTGTTGCTGGCCCGAACCTTCGGATCGCGCCAGGCGGTCGAGTGAGAGCGCGACTGCGGCTTGCGCCATCGCGCGCTCCTCGGGCCGAAGCTCCGTCTTCCGCGCGGCGAGCCAGGGCTGCACGTGGCGGCGCAGGACGTCGGGCAGCACCAGGCGTTGCTGCCGGATGTGCGCTTCGGCGTCTGTCCGTGCGCTCTCGTAGCTGTAGCCGTGAAGCGCGCCGTCGTGCTCGCCTTCCGGCGCTGCTGAAGGCACGAGCGTGAAGCCCAACGCGAGCCGCAGCACGGAGACGGTCGCGCTGTACCGCTTCGCCTTCGGGAGATCCGTCTCGACGTACGTATTTTGCGTGCACGTCGCCACGAAGAGCCGCTCCTTGCGCCGCGCCCGCTCGGCGAGCGCTCGCCACGGCGCGAGTTGCCAGTCGGCCGGCGGCAGATCCCCGTGTGTGCCGTCGATCGCGAGCACGCCCGAGGGATCACGGCCCGCGATGAGCTCGCGGCGCACGGCCTGACAGCCCGCGGAGAAACCCGCGAGGATGACGTCGCCGACGGACGCGCCCGTGGTGGCCGCGACGCGCGCCACCGTCTGCGGCAATGGCTCGCCCGTGGCATCGTCGTACGCCGCGATGCTCGCCTCGGGCCCGAGGGCGGCCCGCAGATCGGCGTCGACGTGCGCGCCCACCAGATAAAGAACGAGGAGCGGCCGCTGCTCTCCCTCTCCACGCTGCACGAGGCGATAAGCCATTGGATTCCTCCGCGCTGCCCGGCGAACGCCGGACGTCTCGACCCTTCAACATAGCATGAATATCACGAGATGGCCCATTTCAAGTTCTTCCCGATCCCGAAATCATGGCATCCTCCTCGCTGATGCTCGGCTTCTTCAAGGAACGACGGCGCAACGCTGTCCGGGGGCGCCCCTTTCCGCCCGCGTGGGAGGTCATCCTCACGGAGAACGTGCCCTACTTCGGTAGGCTCTCGCCCGAAGACCAGGACGAGCTCCGCGGCCTCGTGCAGATTTTCCTCGACGAGAAGCGATTCGAGGGCTGCCGCGGGCTCGACGTCGACGACGAGATCCGCGTGACGATCGCGGCCCAGGCCTGCGTCCTGCTCCTCAACCGCGAGAGCGACGTCTACCCGGATCTCGAGGTCGTCCTGGTCTATCCGAGCACGTATGTCGACAAACGTCCGCGGACGGTCGAGGGCGGCATCGTCGTCGAGGACGAAGAGACGAGGCTCGGCGAGTCGTGGGGCAGGGGCATGGTCGTGCTGGCCTGGGACGCAGTGCTCCACGGCGCGGCCGACGTGCGCGACGGTCACAACGTCGTCCTGCATGAGTTCGCGCACCAGCTCGACACCGAGGACGGCGCGGCCGACGGCGCCCCCGTGCTCTCGCGGCGCGCGGCGTATGGGCCGTGGGCGCGCGTGCTCGGCGCGGCGTACGAGGGGCTCTTGCGGGACGTCGCGTCGGGGGACCGCACGGTCATCGATACCTACGGCGCGAAGAACCCGGCCGAGTTCTTCGCCGTCGTGACGGAAGCCTTTTTCGAGCGGCCGCGCGCCCTCCGGGCCAAGCACCCCGCGCTCTACGAGCAGATGCGCGGCTTCTACCAGCAGGATCCCGCCGAGCTCGGCCACCCCTCGCGTTGAAACGTCCCCTGCAAAGCCCTCCGCGCCTGCCCTCGCCGTGCTAGGAGGGCGCGGGAGCCCGCTCCCTCGATCGAATCGCATCCTCTATGTCCAAAACCGGAACTGATCGTCCCGCCGCCGTGCTCGTCGCGGTCCAGCTCGCAACCGTCGCCGACGTGGATCACGAGGCCGATATGGCCGAGCTCGGGCGGCTCGTGAACACGCTCGGCTACGACGTCGTCGCGACGGTGTCGCAGCGCCGCTCGAACGTTTCGAAGGGCGCGGTGCTCGGGGAAGGGAAGCTCCGCGTGCTCGCCGAGATCACGGGCGGGCCCGGCCCCGCCGGCATGCGCTTCAAGAAGCCCGGGCAGAAGCGCGACGACGAGGACGAGCCCGAGGAGGCGCCGGAGAGCGCCCCGGGCGACGACGAGGACACGGGCGATGACGCGGGCGTCGTGCACGCGTCCAAGACGCCGACGCTCGTCGTCGTTGATCACGACCTCTCGCCGAGCCAGCTCCGCAACCTGGAGAAGTGCACGGGCGTCGAGGTGCTCGATCGCAGCGGCGTGATCATCGAGATTTTCCACCGTCACGCGCGCAGCCGCGAGGCGCGGCTCGAGGTGGAGATCGCGCGGCTCAACTACGTCGCCCCGCGGATGCGGGAGTCGAGCGGCGGCGGCGATCGGCAACGCGGCCGCGGCGCGGGCGAGAGCCAGCTCGAGCTCGATCGGCGCAAGATCCGCGATCGCATCGCCGAACTGCGCAGGGAGATTGATGGCATCCAGCGCGAACAGGCCACGCGCCGCGCGCTTCGGCAGAACGCGCGCCGCGTCGCGCTCGTGGGCTACACGAACGCGGGCAAGTCGTCGCTCATGCGCGCGCTCACGGGCAGCGACGTGTACGTGATGGACAAGCTCTTCGCGACGCTCGACACCACGGTGCGCGCGCTGCACCCCGAGATCAAACCCCGGATCCTCGTCTCGGACACGGTCGGCTTCATCAAGAAGCTGCCGCACGACCTCGTGGCCTCGTTCCGCTCGACGCTCGACGAGGCGCTCGAAGCCTCGCTCCTGCTCTACGTCGCGGACGCCTCGGACCCCACGTTCCGCAGCCAGCTCGACGTGACGCGCTCGACGCTCGAAGAGATCGGCGCGGAAGGCGTGCCCTACAAGCTCGTGCTGAACAAGGTCGATCGGGTCGCCGAGGAGGACCGCACGATCCTCCTGCGCGAGTTCCCCGAGGCGATCCTGATGTCGGCCAAGGATCCGGCGGACATCACGCGCCTGCGGCAGATCCTCATCGACTTCTTCGACGCGCTCATGGTGCCCGGCGAGCTCATCGTCCCGTACTCGAAGCAGGCCCTCGTGAGCGAGGTGTACGAGCACGCGAAGGTCCTCTCCGAGACGTACGACGAATCCGGCGCGCACCTCGTGCTCCGCGCCGAGCCCGCGGCGCTCGCGCGGCTCCAGAGCCTCGTCGAGAAGTGAGCCGCCTCAGGCGCCCTTCGGCTCGCTGAGGCCGCCTTTGCGGCCGAGGGAGAGGGCTCCCACGGCCGCGATGAGCTCCATCGGATCGATCGGCTTCTCGATGTGCGCCTGGTAGCCCGAGGCGAGCGCCCGGCGCCGGTCTTCGGGGCGCACGAACGCGGTGAGCGCGACGGCGGGCAGGCGTGATGCGTCGAGCCTGCGGCCGCTGCGAACCTCGCGGATCAAAGCGAATCCATCCATGCCCGGCATGCCGAGATCACTCACGAGCACGTCGATGGGCCGCGCCGTGACGAGCGCGAGCGCCTCCTCCGCGCTCGCCGCGGACACGACCTCGGCGCCGTGCTCTTCGAGCAGGCGTCGCACGAGCTCGCGCGTGTCCGGCTCGTCATCGACCACGAGCACACGCGCGCCCGAGAGATCGTGCACGCTCACGAGGGACGACCGCGCGCTCTCGGGGCTCGAGACCCGCGTGGTGGGCGCGTTCGGCTCGGCCTCGTCCGCGCGCGGCGTGATGGGCAGATCCACCACGAAACGCGCTCCTTTGCCCGGCCCTTCGCTCTCGGCGCGCACGCGCCCTCCGTGCAGCTCCGCGAGGTGCCGGACGATGGCGAGCCCGAGGCCGAGGCCTCCGTGCTGGCGCGCGGCCGAGGCGTCGGCCTGGCGGAAGCGCTCGAAGACGTGCGGCAAGAACTCCGGCGGGATCCCTTGCCCCGTGTCCTTCACCGCGATCTCCACGTGCGCCTCGTGGCTCGTGCACGAGACCTCGACGACCCCGCCGCGTGGCGTGAACTTGATGGCGTTCGACAGGAGGTTCCACACGATCTGCTGGATGCGCCCCGGATCGCCGAGCAACGTCCTGTCGCGCGCGCCTTTGCATCGCGAGAGCGTGATGCTCTTCGCCTCCGCCGCGTGGCGCACCGATTCGAGCGCCGCGTCGATCACGGCTTCGAGATCCACGGACGACACGTCGAGCTTGAGCTTGCCGCTCACGATGCGGCCGACGTCGAGCAAATCCGAGATGAGCTGCGTCAGCAGCCGCGTGTTGCGGTCGATGACCTCGAGGCCACGCGCCATCGTCGCGGGGGCGGGGTCGGGCTTTTGCAGGATCTGCGACCAGCCCACGATGGCCGTGAGCGGCGTGCGCAGCTCGTGCGAGACCGTCGCCAGGAACTCGTCCTTGAGCCGGCTCGCGCGCTGGGCCTCGGCGCGGGCCGCGCGCTCGCTCGCGAGCAGCGCCTCGCGCTCCTCCGCGGCGCGCAGCTCGCGGGTCACGTCGCGCATCGTCACGACGCCGAGCTCGACGTTCCCTCGCGCGTCGCGCACGGCGCGGCCGGCGTAGCGGACGAGCATCTCCTCGCCCGTCACGCGACGCAGGCGCAGATCCACGTCGCTGAACACCTCCCCTCGGATCGCCCTGGAGATGGGCCACTCTTCGAGGGGCAGCTCGCGCCCGTCGAGCGTCGAGAGCGTGGTCTTGCCGACGAAGTCGCGCAGGTTCATGCCGATGGCCGCGGAGAGGTGCCGCCCGTCCGTGCGGAGCCCGCCGTCGGAGAGGTTTCGCGCGGACGGGTCGAGGGAGACGAAGTTGCCCGCCGCGTCGCTCACGAGCACCGCTTCGGCCATGCTCCCGAGGATCGCTTCGAGCTTCGACAGGCTCTGCTCGGCGCGCGCGTGGGCCGCGCGGACCTCCATCTCCATCCGATCGGCGCGCTTGCGCTCGGTGATGTCCACGATCAAGGCGCCGGCCGAGGCGACGGCGCCGTCCGGCGCGAACACGGGGAACAGGTGGAGGAGCCAATCGCGCATCTCCTCGGGGCGCTCCTTGGACGCGGCCCGGATCTCGACGCTTTCGAGGCGCTCGCCCGTCGCGAAGACCTTGTGGAGCAGCGGCTCCACCAGCGGGACGAACTCCGGGACGACCTCCTGGATCGAGCGGCCGTGGTGTTCCTTCGTGGGCAAACCATTCATCCGCGCGAGCGCCGGGTTGACGAGCAGGTAGCGGCACGCGTGGTCGAAGAACGCGAACGCGAACGGGACGTGGGCGAGCAGCGACTCGATCTCGGCCGTGCGCGCGCCCTCGGTCTGCTCGAGCGCGCGTGTCCGCTCGTCGACGCGGCGCGTGAGCTCCGCGTTGCGGCTCTGCGCGCGGGCGAGGGCGCTCCAGAATCGATCGCAGATCGCGCCGAGGAGCACGGCGACCACGACGAGCTCGACGATCCGCGCGTGGCCTCCGAGGAGCGCCTCGAACCCTCGCCGGACGCCGAAGAGGACGGCCACGAGGGCGAGGCCCACGCCGAGCCCGGCGAGCTTTCGTCCGCGGCTCCGGGCTGGGTGCCGCGCCTCGATCGAACCCATTCGTCCCACGCCCCCGAGGCGCGCTTCGCCCCGGAGGCCATCTACGCACGAGCCAAAGGTCGAAGGAAAGGTCGACGCGCACGCGCGCCGCGCGCAAAATGGCGGGTCGACACCACGGAAAACGCTGGAGATTCCTGCGGCGCGTGCGCGCGCTGCGGGAATGCTCGTATCCGCGATTCAGGGCCCGCCCGAGTGGGCAAACCGACGTCTTCCCAGCCCGCGCTCGGCGCCGTAGGATACGCGCCCTTTCGGACGTCACCGACCCGTATTCCCCATTCCAAATCCATGCGCCAAGCCGAACCCGACCGCCCGCGCCTCCACCTCGTGGACGCGACGTACGAGCTCTTCCGCGCCTACTTCGCGCAGCCGTCCCGCAAGGCTCCCGACGGCCGCGAGGTCGGCGCCGTTCGCGGGCTGCTCTCGACGTTGATGGTCCTCACGCGGGACGCGACGCATATCGCTTGTGCCACGGACCACGTCGTTCGCTCGTTCCGCAACGACCTGTACGCCGGATACAAGACCGGCGACGGCCTGCCCGAGGAGCTCGCCTCGCAGTTCGGCCTGGCCGAGGACGCCATGCGCGCGCTCGGGCTCGTGGTCTGGCCCATGATCGAATTCGAGGCCGACGACGCGATCGCCGCGGCCGCCGCGCGCTTCTCGAACGAGGCGGGGCAGGTCCTGATTGCCTCGGTCGACAAGGATCTCGCGCAGTGCGTCGACGGCACCCGCGTCGTCATGCTCGACCGGAAAAACGACAACGCCGTCCTCGACGCGGACGGGGTGGCCAAGAAGTTCGGCGTGACGCCCGCCTCCATCCCGGATTTCTTGGCGCTCGTCGGGGACGCGGCGGATGGATATCCCGGATTGCCCGGGTGGGGGGAGAAGTCGGCCGCCGCGGTGCTCTCCGTGTTCGGCACGATCGAGCGCATCCCACGCGAGGCCTCCGCGTGGGGCTTCAAGGTGCGGGGCGCCGAGAAGCTCGCCGCGACCCTCGCCGCCCGGGAAGACGAGGCGCGCCTCTTCAAGCAGCTCGCCACGCTCCGGACCGACGTCCCGTTGACCGAGGGCTTCGAGGACCTCGCGTACCGGGGGGCGAGGCCGGAGCTCCGGGCGCTCTGCGCGGAGCTCGGGATGCCCGACCTCGTCAAGCGGGTGACGCGCTGGCGCGACTGAGCGCGCGGGCCCGTCGGGCGTGAAGGGCCTGTCGGGTGCGAAGGGCCCGTGGTGGTTCGTCGGACACGTGGGGTGCGTGACGCCGAGCGCTCGAATTTTGCGGGCCCTTCCGGCCGAGCCGTCGAGAAGGTGCCCGCCGCCCCGAGCCTGGTGTAGAACCGAGGCCGGTGACGTCCGGATTGGGGGGCACGTACGACGGAAAGGCAGGGGGGTTCCCCGATGCCGACGAGCCTCTTGTCGATGACGACCGGCAGACGCTGGTCATCATCGGCAATGGGATGGTGAGCTATCGGCTCTGCCAGAAGCTCGTCGAGAACGGGGTCAACCAGTCGATTCGCATCGTGGTCTTCGGCGAGGAGCGCTTCCCCGCCTACGACCGCGTGCACCTCACCGACATCTTCGGCGGCCGCGACGGCGAGAGCCTGATCCTCGCGGAAGAGGACTGGTACGAGTCGCACGGCATCGACCTCTACCTCGACGATCCGATCGTCTACGTCGATCGCGAGCACAGCTTCGTCGAGTCGTACTCGGGCCGTCGCGTCCCCTACAACCGCCTCGTCTTCGCCACGGGCTCCGAGCCCTTCGTGCCGCCCATCGAGGGCATGCACATCAAGGCCGAGGACGGATCGAAGCGGCTCCGCCGGGGCGTCTTCGTCTACCGGACCTTCGACGACGTCTACAACATCGAGGCGCACGTCGAGGGGTCGCTGCGCGTCGCCGTGATCGGCGGCGGCTTGCTCGGCCTCGAAGCGGCGAAGGCGATCTACGACCTCGGGCGGAGGCTGCACCCGATCGAGGTGCAGGTCATCGAGGTCGCGCCCGGCCTCATGCCGCGGCAGCTCGACGCGCAGGGCGCCGTGGTGCTCAAGGAGAAGATCGAAGAGCTCGGCGTCAAGATCCAGGTCGGCAAGAAGATCAAGAGCGTGCTCTCCACGAAGGAGCACCTCGCGGCGAAGAAGAAGGCCGAGCAAGAGGCCGAGAGGCAAGCGAAGCGGCAGGCGCGCAAGACGCTCATGTCGCTGACGCCCGGCGAGCTCGCCCCCGGCAACGCCGGCCCGTACCGCTTCGCCCCGCCCGTCGACGACGACCCTCTGGAGGAAGCCGACGAGCCGAAGGAGGTCGCGGACGAGCCCGAGGACGAGGGGCTCGAAGACGAGACCGAGCGGCTCGTGATGGAGTTCGAGGACGGGAAGATCCTCGCCGTCGACATGATCATCGTGTCCACCGGCATCCGCCCGCGCGGCGACATCGCGAAGGCCGCGGGCATCACGTGCGCGGCGAACGGCGGGATCCTCGTCGACGATCGGCTGCAGACGTCGGACGAGCAGATCTTCGCGATCGGCGAGTGCGCGTCCCACGGCGGCATCACGTACGGCCTCGTCGCGCCCGGCTACCAGATGGTCACCGTCCTGGTGGCGAACCTGCTCGGCGAGAACGCGGAGTTCAAGGGGGCCGATCAGTCCGCGAAGCTCAAGCTGCTCGGCGTCACGGTCGCCGCGCTCGGCGAGTACGACGGCGACACGAAGCCGCTCTCGTCGGCGCTGCGCTACACGACCGGCGGCGTCTACCGCAAGCTCGTGACGCGCCAAGGAAAGCTCATCGGCGCGGTCACCGTGGGCGACTGGGAGAACCTCGATCGCATCCGCGACGCGCTCACCTCGCCCGTGCCGATGTCGTTCTTCGACATGCGGCGCTTCCGCTCGACGGGCAACCTCTTCGCGAAGGAGGAGTCGAAGAAGGTCACCGAGTGGGCGGACGAGGCGGTCGTCTGCGGCTGCATGCGCGTCACGCGCGGCGCGCTCAGCCTGGCGATCGTCGAGGGCTGCGGGTCGGTCGAGGCGCTCTGCAGCAAGACGGGCGCAGGCACGGTCTGCGGCTCGTGCAAGCCGCTCATCGCGGAGCTGCTCGGCGTGGACGAGAACGGCGCGCTCCCCGTCGCGGTGCCCGCGGCGTCCGTGCGGATGGGCGAGCGCCCGGCGTTGCGCAAGGATCGGGCGCCCACGTCGCGCCGCACGATGACGCCCGCGCCGGTCTCGCAGCGCAGGCCCACGTTCCCAGGCGCGGTGCCGCGCTCGTCGACCGTGATGAACATCGTGATGCCGGGCAGCCCGCCGTCGAGCGGCGGCCGCGTGCGACGGAAGACCCTGCCGCTCATGGAGATCGCGCCCGGGCTCGCGGACTTCGGCGCCGAGGCGGCGGCTGCGTTCGCGCCCGAGCCCACGTTCCGCGAGACCTCCGACGGCAGCGCGCCGAGCAGCCGGCGCATGCCATCGTCGCGCCCGCCCGCCTCGCGCCCGTCCGCCGGGCTCAAGCCGCGCCCGTCCTCCCGCCCGCCCACGCCCTCCGCGTACGCCGAGGGCCTCGAAGCGGCGATCCGCGCGCTCGCGCCGCCCGCGCTCCCCGAGGACGAGGCCGAGGTCGGCCTTTCGTCTGATCGCGCGCCGGCGCTGCTCTCCGAGGAGCCGGCGCGCGCGGTCGAGGACCTGCAGATCACGCCGCTGCCGCCGCTCCCGGCGTTCTTCGAGGATCCCGCGATCAACGACGGGGTCGAGGAAGACGACGCGGAGGACGAGTACGCCGAGGAGGCGGAGGCCGCGTTCCGGTCGCTCGACGAGGGCGTCTACGATTACGGCTACGTGCAGGCGCGTCGGAGCTGGGTGCCGCCCAAGCGGGTCGGCATGCTCCCGCCCGCCGAGCAGCAGAAGGCCGCGGCCGGCACGTCGGTCGTGTCGCGCGGCAAGGAGTCGGTGCCGCCCGAGCCGGGGATCCGGCCGCTGCTCGTGGCGTCGATCGGCGCGTTCCTCCTGTCGGCCGTGGCGGTCGCGTCGCGGCCGATCCCGGTGCCGACGACGATCGCGGGCCGGCTCGGCCCTGCGCGCATGCTCACGGACGACACGTTCAAGCAGGTGTCCGGCTACGTGCTGCTCGGGCTCTGCGTCGTGAGCCTCGTGCTTTCGCTACGAAAGCGCTGGAGGAAATTCACGTGGCTCGACGTGCCCATGTTCCGGGCGATCCACGGGGTGATCGGCGCCTCGACGATCTTCGCGCTCGTCGTCCACACGGGCCTCCGGCTCGGCCATCACCTGAATCTGGTGCTCTCGATTGATTTCCTCGCCGTGTGCGTGCTCGGCGCGATCGCGGGCGTGGTGACGTCGATCTCGAATCGATGGGGCGCGGTGAAGGCGCGTGATCGGCGTCTCCTCTCCTCGCGCGCGCACCTCATCGTGTTCTGGCCGCTGCCCGTGCTCGTCGCGCTGCACGTGGTACAAGTGTATTATTATTGAGCCGATTCCGGTATTCTCTCCCTCCCACGAATGCTCCCGAGGAGGGAACGAATGAGAAGGAGATCGGTACAAGGTCGCTGGCTCGCCGCGGCGGGCCTTTTCGCGCTCGCCCTGTCTGCGCTGGCGGAGGGGTGCGGCGACGGCTCGAATACGGGCGGGGGCGGCTCGGGGGCGACGGGGGGCCCGGGCTCGGGCGGGCAGGGCGGGGATGGCGGGACGTTCACCGTCGGCTCGGCGCAGGGCGGCGGGTTTCCGGGGACGTGTGACCCGACGTGCGAGTCGACGACGCAGGTCTGCTCGCACGGCGTCTGCGTGCCGGTGACCGGCTGCACGAACGACGCGGATTGCAAGAACGACACGTATTGCGAGCCCATGCTCAAGCAATGCGTGCCGTGGGAGAGCGCGTCGCCGCCGAAGGATCCGACGTGCATCAACGTCATCGCCGCCGGCCAGTTTTCGCCGCGCGTCAAATGCGAGTTCAGCACGGCGCCCGACGGCGATCCGTTCCCGGGCCACGTCGACGTGCAGGGCACGCCGATCGTGACGAACTTCCACAAGCCCGCGGCCGCGGGCCCGCCGAGCATCGTCGCGGCGTTCACGCCGACCGTGATCGCGAATTACACCGAGGATCAAGGTGTGATCCGCGTGCTCAGCGGCAAGGACTGTTCGCTCGAGGCGAACCTCGGCGGCACCGACGTGGACGGCGACGGCGTGGCGGATTGGGTCGTCTCGTCGTCCTCGCTCGCGTCGGGTGATCTCGACGGCGACGGCGTGGCCGAGATCGTCGCGTACGGGGCGGACGGCTCGACGCTCGCGTTCACGAAAAAGTCCGGCGCCTGGGGATTGTTCTGGAAGGCTCCTTATCAGGCCGGCATCCCGGGGGGCCCCTGCGATTTCAACCAGCATCGCTGTCCCGTGGGCTGGGCCGGGCCCGCCATCCACGACATCGACGACGACGGCAAGCCCGAGATCCTGCGCGAGGGCGCCGTCCTCCGCGCCGACGGCTCGCTCGCGTCGGGCGCCCCGCCCCTCTATTCGAGTTACTCCGCGGGCCTCTTCTCCGTGGTGGCGAACCTCGATCAGGACCCGAACATCGAGTTCACGAACGGCCATTTCATCTGGGAATGGGCCGGCGGCGCGTGGGTCCCGGAGACCTACTTCCCAGGCCTCTCGTCCTCGGCGCCGGGGCACGTGGCCATCGCCGACTTCGGCGCCTACGGCGGCGAGGGCATTCCCGCGAAAAATCCCGAGATCGTGGTCGTGCGGTCGAACCTGGTGATGATCTACGCGATCGACGGCACGCTCGCGCAGCCGCCCGTGGCCGTCCCCGGGAATGGCGGCGGCGGTCCCCCCACGGTCAGCGATTTCGACGGCGATGGGCTCCCCGAGGTGGCGGTCGCCGGGCAGGCGTTTTACACGATCTACGATCTCGATTGCGGCGCGTCCCCGCGGCCGGGCGGGCAATGCAGCCTCGGTCGCTGCGACTACACGGGCGGCACGTGCCCCGCGGGCCAGTACATCCTCTGGTCGCGCTCCACGCAGGACCTCTCGTCGAACGTCACAGGCTCGAGCGTCTTCGATTTCGAGGCCGACGGGTCGAGCGAGGTCGTCTACGGCGACGAATGTTTCGTCCGCGTGTACGACGGGGACACGGGCGACGTCCTCTTCAGCCAGTACCGCTCGTCGTGCACCTGGTACGAAAACCCCATCATCGCCGACGTCGACGGCAACTTCCGCGCAGATCTCGTCACGCCCTCGAACAAAGCCTGCTCGCCCGACGGGACGGGCATCCCATGCCAGACGCTCGACGCGAACGGCGTCGACCCGCAGTTCCCGGGCGTCCGCTGCGAGAAAGCAGTCGATTGCCTCTCCGGCGTCTGCGACGCCGGGTTCTGCCGGTGCTCCGAGACAAAGCAATGCTGCGCGGCCCAGGACGACGCCGCCTGCATCGAGGAGGGCTTCCTTTGCGCGCCCCCGCCCGCCGACACGCCCGGCACGGGCAATACGTGCCGCGCCGGCCACCCACACGGCGTCTCCGGGATCCGCGTGTACTCGGACGCGAACGACAAATGGGTCCGCTCGCGGACGATCTGGAACCAGCACCCCTATGCCGTGACGCACGTCAACGAAGACGGGACCCTCCCGAAGACGAGCGCCTGGACGAACAACTGGGACGACCCCAAGCTGAACAACTTCCGCCAGAACGTCCCGGGAAACGCAAACGGCGCGGCCACAGGCGATCCCACCGCAGGCGCAAGCGCACAATTCGCATGCAGCGGTCAGGGCGCAGAGATCGGAGCCCCCATCTGCAACCGCGGCGCCGATCCCGTCGGCGCAGGCCTCTCGGTCGGCTTCTACGTCGGGCAAATGAAGGTCTGCGAGGCAAAGACGACCGAAGTCCTCGAGCCCGGCGAATGCCGGCTCGTCTCCTGCAACTGGAGCATGCCCCCCACGATCGAATCACAGAAGGTAGACGTGACCGTCATCCCAAACGACGACGGCGCATACGCCGAATGCAAACCCGGAAACAACCTCGGGACCATCGTCGGCGTGTTCTGCAAGCCGCCAGCTTGAGGCCGGAGTGGTCTTATCTGGGGCGCGGAGCTGGGGCGTTGCCCCAGGCCCCACCAGGGGTTGTCCACCCCTGGACCCGGACCAGCGAGGCGCTGGACCCGGGGTCGAGGAACTGCGCTCCGCGCAGTTCCTCGAACAGCCAGTGGCAAGACCACAGGCGACCCTGCCCACCAAGGCCACAGCGCCGCAGGTTCAGCCGGCAGCGTGCCCGTCGCCGGCTTGGAACCCACCTCCATGGTCTTGCCACCGGCCCGTGGGGAGAACTGCGCTCCGCGCAGTTCTCCCACCTCGGTCCAGGCCGTGCCTGGTCCGGGTCGAGGGGCGGACAGCCCCCGCGGGGTCCGGGGCAGCGCCCCGGCGCGACGCGTGCAGCACCGCAGGATGGAGGGAGCAGAGCGCGCTTGGGGACCTGCGGCGCTGCAGGATGGGAAACGGGCTCGTGGAGCGGGACTTGCGGCGCTGCAGGTCGGCGCCTCCGGCGTGGGGGTTGCGAGCTGCGGTGCTGTCGATCGGCGGTGGGTGAGCGCGGAGGGCTGCTTGCGGCGCCGCAGGGTGGGGGATGCGCCTGGGCGTGGCGGGTTCGCGGCGCCGGAGGTCGGCGGCCGCGCGGACGGGGGGCGGGTTGCGGCGCTGCAGGAGGGCATCCGCGGGGAGCGATCGTGATGTTGCGGGGGGGCAGGGCGTTCGGCGCCCGGTGGCCACGCTTTTTGGCGCTCGATCAGGGCATCAGGGTCCGCGCCAGGAAGACGTTGCAGGAGGTGTCCGTGCTCGTGTTGGGGTGGGGGCCTGTCCCGACATCGATGGTCCCGCAGGAGTAACCCACGAAGGAGGGGTTGCCGGCGGCGTCCAGCACGAGACCGCCGGCTTCCTGCACATCTGCGTCGCCGAAGTCCTGAGATGTGAGCAGCTCGCCGTCGGGGCTCCAGCGCGACAGGTGCGCTTGGTCGTCGTACGTCCCCATGCCCCCGTGCATGGCGGCCGCGAGAACGATGTTCCCTGCTGCATCGATGGCGAAATCGTTGATCCATCCGCCGCTCGAGTTCACGTCGAAGCTGCGTACGTAGTTCCCCGCCGGATCGAAGACCGCCGCGAACCCGCCCTGGCTGCCGAGGGGGCCGCCGCCGAAATCGAGTCCATCCCCCGTGTTTCCGACGATGTAGACATGGCCTTGCGCATCGAGCCGTCCCCGGATGTTGTCCGTCATTGGATTGCCGTTGAAGCGTTGGACCCAGAGCGGGGCTCCGGCGGGATCGAGCTTGGCCAAAAGGACGTCGGCGAAGCCTCCTGCGGCGACGCTCACGGGGCCGGCCCCGAAATCGACGACGGCGTTCGGCGACCCGGCGCCCACGAGCACGGCGTTCCCGAGCGCATCCATGGATACGGTCTGAATGCCCTGCGGCTCGCCGGTCGCGCCTTCGATGACGCGCTTGGCCCAGCGCACGTTGCCGGCGGGATCAAACGAGGCGACGAACGTGTCCGGGGTGTTTCCGTATGCGGGGCCGATCGAGAGCTCGCCGAATTGGACGAAGCCGGTGAACGCGCCGGCGAGGACGGTGTTGCCCTCGGCGTCGACGTCGATCGCCGAGGGCCACGCCGGCCCGGCCGAGAAGGTCCGATCGAATACGGGCTGCCAGGCGGCGTCGTAGCGACGGATGCGGAGCTCGCCCGAGAAACCGTTGTTGTCGCTGCTCGCAACCACGAGCCCACCGTCGGGCGCGGCGGCGAACCGCAGGTCGAAGCTGCCGAGGGAGAGCCGCGCGAGCTCGGTGCCCCAGGGGTCGACTTTGATCAACGCAAAATCGTGGATCGACGGATCGGGGAAGTAGGCGGCGACGAGCAGGTCGCCATCACGATCGAAGGTGACGCGAAGCGGCTGGGACGTCTGCGTGCTCCCCTCGAATGCGAGGAACCACGCGGGCACTTCGGTGCACGGGAGCGTGACGCCGTCGCAATCGTCGTCGCTCGTGGTGCCGCAGATCTCCGCGCGCGGCTGCACCTGCCCCACGCAGATGCCGTATCCCGAGCCGTCGGCAGCGCAGGTGGCGAGCCCGCTGCGACAGCGGCCGACACCGATCGTGCCCGCGGGCCCGTCGTAACAGGGAATGCTCTCGCCGGGCGTGCACGCCGTCGGAACGGGCGGATCGCACCCTTCGGCGGGGCAAGGCGCCGGGCCGGAACCGCCGGACGCTCCGGCGCCGGCATCCGGCGAGCCGGATGCGGAGGTGACGACGGCCTTGCAGGCCCCAAGGGCGGAGACGCTGATCGCCGCGAAGCAAGCCAAGGAAAACGCCCGCATGGCGCTCATGGTACAGAGCCGCGGAGGGCGGGGAAATCAAGATTGGGTCATGGGGTCATTTCGTGTACGCGCCGAGGGGATCGTCGTCCTCGATTCGGGTCGCGCAGGCGCGCACGAGGCTCATGAACACGGTGGGATGCGGGACCTTGTCGAGGGAGATCGTGCGCCATGGAATCAAGGTCTGTCCTCGAAAGAACGCAATCCTGCCGGGCTGCATCCGGACGAGCCGCAGGTCTTTCCACGCCGCGCGGCTCTCGCCCAGGAGGATGGCCTCGGCGTCGATACGCACCTTTCCGAAGGTGAGCGTCTCTCCCGCGCGCAGCGCCTGCTCCGCGTCAGCCGCGAGCGGCAGGGAGCAGTGACGGACGATGTGCCGCGTGATCTCGTACCCAAGCTCGACATCGAGCGGAACCGTATGCTCAGCGCCGCCGTGCTCGACGAGCCGCACCGCGCAGATGATCGCCATGTCCCCAGCCGGCGACGAGCGCCGGTCGAGCACGAGCCAGATCTCGTCGACGTCCTCGAAGACGACGACGGCACGAGCACGCCCCTGAAGGACGACAAGGCCGCCATCGTGGACCTCAATGCAGAGGCCCCGGCGGCGCAGGGCAGGGATGGCCAGCAAGGCGAAGCAAGCGAGGCTGAAAGGCAGCGAGAGGAGGAGCCCGCGCAAGCCGTCCGCCGTGGCGCCCAAGAAGCTGGCCAAAACGAGCAGGCCCATGGCGAACACGAGGGGCACAACGACGCCCCGCCGGGTGGCGCGGTGGACCGAGCGAAGCTTGCCGAGCCGGTCCTCCGCCGAGCGTCGCATCGGTGTCTCGGGGGGACTGCTGTCTCGGCGATACGGATGCGCCATTCGCGCGGGTCTCCTGGGGCAGGGCGCATCAGCGCCGTCGGGATGGTCGATGCGTAGTTACCATCGCATGGGTTTCGTTGGGGAGCCGTCGCGCCGGGGCGCTGCCCCGGACCCCGCGGGGGGCTGAGCATTGGTCCCATCTCCGATCGGTACATTCCCCCCCTCTGACGACATTTAGCGAGGGAGATGTTGGATGCAGAGGTGGCCTCGTCGGCGGAAGCGTGGGCACAGGAGGAGTTCGGGCATGCGG
>NZ_SSMQ01000038.1 GCF_005144585.1 Polyangium fumosum | reverse complement strand
AAAACCTCGGGCTGCGCGCCCTGGAGCGTGGCTACTCGGTCCTCTTCCGCACGCTCCCCGCAGCGCTGGCCGACCTCATGCGCCAGGAATCGATACCCGCGACGGAGCGAAGGCTGCGCCGGTACACATCACCTGATATCTTAATCTTGGACGAACTCGGCTACGTACCCTGCGACAGCCGTGCAGCCGACTTGCTTTTCCACATCGTCAGCCGTCGCCACGAGCAGAAGTCGATCATCCTGACGACCAACCTCGCCTACAAGCAATGGGGCACGGTCTTCAAGGACGCCTCCTGCCTTGGCGCCCTCGTCGACCGCTTCGCCCAGCACTGCCACACCATCGACATCGACGCCGACTCCTGGCGCCAGAAGTCCTCGCTGCGACGCTCCCTCGCCTCACGCGAGAAACGTCGCTGCGACGAGTAAACGCGCCCCCGCGTCCGCACGGCCAGACCATCGATCACGCCACCCACACGACAAGCGCCCAGCGCGGCGGCGAACTCATGACCTCGCAGGCCAGCGCGAACTCGTGATCGCTTTCGAGATCGAGGATTCCCGCGGATCGGGATGGTTGTCTACACAACGCAAGCTCGTCGAGTCGTTTTTCTTGCGCCGCGAGCGCAGCGCCAAGAAGGGCGCCGGCGAGAGCGGGGGCGCGGGGAACGAGGGCTAAACGCCGAAACCTCGCTTTTGTCGCTGGCAAATTCTGCCCCGAGAACCGGATCCCGTCTTCGCGCATGCACGAACGATGCACAGGAGCGTCCAAACCGCATCTCTCGCCCCTCCGGACTCCGTACAGGATGAGCGCGACGCCATTCGGAATCGGAAAATCGTCGCGCCCGACGCGACCGGCGCCCCTCGCGCACGTCCGAACGACGCGCCGGGGCTCCTGTGCATCGTTCGGACATTTCCAAACGTGACGCACACCACTCCTGTGCATCGTTCGAGCATGTCCGAAGGACGCACCGGGAGACCGTCGCGGAATTTGCGCGCGTCCGAAGGCGGAAACCTGCTTTCATGCCGTGATTTGCCGGCCTCCGAGGGCGAAATCCGGCGCGAGCGGGTGCAGGCGGCGGAAGGGTTGTGTTCCTTCCGGGGCCCATGGCAAAAGGCTCGACGGGAAGAACGCAGGCCCGCTCACCGCCGCGGGAGTCACTGGGAGGGCGCGTGCTTCCCGAGGGGTCCGCCGATGCTTCGTCGTGTCTTCGCCTGGTGTTTGCCGCTGCTCCTCTTCATCTTGTGCGCGCCGAGCGTCGTGCATGCGCTCACGTTCCGCGTCTGCGTCATCCCGCCGGACGTGCCGCCCGGCGTGAACCAGTGGAGTTATGAGCTGGGCTCGGCGAGCGTGTGGACCACCCGCGATCGGGCGCAGTTCACGCAGAGGGCCCAGGGGCACGCCATTTACATCTATGACCCTTACGCGGCGCCCAAGAGCGTCCGGCTCTTGCCGATCCCGTACAACAAGCTGAAGTGCCCCCCGCCGCCGCCGCGTCCGGAACCAGCGAAGGTGCCGGCCGAAGAGAAAAAGGAGGCGGCGCCGGCCAAGGAATCCGAGGGCCCGAAGCCTCCGCCAATTCAAAAAGACGAGCAAGCCAACGTCCTCCCACCCGGCGTGAAGAAGATGCCGGAGCGTCCGCCGGAAAAACCGAAGTCCTCGCCGCCTCCACCCGAGGGCGTGCTTTCGAACGAGCCGCTCTTGCCATCGCAGGGCGTCTTGCCAAAGCGGGACGAGGTGCACCCGCCGAAATGCGTCGACGCGCATTGCACGCTGGTGGATCGGGGCGGCGCATTGCCGGAGCTTCAGCATCGGCAGGGGCGACCACTCGTGAGCGTGGTCCCGTGCGAGCAGACGAAGGACGGGTGTACGGGCAAAGGGGATGGGGCCGGCAAAAACAAGGCCCTGACGCCGATCGAGCGGATGGTCCGCGAGTTGACGATCGCCTCGGCGATGCTGAACGGCGAATTCAATCACGACCTCTCGCGGAAGGACGGCAAGCGGTTCGGCATCATCGGCGGCGATAACGAGGACGGCGTCGACAACGCCATCGTGCAGGCCGCGGCGACGATCACGCAGGTCGCGTCCGCGGTGCTCGTCGGGCAGGCCGAGAAGTTCGCGAAGAAGCTGGAGGAGGCTTGCGCGAAGAAGGCGCCGCTCATCCTCCAGGGGGCCGAGGAGCTGTCCAAGGAGACGGCGGAGCTGTTGGCGAAGCAGTACGGGGCGGACATCGCGGCCGCGCTGGAGCAGAACGGAGCTATCGGCGCGTACGAGGTGATGAAGAAGTTCACCGACGGGCTCGGTGGATCCTACCAGGCGCATCACATCCTGGAAAAGGCGATGGCACGCGATTGGCAACTCGGAAAGGATTTTGGCAAGTTACCAGCGGTGATCTTGACGGAAGCAGAGCACAAGAGAATCACGAACGAGCTGCGCGCGCTGACGCCGACAGCTCAGGATGTCAAAGCACTTTGGGGCTACTACAAACGCGTGTATAAGAAGTATCCCCACTGGCTGGACGCCATCGAGCCCTACTTCATCAAGAAGTGAAGACGTCGAACTTCCTGTGGAGCAACCTAGATCATGAGAACCGAGGTCCGTATTCGATTCGATGGCAGCGAACTCCCGGGTGGACCGCATACGATTCTTGAATCGACAGGCTGCGGTCCCGATACCGCGAGCATCGCCGAAGAGCCCGTGCTGCAACAGTTGCCCGTCTGGGTCACGCTCGATGCCACGGATGCACGATTGCACAAATTGATGGGTCTTTTGCAGACCCACGGGATCGAATGGCTCGAGTTCAGAAAGGACCGCTTCACCGGCGCCGAGCTGGAAACTGCTCCCCTGCTCCTCATCGATCCGATACCCCAACTACGGGTATTCGGCGGCCCCCGGATGGGTACGAAGTACGACGTCACGGGGGCCTGCAAGGTCTGCGGAGCCGGCGCGCGGCAGACCTCCGCGCTGCTCATCGATGGCGAGGAGCTGAGCGCGCTGGAGGGGCGCCGCGCCGCATCCACGCCCTACAGGGACCTGATCGTCGAGGAGCGGTTGGCAGGGCAGCTCGCGTCGAGCGGCATCACGGGGCTCTCGTTTCGGGGCGTCTTCGCCGCGTTCGAGAATCAGGTGCGCCTCCAGCTTCCCTGGAGGCAATTATGCGCAGCGAAGACCCTGCCTCCCATGTCGCCTCGCTCGACCGGCATCATCCGACACAAGCATTGCGTGTGCGGGCGAAGCGGCGTGACCGGCACGGCCGAGCAGCCCACCCGGCTCGTCTACCGCGCCGTGGACCTCGCCGACATGCAGGATGTCAACCTCACCTGGGAATGGTTCGGCGAGCCGAGGTTCAACGGCGACGTGAGCGACGCTCTCTTCCCGTACCCCTGGTTCCTCGTCACCCCCAAGGTCTGGCGCATCTTCCAGGGCGCCGGCGTCACCGAATTCGACTGGATCCCGATCCGCGTCGTCGACGAATAGGCCCACGCCGTAGCGACCACGTCGACGCTACGACACCGCCCGTTTGCGCCGCGTCACTTGCGCGACCGTCGCCACGAATCCGAGCGGATCGATCGGCTTCGTCACGTGCGCGTCGTAGCCGGCTTCGAGCGAGCGGGCCTTGTCCTCGGGGCGCGCGAAGGCCGTCACGGCGACGGCGGGCAGGTCGCCGAGCCCCGCGGCGCCACGCGCGCGCACCTCTCGAATGAGCGCGAATCCATCCATCCCGGGCATTCCGAGGTCGCTCACCATCACGTCCGGCTCGTTCTCCGGGTTGTTCAGCAGATCGAGGGCCTCGAAGGCCGAGGCCGCCGTGATGACCTTCGCCCGGCGATCCTCCAGCAATCGCTCGACGAGCTCCCGCGCGTCCGGCTCGTCGTCCACGACGAGGACACGAATGCCTTCGAGGCTCGTCGTATCGGCGACGGGCGCGCGGGAGAGGTTCGACCAGAGCAGCGGGAGCGTGTCGTGCTCGGGACCGGGGGCGACCGCGGGCATCGTCGGGAGGTCGACCACGAACGTCGCGCCTTTTCCGAGCCCCGCGCTCTCCGCGTGCACGCACCCGCCGTGAAGCTCGACCAGGTGCTTCACGATGGAAAGCCCGAGGCCGAGCCCGCCATGGCGGCGTGACGTGGATGAGTCGGCTTGCCGGAAACGATCAAAGAGGAGCGGCAGAAACTCCGGCGCGATTCCCTGTCCCGTATCCGTGACCGCGAGCCGGAAATAGGCGTTCGTCCGGGATAACCGGATGTCCACGCGGCCCTTCTTGGGCGTGAATTTGATCGCGTTCGCGACCAGGTTCCACACGACCTGCTGCAGGCGATCCGGGTCGCCCATCACGGTCGTGTCCGCCGGCTCGTACGCGGCTCGAATCGCGATGCCCTTCACCTCCGCGGCGTGACGGACGGACTCGATGGCCGCGTCGATCACCTTCGGCAGATCGACGCGCTGCACGTGGAGGCGCAGCTTGCCGGAGACGATCCGGCTCACGTCGAGCAGGTCCGAGATGAGCTGCAATTGCAGGCGCGCGTTGCGCTCGATGACCGACAAACCCTTTTCCAGGTTCTGCGGCGCCTGCTGCGAGGTGCGGAGCAGCTCGATCCAGCCGAGGATGGGGGTGAGCGGCGTGCGGAGCTCGTGCGACATCGTGGCCAGAAATTCGTCCTTCATGCGGTTGGCCCGCTCGGCCTCGCTCCGCGCGGCCCGCTCGCTCCCGAGCAGCGATTCGCGCTCCGCCTCCGCCGCCGCCCGCTCCGTGATGTCGCGGATGATCCCCGCGAAGAGCCTCCGCTCGCCCACGAAAAACTCGCTGACGGCGAGCTCCAGGGGGAACTCCGAGCCGTCCTTGCGTCGCCCGCGCACCTTGCGCCCAATGCCGATGATCTTTCGTACGCCCGTGCGCAGGTAATTCGCGAGGTACGTGTCGTGCCCGCTCCGGTAGGGCTCGGGCATGATCGTCTTGACGTTCCGGCCGACGAGCTCGTTCGTGCCGTAGCCGAGCATTCGTTCGGCCGCGGGATTCGTGGTCTCGATCGTGCCGTGGTCGTCGATGGTGATGAGCCCGTCGACGGCGGTGTCCACGATGGCCCGGAGGCGCGCCGCGGCGTTCCGCGCCGCCTCGATGGCCTGTTTTCGTTCGGTCACGTCGCGCGTCATGTTGGAGAATCCGCGGAGGGCGCCGGTCTCGTCCCAGAGGGCCGTCAGCACGACGTTCGCCCAGAAGCGCGAGCCGTCCTTGCGAACGTGAAACCCCTCCTCCTCGAAACGCCCGTGCCTCGCCGCCAGGATGAGCGAGCGCTCCGGTTTGCCCTGGGCGACGTCCTCGGCGGGGTAGAACTGGGAGAAATGCCGGCCGATGACCTCCGCGGCCGTGTATCCCTTGAGCCGCTCCGCGCCGGCATTCCAGCTCTGCACGTGGCCTTCGGGGTCGAGCATGTAAATCGCGTAATCACGCACGCCCTCGACGAGCAGGCGATACCGCTCCTCGCCCTCGCGCAGGGCCCGCTCGACCTGCCTTTGCCGCAGCGAGGCCGCCAGGAGGATCGCGATGGATTCGAGGAAGGTGATGTCGTCGCGGGTGAACAACCGCTTTCGCCGCGTGTGCGCGCCGAGCACGCCATAAGGTCGATCTTGCTCGCCGGCGATCGTCACGCTCATCCCGCTGACGACGCCGTGATCGTGCAAGAGCGGAGGACCGTGGAAGCGCGGCTCGGTCCTGAGGTCCTCCACGATCACGGGCACGTTCGATCGCAGCGTATATCCTGCCTGGGACTGATCGTCGGCCCCGACCGTGGCGTGCCCGACGAGGCCCGTCGCCCACCCCACGCCGGCGCGGAGCAGGAGCCGCTGCCCCCCGGGTATCAATTCCAGGACCTTGCACAGCTCGATTTCGAGCGTCTCGGCGACGAGCTCGACGGCACGATTCATGATGCGCTGGACGTCCTTCTCCACGAGCGCCATGTGCCCGAGCGCGGCCACGGCCGCCTGCTGGCGCGCCCGCGCCCGCGCCTGCTCGGTGGCCCGCTTCATTTCGGTGACCTCCAGGATGACGGCGCCGACCGAGGTGACCGTCCCCTCGGGCCCATGCACCGGGAAGATCGCGTCCATCCAATGCCTGGTTTCGCCAGGCCGGGCCGGGGTCTCGCCGCTGATCTCCAGGTGCGCGATCGGCTCGCCCGTCTGAAAGACATCGCGCAGCGCCGTGGTGACGGTGATGTGGGGCAGGACCTCGTGCGGGGGGCGGCCAAGGTGGGCCTCGACGGGCAGGCCATTGATCGCGGCGAGCCACTCGTTGACGCGGAGAAACCGACCCTCCCGATCAAAAAAGGCGAAGCCCACCGGCGCGTGCAAGAACAGGGATTCGAGCTCGGCCGTGCGTTCCTGGATCCGACGCTCGAGGACGGCGTTCCCGCGGCGGGTCGCCGCGAGGGAACGGTGGATGCATTCGCCGAGGGTGCTGAGCACGAGGCCGACCGCGACGAACAAAGCGACGGCGAGGCCTTCGAGCGGCCGGAGGAGGAGCATGCCGGCGAGGGCTGCCATTCCCGTCGCGGCGAGCCCGGGGCCAAAGCCGCCGTGCGCCGCGACGGCCACCGCGAGGACGAGCAGGAGCAGGAGCGCAGGCGTGTCGATGACGGCCTGCAAGCTCAGGCAGAGCGCCACGGTCCCCGCCGTCACGGCGACGGCGACACCGTAGCGGGACAGGACGTCCCAAAGGCACCTTTTCGATTTCGACGACGGCGGGTCGTTTTTCCGATCCGTCATGGCGGCGTGCCACCAGCAGCGCTGGCCCTCTCTCCCTGCAACCTGTCCTCGTGGAGGACGAGGTCAATGGAGCGGCGCAGGCAGCCCGCCGAGGGGCAATCGCGCGACGGCCTCGTAATGCGCGCCGGCCGCCGAAAGCACGCTCTCGTACAGCACGAGCTCCCGCACCTCCACCTCGCCGAACGACTCGGCCGCGAGCGAGCGCGCCGCCGCCCAGAGCCCCGCGTCCGTGCCGCCGAAGCCGGCGCGCGCCAGGGTGAGGTGCGGCGAAAAGAGGCGCTCCTCGGGGACGTACCCGACCTCCGTGAGCGCCTCCGAGAGCTCCTTTTGCACGAGCCCGAGCGCCGGCACGTCCCCCGCGACGGAGATCCACAAAACCCGCGGCTTTCGCCCGCCGAAACAGCCGGCGCCCTCGAATCGCAGCGTGAGCGGCGCGTGCCGGCCCGCGACGTCTTCCATCTTCGCCACGACCGCGGGGACGAGGGATGCGTCCACCGCGCCGAGGAAGACGAGCGTCACGTGGATGCCCTCCGGCCGCACCCAGCGCGCCCGCGGGGCGTGCGCGCGCGCCTGGCCGACGGCTCCGGTGATGCGCGCGTGGCAGGCCTCGCCAGGGTCGACGGCAATGAAGAGGCGCCTCGTCCCCTCGGTCACGTCATTCCCCCATGGCCTTGACCACCAGGCGCTTGCGACGCTGGCCGTCGAACTCGGCGTAAAAGATCTGCTGCCAGGGGCCGAGGTCGAGTTTTCCTTTCGTGATGGGGACGATCACCTGGTGGTGGACGAGGATCGACTTGAGGTGCGCGTCGCCGTTGTCCTCGCCGGTCCGGTGGTGCTTGTAATCGGGGCCGGCCGGGGCGAGCGTTTGCAGCCACGACCAGATGTCCTCCCAGAGCCCGGGCTCGTGATCGTTCACGAAGACGCCGGCCGTGATGTGCATCGCGCTGACGAGGACCATGCCCTCGGCGATGCGGCTGCCGGAGACGATCGTCTCGACGCGATCGGTGATGTTGATGAGCTCGCGCCTTTGCTTGGTCTCGTACCAGAGGTATTCGGTGACGGATCGCATGTGCGGCGATCGTCGTCGCGCGGGGGGCGGGAGACGTCAAGAGGCGAGGATCACTTCACGAACTTGGACAGCAGCCGGATGTACGCCACCTGGTAGCCGTTCGAGTTCTCGGTGACGGACCACGAGTTCAGCGGCCAGCTCGTGTTGAAGTCCTTGTACGACTTCTGCGCCGGTTGCCCCTTCGGCGGCGTGACCGACTCCGACGAGCAGACGGCGTTGTTCTGGGCGCTGCCGCAGTTGTTCGGGCAGCATCCATCCCAGTCGTAGCTCGGGTTCGGGCCGCCCACCACGAAGCCCGGCGCCGGCCCGTACGTCGACACGCCCACGCGATCCCATTGCGCGTTTCCGTGCGTGAACCACGAATGGTAGAACTCGTTCGCGCTATGTTCTGCGCCGACGGCGCCCATGTTCGAGAGGTACACGAGCCCGAGCGGGTTCGTGCCGTGGATGTAATGGATGTAGCGCGCCGCCGCCCGCTCCGCGGCCGTGTTCTTCGCGGGGTCGAGCCCGTAGACGAGGATGTCCTGGTACATGTTGCCCTGGTGCGACTTCGTCCCGTTGCTGCCCCACACGTAGTCCTTCAGGTACGCGCGGTACGGGTCGGCCTCGCCGTTGATCGCCGCGAAGTTTTCGGCTCCGTTCATCGCGCCGTTGTAGGCGTTCCGGATGGCGGTCACGACGGCCTGCGTGGCGCCCTGCACCTTCGTGTAATAAAGCAGCGCGTCCTGCTGCTCGGCCTCGAACGGGTAGGCGAAGTTCCACTGGAGCAGGTGGATCTGCGCGTAATTCGAATCGAAGAACTGGCGGTAGGTCGCCTTGCCGGTCGCGTGGAAGAGGTACGCGGCGGCCTCGATCTTCTTGCTCAGCCGTCCGTAATCGTCCGTCTCCTGTTGCCCCGCGCCGAGGCCCTGCGAGCCGTTCGAGCCGTCGTTGTTGGAGAACGTCACGCTCGGGTTCGCGTTCGCCCAGGTCCAGGCATTCTCGGCCCGCGCGACGAGGTCGTCGGCGTAGGCCGTGAACGCGCCGCCGAGCGAGCGGAAGACGATCGAGCCATACGCGAAGGCCGCGGCCGCGCTCAGCGTGGCCGAGGTGCTCGCGAGGCCGTACCGGCTCGGCTCCGTCGCCGCGGAGGGCGGGCTCGCGTGCGCGAGGCCCACGATGCTCAGCACGGAGCCGTTCGCGTTTTGCATCTTGATGAGCCAGTCCATGCCGAACTTCGCCTCGTCCACCACGTCGGGGACGCCGTTGCCCGACTCGGGGATGCCGTAATCGTCGGCGAACGCGGCCTTCGACTCGTCGTAGGCCATGAGCAGGCTCGTCACGTACCGCGCGTGCCAGTTCGTGTACTTGTTGTAATCACCCGCGTCGTACCAGCCGCCGGAGAGATCCCGCTCCGTCGACGCGTCGTTCGGCGCATTGTAACGCCGGGCGTTCTTGTCCTGCCCCGGGCCCACGTGGCTCGCGCCGTCGGCCCAGCCCGCGCCCGCGTGCGCTGCCGACTTCGCGACCCCGGCGCGCTGGTAGAAGAACGTGCGCACCGCGGCCTTCAGCACGTCCCGGTAGACGTTCGTCGCGATCCGGAACTCGTGGGAGCGCCGGTCGTTGCCCGTGTCGTGCACGTAATAGGTGCCCGTGGCCTGCACGGACGAGAAATCGAAATGCCAGGCCCGATCCCCCGAGGAGGCGTCGACCATTCCATTCTTCCACGCCGCCGGGGCGCCCGTGAGGACCTGCGCGCCCGTCTGCGCGTTCACGAGCGCGTACGTGCCCCCGGGCGAGAACGACTCCGCGGCGTCGAATCCATTTTGAGGATCCCGGACGACCGCAACTTTCTGCCCAGCCGGCAAGTAGCCGAATTGATCGACGACGATGTAGGGGCTCACGGGCGGCTTCACCGGGGGCATTCCACCGCCGCTGCCGCCGTCGCCGCCGGAGCCACCGGAGCCGCCCATCCCGCCGGAGCCGCCGATTCCCCCCGCGCCGCCGGAGCCGCCCATTCCACCGTTGCCGCCCGCGCCACCGATGCCGCCGGACCCACCGGAACCACCGATGCCGCCGGAACCGCCGATCCCACCGTCGCCACCGGACCCACCGATGCCGCCGCTGCCGCCGGGCCCGCCGGTGCTGCCCATGCCGCCGCTGCCGCCGGTGCTGCCCATGCCGCCGGTGGCGCCCGCGCCTCCGCCGCCGGTGTTTGCCGACGTATTCGAGGTCTCGCCGCTGTCGCAGGCGGCGAGCACGGTGAGGGAAAGCGCGGGAATCGAAGCCAAGAGCAAACGTCTCATGAAGACCTCCGCGCGCGATGCTACCTCAGAAGGGCGGCTCGGGAAGCTCGAACTCGGCGAGCGCGCTGCGGTCCTCGACCTCGCGTTTCTTGTTGCGCAGATACACCGCCTCGCGCCAGCCGTGATCGAGCACGGTCCAGGCCGCGAGGCTCGCTTTCGTGACGACGTCGATCCGCTTGCCGAAGCGCGCGATCACCTCCCAGTCGATCTCGACGCCGAGCCCCGGCTCGTCCGGGATCCGGATGCGGCCCTCGGCGTCCCGCGCGAAGCCATTACGAAGGAACCGCGCCCATTGCGGCATCTGCCAGTGGAGGTCGTGCGGCAACTCGAGGAGGCCTCGCTCCGCCTGCGGGAGCAGGCCAAAGAGGTGGAGGTTCACCGCGAAGCCGAGGCCGTTCGTCCACGTATGCGGGGAATATCGGAGCGGCCGCGTCTCCGGCCCACGCGCGGCGTTGCGCCGGCGGATCTCGCGCACGAGCCAGCGGACGACGCTCACGCCGCCCGCATACGTGCCGCCCGCGAGCACCGCGTCGGGCTGGTAGATGTCGAGGCTCCCGGCGTCGAGCATCGACCGGAATTCACGCCACGAGGGCGTGACCTCGCCGCCCGCGATCGGGATCTTCGAGCGCGCGCGGAGCCGCGCGAGCCCCTCGTGATCGGCCCGGTGGAGCGGCTCTTCGAGCCACGACGGCCGATACGGCGTGATCGCCTCGGCGAAGCGCGCGGCGAAATCCTCGTCCCAGCGCGGGCTCTTTTCGACGAGCTCCGTAGGCCAGCCGAGATTGGCGTCGACCATGAGCTCCATCGAATCCCCCGCCGCCTCGCGCGCGGCCGCGACGACGTCGACCATCCGCGCGAGCTCGTCGCTCTTCACGCGGATCTTGACGCCGGCAAACCCCTCGTTGCGGCGCTCCGTGACGAGCTCGGCCACGAGGCGCGGGTCGTGGTCGTGGTTCGAGCCGAGCGAGGCGTACGGGACGGCGAAGCCGCCCTCGCCGCCGAGGACCTTCCACAAGGGCTCACGACGAATCTTGCCGACGAGATCCCAGAACGCCGCGTCGATCCATCCATTGCGCATGCCGAGGATCGAGAACTCCTCGATGCGCTGGTTCACGAGCCGCATATCGAGCGGGTTCAATCCGAGCAGGTAGGCGCCGAGCAAGGCGCCGAGCGACTCGCGCTCGCGGCCCATCGCGGGGATCGCCGCGACGCCGTCGATCCCCGCGTCGGTCACGAGGCGCAGGAGGTACAAGCGCAGGTCGATCTGGTGGTAGCCGGGGATCCAGTTCGGTTCGAAGACGACCCGATCGTCGAAGAACCCCGGCCGGTCGCCGGAGAGCGGGATCTTGACGTAATAGAGCTCGATCCGCTCGATCTTCATGGTGGGCTCCTGCCTTTCCGGACAACGGCGGCTGCCCCTGGTTTCTGACACTTCTTCTTGGCGAACGAGGCGCGCTTGGGCAAGATCCGGACGCTCGATCTCGTGGCTCGGAGGGCTCTTTTGCGCGCGTCCCAGGCTGCTCGCCTCATGCTCCCTTGGGTGCTCCTCGCCTGTGGCAACGTCCCGCCGCCGGAGCCCATGCCAGCCCCGCTGCCTTTCTCCCCGGTCGCTCTGCCCAGGGCGGCGCCGCGGGTCGATCCTTCCCGCCCGCTCGCGGGTCGCGCGCTCGAGAACGTCGTCGCATTCACGCAGCTCTACATGGCCGTGCGTTTTTTCCACCCGAGCGACGAGGCCGCGCGGGCCGATTGGAACGTGATCGCCGTGGACGGCGCAAAACGCGTCGAAGGGGCGACGTCCGCCGAGGAGCTCGCGCAGACCCTCGGGGACATCTTCGCCCCCGTGGCGCCGACGCTCCGCGTGTTCCCGTCGGGCCTGCGGCAAGACCTGCCCGAGGCGATCCTGCCCCCGAAGGACGGCGCGAAGCTGAAGATCGTCGCGTGGCGGCACGACGGGGTCGATCTGCGGATGGGAGTGCCGGTCTACAAAAGCGTTCGCATGAGCGACGCGGATTCGCCTTTCCCGAGGCTCGCGCTCCCGCGTGAGGTCGACGAGGTCGAGCTTGGCGGGGGGGTCTCGTGCAAATTGCCGCGCACGCTTTATGCCGACGAGCGCGGGACGTTGCCGCATGGAAGCGCCGCGCCGGCCGAGCCGCCGCCGGGCGGCATTCCCCCGACGCTCGTGTATTCGCTGATGGACCGGGAGACTCGCCTCGCCGACGTCGTCATGGCGTGGGGCGTCCTTTCCCATTTTTATCCCTACTTCGACGTCGTGGAGACGGACTGGCCCGCCGTGCTGCGGAAGAGCTTGTCCGATGCGGCCACGGCCCTCGACGAGCAGGGCATGGTGGCGGCGATGGAGCGTATGATCACGCAGCTCCACGACGGGCAGGGACGTGTGGTGCGGATGCTGAAGCAGCCCGCGGGGCCGCCGCTTCCCGAAGCGTCGACGCGCGGGTTTTTGCCGCTGAATTTTACCTGGGTCGAAGGCCAGCTCGTCGTGACGAACGTGCACCCGAGCGCGGGCGCCGAGGTTCGTCCGGGGGATGTCGTGCTCGCGATCGACAACAAGCCGGTCGACGCGTGGATGGCGGTGTTCGAGCCGCGGACGTCGGGCGCGACGCCGGCGTGGAGGAGGCGCGTCGCGACGGCGTCGCTACGCGTAGGGAAAAAGGACGAGGTCGCGACGGTGCGCCTGAAGCACGAGACGGGCGAGCCCGTGACCGCGCGCCTCGCGCGCTCGCTCGGCGCGGAGGATCGATTGCTGCAGGAGAAGAGGCCGGAGCCTGTCGCCGAGGTCGCGCCGGGGGTCTCGTACGTGGATCTCGAACGGGTGACGCCGACGCAATTCGACGCGGCCCTGCCCACGCTGGCGAAGGCGCGGGGCGTGATCTTCGATCTGCGCGGGGAGCCCAAGCTCGATTTCGAGGCGCTCGGTCACCTCGCGTCGAAGCCGATCGCGAGCCCGCTATGGAAGATCCCGCGGGTCGTCCGGCCAAACAGCCAAGGGTTCACGTTCGACGAGACGCGGTGGTACGTCGAGCCAAAGGCGCCGCGGTTCGGCGGCCGGATCGTCTTCCTGACGGACGAGCGCGCCGTGGGCCAGGCCGAGACGTGGCTCAGCATGGTCGAGCATGACAAACTCGGCAAGATCGTCGGTTCATCGACGGCGGGCACGAATGGCGTTGTCAACACGCTCGCCGTGCCCGGCGGGCTCGTGATCACCTGGACCGGAATGCGGGTCGAGCGTTATGACGGCACACGTTTCCACGGCGTGGGCGTGCAGCCGGCGATCCCCGCGGCGAGGACGGTGAAGGGCGTGCGCGAGGGGCGCGACGAGGTGCTGGAGGTGGGGATCGGCGTCGCGACCGGGAAGGTGAAATGAGGCCTCAGGGCTGGAGCCGCTCGCAGCGCCACCCCTCGCCTTCGCGGACGTAGGCGAAGCGGTCGTGCAGGCGGCTGTCCTTGCCAAACCAGAATTCGATCCGGTCGGGGACCACGCGATACCCGCTCCAGTGCGGCGGCCGCGGGACGGGGCCACCCTCGAAGCGCGTGGTCAGCTCGGCGACGCGCGCTTCGAGCTCCTCGCGCGATTCGAGCGGACGGCTCTGCTCGGAGGCCCAGGCTCCGATCTGGCTGCCGCGCACGCGCGAGGCGAAGTAGGCGTCCGCTTCCTCGGTCGAGACGAGCTCGACGCGGCCCTCGACCCGGATCTGCTCGGCGGCCTTCGGCCAGTGCATGCAGAGCGCGGCGTAGGGGTTTTTCGCGAGCGCTCGGCCTTTGCGGCTCTCCAGGTTCGTATAAAAAGAAAAGCCGCGCTCGTCCACGCCCTTGAGGAGCACCATGCGCGCCGAGGGACGGCCGTTCTCGTCGATGGTGGCGAGGGTCATGGCCGTGGGGTCGTGATCCTCGCGTTCCTCCGCGCGGGCGAACGCCTCGCGGAACGCAGCAATGGGGTCCGATGCGGGGTGGCTCATCGCGGCGCAGCATAGGGGCCAGGTGACGGTTGGAAAAGGGCGAAACGTATCGGGGGCTTGGGGGCGCAGCTCGCTTGGCGAGCGAAGCCCCCAAACGTCAACCAAGGCTTGGGGGCGCAGCTCGCTTGGCGAGCGAAGCCCCCAAACGTCAACCAAGGCTTGGGGGCGCAGCTCGCTTGGCGAGCGAAGCCCCCAAACGTTGACCGCCCACTGACAGGGGGGGCCTCCGAGGACGATGTGTTCGAGGGCGGGGAGGGGCGTCATGATGTGGAAGGACCGGGAAGAGGCGGGCGAGCTGCTCGGGCAGCACATGCGGGGCATCGGTGGGCTCGACGGCGCGGTGGTGCTCGGCATTCCGCGCGGCGGCGTGGTCGTCGCGGCGCCCGTGGCCGAGGCGCTCGGGGGCGAGCTCGGCGTGATCGTGGCGCGCAAGCTCCGCGCGCCGCGCCAGCCCGAGCTCGCGATTGGCGCGGTCGCCTCCGACGGCTCGGTCTGGGTCGAGCCGCGCGCGCTCCGGGTGCTCGGCGTGGACGCGGAGTACCTCGAAGCCGAGCGAATGTTTCAATCGGAAGAGGCGCGGCGGCGGGAGGCGCTCTTCGGCGGACACGGGCCCTCGCTCGCCGGGCGTCCGGTCATCGTGGTGGACGACGGCATCGCGACGGGCGCGACGGCGATGGCGGCGCTCCGGGCGGCGCGGGCCGCGGGCGCGACGACGGTCGTGCTGGCGGCGCCGGTGGCCTCGCCGGAGCGGGCCGACATGTTGCGCGGCGAGGCGGATCTCGTGGTTTGCCTGATCGAGGATCCGAACCTTTATGCGGTGGGCCAGTATTACGAGGATTTCCGCGCCATCGAGGACGACGAGGTCATGAGCCTGCTCGAGAGCCACGGCAAGAAGCCCTCGACGGAGAGGCGGACGTCGACGCGCGGCATGGCGCGTCGGCCGAGCGGCGCGTGAGGGCCCACCTCGCCGCCCTGGTGGGGGTGCGGAAAGGAGATGTTCACGAAGAGAACGATTCGAAAGGTTGGGACCGACATGGCCTCTACTGTCGTACCATTGCCGCTTCCGTTTTCCTTGTCGGGATGGTCCGCAATCCGAGTGCTCCGCCCCACCCGATCCCTGTCCGGCCGTCCTGCACCCGTGACGCACGCAACACCTTATTACGCAGCGCTTCCCTGAGCGGAGGGGCTCGGGTAGGGTGCGGGCCGTCCGTGGAGGTCCGCCGATGAGGTTCCTTGCGCTCGCCGTGGTCACGCTCGCCGTGGCGTGGCCCGTCGTGAGCTACGCCGAAGCCTGAGGCGCCTGAAGCAACCCGAACCTGCCGGTCGGCGGGTCCGAAGTGCGCGCGTTCGAGCCCGGGCGGCTCGAAGTGCGCCTGGGTGCGTCCGGGCTCGCCGGTTCGGCGGGGCATCTCGCGGAGTGTCCCGATCTCGGGCCCGCGTGCGCCGAGACGCCGCCGCCCGTGCCGTACCACCACCACGTGGCGTTGTGGATGACGGACGTGACGGCGGACGTGTCGTACCAGATCACGCCGTGGCTCGCGGCCGAGGCGCGTTTGCTGCTGCGCGTCGTGAATACGACGCCCACGTATTCGGAGATCGACGGCACGCCGAAGCTCGTCCCCGACGACATTCACCACCACGATCGGACGATCGTGGGGCCCGGAGATCCGTGGCTCCTTGCGCGTTTTTCAGGCAGCGTCGGCAAGCTCTCGTCGGCGGCGCGGCTCGGCCTGTCGTTTCCTTTGGGGCGAACGGAGCCGGATCCGTATCGGCTCGGCGCGGCGGGGAAATGGCACGAGCATACCCAGCTCGGGACGGGGACGTTCGTCCCGATCGTGGGCGTGGGGCTCACGTATGCGCTGGATTCGGTGGAGATCTCGGCGTCGGCGTTGGGGCTCTTCAGCGTGTACGAGAATGACCAGGGGTTCCGGGCGCCGACGCGCATCTTTGGCGGCGCGCGCGTCGGCGTGCCGCTGCTCGGAGGGAAGGTCACGCCGTATGCGACGGTGGATCTCGCCCATGAGAGCGCGGAGATCTGGAATGGCGCGTATGCGCTCGAAGGGTTCAATGCGCGCACGGATCTGCTCGTGGGCCTGGGGGCCACGTGGGCGATCACGCCTGCGTGGAGGTTCGAGGGCAGCGTGCGAGCGCGGGTTCTGCGGCTGACGGACGCGGCTGCGTTCCAGTATCCGGGAATGGCGCAGATTTCGATCACACGCGCCTGGGATCTCGGCGTCGAGGATGACGAGGACGAGCACGGTCACGGGCACGGTCCCTGACGATTGGCAGCGGCCGGGCTCGACGGGGAGCCTCGCCCCGCCCGGCGTTTTCGCCCTTCGCGCCGCGCGCTCGCCGTGCTTCGCTCCGGTCCGAGGAGGCCGGAAGACCATGAAAGCCATGTCGCTCGTGCTCGTCGCCTTTGCTGCGCTCGCCCTCGCCGGTTGCGAGGAAAGCGCCAAACCCTCGGCGGACCCGTCCGCGAAGTCCGCGGCGAGCGCCGCGCCCGCCGCGAGCGCGGCGCCTGCGGCGAAGCCGGCCTCCACGGGAGAGAGCGGCGGCTGGTGATCGAAGCGCGGCGATGAATCGCGAGGAAGGCGGATCTCGCCGCGTCGCGTTTCTCGGGCTCTTGCTCCTCGGCCTCGCGCTCGGCGCGGGGTGCAAGCGGGAGGAGCCGCCCGCGGAGGCCACGAGCGCCGCCGAGCCCGACCCGCTGCCCGAGCTGCGTGCGTTCGAGGCGGAGCGCAGGGCCGCGACCGATTTCGCGGCCCTGCCGCCGAGCGACGCCGCGTTCGGCGCCGATCCGTACGCGATTGCCGCGCTGCCGGGGGGGGAACGGTTCGTCGCGCTGCTCCGCGGGCGGGACGTGATCGTGGTGCTCGACGCGTCGATGCGCGAGCTCGCGCGTCTGCCCGCGCCCGCATCGCCGAGCGGGCTCGTGGTGACGCCCGAGGGCCACAGCGTGCTCGTCGTGGGCGAGCGTGGTGACGGCATCACGCGGTTTCGGATCCAGGACGCCGCGCCGTACCTCACGCCGAGCGGCCGTTTCGGGCTCGATGGGATGCGAGCGCTGCGTGACGTCGCCGCCGGGCCCGAGGGGGTGGTGTACGCGGTCGAGGAGCACGAGGGGCGCCTCGTGACGCTTTGGCCCGAAGGCGAAGAAGGGCCGGACGGGGCGATCGCTGCGCGCCGGGAAGACGCGAGCATCGGAGGCGGGCCGATCCACGTGGAGCGCGTGGGTTCGTTCGTCGTGGTCGATGCGCTGCACGCGCATGCGCTCGTGGTGAGGCCGGTGGACGAGGCGGGGCGCGCGCTGTCCGCAGGCGAAGCTCGGATCGTGCACGACGGGCCGATCTGGAGTTTTTCCGCGGTGCCCGACGGCGAGGGGCTCTTCGTGCTCGCGGGCGGCGTCGAGGATCGGCCGCTCGATCGGCGCGGCGGGTTCTTCGGCTACGTCGACTCGTTCGTCTTTCTGTACCGCGTGGAGCGTGGCGCGGCGCGGCTGCTCTCCGCGGTGAACGTGGGCGAGCTCGGCGTGGTGACGCCGAAGGCGCTGCACCTCGCGAAGGAGAAGGACGGCACGCTCGCGGCGCTCGTCACGGGGTACGGCGGCGAGGTGTCGGCGCGGCTCGTGTTCGAGGCGAGCGGAGCATCGCTTGCGATGCCGGCAAAAACGAGCCCCCTGGTGCCGGGCACGCGCGACCTCGTGAGGCTGCCCGGCGGCGGGTTCGTCGGGGCGAACCCCCTGCTCGATGCGTTCGTGATCGTGCGTTCGGACGAACCCCACGAGCGGATCGTGCCCGTCGTGGATCGGGACGGGCCTGCGCCGCCGAGCGTGGAGGCGCGCCTTGGCGAGGCGCTTTTCTTCACGAACCTGATGGCCCCGGAGAACGGCACGGAGGGCGCGCACAGCCGCTTCACCTGCGAGACGTGCCACTTCGAGGGGTACGTCGACGGGCGCATCCACCACACGGGCCGCGGCGAGGTGCGTGTCGTGACGAAGCCGCTCCTCGGCCTGTTCAACAACCGCCCGCATTTTTCACGCGCGCTCGATCCGGACCTGTCCTCGGTCGCGCATGCCGAGTTCCGCGTAGCCGGCGCGGAGAGCGGGCATTCGCCCTGGTTTTCGCTCGACGCCCGGACCCACCCGGTGCTCGCCGCGCTCGGCCGATCGGAGGCGGAGCCTACCCACCCGCTCGCGCTCCGCCGCGCGCTCATGACCTTCCTCATGGGCTTCTCGCACCGGCAGAACCCGAGCACCGTGGGGCGAAGCGCGTTTTCAGCGCTGGAACGCGAGGGCGCGAAGCTCTTCGAGGCGCGCTGCGAGGGGTGCCACGAGGCGCGGCTCTCGGCCGACGAGAAGGGCAGCCGGCTGCCCTTCGAGCGCTGGGAGAGCCTGGTTTTCTCGCCCGCGGGGCCGATCGTTTGGGCCTCGAACGAATACCAGAAGACGGGCGTCGTGCCGTACGTGCACGAGCGCGGCGCGCGCGTGCCGTCGCTGCGCAGGCTCGCCAAGAAGCGCCCGTACCTGACGAGCGGCGCGGCGAAGGACCTCGCGGATCTGCTGACGCGGGCGCATTGGTCCGCGGAAGGTGTGTTCTTCCACGATGGCGCGCCCGAGGGCGCGGCGGGGCTCGAAGCACGCGAGCGTGAGGCGCTGCGGGCGTTCTTGGATCTGCTCTAAGCCGCGTCTCCGAGCGGCAACGTGAACCAGAAGCGCGCGCCCACGCCGGGCTCGCTCTCGACGCGGATCGTGCCGCCGTGCGCGCGGACGAGGCCGTCGGCGATGAAGAGGCCGAGCCCGGTGCCAGAGGTCTTGCTCGTCGCGGCGTGGAAGTACCGATCGAAGACGTGGGGCAGGTGCTCGCTCCGGATCCCGGGCCCGCTGTCGGCGACGTCGATGCGCGCGCACGGGCCCTCCCGCGCGAGACGCAGGGTCACGAGGCCTCCCTCGGGCGTGAACTTGATGGCGTTCCCCACGAGGTTCCAGAGCACCTGGAGCACACGCTCGCGATCGATCCGCGCGAAGAGCGCCTCGTCGGGCAGCGCCTCGTCGATCTGGATCCCCTTCGGCGCCGCGAGCGGCTTGAAGTGATCGATCGCCTCGCGCACGACCGCGCGCACGTCCTCGCGTCCGACCGAGAGCGCGAGCCCGCCCGTCTCGATCCGCGAAGCGTCGAGCAGGTCGCGGATCATGCGATCCATGCGGTCCGCCGAGCGCAGGATGAGCGCGGTCTTGTTCTTGATCCGCGCGTCCTCGCCCGCCTCCCGCCCGATCTGCGTGGCGGCCAGTTTGATGGCGACGAGCGGATTTCGGAGATCGTGCGACACGATCGCGAGGAGGTCCTCGCGCGCCCGGACGGCCGCCTGCGAGGCCCGGTAGAGCCTGTCGTTTTCTTCCCGCGCGCGGCGCTCGAGGTCGTAGAGGCGCGCGCGTTCGAGGGCCTGCGCGCAGTGCTCGGCGGCCGACTCCAGGAAGCGCTGCTCCGCCTCGTCGAGCCGCCGCGTCCCCACGAGCGAGAGGCCCATGACCCCGAGCACCCGATCCTGCACGATGAGCGGGAGCGCCGCGAACGCGAGGCTCTTCTGGTCACGCTGGACGCGGTCGAGGTGCGGGTAACGCGTGAGGTACTCCTCGACCGTCGCGAGGAAGATCGGCTGGCGAGAGCGCACCGCATCCGTGAGCGGCAGGCGGGTCTCGAGCGGGATCACCTTGAACGGCTCGACGATGCTGCTCGCGTAGCCCGAGGCCCGCTCGATCACGAGCGCCCCGCGCTCTTCGTCGAGCAGGCACATCGAGCCGGCATGCGCGCCCATCTCGCTCCGCGCATGCTCCACGACCACCTCGGCCACCTGCGCGGCGGTGAGCGCGAACGAGAGCCGCCGCGTGATCGAATGCAGCCGCTTCGTACGGTCCATGGCCGCGCGCGCGACGCGGGCCGCTTCATGCTCGTCCCGCGTCGCGCGATCCTCCACGACCGCGAGCGCGATCCTCCGCGCGAGCTCCTCGGCCACCTTCAGGTCCGTGCCTACGATCCGCCGCTCCTTGCAGCTCACCGCCAGCGTGAGCGCCCCGAGCGCGCGTCCCTGCCAGACGATCGGCACGAGCATCCCCGCGGTGATCTCGACCGCGCGCAGGACCGCGAGCGCCTCGTCGTCGCTCATCGTCGCGGCGAGCATCGCGTCCGAGGTCTCGGGCAGGACCTGCGCCACGCCGCTGCGCATCACGTGCGCGAGCGGGCTCTTCGTCGAGTCGAGCGCCGGGCTCCTTTGCATGCACGGCTGCCGGAGGAGCTCGGCCTTCAACGGGTCCTCGTGATCCACCGCGGCGAGCCGCGCGCCGCCCCCTTCGAGCAAGTGAACGAGGCAAAACCCTCGGATCCACTGGGCCGCGCGCGAGGCCACGGCGGCGAGCCGCGTCCCGAGATCCGTCACGTTCCCGAGCGCTTGCCCCGCGTCGAGCAAGAGACCTAGCGACTCGTCCATGCGCCTCGACGTCAAGGCACCTTGGGGTGCAAAACGGCGATCGCGTCGAGATCAAAGCCAGCACTCGGCGCAGCTCCGATGCCCTGGAGATCACGGATGCGGACGAACCGTGCCTCCTCGACGCCGAGCTCGGCGAGATCGAACACGTCGCCGCCGGACACGCTGGGATCGAGGGAGGACACGCCGAGATCACCGTTCGCGAAGACCGGAGCATACCCGGCGCACCCTGCGGGCGGCTTCGTGTCCTCGGCGCAAGGGAACACGTGCCAGGTCTCGCCGTCGGCGCTGACGGAGACCTCGGCGAGCTCGGCGTACACGTTGTTCGGATCGTCCGACACGAAAAACGGATTCTCGAACACCACGAAGTCCGGGCCTTCTCCGTCGACGATCGCGTTGCCGCCGAAGCCGAGCACGATCGAGCCGCCTCGGCCGAGCGAGAGCACGTCGAGCCCGCCCGACGTCGTGCCGTTGCCGAGCGGCTCGCCGTAGATGACCTCGGGGAACCGATCCGCCCCGAACCCCGCGTCGTCGCCGGGCTCGAACGCGACGACGCAGGACGCCGTCCGCGACGGCGGAGCGTCCGCGGCACAGGCGTGCGGCTCGTTCGTGGTGCCCGTCGAGCTCGCGGGCCCTTCGTCCCCACACCCAACGCCGGCGAGGCCCAGCGCGCCCAGGAAGACAACCACGACGCGGTGCACGGACCCTCGATACCAGCCCGCAGAGGACGTGCAAAGGGGACCATCGCCGCTCCGCGCGATCCGTACTAGAAATCATGCGTGCTTCGTCGCGCGCCTTTCCCCCGCCCCTCCGCCGCCGCCGTCGACAAGGCGCGGCGCTTGCTCGATCGCGCCCTCGGGCCCTCGAAGGTCATCACCTCGCCCGCAGGCTGCGAGGCGTACGCGGGGGACGAGTCCGATCAGGAGCCGGTGATCCCCGACGCGGTCGTCGTCGCCGAGACGCCGGACGACATCCTGCGGGCGCTCGCGGCGGCGAGCGAGGCCGAGGTCCCGATCGTCCCGCGCGGCGCGGGCAGCGGCAAATCCGGCGGCGTGGTCCCCGTCGGCGGGGGCATCGTCGTCACCACGCTCGGCATGCGCGGCATCAAGGAGATCGATCGCGAAGAGCTCGTCGCCGTCGTCGAGCCGGGCGTCATCCTCGGCGACTTTCACGCCGCGGTCGAGGCCGAGGGGCTCTTTTATCCGCCCGATCCGAACTCGCTCAAGATGTGCGCCCTCGGCGGCAACCTCGCCGAGAACGCGGGCGGCCCGCGCGCCTTCAAGTACGGCGTCACGCGCGAGTACGTGCTCGGCCTCGAAGCGCTGCTCGTCGATGGAACCCGCCTCCGCACCGGCCGGCGTACGGTCAAGGGCGTCACGGGCTACGACGTCACGAGCTTGCTCGTCGGCAGCGAGGGCACGCTCGCGGTCTTCACGGAGGCCACGCTCCAGCTCATCCCGAAGCCCCCGAGCGTCGCCACGCTCCTCGGCCTCTTCGACACCGCGCTCGCCTCCGGCCGCGCCGTCTCCGCGATCATCGCGGCCGGCCTCGTCCCGCGTTGCCTCGAGCTTCTCGATGCCGGCGCGCTCTCCGCCGTCCGCGCCCGCGGGGTCCCCGTCGATGCACGCGCCGGCGCGCTCCTCCTGATCGAGGTCGACGGTGATCCCGCCTCGTGCGAGGCCGCCATGGAGCGCATCGGCGAGGCGTGTGTCGCCGAGGGCGCGCTCGACGTCCTCGTCGCGCAGGACGCCGCGCAACGCGAGCGCCTTTGGGAAGCACGCCGCGCCCTCTCGCCGGCCACACGCGCCATGGCCCGTTACAAGATCTCCGAGGACGTCGTCGTCCCGCGCACGCGTTTGCCCGACCTCCTCCGCGAGATCGATCGCATCAGCGAGGAGACCTCGATCCGCATGCTCTCCTACGGCCACGCGGGCGACGGCAACCTGCACGTGAACTTCCTGTGGGACGATCCCGACGCCGGCCCGCGCGTCGAGCGCGGCCTCGATCGCCTCTTTCGTGCGGTCGTCGGCATGCGCGGCACGCTCACGGGGGAACATGGCGTCGGCACCTCCAAGGCCGAATACCTCCCGCTCGAACAGGGCCCGGAGCTCATCGAGCTTCAGCGCCGCTTGAAGGCCGTCTTCGATCCGAAGAACCTCCTGAACCCCCACAAGATCTTCCCCCGCCGCGGCCACGGGGTCTGCTAGAACGCCCCGCGTGCGTGTCCTCGGCATCGATCCTGGCAGCCGTCACCTCGGGTGGGGCGTGCTCGAGCGCGTCGGCACGCGGGTCGAGCACGTCGCCCACGGCGTCATCGACGTCGACCTCGACGGGACCTTCGCCGACCGCCTCGTCGACATCGACGACCGCCTCGGCGAGGTCATCACGCAGTACGCGCCCTCGCATGCTGCGGTCGAGAGCATCTTCTTCTCCAAGGACGCGCAGAGCGCGGCCAAGCTCGGCCATGCGCGCGGCGTCGTCCTGCTCCGGCTCGCCCGCGCTTCGCTCCAGACGTCCGAATACCCGCCTGCGCTCGTGAAGCGCACCGTCGCGGGCAAGGGCGCGGCGGACAAGCGCCAGGTGGCCATGGTCGTCACGGCCATCCTCCGACTCGGCACGCCGCCTCGGTCGGACGCCGCCGATGCCCTCGCCATCGCGCTCACGCACTGCAATGTCGTTGGTTTTCAGACGGCGCTCGCCGCCTCTGCGCCCGCCCGCCCGGCGCGGCGTCGCGCGAATGTCCCGTGATCTTGCATCGCCTGCGGGCGCCCTGCGTCCAACCCCGCGGCACCCTCGGTCCGGCCAACTACGCGGAACAGGAAGAAAATGATGCGTAAGGTAAGGTTCCTCTCGATCCCCTCCCTCCTCGCGGCGTGCGCCGTGGTCCCTGCTCTCCTGCTCTGCTCGACCGACGGCCATACCCAGGCCGCGGCGCCTGCGGCTCCTGCTGCGGCGCCTGCGAAGGGTCCCTCGGCCGAGGAGATCGGCCGACGCGTCCAGGCGTTCTACGACTCCACGAAGACCTTCAAGGCCACGTTCGCGCAGACCTATACGATCAAGGTCCAGAACGTGAAGAAGGAGTCGAAGGGCACGGTCATCTTCGAGAAGCCCGGCAAGATGAGCTGGTCGTACGACGCGCCGAACGGCAACCGCGTCGTGTCCGACGGCAAGGTGATCCGCGTCTACGAGAAAGAAAACGAGCAGATGTTCGAGACGCCGGTCAAAAACTCGCAATACCCGGCGGCGCTCGCGTTCCTCATGGGCACCGGTCAGCTCGTGAAGGATTTCAACCTCAAGCTGCTCGACGCCGCGCAGATGAAGTTCGAGGGCGGATACGTGCTCGAAGGCACGCCGAAAGACGCGACGCCCGCGTACCAGAAGGTACTCCTTTACGTCGACGCGCAGACGAACCAGGTGCGCCGCGTGCTCATCCTCGACGCGCAGGGCAACAAGAACCGCTTCGACTTCAGCGCCCCTGTCGTCAACCAACCTGTCGGCAAGGGCGAGTTCGACTTCACGCCGCCGCCCGGCACGCGCGTCGTCAAGCCCTGAGCCGGATTCGACGGAAACGATGCAACCGGACGGAAAATCTGGTAGATCGAATGTTGCTTGGAGGTGCGATGAACGCGCATAGCTGGATGGGTCGCGGGATGCTTTCGGTCGCCGTTGCGCTGCTTGTCGCGGCGTGTGGTGGCCCGCTCGAGTACATGGCCAAGGGCACGCCGCGCGCGCCCGACGCCGACGCGAAGATCGTGGCCGAGGTCAACAGCAGCACGGTTCTGACCACCGTGAGCATCGAGGCGGAGCACCTCGCTCCCCCGGATCGGCTCATGCCGGGCGCCACGGCGTATGTCGTGTGGGCCCGCAAGGACTCGAGCAGCCAGTGGCAGCGCATCGGGTCGCTCGCGTACAACAACGACAAGCGGACGGGCTCGCTGCCGACGGCGACCGTGCCGCTCACGAGCTTCGAGCTCATCGTGAGCGCGGAGCAACAAAACGCGCCGACTTCGCCCTCGCCGCACGTGGTCATCCAGCAGAAGGTCGCCGACTGACCTCGCGCTCGTGGTGGCACAGACGGTAGGATGATCGAACGCCCGGCGCCTTGCGTCGGGCGTTCTGCCATGAACAACCCCTACGGATCGCCGCCCGGGCCCTACGGCCACGCTCCCTACCCCCCGCAGCAGCAACCACGATATCCCGGCCCGGCGCCGTACACACCACCGGGCCACGGCGGGTCCGCGCCACGCGCGCCCGTGGAGCTCGATCCGGACAAGCGTCGCCGCGGGGTGGGGCTCGCGCTCTGGATCGTCGGCATGCTCGCCGGCGTCGTGCTGAACATCCTCTTCACGATGGCGGAGATCTTCCTGTCGAAGGCGCCGGGGCGCATGCTCTCGGCGGTCCTGACGGGCTCGCTCTTCGCGTTCTTGCCGCTCGGCTTTTACCTCTTCGTGCCCATGGTGCTCGATCGGTACGATCCCGAGCCGTGGTGGTGCCTCGCGATGGCGTTCCTGTGGGGGGCGGTCGTCGCGACGGGCTTCGCCGGCATGATCAACACGGGCGTGCACATCGTGTTCGCCGGCCTCTTCGGGCCCGGGGTCGGCAATTTCGTGTCGTCCGTGATGAGCGCGCCGCTCTCGGAAGAATTCTTCAAAGGCCTCGTCATCCTGGGCTTTTTCTACTTCCTCCGGCGCGAGTTCGACGGGGTCGTCGACGGCATCATCTACGCGACGTTTTGCGCGCTCGGGTTCGCCGCGGTCGAGAACGTCAGTTATTACGCCCGCGCGGACATGGCCGATCAGCTCGGCACGACCTTCTTCCTGCGCGGCGTCCTCGCGCCGTGGGGGCACCCGCTCTACACGTCGATGACCGGCATCGGGTTCGGCATCGCGCGCGAGTCGAGCAAGACGTGGGTGCGCTGGCTCGCGCCGATCGGCGGGTTTTTCGTGGGCGTCTTCCTGCACGCGCTCTGGAACTTCGTGCCCACGGTCATCCCCGACGCGTTCGTCATCATGCTGCTCTTCTGGCTGCTCTTCGTGGCGATGTTTTTCTGCATCATCATCGCCCTCGTCGTCCGCAAGGGCCGCACGATCCGCCAGTTTCTCCGCGACGAGGTGCTGATCGGCAACCTGACGAACGAGGAGCTCGAGCTCGTGTGCTCGCCGGTCGGCCGCATCCAGTGCACGTTCTCGTGGCGCGGCGCCGAGGGGCGCGCGTTCATCCGCGCCGCGTCGCGGCTCGCGCTCAGCAAGTGGCACACCGCGCGCGCGATGAAGGGGCAGAAGCGCACGATCAGCGCCGATTTCATCGCCCCGCTCCGCGGTGAGCTCGCGACCTTGCGCGCCGCCCTGCGCGCCAAAGCTCCCCGCTGAAAAGCTCTCGACACCTCGAATTCACGAATTCGTCACGCGGGGCGCGCCCTCGCCGTTTCGACACGTCGAATTCACGAATCCGTCACGCACGCCGCATTTCCCCGCCAACCTGCAACACGAGCTTCATCGGGCCGTAACAGGAACAGGATACACCCGGGTGCGATGGCACGCATCCTGGTCGTCGAGGACGAGCCCGCGATCCTCAAGGTGCTCGATTACAACTTCCGGCAGGCGGGGCACGAGGTGCTGCTCGCGTCGCGCGGCGAGGAGGGGATCCGGCTCGCGCGCGAGCGGCGGCCCGATGTCATCCTGCTCGATATGATGCTCCCGGACCTCATGGGCACCGAGGTCTGCCGGAGCTTGCAGCAGAGCGAGGAGACCCGCGAGACCCCGGTCGTCATCGTATCGGCGCGCGGGGACGAGGTCGACCGTGTCGTCGGCTTCGAGCTCGGCGCCGTCGATTACGTGGTGAAGCCTTTCAGCGTCCGCGAGCTCATGCTGCGGGTGCAGGCGATCCTGCGGCGGGTGAAGGCGCGGACGACCGAGCGCCGTGTCCTCCAGTTCGGCCGGCTGCGCATCGACGACGAGGCGCACCGGGTATGGGTCGACGGCGCCGAGATCGAGCTCACCTTGCTCGAGTTCAAGCTCCTGCTCGCTCTGTACGAGAATCGCGAGCGTGTCCAGACGCGCGGCGCGCTGCTCGAAGGGGTGTGGGGCATGGACGTCGACATCACGACCCGCACGGTGGATACGCACGTAAAGAGGCTCCGCGACAAGCTGGGGCCTGCCGGCGATTATGTGCAGACAGTGCGGGGGATCGGGTATCGATTCGGCGGATCGCCCGATCTGCCCGACTCGCATCCCGATTGAAAATTGCGTCATGCGACGCGCACGTGATCGTTTCGCGACGTTCACGAGGTTGTCACGAACGATCGTCAAGGTGGGGGCCGAGGAAAGACGGCAATGGGCTTCGAGGCGTGGAGCGTCGGGGAGACGGATCCCGGGCGCGGCAAGCGGCTTCTGATCGGATACGCGACGGCGATTGCCATTTGCACGGCGGTCGGTGTCGTCGGGGCGACGATGAAATCGAGCGCGCCCGCCGTGGAAGAAGAGGAGGAGGTCGTCGCCGTCGAGCTCACGCCCACGGTGGAGCCGCCGAAACCGCCGCCTCCGCCGCCGCCCGTGGACGCGGCGCCCAAAGCGCCGGAGCCGCCCGGGCCGAAGCACAAGCCGATCGCCGTGCCCGTGGAAGTGCCGACGGAAATGCCCAAGGAGGCAGATCCGAGCAAGGCAAAGGCGAGTGATGGCGAGTATGGGGAGGGCTCGGGCGAAGGCTCGGGCGGGACGCCCGGAGGAACGGGGACCGCGACGGCTGCTGCGCCGCCGCCTCCGCCGCCCCCGCCGCCTCCTCCGCCGCCCCCGCCCAAAGCGGCGGGGCCCATCGTCCTCGGCGAGGATGGCACGCCGCCCTCGCCGATCTCGAAGCCGCAGCCTCCTTATCCCGAGGACCTGAAGAGCCAGGGGATCGAGGGCACGGTCATCGTGCGGTTTGTCGTGACAGAGTCGGGCGACGTCTCGAACGTGACCGTCGTGCGAGGGGATGCGCAGCTTGCGGCGCATGTCGTGGCGACCGTGAAGACGTGGCGCTTCAAGCCAGCCATGGTCGAAGGCCGCCCCGTGGCCACGTACCAGAACGCAAGGTTCAATTTCAAGATCAAAACGTAATTTGGTCGTCGGGCAATCCCGTTCGACCAAGGAGCCAAACCATGCAATTTGATCTCGCGCACATCTGGGCGAGCATGGGCCTCGTTTCGAAGCTCATCGCCTTCGTGCTGGTGCTCATGTCGACCGCGACCATCGCGGTCGTCGTCGAGCGGGTGATCGCGCTCGCGCGCATGAACGCCGAGACCCGTGCTTTCGTGAAGGAAGCGCAGCCGCTGCTCGACGCCTGGGACACGGAGGAGCTCCTCCGCGTCTCGGATCGATATCGTCTCTCGGCGCTCGCGCGCCTCGTCTCCTCGGCGATGCGTCGATTCCTCCGCGCGGAGAGCGAGGGCGCCGGCAACCTGACGCCGGTCGAGCTCGCGCGGCGCGAGGTCGAGCGCAGGCGCGAGGCGCTCTCGGCGGATTTGCGGCGCGGGCTCTCGGTGCTCGCTTCGGTTGGATCGGTCGCGCCCTTCGTCGGGCTGCTCGGTACGGTCGTCGGTATCATCACGGCGTTCCAGAGCATTGCGACGACGGGCTCGGGCGGCCTCGGCGCGGTGAGCGCGGGTATCTCGGAGGCGCTCATCGAGACGGCGCTCGGCCTCACGGTGGCCATTCCGTCGGTGCTCTTCTTCAATTACCTCACGGGCAAGATCGCGGCGGTCGAGACGGCGCTCGAGCGAAGCGCGGGTGAATTGCTCGACGACATGGAGAACCAGCATGGGCGCGCAAGTGAAGAGCGGATCCTCGAAGAAGCTGCCTGAGCCGGACATCAACATCACGCCGCTCGTCGACGTGGTCCTCGTGCTGCTCATCATCTTCATGGTCATCGCGCCCGAGCTCGAGCACGGCGAGCGCGTGGAGCTGCCGAGCGTGATTCAGCCCGACGAGAACAAATCGAAGCTCGATCCGATCACCGTGACGCTCACCGCGCGGGGCAACCTCTTCCTCGAAAAGGAGGTCCTCGCGGACGTGCCGGCGCTCGAGGCGCGATTGAAATCGATGCACGGGAGCGAGCCGGATCGGCGCGTCGTCCTCAAGGGAGATGCGACGGTGCAATACGCGAAGATGCGTGACGCGTTCGCCGCGTGCCAGCGCGCCGGATACACGGGCGTCGCGCTCAGCGTGAGCCAAAAAGGCAAGGGCGGCGCGGGGGAGGAGAGCTAGCCATGGGGATGAACGTCTCCTCGGGCGGGAAAAAGGGCGGCGCCATCGCGCCCACGATGAACGTCACGCCGCTCGTCGACGTGGTCCTCGTGCTGCTCATCATCTTCATGGTGGTGACGCCGCTGCTCAACAAGCAGCTATGGCTGAACCTGCCGAAGAAGGACGACGACGCGAAGAACGAGCCGCCGCCCCCGGACGCGGACAAACCCGTGGTGCTCACGGTGGACGGGAAGGGCGCGATCCGCATCAACCAGACCGAGGTCTCGCGCGCCGAGCTGCGGGATCGCCTCACGCGGATCTTCGCGGCGCGCGCCGACAAGCTCCTCTACTTCGACGCGGCGGACGACGCGCCGTACGGGATTACCGTCGAGGTGATGGATATCGCGAAGAGGGGTGGGGCCAAGGGCATTGCAATCTTGACCGAGAAGCTCGGCGGCTGATTCTTCCATGCGAAAAACCATTGCGACACTCGCCTCGGCGCTCACGCTTTTCCTCCCGGCGCTCGCGCTGGCCCAGGAGGGCGCGGACGAGGCGCTCCTCGGCGAGGAGGACCCGTCCCGCCCCGCGCCCGCCGGAAAGGGCGTCATCTGGGGCGTCGTCACGGACGGGAAGACGAAGGAGCCCGTGATCGACGCGCAGGTCTCGGTCGTTGGGACGAACAAGAAGGCGATCGCGGATTTCGACGGTCGATATCGGCTGGAGCTCGCGCCGGGCACCTACGAGCTGCGCGTCTTTTATCAGCTCTACAAGGCGCAACGCGTGCAGAACGTGCGCGTGACGGCCAGCGCCGTCGAAAAGGTCGACGTCGTGCTGTCGACCGAGGAGAGCAAGCAGGAGATCGTCGTCGAGATCGAGGCGGACCCGGATCGGGCTTCGGCGGCGGCGCAGACGTTGCTTCGAAAGAACGCGGCGCACACGGGTGACGCGGTGAGCGCGCAGGAGATCGCGCGGACGCCGGATCGCAATGCGGCGGACGCGGCGCGGCGTGTGGTCGGCGCGTCCGTCGTCGGGCAGCGGTACGTGTACGTGCGCGGCCTCGGCGACAGGTACACGAATGCGCTCTTGAATGGCGTGCCGCTGCCGAGCCCCGAGCCGGACCGGCAGGCCGTGCCCTTCGATTTGTTCCCGACGACGGTCCTCAGCGATCTGACGATCATCAAGACGTTCACGCCCGACATGCCGGGCGATTTCACGGGCGGCTCGGTGCGCGTGACGACGCGCGAATTGCCCGAGAGGTTCACGATCAGCGGCACGTTTTACCTCGGGGCAAACACGGAGACGACGTTCCGCAATCGACTCACGTACGCGGGCGGCGGGACCGATTTCCTCGGCATCGACGACGGGACGCGGGCGCTGCCGCCGGGCTTCCCGACCGATTCCAAGGTCGGCAAGGGCGAGGAGAAGCCGGACGGCTCGCTCATGTCTTCGCGTGAGGCCAATGAGCTCGGCCGCGTGCTCAACCGCCCGATGACGACCTCGCGCACGACCGCACTGCCGAACATGAGCGGCAACCTCACGATCGGCAATACGCACAGGCTCGGCTCGGATCACGAGCTCGGGTACATGGCGGCGCTGACGTACGGGCGGCGGTTCCAGATCCGGCAGGGCGAGATCCTCCGGACGCTGACGATCGATACCAACGTGTCGGACGATCTGAAGCCGCAGAACGATTACCGCGTGGATACAGGGCTCGACGTCGTCTCGTGGGGCGGATTCGCGGGCCTCACGTACAGGTACGCGAGGGACCACAAGGTCTCGCTTATTGGTCTGCACAGCCGTTCTTCCGAGAACGAGGCGCGCGAGATCTCGGGGCTCAGCGAGGAAGGTGGCCCCGGGCGCACGTTCTTCGATACGCGCCTCCGTTTCGTGAGCCGCTCGCTCACGTTCGGCCAGCTCGCCGGCGAGCACAAGCTCCGCAAGGCGAACGACGCGACGCTCGAATGGAACCTGACGACGTCGCTCGCGACGAGCGACGAGCCGGGTACGCGCGAGAACGTGTATCTCGACGACGCGGGGCGGAGGGCGTGGCAAAGCACGACGCTCTCCGGCTTGCATTTTTATGCGAACCAGGCGGAGACAGCGATCGGCGGCGCCGTGCATTACACGCAGCCCATCGTGAGGGGCGACGCGCCGACGCGGGTGAAGGTGGGTGCGCTCGTGCAGGGACGCGACCGCGCCTTCGAGGCGCGCCGCCTGCGGTACATTCCGATCGCGGAGACGCCGGAGGACGCGGCCGCATTCTCGCTCCCAGCGGATCAGCTCTTCACGAACGAAAACATCGGGCGCGTCCTCTCCCTGGCAGAGTACACGAGGCCGACCGACACGTACGACGCCACGCAGCGCGTGTTCTCGGGGTACTTCATGACGGACACCTCGATCCGTCCTTGGATGCGCGTCGTGCTCGGAGCGCGGGTCGAGGCATCGTCTCAAAAGCTCGATACGGTCGATCCGTCGACGCTCCTGCCGAAGCAGGTCGAGCTCTCCACGACGGATTTGCTCCCCTCGCTCGGGCTCGTCTTCAAGACGAACGAGCGCTCGAACCTGCGCGCCTCCGTGACGCGTACGGTCGCGCGTCCCCAGCTCCGCGAGCTCGCGCCGTTCTCGTTCACCGATTACTTCGGCGCCCGCGAGATCCAGGGCAACCCCGACCTCGACCGCACCACGATCGTGAACGCGGACCTCCGCTTCGAGTTTTTCCCGACGCTCGCCGAGGTCGCGGCCATCAGCGTGTTCTACAAGGATTTCACGAAGCCGATCGAGCAGATCATCAAGCCCTCGAATCGCGGTATCGTGTCGTACCAGAACGCAAAGGGGGCGCAAAATGCGGGCATTGAGCTCGAGTTGCGAAAGAACCTCGGCTTCATCACCCCTGTCCTCGCCGACCTCGGCGTGCTCGCGAACCTCACGCTTGTGTACTCGCGGGTCTCCCTCGACGAGGCGGGGACGAGCGTGCAGACGAACAACGTTCGCCCGCTCGCGGGGCAATCGCCGTACGTGGTGAATGCGGGCCTCGATTACGCCAGCGAGAAGCGTGGCACGCGGCTGCGCGTGCTTTACAACGTCTATGGCCGGCGTATCGCGCAGGTGGGCTCGCTCGGGCTGCCGGACGTCTACGAGCAGCCGCGCCACCTGCTCGACGTGACTGTCGCGCAGCGCATCGGCAAGCACGTGGACCTGAAGCTCGCGGCCGAGAACCTCCTGCTCGCGCCGGTCGTGTTCACGCAGGGACCGAGCGAGGCCTCGATCCCGAATTCCACGGTCGCCGATTTGACGAACGTGGTGCAGCAATACCAGCCTGGCGCGACGTTCACCTTGAGCGCCACCATCCAGAATTGACGGCTTGTCGCGAAATCGTTACGCGCGCCCTGCAATGGCGTCACGCGGCATGACCAGAATGCGCGGGCGGAGGAATCACCCACCATGCGATCGAAGGTATTGCTTGCGACGAGCGCGCTTGTCGCGGCCAGTCTGATGGGCTGCGGCGGGGACGAAAATGGAGAAAGTCCGACGCCCCCCGCGAAGAACAACGAGATCCCGGCGAGCATCACGTCGGATCTGACGCTCACGGCCGACCAGGACTGGCTGTTGAAGGGAATCGTGCACGTGCGCGCGGGCGCGACGCTCACGATCGAGCCGGGTACCACGATCAAGGGCGACAAGTCCACGCTCGGCACGCTCGTCATCGACCCGGGCGCTCGTATCCACGCCGAGGGCACGAAAGACGAGCCCATTGTTTTCACGAGCCGCGCCGAGCCCGGGGACCGCACGGCCGGCGACTGGGGCGGCGTCATCCTGCTCGGAAAAGCGCCGATCAACGTGCCCGGCGGAAAAGCGAACGTCGAGGGAATCGAGGCGACCGCGGAGACCGAGTACGGCGGGACCGACCCGGCCGACAACAGCGGCGTGCTGAAGTACGTGCGGATCGAGTTCGGCGGCATTCTCCTTTCGACGGACAACGAGATCAACGGGCTCACGTTCGCCGGCGTCGGCAGCGGGACGACCGTCGATTACGTCCAGGTCCGCTACACGCTCGACGATTGCTTCGAGTTCTTCGGTGGCACGGTGAACGCGAAGCACCTGGTCTGCACGTACAACCAGGACGACGGGATCGACTGGGATCTCGGGTATACTGGAAACCTCCAGTTCGTCGTGGTCCAGCAGGATCCGGCCGCCGTGGACGACACGAACGGCTTCGAGGGCGACAACGACGCGATGGGCACGACGAACGCGCCGCTCTCCGAGCCCACGATCTACAACGCGACGCTCATCGGCAAGAACGTGGACGTCGACAAGCAGCAATACGCGATGCTCCTGCGCCGCGCGACGAGGGCGAACCTGTACAACATCGTCGCCACGGGCTTCGAGGCGGGCGTCGATGTGCGAGACGCGCCCACGTCCGTGAACCTCGAAGCGTCCATCTTCCACGGAAATCTCGCGCAAAACATCGCGTACGTGGAGACGCCGGACGGCACGGGCTCCGAGAAGGACGACGACATGGGCTTCGACGAGGTCAAGTGGTTCCTGGACGCCGGCAACGCCGAGACGGACCCCATGCTCGTCGCGCCCTACGATCGGCAAGCGCCTGATTTCCGGCCGAAGGCGACGCTCACGACGGGCGCCGCGACGCCGCCGAGCGACGGCTTCTTCGATACGAAGGCGAGCTACGTCGGCGCGTTCTCGCAAGACGACACGTGGCTCGACGGCGCCTGGATCTCGTTCACGCCGAACTAGCCGCCAAAAGCTCCGAAGAGCCCGCCTGCCGTGCGGTCGCGGCCGCTCGATCGCGCCGTGGATCGCTCTTTGCGTGCGCGCCCCCGAGTGCGTTCGGCGATCATGAAGTGGCGCGCCCTCGCCCGAGGGCGCGCGCCATTGGGACATGTTGGCAAGCCCTCTGGGCGCGTGGTGCACAGCGCGCAGCGCCTCAGGGTCGAGGTGGCCGGGCTCTTCGGAGAGCCCGTGCGCGCGAGGCGGATCGAGCGCGCCCTGGGCGAGCTTCCGGGCGTCGTGGAGGCGCGAGCCAACGAGCATACGGGGACGGTGCTCTGCGTGCTCGCGCCGAACGCGCCGACGACGCGCGCCGAGGTGCTGTCGATCCTGGCCGAACACGAGGACTCGCAGGGGCCGCCGCCGCCCTCGCTGTCGCGGATCGCCGAGAGCGCGGCCGCCTCGGCGCGCGACATGATCCGTGCGTACGGAGCGAACGGCAGCGCCGACGACGAGGACGACACGACGCCCGTGACGCCGTGGCACGCGCGCTCGATCGACGAGCTCACGCAGGCGTTCTCGGTGGATCTGCAGCGCGGCCTCACGGCGACCGAGGCGCACCGGATCCTGCGCGAGGTCGGCCCGAACGTGCTCGCCGGCATCGCGCCGCGCACGGCGCTGGAGATCCTCACGGGCCAGATCTTCACGGTGCCGACGGCGTTGCTCGCGGGCGCCGCGGGGCTCTCGGTGCTGCTCGGCGATCTGCTGGAAGCAGGCGCGATCCTGCTCGTCGTGGGCTCGAACGTGGTCGTCGGATATTTCACGGAGTCACGCGCGGAGGAGCTGCTCGACGCGTGGAGCAAGTTCCGCGTGGAGTGGGCGCGCGTGCTGCGCGACGGCGTGGAGACGACGGTCGCGGCGAGCGAGGTCGTTCCGGGCGACGTGCTCTGCGTGCGCGCCGGGGATGCGATCGCGGCGGACGCGCGGATCGTGGAGGCCACGGATCTGACGGTCGACGAGAGCACGCTGACGGGCGAGAGCGAGCCGGCGGAGAAGGAGACGGCCGCGGTGGTCGAGGACGCGCCGGTCGCGGATCGCGACGACATGCTCTACGCGGGCACGGTCGTGGCGACGGGCAGCGCGCGCGCGGTCGTCGTGGCGACGGGCAGCGCGACGGAGCTCGGCGCGATCCAGCGCGCGCTGTCGCACACGGCCGATCGCGCAGCGCCGCTCGAGCAGCAGCTCGATCAGCTCGGGCGCAGGGTGGCGACGCTCGCGTTCGGGAGCTCGATCGCGGTGACGGCGCTCGGGCTCTTGCGAGGTCAGCCGCTCGCGGCGCTCGCGCGCTCGGCCGTGGCGCTCGGCGTGGCGGCGATCCCCGAGGGGTTCCCCGCGGTCGGGACGACGGCGCTCGCGCTCGCGAGCCAGCGGCTGAACCGCAAGGGCATCGTGATCCGCAGGCTCGCGGCGGCCGAGACGCTCGGCGCGGTGAGCGTGGTGTGCGCGGACAAGACCGGGACGTTGACCGAGAACCGCATGCGCGTCGCGGAGGTGTTCCTGCCGGACGAGGGGCTCGTGCGGGTCGAGTACGGCGCGCCGTCGAGCGAGAACGGGGCGCCTCCGTCGCTCGGGCTGGTCGGTGAAGACGGCCGGCGCGTGCCGGTCTCGTCGCTGCGGGAGATCGGGCGCATCGCGGCGCTGAACGCGGACGTGGAGCTCGACGAGCGCGACGCGATCACGAGCGGCAGCGGCACGGAGCGGGCGCTCGTCGAGTTCGCGATGGCGATCGGCTACCCGGTGCGTCGGCGGAGAGGCGCGGCGAAGCGGGTGCGCGAGGAGCGTCGCAGCGCAGAGCGGCCGTTCATGGTCACGGTGCACGAGCACCCGGAGCTCGGTCGGATCGAGCTCGTGAAGGGCGCGCCGGAGCCGGTGATCGAGCGCGCGAGCGTGGAGCCGTCCGAGCGCGCGCACCTGCTCGCGATGAACGAGGCGATGGCGTCGCGGGGGTTGCGCGTGCTCGCGCTCGCGTGGCGGAAAGATGGTGATCCAAAGCAAACGCACGAAGCGCCGCTCGTGCTCGCGGGCCTCGTCGGGATGCGGGATCCGCCGCGGCGTGGCGTGCGCGAGGCGCTCGCGGTGCTCGCAGGCGCGGGCGTGCGGACGATGATGCTGACGGGCGATCAAGCGCGGACCGCGCAGGCGATCGGCGCCGAGCTGGGGATCGGCGCGCCCGACGTCTACAGCCGCGTGACGCCCGAGGCGAAGCTCGACGTCGTGCGCGAGCTGCAGGACGGCGGCGCGATCGTGGCGATGACGGGCGACGGGGTGAACGACGGGCCGGCCCTCAAGGCCGCGGACGTCGGCGTGGCGATGGGCGAGCGCGGGACGGATATCGCGCGCGCGGTCGCGGACGTGGTGCTCGCGCACGACGACCTCGGCAGCCTCGCGGACGCGGTGAGCGAGGGGCGAAGGCTCTACGACAACGTGCGGCGCGCGATCGAGTACCTCGTCGCGACGAACGCGAGCGAGGTGATGGTCATGCTCGCCGGCTCGGTCGTCGGCGCCGAGCCGCTCGGGCCGCTGCAGCTCCTCTGGATCAACATGCTGACGGACGTCGCCCCCGCGCTCGCGCTGGCGATCGAGCCTGCGGACGCGGACGTCATGCGCAGGCCCCCGCGCGACCCGCAGGCGCCGCTCTTCGGGCCCGCGCGTGGCAAGAAGCTCGCGCGCGAGGCCTCGAAGATGGCGGCGATCTCGCTCGCTGCGTACGGCATCGGAGCGATCGGGCCCGGCGCGAGCCTGCCGCGGGCCCGCACGATGTCGTTCGCGTCGCTCGTCGTGGCGCAGCTCCTTCACGCACGCTCGTGCCGATCGAGCGGGTCGCAGCCGAACCCGGAGCTCCACCGCGCGCTCGTCGCGAGCCTCGGTCTGCAGGCGGCGGCGCTCGGCCTGCCGGGTCTACGCCGCGTGCTCGGCACGACGCCGCTCGGCCCGATCGAGCTCTCGATCGCGGTGCTGCTCGGTCTGCTCCCGACGCTCGCGCGGGAAGGGAAATCGCTGTTCGAGCCGGAGCCTCCGATCGTGGTGGATCGACGCGGCATGCCGGCGGGATCGACCCTGGTGCGAGGGGACGATCGGCACGCGCCGGTGGACTGGGCGTCGTCGCCCGTGATGTTCGAGGAGGAGGCTCGTCGATGAAATTTCATACGCCATCGTTCATTCTCGGCTTCGGCAGCGCGGTCGTCGTGATGGGGACTGCGCGTCGGCTCAAGCCCGCGGTCGTGGAGATCGGGGCGCTCGGCCTGCACCTCGCGCGGCTCGGCCGCGCCGTCGTGGAGCGGCAACGCGAGCACGCGGAGGACCTGTGGGCCGAGGTGGAGGAGCGCGCGCGTCACCTGCGGGAGGTGCCGCGCCGCCGTCGCGCCGGCGCGACGACGGGCAACGGCAAACACGTGCCGAGCGCGGCCAACGCGCAGGCCGGATCCTCGGCGCACTGAGCGTCGCTGAGCGAGAGGGAAGGGGAGACGAGACGTGATACCCAGCGAGCAGTGGAGTGAGCTCGTGCATAGCCTTCCGCGCCGCGTGCGGCTGCGATCCCGCGCGATCGTGGGCCAGCGCGACGCGTGCCTGCGGGTCGCGGAGAAGCTCGCGATGATGGATCCGAGCTGCGAGCGCGTGGAGGTGCGGCCGTGGACGGGCTCGGTGATCGTGGAGCGCGAGGACGGGACGCTCGACGCCGAGGCGGTGCGCGTGATGCTGGAGCGGCTCGTGGCCGACGAGCGTGACGAGCAGGGCCGCAAGCTGACCGACCTCGGCCATGAAGCGCTGCCGGGCCCGACGCGCGTGGCGAAGGCCGTGGCGCATGCGTTCGCGGAGATCAACGGCGACGTGCGGAGCGCGCTCGATCACCGCGCGGATCTCGGGACGTTGATGCCGGTGCTGTTTTTCTCGCTCGGCCTGGTCGAGATCGGCGTGACGAGGAAGCTGCCCGCGCCGGCCTGGTTCAACCTGGTGTGGTGGTCGATCCGGTCGTTCATGACGTTCAACGCCGGAGCGGTGGAGCAGGAGGGGAGGGCGGTCGCTGCGGATGGGGGGCTGGATTAGAAGCCAGCGACGGATCCGCGGGCGTGAGGTCGCGTTCGACCCTTCCCTTGCCGGCGCCGTTCGCCCCGAGAAACACCCCAAGGGGCGTGGAGAAGTCCAGCGAGAGCTACTCGACGGCGCGGATGCGCTCGATGTCGAGGTGGAGGAGGTGCATCAGGGAGCCTCAGCGGCGCCGAGATCGAGGCCGTCGAAGATGACGGCACCGACGGCCTGATTCATCGCCCTAGCCGCACGAACGTAACGTTCGAATGCCTGAAGGTATTGGGAACAGGCATGCATGAGAGGCTCCGAGGCGAAGTCGTTGTCCGACTTCGAGAACTCGAACGCGAGGAGCGCGGGTTGAGAAGTGCCAAGCACGCAGAGCGCTGCGACGTTCCTTAGCTCGCTGGCAGGGCAAGGGCGGCGTAACATGTCGAGCGCAACGTCGAGCGATATCCATGCAGTATCGAACAGCTTTGCTTCGTGTTCAGGCGAAGGCACCGCAGAGAGATATGCATGGGCGAACCTGTTGGGGTGTTCGGAGTCTGTCTCCTCGAGGATTGCTTCCAGCGCCACGATCAAGCCGGGGCGCGCAGCTTCCCACGCCAGCGGCCAGTCGAGCGTCACGAGCAGCGGCATCACCGCCACGGCGAATCGCCCCCGATCCTCCGGTGTCATGCCCTTGCCGATCTCGGCCAGGTGCCTCACATCCTGTCGGTTCGACTGCGCTGCCTGCCGCTTGAACTCCCTCCACAAGACAGCCGCCGTGAGCGCTTTTCCGCTCTCCTGCCGTTCTTGCAGGCGCTTTACCAGCTCTGCCCAGCTCGCCGCCACGCGCGAAACATAGGCCCGGGAGCGCCTACGGGCCAAGCATCATCGCGGAACGCGCGCCCAAAGCACGTCCAGACCACCCCTGCAACTGCGCACGTCTGCACGAGACCGTTTGCGCCGTCTCCTTGGCCAAGACGACCTGTCCCAAGCGCTTGCACCTCACCCCTTCCCCTTCGCCACCCCTCCAAAACCCTTTCCAACGCCTCCTTCAAAACAAAACCGCCCCTAAAAACCGTGAGCCTGTGTACGCTCCCGTCCCAAACGAAAGGGGCCTTCCCATGGCTGACGTCTCCAAGCTCGTCTCTGATCGGGTCGCGATCACCCGCACCTTGACCTCGGCTATCTCGGTGCACGGCAACGAGGTCGCCGCGGCGCTCGAGAAGGCCTTGTTCCCTGACGGTTCGCCGCCCGACTTCCAGGTGACCGTCTTCCTGCAGGCGCTCGGCGCGCTCGCGCAGCGCTCCGTGGACGAGCTCTCGGCCGCGAACCAGGCGCATGCGACCGAGCTCGCCGACGACGGCGAGCCGCGGGCCGCGCGGGACTCCGCGAAGGACGAGCTCCGCGCGCGCATGATCGGCATCCGCAGCACGCTCTCCGGCGTGTACGGCGCGCCCCTCCTCAGCGCGTACGGGCTCTCGGGCGAGACGCCGAGCGACGCCGAGCACCTCATCGAGGCCGCCTGCACGACCGAGCGCCTCTTGCGCAACCGCCCTCTCGTCGAGGCGCCGAAGCAGGAGGGCGTCTCGGTGGACCCGAAGGCGCTCGCCGACAGCCTCAAGGCGCGCGTCGACGCGCTTCGTACGGCGCTCGGCGACGTGCGGCGGGAGGAGCGGGAAGCGCAGGTGACGCTCCAGCGGCGGAACGCGGCGACGGCGACATGGAACGGGGTGTATCAGGGGATCGCGGACTCCCTGACGGGGCTCTTCGAACTCGCGGGCAAGGGGGAGCTCGCGGACCGGGTGAGACCAACGGCGCGGAGGCGAGCCGGGTTGACCGAGGCGGAGGATGTCGAGGGGGGAGCCGCAGAGAAGTAGCTTCGCGCTTGCGTCACGTCGTCTCCCCGCGCAGATCGCGTGCGATGTCAAGCGGGACTTGCCCATGCGCCTCGTGATCGTCTCCGTCTGTGCCGCCACGCTCCTCCCCGCGTGTGGCTCCCGCGCCGACTCCCAGCCGCTCGTCATCGACCCGCTCCCCCCGCGCCGTGGCCGCTCCTCTGCGACCGTGGCGGCTTCCGCCTCCGCCGCCGCGCCTGCCGTCGCCGCGGACGCCGCGCCCGCGCACGTGCCCGATCCCGAGGCTGCGCGCCTCTTCCTCGACCATTACGCCGCGCCTGCGCTCCCGCTCCTCCCCGACGTCAAGCCTTCGCGTGTCCTCGGGCTCGCGTTTGATGGTTCGGTGCGCGGTGAGACGGCGGGCATGTCCGCGGAGGGCGCGCGGTTCGGCGTGACGCTCGCGGAAGGACAACGCGCGTGGGTGCCTGTCTCGTATCCGGTCGGCGCTTGCGTCACCGTCGTCGCGCAGGGCGGCCTCGGCGTCGTCGAGGTCGACGCTTTCCTCACCACGAGCGAACCCGCGCCCGTGCGTATCGTTGCCGAGGACGCGCGCACCGGCCCGACCGCCGTCATCGGCGGCAAGGACGACTGCTTCTCCTTCTTCGAGCCCTTCCTCGGCAACCTCTCGGTCACCGTGCGCAAAGGCTCCGGCATGGTGCTCGTCCAGCAGTTCCGCCCCGTCACCCGCGAACGTTGAAGCGAGACGATTTCGCGCAACTCGCGCCGCGCGCCGTCGATGGACACGCGTGCCTCCCTCCATCGTCCTCGCGCCCGACGCGCCCGCTTATCCCGCCGTCCTCCGCGCCCTCGCCACCCCCGAGCGCGCCCCGCCGACCTTGTACTTGCGCGGCGCCCTTCCCACCTTGCCCGGCGTCGCCGTCGTCGGCCGCCGCGCGGCCAGCGCCGAGGCGCGCGCCTTCACGCGCGTCCTTGTTCGCGACCTCGTCTCCGCGGGCTTCGCCATCTGGTCCGGCGGCGCGTTCGGCATCGACGCGGCTGCGCACGAGGCTGCGCTCGAGGCCGGCGGGCGCACCGTCGTCGTCACGGGCGCCGGGCTCGATTGCCCGTACCCGCGCGAACACGTGCCTCTCTTCGATCGTGTCCTCGCCGCGGGCGGCGCGCTGCTCTCGCGCTTGCCTGACACGATCCCCCCGCGCCCTCAGCATTTTCTCGCGCGAAACCACGTCCTCGCGGCGCTCACGCTCGCGACCGTCGTCGTCGAGGCGGGCCTCAAGAGCGGCGCTCGCTCGGCGGCTGCGGCGGCGCGCAAGCTCGGTCGCCCGCTCGGCGTCGTCCCGCATCCTCCGTGGTCCGAGGCTGGCGCGGGCTGCGCGGAGGAGCTAGCCATGGGGGCCCGCGCCGTCACTTGCATGGCGGACGTCCTCGGCGCCGTGGGTCACGGCCCTTCTCCTCGCAAACGGCGCACGGAGACGGAGCCGCGGCTCCCTGCGCGGGACCTCCCGCTCCCCTTCGAAGGGAGCTTCGATCCTCTCGAAAAGGCCGTTCTTGGTGTTTTGGGGGACACCCCTACGCACCTTGACGTGATCTGCGATACGGTCGGAGCGCCTCTTCCTGCGGTCGCTGGGGCGCTCTTGACGTTGACACTACAGGCCGTAGTAGTAGAGGGCCCCGCCGGCTCCTACCGGCGGGGCAAGCGCTAGATGGGCCCACCTGCTCGTTGTTGAGCCGAGCGGGCCCCCTGGGTTTTCCCTTCGTCCTCACGCAATTTGCTCGATCAGAAGGTGGTGATGGCCAAGACGCTCGTCATCGTGGAGTCGCCGGCCAAGGCGAAGACGATCAAGAAGTACCTCGGCTCGGGGTACGACGTCGTCGCCTCCAAGGGGCATTTGAAGGATTTGCCCAAGAACCAGAACGCCGTCGACGTCGCGAACGACTTCACCGAGAAGTACGAGGTCATCGTCGGGAAGGAGAAAGTCCTCCAGGAGCTGAAGGACGCGGCCAAGAAGGTGGACGCGGTGCTCCTGGCGACCGACCCTGATCGCGAGGGCGAGGCGATCGCTTGGCACATCCTCGAGGAGATCCAGGACGACAAGCTCCGGGTCGAGCGCGTGGAGTTCCACGAGATCACGAAGAAGGGCGTCGACCACGGCGTCCAGCACCCGCGGCCGCTCGACATCAACCTCTACGACGCCCAGCGCGCTCGCCGCGTGCTCGATCGCATCGTGGGCTACGACGTCTCGGCGCTCGTCTGGTCGAAGCTCGCCTTCGGTCTGTCCGCCGGCCGCGTTCAATCCGTTGCGCTGCGGCTGATCGTCGACCGTGAGCGCGAGATCGATGCGTTCGTCCCCGAGGAGTACTGGAACGTCTCCGCCGGCCTCTCCGCGCCGAGCGGCGCGCCCTTCGTGGCGAAGCTCGCGGCGGCCGAGGGCGAGAAGTTCGAGGTCAAGAACGGCGAGACGGCGGCCTTCGTGCGCGCCGATCTGGAGAGCGCGCGCTGCAAGGTCGCGAAGGTCACGCGCCGCGAGCAGAAGCGCAACCCGCCCGCGCCGTACACGACGTCGAAGCTCCAGCAGGACGCGACGAACAGCCTGCACTTCGGCACGAAGCGCACGATGCAGGTCGCGCAGGGGCTCTACGAAGGCGTCGATCTCAAGCAGGACGGCGGCCCGGTCGGCCTCATCACCTACATCCGTACCGACTCGACGCGTGTCAGCGACGACGCCGTCGCCGAGGTGCGCCAGGCGATCGAGAAGCGGTACGGCAAGTCGTTCGTGCCGGACAAACCGAACGTCTACAAGTCCAAGAAGAACGCGCAGGACGCGCACGAGGCGATCCGGCCGACGGACGTCAACATCCACCCGGACTCCGTCAAGAAGCACCTCAAGGACGAGCAGTACAAGCTGTACAAGCTCATCTGGAACCGCTTCGTCGCCTCGCAGATGACGCCCGCCGTCTACGACCGCACGACGGTCGAGATCCAGGCCGAGCCGACGCGCGACGATGCGTCGCGCAAGTCGTACATGCTCCGCTCGACGGGGCGCGTGCTCAAGGACAAGGGCTGGCTCGAGGTCACCGAGGGGCAGCGTGATTTCGCGGGCGAGGAAGAGGCCGCGGCGGAAGGCGAGGCCCCGGAGCCCACGGCGGCGGCGAAGGCCGCGCCGGTCGAGGAGGACAGCGACGCGCTCCTGCCCGAGATGAACGAGGGCGACGTGCTCCGCCTCTCGACGACGCCCGGCGTCGTGACGGAGCAGAAGTTCACGCAGCCGTCGGCGCGTTACAACGAAGGCTCGCTCGTGCGTGAGCTCGAGAAGCGCGGCATCGGCCGGCCGTCGACGTACGCCGAGATCATCAGCAAGGTGCAGCAGCGCGCGTACGTGGAGAAGCTGCCCGGCGGCGCGTTCCAGCCGACGCAGCTCGGCAAGTTCGTGGTCGAGGGCCTCGTGCGCTCGAACCTCGACTTCATGGATCCGAACTTCACCGCGCAGATGGAGGAGGAGCTCGACGAGGTCGGCGCCGGCAAGATCAAGCGCGAGCAGCTCCTCAAGCGCTTCTACAAGCGCTTCCGCCAGCAGCTCGAGCCGGCGAAGAAGCTCGCCTCGTGGAAGCCGCCGTCGGAGAAGACGGGCGAGCCGTGCGAGGAGTGCGGCGAAGGAGAGATGATCAAGAAGTGGGGCAAGAACGGCTACTTCTTGAGCTGCAGCCGCTACCCCAAGTGCAAGGCCACGCGTGACCTCTCCGCGAACGCGCAGGCCGTGCGCGAGACGGACATCACCTGCGACAAGTGCGGCAAGCCCATGGTGATCCGCACCGGCCGTTTCGGGGATTTCCTCTCCTGCACCGGCTATCCGGCCTGCAAGAACGCGCGCCCCGTGCCCCTCGGCGTCGCCTGTCCGCAGTGCGGCGGCGACCTCATCGAGGTCCGGCCGCGCAAGAAGGGCGGGCGCACGTTCTACGGCTGCTCGAACTTCAACGCCGAGCAGAAGTGCGACTTCAAGCTCTGGGCGAAGCCCATCGCCACCCCGTGCCCCACCTGCGGCGCCAAGTTCCTGACGCGCACGGCCGGCAAGAAGCCGATGCTCGTCTGCGCGACGAAGGACTGCGGCTTCAAGCAAGAGGTGCCCGAGGAGGACGAGGCGGGCGTCGCCGGCGCCGCGCCGGAGGGCGTAGCCGGGGACGAGGGCGAGGGCGGGGCGGCGGACGCCGACGCGACGGCCGCGCCGAAGCCCGCACCCACTGCACCGAAGGCCAAGGCCGAGCCGAAACCCGCGCCCAAGGCCGAGGCGAAGCCCAAGGCCGCGGCCAAGACGGCCGAGAAGAAGGGCGCCACGAAGACGCCGACGAAGTCGAAGAGCAACGGCCGAGCCTCGGCCTGATCACCCCCTCGATCCTCCCTCCCCAAGGCGCGCCTGCTCGTCCGGGCGCGCCTCCGCCCCCGACACCATGACCGAAGCTCGTTCCCACGACGTCACCATCGTCGGCGCCGGCCTTGCCGGCTGCGAGGCCGCCTTCCAGCTCGCCGAACGTGGCCACCACGTGCGCTTGCTCGAAATGAAGCCCGCGCGCCGTACGCCCGCGCAGACGAGCGATTTCTTCGCCGAGCTCGTCTGCTCGAACTCGCTGCGCGGCGCCGCGCTCGCGAACGCCGTCGGCTTGCTCAAGGAGGAGCTCCGCCGCGTCGGCTCGCTCCTCATGCGCGTCGCCGATCGAACGTCCGTGCCCGCGGGCGGCGCGCTCGCCGTGGATCGCGAGCGCTTCGGCGCCGAGATGACGACGACCATGCGCGAGCACCCGCGCATCACGGTCGAGACGGGCGAGGTCACCGAGATCCCCCGCGACGAGCGTCCCGTCATCCTCGCGACGGGCCCGCTCACCGCCGACGCGCTCGCCTCCTCGATCGCCGAGGCCGTCGGCACGAAGCACCTCGCCTATTACGACGCGATCGCGCCCATCCTGAGCGCCGACTCGATCAACTGGTCGAAGGTGTGGAAGCAGTCGCGCTGGGGCAAGGGCACGGCCGAGCGTGCCCAGGAGCCCGGCCGCAAGATGATGGCCGAGGACGCCGAGGAGAGCGGCGACGAGGCGTACGTCAACTGCCCCTTCGACGAGGAGACGTACCGCGCGTTCGTCGCGGCGCTCGTCGCGGCGGAGAAGGTCGCGCCGCGCGAGTTCGAGGACGTGCGTTACTTCGAGGGCTGTTTGCCTTGTGAGGTCATGGCCGAGCGCGGCGAGCGCACGCTCGCGTACGGGCCGATGAAGCCTGTCGGGCTCGTCGATCCGCGCACGGGAAGGCGGCCGCACGCCGTGATCCAGCTCCGCGCCGAGGACGTCGCCGCGACGGCGTACAACATGGTGGGTTTTCAGACGCGCATGAAGTACCCCGAGCAGCTCCGCGTCTTCCGGATGGTCCCGGGCCTCGAAGAGGCGGAGTTTCTGCGCTTCGGCTCGGTGCATCGCAACACGTTCGTCGACGCGCCGCGCGTGCTCGGCCCTGGGATGGAGATGCTGCGGATGCCGGGCGTCTTCCTCGCGGGGCAGGTCGCGGGCGTCGAGGGCTACGTGGAGAGCGCGGCGGCGGGGTTTGTCTGCGCGGTGCTCCTCGCGCAGCGGCTCGCGGGCAAACCTCTCGCGCCGCCGCCGAAGACGACGGCGCTCGGCGGCATCGTCACGCACCTCGGCCGCGAACAGCCCTCGTATCAGCCTTCGAACATCACGTGGGCGCACCTGCCGCCGCTCGAAGGCACGAAGTCGAGGCTCACGAAGCGCGCGCGGTACGAGGCGATGGCCGAGCGCGCGCTCGCCGATCTCGATCCCTGGAAAAACTCGGCGCTCTGATCACGCCCGCGTCGCGTCCGGGCATACGCGCGTTTGGCGCGGGCGGATGCGTGTATCGTCCGGGCATATCACTGTTTTGGCTGGGCATATTCGCGCGCTCCGACGTGGGCGAACCTCGCCGCGATCCCCTAGCCGAAAAACCAAGGGATTTCCGAGGTATTGCGGGTTCATCCGGGAAATGCCGTCAGGGCTCTGGCATTCTACGTCCGGCGATCCGGAAGCTCCTGAATCGATAACACTGTCGCGACCGACAGACAGGCGGCGACGAGCCGCGTAGTGTCCTTTCTCGTCGCGGTTGCGGCGAACAGGAAATGCGCGAGGTGGCGCGTTTCTGTGCACTTCGGCGCGTCTCGGCGGGCTTTCAATCGCCCCGGACGGCCATCGCGGCATTTTCCTGGAGGGGACTTCGATGTTGAACGTGGAGCAGGCGATCGCCGAGGTCGCGAGCGTGTACCAATCGCTCACCGGACGTGCCATCAAGCCGGGTCGTTATGAGCTTCCGCCGGAGGTGGATCCCGCCTCCCATGCCGAGAGCCATTACCGGCAATTCAAGGCGCTCCTCGAGCAGAAGGCGCGCGTCGCGGTGGACCCGCGCGGCAAGGGGGGAGAGACCCCGCTTCCGCCGCCGGTCGACGTCGTCGAGCTCGAGCGCGAGGTGCGCGTGATGGTGGACGTCCCCGGATGCCCGCGCGAGCAGCTCGCCGTGTCGGTGACGGGCGACGCGCTCACGATTCGCGGCGAGCGCGGGGCTTCGCGATCGCTCGCGGGAATGATGCGGCTGGAAGAGCGGCGCAAGGGGCCGATCCTCCGGACGATCGCGCTGCCGCCGCGGGCGCGGCGCGAGGGGATCGAGGCGACGCTGCGCGACGGCGTCCTCACGATCGCGATTCCCACGGACGGCCAGGGGAACGACGCGACCGAGGTCCCGATCGACGTGAAATGAGTTTTTCGGGTGCGGCGCATGCGCGATTCCCGCACCCGGCAAGGATTTCTGGCGCTCCGCGCTGGAAAGGTAGTGCCGCGCCGGGGCATAGGGCCCCGGGGCGGAGATAGTGCACGAGCCCTGATTCAGGGGGGTACGAACATGGATCCCAAGACCTTCGAGATCAACAACCTTCGCGTCCTCAACGATTACCTCGCCCAGACGATCGAGGTGCTGGCGCGCACGCAGCGGATCGGCCTGAGCCGCGACATCAACCGCGACATGACCGGTCTCTCGCATACCCAGTTCGGCCCCGCCGCCCCGTTCGGCGTGCCCGTGCAGGGCATCGATCCGCGCGTGGATTACACGGCGGGCCTCGGGCACTCGCCGTACGGCGTGTACCCGTTCAACTACGCCATGCAGTCGGTCCCGGCGTGGGCGGGCGCGCAGCACCTCGGCGGCCTGCCGACGAGCATCGACCCGTTCTTCGCGCAGCGCAGCGGCCTGAGCCACACGACAGCCACGCCGTGGACGGGGTGGACCCCCTTCACGGCCGAGATCGTGCGTCAGCGCGAGATCGCTCGTCAGCAGTACGAGGCGATGTGCCGCGCGTGCGGCTTCTGATCGGAAGCGATTGAAGCGGGAGACGGGCCGCCCGCCGGCCGGTCTCCCGGCGCGCCCTCCACGCGCCATTGGGTCTAGGTCGCCGTCACCGTTCGCGTGACGGCGGCCGAGGCCCATTTTCGCATTTGTCGACGCGAGCGCGCCGTTGCGTCGACGCGAGCGCGCGTTCGCGGCGCCGCGCCGCGGGGCGAAATCCTTCAAACCAGCTCGGGAAACATTGCTTCGAGGACCTCGTCGAGCGTCCGCGCGAAGACGACCATGTGCTCGGCGATCTTGCGCGGCACTCGCTCGGCGTGCGTCACGTCGTCTCGATTCTGCGCGGGGAGCACGATGCGCGAGAGGCGACGCTCGTAGGCGCCCTCGATTTTCGCGTCGACGTCGCCGATGCGGGCGAGCGACAGGACGTCGTGCGCGTCGCAGATGACGGCGCCGGAGAAGGCGACGTCGCTCGGCGTGGAGAGCCCGAGCATCACGCTCGCGAAAGCGACGGCGATGGGCAGGCCGGCGCTGTCGCCGGACGAGGGCTCGTCGTCTTTCGTGAAACGGAGGAGAAAGCGGCGGTCGTCGAGCTCGGGATCGACACGGTGGGGATATCGAGATCGGACGAAGGCGCGCACGGCCTGGAAGATGGAGACCGCGCGGGCGCGGAGGTCCGGCGCGACCGAGCCGAGGACGTCCTTTTCGTCGAGGCCGCCGCGGCCCCGCTTCGTGCGGCGGCTATCGGCCCAGAGCTCGTGAATCACGCCGCGCACCTCGCCGCCGCGTCGCCATGCGGCGGCGGCGAGCACGTACGGGCGCGGCGTGCGCGCGGCGTCCGCGAGGGCGCGCGCGTGGGATTCGTATCGTGCTTTCACGTCGACCTCGTCTCGCGCCTCGGCCAGGCGCGCGAGCGAGAGCACGGCCGCGCGATCCTCCGGGTGCGTCTTGCGTCGCGCCCGCAGCACGGACGCCGCCTCCGCGAGCCGCTCCGGGGATCCCAAAGCCTCCCGCGCGTCCTCTGCGTTCGCATCGTCGTGCCCGAGCAGCCGCGCGAGCGCCGCGGCGTCCGGTCGATCGAGCCCCGCGACCCCGCGCCGCCGCGCCAAACGCGCGCGCGCGTGCTCCCCGAGCGCCTCGAGCGCATCGGCGAGATAAAGCAAATCCACCGGGGTGGTTTGTCCCTCTTTATCGAGCTCCGCGTACATCGCCTCTGCGCGCGCCGCATCGCCGCTCCAGAGCGCGAGCGCGGCGGCGCGCCTGCGGTGCTCGGGGCGCTTGCGATCCCGGATCCGATCGAAGAGGTGTTGCACGGCCCGATGCCCGAACGGCAAGACGGACAAACCCTCCGGCGGCACGTACACGGTCGGCAGCGCGCGCGCGGCCTCCCGGAGCGAGAGCACGTGCATGCGGCGGCGAAAGACTTCCAGGTAACGCGCCTCGAACAGCTCGGCGAGGCGCGTATGGCCGAGCTTGCCCACGAGCCGCGCGATACGCCGGAGCAAGGTCGGGCGCCGCGTGACGAGGTAGGCATATCGCACGGCCCGGAGCGCGCGGCGGATTCGCTCGGGGGTTCCCTCTCGTTCATAGAGGAGCGAGAGGCAGAGCAATCGCTCCACGTCGCTCGCGAGCCCCGGCTCGTCGGCGAGGCGCTCCAGCGTGGTGATCGCGCCCCGCACGTCCTGCGCTTGCTCCAGCAAAAAAGCGCGCTCCAGCATCGCGAGCTTGTACACGCCCCGCGCCTCGGTGCGCGCCCGCGCCGCCACCCGATCCACGATGCGCAGCGCCCCCTGCAAATTGCCCGCGAAGGCCAGGCGAAACGCGTGCTCGAGTTCGGACAAACCCGTGAAGGGCCCCGCCTCGGGCGCGACGTGCGGCGCGCGGGCCGACGGCGATTCTTCGCGCATGCTCGCCTCGAAGAGCCGCCCGAGCGTGGCCAGCGCCGAGGGCTCGCCGCCGGCGCGGGCCGCCATTTCGCTGTGCAGCGTGATGGCCGCGCCGAGCTCGCCGCGCGCGTGGTGAATCGCCGCGAGCAGCCCCAGGGCCGCCTCGTCGTCCGGCGCGAGCGCGAGCGCCGCGTGCGCCTCCACCTCGGCGCGATCCGAGAGCCGCGCCTCGAAGGACAGGCGCGCCACCACGATATGCGCCTCGGCGCGACGCCGCAGCGGCTCTTTGCGTGTGCGCCGCGGCGGATCCACGAGCTCCATTTCGAGCAGGTGGCCGAGCTGGCGCAAAAGCTCGTCGTCGAGGCCTTCGGCGGCCAGGGCGGCGTCGAGCTCTCCTCGCTCGCCGGTCTCCGAAGGGGGCCCGGCTGCCTGGTGTTTGTCTCGCGACATCCCGCTTTCAGCGCTCGCGGCTCGCCACGGACGCGCCGCTCACGCTGTATGCATCCTGGGCCCCGAGGGCACCTTCCGGGGCTCACCTCCGCGCTCGGCCCCGCGCGGCTTTTCGAGGGCGCGGTCGATCGCGGAGAGGAGCGTTTGCTCCGACGAACCCTTGGGCACCCACCCCACGCCGAGCTGGGCGAGCCGCTCTTCGAGGGCACGTGAAATGGGCCCGCTCGTGACCACCGCCGGCACGCCGAGCGAAGCCGCGTCGAGGATCAGGCGAAAGCCGCCCTGAGAATGCCCAGACAAACCGAGGTCGGCGACGACGAGATCGGGGTGCCGCACGAGGAGCGCTTCGAGCGCGGTGGGCACGCAGGCGGCTTCGAGGGCGACCGCGGGCGCGTATTTCTCGACGAGGAGCGCGCCGATGAGGCGCCTGCGGGTCGCGTCGTCGTCAGCGACGAGGATACGCCGGCCGTCCTTTGTCGAGCCGTCGCGGTTCTTGGAAAGTCCCGGTCGGATACCAGAAGCAGAACGCATGGCCCCCCCTGCGAGCTTACCGGAGGCCGAGTACGCCACGCAGCGGGCTTCCTTGCCATCGGGGTGCACGGTCATGCGAGGTCGGGGCGAGCCCGAGGCGAGCCCGAGGCGAGCCCGAGGCGCAGGAAGACGAGCGGGCGGATCACGCCCACGCTGCATTCACGAGACGATGGCTGCCAGGAGGGGCGTCACGGCGTGCCTGATGTTGGCTTCGAGATCCGTTTCGTTCGGCGGCCGCAGCTCCTGGAACAGCGCCGCCTCGGCTCTTTGCATGGCCGCGACGAGCGCCGGTGCCTCTTCAGGCTCGCGTCGCACCGTCCCGCGCCCGAGGGCTCGCAGCAGCGTGCCTTTGGCTCCCGGCTCCACCGTCCGAACATCGCCCGCCCCGGTCACCACCACGCAGTGCAGCGTCGCCCCTTGCTCCGCGGTCGCGCCCTGCTCCCTGCGCACCGACTGCCGCACCAGGACGAGCACCCCGAACGTACCCTCGTGGGGCCTCGGTTCGTCTTCGGGCCAACGCACATGCGCCGCGCCCGTGAGCGCCGTCGGGAACGCCTGTGCGCGCAGCGCCTTCGCGACCGCGGCTACGTTCAAGCCGAACCGCTCGGCCTTGGTCCCGTCGTCCCGCGTCACCGGCATCCCCCCGTGGTCACCACACGCGTAGAGCGTCCCCTCGATCGAGAACACCTCGGCCTTCTGCGGCGCCTCGACCACCTCTTCGTCCTGCCTGAGGAACCGGAGCGACGAGAACCCCTCGGCCGTCGTCGCACCGAGATACGCCCGGGAGAATGTCGCGAGGTCACGCCACGTCGCCTCCCCGGGATCGAGGGCACGAATCTGCTTTTGCTGTTGTGAATAACGATCGTGGAATCGTTTCCACTGGTTGTATCCCTCGGTCACGAGCGTCGTGAGGCGCGCCTGCTCGTCCGGAGAGAGGGGGCCCACGGCGCCCTGGCCCAGGATGTCCGACAGCTCCTCCGGTGGTACGAGCGACATCACCCGTCCGAAGAGCGCCTCGAAGCGATCCTCGGTGCCCATGGTGGTTGCGATCATGCGTAACTTCTGGCGGGCGTAATCGTAGGTATCCACCTCCCGGCTGTCCTTCACGACCAGCGTGTCGACGAGGATGGTGCGCCGCGACAGGAATCGATGTACGCGGCCGATGCGCTGCTCGAGCTCCATCGGGTTCCAGGGCACGTCGAGGTGCACCAGCCGGCGCGCGACCTGCAGGTTCAAGCCCTCGCCGCCCGCGCGCGACGAGACCAGGTATTGCGGGCCGCTCTCCTGACAGAATCGTTCGACCTCGGCGGCGCGCTCTTCTTCGGACTGGCCACCGAGGATGAGCGCGGGGCGCTCGCCGGTGCGCCGCTCGAGATAGGCCGCCATGGCGGTGACCGTCTCGATCGGCTGCGCGAAAAGGACGACCTTCTCGTCGCCCGCAGGCTCGAGGATTTTCTCGTACAAGCGATTCCATTTGGCGTCGCCCGTGGCGCGGAGCAGCTCCACGCCGTCCTCGAGCAGCTCGCTCAGGTGCCCGAGGTCCGGGCGCCATTTCGTCTCGTCCGAGAGGTCTTCGATGTCCTCGACGTCTGCGTCCTCGATCTGCTGCCGCACTTCCCCAGCGATGCGGGCGAAGAGCTCGCGCGTGGGCTCGGAAGCGGAGCCTCGGCGATAGGGCCGGATGGCCGCGAGCGCCGCTTCGAGCCCGGGGAGCGTCTCGGGCTTGCAGTTCGCGCGGATGGCCTGACGCACCAGATAACCGAGGCCGGCCTGCACGCTCGACGTGGCCCATTGCAGCGCTTGCCCCGCGCGCCAGCCCGCCGCGCGGCGCTGCGCCGAGTTGTCTCCTCGCTCCGCGCGGCCGGGCTCGAAGAACCGGTGGATCTCCGTGAGCCAACGCTGGTGGTCGCGGCCGAGATCCACGACGCACACAGGGTTCACCTGTCGGCTCGGGAAGAGCGGCTGGTCGTCCCAGTCGCGCACGTCCTCTTTGGTCCGGTAAATGACGCGCCCGGCGAGCTGCGACTCGGGTTCCTTTTTCGTGCGCAGCAATCGCAGGAGGTTCTGGAAGCGGGCGCCATGCCCCTGGTGGGGCGTTCCACTCATGAGCAGGAGGCGGCCGTTCTCGCTGAGCCGCTCGGCCAGCTTCTCCACGAGCTTGTATTGCGCCACGGGGCTCCCACCACCGGGCGCCCAATCCGAGAGGTGGTGGCACTCGTCGACCACGATCATGTCCCAGGGCGGAGCCGCGAGGACCTCGTCGATGCGGCCTTTGTGGCAGGCGCGGTGGATGCTGGCGACGATATGAGGGTCCGTGAGCTTGGCGTCCCGGTCCGCGCTGGCGATCCAGAGGCGGAACGAGGAGAGGCCAAGCTTTTCAAACTCGTTCCGCACGTTGCGTACCAGGCGCGCGGGAGAAAGGTAGAGGACACGAGCGCCGGGGTTCTGGGCGAGGACCTGCTTGATGAGCAGCCCTGCCTCCACCGTCTTGCCGAGGCCCACCTCGTCGGCGAGCAGCACGCGCCGGAGCGAGGGTTGTTGCAGGATGTGCTGCACGACGCTCGCCTGGTGCGCGAGCGTCACGATCGCCTGCGCCTCGAGCCTTCGCTGCGGATCCTCGACGACGAGGAACCACGCGAGCAGCCGAGCCAGGCTGCGTCGGGTCATCGCCATCCAGCTATCGTCCGGCTTTTCGACGAGCAGCGCCGCGGGCGTGGGAACGGCATGAACGCGCCGCGACTCGACCTGCAAAACCGGGTCGAAACGGTCGGCCCGAGAGAGATCGCCGTCCCCCCAGAATCGCCCGGGCGGGCGCAGGAGGTCGAGGTCCTCGAAGCCGAACTCGTCGCGCCGGCTGAGCAGGGCCCAGGTCTGGCCCTCCTCCGGCCTGCGGAAGAGAACGCGCAGCCCCGTCACGCGTCCCCCCTGGGGACCTCGGCGAGGATCGTCTCGATTTCTTCGAGAACATGGCGGCGCTTCTGCGCGTCGCTGCGGCGAACGCCGTCCTCGTGGGACTGCACGATCGCGTCGCGCGCGGCTTCCAGCGGGTTTCGATACACGGAGAGCCGCTCGCCGATCTCCTGCTGGACTTCCTTGTAATTGCTCAGGAGGACCTTCGCGGCGACGGGGCGCGCCCCCTCCACGACGGTCTCGGCCAGCTCGTCGCGGAAATGGTCGAGGATTCGCTGCTTGACGCCGGGCCCGACGTCCTTCTTTTCCTCGACGAACTTCTCGCAACTCTGGCGCACCTTCTTGATGAGCTTCCCGTGGAGCTCGTTGCGCACCTTGTTCTTCAGGTCGTCCACCGCGTCCTTGCCGACCGTGGCGAGCTCCTTCGTCTGCGCGTCGAGGCTCTCGTGCAGCGCCTCGACGATACGCGGCTTCACGCGGGCCTCTTGTCCGCGTGCCCACGCGACCACCTCGCCGACCATCCCCACGTAATCCGCGCCGAGCTCCTTGGTGCGCTTCCGCAGCTCCGTGAGGATGTGTTTCGACCATACCGACGCCACGGGTTCTTCGAATCGCGTGGCCAGATGATTCGGCAGGTCGACGTGCTTGCCGCTCCGGGTCTCGTGGGCGCCGCCTTTACGCACCGTCGCCCGAAGCGTGGCCCAATGCATGTCCCCGAGCGTGCGGAGTTGTTTTCCTATGTCGACCTGCGCAGCCAAAGCCGCCTCCGCTATCCGCGCTTCGATCTCCTTCGGGATGCTCTCGCGGAGGAACTCGCGGAACGCGCCTTGGCGCGCGTCGAGCTCGCGCTGCTTGGGCGCGAGAAACGTCTCGAGCTCCTCGCGGAGCTCCTGCGCCTCCTTCTCCGCACGCGCGTTCTCCTCCCATTGCGCCCGCACGAGGTCGATCACCGTGAACACGCGCTTCTGGAAGTCGGCCGCGGCGGCCTTCGCGCGCTCCTTGCGGAGACCCCGATGGTCCTCGGCCACCTTCTGCAGCGACGTCACGAGCTCCGGCATCCGCGACTCTTCTGCGCTCTTGATGCGCGGCGGCGCCTCGTCGTCGTCCTTCTTGAAGAGCCGGTACTGCGGGGCCGAGACGGCGTGCACCTGCATCGTCTCGAGGATCCGGGCCACGGCCTCACGTCGCTCGTCGAGGGTCGCCTGCGGCCCGTCGGCGACGAGCTTCTCGAGCTGCGCCCGCATCTGCTGCTGCGCGAGGCGCACCGCGCGCTCGCAGTTCTCGCGGAAATGCACGTTCCACTTGCGAGCCGCCTCCGGGTCGACGGACTTCTCTTGCAGCCAGTCGCTTTCGGCGATCTCGTCGACCTTCACCACGGCCACGGAGAGCGAGGCGAGCTTCGCGCTCGGGTCGTGGCTGTCGTGCAGCATGCGCGCGAGGAAACCCGTCGAGCGCAGCAGCTCGGCGCTGGCCTCCGTCACACCGCGGTTGCCGACGACCAGGACCACGGCCTGCGCGTGCGTGCGGACCCACTTCGACGTCACCTTGCGGTACTCGTCGTTCGCCACCCCCACGCCCGGCAGATCGACGAGCACGAGCCCGCCCCGGAGGGCCTCGCTGTTCCAGCCGACCTCGAGGCTCTTGATGAGGGGAGCGAGGAAGCCGGAGGCGTGCTCGCGCAGCTCGGCGAGAAAACCCTTCCGGTCGCCGTCGGCGCGCCGCTCGCGGTGGACGCCGTCCCCCGTCGCGACCTGGAGGCACTGCCGGATCCGCTCGATGCGTGTCGCGTCCGCGTCCGCGATCGTGAGCCCGAAGCGTGGCTTCTGCCCGAGAGCCGCGCACAGGCCCTCGATGAGGTAGGGCAGATCGAGCTCGCCCTCCTGGCTGCCCTGGATGAGCAGGCGGACCTGCTTCTTGTACGCGTCGAGCTTGCCGTTCTCCGCGGGGGCGTCGGCTTCCTGGACGGGCAGGGCGGACTCGGCCTCCCGTCGGTCTTCCTCGTCGAGCTCTTGCCCGAGTTCCGCGGCGAAGCTCGCGCGTTCGGCGCGCTTCTGCGCGAGCTCGTGCGTGCGGGCGAGGGCAAAGAGGATGCGGTTCAGCGCGGACTTCGAGAGGTAGGTGGCGCGGAAGTAGGGGTTCTCCGCGTACCTGACGACGGTGGCCTGTGCGGTGAGCGGGCCGATGCCTCCGTGGGGGAGGACGTTGACATCAGGCGAGACGATGGCGTTGAGGAGAGTGCTCTTGCCGACGCCCGCGTCGCCGAGGAAGCAGACGGCGACCTCGTCGTCGACGGAGCGTGAGAGCTTCTCGACGTCGGATCTGCGCTTGTCGATGGACTCGAGGCTCAGCGGTGCGTGCTGCTCAAGGAAGGGCCGAGCCCTGGTCGTGTACCAGGCGAGGAGTCGATCGATGTGCGGCTCGAGATCCGACATGAAGCGTCCTTTCGGGGGATGAGCACGAGACCAGGAGAACTGACTGCGAGGCTACCAAGGCCTGCCGTAGTTTTACAGGATGCACGTCCTGTTCTGTCGGATACCAGGTACCCTTCCGGAGGGCGGATCAAGCCCAGAGGATGCACGTCAGAGACGCGTGCGCGCGACTTGGAGACGCGCGCGCGCGCCTTCGAGGCGCCTTCCATCGACCCGGAGGACGCGCGCAGGCGACTTGGAGACGCGCGGACGCGACTTCGAGACGCCCTCAACCGACCCCGGGGACGCGCAGACGCGTCTTGGAGACCTGCGCAGGCGTCTTGGAGACGCGTGCAGGCGTCTTGGAGACGCGTGCACGCGACTTCGAGACGCCCTCAACCGACTCCGGGGACGCGCAGACGCGTCTTGGAGACGCGCGCAGGCGTCTTGGAGACGCGCGCAGGCGACTTGGAGACGCGTGCACGCGACTTGGAGACGCGCGCAGGCGACTTGGAGACGCGCGCAGGCGTCTTGGAGACGCGCGCAGGCGACTTGGAGACGCGTCTACTCGTAGTTTAGCCCACTCGAACGCGCGCCGTCACCACCCCGTCGGGTCGGTCAGGCTGCCCGTCGCGAGAGCGCCTCGTCCAGAATCGCGAGGCAGCCTTCCAGCGAGTCACACGCATTCAGCGCGCGCCGGAGCGCGGCCGCGCCCGGCAGCCCGTGCAGGTACCCCGCGAGGTGCCGCCGGGTCACGCGCACGCCTTGCGGCTCGCCGCGCTCCTCCGTGTTCATCACGAGGTGCTTCTTGCAGAGCGCGATTCGCTCCTCCGGCGTCGGCGGCTCGATCAACCGGCCCTCCTCGAGCAGCGCCTTCGCCTCGCGGAAGATCCACGGGTGCTCGATCGCTCGCCGGCCCACCATCACGCCGTCGCAGCCCGTCTCCGCGAGCGCGCGCTGCGCGTCCTCCGCGCTCTTGATGTCGCCGTTCACGATCACCGGGATGCCGACCACGCTCTTCGCGCGCGCCGCCCAGGTCCAGTCCGCCGCCCCCGAGTGGCCCATCTGCGCCGTCCGGCAATGGATGGTCAACGCCGAGACGCCCGCGCCTTCGAGCCGCTTCGCGAGCTCCACGATCGGCATCTCCGACTCGGGGCCCCAGCCGATCCGCGTCTTCACCGTCACCGGCATGGACACGCGGCGCACGACCATCGCGGCCATCTCCACCATTGCGGTCGGGTTCCGGAGCCAGCCCGCGCCCGCGCCGCGGCCCGCGATCTTCGGCACCCAGCAGCCGCAGTTGATGTCGACGAACGAGGGGCCCGCGGCCGCGGCGATCTCGGAGGCCTCGGCGAGGCGGTCGGGATCCGAGCCGTAGATCTGGATGGCGGTCGGCTGATCGTCGGGGGCGAGCGTGATCTTCCGGCGCGCGTTGCGGCAGCCGCGCAGGAGGCCCTCGACGTTCACGAACTCCGTCACGCAAAGCTCGGCGTCGAGCTCGCGGCAGAGCTTGCGGAAGACGGCGTCGGAGACGTCCTCCATCGGCGCGAGGATCACGGGCCGAGAGGAGAAGAGCTTTTGAAAAAGCGTTCGGTCGGAGGGCACGGCGGTTCTCGAAGGGGAGAGGTTAGAGCACGGGGCAGACGGACGCGCCAGCGATCCCGGCGTGATTGCGGGTAGACTCGCCGCCCCATGGAGAAAGTCCGTCTTGTCCCGCTTCTGCTCGGTCTCCTCGCCACCGCGTGCGGCGCGGCCGTCCCCGAGCCGAGCACGCCCTCGCTCCTCGCGAGCTCGTCGTACGGCGGCGCGTCGTCCGCGTTCTCCGCGCCGAGCGGGCCCTCGATCCCGAGCCACGGCGACACGCGCGGCGCGCTCGTCGTGCGCCCGGACCTCGCGTGTGTTCCTTTCGTCCTGCGCGTCGAGCTCGCGGATCCGAAGGCCGGGCTCGACCTTCTGGAGAAGGCCACGCTCGCCCTCAAGGAGCGCTTCGGCGCGTCCACGGGCGGCGCGGCCACGATCGCCATGCTCGGCGCGAACACCACGGCGGCTCCGGCGTACACGAAGGTGAAGGACGACAAGCCGCCGCCGGCGCACTTCGTCGTGACCGTGGACGGCGCGGTCGAGGTCCCGCTCGCCGCGGAGGCGGGCTACTGGGCGCGCGCGAAGCTCGTCGCGGGGCTCGTCGAGGCCTCACGCAAAGAAGACGCGCTCGTGCCTTCCGGAGGCGAGGGCGCCCCCGAGCTCGAGGTCGCCTTCGGCGCGCCCGAGCTCAAGCTCCGCGACCCCGAGTCGCACCGGGCCGAGCTCGTCAAGCGCTGGGTCGAGCGCGCGCGCGCCTTCGCCCGCGTGGCCGAGTCCCAGACCGCGCCGCTCCACCTCGTCGCGTGCGAGCCGCCGAACGCCATCACGCAAACGCCCATCTCCCTGGAGCAGGTCGGCCTCGCGCTCCCCGTCTCCTGCCGCATCGACGTGTCCTCGCTTCCGCGCTGAAGCGGACCCCGCGGCGCCTTCGCCCTGCATGGCCCACTCTGGCGCAGCATTTCGCCGTGAATGCGCGCCTTCGGGTCGGCATTGCTTTTGCTGAAAGCGCCCACGCCTTGGCTTACCTTTCTTAAGGCTCTCGCCCGAGAGGAGACCTTCCCCATGCGACTCGGCTTTGTCGTCCCCGTCCTCGCCGCCACGCTTCTCGCTTCTTTGACTGCGACCGACGAGGCCGCGGCGTGCGGGGGGTGTTTCGTTCCGCCGAGCCAGAGCACCGTCGTTTCGGCGCATCGCATGGCGCTTTCGATCTCGCCGAAGCAGACGGTGCTTTGGGATCAGATCCAGTACGACGGCGATCCGGAGAGCTTCGCGTGGGTCTTGCCGGTCAAGCCGGGCGCGGTGATCGAGGTCTCCACCGACGCCTGGTTCGACACGCTCGACGCCGCGACGACCACGCAGATCTTTCAGGCGAGTGTCGACTGCGGCAACAGCGGTGGCAGTGGCTTCGGCTGTAGCGACTCGCTCGGGGGTCGTGCGTTCTCGGCCGCGGAAGATGGCAGCAACGGCGGCGGACCAAGCGTCACGGTCGTCCACCGCGGCACCGCGGGTCCGTATCAGACCGTCACGCTCAGCACGGACACGCCCGGCGCGCTGAATGGATGGCTCGACAGCGCGGGGTACGCGATCGATCCCTCGACGCAGCCGGTGATCGACGCCTACGTCGCGGAGAAGTTCGACTTCATCGCGATCAAGCTCCTGCCGGGCAAGGACGTGAAGGCGATGAAGCCCGTGCGCGTCGTGCAGCTCGGCGCGAGCCCCACGCTGCCCTTGCGCATGGTCGCGATCGGGAGCGGCGCGAACGTCGCGATCACGCTCTTCATGATCACCGAGGGCCGCTGGGAGGCGAAGAACTTCAACAACGCCGTGGTGCCGGTCGATCTGCTCTCGTGGGACTTCAAGACGCAGGCGTCGAACTACGGCGAGCTCCGCACGAAGGTGCTCGAACAGAACGGCGGCGCGTCGTGGCTCACGGCGTTCGCGTTCCAGGGCGGCCTGCTCTCGCAGCTCCCTGGTCTCTTCAGCTTCCAGGGGTTCCGCACGTACACGACCGCCGGCAACGGGGCCTTCGCCGACACGATCGCGGCGGCGTACGTGCAGCAGGGCCTCGCGAACGCCGAGACGACGGACGGCGCGTGCTCGGCGTCCTTCGCGAACGTCGGCAAGAGCGGCGCCATGGTCTCGAACCCGTGCCCCGCGGGCGTGCCGCTCGACGATCCCTCCTGCGGCGAGGTCGGGGCGGGCGAGATCGACGCGCGCTCGCTTTCATGTGGCCCGCTCGACGACCTCGCGGTCGCGATGAACGGCCTGCATCCGAAGGACGTTTGGCTCACGCGGCTCGAAGCGAACCTGCCGCGCGCGGCGCTCGGCAAGGATCTCGTCCTCGAGCCCGCGGCCTTGCAAGAGACCGTCGACAACATGCATCAGGCGCGCATCGGCACGAACGTCGACGCCTTCTGCGGCGACGGCTCGGCCGCTCCGGTCCCGGGCGCTGGCAAGAAGACCAGCGGCGACGGACGCGGCCCGCTCGTCGTTGGCTTCGGCATGGCGCTCGCCGCGATCGCCGTGGCGGCGCGCCGGCGGCTCGGCGCCACGAGGGCCTGAGCCTTCTCCTTTTCGATATGCTAGGCGCGAGAGTGCCATGGCAACCGTCCGCCCCTTCTCGACCCCGCCTCCTGCAAACCTCATCAAACGCATCGCCCTCGTGGCCGTCGGGCTCGCGATCCTGGCGATCGCCCTCTCGTCGTGTGTTCTGCGTGTCGACGCGGGGCACGTCGGCATCAAGGTCAAGCTCGCGGGGGACGAGCGTGGCGTCGACAAGAGCCCCACGGTGCAGGGCTGGGTGTTCTTCAACCCGCTGACCGAGCAGATCATCCTGTTCCCGACGAGCGTGCAGAACATCGTCTGGACGAAGGATCCGCACGAGAGCAACGCGCGGGACAGCTCGATCACGTTCTCCTCGCAGGAGGGCGTGAACATCAACGCCGACGTCGGGCTCTCGTTCCACATCGAGCCCACGCTCGCGCCGAAGCTCTACGGCCGGTTCCGCAAGTCGGACCTGATGGATCTCGCGAACGGCTACGTGCGCAACGCGATGCGCGAGAGCTTCAACATGCAGGCCTCGCAGATGCCGGTGCAGGAGATCTACGGGTCGGGCAAGGGCAAGCTCGTGGAGAACGTCGCGCAGCGCATGCAGGAGCAGCTCGGCAAGGACGGGTTCGTGATCGATCAGCTCACGATCAACGGCGCGCTTCGTCTGCCGGAGAACGTAGCGAACGCGATCAACCGGGCGATGGAGGCGACGCAGCAGGCGATCCAGGCGGAGAACCGGGTGCGTCAGGTGCGGGCGGAGGCGGAGCAGGCCGTCACGCAGGCCGAAGGGCAGGCGAAGGCGGCGCGTGCGCGCGCGCAGGGCGAGGCGGACGCGAAGCTCATCACGGCGAAGGCCGAGGCGAGGTCGAACCTGATCCTCAAGTACTCGATGACGCCGTCGGTGCTTCAGTACCGCGCGCTCGAGCGCTGGAACGGCCGTCTGCCGGTGATGAACGGCGGCGGCGCGATGCCGATGCTCACGTTCGACGCCTCGAAGCTCGGCAAGGGCGGCGACGACGACGAGAAGAAGCTGCTCGAGCTGCTCGGTCAGGAAGAGGAGATGGAGCGCAAGGAGGCCGAGCGCGCGAAGGACGCGAAGGACGAGAAGGCCGATCCGGCGAAGGCGCCCGAGGGCGCGGCGCCTCCCGCGCCGCCCGCCGAACAACCGAAGAAGTGAAGGCTACAAGCGCACGTCGAGGTGCGTGCGCTTCTTCAGCTCGTCGAGCCACTTGCGCTTCGCCTTCTCGAGGATCTCCGTCTGAAGGCGCTGCACCATCTCGCCCTTGGCCGCCTCGTACGTCGTGTACCGGGAGGGCTGGCGCGAGATGAGCTTCATGATCACGAGGCCCTTCTCCATCTCGATCACGTCGCTGACCTGCCCCGGTTCGAGCGGCATCACCGCGTTCTCGAACTCGGGCGAGAGCGCCGGGCGCTGGCCCTGCTGGGTCTGGGGCGAGCCGATCGGGGCGCGGATCCCGAGGTCGCCGCCCGCATCGCGCGTGTTCGCCTCGTCCGAGTAGGCGCGCGCGAGCGCCGCGAAGTCTTCCCCTGCCCGCGCGCGGGTCACGATCTCGGCCGCGAGCTTCTTTCGCTCGGCGATCGCCTCGGGGCTCGATCCCGGCATGATCTGCAGCACGATCCACGAGGGGCGGTAGTCCCGGCGCTTGCGCTCGTCGCGCAACGTGCGCTCGTACGTCGCCTTCACGTCGTCCTCGGTGATGCGCACGCGCCCCTTCACGCGGAGCTGCAGCATCTTGCCTTCGAGGATCTGCCGCCGGATCTCGTCGCGGTATTCCTGCTCCGTCAGGCCCGAGCGCGCCTTCGCCTCGCGGAAGAGCTCGGCCGTCGAGATCCCCTGGGCGTTCGCGATGTTGCGGAAGGCGTTTTCGACCTCGTCGGGCGTGACCGTGATGCCTGCGCGCTCGGCGGCCTGCGCTTCGAGGCGTTGATCGATCATCGTCTCGAGCATGTCCTTGAATACCTGCGACTCCGCGGCGGCCTGCTCGGCGCCGGGGCGCACGCGTTGCTGGACCTGCAGGAGGAAGGGCTTGGCGCGGGCGCGGAGCTCCGAGAGCAGGATGGGTTCGTCGCCCACGACGGCGACGATCCGCTCGACCACGATGGCTTCGGCCGGCTGCTGGGCGAGCGCGGCGGCGAGGACGAGACCCAGAGCGACGAGCCTTTGACGAGAGCGCATGCCGGGCACGACGTAGCACAAGTGCGGCCGGGGGTCCGCGAGCGAATCACCCGAGATCGTCCGTCCCCGTTGCGGCAGCCGTCGCCCTGGTTTATTGCGCCGCCATGCGCGAGTTCCCGAAGCCCACTGCGGGCGAAGCGATCACGATGTCCTCGTCCGGCCAGCTCCAGGTGCCGGACCAACCCATCATCCCGTTCATCGAAGGCGATGGCACCGGGCCCGACATCTGGCGGGCGAGCCAGCGCGTGCTCGATGCGGCCGTGGAGAAGGCGTACGGCGGCAAGAAGAAGATCGCCTGGTACGAGGTGTACGCGGGCGAGAAGGCGTTCAACACGTTCGGCGAGTGGCTCCCCCAGGGCACGGTGGAGGCGTATCGCCAGTTCCTCGTGGGCATCAAGGGCCCGCTGACGACCCCGATCGGCAAGGGCATCCGTTCGCTCAACGTGGCGCTGCGGCAGATGCTCGACCTCTACGTCTGCCTGCGCCCGGTGCGCTGGTACAAGGGCGTTCCCTCGCCGGTGAAGGATCCGGGCGCGGTCGACATGGTGATCTTCCGTGAGAACACGGAGGACATCTACGCCGGCATCGAGTGGGAGGCGGAGAGCCCGCAGGCGAAGAAGGTGATCGACTTCCTCCAGAACGAGATGGGAGTGAAGAACATCCGCTTCCCGGGCACGAGCGGCATCGGCATCAAGCCGGTGAGCCGCGAGGGCACGGAGCGCCTGGTGCGCGGCGCGATCGACTACGCCCTCCGGTTCAACCGGAAGAGCGTCACGTTCGTGCACAAGGGCAACATCATGAAGTTCACGGAAGGCGCGTTCAAGGCGTGGGGCTATTCGCTCGCGCAGCACGATTTCCGGGACAAGGTCGTGACGGAGCGCGAGACGTGGATCCTCGGGAACAAGGAGAAGAACCCGGAGATCACGGTCGAGCAGAACGCCAAGGAGATCGAGCCTGGCTACGACATGGCGCCGCCGGACATGCAGGCGGAGTTCCGCGCCGAGGTCGAGGAGGCGCTCAAGCTCTGGGACACGCACGGCGGCGGCAAGTGGAAGAAGATGCTCCGCGTCAAGGACTCGATCGCGGACATCACGCTCCAGCAGGTGCTGACGCGGCCGCGTGATTTCGATGTGATCGCGACGTTGAACCTCAACGGCGATTACCTCTCGGACGCGCTCGCGGCGCAGATCGGCGGCATTGGCATCGCGCCGGGCGGCAACATCAACTACGTGACGGGCCACGCGGTCTTCGAGGCCACGCACGGCACGGCGCCGAAGTACGCGAACCTCGACAAGGTGAACCCCGGCTCGGTCATCCTGTCGGGCGAGATGATGCTGCGGCACATGGGCTGGGTCGAGGCCGCGGACCTCATCAACAAGGGCATGGACGGCGCGATCGGCGCGAAGACCGTGACCTACGACTTCGCGCGCCTCATGGAGGGCGCGAAAGAGGTGAAGTGCTCCGAGTTCGGTGACGCGATCATCGCGCACATGGGCTGAACGCGTGACGAACCCCGGCCCCCCCCGCTCTCGCGGGAGTGGGGGGCGCTGGAGTTCTGGGGGCGAGATATACCGATGTTGAAGAGCCTGGGCGTGCGCGGCTTCAAGTCCCTGGCGGACGTGGGGCCAATCGAGCTTGCGCCGCTTACGGTCGTCTTTGGTCCCAACACGGCTGGCAAGAGCAACCTGATCGACGCGCTCCAGGTGCTCTCGCGTCTTGCCACGGCGAACACCGTGGCCGAGGCTCTGGGCCCGCCCGTTCGAGGGCTCCCGCTCGAATCCTTCACTTTCCCGCAGGGAGGTCTCCCTGCGTTGCTGGCGCGGACCGCTGACGATCCACCCACGTTCCGGTTGAGAGCGGATTTGCGGGATGAGGAGGGTATCCTTGGATATGAAGTAGAGATTGGCATCGCTCCGCAGTCTGGTGCGCTCTCCGTGCGTGACGAGCGGCTATCGCAAAAGGGCAGGAGCGGAACGTTGGTGAGGGACCCCGATATCAGTCTGGATCCATCCTCTCGAATGGTCGTGGTTCGACGAAAGAGGAAGTCGCGCGAATCGTGGTGGGAGGAGGAAGCGGGCCAGAATCACACGCAACTGTCGAATCGGCGATACTCGGGGAATGAGTATCCCGCGCTCAGCAGGGCGCGAGCATTGCTGTCGTCGATGCGTGCCTATTACCTGGATCCGCGCGTCGCCATGCGCGCCGCGCGCGCTCCCCAGGAGGTTGATGATATCGGGCCTCTGGGCGAGGATCTCGCGCCGTTCCTTTACAGGCTCAAGGCTGAGAATCCGAAGGTATTTGCCTCGGTCAAGCGATCCCTCTGTACGGTCATCCCATCGGTCGATGACCTGAGCGTGGATCTCGACCCTCGGCGCGGGGTCCTGGACGTGGAGATCAAGCAGAACGGAACGGCGTATTCCTCGCGGGTGATCTCTGAAGGGACGCTGCGGGTGTTGGCCCTCGCGTGCGTAGCGACGAACCCGTGGACAGGATCTGTCGTCGCCTTCGAGGAGCCGGAGAACGGAGTTCACCCGCGGAGGGTGGAGCTCATTGCGCAGCTCCTCGGCTCTCTCGCTCTCGGCAGCAAGGAGCGCCGCCAGGTGATCGTCACGACGCACTCGCCGCTGTTTTGTGCGGCCGCGCTTCGCATAGCTTGGCAGCGGCCGCGTGACGTGCGCCTGATCCAGGTGACGCGCGACGAGGGTCGGAGCCGATTCGAGCCATTCAATCCGCTGGGGCCTCTGTTTCAGGATCCCGAGATTCGAGATGCCCTGACCGCGAAGGATGAGGATGTATGGATCGAAGGGCTTCTCGTACGAGGGCTCTTCGATGGGTGAACGGCGTGTCGTGCGCTTGTTCGCAGAAGACGTGGGTCACGAAGGGTTTCTGCGTGCGCTAACCATTCGACTCTGTTCCGAGGCGGGCATAGAAGTGGATGTGAAGACGGCGTCTGCCCGTGGTGGCCACGGACAGGTATTGCGTGAGCTTCGCACATTCCAGCGGGTGATCGTCAAGCAAGGGGGAGAGGCGACGGACCTCGCGGTTATCGCGATCGACGCCAACTGCAAGGGCTGGGATGGGGCGCGCAAGGAGATCGCTGACGAGCTCATGACCGGACACTTCCCTTATGTCGTCCTCGCATGCCCGGATCCGCACATCGAGCGCTGGTACATGGCGGATCCGCAGACCCTCGTGCAGGAGCTCGATGTGCGCGTGTTCCCGCGGAAGAGAAAATGCGAGAGGGATGTCTACAAGCAGCAGTTCATCGATGCGCTCCGCGAAGCAGGGCATCCGGTGACGCTTGGTGGCGCCGAGTTTGCGAGCGACATCGTGAGGGTGATGGACCTGTATCGCGCCGCGAAAAATGAGCCTTCGCTCAAAGCCTGCATCGACGAGATCCGACGTGTCTGTCGAACCTGGAGGGGCTGAACAGCGTCGTGCGCCGATCGGTCATCCGCCAACGTAAAAGGCGCGGATTCTGTTGACCACGTACCACTGCTGCTCCGGCGTCAACGTCGGGGAAATGGGGAGCGAGAGCACCTCGCGGCAGGCGCGCTCGGTCTCCGGGAAATCCCCCGCTTGGTGGCCGAGGTGCCCGAAGCAAGGCTGCAAATGCAGCGGGACCGGGTAGTAGACGGCGGTGCCTATGCCGGCGGATTCGAGGAACACGCGGAGATCGTCGCGCCGGGCGGCGCGAATCGTGAATTGGTGATAGACGTGGCGTCCCTCGGGATCGTCCTCGGCGGGGCGGACGACATCGGAGAGGCCCGCCTCGGCGAAGAGGGCGCGATATCGATCGGCGATCGCGCGCCGCGCCTCGGTCCAGCCGTCGAGGGAGGGGAGCTTGGCGCGTAAAACCGCGGCCTGGATCGCGTCGAGGCGGCTGTTCATGCCGACCTCGTCGTGCCGGTACATCTTTTCGCCGCCGTGCGTGCGGAGCCGGCGCACCCGCGTGGCTTTGTCGGGGTCGTTCGTCAGGATGAGCCCGCCGTCGCCGAACGCCCCGAGGTTTTTGCTCGGGAAAAACGAGAGGCAGCCGAACGTGCCGATGGTGCCGGCCGCGCGCCCGCCCCGCCGCGCGTCGATCGCCTGCGCGGCGTCCTCGACGACGGTGACGCCACGCGCGCGCGCCTCGTCGAGCCAAGCTTCCATGCGCGCGACGCGGCCGTAGAGGTGCACGGGCACGATCGCGCGTGTGCGCGGGCCAAGCGCCGCGAGCACGCGATCGGGATCGAGGTTCCACGATCCAGGCTCGATGTCGACGAACACGGGCCGCGCGCCGAGCCGCGCGATGGCGCCCGCGGTCGCGAAGAACGTGAACGGCGTGGTCACGACCTCGTCGTCCGGGCCCACGCCCGAAGCGAGGAGCGAGAGCAGGAGCGCGTCGCTGCCCGAGGCCACGCCGATCGCGTGTGCGGCGCCGAGGCGCGCGGCGATCGCCTCCTCGAAGAGGCGAACCTCTTCTCCGAGGACGAACGCCTGCGCCTCGACGACGCGGGCGATGGCCTGATCGATCTCTTCGCGGATCGCGCGATGGAGCGCGCGCAGATCGAGGAGCGGGACGAGGATGTCCCGCTGTTGCGTTTTCACGTCGCCGGCGTGGCCTTCACGACGTCGGTGATGCCCTGCACGCTCTTCGCGCTCTTCGCGAGCATCGCCTTCTCGTCGTCCGTCAGCTTGATTTCGAGGATCTTCTCGACGCCGCGGCCGCCGATGATGACGGGCACGCCCATGAAGAGGTCCTTGTAGCCGTACTCGCCGTCGAGGTAGACGGCGCTCGGCAGGAGGCGCTTCTGGTCGAGGAGGAACGCCTCGGCCATCGCGACCGCGGCCGACGCCGGGGCGTAGTAGGCGCTCGTGCCCATGAGCTTCACGATCTCGCCGCCGCCCGTGCGGGTGCGGGCGATGATCGCGTCGAGCTTCTCGCGCGCGATGAGCTCGGTCGCCGCGACGCCGTTGATCGTGGTCGCGCTGAGCACGGGGACCATGTCATCGCCGTGGCCGCCGAGCACCATGGCGCGGACGTCCTTGATGCTGACGTTGGCTTCCCGCGCGAGGAAGAGCTGGAAGCGCGCGCTGTCGAGCACGCCGGCCATGCCGACGACGCGCTCGCGGGGCAGGCCCGTGGCGCGCTTGAGCTCGTAGACCATCGCGTCGAGCGGGTTCGAGATGACGATCACGAACGCATCCGGACAGTGCTCCTTCACGCCCGCCGCGACGCTGCGGATGATGGGCAGGTTCGTCGCGACGAGGTCGTCGCGGCTCTGGCCGGGCTTGCGCGGGATGCCCGCGGTGATGATCACGACGTCGGCGCCGGCGCAGTCTTTCCAGTCGCTCGTGCCGGTGATCTTCGCGTCGTAGCCGATGACGCTCGAGTTCTGTTCGAGATCGAGGGCCTTGCCCTTGGCGAAGTCGGCCTTCGCCGGGATGTCGAAGAGGACGATGTCGCCGAGCTCCTTGCGGGCGCAGAGCGCCGCGAGCTCGCCGCCGATGTTGCCGGCCCCGATGAGTGCGATCTTCTTCCGAGTGCTCATGCGCGGGCCTTTAGCACCCCGCCGAGCTGAAAAGAACCGGCTTGCTGCGCCGCGCAAATCTTGCGCTAAGGTCCGGGCGCCATGGTTTCCGCAGACACCCTCCGCGAAGCGCTCCGGACGACCCTCGACCATACGGATTTCGGGGCGCTCGGCGCGAAATATGAAGGGAAAGTCCGGGACAATTACACCACAGGCGATGGACGGCGGTTCCTCGTGGCGACCGATCGGATCAGCGCCTTCGATCGTGTGCTCGGCACGTTGCCGCTGAAGGGGCAGGTGTTGAACTTGCTCGCGGCGCACTGGTTCGAGGCGACGAAGCACATCGCGCCGAACCACGTGATCTCGGTGCCGGATCCGAACGTGGTCGAGGCCGTCGAGTGCACGCCCTTGCCTGTCGAGATGGTCGTGCGCGCGTACGTCACAGGCGTGACCTCCACGAGCATCTGGACCCATTACGCCCGCGGCGAGCGTGTCTTTTGCGGCCATCGCCTGCCGGACGGTTTGCGCAAGAACGACCGCTTGCCCGCGCCGATCCTGACGCCGAGCACGAAGGCGCCGAAGGGCGGGCACGATGTCTCCGCGTCGCGGGAGGAGATCCTCGCCGAGGGCGTGATCAGCGCGCGGGACTTCGATGAAGCGGCCGAGATGGTGATGGCGCTCTTCGCGTTCGGGCAAAAGCGCTGCGAGGAGCGCGGGCTCATCCTCGTCGACACGAAGTACGAGCTCGGCAAGACGAAGGACGGGCGGATCGTGGTCATCGACGAGATCCACACGCCGGACTCGTCGCGCTTCTGGTTTGCCCGGACGTACGACGAACGCCGCGCGCGGGGCGAAGAGCCCGAGTCGTTCGACAAGGAGTACGTGCGCCGCTGGCTCGCGGGCACGGGGTTCACGGGCGACGGGCCGATTCCTACGATCCCGGACGATGTGCGGGTCGAGGCGGCGCGCCGGTACATCGAGGCGTTCGAAGCGATCACGGGGCAGGTGTTCGTGCCGAACCTCGAAGACCCGCACGCGCGGATCCGGCGGAACCTCGCGTTGCCCCTCTGAACCAGGCGTCGCCGGAAGGTGTGTGACATGACGCACTCTGTTGGTGCGTTCGTTAAATGAAAACGATTTTCATTGTCGCTTTCAAGGCGTCGCAGTAGGTTCCGTCCCCATGAGTCGTTACACAGGTCCCCGCGTTCGCGTGATGCGCGCCCTGGGCTGCGATCTGCCGGGATTTTCGCGCAAGAAGATCGAGCGACGTCCGTACCCGCCCGGCCAGCACGGGCAGGCGCGGCACAAGCTCTCCGAGTACAAGGTCCGCCTGATCGAGAAGCAAAAGCTTCGGTTTGGCTACGGCGTCAGCGAGGTCCAGCTCCGGCGCCTCATGGTCGAAGCCGGGCGAAGCAAGGCCGCGCCCGGCGAGAAACTCATCGAGTTGCTCGAGCGACGCCTCGACAACGTCGTGTTCCGCGCGGGTTTCGCGCGCACGATTCCCGCCGCGCGGCAGCTCGTCTGCCATGGCTTCGTGCACGTCAACGGGCAACGCGTCGACGTCGCCTCGTTCCGGGTCAACCAGGGGCAGACGATTTCGCTCGTGCCCAAGGTCTGGAAAAACCCGCACGTGCTCGCCGCGATCGCGGACGAGACGATCCTGCATGCGTCGTGGTTGAACGTCGACAAGGGCACGTTCAGCGCCAAGGTCGCGGCGATGCCGGATTCCACGTCGGCGTTGTTCCCGGTCGACGTGCAGCGGGTCGTCGAGTTCTACTCGCTCCGTCTCTGAGGCTCCTAGGGCCGATCCGATCCCTCCACCGCGGGCGGCGACCACGCGAGCCACGCGATGCACCCCGGCAAGATCCACACTCCCACCACGAGAAAGGGCAGCGTGTAGCTGCCCGACGTGTCGATCAGCTTGCCCACGATCGGGGCCGTGACGATGTACGCGATCGACTGCGCGGCCGCCGCGACGCCGCTCGCCGCCGAGGCGACCGAGGGCGAGACACGCGCGAGCATGTCCGCCGTGAGCAGCGCGAAGATCCCGCCGCCGCCGGCGAGGCCGAGGCCGCCGAGCACCATCGACTCGACCGGCGTGCGGCCGAACGGCGTCGCCGCCGTGATGAGCGCGAAGAGCGTCGCGACGGCGAAGAGGACACGATCGGGCGCGCCGTCCACGCGGGATCGGGCGCGCACGCTGGCGAAGTGGCCGAAGAGGATCGAGCCGGCGTCGAAGAGGACGAGCGGGATCACGAGGTACGGACCCACGTTCGCCTGCGCGATGTGGTGCGACGCCACGAGATATTTGGAGCCCCAATTGAGCAGGAACCCGATCGCGGGCGCCGACGCCAGGATCGCGAGCGTAGCGCGCAGCACCGCGGGGTGCGTCACGACCAACCGCGCGCTCGGGCGTTTTCCCGAGGCCGTGGGCGCCGCGTCGAGCACCTCGCGCGCCGGGCTCCGCCACGCGAGCAGGAGCCAGAGCGGCACCCACGCGAGCCCCACGATCGCCGTGCCGAGGAACGCGATCCGAAGGCCCCAGTTCTTCTCCAGGAACGGCGCGAGTTGCGGCGCGACGATGGCGCCGAGGGAGCTGCCCGTGAACAGGAACCCGAAGCCGCGGGCGCGATCGGCCGGCGGGAGCACGCGCTGGATGGTCTGCGCCGCGCCGGGGAACGAAGGGGATTCGGTGAGGCCGAGGGCGATGCGCAAGAAGAGCAGGCCCGCATAACTCGGCACGAGCGCGTGCGCGGCGGCGACGAGCGACCACGCGACGACGGCGCCAAGCAGGCCCCGACGCGCGCCGAGGTGATCGACGAGCCAGCCTGCGAACGGAGCGCCCGCGAGGTAGGCGACCGAGAAGGCCGAGACGAGCCAGCCGTACTGCGCGTCCGAGAGGTCGAAGACCTTCGAGACGGTCGGCGCGAGCGCGGCGAGGGCCTGGCGATCGACGTAGCTGACGGCCATCGTCAGGGTCGCGGTGAGCGCGAGGGCCCAGGCGTGGGGTCGCGAAAGGGCAGGGGAGGCGAAGGGGCTGGGCGCGTTCGTCACGGGCGGCGGGATGCTCGCATGGAACCGGTCTTCTCGGGCGCATCATGGACGCGGCGCGGCCCTGCGGGTACACCCCCGGCATGCGCCAGCCGATCGCGATCGGGGTGGATCTGGGCGGCACGAAGATCGAGGCCGTCGTGCTCCGGGAGGCGGAGAAAGACGCGCCGGCCGTGGACCTTCGCCGACGTGTCCCGACGCCGCGCGAGCGTGGCTACGAGGGCATCCTCGAAGCCGTCGCGGCGCTCGTGCACGACGTCGCTGCGGAAGCGAACGTCGACGTGAAGACGATCCCGCTCGGCGTGGGCATGCCGGGCGGCGTGACGGGCGCGGGCCTCGTGAAGAACTCGAACACGATCTGCCTCAACGGCCGCCCTTTTCGCGCGGATCTCGAGCGCTTCCTGGATCGATCGATCGTCTTCGACAACGACGCGAACTGTTTCGCGCTCGCCGAGGCGCGGCTCGGCGCGGCCTCCGCGCACGTGGGCGGCGTCGTCTTCGGCGTGATCCTCGGGACCGGCGTGGGCGGCGCCCTCGTCCTCCGCGGGCAGGTTTGGCCGGGCGAACACGGCATCGCCGGCGAGTGGGGCCACCACGCCGTGTTCCCTGACCGCGGGCCTGTCTGCTACTGCGGGCATCGCGGCTGCCTCGAGCTCTTCGCGAGCGGGCCCGCCGTCGAGGCGGACTATACGCGCCGCGCGGGCCGCCCCCTTTCGGCCTCCGAGATCGCCGCGCGCCGCGCCGAGGATCCTCACGCCGCGGCTGCGATCGAGGGGTTTCTCGAAGCGTTTGCCCGCGGCCTCGCGAACGTGATCGACATCGTTGATCCGAGCGCCATCGTCCTCGGCGGCGGCCTTTCGAACCTGAACGTTCTCTACGACGAGGGCCGCGATCGCGTGGCCGCGCTCGTGTTCAACGACGAGCTCCGCACGCCGATCCTGAAGAACGAACTCGGCGACAGCGCGGGCGTGATCGGCGCGGCCTTGCTGGCGATCTAGGCGAAGCGCGACGCTTCCGCCGGCTTCACGCCGAGCGCTTCGAGCGCCGAGCCGAGCTTCGATCGGTGGATCGACACGACGGTCGGCATGCCGCCGGAGATCCCGAACTTCTCCAGGAAGTTGATCCCGCTGTCGAACGCGGCCGCGAACGTCACGTTGTCCCCGTCGATCACGGCCGACACGCTCGCCCGCTCCTGCCCGACGAGGAGCAGCAACGTCTTGTCGTATGGGCCTCGCCGCGACGTCGCGTCGACGATCACGATCCCGGGCTCGACACGTTCGAACGACTTCGCGAGCCTACGCGATTCGGCTTCGAGCGGCGCGAGCTCTGCGCCGGCGGCGTCGATCGGCTGCCAGAGCGACGCGTCGGTGAGACCCGTCGCGAGGTGCCGCACGATGAGCCCGAAGAGCGCGTGATCCCGCGGCCGCGCGCGGAGCGCCCGATCGATGCGCTGCGCGATCGGGCCTGGCGTGCCGATCCGTGTGTCGATCGCCCGCGCGTCTGCATCGCAGCCCGGATACGGCTCCTCGCCGCCGCGCAGCCACTTGGCCCCGCTCGCCAGGCCGTCGAAATCCACGTGGCAGACGAGCGTGTCGATGCGACCGGCGCGCGCCACGACCTCGGGCGTGATCATCTCCGGGCAGGCGCCGTGCTCGGCCTTCGTGGAAAGCACGAATCGCGCGTCCTCGACGTACCGCGCGTGGTGCAGGCTATCGTGGTGATCGACCCAGGCACGAAGCCGCGATCCGAGCGCCTCGATGAACGGCAACGTCACCGTCTCGAAGCTCTTGCCCCCCGCCTCCGAGGCGAAGGCGATGTCCAGGACCGCCACATTTCCGCGGAGATCCTTGGCTTTGGGCAGCTTCCGTGGGGAAGCAAACGAAAGCTCGACGGGTTGCATCATCCTTCGCTCGGTTGCGTCCTTCGTGTCATTTCCCTGCATCCGACTCGGCTGAAACTCGCACTGGGGAGACGGACATGAAACGTGGATTCTTAGCATGGGGTGGGGCTCTCGTCGGTCTCTGGCTGCTCGCCGGAGCTGGCGGCGCGCCCGCGGCCCACGCGGACGAGGCTGCGGCAGCAGCGGAGCCCACGGTCACAGCGCCCACCTGCTCGATCAAAGGCACCTACCCTCCCTCCAAGAACACCAAACTCTTCGACGCGTCGAGCGGCGGCAACCTCATCGCCACGCTGACCGGCGCGTACATCCCGATGACGCTGAGCGAGATCCCGTTCGACCCCGCGGCCGGTCGAGCGCGGCTCGCGACCTCCGCAGGCAGCGGCGCGATGCGGCTCGAAGGGTACGTCGCGCCCGCGGACATCTCGCTCTTTACGACGCGCGATATCTCGGTCTACGGCGGGCACGTCTGGATCGCGAGCGCGCAAAAGGTGAAGCTCGTCAAGGCCAGCCTCAACTCGCTCACCGTGGAGATCCCGATCGGCGGCACGTTGAACCAGAGCGTGCGGGCGACGGCGCCTTGCGACGCGTTCGTCCTCGCGAAGGGCACCGTGTCGCCGTTCGAGGTCCCCGGCAATGGCCGCGGGTACATGACCAAGAAGCAGAAGATCGAGCTCTTCGACAAGCCGAACGGCGACGTCGTCCTCTCGCTCGACATGATGGAGGGCGCGGGGCAGCTCTTCTGGAGCACGGAGATGAAGCTCGGCTTCGTGCACGTGATGTCGCGCAGCGATCTCACCATCGACGCGTGGGCGCGCCTGCGTGATCTCGACCCGCTGAAGAAGGGCGAGATGCAGGACCAGTACATCCCGCCCACGACGCAGATCGCCGGCGCGCAGCTCACGTTCGACAAGCCCCCGCCCCTCGTGCGCGCCTCCAAGGAGATCCCGATCCGCGCCAAGCGCGACGACAAGGCGAAGCCGATCGGCGTGATCGAGGCGGATACCGAGATCTACGTGCTCGAGACGGTCGCAGGCTGGACGAACGTCCTGCCGAAGCACCTTGGGATCGTCCCGCCCGACGACGGCGGCTTCTGGATCCCGTCGAGCGAAGTCCCGAAATAACCACGGCCGTTGCAGCGCTGGCCCCACCGCGGCAAGGATGCGGGCATGCGGCTCCGCACAGCGCTCCCCGCCCTCGTCACGCTCGCCACAGGCACGCTCGTCCTCGCGACGTCCGAAGCAGCGCCCGAACCAGGCACCTCCAAGGATTCGATCGTCGCCCCCGCTGTGGCCGGGCAGCAAGCGCTGGCCGTGCGCGCGTCGAAGGCGGGCATCGTCGCGCGCGTCTGTGCGAAGGAGGCCGACTGCGACGCGGCGTCGGGCGCGACGATCGAGCTTCCTGGCGGGGCCCTCGATCTCGTCGCGAAGGGCGCGAAGCTCGAGACGAGGACGCTCGCGGGCGGGCGGCAGATCGTGCGTGTCGTCGCCGGCGGAGGCGCCGGCGGCGCGAGCTTCGTGGCGCTGCTCGCCGCGCCGCTCGCGGGCAAAGGTGACGCGCCGATCACGCTGTGGACCGGCTTCACGGGCCTCGCGAAGGGCGAACACGGCGAGGAGCGTGTGTCCGTGCTCGTCGAAGAGCCGCTGGAGAAAGGCGTCCGGATCGTGGTGGGCGAGCAGCGCGATGACGTCACGGTGTGCGGCCGGCCCGCGCTCGTCTCGGCGCGCGAGGTCGATCCGCAGACGATGACGCTGAAGCGCGGCGCGAGCGTGCAGAACCTTTCCGGCAAGGAGCGCGCGGAGGCGACGAAGCTCGTGGCGCCCCCCGCGCCCGGGGACAAACCCCGGCCGCTCGTGCCGCTCCTCGTGGCGCGCACGGCGTCGAGCGCGGTGGGAAAATCGTTCGCGACGCTGACGGACGGGGATCCAGAGACGACGTGGTCCGAGGCGAAAACAGGGCCGGGGCGCGGCGAGTTCGTGACGTTCTCGTCGGCGAGCGAGGTGCCGATCACGTCGCTCGACATCGTCGTGCGCCCGCCGAAGGCCGAAGTGGCCGGCGGCGTCGCGCCGAAGAGGATCTATCTCGCCACGCCGGAAAAACTCTACGAGGTGAGCTTCCCGGAGGACGCGTTCAAGAAGGCAGGCGCGCGGTACGAGGTGAAGCTCCCCGCGCCGATCGCGGCCACGTGCTTGTCGGTCGTGCTCGATGCGGCATACGCGCCGGAGAGCGCGGCGGACGCGCGCGTGACGATCGCCGAGATCACGGCGCGCACAGCGTTCGACGAGAGCTCGCCCGAGGCGCTCGTGGGCGCGCTCGCGGGCGGGAGTGAAAGGTCGAAGGGCGCGGCGGCGCTGCTCGCGCGGGGCGGCAGCGCCGCGGTGAAGGCGACGATCCAGGGCTACGACAAGCTCGACGACGCCGGCAAGCAGCTCGCCGAGGGCGTGATCGACGCGGCCCCGTGCGCCGACCAGGCGCCGTTTTGGACACGCGTGATGCAAGCCGAGCTCGAAAAGAAGCGCCCGAAGCACGCCCCCGAGGAGCCGGCGCTCGTGCACGCGCGGGATCGCCTGCGCCGCTGCGGGCGCGCGTCGGCCGCTTCGCTCGCGGAGCTCGTGGCGAAGGGCGAAGGCAAGGTCCGGATCGAGGCCGCATCCGAGCTCTCGCTCATCGCGCCGGCCGAGGCGATCCCCCTGCTCGTGGATGCGCTCGCCATCCCGGACGACGCGCTCCGCCGCGAGTTTCGCGGCTCGCTCGCGCACGCGGCCAAGAGTGAGCGGGCGCTCGGGGCGCTCGGCGTGGAGCTCGAAAAGGAGCGGTTCGCGGGGCGCAGCGAGGTCGCGCGGATCGATCTGCTCCGCGCGCTCGGGGCGCGCATCGGCCTCGTGCCGGGCGCGCGAGAAGCGTTTGCCTCGCTGGCGACGGAAGGCGCGTCGTTCCGCACGCGCTACCTCCTGCTCGGGCCCGCGGCCGATCTCGCGCGCGCCGGGGACAAGGGCGCCGAGGCGTTCCTCGTGGCGGCGCTGCGCAAGGATCCCGATCGGCACGTGCGGATGCGCGCCGCCGAGGTCGCGTACCGCGCGCCGCAGCTCTTGCCCTTGCTCCTCGAAGCGTCCGAGGATCCGGAGGTGCGCGTGCGCGACGCCGTGGTCCTTTCGCTCGGCGCGCGTGGACGATCGGACGAGGCCCCGCCCGCGGCGCTCGTGACCACGCTAGGCAAGCGGCTCGCGCAGGATCCGTTCACGTTCGTACGGACGAACGCGGCGCGCGGCCTCGGCGAGATGCCGAGCACGAAGGCCGGGGACGCAGCGCTCGCCGCAGCGCTCGGCGACGCCTCGCCGGAGGTCCGCGGCCGCGCGCTCGACGGCCTCGGCGCGCATCAGGCGACGGCTTACCTCGGCCCGATCCGCGAGCTCGCCGCGAACGACGAGGAGTTTGTCGACGTGCGCGCGCGGGCGATGCTGGCGCTCGCGGCGATGTGTGATCGTTCCCAAGTGGACGCGTGGACGAAGCTCGCGCGGAACACGCCGGTCGCCATGAGCGAAAGGGAGCGCACCCTCGGCGCGGCGGCGATCGCGGCGCTCGGGGACATAAAACCGCAGGATCTCCGCGCGAGGCTCGCGCCGCTCCTCGATCCGAAGGTCCCGCGCAACGTGCGGGAGCTCGCGCGGGCGGCCCTCGAAGCGACGTCCAAGTGCAAGTGATCGCTACTTTTTTGGGTGTCCTAAGCCCGGGACGGAGGCTCCTCCGCGGGGCACGCACCGCGCGGTAGCGGTGGCCCTTCGATCCGTGTAATTTCAGGGGAGGCAGGGAGCGGAGGAACCAAGGGCCAAGTGAGTAACCCCGCCGAGAACATCAAGCCCGGCACCGTCATCGCCGATCGGTACCGCGTCGTGCGCCAGCTCGGGCGCGGCGGCATGGGCTCGGTGTTCCTCGTCGAGCACGTCCACACGGACGAACAGCTCGCCCTCAAGATCCTGCACTCGGCCGTGATCTCGGACGCCGTGGCGCTCGAGCGCTTCCGTCGCGAGGCGCGCACGCCGGCGCGGATCAACAGCGATCACGTCGTCCGCGTGACCGACGCGGACATCGCGGCGAACCTGAACGGCGCGCCCTTCCTCGTGATGGAGTACCTGCGCGGTGAGGACCTCGATCAGCGCATCGAGCGCGTGGGGCCGATCCCGCCGACCGACGTGGTCCTCTACCTGCGCCAGGCGGCCCGCGCGCTCGACAAAGCCCACGCCCTCGGCATCGTCCACCGCGATCTCAAGCCCGAGAACCTGTTTCTCACGACGCGCGAGGACGGCACGCCCTGCATCAAGATCCTCGACTTCGGCATCGCCAAACTCACGGGCGAGGCCTCGCGCGAGCTCGTCCGTGCGGCCGCGACCACGACGGGCCAGATCTTCGGCACGCCGCTCTTCATGTCGCCCGAGCAGGCGAAAGGCGAGTCGTCGAAGATTTGTGGTCAAACGGATGTCTGGGCCCTCGGGCTCATCGCGCACCGCCTCCTCACGGCCCGCGACATCTGGACGGCCGAGACGATCACGCACTTGATCGCGCAGATCGCGTACGAGCCCATGCCCGTGCCGAGCGAGCACGGCGCGCCCTTCGGCCACGACTACGACGACTGGTTCGCCGTGTGCTGCGCGCGCGACGTGAAGAAGCGCTACGCCTCGGCCGGCGAGGCGGTCACCGCGCTCGCAAAGTCGCTCGGCGTGATCGAGACGTTCCCCGGCCCGGGCAGCGGACCGGATCGGATCACCGGGCGCTTCATCATCGACTCGAAGCTCCTCACCCCGCCCGCGTCCACGGCGGCGGCCTCGACGCTCAGCGCCTCGCAGCTCAGCCTGCTCGGCGAGCCTCCGCCCACCGATCCTGCGCCGCCCATGCTCACGCCGCAGGAGACGCAGCGCAAGAGCTCCGCCGGGCCGCTCACGCTCACGGGCATGAAGCTCGGCACCGCGCCGTCGCGCAAAACCAGGGTCCTGCGCGCCGCGGCCGTCGCGCTCCTCGTGGGCGCGTCGCTCGGAGGCGCGGTGCTCTGGTTCCTGCGTGCTCCGCTGATGAGCGCGGAGGACCCGAGCATGCGGCCCGCCTCGCCCGACGTGAAGTCGACCGCGCCGCCGCTGCTGGTCACGGTGGTGCCGCTCAACGACGCGCAGCACACTGTGATGAACCCGACGCCGCCGCCCTCGTCCACGTCGACGCACCCGCAGATCGCGGACGCGGGGGTGGGAGACGCTGCGCCCACGGCGACCACGAGACCGCCGTTTCCCCACCCGACCGCGACGACGACCTACCCGTTCAAGGGGACCGTGGGTCCGCGCAACAACAAGCCGTTCGATCCGCTCTCGGGGCGGCACTGAGGCGCGCCTACCGTTTCTTCGGCTTCCCCGGGGAGCTGGGGTATAGGGTACGCTGAAGTGCGAACGATCCTGCTCCCTCGGGGGCGGTCTTCTCGGATGGAACACTCTCGCATGCAGGGCCCACTGCCTGGTCGGACAACGCCACGCGCGTCACGAGCGCGCGGTGCCGCGTTGCGCGTGGGTTCGGCCGCCGCCCTCGGCCTCGGGCTCGTGCTCGGTTCGTCCGTCGCGCGGGCGAACGATCCGGCCGCCGCCGACGCCTTGTTCCAGGCCGCGAAGAAGCTCATGAGCGAGAAGAACTTCGCGGAGGCGTGCCCCAAGTTCGACGCGAGCTACAAGCTCGATCCGACGCTCGGCACGCTGCTCAACCTCGCCGATTGTTACGAGAAGTTCGGCCGCACCGCGACGGCGTGGTCGACGTGGGGCGAGGCCATGGAGAAGGCGCTGCGCGACGGGGACAAACGCGCCGACTTCGCCAGGAGCCGCCGCGACGCGCTCTTCCCGAAGCTGCCGAAGGTCGTCATCAACGTGCAGAACGAGGTCCCGGGCGTGGACATTCTGTGGGACCAGGTGAAGCTCGCGCCCGCGGTCTTCGGCGTGGAGCTGCCCGCGGATCCGGCCGAGCACGACCTCCTCGTCCTGCGTGACGACGGCATGAAGCTCAAGGAAGAGCGCGTGCGCATCACGCAAGAAGGCGCTCGCACCGAGCTCACGCTCGACATCGAGGCGCTCGACAAGGCGAACCCGCGCAAGGTGAAGGTCGTCGAGCCGCCGCCGCCTCCGCCGCCGGGGTCGAGCAAGCAGCGCGTCGCGGGGCTCGTCGTCGGCGGCTTCGGCGCCGCGGCGCTCATCGCCGCCGGCGCGCTCGAAGGCGTGGCGCTCGCCAAGCGCGGCGCCGCGAGCGACAGGTCGGCCTGCGTGAACAAGTTCTGCACGCCCGACGGTCTCGCCGCGATTTCCTCGGCGCAGACGTTCGCCGAGGCAGGGCAGTGGATCGGCCTCGGCGGCATCGTCGCAGCGGCCGTCGGCATCACGCTCCTCATCACGGCGCCCCCGGCGGCTCCGTCGCCGCGCCCCGCGACGGGCGTCGTCGTCCCGCGCCCGATGTGGGTGGCCCCTTGGGCCGGGCCGAACGGCGGCGGCCTCGTCGTGGGGGGCGCGTTGTGAAGCGGCCCCTCGGCGCGAGGATCAGCGCGCTCCTCGTCGTGTTCGGCCTCATCGGCGGGTGCGCGACCGTCCTCGATCTAGAGGGCTACCAGGACGCCGCGGCCTCGCTCTGCACGTGCCCCGGCTTCGAGCAGGTCGCGTCGTGCGCGGCGAGCGCGCAGGCGCGCATCTCGGCGGCTTCGGAGGGAGAGCGCACGGCGTTCCTCGACACGTTTGAAAAGAAGCAGTGCGGCACGATCTGCGAGCACGCGGCCGAGTGCTACGCCGCGATCCCCGGCTGCCAGGGCGAGAGGCCCGGGTGCGAGTGCTGCCCGTGGAACAACTCGGTGCTCGCGTGCTCGAGCTCGGACACCTGCCAGACGTGCCGCACCTGCTTCGAGCTCGCCACCGCGCAGGGCGACGGCATGACGTACGAGTGCGCGCTCGGCCGGGGGCGCCTCAAGGAGCTGCGCGACTGCGCGTGCTCCCTGTGCACGGACGACTGCACCGGGTTTTGCCAGAACATCGAGCTGCTCACGGCTGATCCGCAGGACACGTGTCACTCGTGCCTCGAAAAGAGCTGCAAGCCATCGCTCGACGCGTGCTTCAGCGACAAACCTTAGGGGGACCCGCACGTGCATGCCGGATCGCCTCGCCGCGAACCTTCGTCCTCTCGAAGCGCCATGATCCGGCCTCGCCGCGTGCTCGGCGTGCTCCTCGCCGCGCTCTTCTCGTTCGGCGCCGCGAGCTGCCTCGGCGTCCTCGACCTCGACGGGTACGCCTCCGCGCCCGTGGTGCTCTGTGATTTGCTCGAGCGTTGTTACGGCGAGGCGGGCTTCGCCAAGTGCCAGGGCCACGTGAGCTCGCAGCTCGCGGTGGCGACGGCCGAGGGCAAGGAGAGCTTCCTCGATGGGCTCTCCAAATGCCTCGTGGACTGCAAGTCCGCGCGCCGTTGCCTCGACATGCCCCCGATCTGCCGCGACCCTCGGCAGAGCTGCACGACGAACGAGCAGTGCTGCGGCTTCTCGGGCGGCCTCGCCGTCTGCAGTCGGCAGAGCTGTTGCCAGACCACGGGCTCGTCCTGCGCGTCCGACGTCGACTGCTGCACTGGCAAGTGCGAAGGCGATCCGCCGACCTGCGGCGGCACCCCGTGTGTCGTATCCGGAGAGCCCTGCGCCGAGAGCTTCGAGTGCTGCAGCGGCGTGTGCCTCGCCTCGGGCGTGTGCAGCGAGGACACCTGCTTCCCCGATGGGTTTAGCTGCATGGCCGACGTCGACTGCTGCTCGGGCCTCTGCACCCAGGGCACGTGCACCCAGCCCGCCTGCACGCAGAACGACGCGCCTTGCCTCGCGGACGGCGAGTGCTGCAACGCCGCCGGCTGCGACGAGGCGCTCGGCATCTGCGGCGACGCGGGCTGCCTCCCGCTCTCGGCGCCTTGCTCCCCGACGGGGCCCGATCCGTGCTGCGGCGACCTCTTCTGCAAGCCCGGCCTCGAGCGCTGCGTGGAGCCCTCGTCGTGCACCGAGACCGGCCAGAACTGCGGCTTCGACGACGAGTGCTGCACCCTGCACTGCCAGGGCACGTGCCAGTGCGCGAACGACGGCGAGGGCTGCTACGAGAGCTACTCCTGCTGCAGCGGCGTCTGCATCAACGGCCAGTGCGGGCAGTGCAGGCAGGAGGGCAGCCCCTGCTCGAAGGCCTCGGAGTGCTGCGCGGGCATCTGCAACGCCGGCGCGTGCTGCAAGAACTCCGGCTGCAACCACAGCATCTGCCAGCCCGGCGAGGCGCTGACCCCGACGAGCTGCAACGAGAGCGCGGTCGAGATCCAGTGCATCCGGGCGATCTGCGCGAACGATCCGTATTGCTGCTGCGCGACCTGGGACGACAACTGCGTCGGGCAGGTCGCCGCGGTGTGTGGTCTTTCGTGCCCCGCGGGGCCTTGAGTTTTTCCGGCCGCCCGCTGGATCTCGGCCTTCCCGTGCCGCGCCGGTTTCGTCTTTTCGGCTCCGTGGCCTGGTGCTACGCCCTCGGCGTCATGGGCCCCACCCGCACCCACCTCCGCCTCGCATGACGAAAACCGGCTGGACGATGCGCCTCGGGGAGGCGTGCGTGCTCGCGCTCGCGGTCGCGGCGTTTTCGGCCGTGCCCACCGCGCTCCGGACGAGCGGCGCGGGCGGGACGCTCCTCGACGGCTTGCTCGTGGGAACGGCGGCGCTCCTGCCCGTCGTCACGCTCTCCATCGTGCTCCTGCGCGCCGCGGGGCGTGGCCTGCGGGGCGTGATCGGCGCGGGCGCCGGGCCCACGGCGGCGCTCGGGATCGCGCTCTGGATCGGCCTCGCGCTCCCGGCGCTCGCGGTCCTCGCGGGGCTGCTGAAGGCCCTCACGCACCATCGTGGCCTCGGCGGCGCCACGTTCGGCATGCTCGGCGCGTTCGTCGTGGTCGCCTGCGCCCTCGTCGCGCGTCGCATGGTCGAGGCTGGCCAGGGGCTCGTCGCGCGCGGCGTTCGCCCGCTCTACGTCGCGGCGGGCGGCGCCGTCGTCTCGGTCCTGCCGCTGCTCGTCGTCGCGGCTTGGCTGTACCGCGCGTCGGGCGGCGCGGGCGCGGCGTCCGTGAGCGCGGCGCTCGTCGACCTCGCGATCGCCGTCCTCGCGACCGCGCTCGTCGCCTCGATCGAGCTGAGCGACAAACTCCTCAAGCTCGCCTCCGCGTTCGGCGTCCCGTTCGCGGCGGTCGTCATGATCGCGGCCTCGGCGCGCCTCGAATCGTATCCGCCGCTCGGGCGCGCGGTGCAGGCGGGCGGCGGCCTCGCGGCGACGATGCTCTCGGCCCTCGAGCGCTGGACCGATCGCGACGGCGACGGCATGGGCGCGCATTTCGGCGGCGGCGATTGCGACGAAGGAGATCCTCGCCGTCACCCCGGCGCCGAGGACGTGCCCGGCGACGGCATCGATCAGGACTGCAGCGGCGCCGACACGCCGCGCGCCGAGCCGCCGCCGAAGGCCCCCGCCGCCCCGGGCGCTGCGCCGCCCCCGTCCTCGGGTTCGCCTGCGCCTGCCGCGCCTGCGCCTGCGTCTGCGCCTGCGGGCAAGGCGCTCGATCCTTCACGCCCGGACATCCTGCTCATCACGCTCGACACCGTGCGCGCCGATCATACGAGCGTGTACGGCTACGACCAGAAGACCACGCCGCACCTCGAAGAGCTCGCCGCGAAGGGCGTCGTCTTCGACCATGCGTACGCCACGGGCAGCGACACCCAGCGCGCGCTCGCGCCGCTCGTCTCGGGCAAACCTCTCTCGCAGACCCCGCACAACCGCCGCGAGTGGCCCACGCTGGCCGATGAAATCGACACGGTCGCCGAGCGCATGAAGCGGGCCGGGTACGCGACGGCCGCGGTCGTCTCGTTCACGTGGCTCAGCGAGGATCGTGGCTTCGCGCAGGGCTTCGATCGCTTCGAGCCCGTCTATCGCGAGGAGCACCCCGAGCGCAGCGTCACCGGCGCGCTCGCCACGCGCGCGGCCCTCTCCGTCCTCGAAGACCTCGGCAAGAAGGACGCGCCGATCTTCCTCTGGATCCACCTCTTCGACGCGCACGAGCGGTACCTCGAGCACGCGGGCCTGCGCTTCGGCCGGGGCCAGCCGGGCCTCTACGACGGCGAGATCGCCTTCGTCGACAAGCAGATCGGGCAGATCGCGGCGTTCGTCTCGAAGTGGAGCCGCGCCTCGCGCGTCGCGTGGGTCGTCCACGGCTCCCACGGCGAGGGCTTCGACGAGCACGGCGAGAAGGGGCACGGCTCCGAGCTCTACGAAGAGATGATCCGCGTGCCTCTCGTCGTCGCCTTGCCCGGAGGACGTCCTGGTCGATTTGCCGAAGGCGCGGTCAGCACGCTCGACGTCGCTCCCACGGTGCTTGCCCTGGGCAACGCCCCGCTGGACGGCGTTTCGGGCATCTCGCTCCTGCCTCACGCGCGCCTCGAAGCGAACACGCCGCGTCGTCCTCCCGTGCTCGCGTATGCCTCGAAGCGGGTCGCCTTGATCGATTGGCCCCTCAAGCTCATGGTGATTGAGCGCAAGAAGCAGAACCGAAACTTCCTCTTCGATCTCGAAGCTGACCCGCGCGAGACGAAAGACCTCTCGGCCGACCGTCCGGACGATGTCGCCAAGCTCGTGAAGCTCGCCTCCGAGATTGCACCATCCCCCTAGCGAGGCGCGTCGAACCGTCATGCCCGCAGCCACCTCGTCCCCGCAGCTTGCCACCCCTCCTCCGGAGCCGACCCCGCGCGGATCACGCACGGTTCATGCCCTCGTGGGCGCGAGCGTGCTCGCGTGCGTCGTCGCTTCCGCCGTGGGCGTCGTCAAGTTCGTCGCCAAGCAGGATCTGCCGCTCTCGCTCGCGCTCGGCGCGATCCGCGGCATCGTCCCGCGCAAGCCCACGCACGAGTGGCGCCTCGTCGGGGGCAAGCACTGGCAGATCGTCGCGCCCTCCGCCGAGCCGACCGAGACCACGGACATGCTCGAAGCGAACCGCGGCGCCTGCCCGGGCGGCATGGTCGAGGTGAAGGGCACGATGAAGGTCGACCCCTCGGCGACGGCCGCCTACGACGGCAAATCGGTCGAGGAGCTGCAGAAGAAGACCTGCACGAAGTGGATCAACCGCGACTACCCCGAACGCTGCGCCGAGTTTGACCGGGACCAGTGGCTCACGCTCTCGAAGGAGCTGCCCACGAAGCCCATGCATTTCTGCATGGATCGCTTCGAGTACCCGAACCGGAAGGGGGACTATCCGGTCATCATGGTGAACTTCCACGAGGCGACCGAGCTCTGCGCCGAGCAAGGCAAGCGCCTCTGCGACGAGAACGAATGGACGTTCGCCTGCGAGGGCGAAGAGGCGCAGCCCTACCCGTACGGCTACGTGCGCGACACCGAGGCGTGCGTCATCGACAACAAGTGGCGCCCCTACAACGAGCGCGCCATGCAGCCCCGCGACGGCCTCGCCGCCATGAACGAGCTCGACCGCCTCTGGCAGGGCGTCCCTTCGGGCTCGCGCCCGCGGTGCAAGAGCCCGTTTGGCCTCTACGACATGACCGGCAACGTCGACGAGTGGACCAAGAACGTCCGGGCCTGGGAGGCCCACGCCTCCATCCTGAAGGGCGGCTACTGGGGCCCGGTGCGCACGCGGTGCCGGCCCTCCACGCGCTCGCACGACGAGAACCACACGTTCTACCAGCAGGGCTTCCGCTGCTGCGCAGGCGTCGGGACCACCCTCGAAGCCAAGAGCTTCAACGCGGATCCCGCCGTCGCGCCCCTGCCGCGGGAGCTCAAGTGAGCCGCGGGGCCTGTCGCGCCGCCCGCGCTGCTTTATCCTCGACCTCGTGACGACCTCCTCTGCGCCCCCGCCTCCTTCCCCCGAAGGCCGTGCTCCCGAGGAACAAGGCCCCGCGCCGCGCCCGGGGCGCTGGATCGACACGCTCACCACGCTCCTCCTCGTCGCGACCGCTTGCTTCGTCACCGTCTCCGCGGCGCCTGCGCTCCTCCGCGCCGCGGGCGTCGCGCCGTTCGGGCCTTCGGGCACGTTTCGCTCGCCCTTGCGAGGCCCCGGGGAGCCGCACCCGATCGGGGCCGGGCTCGCCGAGGACGACGAGGACGACGATCATGGCAGCGAACCCCTCCTCAGCCCGCGCTTCGACCCCTTGCGCGACACCCCACGCGCGTCGGGCTCGAGCGCGGACACGGCCGAACCCGACGAGGGCGCGCCTCGCGGGCGCATGCGCCCTGCGATCGTGCGTCGCAAGGCGACCTTGCGCCTCTCGGCCTCCGAAGAAGCCGATCCCACGGGGGAGGTCAACGTCGGGGATTCGGTCTTCGTCGTCCGGGAGCAGGGCGAGTGGGTCCTCGTCTTGCAAACCGGCGCCGAGGGTGTGCTCATGGGATGGACGCAGAGGAGCCAGCTTGCGATTCGTTGAAGATTCCATCCCGCGCGGCGCGAGAGGGGCCCGAGCATGAAGCGAGCATTTCGCGGCAGGATCATGACCGCGTCTTCGGGCGGCGAGGGCCTCCGCTACCTCGACGACGGCATCCTCGTGCTCGGCGAAGACGGCCGCATCGAGGCCGTCGAGCCCTGGACTGGCCCGCCGAACGGCGTCCTCGTGCGCGACGTTCGTCCGTGGCTCCTCGTGCCTGGGTTCGTCGACGCGCACCTGCATTACCCGCAGACCCGCGTCATCGGCAGCGCCACGGGCCCGCTCTTGCCGTGGCTCGAACGCACCGTCTTCCCCGAGGAAGCGCGCTTCCTCGACGAGCGCCACGCTTCGGCCGTCGCCGCCGAGCTCACGCAGCGGCTCGCGGCCGCCGGCACCACCACCGCCGTCCTTTATTCGAGCTCGAACCCCACGGCCACGCGCGTCCTCTTCGAGGCCCTCGCGCGGAGCGGCCATCGCGCCTTCGCGGGCCTGACCCTCATGGATCAGCATTGCCCCGACCCGCTCCGCGTCGACGCGGATCACGCGCTCGCCGCGTGTGCCGAGCTCGTCCGCGCCTACCATGGCCATGATCGCGGCCGCCTCTCCTTCGTGATCACCCCGCGCTTTGCGCCCACCTGCTCGCGCGCCTTGCTCGAAGGCGCGGGCCGCCTCGCCCAGGATCACGGCCTGTTCGTCCAGACGCACGTCGCGGAGAACCCCGACGAGTGCCGCGCGGCGCTCGCCGTGCACCCGTTCGCCAAGGATTACCTCGACATCTACGACCGCACGGGCCTGCTCGGCGAGCGCACGCTCCTCGCGCACGCCATTCACTTGTCGCCGGACGAATGGGATCGGATCCGCGATCGCGGCGCGCGCATCGCGCATTGCGCCGATTCGAACTTCTTCCTCGGCAGCGGCCGCATGCGCCTCGCCGACGCCCGCGCCCGCGCGATCCCCGTCGCGCTCGGCACCGACGTCGCCGCGGGCCGCACCTTCGACGTGCGCCGCATGATGTCCTCCACGTACGACAATGCGATGTGCCTCGGCGATCCGATCACCCCCGAGGACCTCTTCCGGCTCGGCACGCTCGGCGGCGCGGAGGCGCTCGGCATCGCGCGCGAGACCGGCAGCCTGGAGGCGGGCAAGGACGCGGACTTCTGCGTGATCGAGCTCGCCGCCTACGTACAGGAGCCGAACGACGTGCTCGCGCGGATCGTCTTCAGCAGCGACACGACGCCCGTGCGGGAGACGTACGTGCGGGGGAAGCGCGTCGTGGGCGGCTGAGCGAGCAGCGGAATGTCGTGGCGCGACAACCGCGCCGCTCGTTCAGGACCGACGCCCCTCGGTCACCATCTGCCACAAGGCGGCGATCAGCTCCGGCACGCCCTCGCCCGTCGCGGCGCTCACGAGGTGCAGCTCGATCTTCGCCCGCTTGAAGCGCTTTCGGATCGCCGGGTACGCCTCTTTCACTTCGGGCAGGTCCGCCTTCGAAAGCGCCACGATCTCCGGCCGCGCCGCGAGCGCCTCGCTGTATTTGGTGATCTCCTTCCGGATCGCCCGATAATCCTTCAACGGATCCCGACCCTCGCCCGGATCGATCGTCACGAGGTGCAAGAGCGCCCCCGTGCGTTCGAGGTGCCTCAAGAATCGTGTCCCGAGGCCTACGCCTTCGCTCGCGCCCGGCACGAGGCCTGGGATGTCGGCGACCACGAAATGCGTGCCGCCCGCCCGCCTCCCGCCGCCGATCTCCACGACCCCGAGCGACGGCGTCAGCGTCGTGAACGGGTAGTCCGCGATCTTCGGCCGCGCCTTCGACACCGCCGCGACGAACGTGCTCTTGCCTGCGTTCGGGAAGCCCACGAGCCCCACGTCGGCCAGCACCTTGAGCTCCAGCCGAAGCTCCCGCTCCTCGCCCGGGTCTCCCTTCTCGGCCCGCCGCGGCGCCCGCTCCTCCGCGCTCTTGAAGTGGATGTTGCCTCGACCCCCCTTGCCCCCGCGCGCCACGACCACACGCTGCTCGTGCGCCGTCACGTCCGCGAGGAGCTCGCCCGTCTCGCCGTCGTAGATCTGCGTACCGAGCGGCACGCGCTCCACGCGGTCTTCGCCCCCGCGCCCATGGCAGTCCGAACCTTGACCGTGCTCGCCTCGGTCCGCCTCGATCGTCCGCGCGTAGACGAAGTCGAGCAGCGTGCTCATCCCTTCGTCGCCGACGAGCACGACGTCTCCGCCGCGGCCCCCGTCGCCCCCCGAGGGGCCCCCGAAGGGCACGTACTTTTCCCGGCGGAAGGCAACGGACCCGTTGCCGCCGCTGCCTGCTACCACCTTGACCTTACACTCGTCGACGAACCGCATGGCGGCGCGGCTTCTACCACAATGATACGGATACGACAGCGGAGGAGACGAAATTGCCGGCACGGATCCTGATCGTCGACGACAACCAGAGCCTCGCGAAGAACCTCCGGGACGTCCTCTCGGGCGATCCCGAGCTCGACGTGGAGGTCGCGCTCGCCGAGACCGGCGCCGAGGCGCTCGAGCGGGCTCAGAAGGACGGCTTCGAGGTCGCGGTCGTCGACGTCAAGTTGCCCGACGGCAGCGGCGTCGACCTCATCGGCCCCCTGCGCGAGGCCTGCCCCCACGGCGAGATCGTCCTCGTCACGGGCAACGCCACGGTCAACACGGCCATCGCTGCCCTCCGCGCCGGCGCCTTCGCGTTTATCCTGAAGAACTTCCGCCCCGCCGAGCTCATCTCCACCGTCGCCCAGGCCCTCGAAAAGATCGCCTTGAAGCGCGAGCGCGAGGAGTTCGAGCGCCGCTACCGCGCCATCGTCGACGCGGCGGACGTCCTCATCGTCGGCCTCGACGCCTTCGGCGACGTCACGCTCTGGAACCCGCGCCTCGCTGCCATGACCGGCGTCTCCACCGAGGCCGCGCTCCGCGGCGCCTTGCCCGACAACATCCTCGACGAGGACAGCCGCAAGAAGGTCTGTCAGGCGTTCGTCGCGGTCCGCGACGGCGGCGCGGCGAACGAGATCGAGGTCGGCGTGCGGGACGCCATGGGCGCGATCCGCCGCGTCCGCTGGCACCTGAGCCCCGTGCGTGGCTCGGGCAAGCGCATCGAGCTCGTCTACGGCATCGGGATCGACGTCACCGAGCGCCGCGCCCTCGAACGGCGCGCGGCCGACGCGGAGGCCTTGAACGCGATGGCGCCGCTCGCGCTCGGCCTCGCGCACGAGATCCGAAACCCGCTGAACGCGGCCGTGCTCGAGCTGCACTTGCTCGCGCGTGGCATCGAGCGGCTCGAAGCGCCGGCTGCGCGGGATCCGATGCGGGCGCGCGTGCGCATCGTGGAGAGCGAGATCAAGCGCCTCGAACGGCTGCTCACAGACTTCCTGGAGCTCGCGCGGCCGCGGGCGCCGCAACGCGAGCCCTTGGATCTCGGGCGTGTCGTCGACGAGGTGCTCGACCTCGAAGCCGAGGCCATCGCCGCGCATGGGCTCGAGCTCGTGCGTGAGCTCGCGGCGGGCGTCGTGGCGCTCGGCGACGTGGAGAAGCTCAAGCAGGTCGTCTTGAACCTCGTGGTCAATGCGCTCGACGTCATGCCCCAGGGCGGCGTCCTTCGGGCGCGGGTGGGCGCGGACGAGCGCGAGGCGTGGCTCTCCATCGGCGACACGGGGCCGGGCGTCGATCCCCATATCCTCGCCGAGATCTTCGACCCGTTTTTCACGACGAAGGCCGCGGGCACGGGGCTCGGCCTCGCCATTGTGCGCAAAATCGTCGATCAGCACGGCGGCCGTGTCGTCGTCGATACGAAAAAGGGCGAAGGCACCACGGTCAAAGTCATTCTGCCGAGCGGTTAGCTGCGCGACGTAGAGACAACACGCCTCGCGTGATGCCTGGGGGCGGAGGCCGCACCTCGGCTCCAGTCCTTTCCCATACCGAAACGGACCGCTGAGACTGGATTCGTTTCACCTTCCTGTTTTAACGCGGAACGCGTGAATGAGCGATTGACCGTGTTGCGGGGTTTCGGTATCCTGAATCAAGGTGGCGATCTTTTCTCGCTCACGCAGGAGATACGCATGAAGCTTGGTCATATCGCAGGGTGCGCAGCGATCCTCGTGTCGTTGGCAGGATGCGGTGGGCGCGAGGGCGATGGCTGGGACGAGGGGGACGTCGCAGCGGCGGAGCAGGAGATCGAGAGCACGAACGGGTTCGAGGTCGTGAATGGGCTGAACAGCGGCAATGGGCTGAACAGCGGTAACGGCCTGAACAGCGGCAACGGCCTGAACAGCGGCAATGGGCTGAACAGCGGCAACGGCTTGATGGCGTCGGAGGAAGGCCGCAAGACCGTCGAGTACATCGTCAAATGTGCGCTCCCGGCGGGGCACACGATCACGAAGCACGACGAGACGCTCACGGAGCACACGTTCAGCGGCCTGCTCGGCGTCGCTCCGGAATGGGAGACCGGCGCTTGCGAAGAGGATTGCCAGGAGCGGATGACCGCGTGCCTCGGGGCGCATCTCAACACGACCGGCGAGCACATTTCCATCTTCCTGGTGGGGAACGAGGCCGCGTTCCCCAGCATCGGACCGGACACGAGCCCGACGTATCCGACGCAGGAGGGCGCCTTCTTCGGCAACATCTTCAAGAGCCCGCCGGAGTTCTTTTATTGCAACGGCGAAGGCGCCTTGACCTCGCCCGTCCCGGGCCGCATCGGTTCGTCCGGGGAGAAACAATACAACAATCCCTTTGGCGGGGACGGCTCCTGCGCGGACAACTGCGTCGCGTTCGACGCTCCGTACGCCTCGGCGGGGTGGACGTCCTGTGGTGGGTTCGACAACGTGCTCACCGTCTATCGGTAGTGATTCCATTCTCGCGGCGAACGCCCGGCGATGGACGGGCGTTCGCGCGCGCAATGCTGCTCCAACATTTCTGGCGGCCTTGCGAGCTGCCATGATGAACCCTCGCGACCGATGACCTTGGCGCGCAGCGACGATATGGCGGAGACGCTCGACGCGGGTGTGGCGAAGAGCCACACCCGCCTCGGCGCCGGGGGGACCGGCGAGGGCCGCATCCCGCCTGACGCGCTGCGGGAGCGATACGAGGAGCTACGCCTCATCGGCGAAGGCGCGATGGGGAGCGTGTTCCGCGGCTGGGATCCGCGCCTCGGCCGCGCGGTCGCGCTGAAGCTCTTGAAGAGCGACGACTCCGACGGCACGCGGCGATTCCTGGCCGAGGCGCGGGCGCAGGCGCGCGTGCAGCACGACAACGTTTGTCGCGTGTACGAGGTCGGCGAGGCCGACGGCCAGCCCTACATCGCGATGGAGCTCATCGACGGCGTGCCCCTCGATCGCGCGCACCAGAAGATGACGCTCGAGCAAAAGGTGAAGGTCGTCCGCGAGGCCGCCGCGGCGCTGCACGAGGCGCATCGGCTCGGCCTCGTCCACCGCGACGTCAAGCCCGGCAACATCATGGTCACGACGGCCGAGGACGGCTCGCTCAAGCCCTACGTCGTCGATTTCGGGCTGGCCCGCGAGGTCGCGAGCAGCGGCGAGACGCTCCAGAACGCCATCGCGGGCACGCCGTCGTACATGTCCCCCGAGCAGGCGGAGGGGAATACGGCGCTCCTCGACCGGCGCACGGACGTCTACAGCCTGGGCGCCACGCTTTACGAGCTCATCGCGGGCCGGCCGCCGTTCGCCGGGTCAAACGCGATGTCGATCCTGACGCAGGTGATCCTCGAGGACGCGCCGGGGCTCGGGAGCATTCGGCGGGGCGTGCCCACCGAGCTCGAGACCATCGTGATGAAGTGCCTGCAGCGAGATCCTTCGCGCCGGTACGAATCGGCGCGGGCGTTCGGGGAGGATTTGCAGCGCTTCCTCGACGGAGAGCCGATCCTGGCGAAGCGCGCCTCGCTCGCTTATGTCTTGTGGGCGAAGACGCGGAAAAACCGGGCCGTGGTCCTCGTCGCGAGCATCGGCCTCTGCGTCGCGCTCGTCCTCGGGGGCATGTGGGTGAACGCCGCGCGGCACGCCTCCGAGCAGGCGAGGCTCGCGCGCGAGCTCGGCGAGGACGTGAAATACGTCGAGCTCTTTCTTCGGAGCGCATACGGTTTTCCCGCGCACGACATCGAGCGCGAGCGCCGCGTCGTGCGGGCCCGCCTCGCCGAAATCGAGCGCAGGATGGCGGCGGCCGGGCGCGCCGGCGAGGGCCCCGGTCATTACGCGCTCGGCCGCGGGCACCTGGCGCTGCACGAGTACGAGACGGCGAGGACGCAGCTCGCGCGGGCGTTCGCGGCCGGGTACACGAAGCCCGAGGTGCATTACGCGCTCGGGCTCGCGCTGGGCGGGCGGTATCAGGAGGAGCTCGACGGCGCGCGTCGCCTCGAGGACGGGGCGGCGCGCGAGGCTGCGATACGGAAGGCCGAGGCGAGCTTCCGCGACCCGGCGCTGCAACACCTCCAAGCGAGCGGCGGGACCGCAGTCGAGTCGCGGGCGTACATCGAGGGGCTCGTCGCGCTTTACGAAAAACGCTACGACGACGCTGCGGCGAAGGCGCTTTTGGCGGCGGAAGAGTCTCCCTGGCTCTACGAGGCGAAGAAGCTCGAAGGGGACGCGCGATTCGAGGCGGGAATCACGGCGAGCGAGAGCGGGCGTCAGGAGGAGGGGCGTCGTCTCTTCATGAGGGCGATTGAGGCGTATCGCGCGGCGGCGGCCATGGCGCGCAGCGACGCGGCCGTCCACGAAGCGCTGGCCGAATCCTGGATCCAGGTCCTCGGGCTCGACAAATGGGAGGGGCGCGACGGCCGCGTCGCGTTCGAATCCGCGCTCGCCGCGTGCAACGACGCGCTCGCGGTGAACCCGCGGAGCGCCAATACGTACAGCAAGCAGGGCCGCGCCTATTACCACCTCGGCGATCACCAGCTCCGCAGCGGGGGAGACCCTCGCCCGACGCTCGAAAAGGCGGTCGAGAGCGGACGCGCGGCCATCGAGATCGCGCCGGGCGACGCGATTTCGATGGACGGCGTCGGGATCGCACACGTCTACATCGCGAAGTACGAGCGCAGGATCGGGCTTGATCCCGTGCCTTCGCTCGAGCGCGCCATGAAGAGCTTCGACGAAGCGAACCGCATTCAGCCGAGCTTCGCGTGGGCCTGGAACGACGCGGGCATTGCCCTCCAGAGCCGGGCGGAATACGAGGCCGACCACGGGCTCGATCCTCGCAGGACGCTCGACGAATCCGTCGCGCGGTACGAGCGGGCGGGGAAGGAGGACCGCACCTACAACTCGGCGTTTTCGAACATGGCGCTCGTCCTCGCGATTCGCGCGGGCTACGAGCTCTCGATCGGACAGGACCCGCGCCCCTCCGTGCAGCGTGCCGTCGAGGCTTGCGCGCGCGGCGCGGAGATCAACCCGAAATGGCTCCCCATGCTGAACAACCGCGGCTGGGCCGAGCTCGTCGCCGCGCAATACGAGGAGGCCACCGGCGCCGATCCCACGGCGACGCTCGAACGGGTCGAGGCGAGCTTCCAGGCCTCGCTCGACCTCAACAAGGACGAGGCCGACACCCATTTCGGCATGGGCGCCGCGAAGCACGTCCGCGCGCTCTACCTCCTCCGCACGAACGCCGATTCGCAAAACGTCCTCGACGTGGCGCACGCCGAGCTGCGCCGTGCCGCCCAGCTCGACGCGCGGGAGCCCCTCATTCGCCTCGAGCTCGGCCTGCTCACGATGACCATGGCCCGACGCGCGGCGCTCCGCGGCGAGGCGCCGGCGGCCCTGCTCGACGAGGCCGAGCGCGTGCTTCGGGAGGGATTGCGCATCAACACCCGCCACGCCCCGCTCCACGCCGCGCTCGCCGAGCTGCTCGCGCTCCGGGCCGAGCAGCAGCCCACGCGTGACGCGGCGCGCGAAAAATTCCTCGCGGAGGGCCTCGCCGTCGCGGACGAGGCCCTCCGCCACAACCCGAAATGGGCCCTCGCCCTGGCCGCCAAGGGCGTCCTCTTCGCCGAGCGGGCCCGCGCCGGGAAGGAAGCCGTCCGGGCGGACGACATTCGGTTGGCGGTGGAATGGCTCGACAGGGCGATCGCGACGAACCCGCTTTTGCCGCGGCGCTTCCAGGACCGACGCGCCGACCTTCGCCGCCGCGCGCCCTGAAGCCCCTTGTGGCAGAACCCGGCGATCGCTTAACGTGCCATCATGGAGATCCTTCGATCAGGTCCTCCGCGGGCGGCATGGCCCGCGCTCGTGGCTCTTGGTCTATGCTTGTCCCCCGGGGACGCGCGCGCCGTCGTGGAGCAGACCGATGGGCTCGTGGTCCCCGTGCAGGTCGCGAACTGCCCCGGCAGCGGCAACGCGGAGGGCTGCATCCAAGTGGGCCTCAACATCGGCGAGGGGCTCGCGGCCACGGCGGCGAACAACCCGCTGAACGCGATCTTCAACGCCGTCACGAGCCCCGAGCTCTTCTCCATTCCCAAGACGAACGGCAACTTCGGCAACGTCACCGTGCAGGACTTCATCGAGGGCGCCGGGTACGAGAACACGTTTGGCTGGTACAACGCCTCCGACCCGACGAAGCTCTACGCGATCACGCCTTGCGCCGACGAGCCCGGGTCGAGCCGCACCGTCAACTTTCAGACAGAGTTCACGGCAGGCCGGTACCTCGGCGGGTTCATCGGCTTCTTCCTGATCACCCCGGAGAACGCGCCGGTCGGGAACAACTGCGGCTCCATCGGCAACGTCGGGCACATCTATTACACCGAGCAGGCCCGCAACGGCGACGGCAACTACGTCCACTATCTGCTCTATCAGTCCAAGGCGAACCCGCTCGCGTATTACTTTGGGTTCGAAGATCTGTACCGCGGCGGCGACAACGATTTCGAGGACATGTTCCTCAAGGTGACGGGCCTGCTCGCGCCGTGCACGCCCACCGCCGAGATCTGCGACAACAAGGACAACAACTGCGACGGCATCGTCGACAACGCGCCCGTCGACGCGGGCGGCGCATGCGGCGCCACCGACGTCGGGGCATGCGCGTTCGGCACCGTCACCTGCCAGAACGGCGCGCTCGTGTGCGTCGGGGCCGTCGGGCCCTCGCCCGAGCAGTGCAACAAGCTCGACGACGATTGCAACGGCGTCGTCGACGACGGCGCCGCGGGCGCGGGTGTCGCGTGCGGCACCGACGTCGGTGAGTGTACCTATGGCACCTCGCAGTGCATTGGCGGCGTGATCGTTTGCCTCGGCGGCAAGGGGCCCTCGCTCGAGGTCTGCAACACGCTCGACGACGATTGCAACGGCGTCGCCGACGACGAAACCAAGGACTCGGGCGGGCCTTGTGGCTCGAACATCGGCGCCTGCCTTCCGGGCACGCTCGCGTGTGTGGCCGGCTCGATCGAGTGTGTCGGGGGCACGGCGGGGACGCCGGAGACGTGCAACGGGATCGACGACGATTGCAACGGCGCGATCGACGACGGCAACCCCGGCGGCGGCGCGAGCTGCGGCACGGACGTGGGGAGCTGCGAGGCGGGCACGGAGTTCTGCGTCGGCGGCTCGCTCGTGTGCGTCGGCGCCGTGGGCCCGGGCTCCGAGATCTGCGACGGGCTCGACAACGATTGTGACGGCGTGGCCGACAACCTCGCCGTGTGCCCCGGCGATTCCAAGTGCGTCGAGGGCACCTGCGCCGAACAATGCAAGTTCGGCGAGTTCCCGTGCCCCGGCGGCCAGGTCTGCAAGGAGGGCTATTGCGTCCCGGCGACGTGCGACAACGTCACGTGCCAGCCCGGGTACTCCTGCACGCAGGGCGTGTGCGTCCCTGACAACCCCATGGGATCGGGCGGCGCGGGCGGCGCGGGCGGCGACGGCGGCGCGGGCGGCAATGGCAGCACTGGTGGAAACGGCGGCGGCGGCGCGACCGGGACCGGCACGGGCGCGTCGGGACAATCCAACGCGTGGGGGCTCGCGACGGGCGGCGGTGGCGCGCTTTGCGCGGCGTCTCCCTCGCATTTCGGCGGGCGCGCGGGCGGCGCGGCCATGACCCTTCTTCTCGCGGCGAGCGCGTTCGTGGCGCGGCGACGCGGCCCTCGGAGGAGCGCGTGAAAAGGTCTGTCGTCTTCGGCGCATCCATCCTCGGCCTTTCGCTCTCGTCGCTCGTGTTCACGAGCGGCTGCACGACCGACGCCTTTTGCTGGGATTGCAACGCCACGCCCTCGGGCAGCGGCTCGGGCAGCGGCACGGGCGGCACGGGCGGCATGGGCGGCGACGGCGGTGAGGGAGGGCTCATCCTCGTCGGCTCGGGCGGGTCGGGCGGATGCAATGCCGACGTCCTCACCGACCCGCAGAACTGCGGCGCTTGTGGCGTCGTCTGCAACCTGCCGAACGCGTTCTCCACGTGCGAGGCCGGCTTCTGCGTGGTCGACACGTGCGCGTCAGGTTTCGTCGACCTCGACAACCAGGTCGCGAACGGCTGCGAATACAAGTGCACGGTCTCGAACAACGGCGACGAGATCTGCGACACGATCGACAACGACTGCAACGGCGCGATCGACGAGCTCACCGATCTGCAAGGGGATCCCTTCAACTGCGGCGCTTGCAATGCGGTCTGCGCGTACGCGAACGCCTCGCCCTCGTGCGTGGCGGGGACGTGCCAGCTCGCCGAGTGCCTCGTCGGGTACCACGACGTCAATGGCACGCTCGGCGACGGCTGCGAGTACGCGTGCACCGAGACGAACGGCGGCGTCGAGCTCTGCGATTACGCGGACAACGACTGCGACGCGACCGTCGACGAGGGGTTCGACGTCCAGACGGACCCGGCGAACTGCGGCACCTGCGGCACGAACTGCAGCGCGCTCTACCCGAACTCCGTCGGCACCTGCACGGCGGGCGTCTGCGCGTTCGGCCCTTGTTTGCCCGGACATTACAATCTCGACGGTATCGAGGCGAACGGCTGCGAGTACGCCTGCACGCCCTCGGGCGCGGAGACGTGCGACGGCGCCGACAACGATTGCAACGGGCTCGTCGACGACGGCGCGCTCCCGGGCGTCGGGGCTTCGTGCGGCACCTCCGACGTGGGCGAATGCGCGCTCGGCACCCAGGCTTGCCAGGGCGGCATGCTCGCCTGCGTCGGGGCGATCGGCCCCGGCACCGAGCTCTGCGACGGCCTCGACAACGATTGCTCGGGCGGCGCGGACGAGGCTTGCCCCGTGGCGAAGGCGACGGACACGCGCCTCGATCTCGGCGCGAACTCGGCCGTCGGGCAAGCGCCGAGCACGCAGCTCTCGGTCGCGTCGCGCGGCGACGTCGTGATCGCGGCCTACCTCGATCGGCGCGCGGGCAATGCCGACATCCGCGCGAACGTCTCGACGAATGGCGGCTCCACGTGGCTCGCGACCGACGCCGGGGTTGCGAGCGGCACGCTCACGCAGGTCGAGCCCTGGGCGTTCCTCTCGCCGACGCGCGCCTACGTGGCGCTTGCGCAGTTCCCGAGCGCCGCGCACCGCGACGTGTACATTGCCTCGGCCCCTGCGCCTTACAATACGTACACGGTCCCCGTGCGTGTCGACAAGGACGCGGGCACGGCCGACGCATTCTTCGTGCGTGGCGTCGTGGCCAAGGCAGGCGCGCAGGATACGCTCGTCGTGGTCTGGCAAAGCCTGAGCGGCACCGGCGCGAGCGTCACGACGGACGTCTTTCTCCAGCGATCGACGAACGGCGGGACGACGTGGCTCGCAGCGGACCTCCGCGTCAATGGTGCCCAGGGCAAGGCCGAGCTCCCCGCGATCGCCACCGACGACAATGGCAAGGTGTTCCTCGCATGGCGCGACGCGCGCAATGGCAAGTCCGAGGTCTATGGCGCGGTGTACAACGCCGAGACGGGCACGCTCGGCGCGAACGTCGCGCTCTCGGGCGGCAATCCGGCCGAGCAGATTACGGTCGCCGCCGATGCGGGCGGGCCGAACGTCTACGTCGCCTGGACCGATCTGCGCGGCGCGAAGAAGGTCATCCGCCAGAACCGCAGCAATGACGCCGGTGTGACGTTCCAGCCCGACGGGGCCGTCGTGAACGTCGATTCCACGTTCGCCGACGCCTCCGCGCCGGCGATTGTGTCCGCCGGCGGGCGCGTCGTCATCGCGTGGGAGGACACGCGGAGCGGTTTGCCCGACATTCGGCTGAACCATTCGACGAACGGCGGCGTCACCTGGCAGCCGACCTCGGCGCGCGCGGACCTCGCCACCATCCCCGGGACGAGCGCTTCGACCCGCCCGCGCGTCGCGCTCGGCGGCGCGAGCCTCGTATTCGTCACCTGGGAGGACGCGCGGAGCGGTCAACGCGATATCTTCGCGAACCACTCCTTCGACAACGGCGCGACCTTCCAGCCGCTCGACCTGCGCATGGATGTCGGCATGGCAGGCGCCCCCTCGGCCGCGGGCGCGGCCGATTCTCGCAATCCGTTCGTCGTGACGAACGCGGCCGGCGCCCGGGCGATCACGATCTGGACCGACAACCGCACGACGGCCGGCACGAACGGCGCGAACGCCGACATCTACACGAGCTTCTTCGAATAAGCTCTCGCCGGTTACAGCCCCCGCTTTCTGTCCGCCCAGTAGGTCTTCGTTTGAATCGACCGACGCGAGACCCCTCGTCCATGGCGCCTGTTCGCGTCGCTCGTCAGGATGTCCATCGCGAGGTCTGAACCCGCACGATCGACGGGATGACGTCGCGCAGCATCGGCACCTTCGAGAACACCGGCAGCAGCAGGCCGGGCACGCCACGGAAATAACCGAACGACACTTGCTCCACCGACGTGATCCGCGGGCTCCAGCTCCCGATCAGCCGCTTCACCTCGCTTCGATTCACACCCCAGGGCATCGGTGGTGCCGTGTAATGCTTCGTCTTGCGCAGCCCCGCGAGCGTTTTTTTCGAGAACCACCGGGGAATGACGTCGAACATCAGCTCGACCCCGGGAAACCGCTCCACGATCGCCCGAAACAGCCGCCGCACGTCCCTCTCGTGGAAGTACATGAGGAGCCCCTGCGCGGTCACGAAAACCCCGCGCGAACCGTCGACTTCGTCCATCCATGAGAAGTCGAGCGCGCTCTTCGACACGTGCTTGCAACGCTCGTTCGCCTTCAGGAACCGCTCGCGCACCGCGATGGCCTCCGGCACGTCCACGCAGACCCAGCGCACCTTGCCGTCGTCACACCGCTGGAATTCCGTCTCGAGCCCCGCGGCGAGCTCCACAATGGTGCCCCCGGGATGCTTCGCCATCCAGGGTCGGATCGCGTCGTCGAAGACACGCGAGCGCATCGCGTGCGAGCCGTCGGGCTTGCCGAAGCTCCGTTCGAAGTCGTAACGAACGCTCTCGTAGATTCGAATGGCGTCCGGATCACGCAGGATCGCGTCGGGCCGCTTGGCCTCGCTGGCGCGATTGTGGAGTGTCCATAACATCGTCTCCGGGATGCCGGTCAGGTTCACGGGTGCGCGCTTGGTCATGGTGTCATCCCCCCCGGACCCCGAGGTCCGGAAGCCTACGACCAAACTCTACCCTGCCTAGATGAATTTGACAATGAAAATCGTTTTCAATTGCGGTTGGGAACGTGCTGGGGCAGGAAGCCGCCCAGGGGCCCCTAGATCCAGAGCTGCACCTGGAAGGTCAGCTTGTGGTTTGTCCCGGCCGCATAGCCGTCGGCCGTCTTCGCCTCGGTGCGGAGCCACATGTAACGCAGGCCCATCTTGAGGTGGTTGCCCACGACGTAGCCGTTGAGCAGCCCCTCGACGCTCCGCTCGGTGTCTGGCTTCGACGTGTCCGGATCCATCACGCCTGCGCGCGCGGCGATCTCGAAGCGCTTCGGCACCACGAAATACCCCGCCTGCGCATATCCCCCGAACCCCTGGATTCGCTTGCCCTCGTCCGGCTGCACCTGCCGCGCGTATGCCTCGGCGAGGAACGTGAACCGATCCCACGCAATGAAGACATCGGCGCCCGCGGTGAGGCGCGTCTCGGCCGGCAGGGCCACGGTCGTCTGCGCGCCCGTCGCGGCGTCCGTCTGCTGCTTCGTGGGGTGCGCGCGATCGGCGATGCCATTGACGCCGATGGAGATCCCGAACGGAACGGCGCCGCGCAAGGAAGGCGTCTCGTCGTACGGCATGGCGCGGACCGGGTTCACCGCGAGGCGGCCGATGCCCATCACCGACGTGTCGTCGTTGCCGCCCTTGTCGATGCCGTTTCCATTGAATGCGCCCGCGTAATACTCCAGGCGCCCCTTGCCGGTCGAGCCGAAGAGCATCATGCCGGTGTCGCGTCCCGCCCTGAATTTCTCGTTCACGCGCGAGAAGTCGGGGAACTGGAGGATCGGGACGGGCGTGAAGAACGCGCGGCTGAACGGGGTCAAAAATTGGCCCACCTTGATGCCGAGCTCCGGCATCGGCTGCCACGCGATTTCGAGGTCGAGCAGCTTCGGGGTGGCCGTGGCGAGCTCGGGCTGCACGAAAAAGCGGACCTGATCGTGGAACGCGCGGGCCCGGATGTACGGGCGCACGACGGCGACGTTGAAGCCGTCGCTCGCGAGACCGTCGCTGTTCGAGATGGCGTCGAATCGCATCTGGCTGAGCACGCCCGCGTCGAGGACGAATTTGTCCTGCTCGGTGCGGAATCCGAGCCCGTCCGCGAGCGAGGCGTGGAAGACGAAGGTGTCGCTCTTCGCAGGCGCGTCGGCGCGGGCGGCGGGGAGCGAAAACGAAGAGGCCATGGCGAGCGAAGCGAGTCCGCTCGCGAGCGCGCGAATGCGATGAGACACGATACCTCCAGCGGTCCGCAGCGCGGACGTACCAGGACGAACGATCGCGCCGCCAAAACCGGGTCGGCGCGGAGCACGAGCCGAAGGCGTCGCGCGGCGAGGCGCGGCGTCCGGGGCTCGGAAGGCTATCTTTCAATCAATGGGGCGCAGGGATGTTTCCCGGCGCTGAAAACGTTCAATCGCGGCTGGCCGTCAACACGAATTGCTCGCGGAGGGCGGCCTTTTTTGATTCGTGACGGACGTGAATCTCGTACCGGCCCGGATGCGCGACGGCCACGCGCAAGGGCACGCCCTTGCCATTGTGGTGCGTGAATTTGTGCACGCAGAGCGTCTCGGCACACTGCCGTTCGAGCTTCACGTCGCTCTCCGACGGGAGCTCCACGCGCACGTGCGTGGGCACCTCGAGGTGCACGAGGGCCGGCAAATCGTCGTGGTGGTGCGTTTGCAGGTAAAGCTCTGTCCAGGCGTGCCCCGCCTCCGGCAAGGCGACCGCGCGCTCCTCGACCCGCACGACCTCGGAGCCCTGCGAGCGCACCTGACCCCAGATGCCATACGCGAGCGCCGCCGCGAGGGCCATCGCGGGCGCGATCCGCACGAACGCCGAGCCCCCGCTCTGGCGGGGTTTGGCCGGGACATCCTTGCTCGTGCGACGCTCGGAGGCCGAGCGCTCGGGCAAGCTGGCGAACGCGCGATCGACGAGCGATTGCGGCGGCTTTACCTGGCGGAGCGCGCGGATCTCCTCCTCCAAACTTTCGGGGAGCGGGGGCAGGTCTTTCGAATTCATGTCGACTCCTCCTCCTCCCTCGTCGGCGCTTCGGACTTCGCCGCCACGAGCTTTTCATAAGCCGCGCGCAGACGCACGCGTCCGCGGGCATGTCGGCTCTTCACCGTCCCTTTGGGGACGCCGAGGATCTCGGCCACCCGATCGTATCCGAGCTCCTCGATGTCGCAGAGGACCACCACCGTGCGGAACTCCTCCGGCAACGTCTGCAAGCACGCGAGGAGCTGGCCCGCGTGCTCGTTCTGGATCACCAGCGCCTCCGGGCTCTTCCGCTCGTCCTCGGCCCCGAATCCGAACGCCGAAGCACAAGCATCGACGAATTGCTCGAAGAGCCCGCGCCGCCGCGCCTCGGTGCGCCGCGCCTCCAGGTGCTCGTGCCGGGCAATGCCGCAAATCCAGACCACGAGGTCGCTCCGGCCCTCGAACGAGGCTGCGTTCGCGTAGGCCTTGATGAGCGTGTTCTGGAAGAGGTCGTCGGCGCGGTCGCGGTCCCCCGAGAGGGCGAGGCAAAAGCGATAGAGCCGTGGCAGGACCGGGCGAACCACCGCCTCGAACTGCGCGCGGCCTTCCCCGAGGGACGTGGAGTGCGGAGAGGCCATGGAGAAACCGTCGAGCGTGGGCGACGACGGGGCCACTCTAGCGTAGCCGAGACGCGGGGCCACCCCTGGCAAGCGGAAGAACGATCCTCCCGCGGAGAACGCCGTTGATTCGGTGGTGGCGCGCATGTCCGGAGTGGGACGGAACGACCTCGGCCTGGGTTCCCGGGCGAGCACGGCGGGGACCGAGATCACGGGTGCCCAGCGACGACGGAGGGGACCGGGCGCGCGAGGGCCTCGGCGCTCGGGCCCACGACCGCGAGCAGAGGGCGCGGATAAAGGCCGACCACGAGGACGAGAATGGCCAGACAGCCGACGACGCCCCATTCGAGCGGACGGAGGTCCTTCATCGCGGCGACGCGCGGGCGCGTGACGGGGCCGAGGAAGACCTGCTCGAAGACACGGAGGACGTACGCCGCGCCGAGGATCGTGCCGAGGAGCGCGAGCCCGAGCCGCGGGAGGCTCGTCTCGTACGCCGAGAGCAAGACGAGGTGCTCGCCGGGGAAGCCGCTCGTGCCGGGGACGCCGATGCCGGCGAGGCTCAAGAGCAAGAACATCACGGCCGCGCGCGGCGCTTTTTGCGCGACGCCGCCGAGCGCCGAGACCTCGGACGAACCCACGCGGCTCTGGAGGAAGCCAGTCAGGAAAAACAGCCCCGTGGCGGACAAACCCAGGTTCAGCATCGCGAGCACCGCGCCCGTGAGGCCTTCGGCCTTGCCCGACGAGATGCCGAGCAGGACGATGCCCACGTGGCTCAGGCACGCGAACGAGAGCATGCGCCGGAGGTTTGGCTGGACAAGCGCGACGAGCGCGCCGTACACGATGCCCGTGACGCCGACGGCGCCGAGCAGCCACGCATAGTGCGCCGTGGCCTCGGGCAGGAGCGGCACGAGGAAGCGAAGGACGCCGTAGCTGCCGAGCTTGAGGCCAGTCAAGAGCACGCCGATCCCCACGGGGCATTCGCGCAGCATCGTGGGCATCCAGGTGTGGAGCGGGACGAAGGGGCCCTTCACGGCGAAGCCGGTCAGCATCGTGAAGAAGACGATCGGCCCGATCGCGGCCGGGACCGGCCTCGCGCGGAGGACGAGCCAGTCGAACGTGTACGGATCGGCCGGGCTTTGGCGGCCCGCGACCGCGAGCAAGACGATGCCGAGCAGGAGCGGCCCGGAGGCGGCGAGCATCGTGAGCACGAACTTCGTCGCCGCATACCGGCGCTCGGGGCCCACGCCCCAGAGGCTTACGAGGAAATAGATGGGGACGAGCGACGCCTCCCAGAACACGAAGAAGAGGACGAGGTCGAGGGACGAATAGATGCCCACGACGATCGCGGAGAGCGCGAGGAGGGACGCGCAAAAGCCGCGGGCGCGGGTCTTCACGTCGTGCCACGAGGCGACGAGCACGAGCACCGTGAGCATCGAGGCGACGGGCAAAAAGAGCACGCTCATGCCATCGACGCCGACGTGATAACTCGCGCCGAGCGTGGGCATCCATGCGCGCCGCTCGGCGAATTGCACGTCGGGCGTCCCAGGCGTGAACCGCGCGAGCACGAAGAGCGAGAGGAAGAGCTCGATCAGGGCGCCGGTGAGCGCTGTCCACCGCGCGCGTTTCTCGTCGCCGATCGCGAGGACGAGGATCGCCCAGGCGAGGGGGAGGAAGATCAACGTGGAGAGGACGGGAAAACCGACCTGATCTGCGGCGAAGAACTCGCGAATTTGCACGACGAACGCCTCCCGAGCGCCCTTACGGGGCGCCCTCCCCGTGCATCACGAGGGACGAATGCGGTTTGGCGTGCTCGAGCCGTGTGGACATGGCGCGGACCGAGCCGTCCACGACCTCGAGCAGGGGGTGAGAAAAGAGCCCGAGGCCCACGATGAGCGCGCCGACCGCGCCGGCAATGACGAGCTCGCGCGGGCCGAGGTCCCGGACGCTCTTGCCGCGCGTCGATTTCGTCTCGGTTGCAGGCGAGCCCGGCGCGGAGGCGGCGGAGGCGAGGAAGGCGCGCTGGAAATAACGCAGCAGATAGGCGGCCCCGAGCAAGCTGCCGAGGCCGACCGCGATGGCCATGATGCCGTGCCGCGCGCCGAGCGCGCCCACGACGACGAGGTGCTCGGCCTCGAAGCCGCTCGTCCCCGGCATTCCAATCGTCGAGAGGCCGACGAGCAGGAACGTGAACGAGAGCAGAGGCGCGTGATGCGAGAGCCGCGCGGCGCGCTCGATCTCGGTCGAGCCGAGGCGCCGGTGCAAGAAGCCCGCGACGAAATAAAGCCCGGCCGCGCTGAGGCCGACGTTCAGCGTGACGAGCAAGGCGCCCGAGAGCCCCTCCACGTTGAGCGCCGAGAGCCCCACGAGCACGGCGCCCGTGTGCGTGAGGCAGGCGAACGCGACGAGGCGGCGTAGGTTTGTCTGGACGAGCGCGAGGAGGGCGCCGTACAGCATGCCGACGACGCCGAGGATGGCCAGAATGGAACCGTGTCGGTGCGCGGCGACGGGCAGGACCGGGACCACGAAGCGCAAGAGGCCATAGACGCCGAGCTTCGCGCCGACGAGGAAGACGCTGACGCCCACGACCGGGCCCTCGGCCATGACGGGCGGCAGCCAGCCGTGGAAGGGGAAGAGCGGGATGCGGACGGCGAAGCCGAGGACGAAGAGCCAGAACGCGAGGGATTGTGCTTTCGCCGGCGCGGGCATGTCGACGAGCGCGTCGAGGGAGAATCGACCGCCGGTGGCGCGGCCGAGGACGAGCGCACCGGCGAGGACGAGCAGGACGCCCATCGCATTGAGCGCCGCATAACGACGCGCCGCCGTGTGCCTTCCCGGCCCCGTGCCCCAGCTCCGCACGAGCAGCGTGCCCGGCACGAGCTCGAGCGCGGCGAACGCCCAGAAGAGCAGGAGATCGAGCGCGACGAACGCGCCCATGAGCGTCGCCTGGAGGCAAAAGATGGCGGCGAGGTAATGGCCAGGTCGCTCTTTCGAAGCGACCTGCGCGTGCAGGATGACGAGCAGCGCGAGCAGCGCGGTCAGCGGCAAAAAGAGGACGCTGATCCCGTCGACGCCGACGTGATAGGCGAAGGTGCCGAAGAGCGGGACACGCTCGACGAGCTGGAGCGCGGAGGTGTGCCGCTCGAACCGGGCGACGACGAGCACGGCGAGGACGAGCTCGAGCGCGGCGCCGCCGAGGCCGATGGAATAGACGTAGCGCGCATGTTTCAGGGAACGGACGAATGCCGCGGTGAGGAGCGGCACGAGGATGAGCGCGCTCAGGACCGGGAAGGGCAAGGCCGAGGCGTAGGGGATTTCGTTCATGATCAAACGGCCCAGCAGACGACGACGAAGAGCGAGAGGACGACGAGCGCCCCGACGACGACAGGCCTTTCGAGCAGCGCCTCGACGTGATCGAGGGTGCGCCCGAGGAGGTCGCCGGTGATCGGGATGCCGCGGCCGATCGCGCGCCGGACGATGTGTTTCTCGATGAGGTTCGCGAGCGCCGCCGCGTATTGGACGATCCGGCCCGCGATGCCCCGGCCCCGGGCGAAATCGTCCTCGGCGCCGGGCGCGGGCGGCGGTTCGTCCCCGTGCGCCATCGCCGCGCCGCTCGTGGTTTGGCGTTCGAGGGCCACACGTACGGCCGCAAAAGGATCGGCGTCGTCGATCTCGCCGGCGAGGACTTTTTCCTGGAAGGTCGCGAGCGGCGCGGGCGCGTCCTCGGGCGAGAGCGGGCGGCCGAAGGCGCGATCGAGGAGCGAGCCATCCAGGTGATCGAGCGCGCGGCCGAGCCGGAGAATGGGCGCGAGGAGGAGGCGCTCGTACAGGGGTTCGAGCCAGAAGCGCGCGAGCGCCGTGACGTAAAGGCCCCGCAGGCGCGTCGGCAAAATGCCCGGTCGCTCGGGCGCGGCGCGGTGGAAATAAAGCGCCGTCGCCCAGCCCGCGACGAGCAGGCACCCGAGCAGGAGCATGAGGCCAAAGGCCCAGAAGGGATGTGCGGCGCGGCCAAGTCCACCCCGCACGAGCAAGGGGTCGAGGACGAGGTGAAAAAGGCCGTGCGGCCGTCCGCCGGGCGCGAGGCCGAGCGAGAGGCTGACGGCGCCGACGACCGCGGGGGCGATCCACGCGGGGCCGAACTCGACGAACGAGGAGACGGTCTTCCACTCGGCGCCATTTCCTGCATTCGCGAGGCCCCGCTGCGCGAACCGGAGGAGATAATGGCCGCCGCAGAAGAGCGCCATGCCGGCGCCCGCCGCGGAGAGGAACGCGCCGGGCGAGAGGGGGGCGTCCGGGCCTGCCCATATCTCGGTGAGGAAGGGCAAGGCGAGGACGCCGAGCAGGCCCGCGAGCAAGAGCCAGAAGGCCGGCTCGACCTCGCCCGCGACGGGGCGCTCTTCGCGGGACGGCTCGTCGCGCGTGACGAGGAGCAGGGTGCTCGGCGCCGTGAGGAACTGCGCGCCGCGGAGGAGCGCATGCGCAAAGAGGTGAAACAGCGCAATGCCGCGGGCCCCGAGCCCGACCGCGAGGAACATGAGCCCGAGCTGGCTCACCGTCGAGAAGATGAGGCCGCTCTTCACGTCCGTCTGCACGAGGCTGACGAGCCCGCCATACAGCGCAGTCGCCGCGCCCATCGCAGCCATGGCGCGGAGCACGTCGGGCGCGTGCACGAGCACGGGGTTCATGCGCAAGACGAGGAAGAGGCCCGCCGTGACCATGACGGCGCCGTAAAAGAGCGCGCTCGAAGGCGTCGGGCCTTCCATGGCGCGCGAGATCCACGGCGAGAACGGGAGCTGCGCGGATTTCGCGGCCGCCGCGACGAGGAGGCAGAACCCGAGCGCCGAGAGCGCCCCATGGTTTGTGGTCTCCGCGGCGCGGAACAGCGACGCATAGCGGACCGTGCCGAGCTCGTGCCAGGCGATGAAGATCGCGCAGAGGAACGCCGCGTCGCCGATGCGGTTCGTCACGAACGCGTACGTCGCGGCCCGCGCCGGTGCTTTGCGATCGTAATGATATCCGATGAGCAGGTACGACGCGAGGCCTGCGCCCTCCCAGCCCACGAACGTCATCACGAGGTTGCCGGCGAGCACGAGCAGGAGCATGGCGGCGAGGAAGAAGCACATCACCGCGAAGAACCGGGGAAAGCCGGCCTCGCGGTGCATGTAGTTCGTCGAGAACTTGAGGACGAGCGCGCCGAAGCCGGTGACGAGCAGCGCGAGCGACGCCGAGAGCGGATCGAGCAGGAGCTCGAGCGGCGCCTGATACGCGCGGGTCTCGATCCAGGGCGCGAGGAAGATCGTCGCGGGCGCGGCGCCGAGCGTGGAGCGCACGAGGAGCGCGCCGGCGCCGAGGAAGGAGAGCAAGGTCGCGCCGAGCGCGAGCCGGCTCGTCGTGCGCTCGCGGAGCGGGCGTCCGCCGAGGGCGCAGAGGCCGATGAGGATCGCCGCGACGAGCGGCAGCAGCGGAATCAGAACGGCGAGACGTTCAAGCATGGGCCGCCTGTCCACGCGCGGGGGGTTCGTCCGGGCGAATGAACGCCGGGGGGAGGAAGTCGAGCGTGCCCGAATACCAGGCCGCGGAGGCCTTCACCGTCTTCACGGGGAGGTCCTGTGGCTCCCACGGGATGAAGCCCTTTCCAGGCTGGAACGACATGCATACGCCCGTCTCCGGATCCATCGCGATGAGGTGGACCCACGCGTTGCCCACGAGCTCGCGGATGGCCGGCTGCTTTTCGTAGATCTTGCCGAGGATCTCGGTCTTCGCCACGACGAGCATCTGGAGTCGCATCGGCTCGTGGATCTCGATCATCTGCCGGGGCAAACCCGTGCGCAGATCCCCCGATGCGCCTTCCATCACGCCGATGAGCCCCGCGACGTTGTGGGGGACCTTCGTCCCGCAGCCGTACGTCGTGTTGTCGACCGTGGAGAAATAGTATTCGAGGTTGATGCCCGCGCCGACGGGGCCGGCGGCGAGCAGGGTGCCTTCGAGGATCGTGCCCTCGGGGTCGATGGCAGGATCGTACGAGATCAAAAAAGATCGGCGGTCGAGGAAGACGCCCTGCGAGATCGATCGAGGTCCGATGACCGCGAATGCGATCGTCGCGTGGCCAAGCTCGGGGCGCGCCTGCGAGAGGTCCGCGGCGCGGCCGACCACGTGCCGGAGCGCGCGGGCCGGGGTGGGGTTTTTCGGGGCCGATTCGAACTTGCGGCACCGCTCGTGTGCGGAGCGCTCCCGGGCACGTTGAAGCACGCCGCGGAGCTTTTCCACGGCGGGGCGGACGTCGTGGGGGACGTCGCCGAGGTCGAAATAAAGGATCTCGTCCGTCGCGGTGTTGTGCTCGGTTCCCAGGAACCACGTGTCGTCCGGGATGTCGATGCCCCGCTCCCGCACGAGGGCGCGGACCTCGGGATCGTTCGCCATGCGCGCGAAGACACGGGCATTCGGGCCGCCGTGCTTGCCGCCGCACGCGCCGCAGTCGTACGCGGAGAGGTGCGGGTTGTTGCGGCTCTCGGAGCCGTGGCCGGAGAGCATGACGACCGGCGCGAAGTCGCGGACGAGGCCGATGTTTCGGAGGAGCGCTGCCACCCGATCCGCCTGCTCGACGACGGTGAAGTGGGTCTTCTGGAGCGAACCTTGTTTCGGCGCCGTACCTTTTTCGCGTTCCCGATCGAGCGGCACCTCGGTCTCGACGGCGGGGAGCACGGCGTGCTTCGCGCGGCGCGACATGCGATCGAACGCGCGCGGGAAGAGCAGCCGGCCGAGGACGGGGAAGAGCGAGAAGAACCCGAGGATGTCGATGACGAAATAGGACGAGACGGGATTGCGGGTGACCTCGCGGATGACGTCGCGGAGCGCCGCGAGGGCGCGCGTGCGGAGCGAGCGCGAAGCCCACGCGTGCATCGCCTCGGGGCGCGGGACCTCGCAGAGCTGCGCTGCGGGCGTCGCGACGATCGGACACAGCGGCACGGCCTCGCGCGCGCCAAGCGCCTCATACGCGATCGCCACGCCGAAGAAGCCTGCGACGCCGAAGGTCTCGTACGAGGGCCGCATCTCCTCGATGTGCCGGCGGATGGACTCCTCGCGGTCGTCCATGCAGAAGACGATCTGCGCCTCGCGCCGGCCCGCATACGGTTTGTGATCGCGGACGTTTTGGGTGAGCGCTTCGAGCACGCCGTCGCGGTAATGGATCTCGTAGGCACACTGCCAGAGCGGCGTGAGGGTGTCGGGGTCGCACGCGTCGAGCGCCGCGAGCAGACGCGTGGCGCCTTCGAGCGAGGTCGCGCGGAGCTCACCCGGGGAGATGCCGAGGTGCTGCGCGAGCAAGAAGAGGCGGAATGCGTGATGCCGCGCGGAGTGTCCGCCGTTCACGTGTTCGGCGCTTTGCTTCAGATCAAAGACCATGTCGGCGAGGCGGAGGAGGGCCCCATCGTCGCTGGCCGCGGTGCCCGCGGAGCGCGCCTCGAACAAGGCGCGCGCGCGCTCGGCGAGGAAATCGGGCAGCTCGCCGAGGAAGAGCGCATGCCGGACGAGAAGCTCCGGCAGATGGTTCGAGAAATAATGGCGGAAGGCGTCGACGTCGCCGTCGTGCCCGAAGGCGCGCAAGGACGCGCGACGCACGAAGAGCACCTCGTAGAAGAGGCGGACCGCGAGGAACTGGAGGAGGTCGATCGGGTGCGCCCGTTGCGCCGGGTAATCGGGGTGGGTCTCGCGCCAGTGCACCATGCCCGCGAGCCCGGGCAAACCCACGCAGATACGGCGGAGATACGGCCCCCAGTGCAGCTCGGGCACGCCGAGGCGTTCGAGGCTCTGGAGGATCGCGTCGACGGCGAGCGGCGGCAGCTCCCGCAGCGCGTCGCGGGCCCCCGGCAAATCTTCGAGCTCGAAGAATCGGTCGTGCTCGGCCATCTTGCGGAAAGCATCGTAAAAGCCGAGCGAGCGGCCCGCGACGTGCCAGGCCGCGAGGCCCTCGTCGAGGAAGGCCATCGTCACGCGCATGATCTGCGGGTGAATCTTCTCGTGGATGTCCTCGCCCGTGAGCGCGAGGAGCAAATCGCGGTGGCACGTCTCGGGGCCGACCTTGCCGATGTGCTCCTCCCATCGGCGCGCGGCGTGCTCCATCATCTGCCGGCGAGGATCACGCGTGGTGAGCTTGGCAATCAGGCTCTCGCTCGACGGCGGGCCGCCGAACGCGGATTCGAGCGCCCGGAGCGCCTCGAATCCACGCCGTCGCAGGTGATCGGGGCCGAGGTCGTGAACGACGGTGAGGCAGAGGCGGGCGATTTCGCTGGTGGCCGCGCCGGCGTGTGGACCGAGCGCGCCGTCCCGCTCTTCGAGGTGCGCGCGGACGGTGTCGCGGACGCGCGCGGCGAGCTCGGCGTCGAGCGGAATGGCCGGTCCGCCCCAGGCTTCGAGGTGCTCGATGCGCTCGAAGAGCGCCTCGATCCGCGCGCCCACGGGCTCTTCGGGCGTGAGGTTCTCGGCGTGGATCGGCGAGAAGGGATCGGACAAACCAAAGCTCGCGAGGCTCGCGCGGAGCAAGGAGAGGACGGCGAGGCCCTCGGGATCACGCCGCATTCGCTCGGCGATCGCGGGGAGCGTGCCCTCGACGCCGAAATGCGCGAGCAGCACCCGGCGCACCTTGCGGACCTCGGCTTCGAGCCAGCGCTCGGGGCGGTTTTTCGCGGGACCGGAGGCGAGTTTGTCGCGGACGAGGTCGAGGTAGCCGGCCCGCGCGTCCTCGGGGATGCCGAGCGTATCGAGCGCGCGGGGGATGGCGTCGGGATCGGCGCTTTCGTCCGTCGATCCGTCGAGGCAAGCCTCTTCGAGCACGGCCGCGGGGACGGGCGTGGCGAGGAGATCGGCGAGCAGATCGGCGACGGTGAAATCGCGCCCGATACGCGCGAGCGCGGCCTCGAACTCACGTTTCGCCGTGGCGAGCAGGTGCTCGCGGGCCTCCGCGGAGAGCTCGGGCCGGAGCACGGAAAAAACGTTCGGCCCGAAGCGTGGCTCGGCGCCCTCGCCGGGTTCGAGCGGGTCGAGGCCGTGGAGCAAGGCGAGGCGCTCGACGTCGCGCGTGGTGACCGTTCGATCGCCGATCCGGAGGAGAGGCTCGGGCTCAACCGCGCCATTCCGCTCGCGGCGCGCGCGTTCGAGGTCCTCGTCGGTGATCCGGCCGATGGCGTAGAGCCGTCGATACTCGTCGAGCGGCAGGTATCCGCGCCCGCCGAGCACGCGGCGCGCCTCCACGACGGCTTGCTCGAAATGGAGGTGCTGGAAGCCGTGGAGCGTGTTGTGGTGGATGAACGTCTCGATCGGCCCCTGTCCGGGCAGGACGTGGGCGATGTGGTGGATCTCGTGTTCGAGGTGTTTCCTCGATTCGACCGAGATGCCGCGCGGGACGGCGGAAGGCATTGCGCGCATACGAGACTCATCCGTGGAAGAGCGTCGCCATGTGCGAGACCGTGGCGGCGACGAGGTCGAGGGCGGCGCGCGGGGCGACGCCGAGCGCGACGATGAGGAGCCCGAGCGGCGCGGCAGCGACGAGCTCCCGCGGTTCGAGGTCCCGGAGGTGTTTCCAGCGGGGATTCAAGGGGCCGAAGAAGAGGCGGCCGATGGCGCGCATCGAATATCCGGCCGTGATGAGGACGCCGATGGTCGCGATTCCAGCAAAATATTCGTACCGCTGGAACGTGCCGACGAGCGTGGACAGCTCGCTGACGAACCCGGCGAGCCCGGGCAAACCCATCGAGCCGAGGAGCGCGAGGGAGAGCGCCACGAAGAAGCGTGGCGTGACGCTCGCGAGGCCGCCGTACTGGCGCACGTCGCGGGTCTTCGTGCGGCGCTCGAGCGCGCCGACGAGGAGGAAGAGCGCAGCGCTGGAGACGCCGTGCGTGCACATCTGCATCGTGGCGCCCGTGAGGCCGGCGTCGTTCAGCGAGGAGACGCCGATCAAGACGAAGCCCATGTGGCTCATCGAGCCATAGGCCACCATGGTCTTGAGATCGGGCTGGCGGAACGCGAGCAGCGCGCCGTAGACGATATTGACGAGGCCGAGCAGGAAGAGGAGCGGCACGAGCGACTCCGCGCCGGCGGGCAAGAGCGCCGTGAGGCGGAGCAGGCCGTACGCGCCCATCTTCGCGAGCACGGCCGAAAAGACCATGCTGACGGGTGGCTCGGATTCGACGTAGGCGAGCGGGAGCCATCCGTGCAACGGGAAGACGGGGATCTTCACCGCGAGGCCCGCGAAGAGGCCGAGGAAGAGTAGGACCTGGGTCGCGCGGCCGAGGCCGGCGCTCGCGTTCTGCATTTCGACCATCCCGAACCCGTGCTTCGGCACCGAGAGGTGCAGCGCGAGGATGGCGACCAGCATGAGGACGGAGCCGGCGAGCGTATACAAGAAGAAGCTCATGCTCGCGGCCGAGCGGTTTTTCCCGCCCCACACGCTGACCAGGAAAAACAAGGGGACGAGGGTGAGCTCCCAGAAGACGTAAAAGAGCGACCACGAGAGCGAGGTGAAGACGCCGAGGACCGCGAATTCGAGGAGCAGAAACCAGGCGAAATACCCCTTCACGCGGTGCGTGCCGTGGAGCGACGCGATGAGCGCGATCAGCATCACGAGCGTCGTGAGGAGCACCATGGGGAAGGAGATGCCGTCGACGCCCAGCGCGGCGGCGCCGTCGGCGTCCGGCGACCACGGGAACGGCGCGACGAACTGGAGCGCGGACGTCGTTCGGTCGAACGACGGGACGAGGCTCCACGACGCGATGAATGCCAGCGCCGCGTGGAAGAGGGCGACGCCTTTGATCCACCGGACGTTCCCGGGCGGGAGCAGAATGACGAGGATCGCGCCGAGCAAGGGCGGGAAAATCGTCAGGAGAAGGCTCGGCATAAATCAATGCTCATCGCAGGGACGGATCGTCCCTACGCGTGCTGCTTCTTGCTTACGTCGTGGGACGGGACGAGCAGCGAGTTGGTTCCCGGGAACCTGCCCGTGGCCTCGATCCGTCTTGTGGATCGGATCGCACGACCGACGTCGTGAGGAACGGAATCACGACGTCCGTGACCGATCCGCAAAGGGTTTTATGGACAAGCCGGACCAGAGCGCCGGTGTGCCCACGGGCGCGCCTTCCATCCGGAACGACCTCGTCGCCGGATTTCTCGTCTTTCTCATCGCTTTGCCGCTTTGCCTGGGCATCGCCATGGCCAGCGGTTTTCCGCCCGTGGCAGGCATCATCACGGCCGTCATCGGCGGCGTGGTCGCCACCTGGATAGGCAGCGCTGCGCTCACCATCAAAGGGCCGGCCGCGGGCCTCATCGTCATCGCGCTCGGCGCCGTGACGGAGCTCGGGAGCGGGAATGGCTCGGTCGGGTATCGCCGCGCGCTCGCCACGATCGTGGTCGCCGCCGTGCTCCAGATTGGGTTTGCCCTCGCGCGCGCCGGGGCGCTCGGTGATTTCTTTCCGTCATCCGTGGTGCACGGGATGCTCGCGGCGATCGGCATCATCATCTGCTCGAAGCAGATCCACGTAGCGCTCGGCGTGACGCCCGAGGCCAAGGAGCCGCTGCACCTGCTCTTCGAGATCCCGCGCAGCGTAGGCCGCCTGAACCCGGAGATCGCGATCATCGGCGGCGTGAGCCTCGCGATCCTCTTCGCGTTCCCGGTGCTCGCGAAGCGGTTTTCGTTCCTCAAGAAGATCCCGGCGCCGCTCTTCGTGCTCGCGGTCGCGGTGCCGCTCGCGCACGCGTTCGACCTCGAGCACGAGCACACGTACACGTTCTCGATCAACCACCACGACTACAAGATCGGGCCGAACTTCCTGGTGAATCTCCCGGGAAACGTGCTCGCGGCGGTGACGACGCCGGATTTCAGCGCGGTGCTCTCGGGGACGTCGCTCAAGTACATCGTGATGTTCGCGCTCGTCGGCAGCATCGAGAGCTTGCTCAGCGCCAAGGCCGTCGACGCGCTGGATCCGGAGAAGCGCCGCTCGGACCTCGACAAAGACCTGCTCGCGACGGGCGTCGGCAACCTGGTCGCGGGCCTCATCGGCGGCCTGCCCATGATCTCGGAGATCGTGCGCAGCTCGGCGAACATCGGCTACGGCGCGCGGTCGAGGTTATCGAACTTCTTCCACGGGCTGTTCTTGCTGCTCTTCGTGGCGTTCTTGCCCGGCCTCATCCACCGCATCCCGCTCGCGGCGCTCGCAGCGATGCTGATCTACACAGGCACGCGCCTCGCCTCCCTCCACGAGTTCGTCAAGACGTTCCGCATCGGTCGCGAGCAGCTCCTCGTGTTCGTGTCGACGACGATCGTCACGATCGCGACCGACCTGCTCGTCGGCGTGGCGGCTGGCATCGTGATCAAGATGGTCGTGCACGTGGTGAACGGGGCGCCCATCAAGAGCCTGTTCCGGCCCGACATCGAGGAGCGTTCGGTCGGGGAGCGCGTCGTGCTCCGGATCCGGCACGCCGCGGTGTTCAGCAACTACCTCTCGATCAAGGGGCGGCTCGCGAAACACGAGGCGAAGCACGTGGTCGTCGACTTCGACCATGCCCGCCTCGTGGATCACACCGTGATGGAGAAGCTCCACGAGCTCCGAGGTGAGTTCGAGCGGAGCGGGCGCACGCTGGAGCTGATCGGCCTCGATCGGCACCGCAGCCTGTCGGAGCACCCTCTCGCGGCGCGGCGGAAGGCCGCGCTGGAGCGCGCCGGCTCGACGCCCTGAGGTCGCCTCGTTGGACCTGAAAACGAAACGTCCCCCTTCCCGGAGCGCTCCGGGGAGGGGGACGTCGTGGTTTCGAAGCGAGGGCCGGGGATGCCCGACCCGCTTCGATTTCAGCCGCCGGCGGCGCGCATCGGGGGCTTGAGGGGCAGCGGCAGCGGCGCCATGGGGCCCGGCGTCGAGGGCGCGGCCTTCGGCGCGGCTTCGCCGTCGAGCGCGGCGAGGGCCATCATGCAGCGGTCCATCCCGTGGTCGAGGGCGGCTTCGCGCTGGAAGACCTTCGACAGCTTCACGAGCTTCAGCGAGGTCTGCTTGCCGAAGTCGATCTCGCGCTCGAGGAAGGCCTCGAACGAGCCGTAGCCCTTCGCCTGGAAGAGCTGCTGCTCCTGGATCTCGGCGAGGACCAGGCCGATGTCGAAGAAGCCCTTCTCCATGCGCTTGCGCAGGGTGCGGATCTTCGTGGTCTGGTTGTGGAGCTCGGCGATCTTCGCCTTGATCGCGTCGGCACCTTCCGGCACGCGGATCGTGGCGCGCGCGCTGCCCGGCGGGGCAGGCTCGGCGGCCCGGGCCCGCGCCTCGGCGGCGTGCTTGGCCGCGTGGCGAGCGGCCCACGGCGCGGCTCCCCGCAGACCGAGCTTGCGCTTCGAGCCCTTGGCGTCGTCGTCCTTCTCCCGGGCTTTCGTCCCGGACTTCGGGGCGTCGCCGCTCGCGCGCGAGCTCGAATGTTTTTTCGCGGAGCGTTTCTCCGAGCTCTTCGTCTTTGTCGATTTCGCCATGTCGCTGCGTCCCGCTTCTGCGATAATCCCCGTCCCACGCGTATCGCCACGCGAACTGGGGCGCGCCGTACGGTTCGAGCCGGACGGCTGTCAAGTGCACGTGAAGGCTATACGCCCGTCGCCTTACCAAAATTTGAGCCAGTCCGTCCAGAAACTTCGGACGTATGGTCAGTTTGTGTCCGGGCAGGCGGACGGACAAGGCTAGATCTGGCGCCCCACGTGCGGAGGGGCCAGGCGGGGAAGAGGGCGCATTCGTGCTAGATCCGCCGCCCATGGCCTCTCGCACCGACGTGCCCCTGCCCGCTGGAACGGACCTCGAGGCAGCCTCCTCCAGGCCCTCGGAGGCGGCCCGGTCCGGCGGGCCGGCCCTGCCGCGCATCGCCGTGGTGGTCAACGGCAACGCCAAGAGCGTCACGGCCGAGGTGATCGAGACGCTCGATCAGATCCTCGACAGCGGCGATCTCTTCGTGTCGCGCAGCGTCGAGGAGAGCGAAGGCATCGCGCGGATCCTCGTCGATCGCGGCTACGGGACGATCCTCACGGGCGGCGGAGACGGGACGTTCACGTCGGTCGTCACGGCCGTCGTGAACGAGGCGAAGCGGAGGAGCGCGCCGATCCCGCGCTTCGGCCTGCTGCGGCTCGGCACGGGCAACTCGCTCGCGTGGGTGCTCGGCGCGAGCGGCGCGGGCGAAAAAGGCTCGGGCGGGTTCCGCGGGCTCGCGGTGGATCTCTCGCGCCTGCGCGCCGACGCGGGGAGCCGCTGGCTGCGCCTCGTCGAGGCCGAGGGCGTGCTCTCGCCGTTCTGCGGCTTCGGCATCGATGCGGAGATGCTCAAGGACTACACGCGGGTGAAGGGGCTGCTCGCGCGCGGCCCGCTGAAGCGTATCGCGCCGGGCATGGTGTCTTACGCGATCGCAGCGACGACGAAGACGCTGCCGAGCTACTTCGTGCGCCGCACGCCGCACTGCCGGGTGATCAACACGGGCAGCGACGCCGTGCGCGTGGGGGAGAAGGGCTCGATCCTCGGGGCGCCGATCCGCAAGGGCGGCGTGATCTACGAGGGACCGGCGAAGCTCGCGTGTGTCGCGACGATCCCGTACTACGGCTTCGGCTTGCGCATGTTCCCGTACGCCGAGGATCGACCGGATCGCATGCAGCTCCGGGTGACGAACCTTTCGCCCGTGGCCTTCGTGTCGAACTTCCAGACGATCTGGCGCGGCGAGTACGAGGACCTCGAGAGCACGTTCGATTTTTTCGTCGACGACATCACGATCGAGATGGACCCGCCGACGGCGTTCCAGATCGGCGGCGACGTGAGGGGCGATCGCAAGAGCATCCGGGTTCGTCTGACCGAACCGATCCGCATCGTCGATTTTTACGCGCCGCCGCGGGGCTAGTACATCATCCCGCAAATTCGTAGTGGTTCACGCGATCGGCATGAGCATCCAGCCGAAGGAACCGTGGAGGAGGTCGAGCAGGGGCTCCTGCCCGCGGTCCTGGTAGGGCGTGGGCTCCCAGCG
>NZ_SSMQ01000037.1 GCF_005144585.1 Polyangium fumosum | reverse complement strand
GCTACCGGCTGGTGTAGGTCCACCCTGGGCCGGGTGGGTTTCGCACCCACTGGACGACGATTCAGAATTTCATGAACCTCGCATGTTCAATCCTTCCTGACCAGTCTTTCCTGGTCGCACGGCAGGCGCACCACATCTACGAGACGGCGAAGATGATCAAGGCTGGCCTCGAACCCCTGGATGGGCCGTGCACGATTCTCTCGAAGGAGCTGCACCAGCAGTTCACGAAGGAGCTGGCCGCGAAGACGGCAGGCATCACGCAGGTAGGAGACCTGTGGAGAGCCTACAAGACGGTGTACGCAGCCCGGCCCGAGTGGCTCAAGGCGATCGCGCACTACTTCGGGGAGTGAGCAACACGCTCCTGGATCATGAAGGACCGAGGATGAGAACCAAGGCATGCGTCATGTTCAACGGCAAGGAGATCCCAGGACGAGAACAGACCGTCCTGGACCCCGCAGGTTGCGGGCCCGATGTCGCCGAGGTGAGCGACAACGAGGTCCTGCGACAAGTCTTCGTTTACGTCACCCTCAAGGTCGAGGACCCTCGTCTGGCCCTCCTGCAAAAGCTCCTCCTCGCCTACAAAGTCGACTGGCAAGAGCGGCGCTGGGACGAGTACACGGACGAGGAGTACGAGGCCGCGCGCTTGATCCTCGTCACCGAAACCATCGATGTCTTCGTCGCCGGAGGCCCGAGGTTCGGCACGGATTACGATCTGTCGAGCGCGTGTCCGGCGTGTGGCGCGGGGATGCGGCAGACCTCGGCGTATGTGCTTGCTGGCATCTACCCGGAGCTCATCGGAAGACTCGAGGAATATCGCGCCGTGGACAGCTACAGCGAGATCCTGGTGGACGAGAGGCTGGCCGAGACCCTCGAAGGCGCCGGGATCTCGGGGCTCTCCTTCCGAAGCGTCTACGCCCTGCAAAAGGACAACCGTCAGATCAAGCTGCCCTGGCGGCAAATGTGGGCATCGCACACGTTGCCCCCGATGTCCCCGCGCTCGACCGGGATCGAATCCGATGAGGTGTGCAAGTCGTGCCGGCGCGGCAAGTACCACACGACGAGCAAGCAGCCCACGCGTATCGCCTACCGCGCCCAGGACCTCATCGGGGCAAAAGACGTGAACCGCATGTGGGAGCATTTCGGTGATGTTCGGTGGACCGGCGACCTGAAGACGGCCGTGCTCTCGCAACCCATGTTCCTCGTCACCCCCAAGGTCTGGCGCATCTTCCGCGACGCGGGCGTGACCGGGTTCAAGTGGCTCCCCATCCGCGTCGTCGAGGACGCGTGACCGGGCGGCAGCGCAGGCAACATGCTGCGTCCCCCACGCACATCCCCCTTGCCTCCTCCCCTCCCATCCCTGTAACCTCCCACCCCATGCGCCACATCTCTCTTGTCGCTCTCTTCGTAGGTTTGAACGATCTCCTCACCAATCGAAAAGCCGCTCTCGTGAGCTTTGCCTCCGGCGCCGCCAGCACCAAGCTCCTCGCGGCCAAATACGACGCCCTCGCCAAGCTCCCGTCCATCGCTGCGGGCCGGCCCCTCGTCGACGAGCTCGATGCCGCCGACGTCCACCATGATGCCCTCGGGTATGCCCTCTGGCACCTGCTCGAAGCGTACGACCGCCACCCCGACATCCCCGAGCACATTCGCGCAGCCGCTCGGAAGATCCGCGCCGCTTTTATTCCCACCCTCGAAGACCTCGGGGCCAGTTATCCGGCCGAGGCCAAGGCGGCCATGGACCGAAAGCCGGCGCTCGCGGGCCTGCAATCGGAGCTCGCGTTGTTCCCCGTCGCCGGCGGCGGCACGCTCCACGATTGGGCCGATCGTTTCCTGAACGCCGGCGTCGCCATCGATTCCCTCCTCAGCGCCCGCGCCGATCTCGAAACGAAGACCCGCAAAGACGCGACCCGCCTCCGCGGGGAGGTCATCGGCCTCCTCAATCGCACGCGAAAAAACCTCGCCCTGGAGCTCCAGGAGGATCCGAGCCTGCCCAAAGACATCGACGCACGTGTCTTCGGTTACTTCGACCTCCTCGAAAAGAGCGCCGCCCAGGCGCAAAAGGGCAAGGCTTCGCCCGAGATTCCTCCCCCGCCCTCCGCCACCGAGGCGACGGCCGCCACCCCGTAGCTCCTCGGACCTGCTCCCCTCCCCTGTCGCCCCGTCCGACGAGCTCCTCCGACCTGCCCGGATCCCCCTCCGCCGGCACGCGCGACAAGAGCCGAGCATGTCCCCGGCGCCGCCCCGCGCCCACGCCGAGCTTCTCCGACCTGCGGGCGTACCCCAACACCTGCCCAAGCGAGCTTCTCCGACCTGCTCGGACAGGGTAGGCTCGGGTGTTGCGGGCAGGTCCGACCTGCTCGGACAGGGTGGGCTCGGGTGTGAGGGGCAGGTCCGATCTGCGCGGAGGGGGGTCGCTCCGAGGGTTCGAGCAGGTCCGAGGAGGCGCCGAGGGGGACCCCGTGGCTCGGCAAGCAGATCGGAGGAGCCTACGACCCCCGCGGCTCGGGGGGCCGAGCAGGTGCGAAGAAGCAATGCCCACCCACCGAAATGCCCCGGGCCAGCGTCATTGACCTGCGCGCCGCCCGGCTCGTACCCTGACCGAATGAAGCACCTCTTCACGCTCGCTTGGGCCTCGATCCCTCTGCTCCTTCTCGCCGGCTGCGGCGACGGCGGCGGCGGCGGCGGCAAGGGGCCGGAGCCCGGTCCCATCCCCGTCGCGCCGACGCAAAACCTCGACCGTGACATCCTCTCGACCGCGCTCGCCCTCGATGTCACAGCGCTGACCGGCGAAGCCACGATCGTGCTCGCGCCCGCGGAAAAGCCAGGCGCCTCGTTCGAGGTCGACGGGCTCGTCATCCAGAGCGTCGAGGATTCGAGCGGGCAGCTCGAATACGCGGTCCAGGAGGGCAGGCTCGACGTGGGCGTCAAAGAGAGCGCGGAGAACACCACGCTCGATATCAAGTACACGTTCGCCACGCAAAAGAACTTCGACGGGTATCTCGCCGAGGGCATTTCGTTCCTGTGGCCGCGCTTCTGCGGGAACCTCTTTCCGTGCAAATCCGTGCCCTCGGAGGGCGTGAGCTTCGAGATGGCGCTCGCGGGCGTGCCCTCGGGCAAGCAGGCCGTCTTCCCGGCCGAGATCCCGGCCGACGCGCCCACGTACATGCCGGCCTTCGCGCTCGGCGTCTATACGTACGTCGCGCTCGGCACGACGAAGGCGGGCACGAAGGTGGGCGTGTATCACCTGCCCGGGGAGGACGCGGCCGCGGCCGAGGGGACGAAGGATCTCGCGGCGGTCTTCGATTGGTTCGAGACGACGTATGGAGCCTACTCGTTCGGCGGCGCGGTCGCGTCGGTGTCCGCGGATTGGGGGCCGGGCGCGTACGGCGGCATGGAGCACCACCCGTACTGGCACGTGGCGCGCGACGCGATGAACGATCCGGAGGTGCACGCGCACGAGGCGGCGCACGGCTGGTTCGGCAATGGCGTGCGAATCTCTTGCTGGGAGGATTTCGTGCTCTCCGAGGGCACGGCCTCGTACCTCGCGGCGCGCGGGCTGGAGGCCGTGGCCGGACAGGCCGCAGGCGAGAAGATCTGGAGCGATTACCAGACGAGGCTCGACGATGTGATCCAGGACGAGGACACGGTCCTCATGCTGGATACGTGCAATACGATCGACCTCATCACGCATCCCCTGTGGTCGAACGTCACCTACATGAAAGGCGCGTTCTTCTACCGGGCCGTGGAGGCCCAGGTCGGGCGGGACAAGCTCGACGCAGCGCTCGCGAAGTTTTACGGGACGTACAAGAACCGCGCGGCCCACATGCAGGACATGATCGACACGATTCAAGCCGAGACGGGCGCGGACATCTCCGTGCACGTGGACGGCTGGTTGAAGGGGCTCGGCAAGCCCTGACGGCTCATTGCTTCGGCTTCCACGCCGCGATCGCCCCGCGCCACGCCTCCGCGTCGCGCAGGGGCGATTGGTTCTCGAGCTCCGCGTGCCTCTGGAACTGCATGATCTGCTCGTCCGTCGCATACGCGAGGTGCACGACGCCGGTCTCCTCGGTGAACTGCCGGCAATAGAAGCACGTATGCTGCACCCACACGCGCTCGGGCTCGATGACCACCTGCACGTTGCCCATCGAGCCCGTGAGCTTCTGCGCGTCCTCCGGCAAGGCCGTGCGTCGATACACGGTCACGACGCCGACGCGGCCGTCCTTCCCGCACCAGACGGACGGGGCCGCGGAGGTCGGAGGCTCCTGCGACGCGGGGCAAGGCTCGCCGAGCTGCGCGAACTCCGGGGGCAGCGGCGCCGTGACCTTCGGCGTCTCGGCGGGCGGCTCGGGGCGAATGGAGCCGTCGTCCGCCGACGCACAGGAGAGCGAGAAACCAGCGAGGAGGAGGGCCGCAAGAAGGAAAGCGCGCATGCGCCTACCTACCACGAAGGTGGGATCACGGACAGGGCATGTAGACCGACGCGATCGCGTTCGTGGTCACGTAGACGCGCATGTACGTGCCGTGCACGTGCACGCTGCTGACCTCGATCTTGTGCACCTGGGCCTTCATGCAGCCCTGGCCGCTCGCGAACGAGATGTCGTTCGAGAGCTTGTCGCGCACCGCCTTGAGCCGCTCGCCGATGTCGAGCCGGAGCGCATCACGCGCCTGATCCCGGATCTTGTCCCCATCCATCGAGGCCTTGAGCTTGAAGAGAAAACTCTTCGTCTCGATGGTCGGCTCGAGGTCCGGGATGCGCAGCTCGTTGTCCACGACCGTCGGGTGGCCGGTCATGAAGAGGTCGCCGTCGAGGTCCAGGCTGACGGGGTTGTCGACGTGCCCCGCGATGTGGAGCTTCAGGACGATCTGATCCTTCGCGGCATAGAGCTCGGGCTTCTCCATGTAGAGCTTCGGGTGCTCCTTCGAGAAGAAGAACTTCCCGTCGGTGAAGACGAGGCCCATGGCCTTCGCGAGCTCGTCGTACTTGGCGACGATCGGCACCGTCACCGTGAACGGGCCCGGCTGGAGCGTGGCGACGTTGGCGAGCGGCGGCAGCTTCGCGTCGGGATTCGGCGGCGCGCAGGGGATCGTGACCGAAGGCGCGACGACGAGCGCGAGGTCTTTTTCGAAGCCCCCCGCGAGGACCGTCGGCCCCGCCTCGACAGAGACGACCTGGAGCGCCGCGCAGCCGTTCGCGTCGCCGAGCGGCAACTCGATGGGGCGCGACAAGCGGCCGTGGGCCTCGGCGAGCGTCGGATACAGGTCGTACTCGAACGCCTCGAGCTTCTCCTTCACCGCCGCCTTGACCTTGCCGAGGATGTCGGCCGCCGCGTCCGCAGCCTTGATGACGCGGTCATCGCTCTTCACGGTGACCTCGAGGGATTGCAGCTTCGCCTTGTACTCGCTCGTGACCACGGGCTCGGCGAGGATCGAGAACTCGAGCGGGACGTCGAGGCTGCCAATGGGCATCTCCGCGTTCGCGTCGACGTGCAGGTCGAGCGCGATGCGGCCCTGGTTGAAGCGCACCGTGATGCCCCCGCGGTTCCACGTGTACCTGCGCTCGTTGCCGAGCATCGGGAACGTGCCCTCCCCCGTGCGCGGGACGGCCGTCTCGAGCTCACGCTGGAGGTGGGCCCCCGTGATCGTCGCATGCACGACGACACGCGAAGGAACCGGATCAGAAACAGGCTCGCCAGGCGTGGCCGGCGGGCGAGGCGGATACACCGGCGTGGCCGCGCCACACCCAGCAGAGGCGACGACGGCGGCAACAAGGACGGCGAGCGAGGTTCGCGACATGGTGGGTGCAAAAGAAGACGGATGCACCGTGGCTGTCAACCTCCGTCTGGCCGGGCCGCCTCGCCCGGGGCGCCGCCCCGGACCCCGCGGGGGGCTGTCCGCCCCCTCGACCCCGGACCAGGCACGGCCTGGACCGAAGGGGGAAGAACTGCGCGATGCGCAGTTCTTCCACCGGGCCGGTGGCAAGACCATAGAGGTGGGTTTCGAGCTGGTGACGGGCACGTTGCCGGTTGAGCCGTCAGCGCTGCGGTCTTGGTGGGCAGGGTCGTCGCCGGTCTTGCCACCGGCTGTTCGATGAACTGCGCATCGCGCAGTTCATCGAGCTTGGGTCCAGCCCCTGGCTGGTCCGGGTCCAGGGGCGGACAGCCCCTGGTGGGGCCTGGGGCAACGCCCCAGCTCCGTGCGGCACCCCATGGGGATTGCCCTGCCAAACGAGAAAGGCGTGTACGATGGTCGTTGCGGAGGCGGCCTTCGGCTTGCTAGGGTCGAGGCATGGCGGGCGCGGAGAAAGCCCTCGTGTGGCTCTTCGGCGCGGGGGAGCGCCAGGGCGGCTACCCGGAGTCGTTCGACGCCGAGCTTGCCTTTCAGTCGTGGAAGATCCTGCGGGTCTCGGGGCTCATCTGCGCGCTCGCTTGGCTGCCTTACCTGCGGCTCGACGAGGCGCTCCACCCCGAGATCCCGTCGCTCTTCCTCCTTCGCCTCAGCCTCACCATGGCGGGCCTCCTGGCGATCCTCTTTTCGCTCTTCCCCTCGGCGCCGCGCCACGCGAGCCGCGCGCTCTTCGCGCTCTGCTTGTGCCTCGAGTGCGCGACGGGGCTCATCACGGGGCTGACGAGCGGCAAAAGCCCCTACCTCGGCGGGTTCTTGTTCGTCCTCATGCTCGTGCCGCTCGCGCCGCTGCGGCGGCGGTATGCGTGGGGCATGCTCGGCGCGGCGATTCTCGTCTTCTGGGGGACGGGCAAACTCGCGGGCATGGACTTCGAGGGGCCCGAGCGCAACTACTCGCTCCAGGACCTCAGCGCCGCGGCCCTCGTCTCCGGGGTCTTCGTGCACCTCAGCGACCGGCTGCGGCGGCAAGGCTGGGCCAAGGGGAGCACGATCCAGCATCAGTCCGAGGAGATCGCGCGGGACAAGGCGAAGATCGACTCCTTGCTCTGCAACATCCTGCCGGCGCCGATCGCCGGTGAGCTCACGCGCGAGGGCTCGGTCAAGCCCGTCTTCCACGAGGAGGCGACCATCGTATTCGCCGATTTCGTGGGCTTCACGGCGAAGGCCGCGACCATGCCGCCCGAGGCGCTCGTCGCCACGCTCGACGCGTATTTCTGTCGCTTCGACGCGATCGCGGATCGCTCGGGCGTGGAGAAGCTGAAGACGATCGGCGACGCGTACATGGCCGCGGGGGGGCTGCCGGCGCCGACGCGGACGCACGCCGTTGATGCTTGTTTGTTCGCGCTCCGGATCCGGCGCGACGTGGAGGGGCATGACGCGTGTTTCCAGGGTGTGCGTATCGGCGTGCACTCGGGGCCGGTCATGGCGGGCATGGTCGGCGCGAAGAAGTTTGCCTACGACGTGTGGGGCGACACGGTGAACACGGCGAGCCGCATGGAGTCGTCGGGGGAGCTCTGGCGCATCAACGTCTCGCGCATGACGTACGACCGGGTGAAGGACTTTTTCGAGCTGACGGCGCGCGGGGCGGTGTCGGTCAAGGGCAAGGGCGAGCTCGACATGTATTTCCTGGAGCGCATCTTGCCGGCGCTCAGCCGGGACGAACAGGGCGTCGAGCCGAACGAGGTGTTCTGGGAGCGCTACCGCGCGCTGCAATCGAATGTGCTTGTCTCGGGCGGCGATCCCCGGAAGGATACGCGCCGCGCACGATGACGACCGAAGTTTCGGAAGAGCCCCGGATCACCACCCAAAACGGAAAATACCCGAAGTCGATCCCGTCGATCATCGGAAATGAGGCGTGCGAGCGCTTCAGCTTCTACGGGATGCGGAACATCCTCACGGATTTCCTGATCGGGTATCTCCTGCTCGACCTCGTGGAGAAGGATCGGGCGGGGGCCGCGAAGGAGGTCTTCCACATCTTCGTGATGGGCGTCTATTTCTTCCCGCTACTCGGCGGGTGGATCTCGGATCGCTTCCTCGGCAAGTACCGCACGATTTTCTGGCTCTCGCTCCTCTACTGCGTGGGGCACGGCTGCCTCGCGGTCTTCGAGGGGAACAAGACGGGGTTTTACGCGGGGCTCTTCCTGATCGCGCTCGGCTCGGGCGGCATCAAGCCGTGCGTGTCGTCGTTCGTCGGCGACCAGTTCGACCAGTCGAACAAGCACCTGGCGCGCGTGGTGTTCGAGGCGTTTTACTGGGTGATCAACTTCGGCTCGTTTTTCGCCTCGCAGCTCATGCCGAGGGCCCTCAAGCACTGGGGGCCGGCCATCGCGTTCGGGATCCCGGGCATCCTGATGTTCCTCGCGACGTTCATCTTCTGGATGGGGCGCAAGGAGTACGTCGTCGTCCCCCCCTCCCCCGCCGATCCCCATTCCTTCGGCAGCATCGCGTGGACGGCGCTGAAACAGGGCCGCGGGGTGGGGCGCGTGCTCGCGGTCCTCGGGGCGCTCGGGTTCGTTGGCTCCTTTTTTCTCCTTCCGACGCTCGGGTTCGTCGCGTCGTTTTGCCTCGCGCTCGTGGTCTTCCTCGTGCTCGCGGGCCCGGGGGTGATGCTCTCGCTCGAAGCGGCGCGCGGGGCGCACCCGGACGAGGACGTCGAGGGCGTGCGCTCGGTGATGAAGGTGCTCGTGGTCTTCGCGCTGGTGACGCCGTTCTGGTCGCTCTTTGATCAAAAAGCGTCGACGTGGATCATCCAGGGCAAGGCGATGGTGCTGCCCGGGTGGAGCATCCTGGAGACGGCGTCGCAGATGCAGGCGGTGAACCCGCTGCTCGTGATGCTGCTCATTCCCTTCAACAATGCCGTTTTGTATCCGCTGCTCCGGAAGCTCGGGGTGAACCCGACGCAGCTCCGGCGCATGACGGCGGGCATCGCGATCGCGGGCGTCTCGTGGATCGTGATCGGCGTGCTCCAGCGATGGATCGACGCGGGCGAGAAGGTCTCGATCCTGTGGCAGCTCCTGCCGTACACGATCCTCACGGTCGGCGAGGTGCTCGTCTCCACGACGGGCCTCGAATTCGCTTATAGCCAGGCGCCGGCGAAGATGAAGGGCACGCTGATGAGCTTCTGGTCGCTCTCGGTCACGGTCGGAGGGTTATGGGTGCTGCTCGTGAACGCCGGCATGAAGAACGAGCGGCTCACGAGCGCCATCTCGGAAGCAACGGGCCTGTCGACGACCGCGTTCCAGATGTTCTTCTTCGCAGGCTTCGCGTTCGTGTTCGCGCTCGCGTTCGGCGCGTATGCGATGCGGTACAAGAGCGTCGAGCATTATCGGAAGGCGTGAGCGGCGGGCTCGCCTTCCGGATTCGAGATCGCGCCCTGCCCCTCGCCGTCCGCGGCATCGGCAAGAAGAAAGATCTCACGGTTGATGGCGGGGCGCAGGACGGCGAGGCGCTCGTCCCCGTCGACGTGCGCGAGCAGCGCGCGGGCGGCGTCGCGGTATTCGTGGAGCGTGAGATCACCGCGGCAAACGAGGAGGCGCAAAAGGATCGCGGCCTCGGAGGCGACGTCGGCGAGGTTGTAGCGGCGCACGGCCTCGCGCCCCTCCTCGCCGCTCGCCCATAAGCCCTCGACGTCGGAGCCGTCGACGCCGAGCTTGCCCGGCCAGCCGCAGAGGCACGCGAAGGAGGCCATACGCGAGGCCCGGCCGGCGCCGCGCATGCTGACGGCGTCCTGGAGATCGAGGTGGTTTTGCCCGCGATAACGATCCTCGAAGTCGCGGTTCCAGAGCCAGGGCGCGACGACGCCGTGGCGAATCGCGCGGGCGAGGACGAGCGGCAGGTCGAAGCCACGGCCATTCCACGAGACGAGCACGGGGCGCTTGTCGCCGACACGTTTGACGAAATCACGGACGATCGCCGGCTCGTCGCCGCCGTTTGGCCCGCCGAGCAGGCGCGGCGCGAAGACGCGGACCCCTCCGTCCTCGACGACGAGGGCCAGGGTGGCGCCGGAGACGATCGCGAGGTGGGAGACGGCGGGCACGCGATCCGGATCGGTGCCCTCGGGCAGCGGGTTGCCCGCGTCGAGGATGGCCTCGAAATCGAAGACGACGAACGTGGTCATGCCTCGAAGCCCCCGCGCTCCTGGGTGATCATCTGGACGATCAGCTCGAGATCCCGCGTCTCCTCCTCCCAGTACGCTTCGGTGCCGAAATGGGGGAACGTGCGCGGAAAAATGGGGTCGTGGAAGCGGCGGGCGATCCAGGCGGCATAATGGACGCGGCGCAAGCCACGGAGCGGCGTCGCGAGGCGCAGACTTTTCCGATCGAAGGCGCGGAGGACCTCGTACCCTTCGAGGAAGCTCTCGAGCGCGATACGCGCCTCGACGCCCTCGCCGGGCAAGAGCAACCAGAGGTCCTGCACGGCCGGGCCCACGACCATGTCGTCGAAATCGACGACCGAGAGCACGCCGTCGCGCAGGAGCAGGTTCCCGAGGTGCAGGTCGCCGTGAATGCGGTGGACGGCCGTGCCTTGGATGCCCTCGTCGACGAAGTCCGCAATCGTGCGCGCGGCGCGCTCGTACCGCGCGAGGAGGCGCGCCGGGATCGAGCCCTTGTCGCGGAGGAAGGCGACGTTCTGCCGGACGAACGCATCCGCGTCGAGGCGGACGCGGTGCACGGCCGGCCGCGCGGCGCCGACGTTGTGGATCCGCGCGGCGAGCATGCCGAGGCGCTCCAAGAGGTCGCTGTCGGGTTCGTCCGGGGCGCGGCCGCCCATGCGCGGGAAGAGGCAATACGAGATGCCGTCGATCGTGCCGAGGGTGCCGCCGCCGCGCAGCGTTCGAGGGAGGCACACCGGGACCTCGGCCTCGGCGAGATCCGCGAGGAAGAGGTGCTCTTCGAGGATCTGCTCGGGGCTCCAGCGGCCCGGTCGATAGAACTTCGCGACGAGCCGGGAGCGATCTTCGAGCTCGACCTCGTAGACGCGGTTCTCGAACGAGTTCAGCGGGTAACAGAGGGGGTTTACGGGGAAGCCCGCGTCCTCGACGGCTTCGAGGACCTTGTGCGGGGTGAGCGAGAGGAAGAGGTCGGTCGTGTTCATAGGCGCCGCCGCGACGAGTGCCGGAGGGCGTAGGTGATACCATCACGAAGGGTGGCGCGTGTCGCCAGGCTGCCGAGATCGGCGCCGAGGTCGACGAGCGTACGGGCGATCGAGGGCTGGATGCCCGTGATGACGACCTCGGCGCCGAGGAGGCGGATGGCCTGCGCGACCCGGACGAGCGCTTCAGCGACGGACACGTCGGCCTCGGGGACGCCCGTGACGTCCACGATGGCCACACGCGCGCCCTGGGCGACCACGCCCGCCGCGATGGTCTCCAGGATGCCCGCGGCGCGATCGCCCGTGATGCGGCCGATGAGCGGCGTGACGAGGATGCCCGCGCCGATGGGGATGAGCGGCGTGGAGAGCGCGCGGAGGGTCTCTTCCTGGGCCTCGATGAGGCGCGCCTGGGCCTCGTTCTGCCGCTGCACGTGCTCCGCGTGCTTGCGCGCCGTCACGTCGACGACCGCGATCTGCGTGGCCTCCTCGCCCTCGAAGAGGATGGGCCGCGCGGCGACGTCCGCGTAGATGACGCTGCCATCCGCGTGGAGGTACCGCTCCTCGATCGGCGGGAGCGCGATGCGGCCATCTTTGCTCTTTCGCAGGCGATCGATGAGGAGCGCGTGGTCATCGGGGTGGACGATGCGCAGGACGTTCATCCCGACGATCTCGTCGCGCGGCAGGCCGAGGAGGCGCGAGAGGGCCTCGTTGACCCAAAGAAACACGCCGCCCTTGTGCACGGCGAGCGGGAGCGGAGCGAGCTCGGTGAGCCCGCGCCATCGCTCCTCGCTCTCGCGCAGCGCCCGTATGGCCTGGACCTCGGCCGTGACGTCCTCGAAGACCGCGAGGATCTGCTGGATCTCGCCGCGCTCGTCGCGCACGGCGACGCTCGACAAGCGGGCGTCGACGACCTCGCCGGTCTTCTTGACGAACTGGGCGTCGGCGCCGTCGACGCGCCCCTCGCGCCGGAGCCGCGGAAAATGCTCGGCGAGGGCGCGCTTGCGCGTCTCCTCGGTGACGAACTCGATCGAGCGGCGGCCGAGGACCTCGTCGCGGGTATAACCGAGGAACTCGAGCCAGCGATCACTCACGGTCGTGAGGCGGCCCTCGTGATCGAGCGAGTGCATGAGGGCCGGGGTGCGCTGGTAGAGGTCCTGGTAGCGCTGTTCGAGCGCCTCGAAGGCGCGGCGCTCGGTGTCGCGGCGCTTCTCGTAGACAGCGACGGCGACGCGCACGAGCTCGTCCGAGGCCTGCTCGACGCGCGTGAGGATCTCCCCGGCAAGCTCGGCCATGGGCACGCGGAGCAGGGCGATACGGGACATGGCGCGGCGGCCGATGGAGATGCCGTGGAGGACCTCCAGGAGCGACGCGCCTTGCTCCTGCCTGCGCGTGTAGACTTCAATCCCGTAGGTGCGCAGCGCCTCGGGCTTCACCTCGTCGAGGGCGTCGAGGTAGAGGTCGATCAAGCGGGCGGCCATGGCGAGCTGCGCGCTTCGTGGAAACGCGCTGTAGAACGGGGCCACCTCGAGGATCTCGCCGATCAAGGTCTCGATGAGGTTCTCCCGCTCGGGGAGAAGCGCCGCCTTGAGCGTGCTCGTCTCCATATCGAAGGCTTCTAGCATGGGGCCGCCGCGGCGGCCGATCCGGCCTTGCAGCCAGCCGCCGAGGCAGGTAGCCCTTGCAGCATGAGCGAAGCGACCCCGGGCGGCCGGCCCGCCGGACACGGCCATGGCCAGGGCAGCGAAGAGCTGCCCTCGATCGACGTGAGCGAGCGCGGCGCGCCGCGGGACGGGCAGCCGCAAACGATGGATCGGCGGCTGTTCATGCAGCTCCTGGTGTTCCAGTGCGAAGAGGCAGCGGGCTTGGGTACGGTGCGAGACTTCGCTGTGACCTTGCGCCGGGCCATCCAGGCCAAGGGCGTGGGCGCTGTGGTCTACGCGGACGTGAACGACCCGTGGGGCCTCGGGTTGCTCACGTGGAGCGAGGATCCCGGCGCTTTTGTGGAGGTCGTGCACCCCGCCGCGATCGAGACGATCGGCCCGCCCCGAAAGCTGCGCCCCGACATGACCATGCTCGGGCGCACGTATTCGTCGGGCTACGAGCAGGATCTCGAGTACTGGCTGCTCCGGCGTCCCGCGGAGACGGCGGCAAACCCAGCGTGGCCGTGGGCAGTGTGGTATCCGCTGCGGCGAAGCGGGGCGTTCTCGAAGCTCGAGCCGCGAGAGCAGGGCTCGATCATGCGCGAGCACGGGACGATCGGAAAAGCCTACGGAGCGAAGGACCTGGCGCACGACATCCGGCTCGCATGCCACGGGCTCGACGCGCGAGACAACGAATTCGTGATCGGCCTCGTGGGCAAGGAGCTGCACCCGCTCTCGCACATCGTGCAGTCGATGCGGAAGACACGGCAAACGAGCGAGTTCATCAGCCAGATGGGGCCCTTCTTCGTGGGACGCGTGCTCGGCTGATCTCAATGCCTGGGAGCGCGGAGCTGGGGCTTTGCCCCAGGCCCCACCAGGGGCTGTCCGCCCCTGGACCCGGACCAGCGAGGCGCTGGACCCAGGGTCGATGAACTGCGCGATGCGCAGTTCATCGAACAGCCGCTGGCAAGACGGCCAACGCCCCTGCCAACCAGCACCGGCAGCGCCGCAGGTTCAACTGGCAACGTACCCGTCGCCAGCTTGGAAGACACCTCCAGGGTCTTGCCACCGGCCCGTGGGAAGAACTGCGCATCGCGCAGTTCTTCCCCCTTCGGTCCAGGCCGTGCCTGGTCCGGGTCGAGGGGCGGACAGCCCCCGCGGGGTCCGGGGCAGCGCCCCGGCGCCACGGCCCCCGATACCCACCCCTCACGTCCATTCAGTACGAGACGTCCATTTCGAGGATGACCGTCTGGATGCCCTCGATCACGCCGTCGCGACGGGTCGGGTAGACGGTCACGGACGTCCGCTTGTTCGACACGAGGTCGACGAGCGTCGAGATGTAGCCTGATTGCAGCGGGGAGTACCAGGGAATGGCCCACGCGGGGATGCCTCGCTGCACGAACGTGATCGTGCCTGGCGAGAACGAGTTCGCCTCCCATTCGCCGAAATCGTAATACCGCTGGGCGATGAGACGGAAGCGCGAGGGGAAATCGTCGATCGAGCGGCCCTGCACGAACGAGCGATAGGCGTGATCGGCGTCGTACTTTGCTTGCGCGCGGCCCTGGCCCTGCGCGAAGAGCTCGAGCTGGACGTTCGCGAGCGAGGCGCACCCGGCGCTCGCTGCCACGAGCGGGAAGAAATCGTAGAAGCTCGACGCGAGGAAGGGCTGGGTGAGGTATTCGCGCAGGATCGGATCACGGAATGTATTCGTGAGCGACGGCATCCCTCCGTCGAGCCGCGTCGAGACATAATGGAGCATGCCCTTGTAGGCGATGCCCTTCACCCGGAATGGGCTCCGGCCCGCGGGGCGCGGCAGACGCTCGAACCAGCGGCGATCACTCGCGGGTGAGACGCTTGGCGGCGGGAGATCGACCATCCGGCTCGATCGGGGCTCGGGTGGCGGCGACGAGGGGCGCTGGGCTGCGGGCTCGGAGAGCTCGCGGAACGAGGAGAGGCCGGGCATCGTCGCCGCCATGCCGATCGTCGGGTCCGAGGAGGGCGGGGCCGAGGGCGGGATGGACGGGAAGACGTCCGCGTACGTGCGGGAGCGGATGGAGGGCGGCGGGGGCTCGACGCTCTTCAGGTTGGAGAGGGCGTCGAGCGCGGCGGCCACGGCGGCGCCGTCGGCGGGGCGGGCGCCGGGCTCCTTCGCGAGCATGCGGGCGACGAGGGCGTCGAGGGCCTCGGGGACGTCGTGCCGGCTCGAGCGCAGACGCGGGGCGTCCTCGGCGAGCAGCTTCGTGATGATGGCCATCGGGTGCGGGCCGTGGAAAGGAGGTTGACCCGACAAACATTCGTAGAGGAGACAGCCGAGCGAGAAGACGTCGGCGCGGGCGTCGATGTACCGTTTGTCGCCGCGCGCCTGCTCGGGGGCCATGTACCCGGGGGTGCCGAGGACGTTGCCGGTGCGGGTGAGGCCGCTCGATGCGTCGTCGAGGCGGGCGATGCCGAAATCGAGGAGCCGGACCTTGTCGATTGCGCCGTCGACGAGGAAGACGTTGCTCGGCTTGACGTCGCGGTGGACGATGCCGCGTGTGTGGGCGGAGCCGAGGGCCACGGCGATACGGCGTGCGAGGTCGAGGCTGTCTTCGAGGCGCAAGGGCTCGCGCGTGAGGCGCCGATCGAGGCTCTCGCCTTCGAGCCACTCCATCACGAGGTAGGGCTCGCTATCGGACGAGATGCCGTGCGTCACGTAGCGGACGACGTGCGGGTGCTCGAGCCCTGCGAGGGCCTTGGCTTCCTTGAGGAAGCGGGCCTGCGAGGTCATGTCCGGCGCGTGGAGGACCTTGATCGCGACGAGCTTCGTCGTCTGCCGATCGAGCGCTCGGTACACCGATCCCATGCCGCCGACGCCGGCGCGCTCCAGAATGGCGAAGCGTCCGTCAACGACGTCTCCCGTGCGCATGGGACCGGATGATGCCCGAAGGACATCCGCGGCATCAAGGTGCTCGTGCGCGCTTCGTTCAGGCGACCCGGATCACCTCGTTCGGTTTCTGGGTGGGCGCCGGAGGATCCCGGATGACGGGCGGCGCGGGCGGCGGCTCGCCCGGGACGGGGCTCGGCGCCGGCGGCTCCTCGATCGGGCCCTTGCGGATGCGCGGCTCCTCGATCGGATCCTTGCGGATGTGGGGGTCTTCGACCGGCGGCGGCGCTTCGGGTCGCTTGGACGGACCGGGAGACGATTTTTCCTCCGTTGCGGTCCTTTCGATGGTTCGGGAGATGGGCATGCTCCGACGAACGCAAGCCTGGTGCCCCGGGCGCGTGTGCGTCCTCGGTCGGGCGCTTTACCGGGCCGATAACGACGGGTATCCTGGCGGGCATGGACCTCGTACGGATGCTGGAGAACTGCCGGCGTGATCAGTGGCGCGTCGGCGACCTCGACTGGAGCCGGAAGCCTCGGGCCATGTCGCGGGAGGACGAGATCGCGATCGTGCAGCTCTTCACGGACATGTCGGGGATCGAGCGGCTCGCGGGCGCGCTCTTCCGCGAGCAGGAGCGGCGCGTGGAGGATCCGACGCTGAAGGCGATCTTCCGGACGTTCGTGATCGACGAGGTGCGGCACGCGCACGCGGCGCAGATGCTCGCGGACTTTTATGACGTGCACCATTACAAGTTGTATCGGCAGAGCCCGAGCCTGACGGCGTTCGCGCCGCATTTCGTGGACGCGATCCATTACCTGAGCGACGACGTCGCGAACGCGTACATCGTGGCCGGGGAGCTCATCCTGGACATCGCCCTCCTCCGGTCGATCAACGATTTCGTGCACGACGAGATGAGCCAGGCGGCGATGACGCTCATCAACCGCGACGAGTCGCGCCACATCGCGATCGACTACCACATGGCCGAGTATTACGGGTCCGAGGCGTACGAGCGGCGGATGGCCGAGCGCCAGACGAAGCTCTCGCTCGTGGAGCGGGCCCGGGGCGCGAAGGCGTTCGTGTTCATGCTGCACTCCGCGCATCCGTTCATCCGCGACGTGTTCCTCGATCCGATGAACTTCGTCGATCCCGAGGGCAAACGGCTGCGCGACGCGTTCAAGCGGATGCAGCTCCTCGGGCGGAAGGAGGAGACGCCGCGGCGGCCGTTCACGCGGTTCTTGCGGGTCTTGCAGGACGGGGTCGATCACCCGATCACGGGCAGGCTGCTCGGCGATCTGCTCGGCCGCGTCGGGGGCGTGGGCAAGGAGTTCATGGCCCGGCAATACGACGACACGGAGCTCACGCGCGTCCGGCGCATGTCGTACGAGGAAATGGCGAACGAGGCGCTCGCCGCGAAGGACACGACGAACTAACGTTTGGCGCGGCCGTGGCCGTGGCCGAGCGCGAGGGCGATGCCGCCTTGGAGCGTGCTCCGGGTGCGCATGTGTCCGAGCTCGGCGCCGAGCTCGACGAGGGTGCGGGCCATCGCCGGCCGAATGCCCGTCAAGACGACCTCGGCCCCGAGCAGCTCGACCGCGCGCGCGGCCTGCACGAGGACGCTGGCGACGTGCTCGTCGACGACGGGCACGCCCGTGACGTCGAGGATGACGATCGACGCCTGGTTCTCCGCGATGCCGGGGAGCAACGTCTCGAGCACCTGATCGGCGCGGCGGGCGTCGATGGTGCCGATGAGCGGCATCACCACGACGCCTTCGGCGATCGGCAGGAGCGGCGTCGAGAGGGCGCGGAGCGTGGCGTCCTGCAGGCGCAGCATTTCCTCCTGGAGCTTCCGCGCGCACGCCTCCGCTTCTTTTTGCTCGCTGACGTCGACCGAGATGCTGCACACGGCCATGGGTTTGCCCTCGGCGTCGCGGAGGGGGAATTTCGTCGTGACGAACGTGGCGACGCCGCCTTCGCGGGGCATCACGTCGTCCCGCACGAGCGGCTCGCCGGTCCGGATCACCTGGGCATCCGAGACCATGTAGGCCTCCGCGATCCCGGGCGAGAAGAGCTCCACGTCGGTCTTGCCGAGGAGCTGCGCGCGGTTCGCCCCGAAGAAACGCTCGGCCTGGCCGTTGACGAGCAGATAACGGCCCGCGAGGTCCTTCACGTACACGAGCGAGGGCGCGTTCTCGACGATCCCGAGCAAGAACCGCTGGCTCTCCTCCAGCGCGCGCTGCGCCCGGATCCGCTCGGTCACGTCGAGGTTCACCTCGACCGTGTACCGCTTTCCGTGGACGTCGACGGGCTGGAACGAGGTCTGCGTCCAGACCTTCCGATCCTCGGTGCGCTCGATTCCCGCCTCCGCCGTATCGTACGAGGTGGGCGGCATGACCACGGTCTCCCCACGCAGGGCCCGCTCGAGGTGCGCGGTATACCCCCGGGCCACGGCCTCCGGGTCCTCGAACAGGTTGTGTTTGCCGACGACGAGCTCACGCGAGGGGATGGCGAGCATTTCCCGGTCGACCCGGTTGATCTCGACGAGCCACCCCTCGGCGTCGTGCACGCCGGCCGGGACGGGCAAATGCTCGAAGAATGCCTGGTAGAGGTCCGCCCGATGGTTCGCGGCCTGGAGCGCCGCTTCGAGCTCGGTCACGCGCGCACGGAGCCGCTCGGTCTCCTCTTGCAATCGCTGGATTTCCTGGACGTCCATTCTCCCCCATCGATGGCTAGGACCCCTCCCCGAGGATCGTTCCTTAGAACGATCCGGGGCGGCCGTACAGAAGGATTCGGTCGCGAAGAGCTCGTCACTTGTGTGGCAGCTTCGTTCCACGGCGGCGAACGAGCCGCGCGACGACGAACCCGAGGAGGGACGCGAGGAGCGGCATCGAGCCGGACTTTCCAATCAAGCCAAACGCGACGCAAAGGAGGACGAGGCGGAGGACGAAGATGATCGTGGGGCGCGCGCGCTCCCCCGTCTCGTGGTGAATTCGCTCGCCCTCGGCGATGGCCTTTGCATGCGCCCAGCCGAGCGCGAATCCGAGGGCGAGGAAGAGGAGCACGCGAAGGACGAGGTTCGTCAAGGGGCCTCCGGTTTCGAGAGCGCGGCGCCAAACGCCACCTTGCCGCCCAGGATCACGCGGTCGATCTTCACGTCGAGCAGCGATCGATCCGCGGCGAGCGCGCCTGCAAAGACAGTCAGATCGGCGACGTAGCCGGGGGCGATGCGGCCGTGGGTGGCCTCGGTGAACGAGGCGTAAGCCGGGCCCGTGGTGAAGGCGGCGAGCGCCTCGTCGAGGGAGATGCGTTGCTCGGGCAAGAAGCCCCCCGGCGGTGCGCCCGAGGGATCCTGGCGGCTCACGGCGGCCCACAGGCCGAGGAGGGGCGAGGGCTCCTCGACGGGGAAATCCGAGCCGAAGACGAGGCGCGCGCCGCTGTCGAGCAGCGAGCGCCAAGCATACGCGCCGCGCAACCGCTCGGGGCCGAGGCGCGCCGGGGCCCAGGGCATGTCGCTCGTGGCGTGGGTCGGCTGCATGGAGGCGAGGACGCCGAGCGCGGCGAACCGCGGCAGATCCTCGGGCGCGAGGATCTGCGCATGCTCGACACGAAAACGAAGCACGCGCGCCCGGCCCTCGCCAAGCGCGGCGAAGGCGTCGAGCACGTCACGGTTGGCGCGGTCGCCGATGGCGTGCACGGCGAGCTGGTAGCCCGCGTCGGCGAGGATGCGGGCCGCTTCGGTGAGGGTGGTCCGGTCCGCCATCGAGAGGCCTACGCTCTTCGGCTCGTCGGTGTACGGCGCGAGGAGCGCGGCGCCGCGGGAGCCGAGGGCGCCGTCAGCGAAGAGCTTGACCCCGCGCAGGACGAACATGGCCGTGCCTTGCGGGTCGATGTCGGGTTTTCGTCGCGACAAGGCGGAGAGGTTCGGTCCGCCCGCGAGATAGGCGTACACGCGGATCGGGAGCCGGCCCTCGGCCGCGAGCTTGCGGTAGACGGCGACGGTCGCCTCGCCGATGCCCATCTCGTGCACGCCCGTGAGGCCGAGCGAAAGCGCGCGCTCGGAGGCGCGCAGGATGCGGCGCTCGGTGACCTCGGGAGGCTCGCCGGGGATCTTCGCCGTGACGAGGTCCATGGCATTGTCGATGAAGACGCCGGTGGGCGCGCCGGCGGCGTCACGCAGAATGCGGCCCCCCGGGGGATCGGCGGTCTTTTCGTCGATGCCGGCGATCCGCAGGGCGGCTGCATTGGCCCATAACGCGTGACCGTCGATGCGGGTGAGCGCGACGGGCCTTCCGGGGACGGCGGCGTCGAGCGGGGCGTGCGTGGGGAACGCCGCAGGGGTAAAGAGGTTTTGATCCCAGCCGCGGCCCGTGATCCATTCGCCCGGGGCGCGGCCTTTTGCCTCCGCCGCGACGAGCCGGGCGACGTCCTCGGGGCTCTTCTCGCCGCGCACGTCGAGGCTCTCGAGCGCGGCGCCGAGGCCGTGGAGGTGGCAATGGCCGTCGACGAGGCCAGGAATCACAGCGCGGCCGGCGAGGCGCTCCACGCGGGTCTCCGGCCCAATGAACGAGCCGACCTCGGCGTCCGTGCCGACCGCGACGATGCGATCGCCCCGCACGGCGATCGCGCTGGCCTCGGGGCGCGCCGGATCCATCGTACGGACGGCGCCGCCGAGGAACACGAAATCCGCGGGAGGTCGTGATTGCGGGGCAGGCGCGGGGGAAGCCCCACAGCCGAGGACCAGGGGCGCGAGCGTCGCCGCGAAGAAGGCGCTTCGGAACATCACGCCCACTCTAGCAGCGCGAGGTCGCGTGGGTCTCAGCGTGAAGCCGCCTCGCTGGGGCTTTGCCCCAGGCCCCAGCAGGGGCTGTCCGCCCCTGCACCCGGACCAGCCAGGGGCTGGACCCAAGCTCGATGAACTGCGCTCCGCGCAGTTCATCGAACAGGCCCGGTCAAGACCGGCAGCGGCGTTGCCCACCGAGACAGCCGCGCTGCTGGTTCGGCCGGCAACCTGGGTTCTTCGTCGGCCTGTTTGAAAAACTGCGCACCGCGCAGTTTTTCAACCCTGGGTCCAGCGCCTCGCTGGTCCGGGGTCGAGGGGGCGGACAGCCCCCCGCGGGGTCCGGGGCAGCGCCCCGGCACGGCGCTTACCCATGCGCAGCGTCAGGAGGGGACGCGCGTATTCAATTTGTCGACGGCGTGGACGGGGGCGTCGTTCCCCGCCATGAGGTGCGCGATCGCGCCGAGGACGAGGCGGTGCTTCTCCAGCGTGTTCTTGCCCGCGAAGACGGCGCTGGTGACGGAGATCTCGAAATGCCCTCCCCCGCCCTGCACCTCCACCACGGCGTCGCTGATCTTTTCCTTGATGGCCTTCTCGATCGCCGCCGGGATCGAGCCCTGGAACGTGGTCATGTGGTAGGACACGCGCGTTTCCTCCGAAATTCGTCAATACCGCGGAACCGAGGGGTCGACCGCGACCGACCAGGCGTCGATGCCCCCCTCGAGGTTGTATACCTTGGAAAAACCGCGCCCTACGAACGCCTCCGCCGCCGAGCGGCTGCGGCCGCCGTGGTGGCAATGGAAGACGATCGGCGTGTCCTTGGGCAGCGCTTCGAGCCGCTCGAGCTCGGCCTGATCGAGGAGCTTCGCTTGCGCGATCCGCGCAATGGCGTGCTCCTTGTCGGTGCGGACGTCGACGAACTCGAAGCGCTCGCCCGCGTCGAGCATCTCCTTCAGCTTGCGCACGGAGAGCTGACGGACGCGCGGCGGCTCGTTCGGGTTCTCGATCCGGAAGCCGGCGCCCTCGGGGCCGTCCACGAAATCGATGGAGACGCCGTCGGCCCGACGCGCGCTCGCCGGGTCGACGAGGACCGTGAGGCCGCCTGCGTCGACCTCGATGTCGCCCTCGGCGCGCGGCCCGAAAAACAGCCCATACTCGAAGCGCGGGCTCACCTCGAAGCGGAGCAGCTCGCCCGGCGCCTCGGCCGCGGCCTCGGTGAACGCGCGCTTCGCCGCCTCGCTGATCGTGATCTTCGGCGCCTTCACCTCGCCGCCGCCGCCCGCGGCCCCGCCGAGCTTCTGCGCGAGCTCGCCGCTCTCGCGCATCTCCCGGATGATGTCGGCCCCGCCGACGAACTCGCCGTCGATGTAGAGCTGCGGGATCGTGGGCCAGCTCGCGTAGGCCTTGATGCCTTCGCGAATCTCGGGATCTTCAAGGACGTTCACGGTCGTGTAGCTGGGCAGCACGGCGTCCAGGATCTGCACGACGGCGCCGGAGAACCCGCATTGCGGAAATCGGCGCGAGCCCTTCATGAAGAGCACGACACGGTCGGACCGGACGAGCGCCTCGATACGCTGCTTGAGCGGTTCACTGAGATTCATCGGTTTCCCTCGATCGGCCGGGACTCTCGCACGTCTCGAAACGTGACGCTACGTCATTTAGACCGAACCGCCCGCTCGTCCGTAGACGTGCGCCACTGACGTTCGTCGCCCCGCGCGCTCCCCCCCGTGAGCGCCCGAGGGGCGATGTTTCCACGCGCCGGGCGTCCAGCGCGTACCGGGAGAAGTGTGTCATGACGAACCGATGGCTCCGTGTCCCCCGCACCCGCCGCGCGCTCGCCGCGAGCCTGCTCGCGCTCTGCGCAGGAGGGCTCATCCTGCACAGGGCGCCGCTCGGCGCGCGGACGAACGTGGCGTTCGCGAGCCCGAGCGAAGGAGGCGCGGGCGCGACGTTCTCGGGGCCCGGCGCGCGCGGGTCGATCACGCTGACGCAATCGCGCGTGTTCGGCGGGAGCGAGGCGCGGGTCTCGGCGGTGCTGCGGATCAAGGCCGACCCTACGGACACGCGGGAGCGGGCGCCGCTCGCGCTCGCGATCGTGCTCGATACGTCGGGCTCGATGATGACCGAGAGCAAGATGAAGCAGGCCAAGGAAGCCGTGGCGGAGCTCATCCGCGAGCTGCGCGACGACGATCAGATCACGCTCGTGCGTTACGCGTCGGACAGCGAGGTCCTGCAGCCGCTCGCGCGCGTGGGCGACGTGCGCGAGCGGCTCCTCGCGAACATCTCGGAGCTCTCCGCGAGCGGAGGGACGAACATCCCGCCGGCGCTTTCGCAAGGGATGGGGACGCTGGCGAACGCCTCGCCGGGGCGCGTGAAGCGGGTGGTCCTCGTGAGCGACGGGCTCGACAGCGGGCGCATCGCGGCCGAGCGGATCGCGCGGGACGGCGTGGAGGATCGGGTGACGGTGTCGTCGCTCGGGATCGGGCTCGATTTCGATCCGGGGTACATGGGCGGGGTCGCGGAGGCAGGGCGCGGCAACTTCGCGTTCGTGAAGGACGGCGCGGCCCTCCGGACGTTCCTGCGCCGCGAGCTCGAAGAGACGGCCGCGACGACGGTCGAGGCGACGGAGGCGCAGCTCGTGCTCCCCGAGGGCGTGCGGTTCGTCCGGGCGATCGGCGCGGAGGCGCGGACGGAGAACGATGGGCGTGAGGTGCGGTTGCGGATCGGCTCGCTCTTCGCGGGCGATGAGCGGCGCGTGGTCGTGGAGCTCGCGGCGAACGCGGAGGCAGGGCAAAAGCTCTCGATCGGCGGCGAGGTGGGCTGGTCGCTCGTGGGCGGAGAGCGGACGCGCGTGGCGCTGTCGCCGCTCGATGTGCATGGGACGGCCGACACGCGGGAGGCGGAGCGCAGCGTGGATCGGGCGGCGTTCGCGGAGGCGACGAGCGCGCTCGCGTCGAGCCGACAGATCGAGGCGGCCGCGGCGCTGGAGCAAGGCGACATGCAGGCGGCGCAGCGGATCGTCGACGAGAACATCGGCGCGCTGAAGGCCGCGGCAGAGGCGGCGCCCGCGCCGGCCGCGACGGCGATCCAGGCGCAGGTGGACGCGTACGAGCGGGCGAAGAAGGAGATCCACGCGGCGCCGCCGAAGAGCGCGGGCGCGAAGGCGGCGGCGCGGAGCATGGCCGACAAGGAGTTCTCGAACCTCGGCCGCGCGGCCTCGTACTGAACGACAACCCGTTGGAGATGCAAGGAATCATGCGGAAGCTCGCCCTCCTCGTGGCCGCCGCGGCGGCGTTTGGTTTGTGGCCCTTCGCGGGCCGGCTCGGGCTCGTCACCGGATCGATCGCGCTGCTCGCGCTGGGCGTGCTGCTCTCGATCGCGGCGAGCGCGACGATCGAGGGCCTCGCCGCGGCAGGCGGGGCGCTCGGGGCGCTCGCCGCGGCGCTCGTGGGGCCGGCGTCCCCGGCCGCGGCCGGCGCGGCGCTCGTGGCGTTCGCGTACGCGGAGCGGACGACGCGGGTGAAGGCCGGGGCGGCGCGGCTCGTGCACGTGGGCGGCGCGCTCGTCGCAGGCGCGCTCGCGGGGACGATCACGGCGGCGTACGGGAGCGGCTCCGCGTCGATCCGCGTGGTCGCGTCGCTCGTCGCGGCCGTGCTCGCTGCGCTGCCGCTCTTCGTGGAGGCGGATGATCCGGTCGCGTACGCGCTCGACGGGCTCGCGGAGGATGGTGGCGAGGAGGCGGGCGCGTCCTTGCGGGAAGGCGCGGCGCTGCGGAGGCACGTGGACGAACGGCTGCTCGACGCGGCGGCGGCGCGCGAGGTGCGCGCGAGCTGGAAGGCGCTCGTGCGGCTCGGCGAGGCGCGCGCGCGGCTCGAACGAGCGCGCGCCGGGGGAAAGGGCGCGCTCGCGGACGCGCCCGCGGCGGTGGCGCGGCGCGTGGATCAACGCATCGGCGCGCACGTGGCGGCGCTCCGGCGCGCGTACCTGCTCGCCGACACGGCGCACGCGGCCGAGGCGAGCGAGGACGTGCGGGCGCTGGAGGTCGTGGAGGCGACGGGGGAGAAGCTCGAAGCGACGAGCGAGGCCTTGCTCTCGTCGTGACGGCGGCGCGCGGAGGCCGCTGGAAACGCGGCCGTCCGGGGGTCTATGCTCGGGCGTGATGGCCCCCCGGGCACCGAGCCTCCCCCGCCGCGTCGCCGCGCTGCTCGACAAACGGCCGGTGAAGATCGCGCTCGCGATCAGCATCCTCGTCTCGCTCCTGCCCCTGCCCCGGCTGGAGAACGCGCTCCGGCCCGTCTTCCTCGCGGTCTTCACGGTCGAGCTCGCGCTGCGCTGGATCGCCCTGCGCCGGCCCCGAGAGGAGATCAAGCGCTTCGAATGGTTTTTCCTGGTCGTCGATCTGCTCGCGCTCCTGAGCTTCGTGCCCTTTGAGCAGATCGGCGATCCCAGGTACGTCGCTCCGCTGCTCTCGCTCCGGCTCGCGCGGCTCTTGCTCCTCTTGCGCTTCGCCCGCGAGCTCGCGGCCGATGTGTACGCGATCGTGACGCGGCGCGAGCAGCTCCAGCAGTTCGGGCTCGTGACGGTCGCGGTCTGGTCGCTCGCGTTCGGCGCGGCCGTGGTGCTGGATCACCTGGCGATCCGCTACGATTACACGGGCGACGGGGTCGGGACCGACGCTGATTTTTTCGATCGGGTGTGGTGGGCGTTCCGGCAGCTCGAGAGCGCGGACAACCTGGTCGGGACGATCAACGTGCCGGCGCCGATCGCGCTGCTCTCGCTGGGGCTCACGCTCGTCGGCGTGTTCATGGTGTCGTTCATCATCGGCATCGGCTCGAACATCGTCGATCAGGTGGTGCGGGCCGAGCGGCGGCGCACGGTCGACTACGACGAGCACTCGCTGGTGATCGGGCCGGTGCACGAGGCGGAGATGCTCGTGCGGGAGTTCGCGCGGCTCTACGAGCGAAACCGGATGCTGCGGAGCTTCTTCCGGCCGGCGGAGATCCTGCAATGGATGCTCGGGCGCGGGGCGATGCCGCGCCGGCACGCCCTGCCGCGGATGGCGCTGCTCGGGACGACGGAGAACCCGCCCGGGTACCTCTACGAGCCGATGATGCGGTGGGTGATGTACCGCGAGGGCGACGGCTGGGATCCGGACGCGCTCGCGCGGGTGTCGGCGGCGACGGCGAAACGCGCGATCCTGCTCTCCCGCGCGGACGCGGGGCCCGACGCGGACGCGGTGACGACGATGACGCTCGCGTCGTTCCGCGCGCAGAACCACGACGCGCAGGTCTTCGTCGAGGTGGTGGAGAGCGAGAACCGCGCGCTCGTGATGGCGATCGGTGGACCTCCTACGTTCCCGCTCGACATGCCGCGTTTCCTCGGTCTTTTTTTGTGTCAGCACCTCGTCACGCCGGGGGTCGAGGCGCTCTACACGGACCTCATGACGGCCGACGGGTCGGAGTTCTACACGCACATGTTCGTGGAGCCCGGCGAGGTCGAGGCGATCGAGGCGCTCGGCGGCGAGGACGGTCTCGTCCCGTTCGAGCGGCTCGCGCGGGCGGCGTACGAGGAGCGCGGCGTGCTGCTCACCGGGGTGTTCCTGGGGGAGACGACGCCGCGGCGGACACGCGGGCTCGTGCCCGTGGCGAACCTGGAGCAATGGCTGAACCCGCTGCGGGATCCGGAGGTGGGCTCGGGCGCGTGGAAGCTCGGGGCGCGCGCGGGGCAGATCCCGACGAAGCTGCTCCGCGGGATCATCGGGGTCACGGCGACGTACGCGCCGCTGCGCAGGTACGGGCGGGATCTCGTGATGGGGCGCGGGATCACGCGGGTGGATCCGCCGGCGGCGCCGCGGCCCGAGGTCCACACGTGGGCCGAGGACACGCACATGGCGCGGGGGCTGCTCTCGCGCGTGCTCGTCGTGGGCTACAGCCCGGCGCTGCCGTCGATGGTGCAAGAGCTCGCGCGGTTCATGCCGGGCGTGGACGCGACGCTCGTGCTCGGCGAGCGCGGTGACGAGCGGATGCCGCTCGCGGCGCGCCTCGCGTCGCTCGGCATCGGCATCGAGCGCGACGTGCCGCCGCCGGGGCGCGAGGGCGTGACGATGCCGCTGGAGCACGGCGGGCGGGTGACCGTGTACACGCAGCGCGGGCACGATCTCGCGTCGTTCGCGGTGGCGTGCGCGAAGAAAGGCGGGCCCGTGGGCGCCGTGATCTTCCTGAGCGAGCCGGACGCGGTGGATCGGGACGCGCGGACGACGATGCGGCTGCTCCGGTTCGTGGCGGCGCTCGAGCGCGGCGAGCTCGCGCGGGGCGAGCGGCTGCACGTGCTCGCGGAGTTCGCCTCGGTGCAGAAGGGCGAGCACGCGCGCAGGCTCGTGGACGCGAAGAAATGCGGGTTCGCGTCGGCGGATAGGCTGCGGCTCTCGCTCGTGAGCACCGACCGGATCAAGAACTACTTCATGGTGCACAGCGCGTTCGTGCCCGGCGTGACCGCGCTCTACGACGAGATCCTCGGCGAATACGGCCAGGAGATCGTGCGGCTGGAGCCGGGGGACCACGCGGCGGAGGCGAAGGGCGCCGTGCGGTTCGACGAGCTGCGGGAGGCGCTCGCGCCGCGGCAGGTGATTCCGATCGCGATCGAGCGGCGGACCGTGGACGAGAAGGCGCGGGAGCGGCTGGAGGTGCTGCTCAATCCGCCGCGGGATCGGAGCTTCGATCTCTCGGAGATCGTGGCGATCTACGCGCTCGCCGAGAGCCGTGATCTCGAAGAGCCGGCCGCGCGCGAGGCGCGGGAGCGAACACCCGCGGTGCGGAGCGTGAGTCCGTTCGGGGCCTCTGCGAGCGCCTGAGGATCAGGGCGCGGCGCGCGGCGTCTCGTCGAGCACGCAATAAAGCAGCGTGGGATCACATTTCACGCGGTAATCGGGGTTGATCCCGGAGGGCGTGACGCCTTCGGCGGCGTTTCCGGTGGTCGCGCAGAGCGCGTCGTCCGGCTCGTTCGTGGGTTTGCCGTCGGCGTCGGCCTTCGCGCAGTGGACCGCCGGGAAGAGCGCGACGAACGTGTACGTCGCCGAGCAGCCCTCGATGAGGTCCTCGTACGTCATCGTGCCGACCATCTGCGTGCCCGGCGCGGCGGCGGTCACGTACACGGAGAGGTTCTCCCACGTTTGTCGGAGCCGCTTCGCGGGCAACGTGACGGGGTTTCCCATGTCGTCCATGATCTCGGCCTCCGGCAGATCGAGCTCCGCGGCCGCGAGCGCGGTCGTGCCCGCGGCGCCGCCGGCAAAACAAAGATCCCGCTCGTCGGGGTTCGTCGTGGACGCGCCGAGCGCATAAGGAATGTCGTCCTCCCCTGCCCCGAGCCCCTCGCGCTCCCGGACGAGGCCGCCGAACGTGTCGGACTGGACGGCGATGCTGCGCTTGTCGTAATCGGCGAGGGTCCGATCTTCGTTCGGCGCGAGGAACGTGGAGAGGCCGATCTCCTCGCCGACGAGGTCGGCGCACGCGCCCGTCCCAGAGACGAGCGTGTATTTCGCAATGAAGGGCCCGTGCCCGACGACGCACTGGATCGGGGGCTGCGAGCACGAGGCGCCGCCGAACGAGGCCAGGCCGAGGCCGAGGGCCGCGGCGGCGAGGAAGGAATGACGTTGTTTCATGGTTTCGTCTCCTCGTCGGCGCGCTCAGAAGGTGACCCGCGCGTTGAAGCGGACCTGCCTCGGGAGCTGGAATGCGTTGGGGTTTCCGAAATTGGGATTCTTGTCGACGTCGTTGAAGGGCTGGCCGTCCCAGTACACGAGCTTGCCCTTCGCCGCCGGGAGGTCGTCCATGGTGCCTCCGGCAATGGGGCGGACGTCGGCGAACGTGTAATTCGAGTCCACGCCGGTCACGGCCTGGAAGTTGAAGATGTTGAAGATGTCGACGCCGAAGGTCACGCTCTTGTCCTTGCCGAGCTGGAAGCCGGCCGTGACGTTCGTGTCGATCGAATGGACCCACGGCGTCCGGCCGCCTTCGCCGCGCGGCAAGATGAAGACCTCGCCCGTGAGGTATTGCGGGTGCGCGCCGAGGACGTTGATGGGCGTGCCCGAGCGGGCGGTGTAGCTGCCGCCGACGCTGATGCTGACGTTGCCCGGCAGGACGAACTCCTTGGCGCCGAAGACCTTGATGGAGTGGGTGCGGTCGCCGGGGAGCGGGCCCTCGCGGTTCGGCAGGAGCGAGATGAGGTCGAAATCGGAGTTGATGTTCGGGTCGAGCTGCTGCGTCTCGGGCCGGAAGAGGCCGGCGAGGTTGCCGCGCAGATAGGCCGCGGTGTAGCTCGCCTGCGCGAGCCAGCGATTCGCAAACGCCTTCTCGAAGAAGATCATGAACGAGTCGTAATCGCGGACGGCCTCGGGGAAGTCCTTGGCGATGCCGTGGCCGGGGTTTCCGATGAAGTAGGTGTTCGCCTCGTCCCGGCTCATGTCCTCGACGGCATGGTTGAGCGTTTGGTGGGTGTACGCGCCGCCGATGCGCGCGCCGGTGAAGAGCTCGTATTCGCCGCCGAGGACGAGCTGGTCGGAGGACTGGGGCTTGATGTCCGGATCGACGGGGACACGGTCGGAGCCGGTGGCGCCGAATTTCCGGGTAGGATCGGTGTTTCCGTTGATCGTGGTGAGGTTCTGCGGGTCGTCACAAGCGCCGCGGACCTGCGCGGGATCCCGCGGATCGCAGACGTTCGAGCCGCGCAGGGAGTAGATCTGGAGCTCGCCGGGGAAGGAGCGGTCGACGAGGTTCAGGGTGATGGCCTGGTAAAACCGCGCGAAATTGCCGAAGATCTTGGCTTTGCCTTTTTGGGTCGGATCCCAGATGACGCCGACGCGGGGCGACCACTGGTTCGGGAGCGTCATGCCAATGCGACCGTCGTTGCCCGTGACGACCTGCGCGTCGTACCGGACGCCGAGGTTCAACGTGACACGGTCGAGGATGTTCCAGCTATCCTGGACGAACCCGCCCACGGTATAGGAGCGCGAGGTGGTGGAGAACGAGTTCAAGAAGACGGGGCGGTCGGGGCCTTCCAAGAAGCCGAAGCGGCGGGCGTCGAGGAAAAAGGCGCCGTCCGGGGTCTCGCGGAACGCATTGCCGCCGCTCACGCCGCGGGCGCTGGTGTAATCGAGGGCCTCGAAATCAATGCCGGCCTTCAGGATGTGCTGGCCGAGGAGGCTGCCGATCGCGGTGAAGATGGCCCGGCCCTGGATGCGGTTCTGCGAGGCCTGGCGCAAAAGGCCGGGGCCGCCCGTGGCGTAGTTGACGACGGGGCAATAAAGCGAGGCGATCTCCGCGCTGCCGCCGGGGGCGCACGCCTCGCGCGCGGCCGCCGGCAGGTTCTCGAATTCGGTGATCGGATACCGCCCGCCCGAGGACCTGCGCCACCCGACGTTCGGGATCCCCGCCATGGTGCCCGGCGAGCCGATGTCGGCGACGCCGCTGCCGTCGGCGGCGGCCTGGGTGATCGAGCCATGGACCCAGCCGATCGTCGTATCGAGCAGGTACTTTTTCTCCTTGAAGGACGAGGAGGTCTTCAGGACGACGTTGTTCGAGAACGATTCGTTGATCCCGCCGAACGCCGAGTACGGCCCTTGCAGGTTCGGCGCAGAGCCGCCGGTCTGGAGGTTGAACGGATAATCGCCGGCGCCGCCCGAGGTCTGCGGCACGCCGAAGACCGAGAGCGAGATGTTGTGGTCCTGGTTGGCCTTGAACGTGAGCTTTCCGATGTACTGGTACGTCCGGCTCGTGGCGTACTGGGTGGTCTTCGTCCCTGGCAGGAGCGAGGTCTGCTGAAACCCGGTCTCGGAATCGCGGATCGGAATGGGGTTCCCCATGGAGTCCACGGCGGGCGTGCCGTCCGGGTTTTCGACGTAGAGGAGCTTGTTCAGCGAGCGTTCGAGGCGCGTCTTCTGGATCGCGAGGCTCATGCCGGTGAAGAACCAGAGCCGATCTTGCAGAATGGGGCCGCCGAGCTCGAAGCCGATGTCCTGGATGGTCGCGAGGCTCGGGTTCGTCTGGATGGTGCTCCCCACGCGGGGAATACGGGTGCGCTCGCCTTCGAGCGCGCCGGGCGTCATGGCGCTGAAGAAGGAGCCGTGGAACGCGTTCGAGCCGCTCTTCGTGACGACATCCATGACGCCGCCGATCGAGCGGCCGTATTCGGGCAGATAACCGGCCGTGATGACGTTGACCTCGCGGACGAACTCGCTGGAGAGCGGCGTGCCGAGGATGCCGAACGCGGCGTCATTCGCGGAGAGGCCGTCGATGACGAAGCCGTTCTCCGGGGAGGTCGTGCCATTGACGGAGACGCCGTAGGTGTCCGTGAAGGTGCCGGGGGCGATGGTGGCGAGGCCTTCGAAGGAGCGGGTCGCGCCGCCTTTGCCGGTCGGCGGGTTCGTCGGGACGCGCCGGGTGAACTCGGGGCCGACGCTGGTCTTGACGCCGGTCGTGTAATCGATGACCGGCGGGGTGGCTTCCACGACGATCACGATGCCGGTTTCCATGGTCTCGGGGAGGATCTGGATCTGGACGAGCGCCGAGCCGCCCGCGCGGAGCGTGAAGGGCTTGGAGGCAAAGGGCCGGAAGCCGCTGCCGCCGTCGGCGCGAATGACGTAGGCGTCGCCGGGCGGCAAGCTCGGGATGCGGTAATTGCCCGCCTTGTCGGTCACGACGAGCTCCTCGCCCTGGAGCGCGGGCGAGGTGGCCGTAACGACGACGTTCGGGACCGGCTGGTTCGTCTCGGCATTGATGACCTTGCCCTGCACGGTGGCGCTGCCCTGCGCGAGCGCATCGCTGCCGAAGCAGACGATCGCCGTGGCGAGGGCCGGCGCGCAGAAGAGAAATACTCGATTCGGCCGTCTCACGTGGACCTCCCTCGAGCCCACCCCGCGGGCTCGACGGCCGCAAGAGCAGCGACCGTGCCACACGGGGACGGAGAGGGTATTGGCGCGAAACGAGGGAGTTCGCGGGCGGGGCGGGTTTCACGGCGCGCGATTTGCGCAAGAGGTCCTTGCGCAAGTCGCGCAAGGCCATTCGATCAGGTTGCGCAAGCGGCGGGGCGCGGCGCCTTCATTGCTCGGTGTCGTCGCAGGGGCTCTGGCATTGTTCGTCGGCCGTGTCGGTCTTGCAGTCGCCGTCGTTGTCGACGCAGTCCCCGCAGGCGTAGACCTCGCCTTGGCACGTCACGACGTTGCAGACGTCGCCGCAGCCGCGCTGGATCGGGTCGCAGGTCTGGTTGCAGGGGCAGAGGGCGTGGTTCGGGATGCCTTTGCAGGTATCGAGCCGTTCGTCGCAGACGTCGTCGGTACAAGCGATGCCGTCGCTGCACGTGACGGGCGTGCCCTCGATGCAGCCCTGGAGCGGATGGCAGACCTCGACGCCGTTGCAGAAGGCGCCGTCGTCGCAGAGGTGGTCCCGCGGGTCATGGACGCAGGTGCCGGTCGGGTCGTGGCAGAGGTCGTAGGTGCAGGCAATGCCGTCGTCGCAGTTCACGGGCGCGCCGCTCGTGCAGCCGAACTGCGGGTCGCAGGTCTCCACGCCGTTGCAAATCTTTTCGTCGGCGCACTTCGCGCTGTCCGGATCATGGTTGCATTCGCCGGCGACGCATTTGTCGAGGGTGCAGTCGATGAAGTCGTCACAATCGAGCTCGGCAGAGCAGCCGGCCGATGCGCTGCCGGAACCGCCGACGCCGGTGGGATCGATTCCGCCTGCACCTGCGCCTCCGCTTCCGCCTGCGCCTCCGCTTCCGCCTGCGCCTGCGCTTCCGCTTCCGCCTCCGCCTTCCCCGAGGGAACCGCCTGCGCCGGTCCCGTTCGTATCGCCTCCCGCGCCGCCCATTCCGGCGCCGCCGGCGCCCACGGTCGCGGCGCCGACGCTCCCGCCGGTGCTCGTGGTGACCTCGTCCGACGCACCCCCGGGGCCCGTTCTCTGTTCGATCGCATCCGAGCCACGACACGCGGCGAGCGCTCCCCATGCCAAGAGCATGGCGCCCGCCACGAATGCTCGATTCGTGTCCATGTAAGCCCCCCAGAAAGAAGTCAGATGTTCCGGGGAGGAGTCTGACCCGTAAAAAACGGAACCTCCACGGCAGACCTGGGGCTTTTCTCGAATTTCAGCGCGCTTTGTACGTCCGCGAAAAACAGGTCTTCGTCCAGGCGACGCCTCCATGCGTCGCGGCCGGAGGGACCATCAGCCGGGAACGGAAGCGGAGACGCGGGGGCGGCGGGCCCAATGGATGGCGAGGGGCAAGATCGCGAGGAGGAGGCCGACGAAAATGTCCTGGAGCCAGGGCGAGCGGACGCCGAGCGCCAGCGGGACGAACTTGCCGGCGAGGGCTCCCACGAGGCCGAGCGTGAGGGAGACGTATGCGACGCGTGGGGGAATCGGCTGTCCGAAGAGGCCTACACAGAGGAGGGGCAGGAGCGAGGCGCCGAGGAGGGCGCCCGCGAGGGTCGAGAGGGAGACGATGTCGCCGAGGGGGCGGAAGGAGAGGAGGAGGACGAGGGTCGCGACGAGGAAGAGGATCCCGCGGGTGCGGCGCTCGCTCGGCTCGCGTCGGGCGAGCGCCGCGACGACGTGTTTTTCGAGGCACGAGGCGACGACGAGCAATGCAGAGTCGAGCGAGGACATCGAGGCCGCGAGGAGCGCGACGAGGAAGATGGGGCCAAAGGCCGCGCCGAGGAGGCCCCGCTCGAAGACGAGGCGGGGGACGACTTCGTCGACGTCACGCACGAAGGGGACGAGCGAGCGCGCGAAATACCCGACGGGGAAGAGGCAGCCGAGGACGAGGAGGAGCAGGAGGGGCGCGAAGTGCCGGAAGCGGCGGGCCTGCGCGCCGTCGCCGAAGGCATAAAAGACCATGACCTGCTTGGGGTCGGCGACGAGTTTGACGGCGCCCGAGAGGCCGACGGCGACGAGCTGCGCGACGGAGAGGGGACGGATCGGCGGAGGCGCGGGCGCGGAGGGCTCGGGCGAGGCGGAGAGGACCGCGACGAAGAGCAGGACCGCGCCGCCGAGGAGGACGACCGATTGCACGACGTCCGTGAGCACATCCGCCCATAAGCCGCCGAGCAGGCAATAGACGATCGTGACGAAGTACACGACGAGCAGCGCCGCGGAATACGAGAGGCCGAGGCCCGACGCGACGACGAGGGCCGTGCCTCGCAAGACGGCGAGGACGTAGAGCAGGGTCGTCAGGACGACGATCCATTGGACGAAGACTGCGAGCGGGCGGGATCCGAAGCGGCGTTCGAAAAAGTCCGGCAGGGTGAGGGCGCCGTTCGTCCGCGCGAACTCGGCGAAGCGCGGGGCGAAGAGGTGGAAGGAGAGCGTGCAGGCGACGACGAGGAAGCCGCCGACGACACACCAGCCGAGGCCGACCTCGAAGCTCTTGCCGGCGTGGCCGACGAAGGAGTTCGAGCTGACGAAGTTCGCCATGAAGGAGAGGGCGAGCATCCACGCGGGGATCTTGCCGCCGCCGGTGACGTAATCGGAGAAGCCCTTCGATCGTCGGGTGACGTAGGCACCGGCGAGGATGAGCGCGAGGAGGTAACCAGCGACGACGAGGAGGGTGATGAGGCGATCGGGAGGCAACGGTTCGGATCCTAGCAGGAGGGTCGAGGTGGGGATATGCCCGGCGCACACCGGATGCGGCGTTCCTCGAGGAGGCTCTGGGGGAGTGACAACCGTTCGTCCCTCTCATCCAGGGTGATGATGGTTGCGTCTGCGACCTCGTCGAGGACTGCCACATCTGGCCCACACCCGGCAGGACCAAGGACTGCCTGGGGTCCCCCGGGAATGCGGTCGTTGTTCGGTCGGATGGCATCGAGCAATGCGGGTGCTCTGGCCCTAGCAGCCTGTGGACTTATCTGCTGCGCGCCCCGAATCGTCGGTCGACATCGCTCGAAATCCTTCAGGATTCCTCGCTCCGTCGCCCTAGCTTCGGGGCGCTCGCGACGATAATTCCACAGGCTGCTAGCGGAGACCCATCCTTTCCAGGTGCCGACGCTGCTCTTCCATGAGCTCGGCGTCGAACTGTTCGAGGTATGTGACGAATGCATTCCCATGTTCAGCAGCGTGTATGAACAGGAGTCCCTTGGCTGCGACCTCGAGCGCCGCGCGCTCAGGTGAGCCTTCGTCATATTTTTCTGCAATGACCTCCAGCGTCCTCAGTGTCTCGTCGGGCAAAAAGTTCGGATGGCCACGGCTCATTGTTGTTCCTCCCGCTAGCAAGCTCATGCGCCCAGGGGGATGAGCACGAGCGCGCCCGCCCCGCCGGTCGATACCACGTACACAATGCCACCGATCACGACGATTGTCCCGGCGGCGACTTCCGGATGGCGCTTCAGCCAAGCGGCAGCCTCTGCTATCGTCTCGAATGTTCGTCGAAGCCCCTCGCTTGCCAAACAGTCCATGTACGCTGCAAGGCACTTGGTTTGGCAGTAACGGTAGTGAGCCCACGTGCCCTTCTTCATCGGCCACGGTGGCTTCACCCGCCAGCAGCGCCGGAAGCAGTCGATCTGCTCCTGGTCGCAGTCGCGGCCACTGCCGGAGGCGTCCGAGACATGGACGATTCCATGCGTCGTCTTCTCTTCGCATTCATGCGGCACCACGCTCATGACCGGCGCCCCCTGCCGGAATGCGTATTCCGGTAGCGCGCCGCCTCGATCCACGAGCGTGCAATGCTCGTCTATGCATTTCCGCGGATGCACCTCGTCGCGCGAGGGCAAGACGCCTTCTTCGCTCAAAATGCCCGTCGAGGACGGTCGTTGCGGCTCGTTCGAAAGCACGCCGTGGACGTTGTTCTTCGGTCGCCTCGGCTCGTCGGGCGGGCTCTCGCTCCGGATGCGATACTTCTCGACGCGCTTCTCGATGCTCCGCGGGTCGTCCTCGCCGCCGCGCCCGAAGCATCGGCCTTCCGGGGGTCGAGCCCTCTCCGCGCCGCTCGACGCAAAGGCCCTCTGGGGGCGAGAACTCGGGCGACGCGCTCCCCTCGTCAGCCCTTCCCCCTCATGTTTTCACGACCCCCGCGCATGCCTTCCCCCCCGAGGCTTCGGGACCTCGCGCCTCTCCGCCACACAAAACCCTATCGCCCCCTTCCCTCCCGCCGCGCTCCCCCGCCCCGAAGGCATGAGCTGCTCTCCGCTTCACCGCGCCGCGTGTACAAAATCCACCCGGTGCCCCGCCTTCGCGCGACCTTCGCCGCCCCGAAGCCTCGAAGCGCCTTCGCCCTCCGCGACCTTCGCCATGCATGGGCCTCCCGGGACCCGAGCTTCGGGCTCTCTCGCCCGCGCGTTGGCCTCCGGGAGGCCCCGCCTCGGCCGCGCCCTCTCGTCCTCGAAGCCCTGACCGGCCCACGCACGCGCGCCGCCCGCCGTCGTTTCGCGAGGTGGCGCCCTCCTTTCGGCCGCGGCGCGCGGTCGTTCGAGGCCCCCTCGCATTCGAACCGGGCGCCCCCTCGCGCATGCGAGCCCTTCGGCGGCGCTTGCATCTCCGATCGCGGCCGCGACGAGCCCCCCGAGGCCCGCCTGCACGCGCGCCCTCGGCCAGACGAAACCCTCCGAGGCCCTCCTGCACGCAAGATTCCAACACGCGGAGGGCTCTCCAGGGGCCCCGTGCGGCTTGACGCGATACCCTCGAATTCGGCACCGTGAAAGCCGCGCGCGAGGCCGGACAGAATTACCTCCTGCGGATCGTCGCCAGGATCCTCGGCACATACGACGAGCCGACGGGCGACCACGCAGAAAAACGTGCCGCGCTGCTCGCGCCCGTCGTGAAGCAAAATGAGGCCATCCGACACAACATCCGCACGCGAAGGAGCACGCCGGACGTGGATCCGAAGACGGGGGAGGAGCAGCTTCCGGAGGAGGCGGCGGGTGGGAGCGGGTTGGAGGAGACGACGCCGACGAACGAGGGCTGAGCGAGAGCGACTGCGCTGCGAGCGCGCAGAGGCCGAGCGGTGCCCGTCGCCTGCTTGAAATCCACCTCCATGGTCTTGCCACCGGCTCGCTGGAAGAACTGCGCATCGCGCAGTTCTTCCACCTCGGTCCAGGCCGTGCCCTGAGCATTGGTCTCATCTGGGAAGCGCTTCGCTGGGGCGTTGCCCCAGGCCCCACCCGGGGCTATCCGCCCCGGGACCCGGACCAGCGAGGCGCTGGACCCAGGCTCGATGAACTGCGCATCGCGCAGTTCATCGAACGGGCCGAGTCAAGACCACGAGCGACCCCGCCAGCCAAGACGACAGCGCTGACGGTTCAGCCGGCAACGCGGTCCCAACGGCCTGTGGGAAGAACTGCGCATCGCGCAGTTCTTCCCCAAAGGGTCCAGGGCTGGCCCTGGTTCGGGTCGAGGGGCGAAGAGCCCCCGCGGGGACCGGGGCAGCGCCCCGGCGCCACGGCCCCAACCAGACCTGCCTCTAGTGTCGACCGTACAGCGGATCCTTCCGGGGCACGGTGCCTCGCGGAGGGACGCTGGGCGCGACCGAGGCGGAGGGGGCTGGCGCGATCGTGGTGGCGGGGAGGAGGGTCGATCGAGAGGTCGAGGGTGGGGGCGTGACGCCTGCGCGGACGGATGAGGGGAGACCTGAGGTGGCGGGCGAGGCGCTTGTTGTGGTGAGGGGCTCGCTCGTGCGGCTTGAGCCGACGAAGCCGAGACCGATCACGAGACCTGCGGCGAGTGCTGCGGCGATGACGAGGCCGACGACGAGGGCGCCGCGTGAGGCGCGGGGTGCGGGTGGGGGGTCGAGGGTTGGCTGTACGGTGACGTCGGCGGAGGTTGTGACGGCGGTCGTGCTCGGCGGCGGGCGTAGGTGCGCGGGCAGCTCGGGGTCTGAGAGTGTGGCGGGGAGCTTGGGGACGGGGGGAGGCTTGATGGCGGGGAATGTGGATGCGCTCGCGGGCACGGATGGCGCGGGGGGGCCTTTGGATTCGAGGGCGTCGAGGAGGATGTCGATGGAGTCGCGGCCTGAGGAGGGCGGCGCGCGCATCGTCTCGCTGTACGCCATGCCGCCGAGTGCGCGTCGTGAGGAGATGACGGCGTCGATGAGCGCGTCGCCCTCTTCGACGCCGAGGGCGGCGGCGAGCGCGGTGACGGCTTCGCCTGCGGAGCGGAAGCGCTTGCCGATTTCGCGGTGGCAGCAGCGGAGGAACCAGGCGTCGTAGGCAGGGCCGAGCATCGTGCCGAGCTCGCTTGGGGGGCGGATGGGGTCGTATGCGATTTTGCCGATCAGCTCGGCGACGGTGTCGGATTCGAAATGATCACGGCCCGTGAGGAGGCGGTTCGCGACGAGGCCGAGGGCCCACACGTCTGTCGCGGGACCGACGAGCGAGACGCGGCCTGTGGCTTGCTCGGGTGACATGAAGAGCGGCGTGCCGAAGATACGGCCGGTCTGTGTGCGCGAGACGATCTGCGCGATCGTGGCTGCGTCGCCTGTGAGCTTGGCGATGCCGAAGTCGACGAGCTTGATGCATGGCACGCCGTCGTCGCGCTCGATCAGGATGAGGTTTTCTGGCTTGAGATCGCGGTGGACGATGCCGAGGGCGTGCGCTTTGTCGAGCGCGCGTGCTGCTTGGCGCATGTAGAGCACGACCTCGGGGGCGGGGAGCGGGCCGCGCATGTCGAGCTCGGCGCCGAGGTCACGACCGCGCAGGTACTCCATCACGAAGAAGGGCGCGCCGTTCAGCTCGGGCGCGACGTCGGCGTCCGTGATGCGAACCACGTGGTCGCTGTCGATCCTCGCCGGGGCGCGCGCCTCCACGCGGAAGCGGGCGATCTTCTCGGGGCTCGCCGCGGCCGGGTCGTGCAGCAGTTTGAGGGCAAACTGCTCGTCCGTGTGGATGTGCTGCACGAGGTGCACGGAGCCGACCGCGCCGCGGCCGATCTCCTGGATCACGCTGTACCGGCCGGCGATGACCAGGCCGGGGGTGATCTTCTTCTTCTCCGGCATGCGCGAGGCGTCCTCGGGTGGCAGCCCATCCTAGTCAATCTGGACGCCAAACGAAAGCGGGGCGCGGCGGCTTGGCGGTCGCCTTCGCCCGAGGTAGGTTCGACCCATGAGCACCGAGGGCATCTCGGAACGGGAGTTCGAACGCGCCGCGGACGACACGCTGCGCAAGCTCGAGCGAGCGCTCGGCGACCTGGACGGGATCGAGGTGGATCTGCAGATGGGGGTCCTCACGGTCGAGTTCCAGGACGGGACCAAGTACGTCATCAACAGCCATCGCGCGGCGCGGCAAATCTGGATGGCCGCTGAGCGGAACGCCTGGCACTTCGATCCACGCGCCGGAGGCGCGAGCTGGCACGCTTCGAAGGACGGCGCAGAGCTGTGGACGACCGTGCAGGCCGTGCTTTCGCGCAAGCTCGGCAGGACGATCGAGCTCGCCCCCTGAGCGCGGAGGAGCCGCCATGCGCTCGACGCCTCGCCTCGGTCTCGTGCTCGTGATCGGGATGGCGCTCGTGACGAGCGCTGCTTCGAACGCACACGCTTATTGCCGCGCCTCGACGTGCGCCGAGGGCCAGCTCTGCGGGCCGCCGCCGTGGGACGATCCGGCTTGCAAGCCGCTGCTCTGGAAGCGGCCGTGCGTGGGCGTGAGCGTGCAGGTGGATGCGTCCGAGGAGGTGCCGTATCCGCTGGCCGTGGGGGTCGTCGAGGAGTCGTTCCGGGCGTGGGAGCAGCCGGTCTGCGAGACGGCGGTGCCTGGGCCGCCGAACATCCACGTGCAGAACCTCGGGCCGATCTTGTGCAACCGCATCGAGTACAACTCGAACGCGGGCAACGCGAACGTGGTGGTGTTCCGTGACGCGACGTGGACGCACCCGGACGGGCCGCACAACATCGCGCTGACGACCGTGACGTTCGATACGCGGACGGGCGAGATCTACGACGCGGACATCGAGGTCAACACGCACGGCTTCCCGTTCACGACGTCGGACAACCTCGAGGAGGTGCAGACGGATCTGCTCTCCGTGATGACGCACGAGGCTGGGCACTTCCTCGGGCTCGCGCACGCCGAGGACGCGAACGCGACGATGTGGCCGAACTACACGTCGGGCAGCCTGCTGCCGCGCACGCTCGCGGCGGACGACATCGCGGCGATCTGCGAGGCGTATCCGCCCGCGGAGGAGCCCGTCGATACGGCGCGCTGCAATCCCCTGCCCCGCCACGGCTTCTCGCCGGAGTGCGCGGCGAAGCAGACGGAGGGCGATTGCAGCGTGGGGCGCGGGGCGGGCACGAAGGAGGCGGGAGCCGCGGTGCCGGCGCTCGCGCTCGTGGCGCTCGGGTTCGTTGGGGCTCGAAGGATCAGAGCCCGAAGCGCACGCCGAGGCCGGTGAGGATCCCCGAGAGGGTCGGCGCGACGTCGAGATCGATCGAGACGCCCGGCGTGGGGCGGAACGAGAGGCCGACGAGGGGCAAGACGATCCACGGGTAGACGAGCGGCCGCACGCCGCCCGAGAACCAGCTCGGCTCTTCGTACCCGCCGTAATGGTCGACGTCCTTGTCGAGCTGGTTGCAGTACCGGAAGCTGCCCGGCGGATCGTTCGGCGCCGTGCAAGGCCGGTAGGTGTACGGATCCGCGGGCGAAAAGCCGGGCGGATACGCCTGCGTGCGGTAGAGGCCGCCGAGGAAGGTGTAGCCGACGCCGAGGCCTCCGCCGATGCGGAAGCGGAAGCGCTGCCGGCGATCGAGCGGGACGTTCCATACGAGCTCGAACGAAGCCTGGAGGGAGGAGAGATCGGCAGAGACGATCTCGTACTCGGTGTCGGGCGTGCCGCGCGGCTTGAAGGGCGTGGGCGGCAGGAAGAAGGCCGCGTACCCGAGGGTGAAGGTGATGTCGAGGTTGCCCGCGGGGCGCACGAGGCTCAGCGCGCCGCCCGGCGCGATCACGGTGCGCCCGCCGTCGCCGAAGATGTTCATGGCGAAACGCGGGATGACGTAGCCGCGGTACGCTGCGCCGAGCCAGAGGCGTGGCTCCTTCGAAGGGACCATGGGCCCGGGCGCGGCCGCGGCTCCGAGCGGCGCGAGATCGAGCGTGACGATGCGGCGCTCGCGCTCTTCGAGGGTGATCGTCTCCTTGCGCTCCTTGCGGCCCTTGGCCTTCATCACGACCGCGAGCTCGTCGCCGGGATCGACCTTCTGCGGCTCGGCCGGCTGTTCGAGGGGCTCGCCGTCGATCGTGACGACGACACCCTCGTAGCCCTTGGGGATCACGAAGGTGAGCGTGGGGATGCGGTCCTCGATCTCGCGCAGCTTGCGCTTGGCGATCTGGATGGCCGCGCGGTCGCCGCGGGTGTGGGTCCGATCGGGCGGCTCCTCGGCGACGACGCCGTAGAGGGCGCTCGCCTGGAGGAGCTCGGCCGCCATCTCGTAACAGCTCGCGAGCGCGACCGCGGTCTCGGGCCGGTGCCGGAGGCCCTCGGCCTCTTCGAGCAGCGGGACGGCGTCGCCGCACTCCCCCTTCCGGGCGAGGGCGATCCCCTTCTGCGCCTGCGCATCCCCGGGCGCGGCGCTTGCGGGCGCGACGAAACACCCCACGGCGGCGGCGAGACCCACCCCGAGCAGGTGGCGGATCCACGTCGGCTGAGGACGATCCGGGCCTGTTCGTCGGTCGCGACCTGCGGCGCTGGGACGCCTCTTCGGCATGGCTCGGTCGATCGCGCGGGCGGCTAGAACCCTCGCCGGTCGGCATCCTACGCGGCCCCGAGCAGCCGTGCCGACAAAGTTACCACCGCCCTCGTCCGGTGGTCGCCGGGGCCGACCCCGGGTCCGGCCCCGACCGCCCGGTGGTGAGATTCCCCGCTCGAAGAAGAAAACGATGGGCCGCGAGTTTTCCTGCTTCGACGTCCCCGAGCGACGCTTGTAATCTACCGCTGATGGACCCAGGCGCAGGGAAAAACGGGCCGAATGGTCCCGATGGCACCCCCGGGGCCGCAGGTACCGGGCGGGGTATTCTTTCGAATCCCACGCGTCGGACCCTACGAGCCGGCGAGATCCCGTCGACCATGATCGAGTGCGTACACGCCGAGCAATGCGGCGGCTGTCCACTCATCGGGATGGATTACGCCCAGCAGCTCACGACGAAGCGCGCGCGCGTGGTGAGCGCGATCGTGCACTACCCGGCGCTCGAGCTTCTGTACACGCGCCAGGTCGTGCCCGGCGACCAGATCGTGGGCTACCGCGGGCGCGCGAAGCTCATCGTGTCGCCGACGGGCGGGATCGGGCTCTACGGTCGCTCCGGCAACCACGACGTGATCGACATCCCGAACTGCCGCGTGCTCGCGCCCGCGCTCGCCGAGGTGACGACGATCCTGCGCGGGCTCATCGCGTCGCCGCCGCCGGAGGCCCGCGGGCTGCTCTTGCCGTACGATCCGCACGGCGGCGGCGTGCTCCGCGCGATCGATCTGCGCGAGGTGCACATGCCGGGCACGACGTCGCTGCCCGAGACGACGACGACCGCACAAGGCAACCGCGTGGGCGTGCTGCTCACGTTCGTGCTCCAGCGTGATCGTGTCCCCTCGCGCGACGAGCTCAAGGAGGCGGGACGCGCGCTCCGGGCGCTCTTGCCGCGCGTCGTGGGGATCGCGGCGAACCTGCACGAGGCGGACGCGCCGCAGATCCTCGGGCCGGAGACGATGGTGCTCGACGGCGTGCCGCACGCCGAGGATCGTATCGGGCCGACGTACCACGTGGCCTCGTTCGGATCGTTCGTGCAGGTGCACCGCGGCCAGGCGTCGCGCGTGCATGCGCTCATCACGCGCGAGATCGCCTCGCTCGACATGCAGCTCTTGATCGACGAGACGGGCACGAACCGGCGGCAGCCGAAGGTGCTCGATCTCTACGGCGGCTCGGGCGCGATCTCGATCGCGCTGTCGCACGCGAAGAACATCGTGACGATGGTGGAGTCGTTCGCGCCGGCGGTGCAGAACGCGCGCGCGGCGGCCGAAGCGCAGGGGCTCGGCAAGCTCGACGCGCGCGTCGGCGACGCGGCCGACGTGGTGAACTCGTTGCTCGCGAACAACGAGAAGTTCGACGCCGTGGTGATGAACCCGCCGCGGCGCGGGGTTTCGCCCGCGGCGCGCGAGGCCATCGCCCGCCTCGGCGCGCCGCTCTGCATCTATGTCTCGTGTGATCCCGATACGCTGGCGCGCGACCTCGATCACTTCAGCCGCCTCGGCTACACGTCGAGCGAGCTCATCCCGATTGACATGATCCCCCTCACGGAAGAGGTCGAGACGGTGGCGGTGCTCAAGCGCGCGCCGCCCGCGCAGCCGCGCGTGATCTACGAAGACGACGACGTCATCGTGGTCGAGAAGGGCCCGCACGAGCCGGTCGAGAACCAGCCGGAGTACCTCGGCTCGCTGATGCAGCGCTGTCTGCGTTTGCCCGGCGTGTCGAACCTCAAGGTGGTGAACAAGCTCGACACCGGCACGAGCGGCCTCTGCATCTTCGCGCGGAACGAGGTGGCGCGGCAGCTCTGGACGACGGCGCTCGCCACGAGCGGTCGGCTCATCTACCTCGTCGCCGCGAAGGGCGTCACGCCAACGAAGGGCGCCATCGCGCGCGACCTGCGCGAGGGCGGCCGCAGCTACATGGCGCGGACGCGGTACCGCCGCCTCGCCGTGGCCTCGGGCCACTCGATCCTGCGCGTGATCCCCGACGGGCACCGGCCGCACCAGATCCGCCGCCACCTCGCGGCGATCGGGCACCCGGTGCTCGGCGACGAGCGGTACGGCCACGTGCCGACGAACCGCTACTTCGAGGAAAAGCACGGCCTCGATCGCTCGTTCGTGCACCTCATCCGCATCGAGATCGTGCATCCGCGCACGGGCGCGAAGCTGCTCATCGAGTCGACGCTGCCGGGGGATCTGCGCGCGTCGCTCGAGCGCGCGACGGGTTCGTCCGTGATCAAGTTCCTCGAACAGAAGCACGCGCTCGGCGAGAACCGGGCCTCGTCGATGCTCCCGGGCGAACCGGCGAGCGCGCCCTTACCGCCGCCACGGCCGCTCGATCGCGGCGGCTCGCAGCCAGCGATCGGCCCGATGCCGACCGATCTCGCGCCGCCGCCGCCCTCGTATCCGCCGGACTCGCTCGCCGAGCCGATGTCGTACGCGTCGCCTGACTCGTTCGCGTCGCCGCCCTCGTACGCCTCGCCGCCGGGCTACGCGCAGCCGCCCTCGTACGCGCCGCCCGGCGGCCTCCCCTCGCCGACCATCACGGAGGCGCCGACCGAGCACGTCCCCGAGCTCGACGAGTCGCCCCGCACGATCCGCCACGCGATCGTCTCCGACGACGACTGACGGCGCGATTCATCTCGCCCGAAAAGTTGCAAGACATCTGGTAGGCTCGGCCCGTGCCGTCTCAACTCACGGAAGAGCGCCCGCGTATCCTCGTGGTCGACGACGAGAAGGTGATCCGCGACATGCTGGCGGATTTCCTGGGCATGGAAGGCTACATCGTCCGCACCGCCGAGGATGGCTCCGCCGCACTCGGGGAGCTGACGAAGTCGCACTACGATCTCATCATCAGCGACCTGAAGATGCCGAGGATGGGCGGCATCGCGCTGCTCGACGAGATCGGCAAGACCTCGCCCGACGCGCTGACCGTGATCATGACGGGGTTCGGCACGGTCGAGACCGCGATCGACGCGATGAAGCGCGGCGCGTACGACTACGTGCTCAAGCCCTTCAAGCTCGACGAGGTGATCCACGTCGTGCAGCGCGGCCTCGAGAAGCAGCGCATGGCGGCGGAGAACCTGCGCCTGCGCGAGGCGCTCGGCCTGTACAAAGTCAGCGAGGCCATCCAGGCGAGCCTCTCGCTCGATCAGGTGCTCGAGACCGTGGCCGAGAGCTGCCTCTCCGAGGTGCGCAGCGATCTCGTGTCGACGTGGCTCGACGACGGCGAGGGCGGGCTCTTCGAGCGGCAACACATCCGCGGATCTTCGCTGCCGGAGGACGCCGCGATCGGCGTGCTCGATCACGACAAGATCGCCGAGCACCTGCGCGCGGAGGCGACGTTGCTCGAACAAGGGCCGCGCGGGCTCAAGTTCTTCTCGGCGCCGCCCGAGGTGCCGCTCTACTCGCTCGTCGCGGTGCCGCTGCGCATCGGGCAGCGGTTCATGGGCTTCATCGCGCTCGGCTCGTTCTCGAAGGGCCGGCGCTTCGAGGAGGGGCAACGCAAGCTCCTCAGCATCATCGCGTCGCGCGCCGCCGCCGCGATCGAGAACGCGCGCCTCTACCAGGATCTGCAGGCCACGTTCCAGCAGACGATCCAGGGCCTCGCGAAGGCCATCGACAAGATGGATCGCTACACCTCGGGTCACTCGGATCGCGTCGCGCTCTACGCCGTCTTCCTCGCGAGGCAGCTCGGCCTCTCCGCGTTCGAGGTCGAGATCGTCCGGCAGAGCGCGCTGATGCACGACATCGGCAAGATCGGCTGCGTCTTGAACCTCAACAAGCCCGGCAAGCTCACGCAGGACGAGTACGAGGTCTTCAAGAAGCACCCGGTCTTCGGGCGCGACATCCTCGATCCCATCAAGTTCTTGCACCCGCTCATCCCGGGCGTGCACCTGCACCACGAGCGCTGGGACGGGCGCGGATATCCGCTCAAGCTGAAGGGCAACGAGATCCCCATCATCGCGCGCATCATCGCCGTGGCCGACACGTACGACGCCATGACGAGTGACAGATCCTATCGCCGCGCGCTGCCGCACGAGGTCGCGTTGGCCGAGATCGAGCGTTGCTCCGGCTCGCAGTTCGATCCCGAGGTCGCCGCGAACTTCACGGACAACATCGAGGGCTACCGCGACGAACGGCGCAGCGCCGGAGACAAGGTACCGGAGTAGTGGGCGAGAGACAGGCGAAGGCGTATTTCCTCGGTCGACGGCGCTACGAGCCGATCCACGCGCTGCAGCAGCACCTCGTCTCGCTCCGCGCGGACGGGCACATCGAGGATCTCATCCTGCTCGTCGAGCACGAGCCCGTCGTGACGCTCGGTCGCGCCGCCGACACAGGCAACGTGCTGCTCGGCGAGGAGCTGCTCGCCGCGCGCGGCGTCGATCTCGTCCAGACCGGCCGCGGCGGCGACGTGACCTACCACGGGCCCGGACAACTCGTGTGTTATCCGATCCTCGATCTCAAGCCGGATCGATGCGACGTGCGCCGCTACGTCCGTTCGCTCGCGGAGGTGATGATCCTGCTCGCGCGCGAGCTCGGGGTCGAGTCGGGCGTCGTCGACGGGCTCATCGGCGTGTGGGCCGATCGCGCCAAACCCGCGGAGTGGGCCGGCGCGCCCTGGGCGAGCGAGATCGCGAAGGTCGGCGCGATCGGCGTGCGCCTCTCGCGCTGGGTCACGATGCACGGCTTCGCGTTGAACCTGTCCGTGGACCTCCAATCGTTCGGGATGATCGTGCCGTGCGGGCTCCGCGACCACAGCGTCACGTCGATCGAAGAGCTCGTCGGCCGCGCGCCTGCCGTGCGTGATCTCGCGCTCGGCTGTCACGAGATCCTTTCGCGCGGGCTCGAACTTTCCGTCCCGCGCGTCGAGGACATCACCCACGTGTCCGATCTCGAAGCCACGCTCGCGGGGGACCACGTCTCTTCCGGCGTCGCAGAGCAAGAAAAACCCGCCGCCGGCTGATTCCGCGGGGGGTCGCTTCGTGCGATCCTCGGGATCCGTGGGGTCTGCTTCTTCGCCTCCGCCTCCCCAGATCTCCGTCGCGCAGACGGCAGCGGACCCGTCTTCGGTCGATCGCTGCCCGCGCTGCGGCGGCCGGGCGATGCCTGTGCGGCGACGGAACAACCCCTTCCTCGACGGGGTCGACATCGCGGTCGTCTGCGAGGACTGCGGGCTGTCGTTCCCGGCCAAGCCGCCCCCGCCGCCGCCCTCGGGCCGTCCTCCCTGGTGAGGATGCGCGCCGCACACGCTGTGACACAGCCGGTATGCGCTGTGCTACGGTGCCGGCCATGTCCGTCGTGGCGGCGAGCGTCCTCGGCCTGGGTCTCGGGCTCAAGCATGCCTTCGAGGCAGATCACGTCGCAGCCGTGTGCACCTTCGTGGCGCGCGGAGGGACGGTCGCGCGGGCGGCCTGGTCCGGAGCGCTGTGGGGGCTCGGGCACGGGGCCGTGATGGTCCTCGCCGGCGGCGCGCTCGTGGCTTCCGGCGCGACGGTTCCCCCCGCGATCGCCCTCGCCCTCGACATCGCCGTCGCCGTGATGCTGGTCGGGCTCGGGATCGGCGCGCTCGTGTCGCGCCGGCAGAAGCCCGTGGAGGAAGACGGCGCGCCTCCGAAGACGGTCAAACGGCCCCTGCTGGTCGGGCTCGTGCACGGCGCCTCGGGGACGGCGGCGCTCACGTTGCTCGTCGCGAGCACGATGCAGGCGCGTACGGCGGCGCTGGTCTTCGTGGGCGTCTTCGGGCTCGCGTCGGTGATCGGCATGGCGCTCATCGCCGCGCTCGTGGCCTGGCCGATGCGCTCGCTCACCCGCGTCGCCCCTTCCCTCGGACCGCGCCTGCAAGCGCTCGCCGGCCTCGGCTCGATCGCAGCCGGGATCGCCGTGGCGTCGACGGTGATCTGAAGCGCACACGGCGTGGAAGAAGCCTCGGAGGGCGCGCTCCCCCGTGCAGCGGCGACCGAAAATCAGCTAAGAAGGGCGCCGATGGGCGCGACGCGGCACAAGCAGCTCGGCAAGGCGCAAAAGGTCGCGCTCGCCAGCGTCGCCGTCCTGGCCACGGGCGCGGCCGCGTTCGTGACCGTGCCGGAGATCATGCTCGCGCACGGGACGCGGGAGGCGAAGAAGTGCCTCGTGTCGTACGAGTCCGCCGCGCCGCCGGAGGTCCTGACCTGCCGCGAGCCGATGGAGTGGATGCTCCTGCCGGCGCGCCTGCCGTGGACCGCGAATCGCGCGCGCTACCGGGCCGAGGAGCTCAACGCACGGGTCGCGGTCGCGAACTACGTCGAGGCGGCCGTCGGCGCGCCCTCGGTCGAGCGCTTGGCCAAGGCGGCAGACGCGCTCGACCTCGACGCCGAGGTCGTGAAAAAGGGCTCGCAGCGGCTCGCGTTCGACGAGCTCGGCCCCTCGGTCGGCGCGCCGGATCTCGGGCGGGAAGCCGACGCGCTGGGGGATCGCCGCACGCTGCTCGCGCGGGGTGACATGTGGCTCGATTTCCGCGTGCGGATCGCGGCGATGCGCGCGGCCCTGCTCGAAGCCGATCCGAAGCGCGCCGAGGCCCTCGCGCGGAGGTACGCCGATTACGATCCGCGGGATCACGACCACCGCACGGCGATCGCCGCGGTGCTCTGCATGGGCGAGGACGTGACGCGCGGCTTCGAGATGCTGCCGTTCGTGCAAGAGGATCGCGCCTCGCGAAGGTACGAGGGCATGTCGCGGGATTTCGGCGAGGTCCGCGCGCTGCTCGTCGCCTGCGCCGCGCGCGCGGGAAAATCGCCGCCGCCGATGCCGGAGAGCCCGAAAGCGGGAGGCGCGGACGTGGTGGAGCAACGCGCGCTCCTCCGGCTGCGCCTCGCCGCGGCCCGCGCAAACGGCGAGGCGACGGAGCCCGTGCAGGCGGCCATCGCGGCTGCGAGGTCGCTCCTGGAGAACGGTCCACGTGGGCCGGGTGGGCGGGTCGCGCTCCTCGCGGCGGTGCTCGCGGCAGGCGCGGATCTCGACGCGGACGAGGTCGCTCGGTTGTCCCGCGCGCGCGACGACGAGGCGCCGCTCGCCGCGCCGCTCGCGTGGACCGCGACGGAGTGGCTCGCCGAGCGGCGGCCCGTGCTCGGCGACGTGGAGCCGCCGCCGGTGGTCCCGGGGGCGACGTTCGTGGCAGCGGCGCGCGGGGTCCTCGGCCTCGAAGCAAAGCTCCGCGCGTCCAAGGTGGGCCCCGAACGCGCGACGGCCGAGGCGCTCGTCGCGGCGCGAGGCGCGCTCTGGCTCGAAGCGGCGGCGGCGCTCGCGCGGGAGGGCGACGCGGCCTCCGGGGCGACCGCCGCGGACGAGGCCGCGACCGCGCTCGGCCTCGGACCTCACGGCCGCGCGCTCGTGCGGTCGAACGTGTTCCGGCTCGCCGGGGATCGGGAGAAGGCGTTCGCGGAGCTCGCCGTGGACGACACGCCGGCGAAGGACGAGCGCACGGGCAAGGCCGCCTCGGATCCGCGGGTCCCGGCGGCGGTCGCGCTGCAGCGGGCCGAGCTCGCCATGGCGCTCGGCAAGCGCGACGAGGCGCGGGCGTCGGCCGAACGCGCGGAGGCGCGGGCCGAGGCCTGCCACGACGTGCTCCTCGCGGCGCGGGCGCGCTGGCAGCTCGCCGCGCTCGGTGCGAGGACGCCGCCGCCGCCTCCGTGGGCGGACGTCGAGGCCGGGACGGCGGTCTCGTGGATCGGCTTTGGCAACCCGCTCGAACCGTACCGGGCCGGCGACGCGGCCGCGCAATCGGCGCGGGTCACGCGGGCGCTCGACGGCTGGGCAGGCCTCGCGGGCGCGGATCCCTCGCTCCGCCACGCGGCGCGCTGGGCGGCGCTCCGGGATCGCGGCGATTCTCCGCCCTGGCTCGGCGTGCACCTCGCGCTCGCGGGGCGCCTGCTCGCGCCCACCGAGGGGGACGTGGAGATCTGGCTCGACGCAGTCTCGGCCTTCGACCTGCGCCGCTTCTCGCTCCGCTCCTATGCCTTCGCGCGGGCCGACGCGGCGCGCTTCCGCGGCGACGCCGAGGCTGCGACGCGCTGGGAGGCGCGTTATCGATTCTTGCGCGGCGTGGCCACGGATCCGACGCGGATCGAGCTCGCGCGGCACCTCGACCTGTAAAAGGTGCTATCGCTCTCTCCGATGCGACGGTCCCGCGCGCCCTTGCTCCTTGCTTCGTTCCTGTCGATTTTGGCCGCCGCGCCCGCGGCCGAGGCCTACGAGCGGCAGTGGCACGTCGGCGGCGGGCTCGGGTATTCCCTCGTCCTGCCTGGCCTGCCCGGCGAGAGCATTCCCACCACGGCGACCTCGCTCCACGGCTTCGGCGCCGCGCTGCACGGCACATACGGCCTCACGGACACGTTCAACCTCCTCGTCCAGGTCGACGGCAGCTTCGCCCCCGGCGCGACGCCCGTCGTCCTCGCCGGCGGCAGCGTGGGCATTGGATACGTCGTCGATATCCTGCGCGTGGTCCCCTGGTTCGGCGTCATGGCCGGCGGGTATGCGGTCTCGGCCCTCGACCCTTGCGGCGCGGCGGGCGAGACGGGCTGCACGAGCGGCCGCCTCGGCTTCTCGTTGCCGGTTGGCATCGACTACCAGGTCAGCCGCAGCTTCACCGTCGGCGTATCAGGCCGCTACGGTGTGCTCCTCCTCGGCCCGAAGGGCGGCGTCGATCAGATGATCGGCGCCTATTTCCGCGCCGAATACGTCTGGGGTTATTGAGGCGATTCTTTCGACCGCCGCGATCGCGGCGCCCGTTTCGGCGCCTCGGGCACCCGCGCGGTCGGAACCACGCTCCCGCCGGGGGTCGTGCTCGTCCGGGGCGGCTTCGGCGCGATCTTCTGCGTCGCGATCTGCGATGAATCATAACCTTTCGGCGACGAGACGATATCCACGCGGGGCGCCGTCCTCGACCGGTGCGACATCACGACCGCCGGGACCTTCGGCGTCTGCGCGGCGTGCCCTCCGGACGGCGTCCGTGGCACCCGCTGCGTGGGTGCGCACACATCCGTATCCGCGGCGACGACGAGCGCATTGCCGACCGGGAGGGGCGCGCGGACGGGCTTTCGTGGCGTCTTTTGCTCGATGGCCCTCGGGGCGGAGGTCCAGCCGTCGCGGGCCGTGGACGGGCCGGCGGGAGGCACGGAAGGCGACCCCAAAGGCTTGCGCCGGGAGGGCGGCGGCGGGTGGTTCCGCGCCGCCGACACGCCTATCGGCGCGGCCGGCAGCACGACCTTGAGGAGCGCGCCGCCGAGATCCGATCGATCGAGCTCCAACGTCCCGCGGTGCGCGACCGCGACCTGCCGCGCGAGCGTGAGCCCGAGCCCGAGGGACTCCTTTTTCGTCGTGAAAAACGCGTCGAAGATCCGGGCCCGCATGTCGGGCGGGACGCCTGCCCCCGCGTCCTCCACGCGCACGACGACCTGCTCCTTGTCGCGCGTCACGGTCACGCACACGAGCGGCTTTTGCGGCTCCTCGCCGGCCTTCGCCTTCGTGCCCGCCTCCGCGGCGACCGCGCAGGCCTCGACCCCGTTCGTGAGCAAGGAGAGCAGGAGTTGACCGAGATCACTCCGCTTTCCTACGACAATCGGCGACGATCCATGCACGGCCGTCACCAGCAGATCGACATTCCGCGCGCGCGCCGTGGGCTCGACGAGGGCCGCGGCTTCGTGCGCGAGATCCCCGAGATCCACGGGCTCTGCGCTCGAATCCTCCAGCGCGGAGAGCAGCCGTGTCCCCGCGGTCCGCGCGAACCGGAGCGCCGTCGTGGCTTCGTCCTGGATCCGCGCGAGATCGTCGAGCGCCGAGGCCACACCGGGGAACCGCACGCGCAGGTGGCCAATGAGCTTCTCTTGCTCTTCGAGCTGCGTGCCGAGCGACGAGAGCGGCCAGCGCATCTCGTCGGCGAACCCCGCCGCGAGCGAGCCCAGGATCGCCAGCCGCGCGAGCTTCGCGTCCGCGCCCCGCCGTTCGAGCGCGCCCGCCACGGGCTTCACCTCCTCGGCGGCGAGCGCCGCGGCGCGTCCCTGCGCCTTTTCGTGCGCCATCGAGAGCGCGAGCATGTTCGCCGCCGTCTCCAGCACGAACGGCGCCTCGGGCGAGAGCATCTCCGCCGACGGCGTGGCGACGACCAGCGCGCCGAGCACGTCCCTCCCGATCAGGATGGGCATGGCGAGGATCGTGCCCCAGCCTGCGCTGTTCACGAGCTCCCGATCGATCCGCCCGGCGAGCGCCGTGGCGGCGTCCATCTCCGTCGTGATGCGCCTCTTCTTGGCGGCCGTCTGCGCTGGAAACCAGGGCACCTCGGCGCTCGGGAACGTGCCGATGTAGGCGCGCAGCGTCGCGGGCAGCCCCACGTCGGCTTTTAGCTCGAGTCCGTCCTCGGTGGCCTCATAGGCGGCGCCGCGCTGCGCGCCCACGCCTTCGAGGACGAGCGCGAGGGCCTCGGAGAGCAGGCCGCCGGGTTTTCCGCGCGCGAGCAGCCCCGAAAGGCCGAGGAGCGCCTGGAGCGAGGGGCTCGGCCTTGTCGTGGCGGTCGTACGGCGGGCGGCCATGATGGCCCGAGCGTACTCGGAATCGGGGCGTGGGCGAAAGAGATACGCGCCGGCCCTCGGCGACGCGCGCGCGTCGCCGAGGACCGCTCGGGACGACGCCCGACGATGCGGCTACGGGCAGGTCAAGCCGCCGCAGTCCTCGCTCTTCGGATCGAAATCGCTGCATTTGCTGTTCGGCTGCAGGCCCCAGGTGCAATAGCTGAGGTAGCTGAAGCCGTCGATCGCATTGAACGTCATATTGACGTCCCAGAACACCGGCGCCGCGTAGCAACCGTTTTTATCGTAGCCGCGGTAATAGATCTTGTCGCCGACCTCGACGTTCGAGTCCTGGAGCTTGATCACGCCGAAGTCGCCGACCACGACCTCGCCCATCCCCATCGGCGCCGGGTTCGGCTGGGGCACGGGTTTGGCGTTCGAAACGCGCACCTTCACGCCGCCCCACGCGTTGTGGAAGTCCGCGTCCGTCGTCGAGCCGAGCTTCGCCACCTCCGCCTCGTCCGTGAACGCGTGCGGCGCCGGCACGGGTCCCGTCCCCGTCCGCGTCACCGAGCACGTGAAGGCGATCTGCGTCTGCGGCACCTTGCTCCCGTTCATCTCGTTCGCGCAGGCCGCGAGCAGGAACGAATCGGCCACGCCCGTGATGTCGAGCGTGTCGCCCGGCTTCACGTCGTCCGGGATCGCGTCGCCCGGCAGCGGATCGCCCTCGTAGTAGTTCGACAGCTTCGGGCAGTACGCCTTGTTGCCGCCGGGCGGGATCGCCGCGGGCACGCCGTAGCTCAGCACCATCACCCCGGAGTACGCCTGCGTCTCCGTCAGGCCGGGCGCCGACACGAACACGCCCCACAGGCAGTTGCCCGCGTTGCTCTGCGAGACGAGGAACTTGTGGCTCATGGCGACGGCGCCCTTCACCCGCACGGGGGTCCCCTTCCCGACCGCCCCGGCCGCCTTGGCGTTCGTGATCTGCTCGATCGTGACCTCCTTGCCGTCGCACATCGCGCCCCCGGCGCCGCCCTCGCCGCCTGCGCCCCCGGCGCCGCCTTCGCCTCCGGCGCCCCCGGAGCCCGGCCCCGTGGGACCGGTCGCGCCGCTGCCGCCGTCGCCGCCCGAGGGGTTGTTGTTCTCCTCCGCCCGACACGCCGCCGAGAGGACGACACACAGCCCGAGCGCGAACGCCGCGCTCGTACCCAGAACAGACCACTGCTTACGAAGGGACATGAAGGACCTCCTGCTCGCCGCTCGCCGCGCCGAAGAAAGATGCCCCGAGGCTACCACCGCCCCCTCCCCCCCGCCCGTCGGTCCGGACGTCCAGGCTCCCTCCGCCCTCCTCGCCGCTTCCGCGCCGCCCGCGTCTTCCCGCCCCGCCGCCCCTTTCCCGCACCTCGCCCCTTCCGCGCCTGCCGCCCGCATCGAGTATGCCGAACTACACAACCTGGGACATCGGACCGGGAATAAAGCCGTTCGATGGGGGTTTGGGCCGCGCGATCGACGTCACCATGGCGTTGACACGGATCCGCCCACCGCTAGGATGCGCGCCGTTCGCTCGGGCTAGATCGCCAAGATCGCGAGATCCCGAGCCGAGGGGGCGCCGCCGTGCGGCTCTGGCGGACCCTCACCTGGTTTTACCGTGCAGCGACAAAGGGCGCTCAGGTGCGCGCTCTACCGAAGGAGGTCGGATTGTCTACCGACGTGATGATCGAGGCCAATGGGCTCACCAAGCGATACGGGGCGTTTCGCGCGCTCGACAAGGTGAGCTTCGAGGTCCACCGCGGGGAGGTGGTGGGCTTTCTCGGCCCGAACGGCGCCGGCAAGTCCACGACGATGCGTATTCTCACCTGCTTCATTTCCGCCACCGGCGGGACGGCGCGGGTGCATGGCTACGACGTATTCGACGATCCCCTCGAGGTCCGGAAGAAGATCGGCTACCTGCCCCAGCGCGCGCCCCTCTACGGGGAAATGAGCGTCTGGGAGTACCTGACCTTCGTCGCGGACATGCGTGGGCTCGAGACGGCGACGTTCAAGAAGCGCATGAAGAACATCGTCGAGGTCTGCGGCCTCGCGACGAGCCTCGGCAAGGACATCCGCGACCTGTCGCACGGCTACCGGCAGCGCGTCGGCCTCGCCCAGGCGCTCGTGCACGACCCGCCCATTCTCATCCTCGACGAGCCGACGAGCGACCTCGACCCGAACGAGAAGGCCGAGGTCATCAAGTACATCCAGGAGATCGGCAAGGAGCGCACGATCCTCCTCTCGACCCACAACCTGTCCGAGGTCGAGCAGGCGTGCGCGCGCGCGATCATCGTCTCGAAGGGGCGCATCGTCGCTGACGGGCCGCTCGAGGAGATCCGCGCGAAGAGCGGCCGGGTTCGCTACGTGGTCCAGGTGCACGAGAAGCGCGTCTTCGAGGGAGGCCCCGCGAAGAAGGCGCCGAGCGCCGAGGAAGTGCAAACGGCCCTCGAAAAACTGCCCGGCGTGACGAGCGTCGTGGAGCTGCCGACGGACGATCGCGCGCACAGCTTCCAGCTCGCGGGCGCGCAGGACGGCGACATCCGCGCGGAGATCTTCCAGCTCATCGTCTCGAAGGGCTGGCTCCTGCTCGAGATGCGTCGTGAGGCGCAGAAGCTCGAGGACGTGTTCAAGGCGCTCACGAAGAACGACGAGCGCCGTGATCGCGGCCGTCCCGTCGTCGAGGACGACGAGGACGAGGCCGAGGCGGCCGCCGAGGACGAAGACGAGGACGAGGACGAGGACGAGTCCGCTGAAGACGAGTCCGATGAGGACGAGTCCGACGAGGACGAGGACGAAGACGAGTCCGACGAGGACGACAAGAAGAAGAAGGGCTGAACGCCGATGGGCACCACATTCATCATCGCGAAGCGCGAGTTCCGCTCGAACTTCGACTCGACGCTGGCCTACGTCGTGATCTGCCTCGGGCTGATCCTTCTGGGCTTCGTGTTCTTCGAGTTCGGGGGCGGTTTCTGGCAGCAGGACCGGGCCTCGCTCGTGCAGATCTTCGCGCAGGCGCCGCGGGGTTTGTCGTTCCTGATCATCCCCGTCGTGACGATGCGCCTCCTCGCGGAGGAGAAGCGCTCGGGCACGCTCGAGATGCTGATCACCCTGCCCGTGAAGGATCACGAGGTGATCCTGGGCAAGTTCCTCGGGGCGTGGGGGCTCGTGCTCCTGCTCGTCGCCTCGACGCTGCTCTACCCGCTGCTCATGTTCTTCAAGCCCTGGGATCTCGGCCCGCTCGACATGGGCCCGGTCTACTCGGGGTATCTCGGCCTGCTGCTCTACAGCGCGGCGGCCGTCTCGATCGGCCTTCTGATCTCGGCGCTCGCGGAGAGCCAGACGGTCGCGTTTTTCATCACCTTCGTGGTGCTCTTCGCGCTTCACATGGTCGGCAGCGTGGCGGACAAGATGCCGACGCCCTGGCTGCGCGAGGCGATCTCGTTCATCAGCTTCGACACCCGTCTCGTGCCCTTCGCGAAGGGCATGATCAACACCCGTGACATCGTTTACTTCGCCTCGATCGCGGTGGGCTGCCTGATGGCGGCGTTCCGCGCGCTCGAGCGTCGGAAGTGGGCGTAGGAGGAAGGCCATGGAACGCAAGACCAAGGCCAAAGCGGCAACCGGCGTTTATCTCGTCCTCGTCGCGGCGATCCTCGTCGTCGTGAACGTCATCGCGTTCATCCAGAACAAGCGCATCGACGTGACGAAGAACGAGCGGTTCACCCTGTCGAAGGGATCGGCGCGCCTCGTCTCCGAGGGCCTCAAGCAAGACCTGCAGGTCGACGTCTACGTGACGCGCGGCGGCCCGAAGCAGGAGGCCTTCATCCAGGACCTCGTCGACCTGATGAACGAGTACGAGCGCGGCTCGAACGGCAAGTTCAAGTACACGCTCATCGAGCCGAAGACCGAGGAGCAGCGCACGGCCGCGAAGGAAGCGGGCCTGCAGGAAGCGGCCTTCGGTGAGGGCAGCGAGACGGGCCAGGATCAGGCCACGATCACGCGCGGCTTCATGGGCATCGCCTTCAAGTACGGCAGCGAAAAAGAGGCGATCCCGATACTGTCGGCAGACCAGTCGCAGGGCCTCGAGTTCTGGATCACGAACAAGATCCGGGAGCTCCGCGACCGCGCCGACAACGTCTACCAGAAGTACGGCGTCATCACGGGCAAGGACGAGATGAAGCTGACCGACACGAACCTCGTGGCGGCGCAGCCCGGCCGCGGCGGCGGTCCCTCGATGAAGGGGATCCTCGACCAAGCGTTGCCCTTCTACAAGATCGAGGAGGTCGACCTGCAGAACGGCGACGCCGAGATCAACAAGGAGCTCGCCGGCATCATCATCACGCAGCCCGGCAAGGACTACACGGAGAAGGAGCTCCGCCGCATCGATCAGTTCCTCATGGAGGGGAACAAGTCGGTCGTGGTGGTCGCGGGCGCCGTGAACCTCAAGGCCTCCGACGCGGCGATGAAGGCCGAGCTGAACCTCCACGGCCTGGACAAACTGCTCGACGGCTACGGCGTCGAGATGAAGAAGGAAGCGATCATGGACTGGGGTCGCCCCGTCCGCATCGCGGTCCCGACGCAGACCGGCCAGGTCATCGGCATCATCGGCTACGGCATGGCGCACGCGCAGCACGTCGACGGCCTCGACGAGAAGGAGCAGACGCTCGACTCGTCGTTCGCCGGCTTCTTCCGCATCGAGGAGCTCGCGTTCCCCTTCCCGTCGACGCTCGTCCCGCACCCGGAGAAGCAGCCGGGCGCGCAGATGAAGGTGGTCGCTCGCTCCACGCCGCGCAGCACGATCGACACCTCCGACGCGATCGACCTCAAGTTCTCCGCGCAGGCCAAGCCGAAGGGCGAGTACGGCCAGCGCGCGATGGCCGTCGCGCTCGAGGGCAAGATCAAGAGCGCGTTCGGCGGCGCGGGTGAGGGCATCGAGACGGCGGCCGAGTCGAAGGACAAGAGCCGCTTGCTCGTGATCAGCGCCTCGCAGTTCCTCGCGAACCCCTACGCGCGTTCGGGCAACGCGCCCCCGATGCCGCCGCAGATGATGATGATGGGCGGCATGGGCGGCGACGAGGATCTGCAGATGCTCTCGATGCCGTACGCCCAGAACTACCTGACGGCGACGATCCTCGCGTTCAAGAACGTCCTCGACTGGATGAGCGGCGATTCGGACCTCATCGCGACGAGCGCGAAGCTCCTCCAGGAGCCCAAGCTCACGTACGCGAACATCGAGGCGCCGAAGATCGACGCGACCGACGACGAGTCGACGGCGACGAAGAAGGCCGAGGAGTATCGCCTCGAGCGCAAGAAGACGCAGACGCGGGTGCAGTGGTCGCTCACGCTCTTCGGCCCCTTGCTCTTCGCGGCGTTCGGCCTCTTCCGCTGGTGGCGGCGTGAGAACGCGCGGGAATCCATCCGACTCGACTGACGACGAAGACGAAGGACACCCATGAAGACCGAGTACAAGATCTACGTGGCGATCGGCGTCCTCGCGGCCCTCGGCGGCGGCCTCTACGCCACGAGGCAGACGAAGCAGAAGGAGATGTCGGCCCACTCCGCGACCGCGGCGACGGCCGACTTCCCGGCGCTTGCGCCCGCGAAGGACGACGTCGAGGCGATCACCAAGATCGAGATCAAGAACGCCGACAAATCGAGCGTCACGCTGGAGAAGAAGGGCGACGCATGGGAGCTCGTGGCTCCCGTGTCCGCCAAGGCGAACGCGTCGAACGTGCGGTCGCTCCTCGACAACTTGAAGGACATCAAGGTCAAGGAGAGCATCGACCGCGGCACGGGCACCTACAAGCAGTACGAGCTCGACGACGAGAAGGGCGTCCATGTCCTCGCCTACAAGGGCGACGGCAAGATCTTCGACGCCTACTTCGGCAAGAGCGGCTCTCGTGGCCAGCTCGCGCGCGTCGGCGGCAAGGACGGCGTGTGGGTGGTCGGCGGCTACTCGAACTTCCTCTACACGCGTGAGGTCAAGAACTGGCGCGAGACGTCGATCCTCAAGTTCGAGGACGCGAACGTGATCCAGGTGTCCGTGACCAACGCGAACGGCCAGTTCAGCTTCTCGAAGAACGACGAGAAGTGGGCGGGCTCGTACGCGAAGCGCGACAAGGACAAGAAGCTCGAGAAGCCCGAGAAGAAGTGGGAGAAGTTCGACGAGGCCAAGGTCAAGGACATGCTGCGCGCCTACAAGTCCCTGACCGCCGAGGATTTCGGTGACGAGAAATCGGACGCCGGGGTCGACGCGGCCGAGACGAACGGCGGCGTGGTCCAGATCAAGCTCAAGGACAACGCCGGCGACATCACGGTCAAGGTCGGCAAGACGAGCAAGGGATCGAGCCGCTTCGCCCAGAAAGAGGGCGGGGACGGCACGGTCTACGTGATCTCGTCGTGGTCGGGCGACTGGGCCACGGCGGATCGCGCCAAGTTCGAGAAGTCCGACGACAAGAAGAAGGACGAAAAGAAGGACGAGCACGGCGCGGACGACGGCCACGGCCACGACGCGCCCCCCGAGCTCGAATGACCCGAGCCCGGTAGGTCCCGGACACACGAAGGCTCCTTCGCAAGAGGGAGCCTTCGCCGTTTTGTGGCCCCGGTCGAGAAAGCTTGACCGGACGTTTCATGCGTTTTAGGCCGCAGGGGTCATGAAGGCCTCTTACCGCTGGATTCGCGAGCTCATCCCCGGTCTCGATGCTTCGCCCGAAGAGATCGCGCGGCGACTGACGCACGCCGGGATCGAGGTCGAGGCGATCACCGAGTTCGGCGAGGGCACGAAGACACTCGTCGTGGCCGAGGTGAAGGCCTACGAGCCGCACCCGTCGCGGGCAAAGCTCAAGCTCGTCACGATCAACCGCGGCGTTTCGTCGACGCTCGGGGGCTCCGCTCCGACAAGCGGAGCTGCGCCCCCGAACCCCCAGCAACGTATCGTCTGCGGCGCGCCGAACGTGCCCGAGCCGGGCGGCCTCGTGGCGTTCGCGCCCCTCGGCGCGCACCTGCCGGCCGTGAACATGACGCTCACGCCGCGCGAGATCGGCGGCGTCATCAGCGAGGGCATGCTCTGCTCCGAGCGCGAGCTTGGTCTCTCCGCGGTCGCGAGCAAGGACGAGGACGCGGGGATCCTGATCCTGCCGAAGGGCCTCGCCGCGCCGGGCACGCCGCTCCGCGAGGCCATGCCCGAGGTGCACGACTACATCCTCCACCTTGGTTTGACCCCCAACCGTCCGGACGCGCTCGGCCACATCGGCCTCGCGCGCGAGATCGCGGCGCTCTTCAACCTGCCGTGGAAAAAGCCCACGCCGAAGGCGTTGGTCGACGCTCGGGGGCTTCGCTCCGGCGAGCGGAGCTCCGCCCCCGAACCCCCGCGTTTCGCCGAGGGCGAGACCGTGTCGCGCCACGTGTCCGTGCGGATCGACGACACCGAGCGTTGCCCGCAGTACGGCGCGGGCCTCGTGCTCGGCGTGACGATCGGCCCCTCGCCCACGTGGCTGCGCTACCGGCTGGAGAGCCTCGGCGTTCGTTCGATCTCGAACGTCGTCGACGTGACGAACCTCGTGCTGCTCGAGTACGGGCAGCCGATGCACGCGTTTGATCTGAACGACGTGCGCGGCAGCCAGATCCTCGTGCGCCGCGCCACGCCGGGCGAGCCCTTGAAGACGCTCGACGGCGAAAGTCGCAAGCTCGACGCGGATGATCTCGTCATCGCAGACGCCGAGGGGCCGACCGCGCTCGCGGGCATCATGGGCGGCGCGAACAGCGAGATCCACGCGAACACCACGCGCGTGCTCCTCGAATGCGCCTACTTCGCGCCGCGCGGCGTGCGGCGCACCGCGCGCAGGCACGGCATGCACACCGAGTCGAGCCACCGCTTCGAGCGCGGCGTCGATCACGGCTCGCTCGAAGACGCGCTCGCCTATGCGACCACGCTTCTCACGGAGCTCGCGGGCGGCGCGGCGGCGCGCGAGCCGATCCTCGCCGGCGCGAAGATCCCGGCCCGCGAGCCCGTGCGCCTGCGCGCCGCGCGCATGAACGCGCTGCTCGGCACGGACGTCCCGCTCCCCGAGGCGACCGACATCCTGACGCGCCTCGGGTTCGAGGTCCGCGGCACGCACGGCGAAGGCGAGCAAGCGTACGCCGACGTCATCCCGCCCTCGCACCGGCCCGACATCGCTGGCGAGGCGGATCTCGTCGAGGAGGTCGTCCGCGTGCGTGGCCTCGGCACCGTGCCCACGGTGCTCCCGGCCCTGCGGCCGCAGCCTCCGCGCCACACGTTTGATCTCTCGCTCCGCGTGCGCGGCGCGGCCGTCTCCGTGGGGCTCTCGGAGGCGATCACGTACGGCTTCGTCTCGGCCGAGGAGATCGAAGCGCTCGGCCTGCCGCCGGCGCCGTTCCGCCTCTTGAACCCGCTCACGCAGGATCGCTCCGTGATGCGCACGTCGCTGCTCCCGGGCCTGCTCGAAGCCGTGCGGCGCGCCCGCAGGCACGGCGTCCCCGACATCCGGATCTTCACGGTCGGCGCACGTTTCCTCGCCGATCCCACGCGCGCGCCGCTCGCCGACGAGGTCCCCTCGTTCGCCGCGGTGCTCGCCGGCTACCGTCGCTCGCCGCTGCAAAAACCGGTCGAGGTCGACGTGTACGACGCGAAGGGCGTGGCCCTCGAGATCGTCGAGCGCGTCACCCACGAAAAGGCCGACGTCGCGCACCAGCCCGAGGCGACGCGCGCGCCGTACCTGCACCCGCGCGCGGCGGGACAGATCCTCGTGAAGGGGCGTGTCGTCGGCGCGTTCGGCGTCCTGCACCCCGACGTCGTCGACAAGCTCGACCTCGATGGCTCCGCGGTCCTCGTGGAGCTCGATCTCCGCGCCCTCGGCGAGGTCGGCGCGGCGCGGCCGCAGTACCGCCCGATCCCGACGCTGCCCGCCGCGACGCGCGACGTCGCGCTCGTCGTCTCGGACGAGGTCGAGGCGGGCGCGGTCGGCACGGCCATCCGCGAGGCCGGCGGCGAGCTCTGCGAGTCCGTGGAGGTCTTCGACCTCTTCCGCGGCGGTAGCATCCCCGCGGGCCATCGCTCCCTCGCCTTCCACGTCGTCTACCGCGACCCGCGCGCCGCGACCGATCCCGAGAAGGCGCGCACCCTCACGGACGAGGAGGTCGACCGGCGACACAAGTCCGTCCTCGAGACCGTCCACGCCCGCTTCGGCGCCACGCTCCGCGCCTGAGCTCCGTCCCTCCTCCTCGCAGCACGTCCACAAAATTCCTACCGCGTTGTGCGGACGGATGCCTTTTCGCGTGCGGCCGTAGCGTGGGCGCCCCCTGAACGAGAGTTCTCGCCGGCAACGATTGACGGGCTCGGTCCACCCGGAAAACACTGAAATTTGCTATCGGGGCCCGCGAGCGCTCGCGTCGAACCTGGCCTTTCCACCCTCGCGAGCGCTCTCTGGTCCCCTGTCGACCCCTCAAGGACGGGACGGAGGACCATGGCGGAGACCCACATCACTGGGAAACACCTTCGGGCTGGGCTCGTGTGCCTCGGCATCACGAGCGCCTTCGCGCCGACGGTCGCGCACGCGCAGCCCTACCAGTTCGACACGAGCGAAGCGACGTTCGACACGACGTACGCGCAGACCACCATCAGCCTGAGCGGCACGATCAAGAACCGCGCGGGCCAGGCCCTCACGGGCGCCACGGTGACCGTCCTCGCCTGGGGCGACGGCGTGACGAACGCGGGCAAGACGGCGACCACGAACGCGTCCGGGGGCTTCACGATCACGGGCCTCAAGCGCCGGAACGTGCTGCTCAAGATCACCGCCTCCGGCCACTACAGCGAGATCATCCCCGTCGACCTGCACCGGCCGACGAGCGAGACGATCACGAGCACCGGCACGATCTCCATGAACCCGACGAAGGCGGGCCGCGTGCGCCTGATCTTCGGCGGCGACACCATGCTCGGCCGCCGCTTCACCGACCTCGACGCAGACGGCATCGAAGGCGAGGCGGGCGACCTCATCCGCCCTGCGACGCGCGCCGCCGACGCGCAGGCGATCTTCTCCTACGTGCGCGACGCCCTCTCCTCGGCGGACTACACGATCGTGAACCTCGAGTCCCCGATCACCTCGGACACGAGCACGCCGCATCCGTACAAGGACTACACGTTCTTCTCGTACCCCGAGACGCTCGCGGGCATCACGTACGCGGGCATCGACGGCGTCGACCTCGCGAACAACCACATCTTCGACTACCTCACGACCGGCGTGACCGACTCGATGCTCCACGTCTCGAACGCGGGGCTCGACTGGTGCGGCGTGGGCTCGAACGATACGAACGCCGAGGGCACCACGATCTTCCGCACGCTGAACAGCGTGCCGCTCTCGCTGCTCGGCTTCAGCGAGCTCGTCTCCGACGGCTCGTCGGAGCTCGACTACCTGCTCGTCGCCCGTGATCCGGACAAGGCGGGCGCGCTCGAGGCGTCGAGCGCGAACATGAACGCGTTCATCGACGACGAGACGCCCGAGCGCTTCGCGATCCCCATGATCCACGGCGGCGTGGAGTACAGCGAGTTCCCCTCGAACTCGATGCGCTCGAAGTTCATCTCGCTCGCGAACCGGGGCGCCGGGATGGTCGTCGCCCACCACACGCACACCGCGCAGGGCATCGGCCTCGTGAACGTGGGCGGGACGCCGCGCTTCGTGCTGATGTCCCTCGGCAACTTCGTCTTCGATCAGGACGTCCACGAAACCTTCCAGTCGATCCTCGCGATCGCGGACGTCGACGTGCTCGCGGGCGGCGGCTTCGACGTCGCGCGGCTGGATCTGATCCCGATCAGCATCGAGGGCTACGTGCCGAAGCTCGTCGCGGGCGACGGGCTCGCGCGCATGGGGCGGCATTTCGGGCACCTCTCGACGCACCTGCCGAAGAGCCCGGCCGGCCAGAACATCGCGGACGGGCTCTCCGGCGCCGTCGTGTTCCCCACGGGGCACCGCATCGTCGCGCTCCGCTCGACCTCGCAGTACACGACCTCGACGACGAACCAATCGCTCAACGCGGCCGTCACGAGCCAGACGACCGGGCCCATCGCGTTCGCACGGAACGCGCCTTCGGACTCGCTCTCGTACGTGAAGTCGAGCGCGAGCGCGACGGTCGAGTGGGGCCGCGAGCTGCTCATCAACGGGGACTTCGAGGACCTCGACGTCGACGGCGATTTCAGCGAGGGCGCGGCGTGGGACCAGAGCACGGTCCGCTACGTGGAGAACAGCGTCGTGCGCAGCGGTATGGGCGCGCTCGTGATGCTGCGGAACGCGTCGAACGCGACGGAGATCACGGTCTACAACAACAACCGCGTGTCCTTCCCCGGCGGCTCGAAGCTCACGATCACGGGCTGGATCCGCGGCGACAACGCGGGCCCCTTCACGCTCACGACGCGCATGTACAGCGACAGCGGCACAACGCTGAGCACGACGGACTCGTACACGAAGAGCGCGAGCACATACGGCTGGACGCAGTTCATCGTGAACGTCACGGCCGCCTCGAACGCGACAAGCGCGCGCTTCTACTTCAGGACCTCGCCCCCGGCGACGGGCGAGGCGCGGATCTTCATCGACGACTTCAGCCTCATCCGCTGGGAGAAGAGCTCAATCTACGCCTTGAACGGCTTCGAGATCCCCGCGCCGAACAACTGGAGCCACGTGCGCTTCACCAACGTGGCCGCGGGCGTCTCCTCGCTCGGCGTCACGCTCGGGCACCGCACGTTCACCGCGCTCTAGGCAGAATCCTCCGCCAGGATCCTCGCCCAAAAAGCCTTCACCTCGTCGATGCGCTCGGTGCGCGCGGCCGGCGGCAACCCGTCGAGCAAGAGCGCGCCGTAGCCACGCGTCCGCACCCGTCGATCGAGGATCGTCACGATCCCCCGATCCTGCCGCGTCCGTATCAGCCGGCCGAACCCCTGCTTCAGCGTGATCGCCGCCTGCGGCACGGTGTACGTCGCGAACGGGGAGTGCCCCGCCTGCTCGATCGCCTGCGATCGCGCGACGACCACGGGATCCGTGGGCACGGCGAACGGGATCTTGTCGATCACCACGAGCCGAAGCGCATCCCCCGGCACGTCCACGCCCTCCCAGAAGCTCATCGTGGCCACGAGGACCGCGTGGTGCGCGGCGCGGAACTTCGAGAGCAGCATCCGCTTCGGCGCCTGCCCCTGCACCATGAGCGGCCCCGGCACCCGGCCCGCGAGCGCGCGGCCGAGCGCGACCATGGAACGGTTGGAGGTGCAAAGAACGAACGCGCCGCCGCCCACGATGTCGACGAGCTCCACGATCCGATCCGCCGACGCCGCGAGGAACGCAGGCTCCGAAGCCTCCGGCAGATCCCGCGGCGTGTAGAGCAGCGCGCGCGACGCGTAGTCGAACGGCGACGGCACGACGAGCTCGTCGACCGGCACCGTGACGCGCTCGTCGAGGCCGAGGCGCGTGCGCAAAAACCTGAAATCCCCTGCTTTTGCGGTCATCGTCGCGCTCGTCAGCACCACGCCGCCGATCCGCTCGAAGACGCCTTCGCGAAACAACCAGCCGACGTCCACAGCCGACGCGCCCACCGACACGGAGCGCGCGCGCACCTCGACCCACGTCACCTGGTTCGACTTGCCATCCACGATCTTCGCCGCGTCTGCGCGCAGCGTCTCCGCCCGCGTGCCGACGAGCGCGACCGCCTCCGTGATCGCGTGCGCCGACGCGTACCCCGCGAGCGCTTCGAGCGCCTCGTCGAAGTGGTGATACGCATTCACGAGCTCGCCCGCCCACACCTCGCGCTTGAGCTCCACGCGTCCCTCGCGCGCGGCCTCGCCGGCGACCCGCGCGACCGCCGCGAAAAATCGATCCGCTGCCTCGCGCACGATCGCCACGATCGCGGTCCCCTCCCCTCGCCCGAGGATCCGATCGGCGAGCCCGCTCGCGATGAAGGCGCGATCGGCGTCCCGCAGCATCGAGTCGACGCGCGATCCCGAGATGCGCGTCCCAAAAAACTCGGTCGCGATGTCCTCGAGCTCGTGCGCCTCGTCGAAAATCACCGCGTCGTACGGAGGCAACGCGCCCGCGCCGGGGACGTTGCCGCGGCCGAGCTTGAGCGAGAGATCTGCGAAGAAGAGGTGATGGTTCACCACGAGCACGCGCGCCTCTTCGGCCTCGCGTTTCATGCGCGTGACGAAGCACTTTTCGAAAAACGGGCACGCCGAGCCGATGCGCGTCTCGCTCGACGAGCACACCTCGCGCCGGATCGGATCCGACTCGGCGAGCGTGACGAGCTCCGAGAGGTCACCGACCTCGGTCTCGCGCGCCCACGCCTCCACGACCGGCAGCGAGCGCATCACGCCCGCGTCGTGGTTCGCCTCGGGGCTCGTCCGCAGCTCGTCGAGGCGCCGCAGGCAGAGGTAGTTCCCGAGCCCCTTCACGAGCGCGGCCGACACGCGCAGACCGAGGTACTCGGCCACGAGCGGCAGATCCTTCGCAAAGATCTGCTCTTCGAGCGCCTTCGTCGCCGTGGAGATCACGACCTTGCGCCCGCTCAGGATCGCCGGGACGAGGTACGCGAGCGTCTTGCCCGTACCCGTGCCCGCCTCGCAGAGCAGCACGCGATCCTCGTCGAGCGCGCGCTCCACCGCGTCGGCCATCGCGAGCTGCCCCTCGCGATCCTCGTAGCCCTCGAACGCCCGCGCGAGCGGCCCGCTCGGCCCGAGGAGCCGACGCGAACGCCCTTCCCTCGCTGGCTCTTCTTGCCCTTCGTCGGCCTCGACGTCGTCGTCGTCGTCGCTCACGACGACCGCGACGCCGCCTTCTCGAGCGAGAGCGCGAAGCCGACCTCGGCCATCGCCTCGTCGAGCCCCGCCACGCGCTTCTCGAAGGAGACCTCGAACCAGCTATCGAGCGTGCGTTCTTCGTCGCTCGGATCCGGCAGGCGCGTGACCTGCGTCCCGACCTCGAGATACCCGCGTTCCCGCGCGGCGACGCCGAGCCCGCGCGCGCGCTCGAACATGTCGTCGTCCGGGTCGTGCGGGAAATCGGTGCGCTGTGCACGCAGCACGAGGCTCACCGCGACCTCGGTCGCGTGTACCCGCACGCCCGAGTCCATGATGAGGTTCTCCCGCGCGCGCTCGGCGACGTGCACGACGTCACCGCGCGTGCGGTACACCTCGAACCCTGCGGCGATCAAAGCTTTTTTGACTTCGGCCGGCGTCGGCATCGTCCGATCGTTCCGGGCCCCCCAGATTATTTGGACCGGGCCCAAGGCTCGCAACTTCGTGAAGAGACGTCAAGAGGCGGCTCGGCCTCGCGCGCCGCGGTCGCCACGTCGAGGAACGCAAGGCCCACGATTGCGCCGCCGAGCTCCTCCTGGATCCAGACGACCCGCCCCGATCGCGAGCCCTCTTCGCCAAGGCTCACCTCGAAGCAGTCGCCGAGCCCCACTGGCTCATCGAGAATCGCGCGCAACCCACCCAGGCTGATGTTGAGCGCGAAGCCGTGCACCTCCCGCTCTCCGCGACGAAACACGACCCGTTCGGTGAACGGGCGGCGCGTCGAGGCGCGACGCCCGAGCTTGGCCATGGTGGGAGGAGCGCACGTGGTCGGCGTCAAAGAGCGGCGTTTCACGAGGCTCGGGAGCGTAGCAGCGAGCCTCGTGTTGTCAGCCGACGTACGGCTTTTCCGGTTGGGTCCGCCCGAGGCTCAATGCGTGGCGTTCGGGGCGTGGCCGCTCGAGCCGTCGTCGGGCTCCTGGAACACGGGGGCCGGCTCGAGGACGTTGAGCTGATCACGCTTCAGCTTGAGGCCTTTGTCCGAGAAGAAGAGGTCGTTCTCTTCGAGGCGCGATCGGACACGGCCGATGAACAGGATCGGGTCACCCTCGCGGGTGTAGCCGAGCTGGACGATCGCGCCCTTCGGCCAGGAGCCGCCTTCGAAGGTGAGCTCGCGGCGCAGCGTGTAAAACCCTTCGGGCGTGAGCTTCTTCAACGTGCCCGCCCAGTTCAGCCCGCGGAACTCGATGCCCGGGCCGTGGAAATGCCAGCGGTTGTGGATGTTGTGGTCGGGCGCGATGACCTGAGGAAGGCCGCTGTCCGAGTGATTGTGGAAATACACGATCGTGTTGGCAGGGACCTTCTGCTCGTTGCCCGGAAGCGGCTGCGACGTCAGGTAGAGCCCGCAATCCGGCAGCATGTTTTTCGGTGTGGCCATGGGACCCGGAGCTTACTCATCACGCGCCGGGCGGTCGAGCCGTTCGACGCGGGCAAAGGAAGCCTTCTCCCCCAGCGCCTCCCTCATGAAGTCGTGCTATGCCGGGGCCTCGGTTGATCCCCTGCGAGGCTTCTGACCCTCGCCACGCCGGATGCGGAGCTCGAGCACGTGAACAAGTTGACAAGCATCCTGGGCGGCTTCGCCGTCATCGCCATCGCCCTCGTCTTCATCGTCCAGTTCCGGCCGAACGCAGGGCAGCAGATGGTCGAGTCTGCGAGGTGCGCCGTGGAGATCCGCGGGACCTGCATCTCGTCGGGCCATTTCTGGGCCTCGTATCGCATGCTCGCCCCACGCGGCGCCGACCAGGAGTGGATGCGGCAGCGCAACCTCCGCAAGATCACGGCCGAAGGCCTGGTCGAGCGACAGCTCCTCAACGAGGACGCGAAGCGGCTCGGGATCACGATCTCGGAGGACGAGCTCAACGCCGAGCTCACCTCGGGCCGGATGCACGTCTCGATGCCGCTCGCGCCCGTCATGATGCCCGACGGCCGCGTGGTCGATCCGCGCGGCGCCGCGTACATGAACCTCGGCGGCCCGATGATCCGCTACCTGAACGTCAAGAATCGGCAGACCGGAAAGTTCGACCTCAAAGCATATGAGCGCGAGGTCCGCATGGTCGCCAAGATGAGCCCGCAGGAGTTCCGCGAGTACCAGAAGGAAGAGATCGTCGCGGCGCGCATGCGTGAGCTCGTGCGCTCGCGCGCGGTCGTGGGCGAGGCCGAGGCGTTCGCGCGGTACAACCAGGACAAGTCGACGGCCTCCGTCTCCTACGTCCGCCTCGACAAACGCTTCTTCGCGGATCTCGTGGCCGACAAGTCGCAGAAGGCGATCGACGCGTGGGTCGCGCTGAACAAGGAGGAGGAGGAGCGCACGTGGAACTCGCGCAAGTCCTCGTACCTGCCCGAGTGCCGCGTGACCCGCCACATCCTCGCGAAGATCGATCAGGACAACGCCGACCCCGCGGACGCGAAGGCGAAGGCCAAGGAGAAGATCGAGCAGGCGAAGGCGCGGCTCGACAAGGGCGAGCGTTTTGCGGACGTGGCGCGCGCGATGAGCGAGGACGGCAGCGCTGAGCGCGGCGGCCTGCTCGGCTGCGTGACGAAGGGCAAGATGGTCAAGCCCTTCGAGGACGCGATGCTCAAGGCCGAGCCCGGCAAGGTGACGGACATCGTCGAGAGCGAGTTCGGCTATCACCTCGTGCTCGTCGACAAGGTCGCGAAGGACCTCGAAGCCGAGGCCGTGGGCCGCGCCGAGGTCGACGAGGACCTCTACCTCAAGTTCGAGACCGAGCGCCTGACGGCCGAGGCCGCGAAGACGATCCTCGCCGCGGTGAAGGGCGGCAAGACGCTCGACCAGGCCGTCGAGACCTACCTCTCCGAGCTCGAGGCGAAGCTCGCCAAGAAGGACGAGAAGAAGGACGACAAGGCGAAGAAGGACGAGAAAAAAGGCGACAAGAAGGACGAGGCGAAGGACGAGGCCGCGGCCGAGTCGCCCGTGCGCAAGCACCCGCAGCGCCCCATCGTGGAGTCGAGCCTCCCCTTCAACGCCTCGGGCAGCCCGATCCCCGGCATGATGCCGGGCTCGAACGCCGCGACGCAGGCCTTCAAGCTGGAGAAGCCGGGTGATGCCGCGGACGAGATCGTCCAGCTCTTCAACGGCTACGCCGTGATGGTCCTGAAGGAGAAAAAGCCCGCCTCGAAGGAGGAGTGGGAGAAGGACCGCGCGATGTTCATGGCCCAGTTCCGCGAGGAGAAGCAGGAAGACGCGCTCGTCGCCTACATCTCGCGCCTGCGCAACACGCTCGGAACGGAGATCAAGTTCGGCGGCGCAGAGTTCACGACGGAAGCGAAGCCGCCCAAGGAAGGCGGCGAGGACCTGGGCGAGTAGCGGAACGGCTCTGAATGCATCATTCGTGAGGGCGGATGCTGCTCCACCACGACCTCGTCCTCCCGAACGGACTTCCTCTCGTCATCGTCCCGCAGCCGAGCGTGCACCGCGCGGTCGCGGCGCTCTTCCTGCGCACGGGATCCCGCTTCGAAACCTCCAAGACGAACGGGATCTCGCACTTCCTGGAGCACATGGTCTTCCGGGGGACGAAGGATCTCCCCTCGGCCCACGCCCAGGCCCTCGCGTTCGAGCGGCTCGGCGGAACGCTCTACGCCGCGACGTACGTGGATCACGGCGTGATGAGCATCTCCGTGCCGCCGCGGAACTTCGAACAGGTGATCTCCCTGCTCGGTGAGGTGACGACGGAGCCGCGTTTCTCCGATCTCGAGATCGAGCGCGGGATCGTGCGCGAGGAGATCCTCGAGGATCTCGACGACGATGGTCGGATCATCGACGCCGACAACCTCGCGCGCGCCTTGATGTATCAGGATCACCCGCTCGGCTACACGATCACGGGCGGCCTCGACACGCTCGCGGTCTTTGACGACGCGATGCTTCGCGCGCACCACGCGCGGCACTACACGACGTCGAACGCGGTGCTCTGCCTCTCGGGCAACCTCGATCCGGATCGCGTGATCAAGGCGGCCGAGCGCGCCTTCGCCAGCATGCCCAAGGGAAGCCGCATCAGCGCGGCCCCCCCGCCGAACGGCCAGAAGAAGCCGCGCTTCTCGTTCGTCGAGAACCAATCGAGCCAGACGGAGTTGCGCGTCGCGTTCCGCGCGGTGAGCGAAAAAGACAAGCTCGAGCCGAGCGTGGAGATGCTCCTGCGCGTGCTCGACGACGGCATGTCGACGCGCCTCTACGAGCGCATCTGCGACCGGCTCGGCCTCTGTTACGACGTCTCGGGCATGTTCGAGGCGTACGAGGACGACGGCGTCGTCGACATCGCCGCGGGCGCGGCGCACGAGCGCGCGACCGTGGTGCTGAAGGAGATTTTTGCCCTTGTCCACGAGCTCGCGTCGCACGGGCCGACGCCCGAGGAGCTCGACAAAGCGAAGAACCGTCACCTCTGGTCCGTCGAGGCGATGCTCGACGACGCCGACGGCTTGGCGAGCTTCTACGGCCTCGCCGCCTTCGCGAGCATCGCGCGGACGCCGATGGCCCGGCACGAGGAGCTCGCGAGCGTCACGATCGCCGACGTGCGGGATGCCGCGCAGCGCGTTTTCCGTCCCGAGCGGATGAGCACGGTCGCAGTGGGCCTGCTCAGCCGCGCGGAAGAGGGGCGGATGGAGCGGGCCGTCAAGGGATTTGGGGGATAACGCACCCAAACGGAGGCGCGACAGGGGCGGATACGGGCCTTGTTATTGAAGTGATTATTGAAGCAGTAGGCCGAGACAGAAGCTTCTTGCATGCATGCGCATGAACGCATATAGCAAGAAACGTGATGCACGATCCGACGGGCCCGAGCGGGCGTCTGCCTTCAGACGCCGCGAGCCGGTGGGAGCTCTACCGGCTCCTCGCGGATCCGGTGCGCCCGCGGCTGCTCGCGCTGGCAGCGGCCGAGGAGCTCGGCGTCGGGGAGCTGTCGGAGCTGCTCCGGGAAGGCCAGCCGAAGATCTCGCGCCACGCAGCAGCGCTCCGGGACGCAGGGCTTCTCCTCGCGCGCAAGCAAGGCACGTGGACGCTGCTCCGGCTCTCGCCGGGAGCCGCGACGGATCCGGTCGTGGCCGACGCCGTGCGGGCCGGGACCGCGGCCTGCGAGGCCGACGGGACGATGGAGCGGATCGGCGAGGTGATCGCCGGGCGCGACGCCGCGACCCGCGAGTTTTTCGCGCGCGCAGGGAGGCCGCTCCGACCGGGGCCGCCGCTCGAGCTCGGCGCGTACCTCACCGCGCTCGCGCCGCTCCTGCCGCATCGCGCGCTCGCGGTCGACGTGGGCACGGGCGACGGCGCGCTGCTCGAAGTGCTCTCGCCGCTCTTCGCGCACGTCATCGCGGTGGATCGCGCCGAAGCGCAGCTCGCGCTCGCGGAGGAGCGCATCCGGCGGCGCGAGCTCACGAACGTGGAGCTCGTGCAGGGCGAGTACGACGCGCCCGATCTGCGCGAACGCGTCATGTCGCGGGCCGGTGAAGCCGGCGGCGCGGACGTGGTCTTCGCCGCGCGCGTCCTGCACCACGCGCCCAAGCCCGCGCGCGCGATGGCCGCGCTCATGCACCTCGCGCGGCCGAGCGGCGGCGCGGTCTGCGTCCTCGACTACGAGGCGCACGACGATCAGGCCCTCTGCGAGCAGGAGGCCGATCTCTGGCAAGGCTTCGATCCCGAGACGCTGCGGCGGATGGCCGTCGATGCGGGTCTCGTGGACGTGACGATTCGCCGTCTCCCCCGCGCCTGGCAGGGGGACGGCCCGGACAGGCACCTCGTCTGGCAGCTACTGGTCGGTCGGCACAGCGAGGAAACGCAAGGGACCGCCGAGAACAGCAAGAGGACACGATGAGCGAAAAACCCCGCTTCAAGGTCGCCGATCTCAGCCTCGCCGACTGGGGCCGCAAGGAGATCCGCATCGCCGAGAAGGAGATGCCCGGCCTCATGGCGCTGCGCGCCGAGTACGGCAAGCAGAAGCCCCTCGCCGGCGCCCGCATCGCAGGCTGCCTGCACATGACCATCCAGACCGCGGTCCTGATCGAGACCTTGCGCGAGCTCGGCGCCGAGGTGACCTGGACGAGCTGCAACATCTACTCGACGCAGGATCACGCGGCCGCGGCGATCGCGGCGACGGGCGTGCCCGTCTACGCCTGGAAGGGCGAGACGCTCGAAGAGTACGACTGGTGCATCGAGCAGCAGCTCTTCGCGTTCGAGGGCGGCAAAGGCCCGAACATGATCCTCGACGACGGCGGTGACCTCACGACGATGGTCCACGAGAAGTATCCGCTGCTCTTCGAAGGCGCGGATCCGGTCCGCGGCATCAGCGAGGAGACCACGACGGGCGTGAACCGGCTCTACGACATGCACCGCAAGGGCCTGCTCCGCGTGCCTTCGTTCAACGTGAACAACTCCGTCACGAAGTCGAAGTTCGACAACCTCTACGGCTGCCGCGAGTCGCTCGGCGACGGCATCAAGCGCGCGACGGACGTGATGTTCGCGGGCAAGGTCGCGGTCGTCTGCGGCTACGGCGACGTGGGCAAGGGCTGCGCGCAGTCGCTGCGCGGGCTCGGCGCGCGCGTGATCGTGACGGAGATCGACCCGATCTGCGCGCTCCAGGCCGCGATGGAGGGCTATGAGGTACGCACGCTCGACGCGGTCGCGCACGTCGGTGACATCTTCGTGACCGCGACGGGCTGCAAGGACGTCGTCCGCGGCGAGCACATGCTGCGGATGAAGGACGAGGCGATCCTCTGCAACATCGGCCACTTCGACTCCGAGATCCAGATCGCCTGGCTGGAGACGAACCCCGAGATCAAAGAGGAGAACATCAAGCCGCAGGTCGACCACTTCGTCTTCCCCGACGGCAAGCGCCTCATCGTGCTCGCCCGCGGCCGGCTCGTGAACCTCGGCTGCGCCACGGGCCACCCGTCGTTCGTGATGTCGACCTCGTTCTCGAACCAGGTCCTCGCCCAGATCGCGCTCTGGACCGAGAAGTATCCGCTCGGCGTGCACCTCCTGCCGAAGAAGCTCGACGAGAAGGTGGCCGCGCTGCACCTCGCCAAGCTCGGCGTCGAGCTGACGCAGCTCACGAAGGACCAAGCCGACTACATCGGCGTGTCCGTCGAGGGCCCCTTCAAGCCCGAGAACTACCGGTACTGACGGAGCCCGCCGCGGCGCGCCCTTTCCGAGGCGCGCCGCGGTTTGTCCGTTCGATCGGGCCCGGCTCCCCCCGACCCGACCTCGTTCGTCCCGCCTCTTTCCCGTGGTATGAACGCGCCGTGGAATCACGGTACCGCGCCGCAGACGCCGCCCAGTTCGTCGAGACGTATGGCCCTCGCTGGGGCGAGGATCTCGCCTTGCGCGTCTACACGTCGCGCCTGCTCGGCCAGGAGCCAGACCTCGTCCTACACGGCGGCGGCAACACGTCCGTCAAGACGCGGGTGACCGAGCTCGTCGGCGACACGACCGACGTGCTCTACGTGAAAGGCAGCGGCTGGGATCTCGGCGCGATCGAGCCCGAGGGCTTCCCCGCCTGCCGGCTCGCGCAGCTCCGCCGTCTCTGCGAGCTGCCGAGCATGACCGACGAGCAGATGGTCTCGCTCCTCCGCTCGCACATGCTCGAGCCGAGCGCGCCGACGCCCTCCGTCGAAGCGCTGCTGCACGCGTACCTGCCCTTCAAGTACATCGACCACACGCACGCCGACGCGGTACTCGCCATCGTCGATCAGCCGGGCTCGAAGCAGCTCGTGCGCGAGGTCTTCGGCGACCGCGTGCTCTTCATCCCCTACGTGATGCCCGGCTTCGCGCTGGCGAAGAAGGTCGCGGACCTCTTCCGCGCGCTCACCCGCGCAGGCCGCGAGCCGAACGTGATGATCCTCGACAAGCACGGGATCTTCACGTGGGGCGAGAACGCGATGGAGAGCTACGAGCGCATGATCACGAACGTGACGCGCGCCGAGCGCTGGGTCGAAGAGGCCAAGCCGATCTCGCGGCGCACGATCTCGAGCCCCTCGCCCGACGCCTGCGCGCGCCTCGCGCCGATGATCCGCGGCGCCCTCGCCCGCGCCTCCGGCGAGCGCTGGATCTGCTCGTTCCGCATGAGCCCGCAGATGGTCTCGTTCTGCGATCGCGACGATCTCGAAGAGATCACGCAGAAGGGTCCGGCCACGCCCGACCACGTGCTGCGCACGAAGCCAAAGCCGCTGCTCCTGCCGCCGCTCTCGCCCGAAGATCGGAACAAGACGAAGGCCACGCTCGACGCCGCGATCACGGCCTACGCCGAGGACTACAAGGACTACTTCCGCCGCTGCGCGGCCGCGCGCCCCGGCGACAGGCGCGAGCTCGACCCGTGGCCGCGTGTGCTGCTCATCGAGGGCCTCGGCGCGTTCACGGTGGGCAAGACGCGCAAGGACGCCGAGATCGTGGCCGACATCTACGAGCACACGACGGGCGTGATCGAGCAGGCCACGGCAAACGCAGGCTACGAGCCCGCGAGCGAGCTCGACATCTTCGACGTGGAGTACTGGAGCCTGGAGCAGGCGAAGCTGAAGAAGAGCGCAGGCCAGGGCAAGCCGCTCGATCGGCACGTCGCATTCGTGACGGGCGCGGCCTCCGGGATCGGCTTCGCCACGGCCCACGCGCTGCTCGCCGCAGGCGCACACGTGACGCTCACGGACCGAGACGAGGCAGCCCTCGCCCGCGCCGCGAAGCCCCTCGTCGACGCCCACGACGATCGGGTGTTCCTGCTGCCCTGCGACGTGACCTCGAAGGACGACGTGCGCGCGGCGATCCGCAAGGCAACGCTGCGCTTCGGCGGGCTCGACGTGGTCGTCTCGAACGCAGGCACGGCCTTCGAAGGGCCCATCCACGGGGAACAAGGCGACAGCGCGCTGCGCGCCTCGCTGGAGGTGAACCTGCTCGGCCACCAGAACGTGGCGCGGTTCGCCGCCGACATCCTGATCCAGCAAGGCGCAGGCGGCGTCCTGCTCTTCAACGCGTCGAAGAGCGCCTTCAACCAGGGCCCGGACTTCGGCCCCTACGCCATCCCCAAGGCCGCCCTCATCGCACTCACACGCCAGTACGCTGTGGATCTCGCGCCCCACAACATCCGCGCGAACGCCGTGAACGCCGATCGAATCCGCACGGGCATCTTCGGCGGCGGCATGCTCGAAGCCCGCGCGCGCGCCCGGGGTGTCGGCGTGGATGAATATTTCCGGGCAAACCTGCTCCGGCGCGAAACCACCGCAGCCGACGTGGCGCAAGCCTTCCTGTACCTCGCCACAGCCGAGGCGACGACAGGCTGCGTCATCACGGTCGACGGGGGAAACGCAGCGGCATTCCCGCGGTAGTTCGATTGAACGGAGCCGGGAGGACGACGTACCATCCGCGTCGTGCGTCCCCTCCAAACCCTCTCCGTCCTCGCGCTCTCCGCCCTCTCCCTCGCCAGCACGGGGTGCATCAAAAAGATGTTCCTCGAAGGCCAGATCGAGGCCACGTCCACAGCCTCGGCCGCGATCGACACGCTGACCGACTACGAGATCGCGAAGGTCGTCGCGTTCAACGGCATCGGCCAGTTCGAGGGCATGCACTACCTCGCCCCGGACAACGAGGACGCGCTCTTCGCGCTCGTCAAGACCTGGACGAGCGCCACGTTCGCCTTCATCGAGGACGAGCTCGAAGACGCCGAAGACGCCGAAGGTCTCGAAGGTCCGCGTTATCTGTACCTGAAAAACCGCGCAGCCGCGGGCTACGACCGCGGCCTCCAGTACGGGCTTAAGCTCCTCGAGATCTATCACCCGGGCTTCGAGGCCGCGCGCAAGAACGACGACGCGATGCGCGCCTACACCGCGCAGTTCACGGACGCCGAGCGCGACACCCCCGCCCTCTTCTGGGCCGGTTACGCCTGGATCAGCAAGACGAACATCCTGAAAGACGACGCAGCCGCCGTCGGCGATCTATGGATCGGCGTCGCGCTGATGGAACGCGCCGTCGCGCTCGATCCCAAGTTCATGTACGGCAACGGTCACACGATCCTCGGCGCCTACCACGCGCGCACCGCGATGGCCGAGCTCGACGACGCGAAGAAGCACTTCGACCAAGCACTCGCGATCCACGGCGGCAAGATGCTCCTGACGCAGGTGCAGTACGCCGGGAAATACCATTGCCTGAAGGGCGACAAGGACAGCTACGTAAAAGCGCTGACCGCCGTCGTCGAAGCCGGCGACGTGCTCCCCGAGCAACGCCTGGCAAACGTGGTCGCGAAGCGCCGCGCCATGCGGTACCTCGGCAAGGTGCGCATGCGCGAGTGCGGGTTCTGAAGCGTTGCGCCGGGGTTTCACCCCGGGCCCCGACCAGGGGTTGTCCACCCCTGGACCCGGACCAGCCAGGGGCTGGACCCAGGGTTGAAAACCTGCGCGATGCGCAGGTTTTCAAACAGGCCGACGAAGGAGCCGGGGCGCCAGCCGAGCCCGCCACGCGGCGGTCTTGGTGGGCAACGCCGTTGCTGGTCTTGACCCGGCCTGTTCGATGAACTGCGCATCGCGCAGTTCATCGAGCTTGGGTCCAGCGCCTCGCTGGTCCGGGGTCGAGGGGGCGGACAGCCCCTCGCGGGGTCTGGGGCGGAGCCCCGGGCTCCGTGTGCATGCGCGGGGCGGCCTTGTGCCTTCGTGACGGGAACGTCTGCCGCGGCGGAGCGAGTGTGTGCATTTGCACGTCGGCGCGCTGCATTCCTGCGGTCGGCGCGTGCCTCCATGGGGTTGACGTGTGCCACCACACGTCGATGGGCTGCCTTGGGGTCGGGCGAGTGTGCGTTCATGGGACGGGGGTGTGCCGTCACACGTGCTTGATGTGCCGTGGCGGGGTGGAGGGATGCATTCGTGCGGGAGGGCTTTGCCGTGCGGGGGCGGGGGCGTGCAATCGTGACGGGCGTGCATACGCAGGTGGGGCGCAGACGATGCCGAACGGAATCAGGGTGTGGCAAGACTGGCGGCGCCCCTGCCAACTGAAACAGTCGCGCTCTCTATCCTGCTGGCACCCCGCCTCTTCAACCGGGCCTGCTTGAAAAACTGCGCATCGCGCAGTTTTTCAATCCTGGGTCCAGCCCCTGGCTGGTCCGGGGTCGAGGGGGCGGACAGCCCCTCGCGGGGACCGGGGCGGAGCCCCGGAAACACAACGGCTGGGGAGAGCGTCAGCCGCCGTCTTTCCCCGCTTCGAGCATCTCCTTCAGCAGATCGTCCATCGGATCCGCAGCCTTCGGCGCCTCCGCGTCGGGCGCTCCCGCGTCCGCGTCGCCGCTGCCGAGCATCTGCTTCAGGAGATCATCCATCTCGTCCTTGCCCGCATCCGCGCCCGCGTCCGGGCCGCTGTCCATCGCAGGCACGACGTCACCCGTGGGCTTTGGCTTCTTGGCTTCCTTCGCCGCGATCCCGAGCCCGTCTGCGCCCCACTTCGAGATGTCTTCCTTGGAGCAGGGCTTGAGGTTGTTCGTGTCCTCCTGCACGCACTCGAGCAGCCACGCCTCGCGCGGCGCGACCCCGTCCTGCGCAGCCTGCGCCCGCGCCTCCGCGATGTCGCCCGCAATCGTGAAGCTCGATAGGGACGGCACGACGATCACGAGGCCAAGCCCCAGCGCAAGCAGCGCGACGAAGGGCAAGACCACGCGATAGACATCGACGATCGGCCGCGAGAAGCGGAAGCTCGAGATGAACAAGTTGAGCCCCACAGGCGGGGTCACGTAGGCGATCTCGAGGTTCAGGAGGAACATCACCGCGAGGTGGAAGGGGTTCACCTGGAACGTCGCGGCGAGCGGAATGAGGAGCGGCAGCGCCACGAGCAGCGCGCTGAACGCATCCATCAGCATGCCGAGGATGAACAGGAAGACGTTGAGGACGAGGATGAACTGCCACGCCGCGTTCATGCCGCGCGCCGTGAACCACTCCAGGATCGCCTGCGGAATACGCTCCTGGATGATGTAGTTCGTCATGGCCGTGGCCATGGCGAGGATGAGGATGATCGCGCCGGACAGCGTCATCGCGTCCCGCGCGACCTTGACGACCTTGCGCCACGTGAGGTCCTTGTAAACGAAGACCTCCACGAGGAGCGTGTAGACAGCCGCCGCAGCAGCACTCTCGTCGAGCTCCATGAGCCCCGTCACGAGGCCGAGCGCCACGAGCAGCGGCGTCGCGAGTTCCCATTTCACGTGCCAGATGGACTTGCCTACCTCGTCGAGATCGAAGCGTGCGCGCGGGATCCCCGAGCGGAGCCCCTCCCAGAACGCATAGCCGCAGAGCAGCACCATGAGCAGGAGGCCCGGGGGGAACGTGGCCTTGTAGGCGCGCGTGACGTCGACACCCGCGATGAACGCGTAGACCATCACGAGCGGGCTCGGGAAGAAGAGCAAGCCCATCGCGCCCGCCGTCGTGACGAGCCCGAGCGTGAACTTCTCCGAATAACCCTGACGGCGGAGCGCCGGATAAAGCAGGCCGCCGATGGCGACGATCGTGACGCCGCTGCCACCGGTGAGCGTCGTGAAGAACGCGCTCGCCACGATGCACACGATCGCGAGGCCGCCAGGCATCCACCCGAGCACCGCCGACGCCGCGCGCACGATCCGATCGGGCGTCTTCGACTCGGCCATCAAGTAGCCGACGAACGTGAAGAGCGGGATCGTGACGAGGATCGGCGAGCTCGAGAATTTGTCCTCGAGCACGTTCGCCGCGATGAACCGCACGAAGCGCTGATCGGGCAGATCCGAGCCGAGCCACGACAGGACGGAGATGCCGCCCATCACGGCGAAGAGCGGCATCCCCACGAGCGTGAGGAGGAGGATGACGATCACCCAGGATTTCATCGCGCCCCCTCCCCCGCCGCCGCCGGCGCGCTCGAGGCGTCGTCTTCGTCCGGCTCTTCAGCGTCCGGCTCGACAGAGGCATGGCCGGACGCGACGAGCAGCGCGCGAAGGAGCACGCGCAGGCCGATCATCCAGAGCCCGAAGAGCCACACGAGGTTCAAGTCGTGGACGAGCAGGCCGCGCGCGCTCTCGTTCGGCAGATTCACGATCGCGATACGCGGCTCGTCCTCAGCGCCAGGCTGCGCCTTCATGCTCGCGAGCTCCTCCGCCGTGAACCGCTCAGCGAAGCCCGCCTCGTCGAGCCATGCGTTCCATGCGCGACCGTTCATGCGTGAAGGATCGTCCCAGCGGACGCCCTGGAAGACGACGGAAGGCATCGCCCGCAGATCGAGCGCCATTTGCTTGCGCAGAACGAAGAGGTGCAACGACGAGGTGCGCGCGACGCCCGAGACCTTCTCCGCGAGGAGCGCGTCCTTGCGCTGGCCAAAGCCCTCGATCGAGATGTAGTCGAAGAAGCCGAACCCCGCGGTGAAGCAGACAGCGGCGGTCGCGAGGGCGCCCGCGATGTGCACGAAGGGGCGGAGCTTCGGCTGCATGAAGCGCAGGACGACGTCGATGTTGATGTGCTTCGAGCGCGCCGCCGCGAGCGACGCGCCGATGAGCGCGACGAGCAACGTCAGACGCGTGGCGACGCCGCGCAGGCCGCCGACGAGCGTGAGCGCCGATCCCTCTTGCAACCAGTTCAGGATCGCGTCGAAATGTTCGACGCCGACCTTGCGCCACGCCGGCGCGATCGCGGCGCCGATGGTCATCGCGACGACCGTCACGATCGCGCGCTTCGTCTCGTCGTGGATCTTCGCGCGCGCCGTCCCGAAGCGCGCCAGAGCGCCGAGGAGCGCCGCGCCGAGAAGCCCACGAAACACCGTCCCGGCGGCGTTGTCCGCTTGCACCGGCGCGGCCATGCCGCGCAGCGAGATCCATGAGACGAGCGCGAGCACGAGCGCGAGCAGGACCAGGAAGACCATGCGCGATTCGAACCACGTGAGCGCTCGCTCGATCCGCACGAACGGCCGCGCCCACGCGGCGCCCGCGCGCGGCGGCTCCACGTTCGTCTTCGAGCCCTCGTCACGCGCCGACGTCTCGCCCGCGTCGCCGTCCTTCGGGCCTTCCGAAGCCTCGGTCTCGCTGGGTTCTTTGCTCGCGGCCGGGTCCTTCGTCGCTTCGCCCTGGCCTTCGTCGTCGCGTTCGCCTGCCATGGCGCGACATTAACGGTTTCATGAAGCCCCGGTAAACGGCGGCGAACGCTTCGACGCTGTGCGTAAGATAGTTTTCCCTGTCTGGATCCAGGGCTCCGCCGCCCCGTGATGCGTGGACAAACGGGAGCACGCGGGCTAACGAGATCCCCATGGAACAGCGCGCCGACGTCGTGATCGTGGGGGCCGGGCACAACGGCCTCGCGGCGGCCATCCTGCTCGCCCGGAAGAACCTCCGTGTTCTGGTCCTGGAAGAAAAACCTACCCTCGGCGGCGCGACGAAAACCGAGTTCCCGTTTTCCCGCGCCCCGAAGCTCGGCATCTCGACCGGCGCGTACCTGCTCGGCCTGATCCCGCCGGAGCTCGTCGCCAAGCTCGGCGTCGATCTGCCCATGAAACGGCGTGATCCTCACTACTTCCTTCCAACGAGGGACAACCGCTCCCTGCTCTTCGGATCCGACACGGCGTCGATGCGCCGGCAAATCACGGAGTTTTTCTCGGAGGCGGACGGGAACGCGAACGTCGCGCTGAACGAGGAGCTGTCGGCGATGCGCGACGACATCGCGCCGACGTGGCTCGAAGAGCCGCTCTCGCTGGAGCAGACGGCCGAGCGGTACGTGCGGCCCGCGCTGCGCAAGGCGTTCGTCGATCTCTGCCGCGGCCCGGTGAGCGACTACCTCGATCGCTTCGGGTTCCGCAGTGATCTCATCAAGGCGATGTACGCCGTGACCGACGGTTTTTCCGGGCTCTCGGGCGGCTACGACTCGCCCGGCACGGGCATGAACTTCCTCATCCACAACATGTGCCGCCTGCCCGGCGCCGACGGGACGTGGATGGTCGTCGAAGGCGGCATGGGCACGGTGTCGCAGAGGCTCGCAGCGAAGGCGCGCGCCGAGGGCGCGGTGATTCGCGAAGGCGTGAAGGTCGCGTCGATCGAGGTGACGGACGGCGCGGTGAGCGGCGTGCTCCTGGAGGACGGATCGCGAATCGCGACGAAGGTCGTCGTGTCGAACGCGGATCCCTACCGGACGCGCGGGCTCGTCGGGAAGGATCGTCTCCCCGTGGCGCTCTCGCAGCGCCTCGACGAGGTGCAGCGGCCGGGCACGACGATGAAGGTGAACATGGCGCTGCGAAAGCTGCCGACGTTCACGTGTTTGCCCGAGGATCGTGGACAGTACGGCGCGACGATCCACCTCCTGCCCGACGAGCACGAGGTGCTCGCGTCGCTGCGCAAAGCACACGCGGACGCGATGGCGGGCCGCCTGCCGGAGTTCCCGTCGATGGAGTGGTACATCCACACGGCCGTCGACGGCTCGCTGCGCGACGCAGAGGGCCGCCACAACGCCGCGCTCTTCGTGCAATGGGTGCCCTACGAGCTCGAAGGCGGCCGCTCCTGGGACGACGCGCTCCCGGGCTACGTGAAGCAGCTCCTCTCGATCTGCGATCGCTTCGCGCCCGGCACGAGCGATCTCGTGGAGGACACGTTCGCGCTGTCGCCGAAGGGAATCGAGCGACACTTCGGAATCACGTACGGCCACATCCACCACGTGGACAACAGCTACGGCTTCGACGAACGCATGCCGTATCGCTTCGGCGTCCCCGGCCTGTATCTCGCGAGCGCAGGCGCGCACCCGGCCGGCGCGGTGATCGGCGCCGCGGGGCACAACGCCGCCGCGGCCGTGATCAAAGACCTCGGCTAAACTCGCGTCGTGTTCTCGCCCGTCGGCATCTCCCTCGCCGCAGGGATCTCCGCGCTCGCAGCTCTCGTCGAGATCGTGCGCGCCGCTCGGCTCGTGCGCGTGGGCAAGATCGCGACGGCGCGCGTCGTCGCGAACACATCCCCCGAGCCGGACGACGACGATCCATCGCTGAAGCTTCGCTTTCGGACGGAGGACGGGCTCGACATCGAGGTCGTCGAGCGGACGCAAAAAGCCGGCGACGAAGCGCGCATCGGCGCGGAGGTGCCCGTGCTCTACGACCCGCGTGATCCTCAGCGCGCGCGGCGAAACGCGTCCGCGCAGATCTGGGGACCGGGGCTCGTGTGGCTCGCGTTCGCCGCGCTGCTCGGCGTCGCCGCGCTCGTCCAGGCGCTCGTGACCTAGACGTCCCCATCAGAAAACAAGCACGGACTCTCCCCACCCGCGCGGACAAGAACGAAGTAGTATCCCCCGAGACCGTGACCTCGGCCCAGAACCCCATCGGCCCGTCGGATCCTTCGGCCGCTCCCCAGGGCTACAAACCCACGCTGCTCGACGGGACGCCGTACCGCTTCCTCGCGCCGCTCGGCCGCGGAGGCATGGGCGACGTGGTGGAGGCCGAGCACGTCGCGCTCGGCAAACGCGTGGTCGTGAAGCTCCTGCAAGAGCGCCACGCGAGCCGCCCCGATTTCGTGGACCGGATGCGGATCGAGGCCCAAGCGCTCGCGAAGATCACGCACCCGAACCTGGTGCAGGTGACCGACTTCGGGCAGACGGCCGAAGGACGGACGTTCCTCGTGATGGAGCGTCTCCACGGGCGAGACCTGCGCGAGGAGCTCGAGCACCGGCTGTTTTTTCCCGTGGCCGAGGCGATCGACGTCACGCGCCAGGCGCTCGCCGGCCTCGCCGCCGCGCACGACGCGGGCGTCGTGCATCGCGACGTGAAGCTCGACAACCTGTTCCTGTGCGACGCGCCCGACGGAGGGCGCCGCCTGGTGAAGGTGCTCGATTTCGGCGTCGCCAAGGTGATCAACGTGATGGGGGACAACACGCCCCTGCCGCTCGCGTTCCCCACGGCCGAAGGCGTCGCGATGGGCACGCCGCGCTTCTTCTCGCCCGAACAAGCGCGCGGTCGACCCGTCGACGGGCGCGCGGATCTCTACGCCGTGGGCATGGTGCTCTACACGCTGCTCGCAGGGCGCGGGCCCTTCGATCACATCACGACGCTGCTCGAGTTGACGCGCGCGCACGCGTTCCAGGTGCCGGAGCCGCCATCGCGATTCGCGACGCAAGCGCTGCCGGCCGGGCTCGATGCGATCGTGATGAAGGCGCTCGCGAAGGAGCCCGCCGAGCGCTTCGCCACCGCGCGGACGTTCGCCGCAGAGCTCGAGCGCGTCGCAGACGGCCTGTCCGCGAGCAACATCCGCCCGCGCTGGGACGTGACGGACGTGATGCCGACCGTGCCGAGGATGCAGAAGGCGGCGCAGCCGGCTGTGGACGACGAGCCGGCGACGATGCGCGTGGACACGTTTCCGAAGAGCGCGCTGCCGAAGGCGATGCCGGACGACGACGACGAGGCGCCCGACACGCCGACGCGTCGCCTGGTGCGGCCGATGCCGTTCATGCGCGCGCAACGCGCGCCGCTGCCGCTGCCCGAAGCAGCACCTGCGATCGCGCCTGCGCCTGCACCCGCGTGGGACGCCAAGCTGCCTACGACCATCAGCGAGCCGCCGAAGACGCTGGAGAACATTCCGCAGCCCTTCTCCGAGCCGTCGACGCAGCCGCGGAGCGACACGGCCACCTCGCAGCCCGCGAAGTCCCAAGAGGTAGCCTCGTTCCCGCCGGATCCGATCCTCGACGCGACGTTGACCTCGGCGATGCGCGCGCCGAAGCCACCGAGCGACACGTCCGCGCTGCCGCCGGATCCGATCCTCGACGCGACGTTCCCCTCGGGCCCACGCGCCGAAGAGCCCGCTGCCGCGCGCATCCCGTCCGAGCATCCCCCCGCGAACCGTGTCCCCTCGGAGCACCCATCTGCCCCGACGCGCACGGGCTCCGAGCGGCCGACTTCGTCCGGTGGTGGCACCGGGCGCGCCGATCGGATCTCCGCCCTGCCCGGGCGAAACCCCGATCGACCTTCGATCGTCCCCGGGCGTGAAGGTCGCATCTCTGTCTTGCCCGGCCGCACGGATCGCACCTCGGCCTTGCCGACGCGCCCCGACCGCATCTCCGCCCTGCCCGCTCGCCCGGAGCCCACCTCGAACGTCCCGCCGCGCGCCGCCGAGCCCGTCGCCGTGCCCGAGCGACCCGAGCGACCCGAGCGACGAAGCAACTTGCCCGCCGCCGCGCCGCTGCACCCGCCTGCGCCGCTGCCCGAGGAGCGCATCTCGGTGCCTCCGCCCGCCCCCGGCGGCGTGCGCCCGCTGCGCGCGCCCGTGCCCTGGCGGAGGCGCCCGGCTGCAAGCTCGACGAGCGGCGCGGCCCGTGCCGCGGCGACGACGACGCAGAACAAGCCCGTCGAGGTCGAGAGCGGCAAGCGACAGATGGCAATTCTTGCGATCGTCGCTCTCGTCACCGTCGCCGTCGCCGGCGTGCTGCTCGCGCTTCGTTTCCGCTGAACGCGACGCTCAGAACCGGCCGACGAGCCCGATCCCGGTGGGCCCGATCTGAAGGCGCACCGAGGTGGCCTCCGGGCTCTTCTTGGGCTCGCCGCCCGAAAGAAAGATCCCCGCCACGCCGACCCCCACGCCGACGACGGCGAGCGCGAACGCGACGTTGGAGACGTTGGCCAGCGTCTTCGCGGAATCGTTCACGGGCGTAGCTTCGTCGAGCGCGGCCTGCGTCGGGCACGTGCCCGCGGGGCAGAGCTCCTTCACGGTGCCTGCGCGCGAGAGCGAGAGGCCACCGGTCACCGCCCCCGCGATGAGCCCCGCGCCGCCGACGCCGAAGCCCACGTACACGAGCGGCGAGAGGCGCCGGCCCGCGTTGCCGCTGCCATCGTCCGAGGCCGCCGCGTCGCCGAGCGCGAGCGTGACCTGGAGCCGCTGCGCCTCCGCGATCTCGATCTCCTTCGACACGGGCGGCAGCCCCGTCGCCGCCGCCGAGACCTCGTGCTTGCCAGGGTTCACAGGCTGCGCCGCGCGCGCGGCCTCACTCGGCAGGAGCGCGCCGTCGATCTTCACCTCGACGGGCGCGCTCTCGGGCACGCCTCGCACGACAACGGTGAGCCTCGGGATGCGCGACTCGATCTGCGCCGCGAGCTGCTTCGCGGCCTCGCGCGCATCGGTGAACGGCTTCGGTTCGCCGGGCTTCACGGGCATGTTCGCGACCTCGAGCGCGGCCTTGTGCGCTTCGACGAGGTGCCCGAGCTTCTCCTCGGTGCGCGCGACCTCGATGCCGGTCGAAGGCACACCCATGATCGCGTGCGCGGCGCGATAAGCGCGCAGCGCGCCGGCGAAGTCCTTCTTCTCGACCTTGGCGTCGCCCTCGTCCATGAGCGCGCGCGCCATGTCGCGCTCGGTCTTCGATTGCGCATACGCGACGGCGTCTGCCGCCACGATCGTCGTGACACCGAGGAGCCACGCGACGAGCGTCCTCCGCGCTCGCCCTCGTGCCCTTTCAGAACCCACGATCACGTTTCGTTTTCCCCGTGGAGGTGGAGGTCGACGTCGAGGCAGGCTTGACGGGCGCCGCAGACGCCTTCGCCGACGCGGCCTGCGGCGGCGCGGCGGTCTCCGTCGGTGTCGCAGCAAGCGTCGCAGCAGGCGTGGCAGCAGGCGTCGCGACGGGCTCCGGCGTGGGCGCTGGAGGCGCGGCTTGCGCGGCCGCCTTCGTCGTCCCCTCGGTCGGGAGCGCAGACGCGTTCTCCCCTTCGCCTCCGTCCCCCTTCGTGAGCACGACGATCACGATCAGGATGAGCACGACGACCCCGAGCGCGCCCGACACGACCGTGACGAGCGCGCGTCGCCGCGACGAGCTCTTCCACTCGGCATGCGTGACCGAGGAGCCGTGGAACGTCTGCAGCGGCGGCGGCGCGGCTGCAGCGCCGCTCGCGGCCCACGGCGGCTCGTTCGCCGAGGGATACCGCCCTGAGCCCGTGGGCAACGCCGACTCCGCGAGCTGCCCCGGCGGAGGCGTGGCGACCGAAGGACCGGTGCCCATCATCGGCGGCGGCGTCGCGCCCGAGACCCACGCAGCGGCCGAGGAAGAAGCGCCGCTCCCCGGCAGCGGCGTCATGCTGCCCGGCGGCTGCGCCGTCGGCGCGGAGCGTGGCGCCGCGCTCGTCTCCATCCGGAACGGCGACGCTGGCGGCGCGTACCCACCCGCCGCGAGCGCCGACAGGAACGCATCCGCGAGCTCCTTGGCCGACTGGTACCGCTGCGCCGGATCCCGCGCGAGCGCCCGCAAGAACCAGGCATCGAGCGTCTGCATGAGCCCAGGCCGCCGCTGGCTCGGCGGCATGAAGCTCCCGCGCTCGATCGCGATGCACACGGCGCCGAGCGTCTCGCCCTGGAAAGGCACCTGCCCCGTGAGCGCGCGGTACAAGACAACGCCCACCGACCACAGATCCGCCCGATGATCCACGCGCCGCGCGCTCAGGATCTGCTCGGGGCTCATGTAGTGCGGCGTGCCCACCATCGCGCCCGTCCCCGTCATGCCGTCGAGGCCTTCGCTCTCGGGCGTCGCGTGCTTGGCGATCCCGAAGTCGAGCACCTTCACGAAGAGCTCGCCGTCCTGATCACACAGGAAGACGTTGTCGGGCTTCATGTCCCGATGAACGATGCCGAGCCCGTGCGCCTTCGAGAGAGCGCGCGCCACGTGCACGACGATCGTGGCCGCCTCGTCGAGGCCGATCGTGCCGATCTTCGAGAGCCGCATGCGAAGGTCCTCGCCTTCGAGCAGCTCCATCACGATGTACGGCGTGCCGTCGGACGAGATGCCGTGATCGAAGACCTGAACGACGTTCGGGCTCTTGATCTGCGCGCTCGCCATGGCCTCGCGGGTGAAGCGAGCCACGTACTCCTGGTCCTGCGCGAGGCGCTCGGACATGAACTTCACGGCGACCTGCGTGCGCAGCGTCAGGTGCTCTGCGAGCCACACGCTGCCCATACCGCCACGCTTGAGCGGGCGAAGCAGACGTACGTTGGTACCGACGATCGCGCCGGCCGAAAGGCTCACGGCGCGGAGAATACCACGGCATCCGATGCGGTGAGCTTCATTCGTCGGGCCACGGCGCCTTGTCAGCCCTTCTGCCGCCGCTCGTCGTCCATCCGGATCTCGTGCAGGATCTCCTCGACGCGATACGCGCTGTCCTGGCCCGTGTCGTAGATGAACTTGAGCTCCGGCGCCCGGCGAAGCTGGACCGCCTTGCCGACGTCACGCCGGAGCCGTCCCCCGGCCGCCTCGAGCCCCTTCAGCATCGACCGGCGCTCCGGTTCGCCCGGAGATGCGCCGAGCTCGTGCCGCACGAAGATCCGCGCCGCCTGCAGATCGTCGGTCATCTCCACGCGCGAGATGAGCACTCCGTGAAGGCGCGGATCCGCCATGTCCCGCAAGAGCGCCGCGAGCTCCTCGCGGACCCGCGCTGCCACCCGAGCCGACCGCAATCCCTGTCCACTCACGCGGAATTCCCCTCGTCGTCGTCGTCGTCGAGCTCCCCGAGCATCTGCTCGATCCCGCCCACGACCCCTCGACCGCCTTCGCCGAAGCTCACGATCTCGCTCGCCCGATCGGCGAGCAACGCATCCGGCAGCGTAGAAGCCATGCTCACCACGCTCGAGATCATCTGATCACAGACCGTGTGCGAGTTCGACACGACCGCGACCCCGAGGGTGGCGTGCCGCGGATCGTCGAGGACCCCGACCTCCGCGACCGCCACCTTCAACCGCCCTTGCACCCGCTCCTTGAACGAGCGGACGACGCTCCGTTTGTCCTTGAGCGACCGCGCCCCGGGTACATCCAACCTCAGCCTCAACACACCAACAAACATCGTCGTTCGCCGGCGTTACCCGGGTCCGCAGTCGCTCCCGAAGCTCAGGTGAGCTTCGTCTTGACCTCTTCGATCTCGAAGCACTCGATGACGTCGCTCTCCTTGATGTCCTGGTAGTTCTCGAGCGAGATACCGCACTCGAACCCCTCGGCCACCTCTTTCGCGTCGTCCTTGAAGCGACGCAGGCCCGAGAGCTTGCCCGACCACACGACGACGTTGTCGCGGATGAGTCGTGCCTCCGCCGTCCGCTTCACGAGCCCGCTCGTCACCATACAGCCGGCGACGGTGCCGATCTTCGCCACGCGGAAGACCTGACGAACCTCCGCCCGGCCGAGCTGCTTCTCGACCTTGGTGGCAGGCAAGAGGCCTTCCATCGCGGACCGGATGTCGTCGACCGCGTTGTAGATGATGTTGTAGAGCCGGATCTCGACGCCCTCGGTCTCGGCATGGCTGGCGGCCTTGCCCGCAGGACGAACGTTGAACCCGACGATGATCGCCTTCGATGCGACCGCCAGGTTCACGTCGCCCTCGGTGATGCCACCGACGCCCGCGTGGACGATCGTGACCTTCACCTTCTGCGTCGAGAGCTTGGAGAGCGCATGGCAGATGGCCTCGACCGAGCCCTGCACGTCGCCCTTCACGATGAGCTTCAGCTCGAGCTGATCGCTCTCCGCGAGGCGCGAGGTGAGCGTCTCCAGCGAGACGCGCGAGTCCTGCGGGATGAGCGACTTCGACGCCTTCTTGCGACGCGTCTCCGCGATCTCCTCCGCCGTCTTGGCGTCCTTGACCGCGTGCACCGGATCACCTGCGCTCGGCACCTCGTTCAAGCCGAGCACCTCGACCGGCGTCGCGGGGCCCGCATGCGCCACCGTCCGACCGAGCTCGTCCGTCATCGCGCGGACTTTGCCCCACACGCTGCCGGCGATGATGATGTCGCCGGTGCGCAGGGTACCGTCCTGGATCATGACGCGCGCGACCGGGCCGCGGCCGCGATCGAGCAGCGCCTCGATGACCGTCGCGCTCGCGCGGCGCTTGGCGTAGGCCTTGAGCTCCAGGATCTCGGCCTGCAGGATGACCGACTCGAGGAGCTGGTCGATGTTCTGCCCGGTCTTCGCCGACACGTGCACGAACATCGTCTGGCCGCCCCACTCCTCCGGCTGAAGCCCGAGGTTCGCGAGGTCGCGCTTGATCTTGTCGGGATCCGCGCCCGGTTTGTCGATCTTGTTCACCGCGACGATGATCGGCACCTTCGCGGCCTGCGCGTGCGAGATCGCCTCTTTGGTCTGCGGCATGACGCCGTCGTCCGCCGCAACCACGAGCACGACGATGTCCGTGAGCGAAGCGCCGCGGGCGCGCATCGCCGTGAACGCCTCGTGGCCCGGCGTATCGAGGAACGCGATCGTCCCGCGCGGCGTCTCGACGCGGTACGCGCCGATGTGCTGCGTGATGCCGCCCGCCTCGCCCTCGGCCACGCTGGCCTTGCGGATCCGATCGAGCAGCGACGTCTTGCCATGGTCGACGTGACCCATGACCGTGACGATCGGCGGACGCAGTTCGAAGTCCATGTCCGCCTCGGACTCGACGCGCGTCGCGTCCTCGAGCGTCTGGGTCTCGCTGACCGCCACGTCCTCGACGTTCCAGCCGAACTCGCTCGCGACGATCTTCGCGGTGTCGGCGTCGAGCGTCGAGTTGATGTTCACGCCCGTCATCCCCATGCTGAGGAGCTTCAGGAGAACATCGGTCGACTTCACGCTCATCTTCGCGGCGAGCGCCTGCAGGCTGACCTGCTCCTCGATTTTGACGACCTTCTTGTGGGAGGCCATCTCCTGCGTGGAGACCTGCGCCGGGCCGCGCCGCTGCTGGATCGGAGGCCCGCCCGGACGACCCCGGAAGCCACCCATGCCCGGGCGCTGCGGGCCGCCGCTGCGCGGTCCGCCCGGTTGCCCCGGACGACCCGTCTGCGGACCGAAGCCCATACCAGGCCGACCCGGCTGCGGCGCCTGGGCGCGCGGATCGTACGTCGTACGACGCGGCGTGCTCGTGCGCTGCGCGGCCGGCATCGGGACGCCGGGGCGGCCCTGCCACACGTCGATGCCCGTCTTCGGCGGGGACGACGGACGCGGCGGGACCGAGGACGGCGTGTCCGAAGGCTTGCGCGGCGGCGGCACCGACGACGCGGGCGCCGTGCGAGCCGGCGGCGGCGCGCTCGGCGGCGGCGTACGACCCGGACCCGGCGCGGGCGAGCGCGTCGTGGCCGGAGGCGGCGCCGTGGGCTTGGACGGCCCCTGCGGCGCCCCCCCCGCGGTCCGCTGCGGCTGCTGCGACGGCGGAGCCGCGGCCGGCTTCGGCGCCTCGGAAGGCGCAGGCTTTGCCGGCTCCTCGGCCTTCTTCGGCGCCTCGGCAGCCGCCTTCGGCGCAGGCGCAGGCTCGGCCGCCTTCGGGGCAGGCGTCGTCGCCGGAGCGGCCGGCGGGGCCTTCGGGGCCTCGGCGGGCGCTGCGACCTGCTTGGCAGGCTCCTCGGCCTTCGGCGCCTCGACGGCCTTCGGCGCAGGCGCGAGCTCGGCCGCCTTCGGGGCGGACGCGGGCTCGGCCGGAGCGGGCTTCGGGGCCTCGGCGGCAACCGCAGGCGCGGGCTTCGGAGCCTCGACCGGCGGCGGGGGTGCCGCCTCCACGGGCTTCGGCGCGGGCGCCTCCGGTGCCTTCTCGACGGCGACGGGCTTCGGGGGCTCCGCCGCCGCGACCGGGGCCGGAGCAGGGGGCGCCGCGGGCGGAGCAACCTCGCGCGCTTCCTTCGCTTCACGTTCCACCGGCTGGGCGGGCGCCGTCTGCGTCGCTGCGGGCTTCTCGGGAGCGGGCGCGGGAGCAGGCTTCGCGGCCTCGACGACCGGCGCCGGTGCTTGCGCGGTCCTCGGCGCGGCGGGCGTTGCGGCCGTCGACGTCGGGCTCGTCGGGGCGGGAGCGGCGGACGGAGCGGAGGCGCGCGCGGGTGGGATGGCAGGAGCGGCGGCACGTGCGGGGGTCGTCGTCGGCTCGGGGCCGGAGGTCTCGCCTTCGGCGCCCCGCGCGCGGCGCTTCACGACCGTCGGACGGATCCGTTCCTCGACCACCTCGGGCGCCTTTTGCCGCTCCAGATGGCGCTTCACGCGCTCCACCACATCGCTCTCGACCGCGCTCATGTGGTTGCGCACGTCGCCGATACCCATGGACTGGAAGAGCGCGACCAGCGTCTTCTGATCCATGTTTAGCTGTTTAGCGACCTCGTACACCCGAACTTTGCTCATGCACCTCGCTCCAGTAACGACAAACCCGACTCACCCGTCCGCACGACGATCCTGACCGGACCGCGCCCCATCTCCATCGATCCCGCCGCCCGCATCCTTCGGCGTGGACCTTTCCGAGGACTGCTGCCCGGTACCACCGGGGCGCCTCGCATCATGGCGCTTGCGGCTCGCCGCCGCACCTTCCAACGGTGGCGCGGCGAGCCCGGAGGCCGTTTGTACGGCCTCTCGAAGCGCCGCCGCGATCCGATCATCCATGATCGCCACGACAGCGAGCCCTTCCGCGCGCTTCGACGACGCAGCGGCAGAGCACAACGTAGCCAACACCTTCTTCGTCCCCCAGGCGATCGCGCGCCCCTCGGAGACCGCGCGACGCACGGCCGAGAGCTCCGATCCCGCGGCCGCGTCGGTCGCGACCACGATGAGCTCCGCCTCGCCCCGCCCGTCGGCGCCCGTCACCGCGTCCGCCCCGAGCGCGACCTTGCGCGCCCGGGCCGCCGCGACCACGAGCCCTTGCACCCGCCGATCCAGCGCGCGCATGATCGCCCGGGAAAGCGAGCCCGCATCGAGCGGGACGAGCTTGCCCGACGACGTCGTCCCCGACGCTGCCGTCTCCTCGCCCGACGGCTCGGACGCTTCGTCCCAGAGCAAACTCACCTTGCCCTTGGCTGCCCGCGCGAGCCCCCGCTGCGCCGCCTTCTCGACGCAGGACGGCCTCGGGTGCACGTGCGCGCCGCGACCGAAGCCGCCGCCCGCCGCGTCCACCGCGACCTCGCCGCCGGGGCCCAGCACGAGACGGACGAGCACGGACAGCGCCGCCCCGGAGCGCGGGATTTCCACCCGCTCTCCGCAGCCGACACACGTGCGCACCCGCGACGAACCTTCTCGGTCCGCCTGCGGCGTCGCTCGTTCTGTCTCTGTCCGTGCTTCCACCATCGTCCGTTTCGTTCTCGGAGTTTGGCTCGTCCGCGAAAGACGAGCCGCGCCCTCTTACGCCTGCTTTGTCGAAGCCGCCACTGCGGCGCGCCTCGCGTCGGCGCGGCCCGCCTCGAGCACCTTCTGCTCGCTCTCCACGAAGTCCCGTGCGCCTTGCCGGATCGCCCGGGCCTTCTTGATGCCGAGGCCGGTCCGGATCGCCAGCCGGTCCTCGTCTTCGCGAAGAATGTCCTCCACGGTCTTGTAGCCTGCCTCTTCGAGGAGGCCCACGGTCCGATCGCCGACGCCACGAATGAACATCAAGCGCTCGCGATCCGTGAGCGGCTCGGTCCGCATGCTCGCGGCCCGGATACGCTCCTGACGCAGCCGCTCCATGGTCGTGTCGGCTTGCGTCTTGATCCGCTCGGCCACCTCGGCGCCGCCGAGCCCAGGGATCGCCGCGAGCTCCTCGACGGCCGCCTCGCTGACCTCCTCGAGCGCCCGGAAGCCGAGCCGGTACATCGACTTCGCGATCGACTCCGACACGCCGTCGATCTGCTGGAGCGCGTGGATCGCCTCCTCCTCCATCTGCTTGAACTTGGACTCGCTGATGATGTCGAGCTTCCAGTTCGTGAGCTGCGCGGCGAGCCGGACGTTCTGGCCCTTCCTGCCGATCGCGAGCGAGAGCTTCTCGTCCGGCACGACGAGCTCCATGCGCCCGTCCGCCTCGTCGACGATGACCTTGTGCACCTCGGCCGGCTGGATCGCGGCGATGACGTAACGCGCCGGATCCCGATCGAAGGGCACGATGTCGATCTTCTCGCCGCGGAGCTCCTGCACGACCGCCTGCACGCGCGAACCCTTCATGCCGACACACGCGCCCACCGGATCCACGTCCGCATCGCGCGACGTCACTGCGATCTTCGATCGCGCGCCCGGCTCGCGGGCGACCGAGACGATCCGCACGATGCCCTCGTAGATCTCGGGCACCTCGGCCTCGAAGAGTTTTTCCACGAGGCGCGGATCGGACCGAGACAAGATCACCTGCGGCCCGCGCGCCTCGCGATCGATGTCCTTCACGTAGGCGACGATGCGATCGCCCGGCCGGTACGTCTCGCGCGGCGTCTGCTCTCGGAACGGCAGGATCCCTTCGGTCTTGCCGATGTCGACGATGATGTTGTTGCCCTTCTCGAAGCGCCGAACGATGCCCCGGATGAGCTCGCCCTTCCGGTCCTTGTACTCGTTGAAGATGAGGTCGCGCTCGGCGTCGCGGACACGCTGCAGGAGCACCTGCTTCGCCGTCTGCGCGGCGATGCGGCCGAACGTCGTGCGCCCGGCCTTGAGCTTCAGGATGTCGCCGAACTCCTTGTCCTGCTCGCGCGCCTTCTCGGCATCCTCGGGACGCCAGAAGACCTGGAAGCCGAGCTCCTCGCCGAGCGTCGCGTCGAGCTTGTGCTTCTCCACGTCGGCGAGCGAAATCTCGCGCTCGGGCTCGGCCACGTCCTCGACGACGGTCATGTACTGGAAGAGGTCGACCTGGCCGCTGTCCTCGTTGAACCGCGCCTCGAGCTCGCGCGTCGGTCCGAAGACGCTCTGGGCCGCCTTCAAGATCGCCGCCTCGATCGTCTCGACGAGGATCTTCCGGTCGATGCCCTTCTCCTTCGCGACCTGCTCGAGGATCGCCCCGAGGCTCGTATCCACGGTGGGCGTCGCTCCCATCGTTGCCATGGCTGCTCGCTCTCCTGATCTCAACTACCGGTTACCGCTTTGCTTCGCCTTGTCCGCGCGCGTGCTCTTCTTCTGCTTCTTCGACTGCGTCACGAGCTCGAACACGAGTCGCGCCTCCACGACATCCGCGAAAGGCGCTTCGATCCGCTTGCCGTCGACGACGACGGCGATCTTGTCGTCCGGCGCCTCCGCGATCTCGCCGCGTAGAAGGCTCTGGCCGTCGGGCGCCGGCCGAGCGAGCTTCACACGCGCCAATTTGCCGCGGAATCGCCGAAAATCCGAAAGGTTCTTCAAGCGCCGCTCGAGCCCGGGGGAGGACACCTCGAGGCTGTAGTGGTGCGGGATCACGTCGTCGTCCGTGTCAAGCGCCGTCGAGGCGTCCCGCGAGACCTCGGCGCAGTCGTCAAGCGACACGCCCCCAGCCGGATCCGACGAGTCCTGCAAGCCCTCGCGCTCGATCGTCAAGCGCAAGGTCCACGTCCCCTGGTCGGTGAACCACTCGACATCCACGAGCACCACGCCGTGCGTCTCCAGCACGGGTCCCACGGCCGCGCGGATACGGTCGAAATCGATGGTCTTCTTGCTGGTTTGCTCGTTCGACGCTTGCTGCATGCCTGAGAGGACGGGCGCGAGGCCCCGCGCGGCGAAAGACCGTCTTCGCCAAGGGCGCCCGCCGCGCGAGGGCCCAAGCGAAAAAAAAAGAGCCGATTCCCAAACTTGGGAATCCGGCTCCGCGGATCCGCCTAGTTTTGTCGGGGTGACTCTAAACGAACCTGGGCGGATACGCAAGGGGGCATGGACGCCCACCGCGCACGAGCGAAAAACCCAGGAAAATCCGCAGTGAAGCGGCCTCCGGGGCGGGCAGGCGTGGCCTCGCTAGGCGAGGTTTGGCAACGATACCACGTCCACGTGGAGGACTTCGTCGAACGCCGCGATTTCTTTCATGCAGGCGTCGCTCGGCCGTCCAGAGACACGCATCTTCGTACACGTCGCGAGCGCGCCGTCGAAGACGGTGTTCGAAATCTCCTCGATGTTGATGCCGTGACGCTTGAGCACGCTCAGCGTGTTCGCCAGGACGCCCACCTTGTCGAGCATGCGAATCACGACGACGTACCGAGCGGGCGAGGTGGCGCAGATGTTCACCACGTTCGGCACGGTCTCCTCGGTCATGAAGGCGCGGATGATACGCGCGGTCTCCATCGCGATCGCCCGCTGCGCTTGCTCGGTCGACGCGCCGATGTGCGGCGTCCCGTACACGATGCCCCGGCCGAAGATGCGCGGCTCGATCGTGCCCGTGCCGCGATCCGGCTCGTTCGGGAACACGTCGAGGCCGACACGCAAGCCCTTCTTCGCGATCACGTCCTCGAGCGCCTCGTAGTCCATCACCTCGCTGCGCGCCGTGTTCACCACGATGGCTCCGTCCGGCAGCGCTTCGAGCACCTTGCGACCCACGATGCCGCGCGTCCGGCTGTCGAGCGGGAGGTGAATCGTGAGCACGTGCGAGCGCGACGCGAGTTCTTCGAGGCTGCGGGCGAAGCCGACGTCGAGCCGCTGCGCCTTGTTCTGCGAGAGCGAGCGCGACCAGGCATGCGGCTCGAGGCCGAAGCCACGCGCGCGGTTCAAGACCTCGCGGCCGACGGCGCCGAGGCCCGCGACGCCGATGCGAAGGCCGTAGAGCCCCTCCGCCTGCGCATACCGGGTCTTCTCCCACTTTCCCGCGCGCAGATCGGTGGTCGCATCGACGATGCGGCGATCGAGCGCGACCACGAGGCCCATCGTCAACTCGGCGACGGCGATCGCGTTCTTGCCGGGGCAGTTCGCGACGTACACTCCACGCGCGCTCGCGGCGGCGACGTCGATCGTGTTCACACCGGCGCCCGCGCGCACGATGAGGTTGAGCTGGCGGCCCGCCTCGATGGCGCGTGCCGTCACCTCCGTTGAACGGACGACGAGGATGCCGATGCCGTCGAGGGCCGCGGGCAACGTGTCCTTGGTAAGCTCCGGGCGGGAAATGATCTCGACACCCAGGATGCGGAGCTCCTCGAGCGCCTGGGTGTCCATCTTGTCGGCGATCAAGAGGCGCATGCGAGGGCGAACGGTAGCAGAAAAGGCAGCGCGGTTGTTCGTCCTCGTGGCGTCGATCGGTTTCTCGGGGTGCACCTCGGATCATCGGGTCTCGCCCTGGGGAGGCGGAGAAATGCCCCCCATCACGGCGTTCGCCGCGGCGCCCGACATCGAGGCGCAGCTCTCAACGATCGACGCGGAGACGGCGCCCCTCGGCCTGCAAAAGACGTCGGAGATCCGCGCCAAGATGCCGCGCGGAGGCGGCACCGTGGTCGTCCGCGGCTACGAAGGCGTCGACATCCTCGGAAGAAAAACCTTCGCGGTGCGAGCAGCCACGGTGCACGGCGTCGTGCTGGCCGTGGGACCACGCGACGCAGGACAGCACGCGACGGAGCTCGTCCCCGCGCTCGTCCCCGGCACGAGCGGCGACTACGAGGACGGCGCGTTTCGCGCGCTCACGGATCTCAACGGGGATGGAACGCTCGACGTGGTGCTGCGAGGAGGCAGCGGCGCGCTCGAGGTGCATCAGATTCTTCCGACGGGATCGGCGCAGTACAACGTCGAGATGACGCTCGTGCCGACGGAGGTCGCCGACGTCGACGAGGACGGACACCTCGATCTCATCGGGCGCGTGGCCTTACCGGCCGACGATCCGATCCAGCCCGCGTTCCTGTTGGTCGCGACGTTCGAGGCAGGTCGATACCGCGCGCGCTCGGAGGCCGCGCTCGCGTTTCACACGCGCCGCGCTGACGCGCCGCTCCGAACGCCGAAGGACAAAGACGCGCCGATGGACGACGTGACGCGCGTCCGGCGCGCACTCGAGCAGGCATGGCACGCGATCCACGCAGGCCGCGAACGCGCGGCCACGCTGGAGGCGCTGCAGAAGGAGCCGGTCCCGGGTTCGCTGCGAGCATCGTTCGACGCGCATGTCGCGCGGATCCGATCGGCGCAGGCCACGCGGCGCTAGAAGTCGGTCGCGCGCAGCGGGATCTGAGGCATCTGGAAGGCCTGCTGGAACGTGACGACGAACTGGCCCGGGAACGGGCCCTCGGGGGCGAACGCGCGCGTCAAAGGAAACCCCCAGTCGACACGCATGACGGAGCGATCGAGCTGCGGGAAGACGGCGCGCAGCCCCACGCCGACCGAGTGCTTCATGCGCATCTCCTCGAAGCCGTCGAACGCGTCGCCGGCGTCGAAGAACGCGACGGGGCCGAGCTGGAAGGAGAAGAGCTGGAAGGGGCGCGCGCGGTACTCGAGGTTGTACGTGAGCACGTCGGAGCCGATGTACGCGAGCGTCGTGTAGCCGCGCAGCCGCGTGTCGCCGCCGAGCACGGTGCGCCGGTTCATGTAGTTGCGGAAGCGCCGGAGGAGGCGCGCGTCGAGGACGAGGCGGCCGATGCCCGTACGCGGGGTCTGGATCCGCACGCCGGCTTCGAGCGAGGCGTCGGCGATGCGCTCCGGCTCCGCCTCGACGATCCCCTCGGCAAAGACGCGCGCGATGCCGTCGCCCATCGGCGCCGTGTAGCTCGCCGAAGCCATGGCGCCGAAGAAGTCGCGGCTCGATCCGATCCCGGCGAAGACAGGGTAGACGCGCAGGATGAGGTCGTGGCCGAGCCGGATGTCTTCCTGCAAGCCGAGCGTGTTGAAGTCGAGCACGCGCATGAAGCGCGTCGAGTAAGCGCGCACCTGCGCGAAGGGTCCGATGCGCGTGTCGCTGCGCGGCACGGCGAAGTCGACGAACTCGCGCGCGGCCTCGGGCGCGTAACGAGAGAGATCGTCCTGCCGATAGACGCGGCGGCTCACCTCGAGGCCGACGCTGTAGTCGTGTTTGTTGCGCAGGCCGAAGGATCGCGTGAGCGTGTACGTGCCCGCGAGCACGTCGGCGCGGTAGCGGAAGGGGATCGCATCTTCCTGCTCCGTGGACTTCGCGTCGAAGGCAGCGAGCCGGCCGCCGACGTAACGACGATCGATCTCGTAGCGCCACGTGATCTGCGCGAGGTACGACCACTCGGCGCGGGTGGAGTAGAGGGGCTGGCCGTAGGTGAGCGCGCCGAAGGATCCCTCGGGGTTGCCGCTCTCGCGGTTCCAGACGACGTTGCCCTCGGCCCGGAAGAGGATGCGGCTGCCGCCGACGCGCGGGATCGAGTAACGCGCGCCGAGGGCGTACGTCTCGGGCTGGAAGTACGCCTGCACGAGCGCGGAGTGGTGCGTGCCGAAGAGGTTCTCTTCGCTCGGCTGGACGAGCAGGTACTCGAGGCGGCCGGAGGCGAAGCGGTAGCCCAGGCCGACGCGCAGGCTCCAGACGTCCTTCGTGACGACGAGGAGCCGCACGCGATCGGGCTTGCTGCCGCGCGCCGCGAACACGAGCACGAGCGAGAACTGCGGGATGTTGCGGAGGTTCCGGCCCGTCTCGTCGGCGAGCTCCTGCTTGTACGGTTGCCCCGGCTCGAGGAGGACCTCGCGGCGGACGATGTACTTGCGCGTCGTGGCGTGGAAGATGTTGACGAAGTTCGGGACCGGATCGCGCTGCTCGATGACGTCGAGCGTGACGACGTCGATGGCCTCGATGGTCTTGCCTTCGGGCGACTCGTCGATCGTCTTGCCTTGCGCCGCGAGGACCGCCTTGATCGTCTCACGCTCGTACGGCGAGTACGCGGGCGACGGCGGCGCTTCGTCGCTCTCCTCGGCCGCCCCCGCGAGGGACGAGGAGAACGACGAAACGAAGAGGGCCGCGAGGACTAGAGCGAGAGTTTGTTGTCTGCGGCCGGATACGTCGCGACGACGTTCACCTTGTAGCGGACGTACTGGTGCGGGATCGTGGGCCAGTCGGGCTTCGGCATCGCACGCTTGACGCAGCGGAGGAGCTCCTTCGCTTTGTCGCGCTTGATGCTCGACGACTTGCCGACGAAGAGGTTCGTCTTCTTCGTGCGGAAGTCCATCTCCAGCACGAAGCTCACGGTGGTTTGCGACTTTCCGGTGGGCGCGCACGCTGTGTTCTCGCGGATGGCGCGGGCGAGGCCGTCCTCGAAGAAGGTAACGTGATCGCACCGCTCCGGTGGGGTCTTCCCGGGCCCCGGGTTCTCGCAACGAATCGTGGTGAACGAGGAGAGGGTGACCGGCGGCGGGCCCGCATCGACCACGAAGACCGGCGCACTCGCGTCCGTCGTGCCTGCGTCCGCGACGGCCGCGTCGGCCGAGGGGATCGAGTCCGGCCGCGGGCCGCGCCACAGGTACAGAGGAACGGCGACCAGGATCATCCCCGCGACGAGCGCGAAGATGATCTGCATGCGCACGGGCCGCTCGCCCCCGCCGCGACCGAGATAACGGTACGGAGACGGCTGCGACGGCGGGCTCGACGACAGCGGGGGCCTGATCATCGTCGGCCGAAGTTCTTCACCGGGAAATCACGGGGTTAGTCGAGGAGGGTCCGGGCCGGTCGACCCGGCTCGCCCTTGACGATGGTGGCGGTGAGCTCGAGTGAGTCCGGCAGCGTGCCTTGCACCTGGGAGAGGACTTGCTCGACGACGTGGCGGGCCTCTTCGAGCGAGTGGCCGACCATCGACACCACGAACTTGAGCGGCCCGGTGCGGCCGGCGACGACGGGCGTGAGGCTCAGCATGAGCATCTCCGTCAGGTCGACGACGCGCTGGGCCGCCTTGCGCAGCGCGAGCATCTCGAGGATCGTCGGCCTCTCGCTCACCTGCCGGTTCGGGCCGCGCAGCTCGTACCGCGCGACCTGCACGTTCACCTCGGCCCACTCGGCGAAGAGCCCGTCCTCGTCGATGGCCTTCATGAGGTGCTCGCGCACGAGCAAGCCCGTGAGGCCATCGCGCTTCGCGAGGTACTGGCGCGCGCGCTTGTGCGAGGGCGACTCGGGGCCGAAGCTGACGAGCTTCAGGCGGCACTCGCCGACCTGGACCTCGCCGTTGTGCATGAAGGTGATCTGGCTCTTGCGCTCGAAGCCGAACTCCGCGTAGCTGCCGTTCGTGCTGCCGAGGTCCTCGATCGTCCACGAGCCCGACTGGCAACGGAGCAGCGCGTGCTGGCCGCTCACCGTGGCCTCGGGGATCACGAGGTCCTGATCGGCGCGACGGCCGAGCGTCATGATCGGTTTGTCGAGGGGCAGGATCTGCCCGACGATCTCCGGCGCGTTCGTCGCGTACGTGATGAGCAGCGACTGCGCGCCGGGCGTGAACGCGGCGGTCTGGGCGCGGCCCGGCGGAGGCCCGGGTTCGAGCCGCTCGCGCGGGAGCTGGATCGGGCTCGTCGTGAGCTGCGTCGGGTTGAAGAACCGGAGGTGACGCGCCTGGGGGCGCATCGTCGGGTCTTCGTTCATGCCGCGGAAGATCTGCTTGACCTCGTCGGTCGCCAGGCCCGCGGGCACGTCGAACATGATCTGCTGGCGCATGGGCCGCGCGCGCGGCTTGTAGCCCGGCTCGGGGACGCGGCAGGTCCACATCTCCCAGAGCGTGAGCACCATGGCGTAGACGTCGTCGTCGACGCTGGCGCCGCCGTTCCGCAGGCGCTCGGGCGACATGTAGTTGGGCGTGCCGCCGTCCGGAGGCGCCCCAGGGCGACGCGCCGAGGCGCGGGCGCGCTCCTGCGCGAAGCCGAAGTCGAGGATGACGGTGCGGCCTTCGCTCACCATCACGTTGCCCGGCTTGAGATCGCCGTGCACGAGGCCCTGCGCGTGGATCGCCGCGAGGCCGCTGCACACCTCCGCCGCGATCTTCCGGAACTCGTCAGCGGTGTAGCCGCCTTGAGCTTTCTTCTTCCGGATGTGCGTGTGGAGGGTTTGTCCGGCGATCTTCTCCATCACGAGGATGGGCCCCCAGAGGCTCGGGGCGAGATCGAAGACCTTGCACACGTTGGGATGGGCGACCGATCGCGCGAGCAAGAGCTCTTGCCGCAGCGCCTCGTCGTCGCCAGGCATGCGCGATTCCTCGCGCACGACCTTCAGCGCGACCTCTTGCTGCGTCGAACGGTCGAATGCGAGGAAGACCTCGCCCATGCCACCCTTGCCGAGGCTTAGTCGGATTTCATAGCGGTCGTTGATGACCGTTCCGGGAGTGATCGGGGGGGGAGGAGTTCTGTTGGTCACGACGAGAAGAGGGTCAGCCGCCTCGTTGCCCAGTGGGTCGGGACGGTGCTGGTTTCCCACAAGCGTCGTCCATCTCGGGCGAGAGCGCAACGAGTCCTTTTCAAGAACGAGTACCTTCCCCGCGCGAACAAGCGTTTTCCGCGGTTTCGGGGTCGGTCCGGGCCCATCTCGTGGTCCGGGTGGCCCGTGGCCCCTCTCGTACGTACCCCCCTCCCCTGTCCATTGTGGCCCCCCCGTGGCCGCCTCCCCACGCCCGAAAGGCCATCGAGTGAGCGAGCGCTCCGGTCGATGAACCTCTTCTTGACTGCACGCTCGTTCATCGCCTACGCCGCCCCGTGCGGACCCCGGGATGCAAGTTCAGGGGCCCGCCGATCTCGAGCAGTGGGCGCGCGCGTGCGCCGAGCGAAGGCTCATCGAACGCGCGCGCCGGACAACAGGGAAGCCGGTGATCATGCCGGCGCGGCCCCCGCCACTGTAGCCGGGGACGAAGGCGGAAGAACCACTGCGCGAAGAGCGCCTCGCTGGTGCGAGCCAGGGAGGCGCGAACGCGTGGGAAGGTCCGCCCGAGGACGATCCGGGAGCCAGGAAACCTGCTGCGTCGAGGCCCGATCGCGGTCTCCGGGGTGGAGCATGCGGCGGGGGGGCCCTCGCGTCCGTGTCTCTCCGTCCATGCCCACGCCGGCGCCGCTCTTCGGCGGGATCGTTCGATCCCGCCCACGAGACCCGAGGGCGCGGGTGTGTCGCCCATACGGAGACGAACATGAACGACGAATCGAAACGCCGACTGAGCACGCGGCTCGCGCTCGCCCTCGCGCTCGGCGCGAGCTTGATGTTGGTCGCGTGCAGCGACGACGGGAACGGCAGCGGCGGCAACGGCGGCAGCGGTGGGAGCGGCGGCGCGGGTGGGAATGGCGGCGCGGGTGGTGGGGGTGGCAGCGCGTGCCTCGACCCTTCGACGTACGCAGATCTTTTCACCGTGAAGGACGCAGGGTTCTGCGTCGTCGGGCTCTACGAATCCGACGCGGTCGTCGGCGCGCCCTCGACGTGGGGGCGCCACGGCGGCCCGGTCGCGGTGAGCCCCGCGCCCGCGCCCGGCTCCGTGACGATCGAGCGCCTCACGCCGCCCGCCGGTGCGACAGGCAAGCTCACCCTCACGACGAACGACGTCGACACGAAGAACCCAGCGATGACGTTCCTTGGAGCTCAAGCGATCGATCTGCCCTTCTTCGACTGGACGGTCATCTCGTACACGGCCTCCGATCTCACGGGCGAGATCGTCCTGCTCGACGGCACGCTCGTCGCGGCGCGTTACCCGGTAAACGGGTTCTACGCGGGCGTCGGCGTGGGCGACGGGACGCTCGGGCGGCTGCTCTACACGGGGATCTCGGCCGTGAACGACGCTGCGACGAAGACGAACGCGCTCTACGCGGCCGACGCCTGCGGCACGGCAGCGTCGATGCCCCGGCTCGTGCCCGACGGCGACATGACGTGCAGCGCGCCGCTGCCGGTCGACACGTTCGGCGTCGCGTCCGGCCCCATCGCCGCGGATCACGCGGGCAACGTCTTCGTGATCATGTCGGAGGCGAACGGCGATCAAGATGCGCGCGGGTACGCGGCGGAGAAGGTCGCGCGGGGCACGGGGCCCACGGCCGGCGCGTCGCTCTTCAAGCTGCCGGGGTACGCGGGCAGCCTCGCCGCGATCGCGCCCGGCGCGGATGACGCCGGCGTGCTCGCGTTCCAGCCCGTCGACGGAACGACCTTCGACGCGCTCGACGTCGTCGCGCAGCGCTACCGCGTGGAGAACGGGGCCGTCGTCGCCGAGGGCACGCCCGGCGTCTTCCTCTCGGCGGCCACGCCCGGCGCGTCGCTCCCCTTCTTCACGGACGACCAGGATCGGCTCTGGGTAGCCGGGCAACGTGGCATGGACACGGTCCTCGCAGTCGTGGCCCGCGTTCCCTGATCTCCTGCGGATCCCGCGCAAGTGGTAGCCCGGGAGACCATGCGGCCGAACGCCGGCCGGATGGTCTCTCGGCATCCGCACGTCGGGGGATGTATCTCCGTGACAGGGCGTGATAATCGAGGCAGGACGGGGTGCCCCCATGGGAGGCGTCATGAACTTCCTCGAGCCCGACAGCGATCGCGTCGTCCGCGTGAGCATCGACGCCTTCCTCGAGGGAAGGCTACGCCCGGACGTGGCCGGTGATCGTGTCTTCGAGACGAAGAACAGCCGATATCGCCTGGTCGCGGGCAAGCTCGTGGCCGCGACGTCGTCCCAGCTCGTCGGCTCGGAGCTCGTCGGGTGGCTCGTCGACGAGGAGTCCGACAAGGCGCGTGTCCTGCCGCGATGGTCGGCCGGCGCGCGCGCGGTCCTGCTCGTCAAGCGCCTCGGCCGGCACATCGTGGTCACGTCTGCGACGCTCATGATGGAGGTCGACGGTGTGCTCGTGGAGGGCTCGGACACGCGCCCGCTGGCCTCGGGCAAGGTGAGCACGCCTGCGATGCTCGCCGTGACTCCGCCTTCCGTGCAGGTTCCGGTGATCCCCAAGGCTGCGCCCATGCCGCGCGGGGTCGGGATGGAAATCACCCTCCCCGACGCCGTCGTGGCGGACGCGCCGCCCTCGGCGCCGCGGGCGCCCATCAACCCCTCGACGCCGCCGCCGGGCCCGGGCCCTGCTTCGGGGCAGGTCGTTCCCTCGACCCCCACGCCCCCCGGACGAACCTCGCTCGGCTGACCCCCCTCGCCCTCCTCACCGGGGCAGGTGGTCAGCAGAATTGACACAAGAGCGCGCGACCGGCAGACTTTGTGCGCACCCGAGCGTGCCTTTGGGGGCCGCCGCTCGCCGAGGATCCAAACCCGATGGCCCAGGTTCCACATATGGGCGCGTCCCGACAAGACCAGCAGGCGGAGGGCGTCGATGACCCGAAGGGGGCCGCGCCGGATCCCCTCATCGGGATGACCATCGGCGGTCGCTTCAAGATCGTCGGCGTCATCGCCCGCGGCGGCATGGGCAAGGTGTACCGGGCCGAGCAAGCGCCGCTCGGACGCATCTGCGCCTTGAAGGTCCTCTCCCCGAAGTACGAGGGCGACCGCGATCCGGAGTTCCACAAGCGCTTCTTCCTCGAAGCGTCGATCGCCGCGAAGCTCACGCACCCGAACACCGTCACCGTGTTCGATTACGGGCAGAGCGACGACATCTATTACATCGCGATGGAGTTCGTCGACGGCAAGACGCTCCACCGCGTGCTGCGCGAGGAAGGCCCGTTCGCCGAGGGCCGCACCTGCCACATCGCCCGGCAGATCTGCCGCTCGCTGCGCGAGGCGCACCAGATCGGCGTCGTGCACCGGGATCTCAAGCCGGGCAACGTGCTCCTGGCGCAACACGGCGACGAACGGGACAACGTCAAGGTCCTCGACTTCGGCCTCGTCAAGGACGTGACCGGCGAGGCGGAGGACCTCACGCAGCAAGGCCTGTTCATGGGCTCGCCGAAGTACATGGCGCCCGAGCAGATCGTGGGCGCGGAGGTCTCGGCGCGCACCGACATCTACTCGCTCGGCGTGATGCTCTACGAGATGCTCTGCAGCAAGGTGCCCTTCGACAAGGGCCCCGGCGTCGGCACGCTGATGGCGCACGTGAACGACCTGCCGCCGCCGATGATCCACTACAACCCGAACCTCGTGATCTCCGAGGAGATGGAGGCGATCGTCCTCCGCTGTCTCGAGAAAGATCCGCAGCGCCGCTTCGCGAGCATGGACGAGCTGCTCTCTGCGCTGAAGCGTTGTGGCGGCGGCGCCGAGGAGATGATGACGGGGCCGTACCAGCCCTACGCGCATACCGGCGCGTTCCGCGCGCGGAACCTCGACAGCCTCCCGCCCGGCGACACGACCGGCCTCTCGGGCCCGATGCGCCGCCCCTCGGGTCCGCCTGGGGACAGCGGCCCTTCGACGTCGCTCTCGTCGCTCTCGCTCTCCGGCGCGCGCCCTGCGGCGCTCGGCTTCAGCAGCCCGAGCACGCTCCCCGATCCGCTCGCGGCCTCGCAGCCGATGTCCCTGCCCGACCCCGACACGCTCGCCGGCCAGAGCGGCAAGCGGCGCTTCATGTTGATCACGGGCGTGCTCGTGCTCGGCTTCGTGGGCATCATCATCACGCTCACGCAGACGCGCGGCTCCGGCGAGACGACGGCGGGGAGCGCCTCGCCCGCGACGACGCCGCCGCCCACGCCCACGCAGGCCGCGCCGCAGACGCCCGCGCGTCCCGGCGATCGCGTGGTGCACATCGAGAGTGATCCTTCCGGCGCGAGCGTCATGGAGGGCAACGAGACGCTCTGCGGGGGCACGCCCTGCGACGTGACGTTCCGCGGCGCCGGCGCCGCCGCCGACGTCGTGCACAGCCTCACGCTGTCGAAGAAGGGCTACCAGTCGAAGACCATCAAGGTCACGGTCGTCGAGGAGAAGGTGAAGGTCACGCTCGACGCCGCCGCGGGCACCGTGCGCACCGCGCCCGCCACGACGAAGACCGGCGGGAACAAGGATCCGAACTACAAGCCGGACCCTTACAAAGGCAATCCTTACTGACGCGCGTGCTCCGCCGAAATGGCGATCAGGGCGGGTGAATGCTCGTGTAGAGTGCGGTTTGCCCCCGAGGAACCGCCATGTCGTCCGAGCCCTCATCCGCCCACCGTGACGCGCCCTCTGCCTCCAAGGAACCACGACGCTCGCGCCGCTCGCGCGCGCTCGTCGCGCTCGCCCTCGCCTGCGCCACGGCCCTCGCCGCGGGCCCTGCGATGGCCGACGCGCGCACCGAGGCGCGACGGCACTTCCGCGCGGGCATGGAGCTCATCAGCAAGGGCAACTACCCCGAGGGCATCAAGGAGCTCGAGCGCGCGCAGGAAATCCTCCCGCACCCGAACGTCCTCTTCAACATCGCGCGCGCGCACGCCGAGGCCGGCAACCTCGAACAGGCCATCAACGCGTACAAGCAGTACGTCGCGTCCGATCCGCCCGACCGCGCCGAGTCCGCGCAGGTCCTGAAGCAGCTCGAAGAGAAGCTCGCCCTGCAGCGCGCCGAGCAGACCAAGACCACCGAGCCGGCGAAGACCAACGAGGGCGACACCAAACCCGGCGACGCCAAACCCGGGGAAGACAAGCCCGGCGATACGAAACCCGGCGACACCAAGCCCGGCGATACGAAGCCCGGCGACACCAAGCCCGGCGATACCCCTGGCGATACGAAGCCCGGCGACACCAAGCCCGGCGACGCGCAGGCGCAGGCCGACGTGAACAAGCTCGTCGGCAAGGCGCGCGACGAGGACGTCTACCGCGAGACCGTCATCACGGCCTCGCGCGGCGCCCAGAGCCCGCTCGACTCGCCGAACTCCACGACCATCATCACGCGGCAGGACATCCGCCTCTCGGGCATCACGCGCATCCCCGAGCTCTTGCGTCGTGTGCCCGGCATGGACGTCATGCAAATCACGGGCGGCGACACGAACGTCTCGATGCGCGGCTTCAACAGCCGCCTCGCGAACAAGCTGCTCGTGCTCATCAACGGGCAGCGGCCCGCGTACCTCGACATCCTCGGCTCGACGTTCTGGGAGACGCTCTCGATCGACGTCGACCAGATCGAGCGCATCGAGGTCGTGCGGGGCCCTGGCTCCGCGCTCTACGGCGCCAACGCGTTCGCCGGCGTCGTCAACATCATCACCATCGCGCCGGGCGAGGGCCGCACGGGCTTCCGCGTCGGCTACGGCGACACCGGCCAGGGCTACGGCTCGGCGTGGGCCACGGGGCGCGACGGCGACCTCGGCTACCGCGCGTCGGTCGGCTACACGCGTTACCCGCGGTGGACGCGCGAGGTGCAGAACGGCCGCGAGGACATCCAGGTCTTCGACCCGAACCAGAACCTCGGCGCGGAGAACCTGCGCGTCGACATCCGCCTCGCGCAGCGCTTCAAGAACAACCGCGAGCTGCAGGTCGGCGGCGGCTTCGCGCGCAGCGACCTCGACGTCTACGGCATCGGCCCGTTCAACGACTACCGCGCCCGCTTCGACAACGCCGACATCACGGCGCTCTTCAAGACCGAAAACTTTTCCGCGCGCGTCTTTTACGCGCGGGTCGCCGCGCAGACGTCGTCGAACCACGACTACTACGGCCACACGCTCTTCCCGAGCCAGGCGAACCAGAACGTCGTCGACGCTGAGCTCAACTTCTTCAAGGACGTCACGTGGCCGAAGTCCGTCGAGCACAGCCTCCGCGGCGGCGCTGCGTACCGCATGAAGTCGATCACCTGGACGTACCTCCAGGACGAGACGCCGATCGAGAACTGGGGCTCGCTCTTCCTCCAGGACACGCTGCGCTTCGGCAAGTCCGTGCAGCTCGTCGTCTCCGGCCGCGCCGACTACGTGCCCTACCTCCAGACCGTGAAGGTCTCGCCGCGCGGCTCGGTCATCATCAAGCCGACCGACCTCCAGTCGATCCGCGTGAGCGGCTCGACCGCCTTCCGCAACACGACCTTCCTCGAGTCGTACCTCGACCTGCCGATCCAGCTCCAGCTCCCGGGCGCCGAGCTCATCTCGGCGTCGCAGCGCTACGAAGACACGGCCTTCCGCCTCCGGCCCGAGAGCATCATCACGGCCGAGGCGAGCTACCTGAACCAGATGAGCGATCGCTTCGAGTTCGAAGCGACCGCCTACTACAACCGCGTCACGGACCTGATCGCGCTCGCCGGCGAGCGGCCGCTCACGCTGGCGAACCGTGCCGACGGGCTCGGCGGGCTCAACCCGGAGACGGGGCGGTACACGGTCGGCTTCGGCGGCTGGCTCAACCGCTGCGACATCCAGAACGTCTTCGGCGGCGAGGTCGGCACGCGCGTCTACCCGATCGAGGGCCTCGACCTCTTCGCGAACTACGCGCTGAACGTCTCGTCGCAGGAGCTGCCGGACGGCTGCTCGGCGCCGACGGATCAGCGCACGAGCCGGCACAAGATCAACGCCGGCGTCCAGCTCCGCACGAAGCCCGGCATCGACGGCGAGATCACCTTCCACTACCAGTCGGCGCAGACCTGGGCCGAGCAGGTCGCCACGCTCTCGGGCATCCAGGTCCAGACCTTCGACATCCCCGGCTACGCGCTCCTGAACGGTCGCATCGGGTGGCGTTTCCCGATCGCCAGCACGACCGGCGAGGTCTCGCTCGTCGTCTACAACGCGCTCTCGGGCCTCACCGACGAAGCGCCGCAGATGCACCCCTTCGGCAACCGCGTCGGGCGCCGGGTCATGGGCTTCTTCCAGCACACGCTGTAGAGGTTTTGCGTGGACATCCAGTTCGTCGGCGCGGCGCAGACCGTCACCGGATCGATGCACGTCGTCCGCACGGAGCACGCCACCGTGCTGCTCGACTGCGGCCTGTTCCAGGGGCGGCGGCGCGAGTCGTTCGAGTACAACCGCCGCCTGCGCGTGCCCGCGCGCGAGGTCTCGGCCGTGGTCCTCTCCCACGCGCACATCGATCACTCGGGCGCGCTGCCCATGCTCGCGAAAAACGGCTTCGACGGCCTCGTGTACGCGACGCCGGCCACGCGGGATCTCGCGGCGCTCATGCTCCGCGACGCGGCGGCGATCCAGCAGGCCGACGCGCGGTACCTGAACAAGCAATCCGTGCGCGAGGGCCGTGAGGACGAGCTCGTCGAACCGATCTACGGCGAGGAGGACGTGCTCGACGCGATCTCGCGGTTCGTCTCGGTCCCCTACCACCGCTCGATCCCCATCGCCGACGGCGTGCGCCTGACCTTCTTCGACGCCGGGCACGTGCTCGGCAGCGCGATCACGGTGCTCGACCTCGAAGAGCGCGGGAAGAAACGGCGCCTCGTCTTCACCGGGGATCTTGGCCGCGCTGGGCGGCCCATCCTGCGTGATCCCGAGGTCCCCGAGGGCGCCGACGTCCTCATCACGGAGAGCACCTACGGCGATCGCCTGCACGACGGCGTCGACAAGATGGAGGACGACCTCGCGCGTGTCGTCACGCGCACCGTGGCGCGCGGCGGCAAGGTCTTCATCCCCTCGTTCGCACTCGAGCGCGCGCAGGAGGTGATCTTCGCGCTGAAGAAGCTCCGCAAGGCCGGGCAGATCCCGCGTGTCCCGGTCTATGTCGACTCGCCGCTCACGGTCCGCATCACGGACGTCTTCAAGCTCCACCCCGAGTGTTACGACGCCGAGGCACGCGCGCTGCTCCGCGGCACCGACACGCCCTTCGACTTCGAGGACCTCGAGTACGTCGAGGACAAGGAGCGCAGCAAGCAGCTCGGCGGCGAAGGCAGCGCGATCATCATCTCGGCGAGTGGCATGTGCGAGGCCGGCCGGATCCTCCATCACCTGAAGAACGGCGTGGAGGATCCGCGGAACACCGTGCTCATCGTGGGCTACCAGGCGCAACACACGCTCGGCCGCAGGCTCGTGGAGCGACGCGCGCGCGTCCGCATCTTCGGCGTCGAGCGCGAGCGCCGTGCCGACGTCGTGGTCCTGAACGGCTTCAGCGCGCACGCCGATCAGCGGGATCTCGTCGCCTACGCGGATGCTTGCCGCGCGCGGGGCCCGGCCGGGACGATTGCCCTCGTGCACGGCGAGCCCCAGCCGCAACGCGTGCTCGCGGACAAGATGCGCGAGCGGGGGCACGGCTCGATCGTGATCCCGGCGCCGAACGACAAGCTCGAGATCGCCTGACGTTCAGCCTTTCACGGCGGAGATGATCGCCGCGGTGAGCGGCGCGTCCTCGCCGTCGAGCAACGTGCGCACGTCGAAGAGGATGCGGCCCTCCTGCACGCGCGGCAGGACCGGCGGCTCCCCCACGCGGAGACGCTCCGCGATCGTCGCGAGCTCTCCGCCCGCCGCTTCGAGCGCCACACCAAACGAGGGCAGCGGCTCCTCGGCGCACGCGCCTCCCCCCACGGCGCCGCCGAGCTCCACGACGGACGACGTCACGCCCTCACGCGCGAGCTCTCCCTGGATCCGCTCGGCCCGCGCGCGCACGGCGGAGAGCGGCGCGCGCAGCGCGGCCATCGTGGGGATCACGTCGAGGTCGCCTTCGAGGTACGCGGCGAGCGTCGCTTCGAGCGCGACGAGCGGGAGGCGACCGAGGCGCAGGGCTCGCGCCAGCGGATCTTTCCGGCATGCCGCCACGAGATCGGCGCGCCCCACGATCGCCCCGCCCTGCGGCCCGCCGAGCACTTTGTCGGTGCTGAAACAAACCACATCGGACCCCGCCTCGACCGAGCTCCGCACGCTCGGCTCGCCCGAAAGCCCGAGCGACTCCAGATCCACGATCGCGCCGCCGCCAAGATCCTCCAGCAAGAGCACCTTCCGCTCGCGCGCGAGGGCCGCGAGCGCGCGATGCTCCGGCCGCTCGACAAAGCCCACCTGCCGGAAGTTTCCTTGGTGCACGCGCAGGATCGCCGCAGCGTCGGGCGCCGCGTCGAGCGCGCGCGCGTAGTCCGCGATCCGCGTCTTGTTCGTCGTGCCCACCTCGACGAGCCGCGCGCCCGATCGCGCCATCACCTCGGGCACCCGGAACCCTCCGCCGATCTCCACGAGCTCGCCCCGCGACACCACCACGGACCGGCCTGCGGCGAGCGCGCCGAGCATCAAGAGCACGGCCGCGGCGTTGTTGTTCACGACGAGCGATGCCTCCGCGCCCGAGAGCTCGCACAGCGCATCCTCGGCGAACGCGCCGCGACGCCCGCGCCGGCCCGTCGCGAGATCGATCTCGATCGACGTGTACCCCGCCGCCGAGCGCGCGAGCGCCTCGGCCACACGCGCGCCGAGCGGGGCACGGCCGAGGTTCGTGTGCAGCACGACGCCCGTCGCGTTGATCACCCGCCGCGCGCGCGTCCCGAGCGTTCGCTCTGCGTGCGCGGAGACGCGCAGCGCCACCTCCTCCACGGAGGGACACGGCGCGCCGCCGCGCACGGCGTCGCGTGCTTCGTCGAGGGCTCGCCGCACGAGGCGCGTCAACACGGCGACGCCGAGCCTCTGCTTCGCCTGTGTGAGGGACGGATTCGCGAGGACACGGTCCACCCGTGGGATGCCCCGCAGATCCGCGCCCCCTGTCCCTCGCGTTTCCTCCTCGCCCATCGGCTGCTACATCTACCCGCTCTCCACTCCTTCTCCCGTACTTTTTGCGCACACACACTTACGCGGCCTCGCCGAACTGCGCCGCGCGGGGCCGATGAGGAGACGATGCGAACGTACCGCCCCTCGTGGCGCGGCGGCTTGCTCGCCGCGCTGGCCCTCGCGAGCGCCCTCGCGCCCCACGCCGCGTCCGCCGCGTGGCCCCCGTCGCCCGACGCGAACATGGCCGATCCCGCGAACTGGCCGAACGATCCGGGCTACGCGTACGCCGAGGATCGCGACGGGCAGTGGAACTACTACTCGTTCTTGCCGCCCGCCGCGCCGGGCGTCGTCCGCCGCGCGGACGAGGTCGCCTCCGGCATGAGCATCGACCTCGCGTGGCGCATCTCCATCGGTGATCCGCGCGTCGTCATCGCCGTGACCGACAGCGGCATCTTCTGGGAGAAGCCCGATCTCCTCGACAAGGCGTACCTGAACCGCCGCGAACTGCTCACGCACAAGCCCTTCCAGGCGGGCGGCGCCCCCTGCGGCGGCGCCGGGGATCTCGCCGGCTTCGACTGCAACGACGACGGCGTCTTCTCGGTCTCGGACTACGCGACCTCGATGCCGCTGCCTGCGTCCGATCGCAACGCCAACGGCGTGCTCGACGCCGGCGATCTGATCCTCGCCTTCTCCGATGGCATCGATGACGACGGCAACGGCTACATCGACGACATCTCGGGCTGGGACTTCATGAAGAACGACAACGACCCGTACGACGACACGCGCTACGGGCACGGCACGGGCGAGGCCGAAGATTCGTCGTCCCAGGCCGACAACGGCATCGGCCTCGCGGGCGCCTGCCCGCGCTGCATGTTCCTCCCGCTCCGCGTCGGCGACAGCTTCATCGGCGACGTGCAGGCCTTCGGCGAGTCCGTCGTGTACGCGACCGACAGCGGCGCGAAGGTCGTGCAGTGCGCGCTCGGCACCCTGAACATGACGCGCTTCGCGCAGGCCGCGCTCGACTACGCGTACGAGAACAAAGTCCTCGTCGTGACCTCGATGGCCGACGAGAACTCGCGCCACCACAACATGCCGGCCGCGAGCAACCACACGCTGCCCGTGCACGCGATCCAGTACGACGGCGCGAGCGCCCGTGCCTCGCGGAGCTTCCTCGACTTCCACCCCTGCTCGAACTACGGCGGCCAGAACTTGCTCTCGGCCTCGGGCACCTCGTGCTCCAGCGAGGCCACGGGTCAGCTCAGCGGCATCGCGGGCCTGCTCTATTCCGCGGCGCTCAAGTACAACACCGTGCCGCAGCTCTCGCCGGGTGAGGCGCAGTCGATCTTCTTCTTCACGGCCGACGACATCGACGTGCCCGCGTCCCGCGAGCCCGGATCGATCTACCGCTTCTCGCAGCCCGGCTTCGATCAACGCTTCGGCTACGGACGCGTCCACGCGAGCCGCGCGCTCGAGGCCATCCGTGAGGGCCGCATCCCGCCCTCGGTCGACATCGTCTCGCCGCGCTGGTTCGAGGTCCTCTACAAGGATCGCGTCGACGGCCCGATCCAGATCCGCGGCACCATCTCCGCGCCGCGGGCGAACGCCTACGACTACGTCGTCGAGTGGGCGAGCGGCGTGCAGCCGCTCGAAGAGGACTTTCAGAAGCACGTCCTCGATCGGCGCCTGAACCTCGATCCCACCTTCATCGCCGGCACGGCCGAGCCCCTCGCGCTCCTCGACGTGCGCAACGTCACGGTGAGCCACCCGCCCGACGTCGACAGCCCCTTCGGCGAGAACGACCACACCATCACCGTGCGCGTCCGCGCCGTCGCGCACTACGGCGGCGCCGTCGGCGACGTGAGCGGCGAGATGCGCCGCACCTACTACGTGCACAGCGATCCCGACCTCGCGCGCGGGTTTCCCGTGTGGCTCGGCGACAGCCTCGAAGCGAGCCCCAAGATGGCCGATCTCGACGGCGACGGCGTGCGCGAGCTCATCGTCCCCACGGGCGGCGGCGCGATCCACGTCCTCACGCTCACGAAGGCCGGCCCCGTCCCCTTCCCCGGCTTCCCCTTCGCGACGACCCCCATCGACGGCTTCACCTCCCCGTCCGAGAGCGAGACGCCGAGCCACATCACCGCGCCGGGCTACGCGTCGGGCAAGGTCGATCCGAACCTCGCGCGCGAAGGCTTCATGAACGCGCCCGCCATCGCCGACCTCGACGGCGATGGCACCGTCGAGATCGTCGCCACCACCTACGCCGGCACGATCTACGTCCTCGAACCCGACGGCTCCGTTCGCCCGGGTTTCCCCCGTCGCCTCCCGCGCATCCCCTCCTGCCCGCGTGGCCCCGACCTGCCTCCGCCCACGGGCCCTTGCATGGATGAGGACCAGCGCATCACGCGGGGCGCCTTCGCCTCGCCCGTGCTCGTCGATCTCGATCGCGATGGCCACCTCGACATCGTGCAGGCCGCGTTCGACGGCAAGGTCCACGTCTTCAACGCGGGCGGCGCTCCTCTCCCCGGCTTCCCCGTCGAGATCCGCATCGACCCCGAGAACAACCCCAAGGCGAAGAGCCGCATCCTCACGACGCCCGCGGTCGCCGACTTCAACGCCGACGGCGTGATGGACCTCGTCCTCGGCTCGAACGAGCGGCTCGGCACGAGTGGACAGTTCGGCGCGATCACCGTCGTCGATGGCCGCGGCACCAAGGCCCCCGGGGGCCCGATCCTCGCCGGCTGGCCCGTCTCGCTCAGCTCCTTCGAGCTCTTCCCGCTCGTCGCCGAGGGCATCCCGAACGCCCCGGCCGTCGCGCGCTTCGAAGGAAAGCTCGCCGCCATCGCGCACGGCAACGTGAGCCTGCCGTTCATCGTCCCCACCGAGCCCGGCGGCCAGAGCTCGCTCGGCGCGCCGCCCGCGAACGCCCTGCCCGTTCGCCCCGATCCCATGGATCCCACGAAGGAGCTGCGCGGCCTCGAACCCTCCAGCATCTTCGGCCCGCTCTCGCGCGCGACGCAGCCGAACACGATGCTCCCGCTCTTCTCGAGCCCCTCCGTCGGCGACCTCGATCAGGACGGCGTGCCCGACGTCGTCGCCTCGGGCGGCTCCCTCTCGCTCACGCAGGCGCTCCAGGGCGGCGGCACGGGCGCGGGCGAACACCTGCTCGCGGTCTGGAGCGGCAAGACCGGCGCCATGCTCCCCGGCTCGCCCTTCCTGCTCGAAGACTTCACCTTCTTCAACAACCACGCCATCGCCGACCTCGACGGCGACGACTACCCCGAGATCCTCACCGGCTCGGGCGGGTATTTCCTCCACGCCTACGACGGCTGCGGCCGCGAGCCCGCGGGTTTTCCCAAGTTCACGGGCCAGTGGATCGCCTCCACGGCCGCCGTCGGCGACCTCGACGGCGACGGCACCCTCGAGGTCGCCGTCGGCACGCGCAGCGGCTTTTTGCACGTCTGGCACACGCGCGGCCGGACCGACGGCGTCATCGCGTGGGAGAGCTACCACCACGACAACCGCAACACGGGCAGCCTCGACACCCGGCTCGATCAGGGCGTGCCCCTCAAGGCGAAGGCCCCGCTCACGGCCGACGTCTGCGAGGCAGATCGCCTCCCCCGGCCCCTCGAAGCGGCCGGCGGCTGCGATTGCCGGGCCGCCGGCCAGGGCCGCGGCGACGGGCGAGCGGCGGGCCTCGTCGCCGTGGGCCTCGCGCTCGTGCTGGCGAGGCGGCGACCTGCGCGCAGCTAGGCTACCTTCTCGGGGTGTCGCCTCCCGTTCGAATCTACCTCTCTCCCGGCATGTTCGGCTTCGCGCGGCTCGCGTCGTTCGAGTACTTCGAGCACCTCGTCGTCGCCCTCGAAGATCGCTTCCGCCAGCGCGGCCGTGTCGCCAAGGTCCTGGTCTGCGACGTCCACCCCACGGCCAGCGTCTGCCGCCGCGCGGCCAAGCTCGCGCACATGGTCGCCGCCACGGCCGGCGACGACGACGGCCCCATCCACGTGGTCGGCCACTCGACGGGCGGCCTCGACGCGCGCCTCGTCGCCTCGCCGACCGCGCGCTTGCCCGGCGTCGCCCGCAAGGAGCTCGCGTGGCTGCCGCGGCTCTCGTCGATCACGACGATGAACACGCCGCACTACGGCACGCCCCTCGCGGCCTTCTTCGCGACCGTCAGCGGCCAGCGCATGCTCTACGCGATCTCCGCGCTCACCGTGACCGCGCTCAAGCTCGGCGCGCCTCCGCTCGCCGCGACGTCCGCGCTCGTCGCTGCGTTCGGCCGTCTCTCGATCGGCAACTTCGAGCTCGAGATCATCAACCGCGCCGTCGACGCCGTGGCCAAGGTCCTCGACGAAGCGTCGAGCCGCGAGCTGCGCACCTGGCTCGATCTCCTGCGCGGCGATCAAGGCGCGATCGTGCAGCTCATGCCCGAGGCGATGGACCTCTTCCAGGCCGGCGTCGAGGATCGCCCCGGCGTGCGTTACCAGTGTGTCGCGACGTATGCGCCCTCGAACGCGGTGCGCGACTGGATCGCGGCCTTGCGCTCGCCGTGGAGCGCGATGAGCGCGACGATCTTCACGGCGCTCTACAACCTGACGAGCCGCCTCGACGAGCGGTACCCGTGCGCAGCAGCCGACGGCGCGGCCCAAGCGAAGCTCAAGGCGATGCTCGGCGAGGCCCTGCCGCCGACGGCGAATGACGGCGTCGTGCCCCTGACCTCGCAGATCTGGGGTGACCTCGTGTGGGTCGGCAAAGCGGACCACCTCGACATCGTCGGCCACTTCCCCGGCGCGGGCGGCCACACCGACTGGCTCGCGAGTGGCGCGCGGTTCCAGCGCGTGCGATTCGACGTCGTGATGGATCGGATCGTGTCCGGCATGATCGTGGGCGAAGAGCTGCGCGACGCGCGCAGCCCCGCGTCCGAGCGCGCGCCGAAGAGCGCACCGCCGAGCGTGCGCGGGGTGTCGTGACGAGCCAGCGGCGCTCGCTCGAGCTCTTGCAAGAAGCGCTCGTCGAGTGCCGCCGTTGTGATCGCCTGGTCGCGTGGCGAGAAGAGGTCGCGCGGGTCAAACGCCGCGCCTACCGGGACGAGACCTACTGGGGCCGCCCGATCCCCGGCTTCGGCGACCCCGACGCCACGCTGATCCTCATGGGCCTCGCGCCCGCCGCGCACGGCGGCAACCGCACGGGCCGCATGTTCACGGGGGATCGCTCGGGCGACTTCCTCTACGCCGCGCTGCACCGAGCGGGCGTCGCCTCCCAGCCGACGAGCGTACGCCGCGGCGACGGCCTCACGCTCACGGGCGCCTTCATCGTGGCCCCGTGCCGCTGCGCGCCGCCCGAGAACAAGCCCACGCCGGCGGAGCTCGCGGCCTGCCGCCCATGGCTCGAAGCCGAGCTCGCGCTGCTCGACCGAGCGCACACGTACCTCGCGCTCGGGAAGACCGGCTACGACGCGGTCCTCACGCTCGCGAAGAAGCACGGAGACGTCTCGGGCGCGCCTGCGTTCGCGCATGGAGCGCGCGGAGAGATCCCGGATCCGCGGGGCGGCGGGGGTCGGGCGTGGCTGTTCGGGAGCTACCACGTGAGCCAGCAGAACACGCAGACGGGCCGGCTCACGGCGGCGATGTTCGACGAGGTGTTGGGGGCTGCGCTGGAACGAGCGCGCCGGTAGGTCAGTTCTTCGGCGTGAGGAGCTGCGACAGCTCGCCGGACTGCTGCATCTCGGAGAGGATGTCGCTGCCGCCGACGAACTTCCCGTCGATGTACACCTGCGGGATCGTCGGCCAGTTCGAGAACTCCTTGATCCCTTGGCGGATGTCGGGGTCCTTCAGGACGTTCACGTCCACGAACTCGGCCCCGGCCGACTTGAGGATCTGCACGGCGCGCTGCGAGAACCCGCACTGCGGGAAGCTCTTTGTCCCCTTCATGAAGAGGACCACGCGGTTCTGATCGATGATCTCCTGGATCCGTTGACGCGCATCGCTCATGGCGGGGACAACGTAGCGTAAGGGGAGGAGCGGGGCGAGGAGGCGGGAGCGGGAGCGGGAGCGGGAGCGGGAGCGGGGGCGGGAGCGGGAGCGGGGGCGGGGGCGGGGGCGGGGGCGGGAGCGGGAGCGGGAGCGGGAGCGGGAGCGGGAGCGGGAGCGGGAGCGGGGCGAGGGAGCGGGAGCGGGAGCGGGAGCGGGAGCGGGAATCAGAGGGTCCCGCTCGGGGTCGGTGAGCTTACCGTCGTGCTCGGCCTCTTCAAGGCCATGCCGTGCTCGCCGTGCTCGCGCTTCGCGCTCCGCGCGGCTCCGCGCGGTGCTGCGCAGCCTTGAAGAGGCCTGCGCGCGACGGTGTGGGACGGGGGTCCCGGCGAAAGGGTCGTCGGAAGGAGGGTTTCATGGTGCTGAGGATTTACGAGGTCGTCCTGGCCATGGCGGGGGACGCGGCTGGTATTGCGGAGCAGATCGAACGGAGGGATTCGGATCTCGCTCGGCAATTGCGCAGGGCCATGCAGAGCGTCGCGCTCAATACGGCGGAAGGGGCCGGGAACACGGCGGGGCATAAACGGCAACGTTATCAGACGGCCCTGGGCTCGGCCCGAGAGGTGCTGGCCTGCATCCACGTCGCCCAGGCCATGAGGTACATCGGCACCGTCGATGCCCGGGTGCTCGATCGAATCGACCACGTCATCGCCACGCTGGGACGCCTCGTCTACCGCTACCGCCGCGCATCGTGAATCAAGGGCGGGCCGTCCACCCCCAGGACGGCCCGCCCGTTCGGCCTGGATCAGCGGGGCCATTACGAGCGCCATCGCCGCATTCTGCATGGATCGTAGGTTCTCCGGCGACGAACCAATCCACGCCTTTCGCGATTGCCTTTCCCCCCCACTTCATGAGACAAAAGCAAGCGACGCCAGCCGGTGCTGGTAACACCGACCGGCGTCTGACCTGCAAACCCCGCCGAAACCGGAGTCCACAAGCTGTGACCCATCTAGACGTCTGCCCTGAATCCGCCAAGAAACCTGTCCCCTTTCCCTCCCCGGAGGCGCTCTTCGCGCGGTTTTACCGCGAGTACCGCCCCTTCGTTCGTTCCGTCCTCCTCAAGCATGGCCGCGTGGAGCCGCGCGAGGTGGACGATCTCGTGCAGGAGGTCTTTCTCGTTGCCTGGCAACGGCGGGACGGCCTCGTGGGGGGCGAGCAAGCGCGGTCTTGGCTCTTCACGGTCGCGCTTTATCGCGCGGCGAACCATCGCAAGCTTGCGCGCAATCGCTGGGAAGCGCTCACGGGCGAGCTCCCCGAACCTCTGGTCCACCCGCGAACGACGCAGGCCTTCGACGCGGCCCGCCTGCTCTGGCGAGCCATCCAGAAGCTCAGCACAAAGCTCGCCGCCGTGCTTTGGGCCTACGAAATCGAAGGCCGCTCGATGCCGCAGATTGCCCGCGCGCTCCGGATCCGCCTGAAGACCGCCTACGCCCGCCTGCACCTCGCCCGGCTCCGCCTGGCGCTCTGCACCCCCCTCTGACGCCCCCGCTCCCGCCCCCGCTCCCGCCCCCGCCCCCGCCCCCGCTCCCGCTCCCGCTCCCGCCCCCGCTCCCGCCCCCGCTCCCGCTCCCGCCCCCGCTCCCGCTCCCGCTCCCGCTCCCGCTCCCGCTCCCGCTCCCGCTCCCGCTCCCTACGTCCGAATCCCCAGCAGAAGCAGCGCATCCGCCCAGAGCTGCCAGAGCGTGCGGCAGGGGTGCGTCGCGAGGAGAACGCCGCCGTTCGGGAGGCGGCGGACGTGGTAGGGGGCGTGGAGTTCGAGGAACCGCTGCTGCTTGTCGGTCATTGCGTCCACCTCGATGGTGGGCGAGCCTTGTTTATGCGCCTCGATGGCCTCGCGTGCGAGCGGCTCCACGGCACGCCACTCGTCATCGGGAACGGCTGCGGCGTCGAGGGCATCGAGCAGCACGCCGGGCGGTGTTTCCAGCACCTGAAGCACCTGCTCACGAGTCAGGTCCACGTCCCCCGGCAGGCGTTCACGGGGAACACGTCGAATGGCTCCTACATGGGTACCTCGCATGGCCACATCATGAGCCGCCACCACGTAATCGGCCCCCTCATGCTCGCGAACGCGCCGGAGTCGTGTCGCAACTCCGACAGTGGATCCGCGTGGTGCGCCTTCCACTCGCTTCATGAGTGTTTCCATAGATGAGCCCGCGATATATCCAACCCTGTCCCCGTCCCGGAGATAGATCCATGAGAGTGCGATATCCCGCGCAACGTTCCCATCGGCGTTGAAGGTTGCAGCCAATTCGATTGGAGCGCCCCATGAACCCGCGTCCGTGCCCGTGTGCCCACCAGTGGGTATGCGATTTCGATCGTCAGGTGCACAAAGGCGCACGAGGATATCCTCCATGTCCTCCTGAACCATGATCGAGAGCACGGCTGCGGCTACCTGCGTTGTCGTGGCGCCAAGGGTCGCGCCAACGTGGATGACGCCAGGATGCAGATAGGTGTAGCCGGACGCGGCGACGAGACAATCATGGGGAAAACGCCCACCTGACCAACCTGGGCCAAAGCATCGTAGCTGTATATTCGCTAGACCGCCGCGGGACGGTAGTCGATGAGGAATGTAGATGTTTGCCTCCGACGACGACGTGAACCGCGAATGTAGGACGGCGATCATCTCCTCCAACGAAACATCAGCCTGCTCGAATTCACCCCTGACCCCGGCGGTAGATATGCTCACACTGCCTTTCCCACCCGGTTCGATGAGCGCAGCCAGCGCCGCCACGAATGCATCAAGTCTGTCCGCATCACGTGTCCATGCGTAGAAGTACGGATCAACCGGATGGCTCATATTTCCACCACCTTGATGAAGACGTTCTTGAAGCCTTCTTTGATCTCGATGGTCTTGCCCGAGCTGAACTCGATCAGATAACCATCCTTGATCCCGTAGTCTCCAGCAAACTTCGCGCCCTTGGGAACGATGACCTCCAACCGCTCGACATCGGAGGCGAGGTTCATGTTGCGCAATGCCTTCATCCCGTTCCTCAACTGATTCACGGCGTTGTTCACATTGATGCCCGAGTTATTCGCCCCGATGTTTTCGAGCTGCTTCACCTCGCTCAGCGCCAGCTTGTTCCCCTTGGTCACCGTGACGAAATCTGGCGCCTTGGACAACCCGCCGCCTAGACCGCTTTCGATGTTGAGAGCATCCCGCACCACGTCGTCCCCCACCAGCAGCATCTGCCGCCCCTCCTGCTTCATCAAGTGGATCCCTGCTCTGCCCTCGAATTGGTTGGCGAGTTTCCCGATGGCTGCATTTAGCTGTTTGCCGTGCAGTCCCGTATACCATGGCCTCCGGCTCTTCTGCAACGCCTGGAGAAACTCGTCGGTGTAGCTGAGCACCCCCGCCGCGACAATCTTCGCCCCCGGCTTGACCCCGGCCGCCTTGATCCCCGCCCAAGCCTTCGTGATCTGCCCAAACCCGAACCCGACACCCGAAAAGACCCGCTCCTCCGTGGACAGATCCTTCCCCCCGGGCAAACACAAAAGCTTCCCCGTCACCGCCTCGCAGAGGTCGAGCGCCGGCCCGGCATACGGAACGAATCCGATCGCAATCCGCGACGACGCATGCACCAGCGTCTGCATCACCTCCGCATACGCCGCCGCCCCCTCCCCGACGAAGGACATCGCCCCCGCGAACGCCCGCACCGTCTCCATGAACGAGCCCTGCTCCGGCCCGAGCACGATCGCCTCCCACACATTGAGGGTATCACCTCGCCCACCCCCGTCCTGACGCCCCGTGTCCCTCGTGCCCAGGCTCCCCGCCGGAAGGAGCCTCAACATGTGTACGGAACAACAAGCGGCAGCCATTCGTGCGGAGGTCTCGCGTATCG
>NZ_SSMQ01000036.1 GCF_005144585.1 Polyangium fumosum | reverse complement strand
CAAAGGGCTGATCCGTCGCCAACCCGGACAGCCTCGTAGCATCGAGCTCCTCGTAGACCCCGAGCTGCTTCCCGTGCTTCGAAGACCCTGAAACGAATCGATCAGGATCCCTGTGTCGAGGAACTAGTGGTTGACACCCTTCGGATACCAGGACGATCTCTCCGTCGGATGGCTATCGTCGGTTCTTAGGCCGCGAGAGCGTATGCGTTGTCGTTCGCACGTATAACGTCCCGCTTGATAGGCGGAGCAGGAGCCGCCAGCACGCAGATGAACCTTCGGTCCCCACGTCGAAGCCGATCGCCCCCTCGTGGTGACCTCGGACCTTCGTCAGGCCCGAGCCACGAAAGCATAGGACACCAGCCTTTGGCGTCAACCCCTCCTTCGGGCGCTCCGGACGTTGCGATCGTGCGAGCTCGGCTCACGCCCCTGCTCCGCACCCTGAGCTCCTTGGCCGAGGCTTCCGTGCTGCTTGGAGCTTGGGCTTGGGGCCGTCAACGTCTGCGCGTGCTCGGCGCGCCCCTCGACGACCTTTCGAGGCTCGACTAGACGGAGAGGGACCCCCCAGGGCGGCGCCGGATGGGCGCCCTCGGCCGGGTGAAGGCTCTTCCCAGCGAGGTCGACATGGCGAGGATGGTGCAGTGCGTGAAGCTCGGTCAGGAGGCGGAAGGGCTGGAGAAGCCGCCCTTCAAGGGGCCCCTCGGCCAGCGCGTGTTCGATGGCGTCTCCAAGCAGGCGTGGAAGATGTGGCTCGAGCACTCGAAGATGCTCATCAACGAGTTCCGCCTCGATCTCATGAGCGAGCACGGTCAGCGCATCTGGATGACCGAGTGCGAGAAGTACTTCTTCGGCGAGGGCGCCGCGCTCCCGCCCGACTTCAAGCCCGAGGAAAGCAAGTAGCCGGGCGGGCGGACGGCGCGGATCACTGGACCTTCCAGACCGCGCCGTTCGTGACCGTCGCCGTCTCCACGAAGTAGAGCGTCTTCGTCGCGCGGTCGAACGTCATCGCGTAGTCCGTCGTGTCGCCGAGCGTCGAGATGCTCGGGATGTGCGTGAACGCGGCGCCCGCCGGATCCACGACCGCGTGGATGAACCCGCCATACGAGCGCACGTAGAGGTGCTGCGGGGCGACGAGGTCGTCGAGCTCCACGTTCGTCGGGCCCGCGCTGGACGTGTCGACCGTCGCGAGCCTCGTCGCTGCACTCGTGATGGCAGCGCGCGGGATGCGGAGGACGCCTTCGCTCGCCGTGCTCACCTCGCGTCCCGCGACGTAGAGGAATTGCGTGTCGGCCGCGAGGCCCACCACGGAGTCCACGCTCGTGTTCGTCCCGAGGTGCACCGCCGCGCTCGGCGCCGTCGTCGAGAACGCGTAGAAATCGACCTTGCCCGCGGTGTTTCGTGTCGCGAGCAAGACGTTCGTCCCGTCGAACGCGGCGGTGTACGAGCCCGAGCTCGTGGGGTAGGCGGGCGTGAGATCCCAGGTCGTCGGGCCCCAGGTCGTGCCGTTCAGGATGCGGAAGAGGCGGCTCGCGCTCGTCGTCGCGGTGCTGTCGACGCTGAAGAGCTGGCCGTTTGCGAACGTGAGATCGTAGCCGAGGTGCGTCGTCGTCAGGCCGTCGGCCGTGCCTCGCTCGACGGCTTGCGTGCCGCCCGCGATCGGGAACTGGAAGACCTTGCTCGCGCCGCCGAGGAAGAGCTCCGTGCCGCTCACGGCCATGCCGTACGTCGACGAGGCCGTCGAGGGGAACGTGACGCCGAGCGGGACGAGCGTCTTCACGCCGTTGTAGACGATGTCCGAGACCGCGAGCGACGTGATGGTGCCGCCCACGGGCACCGCGACGTAGAACTTCGTACCCGGCGGGTAGGCGCCGCCGAGGCTCGCGAGGGGGCTCCCCGGGCCGCAGAAGAGCTGCTGGTTGCCTTCGCTGAAGAGCGCGAGCGTGCCCGTGGGCGGGGTCGATTGCAGCGCCAGGCCGCCGTTCTGCACGGTGTAGACGTACCAGTGCACGTTCACGCCGGCGGGGAAGCAGCTCGGTACGTCGAAGCGCGTCGTCGACGTGGGGGTGATGGGGACCGTGCCCGCGGCGATGGGCTCCGCCGTTTCCCAGCTCTCGCCGAGGCCGGGGTTGATCTCGCGGATCTTCACGGTCGCGCCGTTGAAGTCCTGGCTCGTCGCCTCGGTGCTCACCCAGACGTAGAGCGGACCCTGGGGCGCGGGCGTGGTGATGCTGTGCGTGTCGGCGTTCGCGCGGCAGTTGTACGAGACCTTCGTGGGTGACTCGGGATCACACTCGTTCAGGATCTCGACGTTGAGCGCGCTTTGCGTGAGGACCGGATCGAGGTTCTGCACCTCGACGTGCAGGACGCTCGTGGGCGAGGCCTTGTCGTACTCGATGACCGCGTCCACGCCGTGGATGTCGCCGTAGGTGGCGTGGTTGTCGCAGGAGATCGAGCCCGGCTCGCCCCAGGTCGCGGCCATGTCGAACGCGTTCAGCGAGTCCGGGAGCGCCCACACGTGCGCGTCGTCAGGCTGCGCGGGCGCCGTGTAATTCGCGCTGGCCGTCGTGTACGGCGCGAAGCAGCCCTCGCCCTCCACGGCCGCGGGATCGATCTCCTCGATCGTCACGGTGACGGGCGGGAAGGGTGTGCCGGGCGCATTCTTTGCAACCCAAACGAAATAGGTCCCGGGCGGGCCGTCGACGTTCGCGCCCCACATCTGCTTGTACCAGAGGCATTTCTCCGAGACGGCGAGCGTGGGGTCGCACGTGCCGCTCATGACCTCGACGTTGAGCAGAGCGCTCGCGGCGGTCTGTGAGGTGCGGGCCTCGACGTGCAGGAGCTTGCCGCCGTTCGCGAGGTCCGGCGAGGTCTTCACGTACTTGATGACGGCGTCCGGGCCCGTGCCGTTGGGGTCGCAGGCGAACGCGCCGTCGACCGTCGTGACGCTTGCTTCGGCGAGGTTCCATCGATGCACGTTGCCGATGACGAGCGCGTTGCTCTGCGCGAGGGGCTCCACGCAGGAGTCGCCGGAGGGCGCCTGGCAGGAGGGCAGGCAGCCATCGTCGGTCGCGGTGTTGCCGTCGTCGCAGACCTCGTTGCCCGCGGGGATGCCGTCGCCGCAGGTCGTCGCGCATGCGCTCGGCGCGCCCGTGCAGGTCCATCCAGCCTCGACGGCGCAGGCGTCGCTGCAGCCGTCGTTCGCCGCGGTGTTGCCGTCGTCGCAGCCCTCCGCGCCGACCTTCTGCCCATCGCCGCAGGTCGTCGCGCATGCGCTCGGCGCGCCCGTGCAGGTCCAGCCAGCCTCGACGGCGCAGGCGTCGCTGCAACCGTCGTTCGCCGCGGTGTTGCCGTCGTCGCAGGCCTCGTTGCCCGCGGAGATGCCGTCGCCGCAGCTCGTCGCGCAGGCGCTCGGGATGCCGTTGCAAGCCCAGCCGGGCTCGACGGCGCATGCGTCGCTGCAGCCGTCGTTCGCCGCGGTGTTGCCGTCGTCGCAGGCCTCGTTGCCTGCGGAGATGCCGTCGCCGCAGCTCGTCGCGCAGGCGCTCGGCGTGCCGTTGCAAGCCCACCCGAGTTCGACGGCGCATGTGCTGTCGCAGCCGTCATTCGGGGCCATGTTGCCGTCGTCGCAGGCCTCGGCGCCCGCGAGGATGCCGTCGCCGCAGAGCGCGCTGCACGTGCTCGGTGAGCCGTCGCAGCTCCAGCCAAGCTCGACGGCGCACTGATCGTCGCACCCGTCGGACGCGACGGTGTTGCCATCGTCGCAGCCTTCCGCGCCCTCGACGGCTCCATCGCCGCAGACCGCGCTCGCGCCGCCGGATCCTCCTGCGCCGCCTTCACCCCCCGCGCCGCCGATGCCGCCGGATCCCCCCGCGCCACCTGCACCGCCGATGCCGCCCGCGCCGCCGGTCCCGCCTTCGCCGCCCGAACCTCCGATCCCGCCGGATCCACCAGTCCCGCCGATGCCGCCGGTCCCGCCCGCGCCGCCGAGGCCGCCCTCGCCGCCGGTCCCGCCGGATCCTGAGCCGCTGCTGCTCGCGCTCGTCGTCGTGCCCGAGCCCCCGGGCTCCTCGCCTCCGCACGCGACGAGCAAGGCCGCCGTCGTGAGCGTCACCATCGACATCCAGCGTGTTCGTTTCATGGGACAAACCCCGAACCTGTGGCCGGTCCGTCCGGCGCCCCACTATCGGACAAACTGTTTCGCCGTCAGAACAAATTCGTGCGGGTCGAACGGGTCAGGGCGGGAGGTCGAACGCGCGTACCATGTCCGCGCCGACGGCGTGGCAATCGGTGCAGATCGACGGCGCGCCCGAGTAGAGCGACGCGCCCTCGGGGCTCCACTCCACGAAGAACCACGCGCCGCCGCGCTTCTCCATCGCGGCCACGATGTGGGGGCTCCCGTCGTCGTCGAAGCCGTCCTTCACGAGGAGCGATCCGTCGGGCCAGGCCGTGATCTTCGGCCCTTCGAGGGCGCCCGCGATCACGTCGTTCATGAAGATTTCCACCGAAGTCCCATGACGCGCGCTCGAACCCTTCCGCGTCTCGTAGCCGGGCGCGCGCGCCCACGTGCGATACTTCGCGTCCTGGATCCGCGTCCAGAGCTCGTCCGCGCCGTCTGGATCGTCGTCCTGGCGGCAGCCGATCGAGGCTGCGGCGAGGAGCGTCATCACCGCGATCCCCAAGCTTTTCGAGAGTCTCGGCATGAAGCCTCCCCTTCTTCCTTCACGGCAGCGCGGGCGGCGGCGGGAGCGCGCCGCCGCGGCGCACGAACGCCACGATCGCCTTCCCCAGCGCCTTCTGCGCCTTCTCGCACTTCGCGTTCGTCTGGCCCGATGACACGCCTTTGCACTCTTTCTTCTGCTCGGCCGCGCGTGTCGCGATCTTCTCGTCCTTGAGCAGCGCTTCTTGCACGTCGTCGTCGAGCTTGCGCCACGGGATCTCGGCGTGGAGCGGCTCGGGCGGCACGCGCATCCGGATCTCCTCGGCCTGGAGCGAGGCGCAGCTCCCGTTCCAGCGCAGCACGTCATAGCTGCCGCTCGCGCCGCTCACGACCATGCCGCCGGTGTTCGGCGTTCGCTTCTCGAGGATCAGCACTTCCTCCTCGAACGCGAGCTTGTTGCTCGAAGACGGGCCACCCGACGCGTCCCACGCCTCGGTCGCGCGGGCCAGATATCCGCGCACCCACGGCGTGCCCTTCGCGAACAAGGCGAGCGCCATCTCGGGCATTCCTGCGGCGCAGAGGCGGCGCACGAAGGCGTTCGGGGGGACGCAGAGCTCCGAGCCCTCGTTCGCGCACGCCGTCGGGAACGCGATGGGCTCCTCCTTCGGCGGCTCCGGGCTCGGGGCGATGTCGACCTTGGGCGCGGGCTTCGCTTGGGACGCGTCGTTCGCGGGCTCCGCCGATCCGCCGCAGCCGGAGAGGACGAGCGTGATCGCGGCGGCGCCGAGGACGGAACCCCACGCGCCGCCGCGGCGTGAGGGTTCGGGAAAGGCCACGTGCATGCGCTCCAAGCTATCCGAACGTCCTGCGCGTCGGGGTGCAAAGTCGGGGCGTACCCTTGGGCGGGAACTCGTCTTTCCACGGGCGCGCATTCTTGACGCGACGGGGGCGTCGTTCGACGCTCGTCATGCTGCCTTCTCACGCCTTCGGAGGGATGGAAATGCGGTTCTTCGAACGGATGCTCGCCGCGCATGTGTGGCCTACGTGTGCGCTCGTTTTGATGGGCCTCGCCGCTGCGTGTGGTTCGGCCGGAGAGACCGCGTCGAGCGGGATCCCCGCGGGCGGCAACGGGGGGAACGGCGGCGTCCTCACGGGCGTGGGCGGGGGCGGGCAGGGCGGCGCGTCGTCCGCGTCGTCTTCGAGCTCGAGCGGCGAGGGCGGCGAGGGCGGGGTCGAGGTGAAGCTCGGGCCGCCTTATCCGATCGTGCTCTCGCACGGATTCTTTGGGTTCGAAGATTTCGCCGGGGCCGGGTTCGTGACCTACTTTTACCAGGTCAAAGACCACCTCGCGTCGCAGGGCGAGCTCGACGTGTTCACGCCGGCGGTCGATCCTTTCAACTCCTCGGATTTCCGCGGCGCCCAGCTCGTCGATCACATCGAGCAGATCCTCGCGATCACGGGGCACGCGAAGGTCAACATCATCGGCCACTCGCAGGGCGGGCTCGACGCGCGCGTCGCGGCGAACCTGAGGCCCGATCTCGTGGCCAGCGTGGTCACGGTGGCCACGCCGCACGGTGGATCCCGCGTCGCGGACATCGCGATCGAGCTCGTGAGTGATCCCGCCGCGCAGGACGTGGTGAGTGATCTGCTCGCGCTCATCGGCGCGCCGCTCTACGACGAGTTCGGCGAGCAGACGAACGTCTGGAAGCCCCTCGAGCTCTTCAGCCAGCCCGGCATCGCCGCCTTCAACAAGGCGCATCCCGACGAGCCGGGCGTGTTTTACGCCTCGATCGCGGGACGCACGGACCTCCACATCGGCGGTGATAGCTGCGACGCCGACGTCTCGCTGCCCTTCATCGCCGAGTGGAAGGGCAAGCTCGACACGGTGGATCCGCTGCTTTCGCTCTTCGAGTCGATCCTCGACGGCGGGTTCGGCGACCCGTACCCGAACGACGGGCTCGTGCGCGTCGTCGATTCGAAGCGCGGCGAGTTCTGGGGCTGCTTGCCCGTGGATCACCTCGACGAGGTAGGGCAGCTCTTCGGCGATTCGGCCGGCATCGGCAACGGTTGGAAGCACAAGGTCTTCTACGCCGACGTGGTGGCCGAGCTCCGCAAGCGCGGCTTTTAGCCACGAACGCGGAGAGCACGAGCGGAGCATCGTAGCAGTTTTCCGGCGGCCCGCGCCCGTCGGGACGCGCTATCGAAGATGGACGACGTGGACGAAGCGGCGAAGCGTTGACGCTTCTTCGCCTTCATCCGCAGATCGTTTCCTCGATTCGTTCCCTTGTTTGGGGCGAACTTGTGTTCGGGTGCGGTTTCACACAGGCCGTCGCCATGGGCGAGGATCGTTTTCGCGTGACCGTGCCGGCAGCAGTCGTCTTCCGATTGCGCTTCGTGTATATCCTGAGCGTCTGCGCGTGCGTCGTCGGCTCCGCTGGAGGCGAGTTTGGAAGAGGGTAGTCGAGGTTCGGAGATCGAGCGGCTGAAGGCCGAATTGGCCGCCCTTCAGCAGAAGCTCGAGGAGCGTGAGCGCTCCGAAGCCTCGCTGCGCGCGGAGAACGCGCGCCTGCGTTCCCTCTTCGATCAACTCCCGGTCGGGGTGTGGGCGACCGATCTCGTGGGCAACGTGCTCATGGCGAACGCCGAGTCCCAGCGGCTCCTCGGGGTCGCCGAGGGCACCGAGCCTTCGCCCAAGGCTCTGCCCGTAGAGGAATGGGGAGAGTCGACCGTGTACTTGCACGGCGACAAGAGCACGCCTTATCTGCTGGAGGAGCTGCCGCATGCCCGCGCGCTCCGCGGCGAGTCCGTTCGGACGGCCGAGGTCTTCCTCCGCAACGAGAACCTGCCCGAGGGGGCGTGGCACGAGGTGCACGCGGCGCCGCTGCGCGACACTTCGGGGACGCAGACGGGCGCGGTCTCGGTGTTCATCAGCAGCGAGTCGCGCAAGAACTTCGAGGAAGAAGTCGCGCTGCGGAACAAAGAGCTCGTCGCCAGCGAGTCGGAAAAGTCGGAGCTCATCGCGCGGCTCAGGATGGCCGTGCAGGAGCTCTCGACCCCGATCCTGACATTATGGGAGGACGTGCTCGCGCTGCCCGTGATCGGCGTGGTCGATTCCCGGCGCAGCGCGGAGATGATGGAGCGACTGCTCGACGAGATCGTGCGTAGTCAGTCGAGGTTCGTCATCATCGATCTCACGGGCGTCGAGGTGATCGACACCTCGACCGCCGATCACTTCATGAAGCTGGTCAAGGCCGTCAATTTGATCGGCGCGCGCTGCGTGCTGACGGGCATCCGGCCCGCGGTTGCGCAAACGCTGGTCGATCTCGACGTCAACTTCGGCCAGCTCGAGACACTACGAAACTTGAAGCACGGGCTTCGCTACTGTCTGCGTTGGCTCGATGCCGAGGATGCCAGGCAAAACACGGTGAGCGAGGGCGAGGCCAGGAGGGCCCGATGGTCATGATGATGGAAACGCAGCGGATCCCGATCGTACGCCTGTCTGGAAAGCTGATCGTATCGATCCAGACCGCGCTTTCGGACACCGTGGTGGATCGGCTGCAGCAGGACGTCGCGGCCGCTTGCGAGAAGGGAGACGCACGCGGACTCGTGGTCGACCTCTCCGGTGTCGACGTGCTCGACAGCTACATCACGCGCAGCATCCGCGACCTCGCGGTCATGGCGCGGCTCATGGGCGTGGAAACCGTGGTCTGCGGCCTCCGGCCCGCCGTCGCGATGACGCTCGTCGAGATGGGCATGGAGCTGCCCGGCGTGCGCACGGCGTTGAACCTCGATCGCGCCCTCGCGCTGCTCGATACACTCCAGCCCGAGGGGCTGCCGCACGACCTCGCCGGCGAAGGGGACGAGTGGGAGGGCGAGGCGTGACCATCGTCTCTCGGACGACGTGGTGGAGGAGGAGGCGCGATCGATGAACGAGATCGCGGGGGAAATCCTCGCCATCTTGCGGCGGTACCTCTCGGAGCCGACGAGTCGCTCGCTCCTCACGTCCGCTGCGAGGCGGGCGAACGTGAGGCTCGAGGTGCTCACGCGCCCCGAGATCCCGCAGCTCGTCCAGCAGCTCGGTCCGGGCTTGAACATCTTCTTGCAGGAGCCGGAGAAGCTCGCGAACTGCAAGAGCCTGCTCGCGCTCGTGGCCGTGGAGAACGCTCCATCGATCCCCATGGAGCCCCCGCAGCAGCAGGCCGAGTCGCGTCCCGATGGCATCAGCGTCCCGATCCGCGCCGAGCACGACGTCGTTCGCGCCCGCACGCTCGGCAAGGACATGGCCAAGCAGCTCGGCTTCTCCGAGGTCGTCCAGACGAAGGTCGCGACGGCCGTCTCCGAGCTCGCGCGCAACATCTTCCAGTACGCCGGGACCGGCGAAATTCGGATCCGACGGATTGAAGGAAAACGGCGCGGGATCGAGGTCGTCGCTCGTGATCAAGGCCCGGGCATCTCCGACCCGGCGCTGATCCTGAGCGGCGCTTACCGCTCGAAGTGGGGTATGGGCGCCGGTCTCCGCGGCACCAAGCGGCTCGTCGACGAGTTCGAGCTCGACACGCACCCCGGCCTCGGCACCACGGTTCGCATCCGAAAGTACGCCGAGTAGCCTGTGGACATTGGCACGGCAGAGCGCCCCGCAGATGGGGAAACCGTCTGCGGCGACGCACACCTCATCCTGGAGCGCAAGCCACGCACGCTCATCCTCGTCGCCGACGGCCTCGGCCACGGCCCCCACGCGGCGCTCGCCGCCTCGACGCTCTGCAAGTACGTCGAAGAGCACGTCGAAGAGCCGCTCGAGATGCTCCTGCGCGGCGCCGACAGGGCCGTCGCCAGCACGCGCGGCGCCGCCGTGATGCTCGCGCGCGTCGATGCGCAGACCGCGACGCTCGACGTCGCAGGCGTCGGCAACGTCGCGCTCCGCTCGTGGAGCAAAGAGAAGATCCAGCCGCTGCCCGCGCGCGGCGTGCTCGGCCGCGGCATCCGCCACGTGCGGATCTTCCGCTACGGCCTCGTGCACGGCGACATGTTCGCGCTCTACACGGACGGCATTTCTGGCAGCTTCGACATCGAGCAGGTCAAGCACCAGAGCGCCACGATGATCGCCCGCTCGGTCCTCGAGGGTTATCGAAAGTCGCACGACGACGCGACATGTGTGGTCGTGCGTTACCTGGACCGCTGATGTCGAAGCTGCCCTCGCTCGTGCCCGAGCCGCTCTCGTTCGACATCGGCAACGAGCACGACCGCTTCTGGTGCGCCGCAGAGGGCCGCCGCTACGCCTCCGTGATCGGCTTCGACGCCAAGGCCCAGGGCGAGGTCGCGATCTGCATCGCCGAGCTCGTCTCGAACGTCGCGAAGTTCGCCGGGCGGGGCACGCTCGCGCTCTCGACGGTGACCGAGCCGCGCCTCGGCATGCGCATCGTCGTCGAGGACGCGGGCCCCGGCATCGACAACCCCGCGAGCGTGTTCGAGGACGGTTTTTCCGAGGGGCGAAGGCTCGAGCCGGGCACGCAGCGGCGCAGCGGGCAGGGGCTCGGCGTCGGGCTCGGCGCCGTGGCGCGCATGATGAGCCACGTCGAGATGGAGAACGCGCCGGGCCGCGGCTTGCGCGTCGTCTGCATCAAGTGGCTCGATCCGCCGCGCGGCGGATCCGGCGCGTTCCCGGCGTCCGGACCGAGCAGCGCGCGGTAGCTCGATCAGCGAGGCGCGGCGCGCCCGCCGCCCCGCGCGAGGAAGGCCTCGTAGCCCTCCATCAACGCGAGGTAGATCCAGCCGCCGAGCACCTCGGCGCCGGCGCTCGACGGGTGCGCGAGATCGGCCCCGCCGAGGCCGCGCTGCACCCACACGCCCATCGATCCGAGTCCGCCCATCGCGCTCAGCGTGTCCCAGTACCCGCAGCCGACCTCGGCCGCGACCTTGCGCTGAATCGCCGCGAGCTTCGGCACGACAGGGCGGCTCGTGTAGCCCGTGCCCTTCTTGTCGGCGCGATCCATCGGCCCGATGAGCAAACACGAACCCTGGGGCAGCGCCGCGCGCGCCTGCACGAGCACGGCCTTCATCGTGGACGCGTACTGATCGAGCGGGAAGAGCTCGCCGTCCTCGCTCTCGTTCATGCCGTACTGGAAGACGGTGAGCGCAGGATCTCGCGTCTTGAGCTGCTCGGCGAAATGCGCGTCGTCACTCTTGTCGAGGAAGCGGATGCGGCAGCCCTGGATGCCGATCGCGTCGAGCACGACGCCGGGCACGTCGCGCTCCATGGTCACGCCGAACGCGCGCACGCCCGGGCCCTCGGCGCGCACTTCGAGCTCGTGCGGGCCGTCGGGGACCTCGTAGACGCGCTGCCGTGAGGCCGATGCGTCGGCGCGCGTATCGATGGTCTCCCGCGGGGCGCCGTCGATGCTCACGCTCATCGGAGCTCCGTCGGCATGTTCGAGGTAGCTCACGGCGAAGCGCGAGACGGCGCGGCCGAAGGTGCCGGTCTTCGTGGTCGCGAAGCGCGAGAACGCGCCCTTGCCTTGCGCGCGGAACGAGACGCCGCCAAGGCCGTAGAAGCCGTCCTTCGCGTAGGGGCCGACGACGCGGCTGACCTGCCAGCCCGGCGCCGCGAAGCGCACGACGTCGTTGTGGAAGTAGCCGGGCCAGGCGTTCGCCATGAGCATGAAGCCATGGCCCGCGTCGCCGAAGCGGCGCTGGAGCTTGCGGCGCAGCGTCGCCGTGACGAAGTCGCTCGCCACGATCGAGTCGCCGAAGTAGGTGACGCGCGCGATCGCCTTTGGTTCCTTGCGTTCGACGGCGGCGAGGCGGCCGTAAAACGCGTCGAGCGCGTGACCCGAGGGATCCTCGATCGATCGCGGGGGTTTTCCCGTCTCGGTGGTGCTCGCCGCGGGCACGATCTCGGCTGCGGCGGGCGGGAGCGCGACCTCCTCCGGCTGGCGCAGCTCGGCCTGCTCCGTCGTCTCCATCGCGAGCGCCGTCTCGCCGACGGAGGCCGCGGGCTCGGGCGTGGGCGCTACCGCGACGAGGCCTTCGCCTTCGGGCAGCGGCGTGAGCAGGCGCAGGCGCGCGAGCGACGGGGCGAGGTAGGGCACGGCGACGAGCGCGGCGAGCGTGACGAGCACGATCACGGCTTGCGAGCGCAGTCCGTTCACGCGCGGCGCCTCGGGCTCGTCGGGCGTCGCTGCGGGCCGCGCTGCCGCCTCCGTGGGCGCAGGCGCGACGCGGGGCACGTCCTTGGCCTGCGACGCGTCCTTGGCCTGCGACGCCGTCTGCGGCGCTTCCTGCGGCGCGGGGGCCGCCTTCGGCGCTGCTTCGGGAGCTTGGGCCTTCGTGGGGGATTTTTGGGCTTGTGCGCGCGGGGAGGCGGCCGCCGCGCGGCGCCGACGACGACCGGTCATCGGCGCGCGCTCAGCCGCCCTGCTTTTGCTTGAGCATCGCGACTGCGCGGTCCTTGCAGGCCGTGTCGCGCTGGTGCCTGCAGATCGCGATCAGCATCTTGATGTCTGCCTCGCTCGCCTTGCCGGACCAGACCCTCGGCTCGAGGCCCTTGCGAATCGCGGCCTCGTCGAACTGTCCGGGAGGCGGCGGCGCGGTCGGCGTCGTCGCCGCGGTCGGCTCCGTCGACTTGGCCGGCGTGGCGCCCGTGGCACCGCTCGTGCTCCCGTTGTTGAAGCTCCCGCCGCCCGGGTTTGGCGGGACGTACGTGCCGCCGCCGTTGTTCGGCGTGGGCGCCGTCGGCTCCGGCCCGGCGAGGGCGTGGAGCAGATCGGCGGCCTTCTTGCGCTGGTCTGCGCTCACGCTCGGCGTGGAGGCGATCTGCTGGAAGATGCGCTTCTTCTCGGCCACGTCTTCGAGCTGATCGGCCTTGCTGAACATCCAGTCGGCCCACTTCGACTCGATGTCCTTGAAGGGCTGGCTCTCGCGAACGGGCGAGTTGTCGTTGATGGCCTGGAGCTTCGTGTGCGCGCGATCGAAGTCCTTCGCGTCGACGAGCTCCTGGGCTTCTTTCAAGACCTGCGCCTCGAAGGCGCTCATCTCCGGCGTTTCGACGGTGTTTGTCGTGGTCGTCGTCGGGGTCCGCGTCATCCCGACGATCACGCCGATCACCACGAGGCCCACCACCGCGCCGATGCCGATGAGCTTGCCGAGGCTCGGGCCGCGCGGCGGCGGCGCGGGCGTGCCCACGCTCGTCGCGACGTTGTCGAACGAGCCCATCGGCCGCATGGCCTGGCCGTCGACGCCGAGGCCCATGCCCGCGCGGAAGATCTTGCCTGCGCCGACGAACCGCAGGCGCACGTCACCGAGCTCGAGCGCGTCGCCCGCTTCGAGGATGCCGCGCTTCAGCTCCACGCCGTTGATGCGGATGCCGTTCGCGCTGCCCTTGTCGATGATCTCGTAGCGGCCGTTGCCGAGCGCGATGAGCTCGGCGTGCAGGCGGCTGACGGAGCTGTGGTTGATCGAGATCGTCGCCTCTTCGGCGCGGCCGATCGTGAAGTGCTCACGATCGAGCGGATACTCGGCCCCGGGGTTTGGCCCGACGACCACGACGAGGCGGTTCGGCCTTTGATGGACCGGCACCTGCGCGAGCGCGCCTTGTTGCGCCGTCGCGTCCGGTGCGGGCACCACCTTCGACTCGTCGACCAACTCGATGCGGTAGTCGCCGAGCTGGATGACGTCGCCGCCGTTGATCGCCTGATCCCCGACGACACGGACGCCGTTGACGAAGGTCCCGTTGTAGCTCGACGGATCGGAGATCGACCATCCCTGGCCGTTCCGCTTGAGCTGCGCGTGTTTACGCGAGACGTTGCGGTCGGTCAGGCGAATCGAGTTACCTTCGCCGCGTCCGAGCCCGTACTCGTCGTGGGCGAGAGGGAGTACGGTCTGTTTCCCCTCGTCGTCCTCGATCGTTAGCTTCCACATAGACGGGTTGCCGCGAGGCGTGGCTCGACGGATAGAGGTACTTTACCGATGGATCCCCGCCGAACGCAATGCTCGTTTGTGGACGGGGGTGCGGGGAACTGCTGCGAGGTGCGCGACGAGACCAACGTAACTTCGGGCCTCGTCGCGCTCACGTTCAACCCGAAGATTTGGCTTTGACCGGGCGGAACGGGTGGAGGAAGGACGCGAGCGAACTCGGGTTCCGCGTCTGGAGCCAGAGGCGGCCCTGACCCTGGAAGTTGCACACGAGGCCTTCCCCGCCGAGGAAGAGGCTCTTCAAGCCGCCGACCTTGCTGATGTTGTACTGGAGGCCCTGCGTGAACGCGACCATGTGCGTGTTGTCGCAGATGTAGCCGTGATACTGCTGGCCGATGTCGAGCACGTGCGCGCCGCCGTAGCAGTTGAACCAGAGGTAACCCTGGCCGTACGCGCGGATGAGGAAGAGGCCGCCCGAGAAGAAGCCCTTCGCGCCCTGCCACTTCGTGTCGAGCGTGACGCCCGGCGTGGAAGCGAGGTAGGCGCCGGATTGCAGGAAGAGCTCCATGCCCGGCTGCATCGTGATGCACACGATCGCGCCTTCGGGCGCGGGCGCGAACCACATGCTCTGCCCCGGCGCCGTCGCCGTGAACGTGTTCTGGAAGAGGCTCTCGCCGCCGAGCAGCTTGCGCTTGAGGGCGCCGCCGATGCCGCCCTGCAAGCTCGTCTTCATCTCGATGCCCGTGTCGCGCGCGACCATCGCGCCGCTCTCGGTGATGATCTGCTCGCCGGGTTGGTCGAAGTGGACCTGGACCAGGCCGAAGTCGGGGTTGTGACGGATCTCGTGTCGCACGGTTAAGACCTCTTCACTGCTCGCGCGCTGGCAACAGAGCGCCGATCGTCGAGCCGTACTCGGCGGCGTTGCGGGACTGCAGGTACACGGTGCCCTGCCCCTCGAAGTGGCAAACGAGGCCCTCGCCCGAGAGGAACGAGGCGATCCAGCCGGATCCGCTCTTGCCGACCTTGTACGTGAGCGTCGACTCCCACGCAGCGAGGTGCCCCGTGTCGATCACCATGCTGCCGTCGACCTGCACCTGTTCGAGCGCGCCGAACGTGCCGATGACGACCTGGCCCATCCCCGACGTTTCGAGCAGGAAGAGGCCCGCGCCCGAGAACATGCCCTTGAAGCCGCCGGTCTTCGTCTTCACGTCGACCGAGGGGCTCGAAGCAACGTAGGCGCTGTTCTGGATGCACCACTGCTTGTGGCCGGCTTCGAGCACCGCCATGTCCCCGCAGAGCGGCGTGGCGAAGAGGACCTCGCCCTGGCCGCCTTGCGCGGTGAAGGTGTTGCGGAAGAACGACTCGCCGCCGAAGAGCCGCTTGAGGCCCTTCATGAAGCCGCCGGACTGCGTCTGCATCTGGACGTTGGTCGACATGCCGACCATCGCGCCGCTCTCGGCGACCACGGACTCGCCGTTCTGCAGCCAGCACTGCGCGAGCGACTGCGACGGGCGGTAAAGAAGGTTCACTTGCATCGCTGTTCGTCCTTATCTCCGGAAGCCCCCTGCCTCACGGCGGCAGCATCGGCGTGAGCCAGTCGACGAGCGCGCTCGTGTTGCGCGACTGGATGAGGATTTTGCCCTGGCCCTGGAACTCGCAAACGATGCCCTCGCCCGAGGCCATGAAGCCGAGGAGGCCGCCGCCGCCGCTGCGGATCTTGAAGTTCAACGACGAGTCGAAGCCCACGATGTGGCCGTTGTCGACGATGTAGCTGCCGTTGCAGTCGATCTCGTCGATCGCGCCGTAACTCGTCACGAAGACCTGGCCGTTGCCGGAGGCCTCGATGAAGAACGCGCCCTCCTTCGCGAGCAGCGCGCGCAGGCCGCCCCAGCGCATCTTCAGGTCGATGTCGCCCGCGCTCGCGAGGAACGCGCCCGCGCTGAAGATCATGGAGTTGCCGGCGAGCTGGATCGGCTTGATGCCGCCCGAGAGCGAGGGCGCGAGCCACACCCAGCCGCCTTGCGGGCCGGAGAAGTGGTTCACGAAGAAGGTTTCACCACCAACGATCTTGCGGATGATCGCGATGAAGAACGCCTTCATCTTGCCGAAGAAACCGGCGTTTTTCCCCGCATTGAGCTTGACCTCCATCGTGAGGCTGCTCGAACGGGCGACCATGGACCCAGCCTCCGCGATGATCGTCTCGCCCGGGGCGAGGCTCACCTGGAGCATCGAGAACGTCGGCTCGTACTTGACGATGTGTTGCATCCGAATCCTTCCCCTTCGTTCGGGAGGAGGTCTTTCGGCCGGGACGGCGTGCGTTTCGACGCGCTCCCCCCACGGGCGGCCGAGAGGCGGGCAGGGTATAACGGAGACATGTCGGGAGCGGAAGCGGGAAGTGGGAAAGGTGCGTCCGGTACGGGATTCGGGCACAGCCCCAAGCGCCTGGTCGCCGAGCTCGGGATCCTGCTCCTCGCCATCGTCGGGCTGATCTTCGCCGCGCGTGGGTGCGCCGGATACGCGTCCACGGCCATCGTCGCGGTGATCCCGCCCGACGCCGACGCGGCGATCGGAAAGACGGCCGGCGAAGCGATGCGCGCGCAGCATGGGCTCTCCGGCGCGCCGACCGAGGACCAAAAGGCGCGCGTGGATCGGATCTTCGAGGAGCTGCGATCGAGCCTCACGGACGAGGAAAGACGTGTCCTCGTGGCGCCGCGGATCACGGTGCTGAAGGACGATCAGGTGAACGCATTCGCGCTCCCCGGCGGTGAGGTTTTCGTGCTGACCGGGCTGCTCGATCGGTCGAAGGACGACGACGAGGAGCTGCGCGGCGTGCTCGCGCACGAGATCGGGCACGCGGTGAAGCGACACGGCGTGCGATCGCTCGCGCGAAACGCGCTGTTCGGGCTGACGATCGCGTTCGTCGTGGGCGACCTGAACGACATCACGGCCACGGTGATCGCGGGCGCCTCGCAGCTCGATACGCTGCGCTACAGCCGCTCGATGGAGGAAGAGGCCGACGCGTTCGGGGTGGATCTGCTCGCGCGCAGCAACAAGAGCCCCGAGGGGCTGGCGCGTTTCCTCGAGAGCCTCGAAGCCATGCCCGTGCCGGAGCTGCTCTCGACGCACCCGGACAGCGAGGAACGCGCGAAGGCGATCCGCGAGCGGATGCGCGCCGGCAAGTAAACCAGGAGATCGCAAGGCGATCTCCCTCCAGGGGGTGAATCGTCCGGGCTTTGCCTGGCCGAGAGGGGGACACGAGGCGTTCCCCTCGGGACTAAACGCGGAGGTTGCGCGACGCGCTGCTGACCGCGGGCACGAGCGTGTCGCCCTCGACACGGCCGAAGACGTCGAGCACCGTGCGGCCCTCGGCGTCGCGGCCAGGGCGCTCGCGCGTGTACCGCGAAGGCGCGGCCGCGAGGATGACGCCGAGCTCGGCCGCGACGTCGGCGAGGGATCCCGAGAGCTCGTCGTCGATGGCGCGGCCGCGCGCCTCGTGCGACGTGCCCGGCGGGACGCGGACGGCGACCGAGCCGAAGACCCGCGTCCCCTCCGCGATGATCGCGTGCTCCTTGCCTGTTTTTTCGAACAAACGGAGCGCGGCCTCCGTGTCCTTCAGGGCCTCGCGCGCGTCGACGATCATGGCCCTGCGGCGGCGGAGCTCGGCTCGTCGATCCGGCGAGTCGTCACCGAGGCTCGCGATCTTCTCGGCGAGTTTGTCGTGTTCCGCCTTCAGACGCTCGACCTCGGCCTCCGCTGCCTTCCGGGCGGCCTCGAGCCTGTCTTGCACTTCGCTGCTCATGGGCGAACGTTGACGTTCGTCCCGGGCCACCGTCAACGGGGGAAAGCGCGAGGTCTCTACTTCGTCCGCGTGAGCAGGAGGCTCCCGAGGAGGAGCACGCCCGCGGCCGCGGCACCGTAGAGGCAATACCGGGCGAGGTGCGCCTGGCCGGCGAGGTGGAGCTGCAAGGCGGCGAAGCCCGAGGCGATGCCGATCGCCGCGTAGATGAGCTGGCGGATCCCGGCGTAGACGAGCCGCGCCGCGCTCGGCAGGCCCTTCACGCGAAGCTCGAACTCGCCGCGGTTCGCGCGGTTCAGGTACTTGCGGAGGTCCTCGGGGATCGTGATGGCCTTGAGGGCCATGTCCTTCGCCGCGTCGACTGCGATCTGCGCCCAGTCGCGGTTGCCGAGCACGAAGTCCTGCAGGTAGGGCCGGATGACCTCCATCGGCGAGAGCTCGGGATCGAGCTGCGTGCAGAGCCCCGTGAGCAGGAGGATCGTTCGTTCGAGCAGGACCCAGTCGCGCGGGATGTGGAAGGCGCCCGAGAGCTCCTTCAGGCCGATGTTCATCTTGCGCAGGTCGACGAGGCTCTCGATGCCCTTCTGCGGATCGAGCTTGATGTCCTTGAGGTTGAAGGTGTCGATCTTCACCTCGTCCTGGAAGCGCTGGTGGAAGAACTCGATGACCTTCTCGCTCACATCGGGCGAGTCCGTGCGCGAGAGGAAGCCCATCTTGCGCATGGCCTTGATGAGCTGATCGGTGTCGCGGCGGATCACGCCCTCCAGGAACTCGGGGATGCCCTCGCGCATCTGCGGCGAGAGCTCCGCGACAGCGCCGAAATCGAGCAGGACGAGCGCGCCGTCGTCGCCGACCAGCATGTTCCCGGGGTGCGGATCGGCGTGGTAGATGCCGTCGACGAAGATCTGCTGGCAGAAGACCTGCACGACCTTGCGGGCGAGCGCTTTGCGATCAACGCCGCGCGCGTCGAGCGCGGTAATGTCGCCGATCTTCACGCCGGGCACGAAGTCCGTGGTCATCACACGGCTCGTGCAATAACCGTCGACCGGGCGCGGGAAGCGCACCGTGGGATCACGGAGGAAGTTGTCGGCGATGCGCGTGATGTTCCGCGCCTCGCTCTGGAAATCGAGCTCCTCCAGGATCATCGAGCGGACCTGGTGGTAGTAAGCGTCCAGGCCCTGCACGGGGACGAAGATGCTGACGATCTGCATGATGCGGCGGATCGTGGTGAGATCGAGCCGAACGATCTCGTCGATGTCGCGGTGCTGGACCTTGACCGCGACGTGCACGCCGTTCTTGAGCCACGCCTCGTGCACCTGACCGAGCGAGGCGCTCGCGATCGGCTCCTCGCAGAAGCGATCGAAGATCGCGCCGACGGGCTTGCCGAACTCGCGCTCGATGCGCTCGGCGATCTCACGGTACGGCCGTGGCGGGACCTGATCCTGCAGCGCCTCCAGGCCCGAGCGGAACTGCGCGGGCAGGAAGTTCGCCATGATGCTGAGGAGCTGCCCGACCTTGATGAACAGGCCCTGGAGCTCGACGATCGTGGAGAGCACGCGGCGCGCGTTGCGCCCGTGCACGTCGGCCATGCGCGCATCGAGCCACGCCTGCCCGAACCAGCGCCCGAGGAAGAAGAACCAGAGGTAGCTGCCGAGGACGACGAACGTCGTCGTGTAGGCGCGGATGAAGCGGTAGCTCTGCCGTCCCTTCGGCCGGATGCCGCGCGGCCCAGCGCCTCGCTTGGCCGGTTTCGAAGGCGCCTTCGCCGCGGGCGCGATGAGACGCACGCGCGGCTGTTCCTGGAGGTCCGGGGCGCCTTGCGACACGGGGCGAGCTTATCCCGCGGCTCGTTGCGCCTCCACCATCGCGTCGAACATGGCGTCGTAGGCGGCCGGTCGCGCCTGCCGGATCGCGAGCGCAGTGCGCGTCGGGTGGACCCGGTTCGTGAGCAAAACGCCGACGAAACCAGCGTCCGGATCGATCCAGAGGCTCGTGCCCGTGAAGCCGAGGTGGCCGAAGGTCCGCGGCCCGAGGCGCGCGCCGGAGCTCGGCTCGTTGCCGCTGCGCTGATCGAAGCCCGCGAGCAGCGAGCCGCCCGGGCGAGGTCGGACGAGCGGCGCGAGGTCGTCGGGGTCGAGGAAATCGCGGCGTTCACCCGCGAGCGCTTCGAGCACGGCGATGCCGAGCCGCGCGACCGAGCGCGCGTCCCCGAAGAGGCCCGCGTGCCCCGCGGATGCATGACCCACGAGCGCCCAGGCATTCTCGTCGTGCACGGCGCCCCGCACGAGGCCGTCGCGAAACGGGACGATCTCGGTTGGCGCGACTCGCGCATCAAACGAAGGCTTTTGCGCGCGGAGGGTGCGCGCGGATCCGATGTCGAGATCCAGCGGTCCCGTGACTTCCCGCGTCACGAGCGCGTCGAGCTCGAGCCCGCTCCTCTGCGCGAGCGCCGCGCCGAGGAGGACGTATCCGAGGTCACTGTACACCGGCGGAAACCCTTCCGGCGGCGGATCTCCCGTGCAGCCGTCGCGCCGCGCGTCAGCGGCCATGACGAGCGCGGCCTCGACGTCGACGGCTTCGCCTCGCACGAGCGGCCCGTAAAGGGAGCCATGCGCGTCGAGGCCCGCGCGATGGGCCGCGAGGAGGTCGAGCGAGACGCGCGCCGAGCGTGTCTTCGCGAGCATCGGCACGAGATCGGCGAGCGGCTCCAAGCGGGCGAGCGCCCCTCGGCGAGCGAGCCGGGCCATCACGAGCGCGGTGACGGGCTTCGTGACCGAGGCCAGATCGAAGGGCGTATCGAGGTCCGCGCGTGGCGCGCCTTCCTCGAATGAGAGGACGCCTGCCGCGCCTGCGCCGTGGATCCAGCCTGCGCGCGTTCGCAATGCGGCGGCGACCACGGCGCACGGCGCGGCCTGGTGATCGTCCACGACGACGCGCGCGGCGGCCGTGAGGTCGATGGCGGGGGCGGCGTTCTTCACGGCGGTGAGGATTGAGTCCGAGGGGTTTGGGGGCGTAGCTCAGCTTGTCCGAGCGTAGCCCCAAGAGTTGAGAGCGGGAGGGGGTGTAAACGATCTCCCGATTCGATCAAACGTGCCGCGTCTTTGACCCCGAGCGCGCTCGCCCCTTATCCTGGTAGACCGGGGAGTCGAGCAAGAAACCATGGCCGAGTTTGCATGGGAGGCCCGTGCCAGGACCGGAGAGGTCCGCAAGGGCGTGATGGATGCGGAGAACGAGGCCGCCGTGCAGACCCGCCTGCGCGGCTTGCAGCTCAACCCGACGAAGATCACGCAGAAGCGCAAGGGCCTCGATCTCAAGAACGTCACGATCGGCTCGGGCGTCAGCTCGCAGGACCTCGTCAAGTTCACGCGCCAGTTCGCGACGATGATCGACGCGGGCCTCCCGCTCGTGCAGTGCCTCGACATCCTCTCGAACCAGGAGCCGAACCCGCGCTTCCAGGTCGCGCTGCGCGACATCAAGAACAGCGTCGAGCAGGGCGCGACGTTCAGCGACTCGCTGCGGCGCCACCCGAAGATCTTCGACGAGCTCTTCGTGAACCTCGTCCAGGCCGGCGAGGTCGGCGGCATCCTCGACACGATCATGAACCGCCTCGCGGGCTACATCGAGAAGCGCGCGAAGCTCGCGCGTCAGGTGCGCGGCGCGATGGCGTATCCGACGGCGGTCATCATCATCATGATCGTGGTCATCATCGTGCTGATGACTTTCGTGATCCCGGCCTTCGAAGGCATGTTCGCCGAGTTCGGCGCGAAGGATGCGCTGCCGGGGCTGACGAAAGCGGTCATCGCGACGTCGCGCGCGTTCGTCAGCGCCTTGCCGTTCACGATCGTCGGCAGCATCGGTCTCGTGTACGGCGCGATCAAGTTCTACCAGAACCCGAAGGGCAAACGCATGGCACACAAGCTCATGCTGAAGCTGCCGATCTTCGGGCCGGTGATGCAGAAGATCGCGGTCGCGCGGTTCACGCGGACGCTCGGCACCTTGCTCGGCTCCGGCGTGCCGATCCTCGACGCCCTCGACATCGTGGCGAAGACCGCGGGCAACGTGATCGTCGAGGAGGGCCTCGTCTACGCGCGGGCCAAGATCTCCGAGGGCAAGAACATGGCCGAGCCGCTGGAGGAGATCAAAGTCTTTCCCGGCATGGTCGTGCAGATGGTGGCCGTCGGCGAGCAGACCGGCGCGCTCGACACGATGCTGAACAAGATCGCCGACTTCTACGAGGAGGAGGTCGACGTGGCGGTCTCGGCGTTGACCTCGCTGCTCGAACCTCTGCTCATGGTCGTCGTCGGCGCGGTCGTCGGGGTGGTGCTCATCTCGATGTACCTCCCGATCTTCAGCCTCGCAGGCAACATCAAGGGCGAGTGATGAGGCTCGGCCTCCGCGACGGCGCCGAGAGCTCGTTCGCGGTCCGCTTCGCGTGGCTCACGGGGCTGCGCCTGATCGTCCTCACGATCGTGCTGATCGTCATGACGACGATCTACCTCGGCGGCATCGGCACGCGCGCAGATTCGAGTCGGATCGCGATGCTCACGTTCGCGGTCGCGTTCGCGCTCACGGGCGTCTACGCCGCGGTGCTCCGGCTCGGCAAGGGTCTGCCGCTGCTCGCGTACGGGCAGATGTTCATCGACCAGATCGCGTGGTCGATGATCGTCTACGTCTCCGGCGGCGCGGCGAGCGGCGCGACCTCGCTCTATGGCTTCACGTGTCTCTGCGGCGCGATCTTGCTCGGCCTGCGCGGCGCGCTCATCGGCTTGATCGCAGGGGCCTCGTCGTACGCGTTGCTCTGCACGCTGCTCGTGCAGGGCTTCCTGCTTCCGCCGCCGGATCAGCCGCTCGAAGCGTACGCGACGAGCTGGTCGGAGGCCGCGTTCCCGCTCGTGCTGAACCTGCTGGCGATGAGCGTTGTGGCGCTGCTCGGCAGTTACCTGGCCGAGCGGCTCCGTATCACGGGCGGTCGGCTCGTGGTGGCGACAGCGCGCGCCGAGCAAGCGGAGCGGCTCGCGGCGCTCGGCCGACTCGCGGCGGGGCTCGCGCACGAGATCCGAAACCCGCTCGGATCGATTGTCGCTTCCATCGAGCTCTTGCGGACGGGTGGATCCCTCGGCGCCGAGGATGAAGCGCTCTGCGCGATCATCGAGCGGGAGACGACGCGGCTGAACGAGCTCGTGACCGACATGCTCGACGTCTCGCGCCCACGCGCGCCCTCGAAGGCGCCGATGGATTTCGCTGCGACCGCGCGCGACGTGGTGATGCTCGCCGGGAAATCGGGCCGCGGCCGTGACGTACCCTTGCGCTACGTGGGGCCGGATTCGCTCGAGATCGAGGCCGACACGGCGCAGATGCGGCAGGTCGTGTGGAACCTCCTGCGCAACGCGATTCAGGCGAGCTCCGCGGGCGCGGAGGTGATCGTACGCGTCGAGGCGGACGCGGGCGGCGCGGTCGTGCTCGCGGTGGAGGATCGGGGCGTGGGGATCCCGCCGGAGGCGCGCGAGCGGCTCTTCGACGCGTTTTTCACGACGCGATCGCAGGGCATGGGCATCGGCCTCGCGGTGGTGAAGCGGATCCTCGACGACCACGGGTTCGGGATCGAGGTCGAGAGCGAGCCTGGGAAGGGCACGACGTTCTGCGTGCGGATCCCGCACTCGAAGGAGCTCGCGCTCGCGCCGAGCTGAGGGATCAGGGCTCTTCGAAGGGCGCGACCGGCGGATCGATCCGGAGCGAGGCGTCCGGGAGCAGCACGATGGAGGACGCGTCGAGGAGCAGGATCGGCTCGTGCGGGCCGGCGTCGGGCGTTTCGGAAGCTCCCTGGGCGTGGGGCGCGGGCGGCGCCTCCGGGGGCGAACACCCGCGCGACGCGAGCCAGCCGAGGCCGAAGAAGCCGATCGCGCCGGCGAGCCCCGCTGCGAGGAGGATCGGGCGGCGCTTCATGGCCCGATGGTGCCTTGCGAGCGACAGAGGCGCCACGCGTGTCGTGGCCGCCCGTTCACAGGGCCTGACATCGAGGGCTGGAATCGGCTAGATCCGGCGCGTGGCACGGAAGGTGAATAAACGGGGGGCATGGACGTCTGCCCTCTGTTCCGCGGCGCCCAGGCGGCGAACGGCGGTGGAGGCAGGAGGAGCTGGAACGTGAAACGAACGAACTTTGTCGGCGCGTTGGTCTTGTCGTTCGCCGTGTCGCTCGCGGGCGCCGCGGGCCTCGCACATGCCGGAGCGGCGACGGATGTGGTGAAGGCCAAGCAGACGGCCTTGTTCGATCTCCTCAAGAAGCCCTCGAACGACGCGAAGGTCAGCGCGATGTTCGACGAGCTGCTCGATTACCAGGCGCTCGCGGAGGCCTCGCTCGGCTCGGAGTGGGCGGCCCGCTCCGACGCTGAAAAGGCCGAGTTCAGCGACCTTCTGAAGCAGCTCGTCCGCAAGTCGTACGAGCGAAACCTCAAGAAGACGCTCGATTTCAACATCGAATACACGGCCGAGGAGAAGAAGGGCGACGCGATCGTGGTGAAGACGCGCGCCGTGTCGAAGAAGGACGCGCGGAGCGAGCCTGTCGAGATCGCCTACGTGATGGCCGAGAAAAACGGCGCGTGGCGGGTGAAGGACATCATCACGGACGACGTGAGCCTGGTATCGAGCTACCGCTCCCAGTTCACCAAGATCGTCAAGAAAGACGGCTTCCCGGCGCTCATCAAGAAGATGAAGGACAAGCTCGCGAAGGGCGACGTCTGAAGCGCCTTCCGCCCCCATGACCAGCGGCCCTCGGGCGAACGAGCCCGGGGGCCGTTTGCGTTTCGAACGGTCGTCGTCGCTCTCCGCTCGGGAAATTCGCGGTGGGACGCGCCTCTTTGGTAGGCTACGGCGCGTGGCTTTTGGTGTCGGGCCGGGAGGGCGGGTGCGCCCCTTCGGACGCGCTGAGCCGCTCCGCGTCCCCACGACGACGGGGAGCAGCAGCGCGGAGGCGAAGCCTCGCCCGACGGATCGGCCGATCCTGCTGCTCTCGGTGCAGCGCGGGACACTCTCGATCGAGCTCGATGCGCCGTTCGCCGTAGGGCCGCTCGTCGTCGACGATCTCGCGATCGCGCTGCCGAGCGTGCGTTTTCCGGTGGATCTCACGGGCGGCGTGACGCGGTTCCGGCATCGACGTGGCGTGCTCGGGCGGCTCGCCGTGTCGACGAGGACCGAGGATCTCGCGGCGTTCGTCGCGCCACGCGCGCGGGGCGTGCTCGGGGAAGGGACGCCCGAGATCGGGATCGTCGCGGCGGAGCTGGGGCTGCGCGTCGGGATGCGGCTCGGGCGCGCGGCGCTCGCGTTCGACTTGGTGATCGCGCCGAACGAGCGAGACGTGCGTCTCGTGCCCGAGCGGGCGCGCGGCGTGGGCCTCGGCGCGCCTCCGCATGTGCTCGCTTTGCGCGTGCTCGCCGAGGTTTGTCGGCCCTTCGGGCGCCTCGCAGGCAGCGCGGTGATCCTGCCCGACGCCGTGGCCTCGCTCGTCAGGCACGTGATGCCGGCGGCCGGGGCGCGCGCGCCTTCGGTGCACGGCGCGCGGTGGGAAGCGCCGGCCGTGGAGGAGGGGAGTTTGTCCTTGCGCGCGGATGCCACCGCGTCGCCGCCTGCACTCGCGGCCGCGGCGATCCGCGCGATCGAGCAAGCCGAGCTCACGGCGGACGCGGATGCGATCGCGGCCTCGGGGGACCTCGAAGAGGCGCGGCGGCGGTACCTGCTCGCGCTGGAGCGCGCGCCGCGGCACCCCGAGATTTCCTCGCGGATCGCGTGGATCGACGTCGCTGAAGGAGAGCGGGCCGAGGCCGCGCTCTCGACGCTGGTCGACGCGATCCCGGCGATCGACGCGGGCCTGCTCGGCGGCGCGCTGCTCGCGGCCATCGGCGACGAAGGCGGGGCGGTCGCGGCGTACGCGCGCGCCGCGCACGCCGAGGCGTTCGGGCCGCTCGCGGCGCTCGTGTGGCTCGAGGTCGCGCGGATCTCGTCGGAGCTCGCGACACGGCTCGATGCGCTGGATCAAGCCGTCGTGCGCTCGCCCATGCTGGAGGACGCGCGCTGGGCGCGGATCGAGGCCCGGCTCGACGTGGGAGACGCACAGGGCGCGCGGACCGACGCCGAGCACCTCGAAGCCGCGGCCCGCGGGCCCGAGGCGCGCCATCGCATCTGGAGCCGCGCGGCCGAGGCATTCCTGTCACGCGGATACGTGGCCGAGGCGCGCGTGCTGTTCGAGCGGTCGCTCCGGTACGCGCCCGACAGCCCCGAGGCTGCGCTCGGGCTCGCGCTCTCGCTCCGCGCTGCGGGTGAAGGACGGCGCGCCCTGGATCTGCTCGCGCGTGCGGCCTCGCTCGCGGCGCGCGCGGGGCGCAACTTGCCTTCGGTCGAGATCGAGCTCGCGCGGGCGCTCGTCGAGCACGCGTCCGATCGTCCGGCCGCGATCGCGCGTGTTCGTGCGATCCCACCGGGGCTCGTGCAGACCGCGGAGGCGCGCGCGCTCGAAGGTCGTTGGCGCGCCGAGCTCGGGGATCTCGCGGGCGCTTCGCTCGCGCTCGCTCGCCTGCGTGAGGCGGCGGAGGCGGTTTCTCCGGACGACCCCGATCGTGCCGCGGCCGTGGCCGCGATGCTCGTCGAGGCTGCGGACATCGAAGAGAACGCCCGCGGGGATCTGCGGGCCGCGCAGCGCCACCTCGGCGTCGCGATCCGGCTGCGCCCGCGAGATCGCCAGATCGGAGCCGCCTTCCGTCGCATCTCGACCGAGCTCGGCCGCGTCGCACCTCCGCCCCAGGCCGCGCCTCTGCCCGTCGCCGTCGAAGAGATCGCGCCGTCCGAGCGCGCGCCTTCCTTCACGCCTCCCGCGCCCTCCGTCGAGGCCGCTCGTTCGATGGAGGAAGCGCCCACGAACGAAGAAGACGACGAGGGCGACGAGATCCTCGTCGAGCGCCTCACCGACAAGCTCCGCGCGAACCCGCACGATCACGAGGTCGCGCTCCGCCTCGCCGACGCGCTCGCGCGGCTCGGCCGCGATCTCGAGCTCTTCGCGCTCCTCTCGGCGCGCATCGAGGAGGGCGGCGACGAGGTTCGGCGCGAGCTCTGGCCGCGAAAGCGCGCGGTGCTCGAGCGGCTTGCGGAGACGGCGCGGGCCGAGGGCCGGCCCTCGGAGGCGGAGCTTTACGAAATGATGGCGGCGAGCGAGGAAGACTAGCCTCGCCGCGTGTTTGCCCCTTCCGTTGGACTCGTGCTAGCGGTCGACGAAGGCGCGCTCGCGCGCCCTTTTCTCTCCGAGGTACCGCGTGCAAGGCAGTGAGCCCAACGGAAGGCGGCGTCCGATCATCGTCCAGAAGTACGGCGGCTCCTCGGTGGCCGACGTCGACAAGCTCGGGCGTGTGGCCGATCGGGTCGTCGCCGCGAAGCGCGCGGGAAACGATGTCGTCGTCGTCGTGAGCGCGATGGGCAAGACGACCGACGGCCTGCTCTCGCTCGCGCGGCAGGTCGCGAGCCAGGCCGGAGGCGCCGCCGATCCGCCGCGCCGCGAGCTCGACATGCTCCTCTCCACCGGCGAGCGCGTCTCCATGGCGCTGCTCTCGATCGCGATCCAGGCGCGTGGCGAGGCCGCGATCTCCTTCACCGGCTCGCAGTCCGGCATCCTCACGAACGACCGCCACTTCGACGCGCGTATCATCGAGGTCCGGCCGCACCGCATCGAAGACGAGCTCGCGCGCGGGCAGATCGTGATCATCGCCGGCTACCAGGGCATGAGCTACCGGCGCGAGATCACGACCCTCGGCCGCGGCGGCTCCGACACCACCGCCGTCGCGCTCGCCGCCGCGCTCGAAGCCGAGCGGTGCGAGATCTACAGCGACGTCGACGGCGTCTACTCGGCCGATCCGCGCGTCGTGCCCGACGCGAAGCACCTGCCCGAGCTGGACCACGCCATGCTGCAGGAGATGGCCGAGAGCGGCGCGAAGGTCCTCTGCGCGCAGGCCGTCGAGTGGGCGCGCCGCGCGAACATCGCGATCTATGCGCGCTCGACGTTCGACGCGGAGGACGAGGGGGCGCGGCAAACCGTGGTGCGCAAGTTCGGTCCGCGCGAGGACCTCCGCGCCCGCGCCGTCGTCGGCGAAGGCAACGTCGCGCTCGGAAGCCTGGCCGACGTGGCGCGGCTCGACGATCTCCTGCGTGTCGCCGGCGAAGCGAAGGTGCCTTTGAAGGACCTCGCGGTGAACGAGCGCGGCGCGAGCTTCGTGGTGTCGCTGCTCAACGTGCCCGATTGGCGCGGCGCCAAGCAGCGGCTCACGGGCGCCTTGCCGTCGCTCGCGCTCGTCGAGGACGTGGCCGTGGTCAGCGTCGTGGGGGATGGCCTGGCCGCGACGACCGAGCCCCTCGTGCGTTTCCTCGCCGCGCTCCGCGGTGTCTCCGCGACCCCGAGCGCCCTCACTGCGACGCCGCTCCGGCTCAGCGCCGTCGTCCCTGCGAGCGCCCTCGCCGAGGCGCAGCGCGCGCTGCACCACGCCTTCGTCGAGAGCTGATCCCCGCTGTCAGTGCGGCCGCGCCGGGCCGAGCGCGACGAGCCCGAGGCGGCTCGCGATCCAGACGAGCTCGCGCGCGCCGTCCCAAGCGATCGACGCCTCGCCGAGGCCCGTGCCGTCTTGCCCGCGTAGCTCCGCGACACGCGACACGTCGCCGTCTTCGCCCACGCGCACCACGTATGACGTCGCGGCGCCCCTCGGCGCCACCAGCGCGTAGAGCGGCGCATCCTCCTCGTCGCCCGCGAAGCACGCGCCGAGCACGTCGTGCAGATCGATCGACTCGAACGAATGCCCACCGTCGTTCGACAGGAGCAGCCCGCGCGGCGACACGATCGCCACGCGCTTCCCCGCCGTCGCGACGGCCAGGTCAGGCCTCGGAGCCCGCGCCGCGAGATCGGCCGCCGCGCCTTCGAGCGGCGCCCTTTGCCAGGCCTCGTCATCGCCGCGCAGCCGCTCGATCGCCGCGCCGTCGGGCCGCGTCGCCAACACCACGAGTGTACCGCCCGCGGCCTTGATCGCCCGCACCCCGCCCTCCCGCGCGAGCACCGGCGTCCCTTCGCGACCCGTCATCGACCAGAGCGATCCCTCGTGCAGGGCCCAGATCCGCCCCGGCGTCGCCGCGAGCTCCACGGGGCCCTTCCCCGATCGGAACCCTGCGACCGGCGTCGCCGACGCGCATCCATCGCGGCTCACGAGCAGCCCGCCGCGCGCCGATGCCACCACCGTCACTTCGTCCGTCGCGACGACAGCCGTGCTCGGCGTATCGAGCCCTGTTTGCCGCGCTGCGTGCGCGCCCTCGTCCACCACGAGCACCACGTCCCCTGCGGCGAGCACGCGCCCCCCGCACACCGTCACCGCGGTGCATGGCACGGGCGCGCCGGCGCCTTCGAGCACCACGAACCGGCTCGGCGCCCACGGCGGCAACTTCTCACGCGCCGCTTCTTCGAGCAGCTCGTCGGCGAGCGCGTCGTCGTCGGCCTCGTCGTTCGCGCTCTCGTCGAGCTCCGGCAGCGCCGACTCGTCGATGTCGTTCTCCGCGCTCTCGCCCGTCCCTTCCGCGCCGCCGTCGTCCTGGGTCGCGTCGAACTCCAGATCCGCCGCGTCGTCGTCGCCGTACGCGCCTTCGTCCCGATCATCACCGACCGCGCTCTCCTCGCTGTCGAGCGTCGCCAGGTCCTCGTCGAGCGCGCCGACGTCGACGCCTTCCTCCGCGTCGTCGCCCGCTGCCGCGTCCGCGTCGTCCTCGACGTCGAGCCCCACGTCGAGATCCTGGGCGTTCGCGTCGTCGAGCGGATCTCCCCCGTCGTCGCGTAGATCCGGCAGCGCGTCGTCGAAATCGCCGCCTGTGGCCTCGTCGTCCCCGCCGTCGGGGTCCGTGTCGAGCGGCGGCAGATCCATGTCGTCGTCCTCTTCTTCCTCGGTTTTCCGGGGCACGCGGGCGGGGGCGCCGAACGCGTGCACGCGCCCGGGTTCGTCCTCCCACCCGGGCTTCCCGTCCCGGCTCCGCGGATCGCAAGCGACTTCGGCAACCCGATCGTCTTTCCCGTACGACATGGCGGCACGAATCTAGCGCCTTTGCCTCGACGAGCACGGCGGGAGCGACGCTTCCTCTGCTGGAGAGGCCGCCCCGGCGCATCACGCGCGGTGGGTGGTGCCCGTGCTGGATCCCGGCCTCGGGCGGTGCTTACCTGTTCCGTCCCATGCCCTCGCCCGACACGGCGCCTCCCTCCCATGGCGCCTGCACGCCGCACGCCGACCAAGCGCCTTCCGCAGCGCGAAGCCCTGGCCACGGCGGTCCAGAAAGGCGGCGACGCGCGCTCCCGATTTCCGAGGTCTCGGCGGGCATGCTCGTGCGTCGTGTCGACGTTCGCCCCGCGGATGTCGTTTTTTTGAAGGGCATCCTCGAAGCGAGCGAGGGCCTCGGCACCCTCTTCGCCGAGCGAGGCGGCGAGCTCGTCGTGGCTGTGCCGCCCGATCGCGAAAAGGATCTCGTCGAGCTGCTCGACGATCTCGTGCGGGAGATCGACGCGCGCGTCCATCCCGAGGTCGAAGCGGGGAGGGATCGATGACCGAGCCGCAGGAGCCTGGAAACCCCGAGCCTCGTATCCTCGCAGCTTGGCGCGAGTGGCTCGGCGCCCTCGCCAACGACGCCGACGCGGCCCTCGCCGCGGCTGACGTTTATGCCGGCCTCGCGCCCGAAGCCCGCGATGCTTGGCTCGACGCGCTCGCCGAAGACGCGCCCGGTTTGTCCGTTCCCCTCGTCGCCCTCTATGCCCCGCTCCTCGCCGTCGAGGCCGATCCCGACCGCCGTGCGCGCATGGAGGAGGCCATCGTCCTCGGCGACACCTCCGCGTGGCGCGACAGGCCCATTCGCGCGCTCTCGGGCATGGCGCGCGGTGGCGCGCGTGTCGTCGCGCTCGTCCAGCCTGTCTACCTCCGCTTCGTTCGTGTTCTCTGGTGCCGCTACCTGCCCGACGAAGGCTTTTTCTGGGCCCGGCACGACTGCCTCCTCAGCGAGGGTGACGCGCCTCGCAGCGGCGCCGTCGTCGACGGCATCCTGCTCGAAACCACGCCGCTCACCCCCGTCGTCGAGGAGCTCGCGCACGCGATCCTCGCCCATCGCCGTCGCGGCCGCGAGCTGCCTGCGTCGCTGCGCGAGTTCGCCGACCTCTTCGACGCCGACTTCGAGGCGATCGATGATCCGCGCTAGGTACGCGCTGCTCCTCGCCCTCCTCGCGGCGCCGATCGCGTGCTCGTCCACGCCTTCGCCCGACGCGCCCACGCAGCCTCTCGCGCGCGGCCCGCGCGTCTTCTTCTCCTACGAGACGCTCGACGGCGGCACCTTGTCCACCGACACCGTCGCGGGCCGCTTCTCCGTGATCGCGTTCGTCGCGACCTACGACGACTCGTCCCACGCGCAGGCGCGTTTCCTCTCGACCCTCGTGCGGCGGCACGTCCCGCGCATCAACGCCGGCCTCGTCGTCCTCGAACCGCCGCACCACAAGCTGCTCGTCGAGTCCTTCGCGAAGGTCGTCGATCCGCCGTATCCGGTCGCCATGGCCGACGAGGCCACGATCGAGGGCGCGGGGCCTTTCCAGGGCCTTCATCACGTCCCGAGCCTCGTCATCCTCGATCCCCAGGGCCGCGAGGTCTTCCGCAACTTCGGGCTCGCGTCGGCCGACGCCCTCGACGCGGCCCTGCGTGACCTCGAACGAGGAAAGGCGCCGCAGACGAACGCGCGTTAGCCCTCGGACTCCTGCTTCGCGATGAGCTTCGCGAGCGGATCCAGGTGCTCGCTCAACGCCACGACGAACCCCTCCGCGCCGAACAGCGTTCGCGCGGCCCGACCGAGCTCGTCGTCCCCGCTGCCCACGAGCGCCCGCTGCACCTTGCGCATCGTCGCCACCGGCACGCGCACGCTCGCGGCCATCACGTCCGCCGGGATCGGCCCTGCGCACGTGATCACGTGCACGTCTGCGGCTTCCCATCCAGCGCGCACCACGCGCTCGCCGCGTGGATGGCTCGGATCCGGCTCCACGTGCACGAACGTCGCGCCCACGTCCGCGGAGCCCTGGAGCACCGCGCGCGCCACCTCGCCGTGCGAGCCGAAGAAGAGGTTCTCGCGGAAGGCGCGATCGAGGTCCACCCCGAGCGAGCGAAGGTGCGCCCGGAGCACGATGTACCCGGCGGCGCTCTGCCGATCGACCCACGCCGCGCGGAGCCCCTGGAGATCGCTGATCTCGCGGATCGGCGAGCTCTGCGGCGCGTACAGCGCCGTCCTGTACGACGACGCCCCGTTTCGCACGGGCAGCACGATCGGCATCACGCGCGCGCGGCTCGTCGCGCGCATCGCCACGAGCGGCGGCAACCAGGCGAGATCGACCTCGCCCGTCTCCAGGGCTTCGAGCAGCGTGTTGTAGTTCCAGCCTCCGAGGCCGTTCACCTCGAAGCCCGTCGCGTCCGAGAGCGCTTTGCAGAACGATGCGAGCGACGCGCGTGACCCCTCTGGATCCGACGTGAGCACGACGCCCACGGTCAGGGTCGTCTTCTCTTCTTCCGGAGCCATGCCCCACGGTCGCAGGGGGTCACGCGGTGGTCAAGACAGGAGGAGCGAGGGGTCGATCACTCCGCGGCGATCGGCTCGTAGGTCGTCGTCCGGATCTCGGGGTTGTTCTCGAACACGGCCTTGCCCATGAGCTGCTGCAAGAGTGGACGGAACCGGTCCATCGCCTTGCCACGCACGATGTCCCGGAGGACGAACGCGTCCTCGCGGACCTTCGCGATCGTCTCGGGATCCGTCGCCTTCCGGTAGGCCTCGGCGATCGCCCCGGGCGCGCTCACGGCCGCGTCGCGCAGCGCCTCGGCGGTGTGCTTCGCCTTGTCGATCGCGCGCTCCGCGGCCGACTTCTTGATGAGCGGCGCCACCACGTAGACCAGGTTTGCCGCCGTCCCTGCGACGCGGTGGGGCGGATAGTAGAGCGCGCTCTTGTACTTCGGGTTCGCGTCGAGGAACGCGCGCACCTCGTCGATCGTCACGCCTTGCTCGGCGAGCACGCGCTCGAGCTCCTGCTCGGCCGCGATCCGCGCCTTGAACATGTACATCTGGATGCGCGAGTAGAAGTTCGTCGCGCCGTCGCCGCTCGTCTCGACCGCGCAGAAGATCGTGCCCGGGTACTTGCCGGTGATCAGCGACTGCACGCCGTCGGAGACGCCCGACGACGGCATGCATCCGAACGGCTTCACGCTCACCGTGATGTGCGCCTTTGCGCGCACCGTGTTCACGATCAGCTTGCCGACCTCCATGTGCCCTTCGCCGCCGCGCAGGTCGTTCGAGTAGTAGTCCTCGGCCACCTTCGCGACGAGGTCCATGTCCGGCAGGTGGTAGTCGTGCAGGCCGATCGGCTGCGCGAACGCCTGGAAGCCGAGCTTCAGCGCGCCTTCCGCGAGGCGCATCGTCGCGATCCGCTTCGCCACGTCGAACTCGCCCTGATGATCCTTCAGGCTGTTCGTCCCCTCGTCCACGCCGCGAAGCACCTCGCGATCCTGCGTGTCGTGCCGGACCTCCCACACGTTGTAGAGCAGCCACGCCGTCGTGAGCTGAATGTCGTTCTCGGCGCCTTCGCTCTCCAGAAACTTCTGGAGCTGGTAGTTGCCGTCGCCCTCCGTCGTCATCGCCCAGAACTCGCCGATGATCGACGTCTTCGCGCGCACCCGCAGTCGGTCGACCTCGATCGCCTCGAAGAGCTTGCGGCACTTGTAGAGTGCCACGAACACGTTCGTCTGGTCGTGCAGCGACTTGTAGATGATGCGCTTGGCCTCTTCGAGCGCCTTGTTCGTCGCGCCGGGCACCACCTCGTAGGGCCGGATGCGGTAGCCGAGCGCGTTCAGCACGTCGCCGCACACGATGCCCTTCACGATCCCCACGAAGAACGCGGGGTTCATGTCGATGCCCACGTCGTCGCCCGTCGCCTGCGACAGGCCGCCGGTCTGCTGGAACAGCATCACCCGGAAGCCGTCGAAGCCCGCGTCGCGCAGCGCCTTCCGGTACTCCGTCACGTACATCCCGAAGCGGCAGGGACCACACGCGCCGGCCGTCAGGAACACGTAGTTCTTGATGACCTCCTCGCTGGTCAAACCCTGCTCGTCGCGCAGCTTGATCAGGTAGTTCACCAGGTTGCCCACGGTGAAGTACGTCGGGTTGCACTGCCCGCGGTTGCCGAACTCCTTGCCGACCTGCAGGCCTTCCTGATCCGGACAGCCGATGTTCTTGATCTTGTAGCCGAGGCCGCCGAGCGCGCCTTCCACGAGGAAGTCCTGCGCCGCCGTGAGGCCCGAGATCAGGAGCGTCACGTTCTCGCGCTCATTCCGCTTCACCTGCGGGTTGAGCATCGTGTCGACCCACTGCTTGCGCTCGGCCTTGATGCCGAGGCGCTCGCGCTCCGCCTCCTCGAATGCGCGAAGCTCGGCTTCGAGAGCCTCGTCGACCTTCGACTGCTTGGCGCTGCCCATGATCGGCAGCCGCGTCTTCTGGACCGCAGTTTCCATCGATTCCTCCGTGACTCCTTCGACGTCAAACCGACACGACGCTGCCGTCGGCGCGCTTCTTCTTGAGCTGAACGAGGCCCTTCGGCGGTTCGGGCGGGGCCGGCGGGGGCGCCTCGTACGCCCGCACCTTCGCCGAGAGATCCATGATCTGCTTCTCCAGCTCCGGATCCGACGCCCGTCGCTCCGCGAGCTGCGTTTGTTTGAGCTGCAAGAGCTCCAGCCGCTTCTTGTCGATGTTGTGCGAGAGCTCCGCCTTCTTCTTCGCGAGGTCTTCCAGCGACTCCTGGTAGAGCTTCAGGCTGTGCGCGTACGTCTTCACGCGGATCTTGATCGAGCCGCCGGGCTTGTTCGCGTCGATGTCGTGCAGCGCCGCGTAGGGCGTCGCGCTCGACGACACGATCCCGTCCACGATGCCGTACGTCGGCGCGTCGTGGCCGCACTTGAAGCTCGACAGATCGAGCAAGACGACGTTCGGGTGCCGCGCGGCGAACTTCACGGCCCACACCTTCTGGGCGCTGTTCGCGGAGTAGTTCTCCGGCCACACGTCGTTGATGTCGAGCGGGTGTTGCCCACGCGCGTACTCCTCCCGGAAGTAACGACGCAGGTAGTCGTCGTCCCGCGGGATCGAGCGCACGCTGAGGATCGGGTAGCCGAGCACCTGGAACTCCTCCGGGATCCCGTGGTTCAGCCCCGGATCCGAGTGGTACGGCCGGCCGATCATCAGGATCGCCACGCGGTTCTCCGCCTCGACCGTCTCCAGGATCGCGCGCCCCTTCTCCTGCAGCTCTCGCTCGAAGCCCGCGAGCGCCGCCATCCCCTCGCGATGCGCGTGATCACTCTCGTCCTCCGTGATCCCGAGCCGCGGCCCCCAGCACTCGTACATGCGCCGCGCTGTAAGCATTGGCTCGGCGAACGTGAGCGGCGGATCCAGGTACTCGATCCCGCGCGTCGCGAAGAAGTCGACCTCCTTCGTGAACGCCGCCTTCATCACGTCGGGCACGCCCGCGACGATCGGGCAGCTCGCGTTGTCCATCACGTTCTTCCCGAAGCTCGGCACGTGCGTGAGGATCGGGAAGAAGATGTACTTCAGCGGTTTGTCCGCGGAGTGGTGGTGGAAGAGCAGGTTGTGGATGTGCGCCTGCGTCACCTTCGACGGGAAGCACGGATCGACCGAGCCGTACTTCCCGCCCTCGACCCACATCTCCTCGGTCGTCTCGTCGCTGAAGATCACGTTCTGCTTCGGGATCCCGAGCGCCTCGAAGTAGGCCCGGAAATACGGGCCCGTCGAGTAGAGGTTCAAGACGCGGGGGATGCCGATGCGCGTCCGGCGCAGCCGCTCCTGCACCGCGGTCCCGCTCCGCCGGAAGGGCCGCGTCGTCTCCACGCGACGCACGCTGAACAGGCCCTTCTTCACGACGAAGTCCTTGATCGGCGTCCCGTCCGCGGGCATCGCGTTGCCCTTGTGGAAGCTCCGGAACGCGAGCTTCGACTCGTAGTCGACGCAGTTCGGGAACTGCTTCGCGATCTTCTTCCGATCGGCCACGAGCGCGAGCATCGCGTCCTCGCTCTCGACCGTGCCCTTCTCGCAGGAGAAGCCCGAGATGTACCGCGCCGTTGATCCGTCGGGCCGCTCTGCGTCGATGAACGTCCGCTTGCACTCGTTCGGGCAGAAGTGGCAGACGGTCTCGTCGTCGTTCTTCGTGTGGTACTTGAGGTCGATCGCGGCATCGAGCCCGATGAACGTGCTCGTCCCGCGCCGCTTGATCACGCGCAGCGTCTCGAACGCCGCGCCGATCGCGCCCGCCTCGCCCGTGTGCGGGTGGACGAACACCTCCGCGTCCGGCACGCGCTCCTTGATGTAGTCGACCTGCGCCTTGACCGCGGCGAGGTTGTACTGCGTGCCGCCCTGCAGGACGAACCTCCGCCCGAGCGACGCGAGCCGCGGGATCTGCACGACGTACTGCCAGACGTTCTTCGGGAGGACCTGGGCCAACCCGGCCAAGAGCTCCTCCTTCGAAAACCCTTCCTTCTGGAAGTTCACCCGATCCGTGTCGAGGAAGACCGCGCAGCCGTAGCTGAACTTCGGCGCGAGCTCGGCCTGGAACGCCGTGTCCGCGTACTCCGTCACTTTGAGGCCAAACTGATCCGCCATCGCCTGCAACAGCATCCCGTTGCCGGCCGAGCACGAGTTCGAGAGGCGGAAGTTCGCGATGTCGCCGTTCTTCATGAACAGGACCTTGATGTCCTGCCCGCCGATGTCGCAGATCACGTCGACATCGCCGAAGTACCGCACCGCGCTCATCATGTGCGCCACGGTCTCGACGATGTTCACGTCCGCGCGCATCGTCTCTTGCAGCACGTCCGCCGCGTAACCCGTGGCCCCGAAGCCGAGCACCTCGAGCGTCGCGCCTTGCCCCTGCACGTACGCGCGGAGCTGCGCGAGCAGCTCCTTCGTGTCCTGGATGGGGTTGCCCTTCGAGAGCTGGTAGGCCTTGCAGACGATCTCGCCGTCCTCGTCGACGAGCACCGCCTTCGACGACGTCGACCCGCCGTCCACGCCGATGACGCCGCGCACGACCTTCCCGGCTTCGAGCTGCATCGGCTTGAAGCGCGGGATCGCGTAGAGCTTGCGGAAGTCGTCGATCTCGTCGCTCGTCCGGACGAGCGGCGGCCCCGCGCTCTCGCCGAGCCGCGCCTTGCGCCCGTTCTTCATGTAGTCGACGAGCCCGTCCGTCCCCACGTACAGACCCACCTCGGCCGCCTCACGCAGCCCGTACACGCACGCGCCGTAGGCCGCGTAGTACTGCGCGTTCTCCGGGACGAAGATCGTCTCCTCGATCGGACGGTCCTTCGGCCACGCGTAGCCGCGCTCGTCCCACGTCTCGGGGATGCGCTTGCGCCAGCACTCCTGCAAAAACGGCAGGTACGTGTTCGGCCCGCCGAGCAGGATCACCCTGTGTTTCAAGGTTGACCCGCGCGTCAGTACGGACAGGTTCTGCAGGACGATCGCGTCCGCGAGCGAGCACAGGATCTCCGTCGACGGGATCCCGCTCTTCACGAGGTTCACGATGTCCGTCTCGGCGAACACGCCACATTTCGCCGCGACGTGGTGCAGCTTCGAGTCGTCGAAGTGGATCTCGCGCACGACCTCGGAGGGCAAACCCACCTTGATCATGCACTTGTCGATCGTCGCGCCCGTGCCCGAGGCGCACTTGTCGTTCATCGACGGCGCCGCGGTCTTGTCGCCGGTCTTCTCGTCCTTCTTGAAGATGATGATCTTCGCGTCCTGCCCGCCGAGCTCGATCACGCTTCCCACGTCCGGGTGGAGCTTCTCCACGGCGAGCGTCACGGCGTTGACTTCCTGGACGAACTTCGCGCCGAGCGAGGGGCAAAGCGGCGCCGCGCCCGAGCCCGTCATGAACACGCGCCACGCTGGGCGGGGCGAGTCCGGGAACGCCTGCTCGATCTGCTGGAGCATCTCCAGCACCTTCTCGGGCTGCTTCGTCTGGTGGCGCTGGTAATCGCTCCAGAGAATCTCGAGCGTGCCCGGATCGAGCACGACGGCCTTCACCGTCGTCGAGCCCACGTCGATCCCGACCACCACCGGATCACGACTCTCCATGCGGTCTCTCTCCCGTCCCTTTTGCCCCGACTGACTGTCCAGTCAGTCAGAATGGGGTATCATGGGGTCCGGATCGAGGCAAGGCAGAGGCCGCTCGCCTGGCGCGTATCCGTGGTGCGTATCACGGGGGCGAGGTGGTACAAGGCCCTTCATGGACAAGGCCGAGCGCCGTCTCGAGCTCCTCCGCGCGGCTCGCGACGTCTTCGCGACGAAGGGCTATCACGCGGCGAAGGTCGACGACATCGTGGCCCGGGCGAGCGTCGCCAAGGGCACGTTTTATCTCTACTTCCCCGACAAGCGTTCGGTCTTCGTGGAGCTCGTCGACGGGCTCTTCTCGCGCCTCGGCGCCGCGATCCTCACGGTCGACACGCAGGGCGACATCGAGGCGCAGATCAAGCACAACATCCGCGGCATCGTGGCCGTCCTGCTCGACGACCCCGCGCTCACGCAGCTCCTGCTCTCCTTCGCGCCGGGCCTCGATCCGGCCTTCGCCGCGAAGATCCGCTCCTTCTACGACGGCGTGAAGACGCTCCTCCGCATGAGCCTCGACGAGGGCCAGCGCCTTGGAATCGTGGCCGAAGGCGACACCTCGATGTACGCGACGTTCACCGTCGGCGCGCTCAAAGAAATTTTCACCGAGAGCACCGATCGCGGCCAGGCGTGGCCCCGCGAGCAGCTCGTAGAGCAGATCTTTCGCCTCCTGCAGCGCGGTTACCTGCGCATCGATCGCGCCCTCGATCCGCCCGTCTCGGTCCCCCCGGCGCCCCGCAAGACCCGCAAAAAGAGCGCATAACGCGCCGCAGACCGGCCGGTCATTCCATCCCTCCAGAGGGGTTCGTCCTGACCTGACCCACGAGTCAGTTTTTTACGATGCTGACGTAACGTCGCGCGAGCATCACGCGAAACGTCAGCGCGCGTCGCGCGGGAGGATGTGGCGGATGAAGTTCACGAGCGTGCGCCGCCCGAAGTCGCCCTCTTCGATCGCGGCGTGCAGTGTCTCCACGGAGAATCCCTCGCCGGCGAGGACCTCCCAGCGGTGCTCGATGTAGCCGCGCATCACGTCGGCATCGAGCTCGGGGTGGAACTGCACGCCGTAGCAGGTCTCGGTGAAGCGAATCGCGTGGTGGTCTTCGAGGTCGTTCTTCGCGAGCGCCGTCGCCCCGCGCGGCAGCCGCACGACCGTGTCCACGTGCGTCACGTTCGCCGTGAAGACCTGGGGCAGGCCGTCGAAGATCGGGTCGTCCGTGAGCCTGTGGATCGCCCGCGAGCCGATCTCCCGGCCGCGCGGGTTCCGCTGCACCTCGCCCCCGAGCGCCTGGGCGAGAATTTGGTGCCCAAAGCAAATCCCGAACGTGGGCACGCCGAGGCCCACGACCTCCCGCAAATAGCCCTCGGTGGCGAGCATCCAGGGCTCGCGGGTGGGCACGTTCGCCGCCGAGCCGGTGATCACGAGGGCGGCGGCGTCGCGCAGGTCCGGCGGCCCGCCCTCGCGGGCGTCGAAGGTCTCGTAGCCGCCGCTCCAGGCGTCGCCGATCACGGAGGTGATGAGATCCGCGAACTCGCCGCGGCGCTCGCGCACCTTCGGGACGGGCTCGCCCGTCTTCATGATGAAGATTTTCCGGTGGGATCGATCCGAGCGCTCGGCAGCCATCCCTCCGATCATAATCATGTTGCCGGAAAAGGTCCCCCTCCCGGCGCCGCGCACGTTATAGGGGCGACATGTCCGCGCCGCCCGTGGAGCGCCCCGTCTGGCGCAGGTTCCGGCCGCGCTTTCTCGCGCGCGCCGCGGCCCACGTGCGCGCGGGCGGGCACGCGGCGATCGTGGACGACCGGGATTCGGTGCAGATCCTCCTCGGCCTGACCGAGCAGGGAAAGCTCACCGAGCTCGGCCTCTGCGCCCTGCTCACCCTGGAGCAGCGGCGATTCCAGCGCGTGAAGACCGGCCCGGCGGCCGGCCTCGCCCGCGTGCGGATCCGGCCCCGCTTCCGGCCCGCCGTGCTCGACTGGTGCGCGCGTGATGCGCTGCACGAGGGGCCCACGCGCGAGATGCCGCTCGATTGCACGACCTGCGCGGCCTGCTGCCACGACGCGGACGTGCGGCTCGACGAGCATGACCTCGCGCGGTTCCGCGCCGCGGGCCGCAGGGACCTCACGGGCCGGGCGTACGTGAAGCGGTCGCGGGACGGGCGGGTCACGCTTCGTTTGGCGGAGGGCCGGTGCCAATTGCTCGGCCCAGACAAACGGTGCACGATTTACGAGATTCGCCCCGGGGACTGCCGGGCCTTCGTGGCCGGCAGCGAGGCGTGTCTTTCGGCGAGGCGGGAGACGCTCGGGCTCCGGGACGGAGCGGCGTGGGACGAGATCCTCGAAGCATTCGATCGGGGCCCTCCTTTGCGAGGGCCCTGAATCAACGCTCGGGGAGGTCCTTGTTGAGCATCGCGTTTGCGGTGGTGTCGTCCACGCAGGTGAGCGTGTTGTCGGGGTTCAGCGTGCAGCGCTTGAGCTTCGAGTTCGTGTCCGAGCAGCCCTTGCCGAAGCCGGCGAAGCCGCTGGAGCACGTGCCCTCGAGGAACGTCTGGTAGAGGACGGGCTTGCCGTCCGCCGTCGACATCCAGTGACCGGCCGTGCGGTAACGGACCTGGTTCGAACATCCCACGCCGGTCAGCAGGCAGAGCGCCGCGCAGGCCCAAAGAAGTGTCTTCATGGCAGTCGCTCCTCCTGTCAGTAAATGCTCTCGGGAAGGACGTTGTCGAGCACCTTGGTCTCCTTGCAATTCGCGGAGCCGGTGTCGGTGACGTCACACACGGTGACGGAGAAGTTGAAGAGCTGCTTCTTCGTCGAGGGATCGACCTGGCCCGTGTTCTGGATGCGCTCCTGGTACACCTTCTCGGGGCCCAGGAACGTCTGCGAGGTCAGGATCTTCGGGGGCGGTCCACACGCGACGCCGGCGAGCGCGAGCAGCGCGACGAGCGCGATACGAATCGATTTCATCGTGCGTCTCCTTTCTCAGCGGACGTTCGTCGTCGCGCCAGAATACGTGCCGCCCGCCTGCGGGCAGACGACGTCGTTCTGGCCGTCACACGACAGCTTGCAGATCAGTTTGTCCCCCGTGTCCTGGCACAGGTAGAACTGGTGCGTCTTCTTCGCGAAGAAGAGGTAATTCTCGAACTTGCTGACCTCGAGCGCGGTCACGGGGCTCTTCTGGTTGTCCTCGAAGCGGGTGATCGTGCGCGAGACACAACCCGTCGAGAGCGCCACGAGCGCGAGAGAGGCGAGCGCCATCGGGATGCGGGACATGGTGACTCCTCTCAATCCTCGTCCTGAAGGACGAGCTGCATCGGTTTGCATCCGGAAAGCGCGCCGTCCGCGCCCACCTGGCACTTGACGACCTGCTGCGAGTTGCCCTGGACGACCAGGAATTTCATCTGGTCACGAGCGCTCGTGATCTGTGTGACGACCTTCGGCGGCGTACATCCGAAGGCGCCCGACAGCAGCACGAAGGCGCTCGCGCTGAGTAGCCATTTGCTCATCTGCACCAAGCTCCTGTGATCTCGCGCGGAGCGCTCGTGTGGCCCCCCGCCGCCCGTACAACCTCGCCAAATTTTACGTCTATGTCAACGTTTTACCCCACGCGCGGGCGTGGTACGGAGCACGCGGACGCACCGGGCAAACGAGCTTCTACAGACGGACGAAACGACCCGCGGCGTGGGCGGATCAGGGCGTCGGCGCAGGCTCGTCCGGCGCGTCGAGCGCGCAGCGGAAGCCGATCGTCACGTGGGCCGCGCTCGGGACGATGCCGAGGCGGAAGCTCGCGCGGACGCGGCTCGCCGGGTCGAGGAAGCTCCCGCCGCGGACGACCCGCAAAGGCACGCTCGTCGGGCCCTTGGGATCGGTGCCCGAAGGCGGGGGCGCGGCGTAGCCGTCCGCGACCCACTCGGCCACGTTGCCGCCGAGATCGAAGAGCGCGTCGGGCGTGCGATCGAGGGGCCTGCCGCCCGACGGGCACGTCCCCACGCCCTCGCTGCCCTCGACGCACTTGCCGTTGCGATCGAAGCAGGCGCGGTTGCACGTGGGCGCATTGTCGCCCCAGGGGAAGGCGCGGCCGGCCGTGCCGCGCGCGGCGAGCTCCCACTCGGCCTCCGTGGGCAAACGGCGGCCGCGGAACGCGCAATAGGTCTCCGCGGCCGCGTGCGTGACGCAGTTGATCGGGTGATCCATGGCGTCACGCGTGTCGTTGCACTTCGGCGTCCACGCCTGGGCGAACTCCTCGGGCGAGGCCTTCGCCTCGGGATCTTCTTCCGCGTCGGCCGACGCCATGAGCTTCGCGGCGCTCTCCGCCGGCAGGACGACCTGCTTGGCCGACGGGCATTTCCCGGCCGTGACGCAAGCGCGGTACTGCCCCGTCGTGACCTCCATCGCGTCGAGGTAAAACCCCTTCGAGAGCGTCACCTGCCGCTGATCCGGGCCCTCGCCGAGCTTGGCCGAGCCCGGCGCGACGAGGACCATGTCCCGCGGCGGCACGAACGGCGCGGCCGCGGACGCCGAGGGCATCGCCGACGCGCTCGCGCTCGTGCTGGCGCTCGCGAGGGCCGTCGGCAGCGTGGTGCTGGGTCCGCCCGAGGGCGAGCCCTTCACGGACGCCGTCGCGCTCGCCACGGGCTTTTGCGGGGGTTTGCCCTTGGGCGAGCCCATCGTGAGCAGCGTGTAGCCGAGCGCCCCGCCGCCCACGAGCAACGCGCCGAGCAGCCACGGCCAGACCGGCTTGCCTTTCCCCTCGGCCGTCGCCGTCGATTCGAGCCCGGTCTTCTCGATGCTGTCCTTCGGCTGCGGCAGCGGGGTCGCGTTCGCGGGCGGCTGCTTCGGCCCCGTCTGCGAGGGCTGCGGCAGGCGCTCGCCGAGCGGCGTCTCCGCCATTGGATCCCGATCCCGCGTCGTCACGGGGCCCGCCGGCCTCGCGCCCGGCTGCGCGATCGTCGGCGCCGCCTCGGTCACGCCGAACGCCGCGCTGTCGCGGAGGTTCCCCGTCGCGCGGTTCTGCTCCGTGGCCACGCCGAGCTGCTTCTTCTCGGCGAACTCGGCCGTCGAGAGCAGGCCATCCGCGGCGGACTCCTGGATCGTCGGCGGGATCGACGCCGCGTGTTTGTCCGTCGAGACGCGGGCCCCGCCCTCGGCGGCGGCGGCGGCGGCGACGAGCGCGTCCCAGAACGCGCCTGCGTCGGGGAAGCGGTGCTTCGGCTCCACGCTGAGCGCGCGCTCGATCACGCGCTCGACGGCCTCGCTCACGTTCGCGCCGCGCGCGCGTGGCGTCGGCCGCAGGCTCGGGTCCGCCGCGATGATGTAGAGCTCCGTCGGATCGTCGCCTTCGAGCGCTTTGCGCGCGCTCACGAGCTCCACGAAGATCAGCGCCAGGGCGAACACGTCGGTCCACGGGCCCGTCGCGCCGCGCTGCTTGTTGAACTGCTCGGGCGCGCCGTAGCGCGGCGTGAACGCGGTCGGCCCTTGCCGCGTCGCGGCGAGCGCCTCGGTGAAGCTCGCGTGCTCGGTGAGCACCTTCGCGATGCCGAAGTCGAGCACCTTCACGGTGCGCTTGCCGCCGACGTCCGTGACGAAGAGGTTCGCGGGCTTGACGTCGCGGTGCGCGATCTTCTGCGCGTGCGCCACGGCGAGCGCGCGCGCCGCGGGTTCGAGCAGGGCCACGGCGTCGGCCGTGGTCATGCCGCCACGGCTGCTCTGGTTCTTGATGAGCTCGCCGAGCGTCTCGCCTTCGAGCCACTCGAGCACGAGGTACGGCACCCACGTGCCGTTTTGCGTGACGAACGCGCCGACGTCGAGCGCCTGCACGATCCCCGAGGTGACGCGCGAGAGCCGGTGGAGCAGCCGCCCTTCTTCGCGGAGCTGTTCGAGGAACTGGGCGCGTTGCTTCTCGCCGAGCTCTGCGGGCAGCTTCAAGCACTTGATCGCGATGCTCTCGCCGAAGCCGATGTGCTCGCCGCGGTAGACGACGCCGAAGCCGCCGTCGCCGATCACCTGGGTGACGCGGTACTTGCCCTCGATGGTGATTCCGCAGAGCTGGAAGGGATCGCGGTTCTTTTCGGGCTCCGACATGGGCGGGCTAGCTTCTACCGCGAAGGGCGCCGCGCGTCATCGCTTCGCGCTGACGATGTCGGCGATCGCTTGGTAGTCCGTCTCCTCGACGGCCCCCTGGATGAGGCAGGCGAGCTGCCCGCTGGGCGCGATGAGGGCGTGGACGGGGAGGTTGCCCGCGTCCTTGACCCCGAGGGTCCCGATCCAGGTGTCGCGCCCGCCGCCTTCGGGGAGCCAGTAGGACGCGCGCACCCCGGCCTCGGGTTGGGCTTCGAGGAACCGCGAGAGCTGCCGTTCGTCGTCGTCGAGCGAGACGAACGCGAGGTCGATCATCACCCCGGCGTTGCGCAGGCGGCTCTGGAAGTTCTGGAGCCGGGGCATTTCTTCTTTGCACGGCCCACACCAGGCCGCCCACAGGTTCACCCAGACCCATTTGCCCACGCCGAACGAAATGCTCGCGGGCAGGGCCGTCGCGCCCGGGGCCGCGGCGGTCTTCAGGGCGCCCTTGGGCGCCTGGCGCGCCGTCGTATCGGCGCAGAGCTTGCGGGGTGCGGCGGGCGCGGCGCTCGGCTTCGCGGAGGGCGTCGCCGAGGCCGGGGTCGTCGCAGCCGCGTTGCTCCCGGCCGTGACGGCATTGCTGCGGCCCGTCACCGGCGGCTCCGGCTTGACCGTCCCGCCGTTTTCGCACGCCGCGAGGGCCAGCGAGCATACGCACGCAGCGAGCAAGGCGCGGGGGTTTGGGGGCAGAGGGCGGCCCGCAGGGCCGGCCGGAGCCCCCATCACAGTTGACAGTCGACCCATGATACGAACGCGCTCCGGTTGATCGCCTCCGCGGCGCAGGGCTTGCCTTTCCGCGAGACATTCCATTCGCAGTATTCCTTGCCGAGCTGGGCGAACTCGTTGCCGAGCCAGAGCAGGCCCACCTGCTTGTCGAGATCGGGCTCCTTGAACTTGTCGCCGACGTGGAAAAACGCGCTGTTCGCGCGCTTGTGCGAGAGCGACCGGTTGAAGTCCGGCGTGCCCGTCTTCGAGGCGCGGGCCACGATGAAGAAATATCGCGCGCCCTTCCGCTCGACCCAGAGCTCCTCCAGCATCTTCTTGCCGTCGTCGTCGAGCTTCTCCGAGCCGTCGTCGTACATCACGACGCCCCCGCGATCCTTCAGCGGCGTGAAGAGCGCGTTGAAATCGTCGTCGCTGATCGAGGCCAGCGTCTTCACGTCGGCCGGCTGGCAGCCGCGTCGCGCGGCCCCGCCTTCGAGCCCGCATGCGTGAATCACGCGCGCCAGCACTTCCTTGAATTTCGGCGTGCAGTAGGGGGCCTCCGCGTCGTTCGCGATCGCCACCGCGGGCTTCACCGACTCCGCGATCCCCGTCTTCAGCCGCTCCGCCGAGGACTTCACCTCCGCGTGCACCGCAAAGGCGGACCCCGCGAGCAGCGTGCACCCGGCCACGATTCCGACGATTCCTGCGTATTTCATGGCAACCTCAAGTCCGGCGCGAGCTTGCGGATGCTGTAGGCGAGGCCGATGTCGCTGTCCTCGTCACAGAGCCGCGTATCGCCGAGGAAGAGCTGCGGCGTGCTGACCTGCAACTGGTTGTTCACGATGTGGCGGAGCATTCGATCGAGCCGAAGCTTCGTGTCTTTCGAATCGATGCACGCGTCGAGGTTCGACCATTTTTCCCGGATCGCCGAGCGCACGGTGGCGAGCCCCGCCGGCGACTTCGCGCCTTCGAGCAGCCGCTCCTGGTTGTCGTAGGCCCATTCGAGCACGTCGACCGCGCGGTTCTCCCCACAGAGCACGGCCTTCGAGACCAGGCAGGCGCCCGGGTGCAGCGGGCGGTCGAGCATCCAGTTGCACTCGTTGTCGAGCGGGAACAGCACGAGCGTCGTGTCGAGGCGCTCGAAGATCCCGTCGGCCTCCAGGCGCTTGTGGAACGCCTTGCACGTCGGGCAAAGCGGATCGACGAAGAGCGTCGCCGGCTGCTTCGCGCCGGCCGGCGTGTGCCGGAGCAGCGCGTTGTTTGGCTCGGTGGGCTTTGCGAGCTTGCCGCAGCCCGTGATGTACGACGCGTAGCTCGGCAGCGCGCTCAGGTAGATCAAGGTCGGCGTGATCGTGAAGATCCCGAGCGCGAGGAGCCAGCCGGGCACGAGCCAGAGCGAGCCCACGGGCCGCCCGGCGCCCGCGCCTTCGGCAGCGCCCTCCGGTTTGTCCGCCGCCGGAGCGGGCGCGCCCTTCGACCGCGCGTCGAGCAGGAGGAAGATTCCGCTCACGGCGAGCAGGACGGACGAGATGTAGATCCCGACGCACGTCTTGCAGTACTGCCCGAGCTTGAGCGCCGAGATCGCGAACATCAGCGCCGAGACGAGCAGGGGCGTGAGGCTCACGGCGCCGAAGAACTGGGCGGCGCGGCGCGGGGCCCGGGGCCCGGCGAGCAGGAGGTAGAGCGCGTAGGACGCGAAGAACGCGAAGGCCCCGACGGCGAAGAGCGAGATCGGGATGCCGCCCCAGTACCGATCGCGGAAGAGCGCGGAGTACGGGCTGTACATGGCCGCGCGGCAGGCGTTCTCACCCGCCCCGCCGGCGGCGAGCCCGGGGATGAACGAGCAGTGGATATCGTGGACCTGGCGGTCGAGGTGCCTCGAGTAATCGAGCGTCGAGAGGCCGCCAAAGACGAGCCCGATCAGCGATGCGACGAGCGCGAGGGCCGAGGGCCAGCGACGAGGTGCGCCGGACATGTCGTGGGCTTACGCCGACAACCCCGGCCCGTCAAACGGTCTCTAGGGTGGCGCACCGAACGGGCGGAGGTGGAAAGGAGCGTTCCCAGTCTGCGCAGACGGGCATACCGGAGAAGAAGCGAGCGTCCGCGATCCGTCTCGGTTCCGGACGGCACCACCGTTGCGAGGCGGTGAGGGCGGAGGCCCACCAGGACCTCGGGGGGGAACCAGGCTCGTCATGCCCCGGCTTCCCGAGCATCCATGGGTCGGAGGAGACAAAAGCCATGAAGAAGCTCTTTGGTCTGATGGCCGCGGCCGCGCTCGTGGTGAGCGCCGGCGCCGTGAGGGCCGAGGAAGGCGCGCAGCAACAGCCGCAACAAGGCGCCGCGCCGCAGCCGCAGCAGCAGCAGCCGCAGCAGCAGATGCAGCAGCGCAAGGAGCAAGCCAAGCAGCAGGCCGCCCAGAAGATGGCGCAGGCCGGGATCGGGCGCCATCAGGTGACGGGCCGCATCGTCGACATCGACAAGGAAAAGGGCGACCTCAAGGTGGAGACCGAGCGAGGCCAGCTCGAGTTCAACTTCCCGCCCGCGTCCCTCCAGAACTACAAAGAAGGGGATCAGGTGCGGCTCGATGTCGTGATCCGGCCGGCCCAGCAACAACAACCGGCGCCGCAGCCGAAGCAGGAGCAGCCGCAACAGAAGCAATAGGGCAACGGCCCGTGGCTCCGCAGTGTTTCCGTTCGAACCCGGGGGAGCGGCGCGCCTCGCGTCGGCTCCCCCGCCTGTTTGTCCCGTCGAATCATTCGACGAATCGACCAGAGAGGGAACCATGGCAGCACGGAGGTTCACGCAAGGGATCGTCGCGCTCGCGACGATCACGGCGGCGAGCGTGGCAGGCGCCCAGGGGTCCGGCGAGGAGGGCAGCGTCCTCCTCGATCGCGCCTTTTTCGGGCTCGACGCGGATCAGAATGGGAGGATCGAGCGGCAGGAGGCGACGGCGCAGCTCAACATGCTCGTCGGCGCCGTGTTTTTCCGGGCCGACGCGGACGGCGACGGCGTGGTGTCGGCCGACGAGGCGCGAGAGGCGTCGGCGTCGATGCCCGCGCTGTCGCGGGTGCTCGGCGCGCTGACGGGGCAGATGTCCGGCGAGTCGATCGACGCGCTGGAGGCCCGGATCGGGGTGACCTGGGGCGCGTCGATCTCGGCCGCGCAGGCGCACGAGGCGACCGAGCGCGCGGTCGACGCGCTCTTCGGCGCCGTGGATGCGGACGGCGACGGGACGATCTCGCGCCGCGAGCTCCACGAGGGAGCCGCCGCGTTCGCCGCGCGGATGGCGACGTCCGCGTTCGAGAAGGCCGACGGGAACGGGAACGGCACGCTCGACGTGCGCGAATTCGAGGCCGCCATGCTGGTGCCGGCGCGCGCGGCGTTCGCGGCCGCCGACGCGAACGAGGACGGGGAGCTCTCCCCGGACGAGGCGCAGGCCGCGACGACGCTGCTTGGCAACTGGGTGTCGCTCGTGCCCGCGGCGGCAGGGCGGGCGCAGCCGATGAGCCCCGAGTTCGAGCGGCGGATGCGGGAGCGGATGCGGCCCGAGGGCCCGGGGCGCGAGCCGCGTTGACGCGCGGGGAGGGGCCTTGCTACCACGCGGCATGCCCCTTCAGCCCTTCGACGACGCGTTCCTCGCCGACCTGCCCTACGACCCGGAGGTCCTGCTCTTCGATGCGATCGTCGAGCTCGACCCCGAGGGGAAACGCGTCGTCTGCCAGATGCCCACGGACAAACCGCTGCCGTTCACGACCTCGCAGCGCGCGCACCCGGTGCGCCACCCGCGGCACGTCGCGGGCGCGACGATGGTGCACGCCTCGGGGATGCTGGGGTTCATCCATTCGTATTACCTCCACGGAATGCGCCACGCCGCGGGCTGGATTGGCTACGGGACGCACCTCTACCAGGTGGTCTTCCGCAAGCTCGTGCCGCCGGGCGCGCCGATCCTGGCGACGTGCCGCGAGGTGCGCGCGCGGCGGGGCGCGACGAAGCATTTCGTGCGCTACGCGTTCGAGTTCCGGCACGAAGGTGACGTGTGTTACGAGGGCGAGCAGAGCGCGGTGTGGATGAAGGTGGGGGAGGGGGACACGATCACCGTGGAGGAGGGGTGAGCGAGCAGCTTGCCCGGGAGCATCGTGGCCGGTGAGGATGAGGGGCGTATGGCGAACGAGCCCGAGCAGATCACCCCGGAGCGCGTGGCCCGCGTGTTCAAGGAGGCGGGCTACGACGTGACGCAGGCCGTGGGCGCCGAGCCCGGCGTGGTCGACTGGTTCGCGACGAAACGTACGGGGTTCGACCGAGCCAGGACGTACTTCGAGGTCTGGCCGAGCTGCCCGGGGGCGGAGGGGATCGGGCAGGCGATCGAGGCGCTGGAGGAGCGACGGAAGGCGAGGAAGGCGGAGCGGGCGCTGGCGGTGGTGCCGACGGGGAGCTTGCCGGCGGGGCATCGGACGGACATCACGGGGCGGACGGCGGAGGTCGTCACGTGGAAGAGGCTCGTGCTCGAGCTGTCCGGCTTCGTGGACCTCGTGCGGCGGCAGGTGGCGGAGTACGTGAGCCAGGGGCTCGACAGGTATTACATGCCGCGTCGAATGAAGAGCGAGAGCGGCGAGGTGGTGGATGTCGTCGACGGCATTCTCAAGTGGCTCGACGGCCGTCCCTCGAAGGATCTTTTCCTGAGAGGCAACCCCCGCCGTGATGCTCGTTCATTTTTCCCGAAGGCTTGCTATGAGAGCGCCAAAGCCTGGTTAAGAAGCCCCGAGGACCGGTGGCTGCTTTGTGACACGAATCTGTACGAACATGCGCTGAACGCGCGGATCCCGGGCCGATTCCTGGCGCCGCTCTGGAACGGTATTCATGTATCCGATCCGGTGCTCATCGTGGACGCCTACGTATGGGACCGGCGCGATGAGGCGAGGGAGCAATTCGATCTCGTGCCCTATGATCGGGAAGAGATCGAGGCATGGTTCGTGGGTCGGATCTCGAACGAGTCCGTGCGACAAAAGCTTGTGGATGCACGCACGCAGAACGAAGCATTTCGAAAACTCTCGGACGACATCGTCAACGCGCGTACATTGCTCGCCGTTCTCGACTCCGAGGACCGTGAACTCGGGCGCCTGGAAGGGACCGAGTGGATCTCCATCGTCGTGCATCGTTACATGTGCCTGCTCATCGAACGGCCCATCCCCATCGAGGAGCTTTGGCACCTCGATTTGTGGGAAGAGGCAGCGCTCGAGCAATTCGCCCTCGAAGCTGCCCCGAGGCGATTCTACGACGCCCATGAATACCTCAGCCTCGGGATCGACGAGGAGGCGAGCTGGTTGATGTGGGACCCGGATGTTCCGCAGGCGTCGTTCAGAAATGAGCTCATCCACCATTACTTCCTCGCCCGAAAAATCGCCGCCGACCCGAACATCCTCACCCGCCACCAATTCCCCCGCGAATACGTCCTCCTTTTCCTCGCCCTCATCTCCCCCGAGGCCGCCTCGATCGCCACCGCCGACCGGAGCGATGAGGTCCGCAAGGAGATCGAGGATCAGGTCGAGCGACGTCTCCAGGCCACGCTCGGGCATCAGCTCCGGCGCTCGGCCGGCGCCCTACGCGCTCAATTCAACACCCTCAAGAAGCGGCTGCGCCCCGAGGACCGCGACGCCCTGGAATACGAGCTTCGCCGCATCGATCACGAGATCGAACACCAGCGCGCCCTCGCCGAGCAGACCCGCCGCTGGCACGAGGTCCCCGAAGCCGCCATCACCGGCGTCGTCGTGCGCGACGTCGCGGAGGCCAGCCTGGAGCGGATCGCCGCGCAATACCCGGCCATCGCCCGCACCCTCGATATCGACGCCGCCATCCGTGTCCGGGCCAGCCGCGACGTCCTCCAGGAGATCCTCGACTCCCTGATCGAAAACGCCTTCCAGGCCATCACCTTCGGCCCCGGCACCGTCACGCCCCGCGTCGTCGTCCCCGCCCGCTCCGAAGGCGACACCGTTCGTATCGACGTCATCGACAACGGGCCCGGCGTGAACCCTGCGGATCGGGAGCGCATCTTCGGCCTCTACGTCACGACCAAGAAGGGCGGGGACAAGCCGCTCGGGACGGGCATGGGATTGCCCATCGCCCGCCGTTACGCCGAGCGCGTCGGCGGCATGGTCGACATCGATCCCGACCACGCCGGCGGCGCGTGCTTTTTGGCCCGGTTCGTCGCATGGAAGGAGCCCTCATGAGCGAAGCGAAGCCCAAGGTCCTCGTCATCGAGGACAACGACGCGAGCGCGAGCGACTACGTTCGATGGCTCCGGGCAGACGGCTACGTCGTCGAGCGCGCCTCGGCCCGGAAAGATGGGATCGAGAAGGCCGCGCAGGTCTCCCCGGAGGTGATCCTGCTGGACCTCCAGATCCCCTCCGCGCCGGATCGAGCCGACGAGGACGTCCAGCACGGCATCGCCACCCTCGAAGCCCTCCTCGACGTCGCCCCCTTTCGCCCCGTCGTCGTGATCACGGCGCACAGCCGCGACCGCGAAATCATGCGTCGCGTCCTTCAGCAGAACCGCGGCGGAGCCTTCGTCTTCAAGGACGCCGACGATCTCGAGCGTGAGATGCTGAAGGCCGTCGTCGTGGCGCTCAAGAGCCCCGCCTACCGGATGAGCAAGACCGTGGCCGAATTCCGGGCCCTCGTCGATCGAAATGAGAAGGAGGACGAGTACCGCAAATTCATCCACCGGCACTGGGACGTCATTCTCGGCCCGGAATACAAGAGCTGCGAGTCGCCGTACGAGATCTCCCGCGGCATGAAGGTCGATCTCCTGGCTGTCCGTCAGGACGGCTTTGCGGATCTATGGGAACTCAAGCGGCCGAGCGACTCGATCTTCTCGGATTACAACGGGCTCATGCACCACAGCGTCGAGTGTGCGCGGGCCATTGGCCAGATCATGCAATACCACGACGCCGCCGCGCGCGAGCCGCGGCAAGGGCTCCTTCATCACGACATGCGGAGGGGCGTGAGCATGGAGCTGCACCGGCCCCGCAGCTACGTGGTGATCGGTCGGTACCGCGACGCCAGAGAACGCGAGCGACTCCGCCTGGAAAACAGCTTCCTCGCAGGTCTCGCCATCCTGACCTACGACGACCTCATCGAGCGTGCGGAGCAGCTCCTTGGGTTCCTCTCCCGCTATCGAAACGGGGAGGACCACGGCTAAGCTTGCCGTGACCGAACTCGCCGGAAACACGAGGAAGTGGAAGCCGTCCCGGGATCACGAACGCCCCAGTGCCGTGGCCCGGTACCTACCGCACGAACTTCACCCGGATCGGCGGCGTTTTTGCGGTCTTCGGCCGGCCCTGGTCGTCCCGCGCAGGCGAGTAGGTTTTCGTCATCGCACATCGAAGCATTTCGTGCGGTATGCCTTCGAGTTCCGGCACGAAGGTGACGTGTGTTACGAGGTTGAGCAGAGCGCGGTGTGGATGAAGGTGGGAGAGGGGGACACGATCGGGGTGGATGTCCCGGAATGAGGGCGGAAGGAGGGCCCCGCGCTGGGTCCCCTGCTCCCGGATGTCGATCCCCCCCTCCCGAGACTTGATCCCCGTATCCGTTCGTACAATCCCCCGGTCCGGAGAAGTGATCCCCCCGGTCCGGCAAGGGATCCCCCCGGTCCGGCAAGGGATCCCCCGTATCCGTTCGTACAGTCCCCCGGTCGGGACGGTGATCCCCCGCGGGGGATCGGTTTCCGGAGCAGGGGAGGGACGTGGGGGGAGGCGGGGCGTTCCTTCCGCCCGTGCCGTGCGCGGTTCCCTACCGGACGAACCTGACCCGGATCGGCGGGGTCTTCGCCGCCATCGGCCGGCCCTCTTTGTTGAGCGCGGGTGAATACGTCCTCGCCATCGCGCATTGCGCGGCGACCATGCCGAACCCATGACCCGGATCGCTCACAATCTGCACCCACTCGGGGGATCCGTTGGCGGCCACCGCGACCACCAGGACAACGGTGGCGTCGTCGATCCCCGCCGCATCGGACGCTGCTGGGAATTGGCAGGCCCAAACGTTGTTCCCTGGATTCGTGGGGGGCGGCATGTTGCCGCTCGTATGGTCTTGCTTGGCCACGCCGAACGCGACCTTCTCGATGCCGGCCTGCTTCAGGAGGTCCATCGTGTGCACGACGCTTTTCCAGAGGGTCAGCCCGTCCGCCTGGATGACGGCCCGGACATCCGGGACCTGCTCGTGGGCGCGTTTCGCCAGCGCACGCACCTCCTCGTCGGACGGGACGACTTGCCCATCGATCCTTATGGCGCCGTTCGGGCCAAGCACGACGGTGAAGACATTGGCGTCGTTCGTCGACTCCGCCGCCTGTGGCAGGTCGAAGGGGAGTGCCGGCGTCGCGGGCGCAACCTCGGAGGGAGGCGACGCAGCAGGCGTCGGCACAGCGGCCTGGCACGCGGCGAGCAGCGGGAGCGAAACGAGGGCGAACGGAAGGGAGGGTCGCATGGCGTCGGCGTGAAATCGGATCACGGCGAGAGCTTCAGGACGAAGATATCGTCGGATCCCTTCGAGGTGATGACCTTGTCGGGCAGGTTCATCGACCCGTCGAAAAAGCCCGCGAAGATCGTGTTGCCCTCGCGGTCGATGGCCATCCCCTCGGCGATCTGGTGGGAGGTGTTCCCGAATCGTTTGGCCCAGAGGTATTTGCCGTTCGGATCGAGCTTGAGCGCGAAGAGGTCGTAGTTTCCCGCGCCGAGCTCGCTGTTGCCGAGCGCGTCGTCCCCGGTGAACTGGAGGAATCCTTGATAGCTGCCGGTGACGATCACGTTGTCGTGTTCGTCGACGGCGATGGCCCTCCCCTCCTGCGCGTGCGTGCTGCCGGCGCGGAGGCTCCAGAGGTGCTTGCCCTCCGGATCGAATTTCGCGACGAAGAGGTCGGCGTCGTCGTTCGCCAGGGTCGAGAGCGGCTCGCCTCCGAAGTTGACGGTGCCGGTCATGTCGCCGGTGAGCAGGATGTTGTTCTGGGCATCGATGGCGAGGGCGCGGCTGCGTTGCTCGGCGTTCGCGGCGCCGAAGACATGCTGCCAGAGCGGCGTGCCCTCCGGGTCGAGCTTGGCGAGGAGAATGGCGCGGTTGCCCACGCTCCCCACGTCGGTCAGTGGCATGCCGAGGCTCATCGAGCCCGAGAACGCCGTCGCCAGGACGATGTTGTCCAGGTGATCGACCACGATACGGCAGAGGAGGTGGTTCGGCACGCCCCCCGGGTTTCCATTTCCGAGGCGCTTGCTCCAGACCGGCGTGCCGTCCTTGTCGAGCTTGGCGAGGAAGATGTCCCGGTTCGTCGCGATCACCGGCTGGTTCGGAACGAATTCGAGCGAGCCCTCGAAATACCCGGCGATGAGGGTCTCGCCCTTCGAATTGACGGCGATCGTGGTCCCGAGCTTGGGCTGCGTGGTGCCGTCCCCGTATTTCCGGGTCCAGGCGAACATGCCGTCGGGGTCGAGCTTCGCGACGAACACGTCGCTCTGGCCCCCGTTCTGGAGCTTGTAGGCGCCCGGGAAGAGGTCCCCATTGAAATATCCGGTCAGGTGAACGTGTCGGTCGGCGCCCACCGCGATGCCCGTCACGTATTGATGAGTATAATCGCCCTGGAAATCCACCCGCGATACGTACGTGCCGTCCTCTGGCTTGAATTTGGCGAGGAAGATGTCGGTGGCTCCCCCGTGCGGGATGTCTGTCATGCCCGTGAACGAAAAGCCGTACTCGTAGTTCCCCGTGACGAAGATGGAGTCGTCCATCGGATCGAGGGCCATCGCCACGGCGCGCTGCAAAAAGAGCGCCCCGAACGCCTGCCCCCAGAGGTAATCCCCCTTCGCCGCGCCGCCGGTCCCGCCGGCTCCGCCGGCTCCGCCGCCGCCCGCGCTCGACGTGCCGCCCTGCCCACCCATGCCGCCCGCGCCCGCGTCGCGCTCGGGCGACGGGACGGCGTCGGGCGTGAGGCAAGCCGCGAGGAAGAGGGTCGACGCGCTCAGAACGACGAAAGGTTTCATTGAAATCGACTCCCGATGGCAGCACCTGCGATGTTCGGTCCGATCCACGGGACGACCACGGGGCCTGCCGAAGCTCCCCGCGAGGGTGACTTCTGCCCGAGGACGAACCCCGTCACCGCCGCGCCGAGCGCGAGCACGCCCCCGGCGCCGAGGCCCACGAAGAGCGCGAAATCGCGCTTCTTGCGAGCGTTGTCCTCCGCCGGATTGTATTGCGAGAGCGGCGGACAACCGTTCTCCAGGTCGCCCTCGCAGAGCGCCTCCTGCTTCCCCTCGACGCGCGCCTGATCGATACGGAACCCGGCCGCCGCGACGCCGAGCGCGACGCCCCCGCCCGCGGCGACCCACGCCCAGACCGGGATGCGCCCGCCGCCCTGGGAGGCCCCATCGCTGCGTTCCGGTTCGAGCTTGATGGAGAGCTGCTCCGTCTTGCCCTCGGTCGCGGTGAACGAGGTTCGGATCGCGCGGAAGCCCGGCGCCTGCACGGCGATCGTCTGCGGGCCCGGATCCACGGGGATGACGCTCCCGAGCATGGCCGCGGGCACCTCCTGGCCATTGCGCGTGATGTAAAGGCCGGGGGGCGGGTTCACGACGGTGAGTTTTACGCGGGGCAGCTTCGGCTCGATCTGGGTGATGCCTTCCTTCGCGATCGTCTCGAGCGCGCTTTTCCGCTCGGCGCCCGGCGTCTCCTGGTTGAGCACGAGCGACCGCTTGTAGGCCGACCACGCCTTGGCGAGCTTGCCCTCGTGCTCGTAACACTTCGCGAGGTTGAGCATCGTGCTCGGCGCCGCATACACCATCAAGCTCGCCTCGAACTTGGCGCAGCCGGCGGCCCAGTCGCCCTTCTCCACGAGCTCCCGCGCGCTCTCGAAGAGCGCCAGCGCCGCGGGATCCGGCACGGCGGTCTCGGCCGCGGCCGCGGAAGCCGGCCACGCGGCCGCCACGAAAAGGCCGAGCCAGGCGGCGCGCCGGGTATGCCTAGCAGCCTGTGGACTTATCTGCTGCGCGCCCCGAATCGTCGGTCGACATCGCTCGAAATCCTTCTGGATTCCTCGCTCCGTCGCCCTAGCTTCGGGGCGCTCGCGACGATAAGTCCACAGGCTGCTAGAGGGTCTTGAGCTGATCATAAAGGGATGACTTGCTGGCTGGCTTGGACGGAGCGCTGTGCGACGGAGCTTTTCCGCGAGGCGAAGCCGGCGCGCTGGACGCCGGCGGGGTCGGGAGCGTCGACGCCGTGGCCGTGACCGCGGCCGTGACCGCCTCGGGGGTCGTCAGCGGCGCCTGCGGGGACGGCGGACGCTCGGGGGGCGCCACGTTCGCGCTCGCGGCCGGGGCTGCATTCGCGGTTTTGGTTTCCTCCTGCGCCGGACGCCGCGCGACGAGGACGACGAGCGAGGCGCCGAGGAGCAAGGCCACGAATGCGACCACGATGGCCATCCAAGGGGCCTTCGAGGTCTGCTTGTCCGAGGCGGGCCCGGGCGGGATCCCGGGCGCCGCGGCGAGGGCCGGGGAACGAAGCACCTCGGAGGGCGCGGTCGCCGGCAGCGCCACGCCGAGGGACGCCGCGAGCGCGGCGATCTGCTCCGACGCGCTCTCGAACCTCACCGCGGGCACGATGTCGGTGGCCCGGGCAAACCACGCGTCGAACGCCTCGGGCAAGGTGACGCCATATCGCTTCGCGCGCTGCGTCGGCGGCTCCTTCGCGCCCTGCATCATGGTCATCAGGAACGAATAAACGGTCTCGCAGGTCTTCGCCTCCTCCCCCCAGTAAGGCTGCCCCACGAGGAGCGCATACGCGATGTGCCCGAGCGCATACAGGTCGGAGCGCGGGCCGATCGTCCCGTCCCCCGTGATCTGCTCGGGCGACATATAGGGCGGCGTGCCGAGGTTTCGGGTTTGTCGGTCGGCGGCTTCGCTTTGCGCGACGATCTTCGCGATCCCGAAATCGAGGACCTTCACGCGCGGCGAGCCGTCGTCGCGGTGCGTGACGAAGAGGTTCTCGGGCTTGAGATCGCGGTGGACGATGCCCGCCGCGTGGGTTTTGTCGAGCGCGCGCGCGACCTGAAAGAGCAGCGCCACGATCTCCGCCGGCGCGAACCGGCGGCGCTCCTGGAGGAGCGTGGCGAGGTCGTCGCCCTGGAGCAGCTCCATCGTGAGGAACGGCGCGCCCGTGTCGGGATCCACGCCGGCGTCGAAGGTCTCGACGAGGTGCTCGCTCACGATGTCCGCGGTGATCGTGGCTTCGAGCTTGAACCGCTCGCGCATCTCGGCGTTCTGGATGATGCTCGGCAGCATCACCTTGAGCGCGCGCCGCCGCCGCGTCTTGAGGTCGACGACCTCGTACACCGCGCCCATCGCCCCGGCGTTGACGGAACGCACGATCTGGTAGTGACCGTGGAAGATCGAGCCTTCCGGCAACTCCGCTCGTGAGAGGGTGTTCACGCGAACACCATCGTACCCTGGTCCGGCGCGGCGGTTCAAGAAGGAGGGAGCGGCGGGGACCTGCTGTCAGCGACGAATGCGAGCGGGCGCGGTTCCGTGGGGCACGATCGCGGCCACGATTGCCCGCGCCCGCGAGCCGGGTTTCACTTGGGCGATTCCATGATGCATTTCTGATCGCAGCCGTCACCGGGGGTCTTGTTGCCGTCGTCGCACGACTCGAAGCCCGCCTGCACGATGCCGTCGCCGCAGCGCGGCCCGAGCGTGCAGCCCGCGGCGCATTCGCCGTAGCCGCCGTCGTTCGTGCCGTCGTCACAGAGCTCGCCGAAGAGGCTGTCGATCTGGCCGTCGCCGCAGGACGCGCCCATCTTGCAGCCCGGCGCGCACCCATTGCCGTACGGGGTCAAATTGACGCCGTCATCGCACTCCTCGTTGCCCTCCGGCTGCAAGATGCCGTCGCCACAATACGGGCCCTTCTTGCAGTCGGGCGTACACGAGCCGTAGCTGCCGTCGTTCGTGCCGTCGTCGCAGGCTTCGTTCGGGGTGAGGACGCCGTCGCCGCAGACGCTCTGGCAGGTCGATTTCGTGTTCACGAAATTGGAGAGCGTGAGACGGTAGTTCGATTGCGACGTGTGCCGCTCGGCCTGGAGCACGACGGTCTCGTAGATCTTGCCGAGCTCGAGGCCGAGCTCCGCCGCCTTCGCCGCGTTGAGCAAGACGCCGCCCGTCTGCGCCCCGTGCACGCCGCCGAGGTTCACCGCGAGCCGCTTGTTCACGAAGACCCACACGTCGTCGTCGCCCGTGAAATCGAGCTGCTCGTTGCCCTTGTACTCGAACCAGTACCGGACCTCGCTCGTGAAATGGAAGTTGTTCGCGTTCCCCTCGTTGCCGAAGGCGATGCCGTTCAGCGGGAAGAACGTCGAGTCGTCGAACCGGTACGCGCCCGACGGCAATTGCGTCAGCGTGAGCTTCTGCAGGACCGTGAAGTTGACGCCCGCGACGTCGCGGTACCATTGATCGAAGTTCGCCTTGCCCGAGGTGGTCGGCGTCGTCGGGTTGCCCGCGTAGACGGGCTTGCCGTCCGGGCCGAGCATCGACTGCACGATCCCGAGGTCGTTTCCGCTGAAGTTCTCGAAATCGGGGTGCGCGATCTTGAAGTCGCGCAGGACGATCGGGATCTCCAGCGTGTTGCCCGCGTTCTGCGCGACGTCCTGGCAGGAAAAACCCGGCTCGATCTGGCAGGTCGAGGAGCAGCCGTCGCCGTCCGCGCTATTGCCGTCCTCGCATTGCTCGTTGTCGCCCGGGAGCTTGAGGCCGTCGCCGCAGGTCGACTTGCACGCGCCCATCGCGCAGTCGGGCTCGCGCTGGCAGAACGGCGTGCAGCCGTCGCCCATGTTGTTGTTGCCGTCGTCGCAGGGCTCTTTGCCCTCGACGATGGCGTCGCCGCAGACAGTGGCCTTGCAGGGCATGCCAGGCGGGCAAACCCACCCGATTTCGAGCTGGCAATTCGCGTCGCAGCCGTCGCCGGCCACGGCGTTGCCGTCCTCGCACTCCTCCTGGCCCGCGAGGATGCTGTCGCCGCACGCGGCGGCCTGGCAGGCCGCGCCGATGACGGGGCACTGCCAGCCGAGCTCGACCTGGCAAACCGCGTCGCAGCCGTCGCCCGGCGCCGCGTTCGTGTCGTCGCACGTCTCGGCGCCCGTGACCTTGCCGTCGCCGCAGACGACCGTGCTCACGCAAGCCATGCCCGGCATCGGGCACGCGTAATCCTTCTCGATCGCGGTGCAATCGTTCGAGCAGCCGTCCCCCGCGTTCACGTTGCCGTCGTCGCAGACCTCCCCCGGCTCGATGACCCCATTGCCGCACACCGGGCCACAAGGCCCGCCGTCACAATCGCCCCCGCTGCCCCCCGCGCCGCCCACGCCCCCCGCGCCGCCAGAGCCACCGGAGCCAACGAAAAACCCCCCGTCCCCGCCCTCGCCCCCGCCGCCGGCGTTCCCACCGTCGGGCGCGCCGCCGCTCCCCGTTCCGCCGGGCGTGCCGGGGGACTCGCCGCCTCCGCAGCCGACGGCGATCGCGCCGGCGAGGGAAACGGCCGCGAGGGGGAAGAAGATCAAGGCGTGTTTGCGTCGCATGGGGAAGCTCCTTTGCCAGGGGTGGTGTCCGCAGAGGGCGGGACGATCGTGGAAGATACCGCAAACGGGGAGGCCGGGGGGACCTCCGGCAAGCCCTTGACCGGTTCGCTGGCTCGCTCGAGGGCGGAGCGCGTGGGGGCGACGACACCCTCGTCAGACCGGATTGCTATTCCCTATCCCGACAGCTCGCATGCGCACGAACGTCGAGCCACGGGCTATCCGCAAAAGCAACCCGATCCAGCCGGACGATGTCCCCCAACGAGGCAAAGAGCTCGCCAGGCAATGCGTCGAGCGTGATGGGAGGGCCGGGAGCCGCGACGAGTTCGTACGCATGCATCGACTCTCGTGAAGTACGATGGACATCGCTCCAATCGTAGACAAACAGGCCCCGCTCTGCGAACGCGACAAAGTCATCAGGTCGCACGATTGTGATCAAGAGCCGGGCGCCGGAGACACGGGGCAATTTCCAAACTTGCTCCTCGATGTCCTCCACGGGCATAGGGTCGGTATGGAGCGCCTGCACGGGGATCGGACCCGTCCCTCCCGTAACAAATGCACCGACATGCCCATCACGATCTGTAGCCAGCCAGACGCAGTCAAAGCCATCCGGATACGGTCTCTCCATCGCGCACGCACCTTCCTCACGCCAAGAGCATCACACCCGTGCTCGCCCGTCGCGGGGTCCTTGACGGGTCCGCTAGCTCGCTCTAGCCCGGAGAGCCCCCGAGGCCTTGCCCCGCTCCCGTCCGAACCCCCATGTTCCTCCGAGCCCCATGAGCGAAACCGACATCGACCCCCTGCGCCGCGCCCTCGCCGAAGGCGCGCTCCTCCTCCGCGCCCCCGAGCTCGGGACGCTCTCGATCCGCGGCAAGGACCGGCAAACCTGGCTGAACGGCATGATCACCTGCGACCTCGCGCCGCTGAAGGCGGGCCAAGGCGCCTATGGGTTCGCCGTCGCCAAGACCGGCAAGATCCTCGCGGAGCTGCGGATCCTGATCGACGACGACCGCCTCCTCGTGGGCGCGCCGCGGGATCGGATCGCGCCGCTGATCGAGCACTTCGATCACTACGTGATCATGGAGGACGTCGAACTCGAAGACGTGAGCGCGGAGGTCGCGTGGGCCGTCGCCCATGGCCCCGGGGCGAAGGATCTCGCCTCGCTCGCGCGTGCCTACGGCGCGATCGCCGCGGCCTCCGTGGACTCGTCGGGCAAGGGCGGGGCGCTCTTCGCGTTCGAGCCGGCTGCGGTGGATGTCGCGCTCGAACGCTTGGAGCGCAAAGGATCGGCGCCCGCGCGGCTCGCGGAGGAGGCGGCGTGGGAGGCGCTCCGCGTGGAGATCGGCCTCGGGCGCTGGGGCAAGGACTTTTCCGAGGAGAACTACCCGCAGGAGGCCTCGCTGGAGCCGCTCGCGGTCTCGTTCCAGAAGGGCTGCTACCTCGGGCAGGAGGCCGTGTTCATGCTGCAAATGCGCGGGCACGTGAAGAAGAAGCTCGTGCCGATCTCGATCGAGGGCGACGCTGAGGTGCCCGCGTCGGCGGAGATCACGGACGCCACCGGCAAGGTGATCGGCGCCGTGACGAGCGTGGCGAAGGGGCCCGAGGCGGGTCGTGTCCTCGCGCTCGGGTACGTGAAGTACAAGCACGCGACGAAAGGCACGGCGATCTCGGTGTCGGGGCGGCCGGCCGTCGTTTCCTGAGCGGCCCAAAAAAAGCGGCGCGCGGATCTCGATCCGCGCGCCGCAAAGACGGCCAGCCCTATCGGGATTGGATCAGGGGAAGATGTCGCGCTCGCCGTAGGCCGCGGCGATTCGCTGAAGCGCGACGGCGTAGGCCGCGACGCGCATCGAGCATTTCTTCTGCCGCGCGAGCTCGACGACCTCGCGGTAGGCGCGCTGCATTGCCTTCTCCAGGCGCTCGTCGACCTCTTCGAGCGTCCAGTGCTCCGAGCGCTTGTTTTGCACCCACTCGTAGTAGCTGACGGTCACGCCGCCGGCGTTCGCGAGCACGTCGGGCAGGATGTCGATGCCGCGATCGATCAGGATCCGCTCGCCCTCGGGCGAGCAGGGGCCGTTCGCGCCCTCGGCCACGAGCCGCACCTGGAGCGACTTCGCCTCGTCGATGCCGATCTGGTTCTCCAGCGCGGCCGGGATGAAGATGTCGGCCTTGATCTTGAAGAACTCCTCGCGGCTGATCGTCCTGCCGCCCGGATACCCCGCGATCGAGCGGTTCTTCTTGACGTAGTCCTGGAGCTTGTGGGGGTTGAAGCCCTCGGGGTTGTAAAGGTACCCCGAGTGATCACCGACCGCGATCGTCGAGGCGCCGAGCCGCGACAGGATGAGCGAGGTGAACGAGCCGACGTTGCCGAAGCCCTGCACGATGAGCGTCGCACCGCCGAGCTGGAAGTCGCGCTCCTCGGCCCACTCCTGGATCGTGTAGACGAGGCCCTGGCCCGTGGCCTTCTCGCGGCCGAGCGTGCCACCGACGGCGACCGGCTTGCCCGTCACGACGCCCTTGACCGACTGGCGGAAGAGGCTGCCGACGGTGTTCATGTACGTGTCCATGGCCCACGCCATCGACTTCGCGTCCGTGCCGACGTCCGGCGCCGGGATGTCCGTATCCGGGCCGATGTTCGAGCCGAGCGCGTGGAAGAACCGACGCGTGATCCGCTGGAGTTCGTCGCGCGAGACCTTGTTCGGGTCGAACTTGACGCCGCCCTTGCCGCCGCCGAGCGGCAGGTTCATCAGCGCGCACTTCCAGGTCATCATCGCCGCGAGCGCCTTCACGTCGTCGAGCGAGACGCCCTCGTGATAACGAATGCCGCCCTTGTACGGGCCGAGCAGGTTATTGTGCTGGACCCGGTAGCCTTTGAAGAGCCGGATCGAGCCATCATCCATCTTCACGGGGAAGTTGATGATGATCTCGTTCTTCGGCTGGCTGAGGATCGTCTGGATGTACTCGGGCAAATCGATGACGCGGGCGGCCTCGTCCAGATAGCCCTGTACGACCTTGAAGAACTCGTACTTGTGGTGCTTCTCGACAGAGGCGGGCGGCACGCTCAAGGACCCGGCTGTGCTCACCGTCTGTTGGTTATCCATGGGTGGCCGTTCTAGTCCGTGCCAAAGCCCAAATCCATTTTTTGTTTCGCGGTCCCGCGCGCGCGCCGCGCGTCATTCGCCGATGACGCGCGTCATCGAGTCTTTTGCGAAAAAATTGCCATTTGTGCGCTGCAACATCACGCCCGCGCGACGGCGCGCGTCATTGGGTGGTCACACGATCGATCAAGGTCGAGGCCAGAAGAAGAGGACGTAGATGTATGTAAACGTCCCGGTCACCATCAACGCGTCGACACGATCGAGGATGCCGCCATGGCCGGGGACGATGCCGCCCGAGTCCTTGACCCCGGCCGATCGCTTGATCATCGACTCCGCGAGATCTCCCGCCTGGCCGAGCGCGCCCGCCACGAGGCCGAGCACGATCGCGTGGTTCAAGGGCAAACTCTTCAAGTAGAGATAGTGCCCCGCGAGGGCCCCGACGACGGCTGCCACGAGCCCGCCGACCGCGCCCTCGATCGTCTTCTTGGGGCTGACCGCCTCATAGAGCTTGTGTTTACCCAGGAACCGGCCCGCGAAATACGCGCCGGTGTCGCTGAACCACGAGAGCGCGAGCGCGAGCACGACGAATCCCGGTCCAGAATCGCCGCCGTCGCGCCGGAGCATCGCGAGCGAGCCGAGCCCACCCCCGAGCCAGAGCGGGCCAAACCCCATCGCTGCCGCGCGCAGCGCCGCCGTCTCGATCGAGCCGAGCCGCGCGAGCGTGATGAAGAGCGCGATCGTCGGCAGCAGGAAGACGAGCGTCACGAGCACGCGCGCGTCGGTGCCGAAGAGCCAGAGCACGGCCATCACGCCGAGCGTGACGCCGATGCCGAGGTACCGCGATACGGCGTCCTCGGGATGCGTCATGCCGAAGAACTCGATCGCGCCGACGAGGAGCGCGACCGCGAGGAAGAGCGCCCAGCCCCACGGGGGGCCGAGGTAGAGCAGCGCAAGGATGGCGGGGATGCCGACCAGCGCCGAGAGGAGGCGCGTCGCGAGATTGCTACGGGCAGCCAAGGTCAAACCCTCATCGCCCCGCCGTCGAGGGGCGAAGCCGTGCGCGGAGACGTAGCATGCGAAAGGACGCGACCGAAGCGCCTCTCGCGACGCTGGTAGCTGGCGAGCGCCTCGAAGAGGTCCTCTTCCTTGAAGTCGGGCCAGAGGACGTCGGTGAAGGCGAGCTCGGCGTAGGCTGCGCCGAAGAGGAGGAAGTTCGAGATCCGATGCTCGCCGCCCGTGCGGATGATGAGATCCGGCTCGCCGACGCCGAGGCTCGGCAGGCGCGAGGCGATCGCGCGGGTGTCGATCGACGACGGATCGAGCTTGCCCTCAGACGCCTCGGTCGCGAGGTCCCGCGCCGCCCGCGCGATCTCTTCCTGCCCGCCATACGAGAGCGCCAGCGCGAGCGTCATCTTGCAGTTGTCCCCCGAGGCCACGCGCAGCGGATCGAGCGCCTCCCGCACGAACGGCGGCAGCCGCTCGAGGTCGCCGATCGCGACGAGCCGGATCTCGTTGTCGAGGATCTCGTTTCGCTCCGAGACCAGAAACTCCCGCAAAAGCCCCATCAGCGCGTCCACTTCACCGATCGGCCGCGCCCAGTTCTGCTCGCTGAACGCATAAAGCGTCAGCGCGGTCAGCCCGAGCCGCCGCGCCACCCGGACCACCCTGCGCACCGCCGCGCTGCCGGCCTTGTGGCCAGCCTCACGAGGTTCGCCGCGCAATTCGGCCCAGCGGCCGTTGCCGTCCATGATGATCCCGACGTGGTGTGGCAGGTTGCTCGCGTCTACGTACGTCATCACTGTCTCGAACGCCCGAGAGGCGCCGCGCAGTTTCCCCTGTTGACTACCGACTGTCGACTGTTGAGTCTCCCGCCATGAGCATCGGCCTAGGTTTGACCGTCACGCTTCGCGTCCGTATCGGAGCCCACGACGCCCACTACGCGGGCGAGCTCGTCGATGGGGCCCGCATCCTCGGCCTCTTCGGCGATGTCGCGACGGAGCTGCTCATCCGCCTCGACGGCGACGAGGGCCTCTTCCGCGCCTACGAGGCCGTCGAGTTCCTCGCGCCCGTTCGTGCCGGCGACTACATCGAGGCGACCGGCGTCATCACGAAGGTGGGCAACACGTCGCGCACGATGGCCTTCGAAGCTCGCAAGGTCGTCGCGAACGTGCGCGATCCAGCGCTCTCGCCTTCCGCGGCGGACGCGTTCGCCGAGCCCGTCGTGGTCTGCCGCGCGATCGGCACGTGCGTGGTGCCGAAGGATCTGCAGCGCCGTCCGCGCCTCGTGCTCCCCGCGCTCTCGTCGCCCGGCCCCGAGCTCGTGGCCAAGCTGCCCGAGCCACGCCCGATCATCACGCCGCCCCCGCACGTGATCGTCACGCCGCCCGAGTCGCCGCTCGTGCTCACGGCCGCGATCGTGGGCGCCGAGGTGACGCGCGCGCACACGCCCTACTTGCCGATCACCGCGCAGGAGCTCGCCGACGAGGCCGCTCGTTGCCGCGACGCGGGCGCCGCCGTGATCCACCTGCACGTGCGCAACGCCGACGGCACGCCCTCGCAGTCGACCGAGCTCTTCGGCGAGGCGATCGGCCGCATCCGCGAGAAGACGGACGTCATCATCCAGACCTCGACCGGCGGCGCCGTCGGCATGAGCGTCGAGGAGCGGCTCGGCCCGCTCGCGTGCAAGCCCGAGATGGCCACGCTGAACTGCGGCACGATCAACTTCGGCGACGACATCTTCGTGAACACGCGGCCCGACATCCGCGCGATCGCGCGCCGCATCCGCGAGGCCGGCAGCATCGCGGAGCTCGAGTGTTACGAGGTCGGCCACATCCACGAGGCGCTTTCCTTGCTGAAGGAGGGTCTCCTCGGCGCGCCGCTGCACTTCCAGTTCGTCCTCGGCGTGCCCGGTGCCATCATGCCGAGCGAGGAAGTCGTGCTCTTCATGCGCTCGCAGATCCCCGCCGGCGCGAGCTGGGCCGTCGCCGCGGTCGGTCGTTACCAGCGGCCGATGACCGAGCTCGCGATCAAGCTCGGTGGCCACGCGCGTGTCGGCCTCGAAGACAACATCTACCTGGAGAAGGGCGTGCTCTCCGAGGGCAGCGCGCCGCTCGTCGCGCGCGCCGCCGCCTACGCGCGGAGCCTCGGCCGCGAGATCGTCGACCCCGATCGCGCCCGCGTGCTCCTCGGCATCCCCACGACCGCCGCTTGATCGTGCTGCGATCCCAACACCTCCCCGCCCGGAAACCATGACGTCGCCGCGAGGCACCTTTCTCGATACCCTCGCGGCGCACGCGCGCTCGCGTGGACCGTTCGTCCTCGGGATCGCGCTCGTCGCGCTCCTGATCCGCGTCGCGACGAGCCCAGCGCCTCCCGCGCGCAGCGTCGAAGCCATCGCGGCCATGCTCGGCGCCTCCGTGGGCGGCTCCGTGCGGCCCGAGGATTTCGTGTGGGAAGAGCGCGGCGGTCTGGTGCACGACGCCATGCTCGGCCGCCGCGTGCTCTTCCTGGCGGCGCGACCGAGCGGCGCGGATGCCACGCCGACGAACGATCTTTACCGCGCGGAAGTACGTATCTCGCGCGGCGGTCGGCCGGTCGCCGTGCGCAGGGTCGTCAACCTGACGAACACGCCGCTCGGGCACGAGCACGACCTCGCGGCCCACGGTCGCTGGGCCGCCTACGCCACCAGCGCGGACGGCGTCGTCCAGGGGATCACGATCCTCGATCTCGCGGGCGACGCAGCCTCGCAAGCCGCGCGTACCCGGAGCGAGCGCCTGCGCGCCGCCGTGGAGAACTGGCTCTCCGAGGGCGCGCTGCGTGGCATCGGGGAGATCGCGGTCCTCTTCGGCGCGCCGCCCAAGGAAGCGCGCTTCGAGCTCACGGAGGACATGCTCGTCATGGCCCTCGGCGAGAACGCGCTCCCCGCCGCGGTGACGCTCGCCGACGCCTCCGTGAACCCCGGCACGCGCGACGAGCACCTGCTGTCGGCGCAGCGCCTCCCACACGACGTGACCCCGTGGTCGCGTTTCCTCGAAGAGACCATGCGCGAGGCCGTCGGCGAGGGCGCCGCCGGCCGCGTGAAGCGGATCGTCACGAGCGTCCGGACCACGGCGATCCACCTGCGCGAGGGCACCGCGTCGCCGCCGCCCGAGCTGCCCGCCGCGCCGCCCACCGAAGTGCCCTCGGATGAAGGCTTCCCGCCGCCCCGCGTGGCCACGAAGCGCGAGCGGACCCTGCCCGGCGAGGGCCTGTGGCTCCCGGCGCCCGCGCCCTTGCCGATGAGCAAGCCCGAGGCGCCGCCCGCGATCTTCACGACGCTCGTCCGCCCGGATCCCGATCGCCCGCACGCCGTCGTGCACCTCGTCGCGATGGACGGCCGGCGTCTCGAACTGCGCCCCATGCCCGGCACGCTCGCGCCGCGCACGCCGACGGGTCTGCGCGGCGAGGGCCGCATCCCGGCCGCCGACGTGCCCGCGGCCGTCGCCGTGTTCGCGGGGGGGCCACCGGCAAACGCGCCTCCGCTCGGCCTCGTCGTCGAGCGCCGCGCCTTCCTGCCGCCGCGCCCCGACGCCTCCACGCTCGCCGTGGATCGCTTCGGCCGTCCCTCGATCGGCGCCTGGCCCTTCGGCGCGGACGTACCGCCGGGGATCCGCTCCCTCCGGCAAACCGGCGCGCCGCTGGTCACGTCCGGCCACGTCGGAAAACTCTCCGAAGCCGACGCGGTCCTCGCCGATCGCTCCGCGCTCTGCGTGACCGAGGCGGGCCACCTGATCTACGGCTGGGGCGAGGCTCTGCCCGCCGAGCTGCTCGCGCGCGCGCTCGTGCTCGCCGGCTGCCGCGAGGCCCTCCCGCTCGCCACGAGCCCGGATCCCACGGGCATCGGCTTCTTCCAGCGAACGGGTGACGAGATCGGCGCGCGCACGCACGTGGCCGGCATGTCGCTCCTCCCCGAGCGCGCGCTCTCCGGCTCGCCCACGGAGCTCGTCTACGTCGTCGTGCGCAAGGCGAACCCGGATGCGCCGCTGCCCGAGGGCGTCGCGTGGGAGCCGGATCCCGGCACGCAGCCCACGCCGCTCTGGCAACCAGGCATCTACACGGCGACGGTCTCCAAGCTCGGCGCGCAGGTGCGCCTCGCGTGGTTTGCCCCCGAGCGCTTCACCTTCCACATCCGCGCCGGCGAGAAGGAGCTCTCGCACCGCTTCGGCGGCACCTTCCCGGCCGCGCTCTCCGATGCCGAGCGCCCCCACGTCCTCGCCGCCGCAGGCCTCGGCACGGGCCGCCGCAAGGCCCCGCGGGGCCTCGCGATCGACGGCTCCATCGGCCTCAAGTTCGGCCCCGGCGCGGGCGTGCTCGTCGTCGGCGAGGGGCCCGTGCGCATCGACAAGAGCGAGGCCTTCACGCCCACGCCCGACGCCGACGCGAGCGAGCTACCACTCACCGCGGACGAAGGCCGCCCCCTGCCCGAGGCGCGTGTCGTCGGCTCGATGCGCCCGCGCGCGGCCTTGTGCGCGCTCGGCGACGGCGCGGTCCTCCTCGCATCGACGACCTTCGACACCGACGAGGCCACGACCGAGGCCCTCGTGGACGTGGGTTGCGCGCGCGTCGTGGCGCTCGATCGCGGCGCGCACTTGAACGCCTTCGTCCACCGCGCCGGCGGCGAGACGGGGCCCGAAGCCCGGTACGAGCAGACGACGCTCTACGTGCTCGAGAGTCCCATGCGGGGGCGCGCGTCCGCGCTGGTGGGTCCTCCAAAAGCGAACTAGGTCGCCCCTCTTCCGCGCGGGAGAGGGGAGGGGGCGCGGCTAGGCTGCGGCGCGCTGGATGAGGATCTTCAGCCGCCCGAGGGCGCGCGCGTGGAGCTGCGACACGCGCGGCTCGCTCACGCCGAGGTGCGCGCCGATGTCCTTCAGCTTCACGCCGTCGAAGTAGTGCATCCCGACGATCTGCCGCTCGCGCTCGGGGAGCTGCTCCATCGCTCGGAACAACGCGCGGTACGACTCGCGGGCCTCCAGGGCTGCCGCCGGGTCCTCGTCCTCGGCGACGAGGTGCACCTGCTCCTCGACCGGCGTGAGGTCGTGCAGGCTCACGAGGCATGTCGGCCGCGCGGCGCCCGACTCGCCTTCGCGCGCGGCCGTCACGGCGGCGCGCCGGCGCCGGCTCAGCCAGTCCTGCGCGCGCAGCTCGTCCACCACCGCGCCGCGGATGCGCATGCGCGCGTACCACTCGAACGTGTCGCCCCCGTTGCCGCCGTTCCTGCGGAGCGAGTCGAGCAGCCCGAAGACACCTGCGGCGAGCAGATCGTCTCGCAGCACGTTCGCCGGCAGCCGCCGCGCGATCTGCGCGACGATCTGGTTCACGAGCGGCAGGTAGCTCTTGAGCGTCTGCGGGCACACCGGTGCCAGGCTTCCCTCCGGGACGGTCCGCGCGCGTCGAGGCCGCACGTCGGACATCGGGGCCTCGGGAAGCGAGCGGCGACCGACCATGCTGGCGGGCTCTTGCGGGGCGCAGGGCGACACCATGGCCGTGCACCCGCTCAGGTCCGCCTGGGCGATGACGGTCGCGTCTCGTTCCTGAACATCCTGACGGTGGAAGTAGGACTGCTGCATCTGTTCAGGGACCTCGTGATGTAAGCAACGTTCGTGGCACATCCTTGTGAGGTGGCAAGGAGCGGCTCGTCCCAAACGTACACTGGTCCCGTCCTCCAGAGAAGGACCGCAAACGAATCTACACCACGCATTCTGCACCAGGAAATTCCCTTAGACTATCAGGAAAATCCCTAAGGCTCCCGACGATGGCTGGGTCAGTTCTGACCCGGCTTCGACGGGTTTCGAGGCGTCGGATCCTGCGTGCTGGAGTTTCCAGTTGAAGGATCAACGACTTGCGAAGGGGGGGGATGGGGTTCCCCGGACCCACCTCCCTGCGCGGGGGATGTGGGTTGCGTTTCTTTTCCTACCCCGGCGGGGGTAGGGGTCGCGCTTGAAGGCGCTTGATCCACGTCCGCCGTCGATTCGTCTGCCGATGCCTGGGCCACGGGGGAATCGTAGCGGGGGGCCTCACCGGGTCTGGAGTAGTCGATCCAGAAGGCCTTCGTGGTCCGGACATCGAGGTGAACGAATGTGCTGTTCGGATAGTAACCTACACCAGCATTGCGGAAGGTCCGACAGAAATCGCGCAGCATCGTGTTCGGAACACCCTCGATGCTGAAATCGATGGCCCTGCCCAGGTTGTGGTTCGAGTGCTTGGTGTACTGGGTGGGGGAGTAGGGCCGGAACCCACTCGTGATGTGGATCGTGCGCCCACCAAAATGATCGCTGACCATGCCGAGCAGCGTGGCGAGGCGGGGATCGATCGCGGTCTTCGCGCCTGAAGGCCCGTGCCGCATCATCTTGCCGAGCCCCGTGAGCGCCGACGGCACGAGCCGCCCGTGCTTCGTGAGGAGCTGCGTCTCCAGGCGCTCGCTGCCCCGTACGATCTTCACGAACCCCGGCCGCTTCGGTTTCATCACGAGCGGCTCGGGCTTCGCCGGCTTCGGGTCGCCCTTCTTTTTCCCCTTGCCAGCGGCGGCGCTCTCCTTCGCGTCTGCCTTCTTGCCGTCCTTCGCCGCTCGTTGCGCCGCCGCCTTCTTCGCGGCCTCCGCTTCTTTCCCCTTTTCGGGGATCACGAGCTCCTGCCCCGGCTTGAGGAGCTGCCCGGGACGGAGCCCATTTGCCGCTCGGATCGCGTCCACCGTCGTGCGATACCGCTTGGCGATCTGGACGAGGACCTGACCCTTGGCAACGACGTGAACGACGTCCCCCGCCTCGGCGTATACGGAGAGCAGCGCTGCCGCCGCGCCGGCCATCAAGGCCACGCAGCGGAGCCGGAACGAAGATCGAGCCGGTTTCGAGGCGTTCGCGTCCATGTGTGATGTATTCAACGTTGCTCGGGGGTTCGATACGGCCACGCACCCAAGGCTGTCTTACCTTCGGTACGCGGAACCGATCGATGCGTAAAGCACTATTTTGGCCGTGGATTGGCGGGGGTGCGATGCTGGCTCGGAGCCCCCTCCCGGGGTTTGGCCGGCGGAGCCTCCGCGCGCCGCAGTAACGAGGACCAGGACGGATCGATGGCGGACGGAAACAACCTGGTGGGCGTCGACATCGGCTCGAGCGCCATCAAGGTGTGCCAGCTCAAGGAAGGACGCAAAGGGCTGTCGTTGGTCCGGGCCGGCTACTGCCCGCTGCCGCCGCAGAGCATCGTCGACGGCCATGTGATGAACGCCTCGGCGATCGTCGCGGCCGTGGGCCGGGCGCTCGCGGACGCCAAGATCAAGCAACGCGAGGTCGCGCTGAGCATCAGCGGCCAGGCCGTGATCATCCGCAAGATCACGGTGCCGCTCATGACCCAGACCGAGCTCGACGAGCAGATCCAGTGGGAGGCGGAGCAGCACATCCCCTTCGACATCAAGGACGTGCACGTCGACTACGAGGTCCTGCGTCGCCGCCCCGAAGCAGGGCAGATGGATCTCCTCCTCGTCGCCGCGAAGCGTGAAGAGGTCAGCGACTACCTGGAGGTCGCGCGCCAAGCCAAGCTCAAACCCCTCGTCCTCGACATCGACGCCTTCACCGTCCAGAACCTCTTCGAGTACGGCCGCGGCATCCCCGCCGATCAGACGTTCGCGATCATCAACGTCGGCGCCTCGCTCACCTCCATCAACATCGTCTCGCGCGGCGCGAGCTCCTTCACGCGCGACATCCCGAACGCCGGCAACTACGTCACCGAGCAGATCCAGAAGCAGCTCGGCGTCACGTTCGAACAGGCCGAAGAGCTCAAGTGCCAGAGCGTCGCGCAGCCCTTCGGCCCCACGGCCCAGGTGCCGCCGATCGTCGACGCCGTCTGCGACACGATCGCCGGCGAGATCCAGCGCTCGCTCGACTTCTTCCTCGCCACGAGCGGCGAGCCCGAGATGCACCGGATCTACCTCACGGGCGGCACCTCGAACCTCCCCGCGCTGCCTGCGGCGATCTCGCGACGCTCGCGCGTGCAGGTCGAGATGCTCCAGCCGCTCGAGCGCGTGGCCGTCGAGGGCAAGGACGTGAACGCCGACATGCTCCGCACCCGCGGCTCGCAGCTCTGCGTGGCCCTGGGTCTCGCCATGCGCAAAGACAAGGAGAAGCGCGCGTGATCCGGATCAACCTCCTGCCGCACAAGCGCGGCGCGGCCACGGGGGCCCCGAGCCAGCGCTGGCTGCTCGTCGTGCTCGCCGTGGTGCTGCTCGAGATCGTGGGGCTCTTCCTCTTCTACCAGTCGAAGCGCGAGGAGCTCGACGCGCAGAACCGCACGAACGCGCAGCTCAAGAGCCAGATCGACGACATCAAGCGCATCGTCGCCGACCACGACGAGATCAAGAAGGCCCTCACCGTCCTCCGCGCGCGCGAAGAGGCCATCGCGAAGCTCCAGGCGGGCCGCAGCGGGCCCACCGCGGTCCTGCTCGAGCTCGCGCAGATCATGACGACCGGCAAAGGGCCCTCGGCCGATCCGGACAAACTCGCGAAGCTCCGCAAGGACAACCCCCTCGCCGTCTTCAACCCGGCCTGGGACTCGCGCAGGCTCTGGCTCACGGCCTACCTCGAAGGACAACGCACCGTGCGCATCGAGGGCCTCGCGCGCGACGGCAACGACGTCTACGAGCTCGCGCAGCGGCTCAAGCTCTCGCCTTACTTCTACGAGGTCACGCTCTTGCCCGGGAAGAAGGACGCCGATCAGGTCTCGAAGATCGATCTCGTGAGCTTCGCCCTCCAGCTCAAGGTGAGGTACTGATGGCCGCCAAAGCCCCCGCGGCGGGAAGCTCGTCGCTCGATCGCCTGCCCCTCGCCGGCAAGATCGGCGTTGGCCTGCTCTTCTTGACGCTCGTCGGCGCGCTCTTCTTCGTCTTCGTCTACGAAGACCTCTCGAACGACCTCGCCGCCGCCAAGCAACGCGAGGGCACGCTCCGCGGCGAGCTCCGCGCGGCCGAGGCTGTAAAAGAGGCCTACCAGAAGGACCGCGACGAGAAGATCCGCAGCGAAGCGCGCGCCGAGCAGACGAAGAAGATCCTGCCCGACGATCCCGAGACGCCCGCGTTCCTCGCCTCGCTCCAGCAGACCGCCACCATCGCCGGCGTCAACCTCACGAGCTGGACGCCCGTCGACGAGGTGCCGCAAGAGTTCTTCGCCAAGGTGCCGATGAAGCTCACGCTCACCGGTCGCTACCACCAGATCGCAAAGTTCTTCCACGGCGTGGGACAGATCGACCGCATCATCAACATGGAAGACATCCAGATGAAGCTGTCGCTGAAGAACGGCACGGTGAGGCCTGATCAGCCTGTCGAGCCGGAGGTCACCGTCGAGTGCCTCGGCACCGCCTTCCGCGCGCTCAAGCTCGACGGCAAGGACGGCGCGAAGCGAAGGGGGACCGGGAAATGAAGAGCCCGCGCCCGAAGCTCGCGCTCCTCCTCGTCGCGCTCGTGCCGACCGCGCTCGCCGCCGGCTGCGAAGAGGACGAGTTCTACGTGCCCCCGCCGAGCGCGACGCCTCCGCCCGGCGCCGGGCCCGACGGCGGCGTAGGCACGGACGGCGGCGTGGTGGCCGCGAAGAAAGAGCAGCTCGACCTGCCACAGCGGGAGTTCGGCGAGGCTGACTTCACCGAGACCGAGAAGAACCGCGACCCGTTCCGCGGCTTCGCGAGTGTCTTCGCGCAGCAGGCCAAGGGCCGCACCGTGGTGCAGCGGACCGTGGTGATCGAGCGGTACGCGCTCGACGAGCTCAAGCTCTCGGGCCTCGTCACGCGCTCGCAGCCCCGGGCGCTCTTCATCGACCCCGCCAACGTGGGGTGGGTGATCAAGGTCGGTGACTTCGTGGGCAAGCCCGAGATCGTGCGCACGGGTGGTCCGGCGGGGATCGACGTGGCCATCAACTGGCGCGTCGACCGCATCCGCGACGGGGACGTCGTTTTTGTTCGCGAGGACCCGGCACATCCGGAAATTGCCCCGGTCACGCGGGTCGTCGCGCTCTTCCCCGAGGAAAACGCGGGCAACGAGGGCCGGCGGTAGCGACGAATTAGGCCCCCTTCGCGCGGTTTGGGTAGCATCGGGCGCATGCTGACGAAACCGCGCTCCGCGATGCTCCTCGGGGCGCTCCTCTCCTTCGCCTCCGCAAGGGCATACGCCGACGGGAACACGCGGCTCGAGGTACGGGACGTCAAGCTCGCTTCGACGGGGAAAGGCGAGGCCCGCATCTCCGTCACGACGAGCGCGGAGCCGCGCTTCTTCGCGCGCGTCGACAGCGGCGGCAAGCGCCTCGTGATCGACGTCTCGGGCGCCGAGATCAAGGGCGCGCCCGCCGCCATCACGCAAGGCAACGCGCTCGCCTCCGGCATCCTCACGCAGACCTTCGATCACGACGGCAAGAAGATCACACGTGTCCTCGTGCAGCTCGCGCGCACGGCGGAGTACCGCATCAGCGCCACGCCCACCGGCCTCGTCGTCGACCTCGCGGCTGCGGATGCGACCGCGCCGATGCGCGCGCCCGCGCCTGTCGTCACGTCGTCCGCGACGCCGAAAACCGAGGAGCGCAAGGCCGAGCATGTCGCCTCCGGCGCGGCTGTGACGAACGTCCGGTACGACCATCAACCCGGCAAAGATCGCGTCACGGTCGAGCTCAACGAGAACGTGAAGTTCTCGCACGTCACTTCGGCGAATGGCCGTTCGATCCTCGAGCTCGAAGGCGCGCGCCTTCCCGACGCGCTCGAACGCAAGCTCGACGTCAGCGCCTTCGGCGGCACCATCACCGCGATCTCCACGTACCGGCGCAAGAGCGATGCGTCGCGTGTCGTCGTCGAGGTCGAGCCCAAGGGCGACGTCGTCGGCGTCGTCGCGCGGGAGGGCAGCACGCTCGTCCTCACGTTCGCGGACAACGCCGCGCACCCGATGCTCAGCGGCGTCGGCGCCGACGGCGGGGCCGCGCGCCGCGTGCGCACGGTGGCGCGGGAAGAGGACGTCGCCGCGACGCCGAGCCCGTCGCGCGCGGCCGAGACCACGGTGGACGGTGAAGAGGCCGCGGGCTTCTTGCCGACCACGCTCGCGCAGCAACGCCGCTTCACGGGCCGGCGCATCGACCTCGACCTCAAGGACGCCGACATCCACAACGTCCTGCGCCTCGTCTCCGACGTCGGCCGCGTCAACATCGTCACGTCCGACGACGTGAAGGGCACCGTCACGATCCGGATGCGCAACGTCCCTTGGGATCAGGCGCTCGAGACGGTCCTCCAGGCCAAGGGCCTCGGCATGGTCCGCCAGGGCAACATGATCCGCGTCGCGCCCCAAGCCGAGCTCAACAAGGAGCGCGAGCTCGACCTCGCGCGCCGCAAGAACGAGCTCGCGCTGGCGCCGCTGGAGACACGCCTCATCCCGGTGAACTACGCCGTCGCCAAGGAGCTCCAGGCACGCGGCAAGGATCTGCTCTCGCCGCGTGGCTCGCTCGCCGTCGACGATCGCACCAACGTCCTCGTGGCGCGTGACGTCGCGGGCAACCTCGACCAGCTCGAAGAGCTCGTGCGCGCGCTCGACACGCAGACGCCGCAGGTCCTCATCGAGGCGCGTATCGTCGAGGCGACGAGCCGGTACCTGCGCGACGTCGGCATCCAGTGGGGCGGCGACGGCACCGTCAGCCCTGCGACCGGCAACCCCACCGGCTTGGTCTTCCCCTCGCAGATCGGCATCACGGGCGGCGCGAGTGATCAGGCCACGCCCACGGGGGGCCTCTCGCCCTTCCAGAACACCGTCCAGAACCCGAACTTCGCGGTCAACTTGCCGGCCACCACGGGCACGGGCCTCGGCGGCGCGATCGGCATGACGCTCGGCTCGATCGACAACACGGTCAACCTCGCCGTGCGCCTCTCGGCGGCGGAGGCGAGTGGCCTTTTGCGGATCGTGTCGAGCCCGCGCATCCTCACGCTCGACAACCGCGAGGCGCGCATCAGCCAGGGCACGCTCATCCCGTTCTCGCAGATCAGCGCGCAGGGCGTGCAGACGACCTTCCAGGAGGCGAAGCTCCAGCTCCTCGTCAAGCCGCACGTCACGAGCGACGGCAGCGTCTCGATGCACGTCAAGATCAACCGCGACGAGCCCGACTTCAACCAGACCTCGGCGCGTGGTGATCCCACGATCTTGAAGCGCGAGGCCGAGACCGACCTGCTCATCATGGACGGTCACACGGCGGTCATCGGCGGCATCTTCACGCGCAACACGGGCCGCAACCTCGACCAGGTCCCCGTCCTCGGCGACATCCCGATCCTCGGCGTGCTCTTCCAGCGCCGGAGGTCGAGCGACAGCCGCAGCGAGCTCGTGATTTTCATCACGCCACGCATCGTCAATCGGGCGGAGGCGCTCGGAAAGTAGCCATCGACAGGGCGGGAAGAGGGGTCGGTGGCGGCCGAGGTGTCGTTGGAGCGGGTGCGGAGGCAAGTCGGTGGCGGCCGAGGTGTCGTTGGAGCGGGTGCGGAGGCAAGTCGGTGGCGGCCGAGGTGTCGTTGGAGCGGGTGCGGAGGCAAGTCGGTGGCGGCCGAGGTGTCGTTGGAGCGGGTGCGGAGGCAAGTCGGTGGCGGCCGAGGTGTCATTGGAGCGGGTGCGGAGGCAAGTCGGTGGCGGCCGAGGTGTCGTTGGAGCGGGTGCGGAGGTCGGTCGGCGGATGGTCGTGGCTGGATCCGCCTGCATGAGAGAGTGGCTGGATATCCGTCCGGCCAAACGGGCGGCCTGGAGAGACGTGGCGAGGAAGGGCAAGGTTGTGTAGGCTCGGCGCGTGTCGAACCTGAAGTTCGGGGCGAACGGGGATGACTACCCGGAAGCCGCGGCAAAGCATCTGACGGATGCAAGGACGCTGCTTGATGCAAAGCGATTCGACGGGGCGGCTTACCTTGCAGGGTTCGCCATCGAGTGCTCTCTGCGCACGGTCGTCATGGTCGGACACATGATGAAGCTGCTGAACGAGGAACTCGCGGAGGCGAAGCGTCCGCCCGTGCCGCTCGCCAGGGCGCTCAAGCCGGGATCGCGAGCGCTCGACTTCAAAAGCGTCGCACGGAATGAGGCGCAGACGCACGGACGCGACCACGACCTCGCTGATCTTGCGGCTGCGACGACGGGTTACAAGGACGTGTTGAGCGAGGGGGCCGTGCGATACGTGCCCACCGTCGACATGACGAGATTGCCATTCCGAGATCTCCAGAAGTTTACGAACATTCGGTATAGAGGGAATGGGAGCGTTCTGTCCGAGGACGCCGCGAAGTGGCTCGAGGAAGCTTGCGCGCTTTATGATGCGTCGGTGGGGCTCATGAGGCGTGACGGGTTGGTGAAGTGATGGGGGACGCTTCCATCGACCTTGGCCATGCTCGGCAGCACGCGATCGATGCGCTGCTGAAAATTCTCCACGACGAGCCAAGCATCGAGAAAGCAGTCCTTGGGCAGGACCTCTTCGGGCTGCTGCGAGTCATCCTTTGGTTGGGGAGCGGCGCGGACGAGACGGGCATCCGATCGCGGATCACCCAGGCATTGGGGCCATGTGGCCGCTTCTGGGAGGGCGAGATTTGGGTCTCGAACGAAGAGACCTCGTTCGCGGATAATCGCGTGTATTCGGCAGCGTGGGAGGAAGGGTTCGAAGTTCCTGGCATCCACGAGGATGGGCACGACGTCCCTTTGACCGATAGGCTTCGCATCGACGATCGCACGCGGACGCGGACGGCTTGGCTCCCGCGGTTTCGGGAGCCTGTCTGGACGCCTAGGCACGGATGGAATGAGGGGAAGTCGACCGACGAGGAAGCGACGGTTGGGCCACCCGTGGTCGTATTCTACTCCTTCAAGGGAGGCGTGGGACGCACGACGGCGCTCGCAGCCATGGCCATTCAGCTTGCGAGGATGGGCGAGCGGGTCTTCGTTGTCGACGTCGATCTCGACGCACCTGGGGCTGGAACCTTGCTTTCGCCTGACGAGGGAGGCGTCACGCGGGGGCTCGTGGATTACCTCCTCGATGCGCAGCTCGGTGATGTCGACATCAACGACTACGTGCATCGCATTCGGCGAGAGAAGCTCGTCGGGGACGAAGGCGGCGAGGTCATCGTGATGCCCGCGGGGAGCGTCGATGAGCATTATTTGATGAAGCTCGCTCGGCTCGATCTGGAGATCCGCGGCACTCATCATCCGCTCGAGCACGTGCTTCATGCGGCGCGTGCGAAGCTCGAACCGGATTGGATCCTGATTGATTCTCGCGCCGGCCTGTCCCCAGCGGCGGGGCTCCTGCTGGATGGGATCGCGCACTTGCACGTGCTCTTCGCGACGAGCAGCGCGCAGAGCCAGCTCGGGATCGCGCAGGTGATCAGGAGCCTCGGAGCAGAGCGGATCCGGCGGGACTACGAGCAGGCCAACGTCATCGTGGTGCACGCGATGCTGGTGGATATCGCGGATGTCGAGAAGCTCGCGCGACCACAATTCCACGCATGGCTCGACGAGGTCCTCGAGGCACAGTATTGGGTCACGAAGGAGAGCGACCCCGAGGATTCGTACTGGAATACCGGTGACGATGGCAAGCAGGACGCGCCCGGTGACGCCATCGAAATCCCCTACCGGTATCGTTTCGCGTTCTTCTCCTCGGTGGACGATGTGGTCTTAGATCTGCTGGAAGGGCCATACAAAGCGCTCGGGAGGCGTGTGCTCATGCAGTTCGCGGCGGCCGAGGCTGTCGATGGGAGCGAGCGGGGCTGAGCATGGCGTCATTGACGAACGAGAGTAGGCTCGAGCTCTTGCGGACTTTGCGCTCGAACGCGGGCCAGGCCGAGGCGGGTGGGCGCGTCGAGGCCAACTTCTATCCCATCGCCGAGCACCTCCGTGCGCTCGAGCCGGATGTGGTCCTCATCGTCGGGGACCGAGGCGCCGGCAAGACGGAGCTTGTCCGCGTAGCTGGGGATGCCGACCTACGAGAGGCGGTGCAGCGGCGCATGCCCAAGGTGCGGCTTGCGAAGGGCGACACGAATTGGTTGCGCGGTTATCCCATGGACTACGGTCCTGCGAAGGCGGGCCTGGAGAAATTCATCTTGAGCTCGTCGCGGAGGACGACGGCGCAGGAGGTATGGTTCGCGTATCTCCTGCGCGCGCTCGAGGCAGAGCCGGAAGTGGAGCGCTTTCAGCAGCTCATTCGGGGCTCTGGGGCGGAGGTCGACGCAAGGCACGCAGATTTCTTGGCGGCCGGAAACGCGACGACGGCCGCCATGGACGACCTGGACAAGCGCCTCGTCGCCGAGGAGCGGTGGGTCTTCGTCATGTACGACGAGCTCGACACCCTTTACTACTCGGACTGGTCGGCGATGGGCGAGCTGATTCGCGGATTGATCGCGTTCTGGGTCCACCACAGCCGGCGCTGGTCACGTATTCGGCCGAAGATTTTTCTGCGCACCGACTTCTATCGGCACCATGGCAGCGATGTCGCGGGCGCGGATGTCGCCAAGCTCGCGGCCAACCGGGTGGAGCTTACTTGGAGCGACAAGAACCTGTACGCCGTGCTGATCAAGCACCTCGCCAATTTGAGCGACGAATGGTTCGACTATTGCACGACGGGGCAGGGCGAGAAGGTACATTATGATGATGACCCGGTGCTTGGCCACGTCCCGATTCTCGTCAAGAAGGACGAAGCCAAACCTCTGATCGAGCGTATCGTCGGGAAATACATGGGCCCGACCGGGAGGAAGGGGGAGGCATTCACATGGATTATCGACCACCTCCGGGATGGAAACCAGAAGGTGTCGCCCCGATCACTCATCCTGCTCTTCGAAACTGCCGCGATCCTCGAGGCGGGCACCATGCACGCGAAGCACGCCCAGGTCCTGAGCCATATCTCCCTGAGGAACGCCCTCGACAAGGTCTCGGACGCCTACGTCACGCAAGCGAATGATGAGTTCCGCTGGCTGCCAGAGGTGAAAGAGCGCCTGAAAGCAATCGCCGAAGTGCCCTGGAGGTCACGCAGCATCCTGGAAGGAGCCCTCGGGAAGCGCTGGGAGGCGTGGTTCGAGCAGGGGCCCGAGCAGCGACCCCCAGCGAAGTCTGCCAAAGATCTGGTCGACCTCCTGCTCGAGCTCGGCATCGTGCGAGATCGCGGAGGTGACAAATTCGACGTGCCCGACCTCTACTTGAAGGGGCTCGGCCTCAAGCGAAAAGGCGGCGTCGCCCGGAAGGTCGTGCGCAACAACGGATGACGCAGGGCTCGGGTCACTCCATATTCGAAACAAATTGCAATGCATTGTCGAGGGGCGTTCGGTGGCCATTGCGCCGCAGGCCGAACCTCACCTGAATGGCTATCCCAGCCCTGCGCAGCCGAAATCTTGGGTGACACGTCAGGCCGCCGCACCGGGCCAACAAATCGTCCCCCTTTTCTGGCCCTCTCCCCGCCCGGCCGCTAGGTTCCCTCCCGATGAGCCCGCACTCGAACTGGTTCCGCGCGGCCACCGCGGCCCTCCTCGGCCTCGCCTCGGCGGGCGCTTGTGGCGCGGCCATGCCGGAGGCCGAGCCGGTGGGACGGAGCCACGCCTCCAGGGACACGGAGGCGGACGCGCTCGGCCGCAAGACGGAGGACGATCCGTCGAAATGCCCCCACGGCGCCCTCGAAGATCCGCACCGCGGATTCGTCCGTTGCCTGCGCCCCGACGAGCGTGACGCCGGCTGGCTCCCGCCGCCCCCGCAACCCGAGCCGCCCTCCCCGGACGGCGGCACGGACGCGGCCCCGCCGCCCGAAACGGCCCCGCCGCCGCCGCCGCCGCCGCCGCCGCCTCCGCCGGAAAAACCGAAGCCCGGCCCGCCGCCCCTCGTCACGATCACCACGCCGAAATTCGAGGGTGGCGAGGTCCCGCGCGCCGAGAAGTTCATCACTTCGAATCTCGAAGGCATTGCCAAGTGCATCGCCGACAATGGCGGCCTCGAAGCGGCGAAGGGCTCGCTCAAGGTGACCTTCCTCGTCCGTGTGCGCGGCCGCGCCGAGGGCGTCGAGATCGAGAGCAAGAAGGGCGTGACCGACGAGGCCGCGTCCTGCATCCGCCTGCTCCTCAAGAACAAGGCCGTCGGCGCCCCGACTGCCGATCCCGTCGGCGTCACCGTCACCTTCTCGCTCGAACGACCTCGCTGACGATCGTATCCTGGCCGCATGGCCCGTCCGCGCTTCCTCCCCTTGTCTTGTGGCCTCGGCGCCCTCCTCCTCGCCTTGTTCGGCGCGGGCGCCCGCCTCCCCGACGTCGGCCCGAGCGCGGCCCGTATCGTCACGCCCGGCATCCCGCTCGACGCGCCGGCCTATGGTCCTTCCCAGGGAAAACAGACGACCCCGGCCGTCGCCTACGACGGAACGAACTGGCTCGTCGTGTGGGAAGCGTACGCGGCGGACGGTTTTTCCTCGGGCTTGCGCGGCGTCCTCGTGGGCCCCTCCGGCGCGCCGCTCGATCCGCAGGGCTTCGAGATCGAGCCGTCCGTCGGGTCCAACCTCGCGCCCGCCGCCGCGTGGGATGGCGCAGGCTGGGTCGTCGCGTGGGAGAGTGGTGTCCCAGGCGACGATACGAGCTGGGACATTCGCGCGCGGCGCTTCGGGCCCACGGGCGCGCCGCTCGGCGCCTCGTTCGTCCTCGGCGGCGCCACGAATGCGCAACGCGCCCCGGCCATGGCCGCGGACAGCAGCAGCCGCGTCCTCATCGTCTGGGAGGATCTCCGCAATGGCACCTCGAACGACGTCTACGGCGCGCGCCTCCTCTCGAACGGCGTCCTGCTCGACCCGCTCGGCCTCCCCATCGGCGCCGCCACGAACGAGCAAAGCCGCCCCTCGGTCGCGTGGGACGGCACGAGCTTCGTCGTCGCCTGGCAGGACTATCGCAGCGGCACGAACCAGGACGTGTATGCCGCGCGCGTGACGCCGGCGGGCGTCGTCCTCGACCCTTCGGGCATTGTCGTCTCTGCGGCCTCGGGCAGCCAGATGTACCCGGCGGTCGCGAGCAATGGCACGAACGCGCTCCTCGTCTGGCGTGATTACCGCAGCGGCAGCTCGTACGACATCTATGGGGCGCGCGTCGATCCGAACGGCGCGGTCCTCGACGCCGCGGGCCTGCTCGTCTCGGCGGCCTCGGGCGCGCAGCGCTACCCGTCGGTCGCCTGGGACGGCGTGAACTACGTCGCCGCCTGGGAAGACCTGCGCAATGGCGGCGGCGTGTACGATCTTTATGGCACCCGCATCGATTCGCAGGGCACGGTCCTCGATCCGGCCGGGTTCATCGTGGTCAAGGGCGGCGCGGACGACGTCTCCGTCGCGCTCGCGCCCGGCGCGACACATACCCTCGCCGCGTGGGATGCCGACGCGGACAACCGCGACATTTTCGGCGCGCGTATCCCCCAGGGCGGCACGGCCGTGGACACGCCGGCGAAGCTCCTCTCCACGGCGCCGAACGAGGAGCGCATTGGCGACGCCGCGTTCGACGGGACGAATTGGTTCGTCGTCTGGGCGGACACGCGCAACAAAGGCAGCGTCGTGGCCGGCGTCCGCGTGAGCCCTGCGGGGCAGGTCCTCGACGCCTCGGCGATCCTCGTCGCGACGGGCCAGGGCCCCGTCGCGAACCCGCGCGTCTCGTTCGACGGGAAAAACCATCTCGTCGTCTGGACCGACCGGCGCACGACGCAAAACCAGACCGACGTGTACGCGGCGCGCGTCAATCCTGCCGGCGTCGTCCTCGATCCGGGCGGGTTCCCCGTCGCCACGGGCACCTCGTCCCAGGAGTCGCCCTCCGTCGCGTCCACGGGCAATGCCTGGCTCGTCGCCTGGCTCGACGATCGCCATGGCGCCACGGCGTGGGACATCTACGGCGCGCGTGTCTCGCCTTTCGGCGCGGTGCAAGATCCCCAGGGCTTTCCGATCACGACCGCGCCGGGCTCCCAGTTCCTCTCGGGCCTGGCTTCGAATGGCGCGTTGTTCCTCGCCGTGGCCTCCGATCAGCGCACCGACACGAAGGGCGACATCTATGCTTTCCGGATCGATCCGAACGGCACGGTCCTCGACGCCGCGGGTATCCCCGTGTCGGTCGCGCCAAACGCGCAGACGAGCCCTTCGGTGGGCTTCGACGGGAGCGACTTCCTCGTCGTGTGGTCGGACGAGCGAGCGCCCACGGCCCCCGACATTCACGCCGCGCGCGTGACGGCGGCGGGGGTCGTGCTCGATCCGAACAGCCTCGTGCTCGCGGCGACCCCGAGCGCCGAGCGCGCGCCTTCCGTGGCCTTCGACGGCGCGGGCCACGTCGTCACGTATTCGATCGTCTCGGAGGGCGCAAACGACATCGCGGGGCTCCGGCTGCACGCCGACGGAACGCCCGTGGATGCAATGCCTTTCGTGATCAGCGCGCAGCCGGAGGACGAGACCCCGTCGATTGCTTGCGCGGGGCTGCCCGGGAACGTTCTCGTCGCGTACGGGGCGTTTGACGACGTGACAGCGCGAATTCGCGTCCGGGCGAGGATCGTGTCCGACGACGGAAGCGGCGGGGCCGGCGGGAGCGGCGGCGGAGGCGGAAGCGGCGGCGGAGGCGGGAGCGGAGGCGGAAGCGGCGGCGGAGGCGGGAGCGGAGGCGGAGGCGGGAGCGGAGGCGGAAGCGGCGGCGGAGGCGGGAGCGGCGGCGGAGGCGGGAGCGGCGGCGGAAGCGGGAGCGGCGGCGGAAGCGGCGGTGCGGGTGGGAGCGGCGGTGCAGGCGGAAGCGGCGGAATCGGCGGTGCGGGCGGTGCCGCTGGAAATGGCGGTGCGGGCGGCGAGGCCGGCGCGGGCGGCGGTGGCGGGCTTGGTGGAATGGGGGGCGGCGCTTCGTCGGGCGGCGGGGATCGGCCCACGGGACCGCTCGTCCTCGACGACGGTTGTGGGTGCCGGGTAACGGGAGACGTGTCGGGGACCTCGCCGGCCCTCCTCTCGCTCGCCGCGCTTTTTCTCCTGCGGAGACGCCGGATGGAGCGTAAGCTCCGGTCCGCGTGACGACGGCGGGGGATCCATCGGTGGGCACGGAGCTACGGATCGGCTCGCACACGCTCGCGTTCGAGGCGCCCGACACGGTCCGTATCGAGCTTTGTGGCGAGCTCGGCGAGGAGCTCCAGTCCCTCGCCGAGGCGCTCGAGGTCTGGGGCGAAGGCCGTCCCTACATGCTCACGCTCGCCTCTATCTCTCGCGTGACCACCTGGACCGGGGGGGCGCGGAAGGTCGCGTTGTCGTCGCACCGCATTCGCCTCCCGCCGCGCGCCCTTGCCCTGTATGGGGGAGGCTTCGCGCTACGCATGTCCGTCGAAATGCTCATGCGCGCGACGGCCGCGCTCGGGGTCCGGGATCGCCACGTCTTCCACGGCGACGACGAGGCCGCGGCGCGGGCGTGGCTCGAGGGCATGCGCCCGAAGCTCGCGGCCGTGGCGAAGGCGTAATTCCTCGGCGGTTACCCCTCGGCGCGCGGCGCGAGCCAGCGCACGAGTTCCTCCGGCGACCGATCAAGCACCACGTCCCCGACCCGCCCTGCGCCGAGCTTCGCGAGCCGGGTCTCCAAGGTTTGTCGCTCGGACATGGTCAGCGGGCGCCCGAGGCGCCGTTCGAACTGATGGGCGAGGGTTTCGAGGCGCCCTTCCAGGCGTCCCTGCTTGCGTCCCTCCTTGCGCCCTTCCTTACGTCCTTCTCTGAAGATCCAGTTTTGCACGACCAACCTCCCGGACCCCGCAGAGACTACCACATCCTTCAGCCCTTTCACACGCCGGTTTGTCTCCGCGAGGACGGCCATGGCGGCGCAGAGCTCCTCGAACTCTTCCGGGGAGCTCTGCGCGCGCAAATTCTCCATGACGTGCGCAAGTTTGTCCGCGTCCACATCTTTCGTGAGGGGCGCAAAGATCAACCAGAACGGACTCCCCTGTTCGGTGGCGCGTCGCACGAGCTCGGCCACGGTCCGCTGGTACACGGGCTCCACGCGGAACGAGACGCCGGAGAACGGCCGATCCTCCGGCGAAGTCCGGTACACGCCCTCCTCGGGCCAGGGTTCGTCGCGGCCTGAAAGGAGCACGAGCACGCTCTCGATGCGCGGCGGCCCCTCCTCCGGTTTCGTCCCGCGCCGCGCGCGCGTCTCGCTCCCCAGCGCCAGCGCCGTCAGCGTGTTGTATTCGAACATGCGCCACGACACGTCCCGCGTCATGGCTCTCGCCCATTCCACGTGCAGCAGGCGTTTTCCCTCGGCAGCCTTCACGAGCAGCGCTCGATCGAGCCGCCGCTGGCGGGACGTCACCTGCGTATCGACCCATTCCAGAGGCTCGACGGGACCCTCGCAATCGACCAGCGCCCGCGCGACCGCGTGGGGCAGCTTCCGCGAGACGTGGCGCAGGATCAGATCGATGTCGTCCCCCGCCGGGGCTCGTCCCGCTCTTCGCTCGGCCGCTTCCACGCGGCGGACCCGAGCGAGCCGCGTGCCAGGACAAAACCCCCTTCGATGGCCGCAGTTCTTGGCCTTCGGGGGTGGCGCCCCGTGTTTCCGCCTGGCGGCCGCCAGGGGCGCGCCGAGGCGGCCCTTCGGCCGCGGCCGCGGGCCCTCGCGAGCGTAGCCCGGGGCGGAACCGGTGCTAAGGTGCGCGCGCCGCCGTGTCCGACCCTCAACTCCTCCAGCGCGAGATCGCTCGCCGCAAGACCTTCGCCATCATCTCCCACCCCGACGCGGGCAAGACCACGCTCACCGAGAAGCTCCTGCTCTACGGCGGGGCCATCCAGCTCGCGGGCGCGGTCAAGGCCAAGCGCGCGCGCGCGCACGCCGTCAGCGACTACCTGGAGATGGAGCGCGAGCGCGGCATCTCCATCCAGTCGAGCGTCCTGCAGTTCCCTTACAAGGGCCGCTTGCTCTCGCTCGTCGACACCCCCGGCCACGCCGACTTCAGCGAGGACACCTACCGCGCGCTCATGGCCACCGACGCGGCCATCATGCTCCTCGACTCGGCCAAGGGCGTCGAGGCGCAGACGAAGAAGCTCTTCCGCGTCTGCAAGTTGCGCTCGATGCCCATCTTCAGCTTCGTCAACAAGATGGACCGGCCCGGCCGTGATCCGTTCGAGCTCATCGGCGAAGTCGAGGAGGTCCTCGGCATCGGCGTCTACCCGATCACCTGGCCGATCTCCGTCCGCGGCCAATTCAAGGGCGTGTATCACCGCCTCCTGCGGCAGGTGTTTCTCTTTCAGCAGGTCGCCCACGGCGCCGAGATGGCGCCCATGCAGGCGCACGACCTCTACGCACCCGAGCTCGAACAGGCGGTGGAAGAGGAAGGGGTCAAGCAGCTCCGCGAGGACGTCGAGCTCCTCGACGCGGCGGGGGATGCCCTCGACACGGGCAAGCTCGCGCGCGGCGAGGTCACGCCCATGTTCTTCGGCAGCGCATTGACGAATTTCGGCCTCCCGCAGCTCCTCGACTCCTTCGTGGAGATGATGCCCGCGCCCGCCGCGCGCCCGAGCGACAAGGGCGCGATCACCCCGGACGACGAGCGATTCACCGCGTTCGTCTTCAAGATCCAGGCGAACATGGATCGCGCGCACCGTGACCGTATTGCGTTCGTCCGCGTCTGCTCCGGCCGGTACGAGCGCGGCATGAAGGTCCGCCACGTGCGGCTCGATCGCGACATTCGCCTCACGAACCCCGTGCAATTCCTCGCGCAGGAGCGCACGGTCGTCGACGACGGGTTCGCGGGCGACATCATCGGCGTCTTTGATCCGGGCATCTTCCTCATCGGCGATACCCTCACGGACGGCACGAACGTCAAGTACGCGCCGCTCCCGCAGTTCCCGCCCGAGCATTTCGGCCGCGTGGTGATGGTCGACCCGATGAAACGCAAGCAGCTCAAGAAGGGCCTCGAGCAGCTCGCGCAGGAGGGCAGCGTGCAGCTCTTCCGGCCGCCGGAGGGCCGCGAGGGCGAGGCCATCCTCGGCGCCGTCGGCGAGCTCCAGTTCGACGTCGTCAAGCACCGCCTCCTCAACGAATATGGCGCGGACGTGCGTATCGAGCGCCTCTCGTGGAACATCGCCCGCTGGGTCGAGGGCGAGCCCGTGCCGCTCGCGGAGCTCGAATCGCAGCTCTACGGCTATGGCGCGCTCGACGTGCATGGCCAGCCCGTCGTCCTTTTCAAGGGCGACTGGCAGCTCGAGACCTGCGCGAAGGCCTTTCCGAAGACCCGCTTCGTCGAGCTCGGCGCGGGCGCGCTCAAATTGCCCACAGCGGACTGAGCGCACCTCCATGACGCCCTTCGGGGCGCGACGGGCGCATGATACAAGGGATCATGCGCTTTCGATCTTCCTCCTACCTTCTCCTCACGGCCCTCTCTCTCCTCGTGGCGCCGGCCTGCGGCCCGGATGAAGGGGGCGAACCACCCCTCGTCATCGACCCCGTCCGGCCCAACCCGCCGGCGGGAAACGACCCTGCGTTCACCGTGACCGGCATCCCGCGTTACGTCCTCGCCGGCGACGGCCTCACGAATCCCACGAAGGCGTTCGCCATCCAGGTCGCGGCCCCCAAGGACGTCGTCTTCATTGACGCCTGGATCGACGGCGCCGCCGAGCCGGTCCCGCTCGTCTTCAACGCGGACGACAACGCGTCGCAGGGCGAGATCCCGACGCTCGAGCTCCCGGTTGGGACCCACGGCCTCATGCTCTCCGTGCGCGGCTCGAAGGAGGCCTTTTTTCGCGCCGAATTCGTCAAGGGGCACGCGCTTTACATGGTCATCTCGACGGACTGGGATTTCTCCGACGTCGACGACCGCGTCCTCGACCACCACACCGAGCTCCACACGGCGCACCCCGAGCTCAAGATCACGCACCTCCTTGGCCCGTACACGTTCACCGATCCGGCCGTCTCCCAGCAACGCCGCGACTTTCTCGTGAGCTGGGCCCAGGGCATGCGCGACACGTACGGCGACGAGCTCGGCCTCCACATCCACCCGTATTGCAACTTCGTCGAGGCCGCGGGGGTGGCTTGCAAAACCTCGCCTTCGGTCGCCGATCCGGCCGGGGATCCGACTGGCTACACCGTGCGTCTCGGGGCCTACAGCCGCGAGGAATGGAAGACCCTGTTCGGCAAGGCCAACGAGATCTGGAACCAGGTCGGCTTCGGCAACCCCACCTCCTTCCGCGCCGGCGCCTGGACCCTGGAGACGCACGTCGCGCAGGCCCTCGTCGACACGGGTTTCCTCGTCGATTCTTCCGCGAACAACTGGAAGCTCATGGACGAGTGGTTCGGCTACGACATCTACGAGTTCAACAAGACGCAATGGGCGACGATCGGCGACACGAGCCAGCCTTATCGTCCCACGGAGGACAGCATCGTCGCCGGCGGCAAGGGCCCCGCGCTTGGCCTGCTCGAAGTCCCGGACAACGGCTGCATGGTCGATTACTGGGCCGTCGAGGAGATCAAAAACATCTTCGACGCGAACTGGAGCGGCGGCGCGCTCTCCGCGCCCACGCAGGTCTCGACGGGCTTCCACCCCGCGACCACGGAGTATTACTCCCCGGCCGAGTTCGAGCGCCTCGACGAGCTCTTCACGTACACCGACCAGTTCCTCGCTTCGAAGTTCGAGGGCCCGGTCATCTACATCAACATGACCGACGCCACGAAGATCTGGTGACTCAATCGGGATCGCGCCGCGTCCTGCGCTCCCGGATCGCCGTCTCCGGCGGCAGGACCGGCGTGACACCCGTCCACGCCTCCAGCGCATCGAGCGCTTTCGTGCGGTCCGGCTCGCTCAAATCAACGATCGACGCGGAATGGTTCAGCCCCGGCGCGAGGAACAGGTAGCTGTCCTTCGCATTGCCGAGTTCGAAGGCCGCCGCCGTGTATGGATCGGTCTCCCCGTACACGAACAAAAGCCGCTCTCCCTCCGCCGAGATCCAGGTGGAAATATCCTGCATCACCGTCGCATCGAACACCGGCGTCTTGCCCGGCGTGAGATACGTCTCCGGCACGTCGATCCCGGGGAACTGCAAGAGATCCGCGATGTGCGACTCCTCGACCGCCGGATACCCGAGCTCCGTGGCGGCTTGCCAGTAATAAGGCTCGTACGTGAGGAACTCCTCGTCCGAGAAGAGGCTCGGCGAGACGATCTCGTCGAGGAACGTCCACACATCGTCGTCCGTCGGCGCGACGGTCATGTCGGGACAAATGCTCTCGTCGTAATACTGCCAGAACGTGAAGACGAGCTGAAGCGTGGCCACTTCGAGCGCCTTCTCCCGGCCGAGCAGCTCGTACGTGAGCCCGTCCATCGTGGCCTGCGCGTCGATTCGCTCGAGCATCGCCGTGCGCCGCAGGAGCACCTCGCGCTGGAAATACCGCAGCGCGTCCTTGCAGGTCGAGCTCCCGAGCGACGCCACGAAATCGAGGTATCGAGCATCCTGCGTGCCGAAGCTGTGCGGCGCCACGTACGCGACCGTCCCGTCGACGTCGTCCGGGAAAAACCGCCGGTGGTACACGGACGTCATCCCGCCTTTGCTCGCGCCGGACGAGATCCATTTGCCCGTGTAGATGGGCTTCAGCACGTCCACGATGCGATGGTGATCCGCCGCGGCCTGCTCGATCGTCAAGAGCGACCAGTCGGCCGGCTCCGGCCTCGAGGGCGTGAAGAACCGTTGCTCCACGAAGAGCTGGTTCGCCTGGAGAAAACTCGCCGGCTCCCGCAGCCTTTGCCGCGTGGGATTGACGTTGTACCCCGACGTCCCGAGCACGAACGGCGCGGCCTCGTCCCTGTGGTGCAAGAGCAAGCGCTGCTGGAAGACCGGCCCGCCCTCGGCGCCGTGATCCGCCGGCTGCTCGTACTCCATCACAAAGTACCGATATCCCTCGACCCCCGAGTTCTCCTCCGTCACCACCATCCCCGGGATGGCCTGCAGCCGGTCGAAGATGTCGATCTCCGCCGGCGGCGGCGTGGTCGCGGGCTCGTCCGAGCAAGCGGGCAGGAGCACGAGCGCAAGGGGGGCTGCGAGGCGCGAGGCGCCCCGCGTGAATCGAGACATCATCGTTTTCCTCAGAACGGCGCGACCTTCACCCAGAACCGCGGCTCGTACGTGAACAGCGTATGGACGCTGCCGGACCCCATGATCCCGAAGCCGAGGGGGGTGAATCCGATGGCGAAATGCGAGGTGAGCGGGAAGCCGAAGCCGAGCTGGAACCGCGCGCCGAACCCGTTGGCGGGCTCGAAGTAGGCCGAGTCGAAGACCACGCGCGAGTAGAACGGCATCGTCGTGAAGTCGATCTCCGCGTACCTGCCGAGGCCCGTGACGAACCGGAGCGGTACGCCGATCCCCCATTGCGCCGCGTCGTTCGTCCCCACGAAGCGCCCTTCGAGGCCGATCTCGAAGCGCTGCCGCGACCCCGTGGCGATGCGGTACGTGGCTTCCAGGTCGACGAGCGCGCCGTCCTTCACCGCGAACCTGCCCGGCGCGAAATACCCGCCGCCCGCGAGGCCGATGCCAAAGCGGAGCTTGTTGTACTCCTTCTGCGGATCCGCGGGCTTCTCCTCCGGCGGGAGCTCCTCCGCCGGCACGGATCTCACGCCCGTCGGCGTCCCGCCCGGCGGCGGCGGCGGGTAGGGGTAGGGATACGGGTACGGATACGGCGCGGCCCCCTGCGGCGGCGGCGGATATGGGTAGGGATAGGGGTACGGCGCCGCGCCCTGCGCAGGCGGCGGATACGGATACGCCGTGCCGCCCTGCGGCGGCGGAGGATAAGGCTGCGCCTGCTGCACGGGCGGCGGCGGCGGGACACTCGAAGGCGTCGCCGCGCCGGCTTTGGGCCCGGCCGCGGGAGGGGTTTGTCCCGCTGGCTGCTTGGGCGGTTGCCCGGCCGGCGCCTGCGTGGTTGTTCCCGTCGGTTTCGCCGGTTGCGCCGCAGCCTCCTCCGGCACGACGAGCGCCGCCGCGGCCAGCATCGCCGAGGCCAGCGACAGCCGCGGACCCTTCCGCGCGAGCACCACGGCCGCGCCCACGCCGACGAGCAGCACGATCGACACGAGCTGCGCCGAGCTCAAGGGCCCGTACGTCCCGCGCGACGCGTCGCCGCGAACCATTTCCACGCAAAACCGCCCCGTGGCATACAGCGCGATCCACGTGCCGAACGCCCGCCCGTCGCGCCGCGGACCGAGGAGCCAGAGCGACGCCACCACGCCTGCCACGAGCCCCACCACCGCCTCGTAAAGCTGCGTCGGGTGCACGGGCAGGCTCGGCGCCCCTTGCGGGACCCAGCCGAGCGAAGCGTGATCGAGCGCCGCCGGGCTCCCGGCCGGGAACCGCACCCCGAAGAAACCCGCCGTGGGTTTGCCGTAATCACACCCCGCGAGGAAACAGCCCGTTCGCACGAATCCGTACGAGATCCCGCACAGCGGAACCGCCCGATCCAGAAACGGCAGCGCCGTTGCGCCCCCGCGGCGCAGCACCCAGGCTGCCGCGAGTGCCCCCATCAAGAGCCCACCGTATGCCGCGCGCCCCGCGTGCAGCAGCGGGTCGAGCGACCGCGAAAGGAGCGCCTCCGGCAGCGCCCGCAGCCATTCGAAGACGTATCCCCCCGCGAGCGCCCCGGCATACGCCGCGAGGAGCGCCCGCCCTTCGAGCCCTGCGTCGGCTCCGTCGCGCCGCGACAACCTTTGCGTCGCGATCGCGCCGAGCAGCGCCGCGAGCCCCACCATCACCATGTAATCAGGCGCGAGCCACCCGGGCAACCCGTGGCGCTCGAGCCATGCCACGACGAGGCTCCTCATGGCCGCCTCCTGCGTTGCGACAGGAGATAAAGGTACGCGACCGGGAGCGACAACCAGAACGCCGTTCCGACCGGCGAGGGCAGGGGAGAACGCCCAGGCCGCCGCGCGACGGCGCACTGGCTGCCCTTGCAGTTGCTGTTACAGTCCTTGCAGTTCTGGTTGCAGTCCGCGCAATTGTCATTGCACTTCGAGCAATTGTCGTTGCACTTCGAACAATCGTCGTTGCATCCGCCGCACGAGCTGCCCGAGCAACCCCCGCAGCTCGACGACCCGCTCCCGCTGCCCGACGAATCCCCCGACAGGCTCCCGTCCGCGAGGCATTGCTGGAGCAAGCCCATGCAGCTCTCGCTCGCCAGGAACGCGAGCGCGTCGTCCCGCGTCGTCACCGGCAGCGCCGCGCAGATCGATCCACCCGACTCCACGCACGCCCGCACCCCGTCGATGTTCATCAGCGCGAGCACGCAGAGCGCCGCCGCGTTCGCCGCGGCCTGGTTCACCCACGTGCACTCTGCATTCGCGTCGGAGAACGTCGGATCCGTCACGTCGTGATCACACGTCCCGCTCGCCGCGCAGCCGCACGTCGTCTGCACCTGCAGCGAGCACGCCTCCACGCTGTCGGGCAGCTTGTACGGATTGAAATCGACCGACAAAGGCTTCGAGCCGGGCATCCCCGGCATCGGCACGACCGCGGGGCCGGGCACGATCGGCGCGCCCTCCTCCTCCAGCGCCGCGAGCGCGACGAGCCACGACGCATTCACGTACAGCGTATCGTCGAAGGCCCAGGCGCCCATCGGCAGGCCCGTCGTCCGCACGATCTCCTTGGCGTCCGACCGTTTCGCGAGATCACGCACCCAGCGCCCCGCGCGCCCCTCGAGCGCCGCGGCTTCGAGCGCCGCCGTCGTGTTCCCTGGGCGCCCCCGCATCTTCGGCGGCCCCTCGTTCGTATCGGTCGCCTCCTTGGCTTCACGCGCTTCGAGCAGCAGCTCCGCGCCTTCCCGCTCGATCGCGCCGAGCACGAGCGCGTCCTTTCCTTGCTCCTCGCGCTCCTCGTCCGCGGCGCTCGCGAGCGCGTCGATCGTCGGGATGTCGCGCGGCGGCAGGACGAGCCGCTCCTCGACGGAAGTGATCCCGGCTTCTTCCAGCCGTTGCGCCACCTCACGACGTGTCTCCTTCGGCAGCGACGCCATCACCTCGGGCGCCGCGCGGAGCGCATCTCGCAGCGGAAGCGCATCATAAGGCGGCGCCTCCTCCCCGCACCCTGTCGCCAGCAGCGCGGCGACCACCAGCGCGCCGCGCCTCCCCCAACACCTCCCCGACCGCACCATCACTGCCCCCTTCCTCAATCCCAGGCGATCCACGAATACCAGAGCCCTCCCGGCGCGCCAAGCCCCTCCCGAGCGCGAAAATCCCTGCGCGCTGCCGCCCGGCGTCAAAATGATGCCGGCAGCCAGCCCACGCACGTTTTTGCGGGGCTCCGCAATTCGTATTCACCTCCTCCGGCCCCGCCTGCGAGAATGACGCGTCGCGAAGCTCCGAACGGAGCGGCATGCCCATTGCAATCGCCTCTCGAAGGAGGGCCCATGCGCTCGCTTTCTTCTTTTTGGGGCTCGACGGGTCTCGCGCTCGCTTCTTTTCTCGCCGCCGATCTCGCTCGCGCGCAGGTCGACGTGAATCCGCCCCTGCCCAATGTCCTCCTGCTCCTCGACACCTCCGGATCGATGGAGAACATGGTCGATGGCAGGAGGCCCGAGGAGGCGGGCGCCGCGTGCCTCCCCGGCGCGACGACGCCCATGAATCGCTGGGCCACGCTCGTCTCCGTCCTGACGGGCACGATCCAAAACTTTTCATGCTTCGCACAGGACCGCGGCACCTCCGCGTTCCTCGACGAGTATTCGATCGGCGGCGCCCCGCCCGCGGATGCCGCCTACCACCTCCCGTTCCATCGCATTCTCTCGAACGGATGCACCCACGGCCCCGGCGTCTTGCCCTCGCCCTGGTACGAGGTCTCCGACGACGCCATCCGCACGCACGCCTGGAACCATCTCCCAATGCCCTGCGACGCGCCCGGATTCCGGCAAGACGCGGACGGCCTGCTCGATACCTACCGCGACCGCGTGCGCTTTGGGCTCATGACCTTCGATTCGCTCCCGCACCCCGGCACGGGCGCGGCGGGCGACCACAGCTATTTTCTCGGATGGAACGACGGCGCCGCGCCGGCCCACGGCCATCCCGCCGGGTGCGCGGAGCAGCCGTTCGAGGTCGGCGCGAAAAACCCCGCCGCGCCGCCCTGGGAAGGTGGGCTCGTCGGGTTTGGCGGGTACGACGCGCCGATCGCCGAGGTCCGGGCGCAGAACGCGCGCATCCAGCGCACGCTCCTCGCCCTCCGCCCCTTCGGCGCGACGCCGCTCGCCGGCATGCTGGCCGACGCGCGTGATTTCTTGTTGCACGACACCACGAAACACCCCACGACCGGCGCCCCGCTCGGCCCGGCCGAGGACCCCTATCAAAAAGGAGGCTGCCGACCGCAATTCGTCCTCGTCCTCTCCGACGGCGAGCCCAACCTCGATCTGCGTGACGCCTGCGCCGCGGGCGACGGAAAATGCCCTTACCCCAGGCCCTGGGAAATCGCCCACGACCTCGCCACGGGAACGAGCCCCCTTCCCACGTTTGCCGTGGGCTTTGGCCTCTCCGGGGTCGGCGGCGTCGATTGCGCGTCCCTCGCGCCTGCGGACCTGCTCGATCCGAGCGGCCCTTGCGCGGGCGCGGACGGGAGCCTCGCCGCCTGCTGCACCCTCGCGCGGATCGCGCACGAGGGCGGCACCGAGCGCGCCTATTTCGCCTCGGACCTACCTTCCCTCCGCAAGGCCCTCGACGCCGTCCTCGCGTTCGTCTCGTCGAAATCCACGAGCCGCACGATCCCCGTCTTCGCCTCCGCCGGCGCTGCGTCGGCCCAGGGAGACGCGTCCGCCGCGGGATACCAGTTCGTCACCTCCTTCGACGCCCCGCCCGGCGAGCCCTGGAGCGGCAACCTCGAACGAAAACGATACGTGTGCGAGAACCAAGGCGGCCTCGAAGTGCCCGTCCTCGCCCCCGTCGACCCGCAAAAAGGCGACGACTTCGAGGCCAACCTCGCCACGGGGGTTCCGGCCCGGCGCTTCTTCACGGTCCTCGCCGACCCTGCTGGACAAACCATTCCGTCCCGCGGCAGCATCCGGCCCCACCTCCAGAAGAGCGACGGATTTGCCTCCACCGGCGGCGTCTCCACGGGCCTGCTCGAAGGGGCGCATTTCGCCGAAACCCTCGCCCTCGCGCCCGCTGCGCTCGGCATCGACCCGGGCTCCCTCCCGGAGACCTGCAAAGCCCTCGCGCTCCCTTCCCCCACGGCAAACGCCTGCGCCGAGGCCGTGATGCGCTGGGAAATCGGCGATCCCCTCGTCCCGCATGCGCGCAGCGGCCACGAGCTCGGCAGCATCTACCACGCCGTCCCCGCCGTCATGACGCCGCCGCGCGTTTTCCTCCGCGACGAAGCGTATGCCGCGTTTGCCTCCGATCCCGCCTCGCAAAAACGACCGCCCGTGCTTTTCGTCGCCACCACCGACGGCCAGCTCCACGCCTTCAAGGTCGCCGCGAACGACCCCGCCGATCCCTTGCGCGTCGATACGCTCGCGAACAACGAAGTATGGTCGTTTTTCCCGCCGCACGTCCTCCCCGGCCTCCTCCCGACCTACCGGCAGCAGGCCTTCCTCCTCGACGGCAGCCCCGTCCTTCGTGACGTCGTCCTCTCCCGCACCCGCGCCGATGCCCAAGCCGGCTCAGCGAGCACGAAATGGCGCACCGTGCTCCTCGCCGGCGGCGGCATGGGCGGCGGCTTTTATTATGCGCTCGACGTGACCGACCCGGAAACCCCGCGTTTCCTCTGGCAGCTCTCGACGGACGACGCCGGCGCGCCCCTTTTCGGATCCGAGACGCCACGCCCGGCCATCGCCACGATCGCGATCGACGACGGCAAAGGTGATCTCGAGGAAGTCGCGGTCGCCTTGCTCTCGGGCGGCGCCTCCGGGCCACCCGGCGCCGGCGCCTGCCCGCGCCTCGTGCAGGGCTCGCTCGTCGCGCCGGACGAACCCCAAAAGCCCTCGTCCGGCGCCCTCGCCGTGCGATGCCACAACACTTCGAGCGGCGCAGCCCTGCCCGCACGATCCCTGACGCTTGCTCGCCTCGACACCGGCGAGATCCTCGCGACCTTTCGTGGTTTGCCCTCGGACGGCCCCGCCCTCGCGCCGTCGCGGATTCGCCCCTTTTCCTTCGATGCCCCGGTCACCGGCATCCCGACCCCTTTCCCGGCCCAGCCGGGGCAGGTCGCCGATCGCGTGTACGTCGGGGATGCCGATGGAAACCTCTATCGGATCGACCTCACGAGCCCCGAACCCTCGAAATGGTCTGCGCGCCTCGCCTGGGACGCGTATTCCCTCCCCGGCGACACGGCCTCGGCGCGCCAGCCCGTCGAGACCCCGCCCATCGTCAGCGTCGATCCGCTCGGCCGCCCCGTGATTCTTTTCTCCACGGGTGATCAGGAGACGTTCACGAAAAGCGCGGGCGTCCGGGCGCGTATCACCTCGATCCTGGAAGACGCCTCCAAGGACGGCCTCGTGACCCGCCACAACTGGACGATTCCCTTCGAGAACGGCGTGCGCGTCACCGGACCCATTTCCCTCTTCGACGGCGCCGCCTATTTCGCGACCTTCACACCCGAAGGAAACCCCGGCGCCGCCTGCTCCGATGGACACGGCTCCGTATGGGGCGTCGATTATCTCCGGACAACCGCTTGCAGCCCCAACGGCCCGGCCCCGCCCCCCGGATGGCCTTGCCCCCGGTACGTGAAAGACCCCGCCCTGGCGCCCGGCCAAACCAGCTATTTCGAGGATCAGCCCCCGGGCACCGTCGTCTTCGGCGTCGCCGCCCTGCAAACGCCGAGCTGTTATGCCCCCGTCACCTTCCCCGATCCTTGGCTCGGCTCCGTCACGGCGATGGGCCCCTCCACGGGCGGCGATTTCCAGCTCGTGTTCCAGACCGGGCGCGGCGGCCAGGCGAGCGAGGGCTCGAAGACACGCACGTTCACCAAACCGCTGCCGCGCCTGCGCGGAACCGTGACGGTCGATTCGTGGGGCGTCGTCCTCGATTAACGCCGACGCTGGGCCCGCGCCTGGGCGTCTTCCTCGCCCATCTCCGCCTCGGCGAGCGCCTCCGCCTCGGCCGCTTGCGAAGACCCCGGCGCCCCGCCCATCCCCACACGGACGCGCGGCGCACCAATACGCGCGCTCCCCGTGCCTTTCACGTAATACCGGAGCGTCCCGTCATCGTCGACCTCCAGCGAGACATACCCGTCCGGGCGTTTCGCCATCTCCGTGAGCAGCGCGTCGGCCTCCACCTCGCTCACGTTCAGGGCGCGCGCGAGCTCGGCGGGCGTGACCGACCCGGAGTTCCGCCGCGCCACCGCGAACACCGCCTGCTCGTGCGCCCCCCGCTCGCGCTCCTTGCCCGTCTTCCAGAGCAAACGGCCGCCCAGGATGAACAGCAGGCCAAAAAGCACGCTCATGGCGCCCAAAAACCCGCCGACGATCCACGCGACGGTCGCGCTCGCGAGCGAGATCAGCCCCCCGAGCGCGAGCGACACGAGGACGCCCGTGATCAGGATCACCCAGCCAGCCACGCTCGCCACGCCGCCGCCGATCTTCGACGGCTGGCCCGCGACGTTGACGGGCGTGTCCTCCAGAAGCGAGCGAGGCGCGCCGCAGGCCGTGCAATACGCGCGCGCCCCTCGCACGATGGTGGGCGCCTCCTGACGGCAGTTCTGGCATCTCATCGTTCGGGTTCCAGCTCCTGGCGGCCGAACATAAGGCTCGTCTTTCCCGTTGTCGCGGGGAAAGCAGCCAGGCGACGGGCGAGCCGCGCCGCGACCGCTCAGGGCGTAGGCGGGTGGACGAGGATCCGCTGGGTCTGCTTCCACGACACGAGGTCGGCCGTGCGTACCGTCGCCGAGACCTCCCACCGCAGCTCGTTGTTCGGCGCGCCAAACGAGGGCGGCGCCTGCGGCGGGATCCGAAAGATCTCCTGCACCACGGTCACCCGGCCCGGCGGCAGCCTGAGCCGCGCCCGATCGACGGCGCGCCGCTCGCCGTGCAACGAATGACGATAATGCCGCGGCTCGTCCGGCTCGCTCGACGGACGCACCACGACCTCCTGCGCCGCGAGCGAAAGGATGAGCTCCTTCAGCACCTCCGGCCGGCCCGGCTTGAACGAGACCGCCACCGTGACCACCTCGCCCGCCCGCGCGATCTCCGGATGCACCGAGAGCTCGGGCGGGCCGAGCCGCTCGCGCAGCGTGCGACGTCGAAGATGCGCGAAGAGCGCCGAGAGCCCACCGACGAGCAAGAGCAGCGCGAGGATCCGCGCGAACGCCCCCGCGCGCAGGACGAGCAGCGCCGCGCTCGCCGCCGCGAGCGCCACCCCGACGATGGGATGCTCCAGGGTCTTCGGCTCGTCGCGCTTGTCGAGCGCCGCCTCCGGCAAGGGCCCGGGGTTGTACACGAGCGCATGCCGCGCCGGCGCCGTGCGATAACTCTTCGCCGTCAGCGCGCGCGCCTCCTCGGTCCACGGCAGGAGCAGGATCCGCGCTTCCACGCGCTCGCGCGACGCCCAGCCGAGCTTCGCCTCCACGCGCAAGGTCCAGCTCACCGTGAGGATGTGCCCGTGGTACGTGAGCGGCCCGGACGGCGCGGGGATCTCGAAGGGCACGAACGTGGGCTCGCCGGCCGCGAGCGCGAGGCCCGTGGCGAGGACGATCGGCGCGCCGCGCACGGCGTAGGGCTCGCCGCGGCTCTCGACGTCCCAGTCGAGCGAGGCCACGAGCTCGCCTCCGCGGCGGCTCTCGGGACAGACGATCTCCACGCGCCCGGTGATGAGCTCCCCGGGCCTGTGGACGGCGTCGCGACGGTCGAGGTGGAGGGACAGCCGGGGCGACACGGCGTGGCCCTCGTGTGCCTCAGAAGCGCGCCGAGACGCTGGCGCCGAAGCCGAAGAAGTTCGGGCTGATGAAGCTGCGGAGCGCCACCGTGCCTTCGCTCGGATCCCGCTCGACGAACGTGCCGTTGTTGTCGCGCACGTACTGGAGCCAGAGCATCGCCGACATGATCGTCGAGAGGTCCCATTTCAGGCTCGCGCGCGCCTGGAAGATGGGCACCGAGCCCTGGTTCACCGGCAGAATGGCGATGTTGCCCTGCTCGCGCACGACGACGGTGCGCGAGATGGGGGCGTTCGACTCGTCCACCGAAGACGTGGAGAACGTCGACGGGAACTGGAGACCCGCGCCGACCCCGACGGTGAGCCGCGGCGCCGGGAGGTAATAATCGGAGGCGACGGCGAGGAAGAACTCGTTCGCGGTCGCGGCGTCGTTCGGCAGCGATTGGAAGGGAATGTAGCTCGGCTGGTTGCGCAGGACGTAGGGCAGGTCGCGGTAGATGGCCGTGAAGCTGCCGCGCAAGAAGCCGGACTTCACGTTCGCCTGCAACGCCGCGGCCCGCGCCTGCTGGAACGTCGTCCCGCCGGCCACGTCGAAGTCCTTCACGCGTTGCCAGAGGTTCGTCCCCTCGATCGCGACCGACCACGTCGTCTTGCCGGGGCTATAGACCTCCGGCTTGAAGATGATCATCGGCTTGTTCGGATCGTTCCGGTACAGCGCGAAATCGATCGATTGCGGCACCGGCGTGCTCTTGTCGTGGAGCAGGAGCCGCGCGGAGGCGCCGAGCGTGTAAATGCTCTGCCCCGCCACGTCGGGCAGATCGAACTTGCCCTGCTGGAAGTAACCGCCGCCGAGGTCGAGGTGCACGTAATCGCCCAGGTCGACGCTGCCGCCGCCGAGCAGACCGTAGTTCGTCTGGCCGATGCGGATCTCCTCGACCTCGCTCGTGCCCGGCGTCAGCGTCTGCTCGACCTGGATGATCGTCGCGGTCTTCAGGCCGAAGAACACGCTCCACTTGTCGCCCGTGTATTCGACCTTTCCGCCGGGGGCGCCGCCCTGCACGCGCGGGAAGATCGATTGGTTGATGAACGGGTTCGTGCCGCCCCAGGAGATGTCGTAGAGGTAGCCGAGGCGGAACCGATCGGTGTCGAGCGGCCAGAGCGTCACCGACAGGCCGCGCTTGCCGTTTTTATCGCCGTCCGTGTGATAAAAGGCGCGGATGAACGAGCCGGCGTCATAGAGCGACTGGTTCAGGTTGTTCGTGGCGCGCGCGAGCGAGGCGAGGTCGAAGCGCAGGACCATCGACGCCTCGGTGTCGAGGCCTTTGATGAACCCCGGCATCTTCTTGTAGAGCGCGAGGTGCGTCAGGTTCTCGCGGCCGGCGAAGCGCGAGTTCAGGTTGTCGAAGAAGAGGCGGTACGTCCGCCGATCGCCGATCGAGAAGTCCGGCGAGAGCGGCTGCGCCTGCCCCGTCTGGTGCAGCACGTCGTCGTCGCCCATGACCCACGTCAGGCGCGTATCCATGAAATCGCCGATACGCACGGACGGCGGCTCGTTGTCGACCGTCTTCACCGGCGCGGGCTCGGCGAGGACCGGCACGGCCGGCGGCACCGGCTTCGGCGCCTCGGCCGCGGGCGGCGGTGCCGGCGGCGGCGGCGGCGGTGCTTCGGTCGTCGGCGGGGCGGGGGCCTCGGTCGCCGGAGCGCCGGTCTCCGCGGGCGGCTGCGGGGTCGGCCCTCCAGGCGGCGCGGCCGGATCCGTCGGCGGCACCGGCTGTGCAGATGCGCCGGCGGCCGCGAGGAGGAGAGCAGGGATCAGGGCCAGGGGAGCGCCGGCGGCCTTGCGGAGTCGCATGCGGGAATGCATGGGCAATCGAGGGTCCTTCAGTTCGAGCCTTGATCGTTGTCGTCGATGGTCCGGAGGCGAACGCAGGCTTTCGTGGACGGCACGGTCGCCTTCACGCAGCCCTGCGACTGGCATACGAGATCGTCGGGGCACCGCGTCTCGATCGTCCAGTTCAACGAGCCTCCGGAGAAATTGCGCAGCGTGCCGGTGACGGCGTCGAGCGTCTCGCCCTTGTGCCCCGTCGGGTCGAAGCTCGCCGCGGTCCCGGTCTGGATCTGGATCTGCGTGTTGCCTTTGAAGACCTTGTAATTGCCGCGCGCCGAGTACGACGTCCACTCCGTGCACTCGGGATCCGCGGAGCAGGCGTCCGAACACGCGCCTTCGGCCTGGCTCGCGAAATCGACCTGCCCGTCGCCATTGAGATCGCAGTTCGAGTGATCCGCGTCCGGCACGTTGTCGACGACGGGCTTCGGGCCGAACTTCGTGGCCACGCGGAACCCCTCGATCCGCACGAGGCCGGATTCGAGCTTTTCCATCGCGTCCGCGTTCGGGATCATGCTGTCGTCGAGCACGGGCGGCTCGGGCACCTCGCACGTGTCCTCGCCCTCGACCGGAAAACTCACGACGTACGAGGGGAACGAGAGCTCCGTGAAGCCGAAGAACTCGACCACGGTGCCCGTCAGGAACGTCACGCGGTCGCAGACACGCATGCCCGGCGGCGTGGAGAAGTTGAACGCGAAGATGTGGTTGTACCCCGTCGCCTGCTCCGACAGGTCCGTCACGTAAAAGCCGTCGTTCGACACGCGCGTCACGACGAGCGGCTTCGGCCGATGCGTGTTGATCTCGATGGCCTCGTACGGGAAGGGCGTGGCCGAGCCGAAGCCCTGGACGTCGCTGATGCGCGGCAGCTCGTAATGGACCGGCGGCGAGATGCCGGCCGCGAACGTGCCCGTCTCCTCGTTGTCGTCGTCCGCGAACGCGCACCCCGGATCGGCGGGGAAATCGATGAGCACGTCGCCGTCGTCGTCCTTGCCGTTCGAGCAGGCCGGTTTTTCCGAGAGCGGCACCGGCGTATACCCGAGATCCTCGACCCAGAGGCGCGCCGGGCCATACACGGCCGTCACCGTGGCGAGCCCTTGCGCTTTGCCGTCCACCACCTGGATGTTCCGGCCCGCCGCGCCGTCCCCCGTGACGCTGAGGACGACGCCCGGCTCGATGCTGATCCGCACCATGCCGTTGAAATCGACGTGCTCCCCATAAGGCGAGAGCGTCTCCAGCTCGAACGCCCACGTGTCCTCGCGATCCCCACGGTTCGCGGGCAGCGGCGCGTCGTCCGGCGGGGCGTCCGCGCCGTTCACCTGCGTGATCCGCACGCGGAACGTCGAGGCGCCGCTCGGCGGCGCCACCTGATCGGTGCAGGCCGCGAGGGCGAGGAGCGACACGAGGCCAAGAGATGCCCTGTGCGGAGCGGTGGAAAGCTTCATTGCCCGACCATCCGGATGCGACCATCGGAGAAGTTTCCGATGAAACGATCCACGCAAGCGAGGTACTTGCAGGTCTCGCCTGCGGTCCTGCAGGGCGCGAGCTCTTGCTCGCACTCCCGCTCGATCGCGGCCGTCGGCGCATTCTCGCAGACCGAGCGCTGGAACGCGGCGACGTCGTCGCGGCAGGCCCGGAGCACGCAGGTGCCGGCGCTGCAGGGCCGGGCCGCGTCGGAGGCGCAGACGTCCCCCTCGATGACGGACTCGGGGCAGGCGCAGACGAAGTCCTTGTCGAGCTTCTCGCAATCGGCGTCGACCTTGCAGCCGATGGGCTCGTCGTGGTCACACACGCCGTCGTTCGTGCACGTCGCCGGCAGGCCGAGGAGCTTGCCGCACTCGTCGGATTGGCTCCCGTTATTGTTCGCGTCGGCGGGGCAGGGGGGCCGGATGGTACACGGCTCGCCGGCGCGGATGTAATCGATGAGCGCGTCGCGCTGCTGGATCTGCGTATCGAACTGCGTCGTGTTGCGCTGCAGGACGCGGAAGCCGCTGCCGCCGGCCGCGAGGTAGTTCGAGGTGGCGAGCTCGTAGCTCGCGAGCGAATCGAAGGGCTGCCAGCAGACGCCGGCCTCGACGTCGCAGCTCCCGAGGCCCTTGTCGGGGCATTGCGCGTCGCTCGTGCAGGCGACCTTCGGGTTTCGCGCGCCGATGTAGATGTTCGTCGCGACGCCGGGCGGGCTGTCGGGTGTCTTCTGCTGCGTGCAATTGATCACGACGCGGGCGCCCGCGATCTGCACCTGCGAGACGCAGCCGCGGCCGGCCGACCTGCGCGCCACGAAATCGAAGAGGTCCTGCACCTCGACGCCCGAGAGCTGCATCTTCGAGATCGAGTTGTCGAACGGGAAGATGTTGTACATCTGCTCGACGGTCACCGGCCCGGGGACGAGGTCGGCGCGGATGCCCGTGGTGTTCGTCAACGAGAAATCGGTCTGCACGCCGAGGCGCAGCCACATCGCGGTGGAGATCATGTTGCCGAGCGGCGAATCGCCGCCGCTCGTGGAGAAGCGCCGCGATCCGTCGCGCGCATACCCCACGAGCAGGTCGAGGTTCGCCAGCGCGTCGAGGCTCTGCGCATACGGCTCGAGCGTCGCGAGGACGATCGGATCCTCCGGCACGTCCTCCGTCACCGGGAAGAGGCGGTAGTCCTTCGAGACGACCTCGAATCCGTTCACCGGATCGTACTCCGATTCGCCGCCCGACGCGCCGGGGAAATCGGCCGGGTCGTTCGAGAGGACGAGGTCGAGGCGGCCCACGTACTTCGCGAACGCGCCGGAATGGGAGAGGACGACATCGCGCGGCCGGCAATACCTGCGGATCTTGCCGGTCTCCGCGTTCGGATCGTTCAGCTCGATGTAGTAGCTGTTCACCTCGGCGTCGAAATGGGCCGAGCAATCGCGCACGCGCTTCGGCGGCTGGAGCACGATGTGGTTGTGCCCGCCGAGCACGACGTCGATGCCCGTCGTATTCTGGAGCATGCGCTCGTCGACATCGAGGCCGAGGTGCGTGACGAAGACGACGACGTCGACGATGGGCCGGAGGAGATCGGTGTAGAACTGCGCGACCTCGACGGTGTTCAGCGGCGTGATCCCGAGGCGGTTCGGCGCGTCGAAGATCGAGGTCATGCTCGACAGGTTGCCCATGCCGACGAGGCCGACGCGCAGCCCGTCGAGGTGGAAGACCGTGTAGGGCTGGAGGACGGCGCCGAGGGGCGAGGCGCCGGGCTGCGCCGGGTCTTCGAGCAGGTAATTGGCCGCGAGGACGGGGAAGCTCGCCCAGTTCTGGAGCTGGATGCCGAGGTTCAGGGCGCCGCGATCGAACTCGTGGTTCGCCACGAGCATCGCGTCGGTGCCCATCGCGCTGAGGGCGCGAATCTCGGCCTCGCCGGAGAAGAAGTTGAAGACGGGCGCGCCCTGGAAGCAGTCGCCGCCGTCGACGTGCAGGACGCGCGAGGCGCGGGCCCGTTCCCGTCCGACGATATGCGAGATACGCGCGGCGCCGCCCACGTTGGCGATGCTGAGCGCCTCCCCGAGCCCGAGGCCGGCGTCGACCTGGCCGAGCTGGAGGTTGTACGGATAGAGCCGTGAGTGGATGTCGGACGTGTGGATCAGGGTCAGGTGGGTCTGACCCTTGAGGCGTGGGGTGGGCGCGGACGTCTCACAGCCCGAGCCCAGGGCCAAGGTCGCGACCAGAGGTGCGGCCAAGAGAGGAGCTAAGAAGCGTCGGAAGCGCATCGAGCGGGCGTAACCTAGGCAGGATGCCCCGTGTGGCTCAAGGGAAAAACGTGGTGGGTGAACACACCACGGGAGCCCAGGATCCAGGGTTCGCCCGAACGCCCCCGAAAAACGGCGGGGTTCCCGGGGGCAGCCAGGGGCCGTGCCGCCGTGCGTCGTGACGAGGAGGACGTGTCACGGAATCGTCACCAGGGAGCGCTTGACAAACGGGCGGGTTGGATCGGGCGAACGGGCGAGGAGGCGGGGAGGGGAGCGGAAGCGGGAGCGGGAAGGCGTCAGCAGGCGGGGGAGCGCTCAGGTGTGGGGCGGCGCCTTGGATTCCGTGGCGGGCGCGGGAGTGGTTTCGGTGCGCGCTCGCTTGTTCTTGCGGCGCTGGTCGGCGGCCTTCTTCGCGTACCGGGAGCGGTATTCCAGGGTCTTTTGGAAGGCCGCCAGCACGGACGGGTCGCCGTGCAGGACGGTGGCGTCGACGAATCCGCCGATACGGCTGATGTCGGCCTCGCGCGCGTCCTCGTAGTAGATCTCGCTCTCCTGGAGGACCTCGGCGAGCTTGAGGACATCCTTTTTGAGCGCTCGGATCTCGTCGAGCGTGGCGGTCTTGTCGACGACCCTCTCCCACATGCTGGGGTGAATGCCGAGGGTTTCGCCGTACTGCGGGATGGCCTTCGATAGTTCGTCGAAGACCTCCGGAAAACCATCCTTCTCGCGCTGCGCGCCCGCGAACTTGCCATTGGCAAGGTCCACGAGCTTCGGGCGAACATTCGAAACGTCGAAGATGCTGGGGCCCATATAGGGAGCGATCGTGTCGTTCATGAAAACCTCCATGCTCGCACCTTCATGGCAAGGAGCGAGCGTTGTGGGGTGCCGCAAGCGAAGCAGAGGTTGGACGCTGTCATCGGCGAAAGCTTGGCTCCGTCGACGGCCGCGTGGAGGGCGAGGTCGTGGTGGGGGGAATGCGCGGACGCGGCACCGGAGGTCCAGGACGCCGGTGGGAATCGTGCGGACGCGGTTGGCAAGGGTGAGGACGCGGTTGGCAAGGGTGAGGACGCGGTTGTCGAGGGCGAGAGCACCCGATGGGGATCGCTCGGACAGCGTTGCCAAGGGTGAGGACGCGGTTGCCGAGGGGGTGGAGGCGGTTGCCGAGGGGGTGGAGGCGATGGGGAATCGCTCGGACAACGTTGCCAAGGGTGAGGAGGCGGTCGGGATCCGCGCGGAGGCGGTTGCCGAGGGGGAGGACGCGATGGGGAACCGCGCGGACACGATGGGGAGGAGGCTCGGGCTCGGTTGCCGAGGGCGAGGGCACGGAGAGGGAGGGGCTCTTGCTCGTTACGATGGCTGCTTCCCGGCGAACCCCTTCCCCAAGGGGAGGGCAGCGCTCCTCGGGAACATCGTCAAGGCCGCGCGCTGCGTGAAGGATTCGGTGTCGCCAGCGGTCTTCGTTCGCGCGGACGTTCGTGTAAGTCGTTGACCTCGGGCGCCGTGGTGGTTCTGGAGGGAACGGTGCGGGTTCGGGCGATGCTGGTGCGCGGATCCGTGACCGCTTGGGCCGATGCCGAGAACGCGAAGGGGCAGTTCTGCGCGTGCGGATGTGGGGGTGTAGACGATCACCCAAATCCGCGGAAAACGTGACCACGAGTTCGGTCCGGTCGTCGTCACAGCGCGGTCGGCAGCAGGCGCGTGTTGGCCTGCATTTGGTTCTGGCAGGCGTGCATCAGGTGGAGGAGGCAAGCTGCGCCTCCTCCCACTCGCGGTAGGTCTGCCCAGACGGCTTGACCTTCCAGTGCGCACGGCCGTTCAATCCGGTCCCAGTAACAGCGGCTGCCGCTGCCGAAGGAGAGTCGAATGCAAAATCTTGTGTAAACGTCAGCAGCGTGGCGTCATTCGGTACGGGGGCGAGAACGCCGCTGTCCTTCAGACGTCGCCGTAAGTCTCGGTAGCCCTTATTAAGCGAGTCGACTTCTGTGGTTCGTGCTGTCGAACCCTTTCGTACGACGAACTTCCCTTCCACGACGGCACACTCCGCCCCAGCATTCTCCCAGAAAAGCTCGAGTAATAGGCTGGTCGGCTGGCCGTCGACCGGCCTTGTCGGGGTTGAGTCCGTTGTGGCTAGGATATCTGCGCCTAGCGTCGGTAGTAGTAGGCGCACATAATCGAGGTAGACTTCCATATCGGAGAGATCGGCTTCGGGAAGGCTACCAAATGGGGGATCGTTGGTGTTTTTGAGTTCAGCGGCGCGGGCGCTCCGTAACTCTCGTACCATCTTAGCCTCAAGCCAGCGAACGTGAGCTTTGGTTAGGTTCTCGTCTTTCGATACGAAAATAATGGCCCAAGTCCAGAAATCTTGCTTGTTGTCATGTTGGCTCAGCCGCACCCATACCTCGTCGGCCTCGCCAACGTACACAGCATGGCCGGACGGCGCGCTGTCAGAAACACCGAGCAGGAAGTAGATGCCGGTCCGGTGGCTCGCCTTCCGATCACCAAGCCTGGGAAGGTCGGTCCGAGGGCAGATAAGCGCGAGACCGGTCCAGTTACCAACCTCTGCCGTTCGAAGACCCTGTGGTGTCCCATCAACGAGAAAGAGGCGAATCGATCGACCAGGCATAGTTAGGCATCCTATGCAAGACGTTGGGGTCTGACCAGAGCGAATCGTCCCGTCGGTCCAACGCGCGCTTCAGCCGCGGGCATCCGCGCAGCAAGGGCGGAGCGCAGCGACGCCCGCAGCAAGCAGCCCGTCGGCTGCAAGCGCATGTTAGGCCCCTTCTTCGCGTCTGGTGTGAGAGGGGCTGAGGGACGGTCCATCACCATGATGCCGACTCCATCTGCCGATAATAGTCGTCAAGTAGAGCAGTCCACATATTGATGTCCGGAAGCTCCGTGGACTTGTCGACCAGGGTGTAGCTTCGGAATCCGCGCTTCCTTGAGGCGCTGGGCGTTACCTTGGCGTCGAGGTGGAGAACCTCGTGAATTTGCACAAGCCGGGCAGCAACCCCCTCCTTCTGACTGGCGCTCACCTGTTTGGGATACGGTGAAGGATGGCAGAATGCCTTGAGCGCGAGATTCTCAACCGCCAACCCGACTCGGAATGTGTCAGTGCCACTCCCGACAACGCGAGCGACGTGAAGATGCGCAGCAGCTGACCGAGCACCTGTTCCGGTCTTGGTCGACCAGCCTGGGGCAAGACTTCCAAGACTACGCCCAAGATGTGCACACCACGCACGTTGCAGCACGCGACGGAGACGGAGAGTTCCGACGTACTTGCGGAAAGAAGCCTCCGGAGGACTGGGCTGCTTTGGGGAGTTCGGAAAAACATGGCGCGCGTACTCGGGGTCGGTAGTGACCAGCGAGACAGCCTTGATCAGCCTATGAAGCATCTCACGGGCATCCCAAAGATAGGGGTCGCAGGCTGATTTCTCCTGGGAAACCGCGTCGAGTGCCTCCGCCAAATCCGCGTAGCTGGCTGAAATCCAGCCTGTGCCGCCATGTGGACGTTCACCAAGAAGAGACAAGAATATTTTCGCATGAACGTGGCGGGTGGCCAGACGAAGATCGTATGAACTCAACTGCCCCGGGGACTCCTCGCTCTTGAGCTTGTTTTCGATGGCTACACACCCGCGGGAACCGTCCTCGTGGTGGCAGGTCACGACAAGATCGATATTCCCATCTTCGGTTGTGGCAGTAGTTGAAATGACAGGGGGAAGGTTGTGGCCCGTCAGCCGACCAAGGATCTCTGCTCGCACCGGTGCAGATAGCGGCGAATGGACGCCGAGGAGCCACGCGAGCAATCCAGTTTGCACGTTCTCTCTGTCGGCAACTGCCATGTACTCCAGGGCGCACAGCGATTCAAAGTTCACGAATGCCTCGTAAATGACAGTCGAGCTTCCCGCTGTCTTGTGGGCCAAACAGTGTAATTAGCCCGCCGCCGCATAACCACCCCTCCGCGGTGGCTCGCCCGCTGCGGCGTAACCACGCAACCCAGCACGATACGCAGCGGCCGCATAACCTACCTCTTTCGGGGATTCGGCAGCGCCAGCGTACCACGACCGTCACCGCGTGGAGCTCGCGAAGGGTCGCGGAGAGGTCGACTTGCCGCACGCGCTCCGCGCCAAGATACCCGGCGCTGCCACGAGCCTCGCTTGGCAATACCTGTTTCCAGCGTCGAGACGGTGCATGAACCCCGCGACGGGTCGTCCGGTGCTCCATCACATGCACGAGACCGGCGTGCAGAAGGCCATCCAGCGCGCGGCTTGCCTCGCGAAGATCGATAAGCGCGCTACCTGCCACACCCTGCGCCATAGCTTCGCCACGCACTTGCTGGAAGCTGGAACGGACATTCGCACCATTCAGACTCTGCTCGGGCACAGCGACCTGCGAACCACCATGATCTACACGCACATCGTCGATCGCGGCCCTCTGGGCGTCGCGAGCCCACTTGATCGGTGAGGGGCGAAAACCCCCACGAACGTGGCTCGCTGACCGGAACCTCCCGCCACCATCCAGGCCCACAAGGTACGGATCTCACAACTCGGCCAGCTCTACAACAGGATTCCAGAACCCTCCGCGAACACACCGCGTCCCGCGCCCGCTCGCGGAACGCGAAGGTCCCCGATGGAATCCAGGTCGAGCCCCTCGATCAAGAGCCCAGCCGGCCCTCGGACGACGAGCAGGCCGCGTTGAGGCGCAGATGCGGGCAGAGCAATGACCTCGACGCGCTCGAAGCTGGGCTCCGGGCCGCACCCGAGCGGCGTCATGTCGAGCTGCGCCGCCCAGCGCTGCAATGTTTGAAAACAGATACCGAGTTCGAGACCGATATCCCGCTGCGATGCGCCCTGCTCGCGTCTCGCGCTGTAATACGAAGCCGCCTTCCGGCGAAGCGAAAGGGGGTATGCCTTGCCGCGGCCGCGTCGGCCCTCGGTGCGCGAGACCTCTGCACGAATTGCTGCCGCTTGTTGTTCTGTACGCATGTTGAGGCTCCTTCCGGCGAGGAGCCTGGGCACGCGGGCCACGGGGCGTCAGGACGGGCGGTGGCGAGGTGTTACGATGCAATCACCAGCCGGGCGAAACCCAAAGCCAAGTCTCCGCCCCCGAGCGCTCATCCGTAGCCGCCCCCTGACAGCAGAAGCCCCTCGGCTCGACGCCGGCGAGTTCCCCGCCCTTGGGCTCGGAGAGACGAGTCGCCTCCACCAAGGGTTGGCCGTTATGTCGGCTCCTCGGGGATCTCGGGCGAGCCGGGCCAGGTGATTCCCACCTTCTGAAGTCGCTGTTGAGCGCAAAGGAGTCGCTCCGGGTCGGGCGGTTTGGGAAGGAGCGTCGCAAGCTCGGCCATCGTCAGCTCCGTGGGGCCAGCGAGGGCGCGGGCGGTCACGGCGTCTATGATCGCGTGGATGGGGGCGGCGCTCGGTTCGTCCGCCCGGAACTTGACTCCGTCACTACACGCCAGCGGCAGGCGATCGCCTCGGAGCAAGCCCCACGCGGCCAGCCGGTTGGCGCCGCAAGCCGTCGGATCGTCGAACATCGTGCCTGCGACACGATCGCCGTAAAGCCAGAAGCCTACGCCCGCATCCCTCTGCCCATGCTCGGGTCCCACTCGGAGCATGCCGACGGCCCTCACGAATACGGGCTCCAGCTCCTCGGGAAGGTCCGGCACGGCCCCGCGCACATCGTCCGGGCCACCCGTCACTGCGTCGATCGGGAGGTCGAACTGCTCGATCGGACCGGCCCCTAGCTCGTACGCGAGGCCGACGACGCCCGCTTCGGTCCACGCCACGACCTCGTAATCTCCGCATCCGTTGCCGTTGTAGAAGGCGCCCCGCTGAAGGTCGCCCGTCCAGCCCGGGAAGGCGCAGGCGGTAAAGCTATGGCGCTCTAGCGGGTCCACATGCGCAAGGCTGACTTCGACATAGGCGCGCAGAGCGGCGCGCACGATGGCATCGCGGTTGAAAACGAGGCGTCCGAAACGACTGGTACGCGCGACCATCTGCGTCGCCTACGCCACGTCGGTCTCCGCGTCAAGGCGCTGGGAAAATCAATGCGCCTGCGGCGTCATGGCGTGTACGCCGGCACCTGGTTGATCCGCTTCACCTCGTCCGACGACGGGTCGTTGTTCGTTAGATGCCTGTTGAGCTTGCCCGAGATGACCGCCGCGTTCTTGTTCGAGTTCGTGCCCCACGGGCATAGGCGCTTGTCCTTCCTGCGCACCACGTGGTGCACCTCGGCGCGCTCTGGGTCATATTGATTAGGCGTGCTCTCCGGATTTTTGAGAATGTCCGGTTCGGTGCAGATCTTTGGCTTGCAGTTCTCATCCACACCACAAGGGTACGTGAAACCCGCGAGATCGGAGTGAATCTTGCCGCCATGCGCCTTGCGGTTGACCTGGAGGATCCGCACCCGCTGCTCGATGTTGTCGATTTTCTCGCAGTGGAAGTCTTTCCCAGGTCCGACATTCGACGGCTCGACCAAGTTCTGGTACGGACCGTTGACCTCCGCCGGCATGCCGTTGATCTCGATGAGCGAGGTCTCCAGGGGCGCGTCCCCGAGTTTGATGTAGATCTTGATCGCGGGATCCGGACCGACTTGCAGCGAGTAGTCATCCGTGCCGGAGTCTTTCACGCACTTGTAGTTTTTGCTGTAGGGCGCGGCTCCGAAGATCTCCGCGATCCTCTTGGCATCGGCGCACGCTTTCCCATCCTCCCCGTTCTTCTTCTCCTTCAACTGCTTCTCCTCGTAGAAGCAGTTGAAGGTGGCGTTCGCGTCCGCGGCTACGTAGCAGGCCGAGCCAAACGCGGTCTTGTACTTCCGTTGCAGCTCGATGTCGTCGCTGGGATTTCCCAGAAGCGGGAGATAGTAACGCTTGCACGGCTCTTCAACGGGCATCGCGCAATCGCTCGGTTGCTCAACCGGTGGCTCAGTGCCCGGAGCGGGACATCCTGATTCGCTTGGCTCGCTCGACCCGCACGCGCCCGTCATCCCTGCCCCACCAAAGCCCATCATCCGCACGCACAGCATTGCCCACCGGCGTCTCGTCATTGATGGCATGGAGGAACGAATCGCACGTTGAACGGCCGGGCGACAAGGGAAAACGAGCGAGGGGGCTCACGACGCGCCTGGGATCCCCTCCTGGACGCGCTCGTACCGAATCACGATGCGGCGGAAGCTTTCGAGGGCGCCCTATCCAATGGATTTCATGGGCTGCACGCATGCGCCCTGGCGCTTGAGCGGGGGCTCGCTCGGACGCGATCCCGCCCCGGGTGGTGCGCTCAAGCGGCGCGCCCGGCCGTCGCTCAAGGACGAGCCACACGACCAGCAGCGGCGCGATGCCTAATCCCACATAAGGCCAGCCCAGGAGGAGGTGGTCCATGTGGAGAGCTTACCAAGGACCGTCCTCCGTTGTCCTGTCGAGCGGGGGGTGGTGAGCGGGGGCGCGGGCGCGGTAGGGGGGACCGCGTGGATGGGGTCGGCGCTTTCTCGGCGCTTTCTCGGCGCTTTAGAGGGGCGGCCCCTCGGGATAGACCAGCGTCAGCCGTTTCTCCCGCAATCGCATTTCTTCGCGCCAGTGCGCTTCCACCTCTCGGACCAGCTCTTCCGTGAGCCCGAGCTTCGTCGCCATGCGGATCACCATGGCCCGCTCCCGTTCGCCGAACTCGCCATCGGCGCTGCAAGCTCGAATCGCATCGTACACGAGAAAACGCCGGCAAGCATTCGCCTCCGGCGTCCCCGAGATGACCTGCTCGATGTCCTCGTCCGCCTTGTAGGACTTCATCGCGTCCAGCAAGCCTTCCGGTGCGCCAAACGCAGCAAAGTGACCGATGACCCAGTCCCTCTCCTCGGGCGCCAACGTGCCGTCACCATTGGCACAGATGAGAACCGCCTTCATATAACATACAAAGGTGTCGTCCGATGGAATCGCGCCGAAGCCGGCCTTGTCCTTGAACGCCCACAAAAGCCCGCGCTCTCGATTGGTAGTCATGAATTCACACCTCGGTGCCTCGGCGGCCGTCTCGTTCAGGCCGCCAGGCTGGTTCCTTTTCCCAAGTGTCGCCGAGGATGTCAACACGCGCGCGCCTGCGCGCCCTTTTACTCCGACACGCAGCGCAGGTCGTACCGGACGGGCTCTATCTTTTTCCCGCTCCACGACGGGAGAAAGGCGAACGTGAGGTGCTCGAGCTCCTCGCTCATGCGGATCTCCGCGAGGCCACCCGTCTCGACGCTGCCCGACGTGCTCGCGAAGGAAATGCGGATCTTGCCGACACCCGTGCCGTCGTCGAGGACGCCGGCGATCTCGTAGGTCTGGTCGGGGACGGGCGAGGGCGTCCCGTAATAGAAGGCCACGCATTCGTCGAACAGGCACTTGGCCTCGTATCGGCCGAGCGCGTCGAACGCGATTTCGACGGGATACTCGTCGTACGGAACCCAGCCGGGCGGGGTCGTCGCCATGCCCCGCCACTGGGAGGCGAACCCATACCGGAGGCGCCCGATGGCGTCGTCGGGCGGGGGCGCGGTGAGCGGGTCACGCCCGCACGGGGGCGGCGTGAGATCGGGCGGCTCCTCGGCCGACGGCTCGCGGTCGATGACGACCTTGCCGCCGCAGCCGAGGGAAACCAACGCGGTCGAGAGGGCGATGCAGGCGAAGCGGGCGGACAAGGAAAGCAACGCCATGGCGAATCGTATTCTCGGGCTTCAGCACCCCTGCATGCAGGTGTCGAACGTGCCGCCCGGCGTGGGGCTCGCGATCTCCGCGCACGTCGCATTCACGATGCACGCCGATTCACACGCATATCGACCCGTGCATTTGTCCGGGTCCGGGTCCGAGCAGACGAAGTTGCATTCGTTGCAGAGCTTCCGGGCCGCCGCGCTGCACTGGTTGCCGCCGCCGCACTCCGCGAGCGCGTCCTCTTCGATGTCGCAGCCGTCGAAGGCGAACGTGTCCCCCTCCCGGCACTCGGCCTCGCTCTCGACGCAGACGAGCCACGCGTCGTATTGCGACGTGCAGCCCTTGCTCTCGGCCAGCGTCACCGTGCTCTCGATGTCGGCGATGCAATCGTCGCGCTCCGCCTCGGTGCAACCCTGGCACGCGCACTTGAGCTCGCAGATCTCCGAGGCCCCGGGGCTGCAACCGCCCGCCGATCCGGCGAACGACGCAAACCCCACGCCGAGGGCGAGCCACGCGCCGAGCCTCGCGAGCGGGGAGGGACGACCGCGAACCCCCTGCCGATTCTTCGTTTCCATCGGTTTTCTCCTCCCCTTCACGGACTTCCGCCGCCGTCGCCCGAGCCGCCGATGCCCGAGCCGCCGACGCCCGAGCCACCGACGCCCGCGCCCGCGCCGCCGACGCCCGAGCTTGATCCCGATTCCGAGCAGGCGACCACGCAATTGACGTAAGGTGAATTCGGCTGCGGGTTCGAGAGATCGTCGCAGCTCGCCGAGAGCCCGCAATACGCCGCGCACTCGTCCCCGCCCGCGCACGTCGAGGAGCCACCGCCGCTGAGCCCGCAGGACTCGCGCTTCGCGCGCTCTTCCTGGCAGGGTGTCTTGATGAACGTCGACGAGCGCTGCGAACAAGCCCGGAGCGCGTCGGCCGCGGCCGCGCAGCTCGACGTGATGAAGGCGCCGTTCTCGCAGCTCCCTTCGTCGACGTAACACGTGAGGTACACCGAATACTCGCTCGCGCAGCCATCGTGCTCCGCGAGGCGTTCGGCGTCCTCCACGTCGTCGGTGCAATCTTCGGTCTCGCGCTGGCTGCATCCCTGACAATCGCAGCGCGTCTCGCAATACGACGCCGTTTCGCTCTGGCAGCCCCCGCCAAGCGAGGCGAGCGTCACGCCGAGCCCGGCGAGCGCCGCCGAGAGAACCCTTCGGAAGGAACCGAGTCCCCGTGTTTCACGCATGATGACCCCTCCGCTTCTGCCTGGGTTCAGGGCGCCGTGGGCTTGTTCATGTCCTCGCAGGACATGGGCCAGTAGCCGGTCACCTTCGGCTCGACGCACGCGACGCACGCGTTCGAGAACGTGCGCGGCGTGGTCGAGGGGCAGGGCGCCTTGATGCAGCGGATGCCGTTGTCCATCTCGCCGCAGACGGGCCGCAGCTCCTTGGTACACCCCGCTTGCTTGCGCGACTCCTCCGAGCACGCCTGGAACGCGAGCCGGCCCGCGGGCCTCTCCTCGGGCGGAGGCGCCTCCGTGCCCGTCGGTTTGTCCGTCGGCGCGGGCTCGGCCGTGGGCGCCGGCTCCGGGGGGACCGTGGCGGTGGGGACCGTGGTGGTGGGGGCCGCTCCGTCGGTCGGGGGCTGCGTCGACGCGCAGCCGAGGGCGAGGGTCGACGCGATAAGCGTGAGGGTCAGGGAAGCCAGGATTTTCATGGGACGGCGCGTGTCTAGCCGTTTTCCCTGGCCGCTTCAAGGCGAGGCTATACTCGGATCCATGCTCTCCCCGCGCACCCCGTCCTCCGTCTTCGTCGCCCGTCGCCGCGCCCTCGCCGAGCGCTCGCCGAACCCGGCGCTGCTCGCGGCCGGCCTGCCCCCCGCGCGCCAGTACCGCGCGAACACCTACCCGTTCCGCGCCAAGAGCCACTTCCTGTACCTCGTCGGCGAGCACATCGCGGGCGCGGCCCTGCTCGTCACGCGGGACCGGCAGATCCTGTTCGCGGAGCCGGAAGCCGAAGGCGATGCGCTCTGGCACGGGCCACGCCCGTCGTTCGAGGAGATGCGCAGGGCGCTCGCCGTCGACGAGGTCCGCGCGCTCGCCGACCTGGATGCGGTGCTGCGGGATCTCGGCGCGCCCGTGGCGACGTTGCCGACCGAGGACGCGCGCAGCGCCGCGTGGCTCTCGGCCCGGCTCGGTCGCGTGATCACGGCCTCGGGCGGGGACAAACTCGACGCGGGCAGCCCCGACGAAGCGCTCGCCGAGGCGATGATCGAGCTGCGCCTGCGCCACGACGAGGCCGCGATCATGCAGCTCCGCGCCGCGGGCCAGGCGAGCGCGCGGGCGCACCTCGCGGGGATGCGCGCGACGCGCCCAGGCGGCACGGAGGCGGAGGTCGCAGGCGTGATGATCGGCTCGCTGCGGCGCGAGGGCTTCGAGGACGCTTATGGTCCGATCGTCACGGTCCACGGGGAGGTGCTGCACAACGAGCATCACCACGGCGCGCTCGCCGCGGGCGACCTCTTGCTCGCCGACGTGGGCGGCGAGACGCCCGAGGGGTTCGCCGGCGACATCACGCGGACCTGGCCCGTCTCGGGCACGTTTTCCCCCACGCAGCGCGCGATCTACGACGTCGTGCTCGCGGCCCAGCGCGCCGCCGTGGCCAAGGTTCGGCCCGGCGTCCGGTACCGCGAGGTGCACGAGACGGCCAAGCGCGTCGTCGTCGAAGGCCTCTGCCACCTCGGGATCTTCCGCGGCGATCCGAGCGGCCTGCTCGAGCGCGGCGCGGCCGCGATCTTCTTCCCGCACGGCATCGGCCACCTGCTCGGGCTCGACGTGCACGACATGGAAGACCTCGGCGATCGCGCGGGGTACGCGCCGGGCCGCGTGCGCTCGAAGGCGTTCGGCGACTGCTACCTGCGGCTCGATCGGGACCTCGCGCCCGGCATGGCCGTGACGATCGAGCCCGGGTTTTACCAGGTCCCGGCGATCCTCGGCGACGCGCGGTACGTCGGCGCGGTCGGCGACGATCTGCGCCGCGACGTGCTCGCGCGGTACGCCGACGTGCGCGGCATCCGCATCGAGGACGATGTTCTGTGCACGAACGGGGATCCCGAGGTGCTCACCGCGCTCGTCCCGAAGGACGCGTCCGAGGTCGAAGCTGCGATGCGCGGTTGAGCCCGAGCGCTCTCAGTCGCGGTAGGGGTTCGCCGCTTCCACGTACTTCCGCTGCGCGCGGGCCTTGTCGATCCCCTTCGGCTTCGCCGCGACGTCCTTCTTCGCGCCCGCGATCGTGCTCGTCTGCTCCTCCAGATCCTGGGCGAGCACCTCGCCTTTGGTCCCTCCCCCCGCGCGCCTCGCCCGCTCGGTCACCTCGCGCAGCGACTTCTCCTGCGCCGCGAGCTTGGCCTCGGCCTCCTCGGTGCGACCTTGCTCCAGGAGATCGTTCACCGCGTCGAGCGTGTCGGCCGTTCGGGTCCGCTCGATGCGCGTCGCGATGATCGGATCGAGCTCCGATCCCGCCTCCCCGTCCGCGCCGATACGCACGTCGAGCTTGCCGCTGCACGAGCCTTCCCCGCCCGTCTTCCGATCGTCGAACCGGAGGCGCACGTCGGCCACGGGCGTGATCCCTTCCGCGTCGGCGGGGACCTGAAGTTCGAGCAGCAACGTCTTCGTGTCGCCCGCGGAGAAGTTGCCGAGCGGGACCGTGAGGCGCTGCCCGTTGCGGCTGAACGAGCGATCGAAGACGCGCGCCAGCGTGACGCCTTCGGCGAGATCGACGGTCACGGCGGCGGAGACGGCGACGGTGCTCCGCAGCTTGTCGGCCTCGGCGAGGAAGACGCGCTCGAGCGAGGCGGCGTCCTCGATGAAATGGTGGCGCCCGCCCGAATGCAGCGCGATCGCGCCCATGATCTTCTGGTTGTAGGACGTGCCCACGCCGATCGTGCTCACGCCGATCCCGGCGTCGCGGGCCGACCGGGCGATGGACGCGAAGCCCGGGACGTCACGCACGCCGGCCGTCGCGTCGCCGTCGCTGAGCACGATCATTCGATCCGCCGCGCTTTCGCTCCGGCGCAGCTCGTCGACGCCGGCCTGGATCCCGCACGAGATGCAGGTGTCGCCGCCGAGGGCGATGTTCTGGATCGCGGACCGGATCACCTGGCGGGTCGAGGTGTTCACGGTGGTCATGGAGACGTCGGTCGTGGGGCGCGTGTCGAACGAGATCACGCTGACCCGATCGCCGTCTTCGAGGCGATCGACGGCCGCGTTCGCCGCCGCGAGCGCCCGCGGGAGCCTGTCGCCTTTCATCGAGCCCGAGCGATCGATCACGATCGCCAGGTGGTTCTCGGCGACGCGCTTCCCGTCCTCGGCCCCGTCGGCGTGGACCTCGACCATCACGTACGTCGTCCGCGCCCCGCCTTGTTCGAGCCGCCCGTGCCCGAGCCGGCCCTCCATCCGCAGCGTCGTGCCCGTGCTGAAGGTCGCGGCGACGTCCTGGGCCGCCGTCGCGGGCGCCACGTCGCCCACCCGCGCCTCCGGGGCCGCGCCGAGCGTCGTGGCGCCCGAGGTGGCGGGGGCGAGGAGGTAGCCGGACGAACCCGACACCAGCATGCCGAGGGCGCTCAGGAGGGCGACGCTTTGGACCTTCATCGGGGGACCTCGACCCGGCGCTGGGAGAAGGGCGCGCGCGGGGCCTCTACAGACGTACCACGGCCCGCAAAGATCCACCGAACGGCAGGCCGGGCGGCCGGCCCCGCGTCAGCGGCCTTCGTTCGAGGCGCGCAGGATGCCGAAGCGCTCTTCCGGCGTGCTCACGGCGTGCAGCTTGCCGTGGCGGACGTCGAGCACGGCGAAGACGTGCCCGGGGCAAATGCGCCCGAGGCGGCCTGCGAGAAGGCTCAGCATCACGCTCGTGCGGCGGGGCGTGAGCGGCTCGCCGCGGAAGTACATCTTGATCACGTGGGGCGTCTCGTCGATCGCGAGCCCGAGCTCCGGGGCCACATCGACGTTGTGGGCGCCCATGCGATAGCTGGTCCGGGGCGGATCGAACCATTTCATGGTCCCCGTGGCGAGGAAGCGCCGGTAGCCCTCGATGACGCGCGCGAACACGCGGCGCTTCTTCTCGCTCGGCTCGCGCGTGATCGCCGCGTCGAGCGTCGCGGGCAACAGATCCTCGCGGTGCATCTGCACGATCGCGTCGCGAAGCGGATGATAATAATCGGGGGCCGAATCTCCCTTGCGCTCCTTCAGCGGATCCCCGTCGCCGCCCGCGCCAGCTTCGAGCACGAAGTCCACGAATCCCGTCAGCGAGATTCTATTCATGATCCCTCCGCCACATCTTCAAGACCAAGCTGCCGTATGGGTTACCGGCACAGGCTTCCATACCACGGATCCCCCCGCGCCGACGGGCCATGGCAGATTTCCTCTGACGAAAAATGTCCGTGCGGACCCCAACAACGGAGCCGATTCGTCCAAGTCAACACGATCCAGCGTGGAAATCGACGCGTCCAGGAAAGTGGAGCGACCACCCCTTACGGGTCGCCCTTTCGCGTCACAGGGCTTCGTACATCGTCGAGAACGCGGCTGCTTCGCCGCGCAGGAGCACGTCGAGGCGTGGATTCGGCACGTCCTTCGCGGTGTGGAGCTTCGCGCGCGGCACGTCGAGCATCGTGATCACGTGATTCGGATAGAAGCGTGAGAGCCCGCTCGTGAGGAGCGCGAGGGCCACGGCGCTGCGCTTCGCGGCGAGCGGCTCCTGGCGGAAATAGAGCTTGACGAGGTGGGGCCTCTTGTCGATCACGAAGCCGACCTCGGGGTTCAGGTTGATCTCCAGGTCGCCGAGCTTCATTGCGCCGCGCGGGGGCTCGAACCATCGCTTGTCGCCCGAGGCCAAGAACTTCCGGTATCCGCCGATGACGTGGGGATAGATACGTCGTCGCTTCTCGTCGGTCTGCGCCGCGAGGACCGTGTCGAGGACGGATTCGCACTCGCCGCGCCGGTGCATGGCCACGATGCCTTCCCGGATCGGGCGATAAAAATCCGTGCTCAGCTCGTCCTTGCGTTCCTTGTATTCGCGGACGCCGGTCAGCTTGGGTGTCCCGGATCTCAACACGAAGTCGACGAAGTACGTCAGCGAGACCTTCTCCATGGGGATCCTCCCGTGCGGCTCCGTCTCGGAATGTCGACCCCCCGAGGCCGACGTCACGATTCCACATTTATCACGAACGTGATTCGAATGCTGCCCCTCGATGGAGGTGGATGCGACGAAGAATGTCCCACGTGAACATGGGATGTCCGGGATCGGGTGTGCCGCTTCCGCATCCAAGACGGCCTCTGTGGATCGTGCGCGGACGCAATCTGTCTCATGTGCCGGAAGCGTTGCATCAATGATATGCCACGGAATGTCCGATCTGGCGTCCGACGGTCCCGCGATCGGTCGTTTTCGTTCCGAGGGGTTGACGCCGCCCGGAGGCCGTGGGACGAGCGCGGGTCGAGGAGGTTTTCGTGAAGGCAATCGTCATTCAGGGCTCGTTCGGGCTCGGCTCCCTCGCCGAGGTCACGCTGCCCGATCCCACCCCGGGGCACGGTGAGGTCGTGATTCGGATGCGCGCGGCATCGCTCAACTATCGCGACCTCATGATGATCAGGGGCCAATACAACCCCCGCCAGCCCCTCCCGCTCGTGCCGTTCTCGGACGGCGTGGGCGAGGTGATCGAGGTGGGCCCCTCCGTGACGCGCCTGAAAAAAGGCGACCGCGTCTGCCCCATCTTCACGCAAGCGTGGCAAGACGGCGAGCTCGACGCCGAGAAGCTCAAGACGACGCTCGGCGGGCCCCTGCCCGGCGTGCTCTCCGAGCTCTTCGTGACCGGCGAATCCGGCGTCGTGAAGGTGCCCGCCCACCTCTCCGACGAGGAAGCGGCGACCCTCCCCTGCGCAGCCGTGACGGCGTACAATGCGCTCTTTTGCGCCGGAAGGGTTTCTCCGGGCGATACGGTGCTCGTGCAGGGGACGGGCGGCGTGTCGATCTTCGCGCTGCAATTCGCCCACCTCGCCGGCGCGCGCGTGATCGTGACGTCGAGCAGCGACGCGAAGCTCGAGCGCGCGAAGTCGCTCGGCGCGTGGGCGACGATCAACTACAAAACCACGCCGGACTGGGACAAGAAGGCCCTCGAGCTGACGGGCGGCGTGGGCGTCGACCACTTGGTCGAGGTCGGCGGCGCGGGAACACTCGCGCGTTCGATGCGCGCCACGCGCATCGCGGGCACGGTGAGCGTGATCGGCGTGCTTTCAGGCGGAGCGCAGGAGATGAGCGTGCTCCCGATCCTGATGAAGCACCTCCGGCTCCAGGGCATCATGGTCGGCTCGCGGGCGATGTTCGAGGCGATGAACCGAGCGATCGAGGCGGGCGGGCTCCGGCCGGCGATCGACGACAAGACGTTCTCCTTCGGCGAGGCGCGCGAGGCGCTCACCTACATGGAGAGCGGCGGGCATTTCGGGAAGATCGTGCTGCGATTCTGAGGCGCCTCGGGGGCGCGCGCCTCACGCCCGTTCGAGGTGCACGCGCGTGCAAACGACCCGGAAGCCCACCCGCTGCACGTTGCGCTCGGTGGGCTCGCCGGGCATCGATCCGATCGTCGCCACCGTCGCCCCGCGCGCCCGCGCCTCCGCGAGCCGCGCGCGGATGAGCGCCTGCTGAATGCCGCGTTTCCGCCACGCTGGCAGGACACTCGTCCCGAACAACGCCGCGACCTCGCCCCGCACCTCCGCGCTCCCCGCACCTACGGCCTCGTCTCCGGCCCAGGCCATCACGCTGATCGAGCGCGGCTCCTTCACCATGGCCAGGCTCACTTGCCGATCGGCCTCCGACATGGGCTCGCCCTCGGGCCGAAACCCGCTGCTGGACACGTCGACGAACCGATCCTCCTCGCCCGGCGCGACCTTCCGCACCACGATCCCCTCGGGCAATGCCGCGCCGGCGAGCGAATCCTCGTCCGCGGAGAGATCCCGCGCGAGCAGGTTCTCGAAGCGCGTCAGCACGAACCGCCGCGCGGTGAGCATCGCGAGCAGCCCCGCATCCACGTACGGCGAGAGCTCCATCCGGATCGGCACGCCGCGGCCCGCGTAAAACGCCTCGATTCGATCGAGCTCCTCGGCCGAGACCGGCCCTGCGAGCCCGATTCCGACGACGACGTTGCACCAGGATCCGGGTCCCGCGAAGCAGGCGATCCCGCCGGCGACGCGGATGGATTCGGGCGCGATGGAGGCGAAGCCTTGCACCTGGCGGGCTTCTTCGAGGCGGGCGATTTCCTCGGCGGTTCGCATGGCGCGAACCTTAGCGCGAGGAGGGGCGATCGGCGGTGAAATCAGCGGCGCCTGGTGCGCTCGTCCGGGCGTCGGAGCGCGGCGTCGATGGCGTCGGCGAGGCGTGGGGCAAGGCTACGCAAGCCTTTCAAGGTGATCTCGCTGTCGAGGAATCGACGAAGAGGCGTCTGTTCATCCTCGAAGTGCGCAGGGTTGATGTAGGCAAATCGCTTCTCTACGGCTCGTGCGATCAAGGGCGCGACGTCGAACAATCCTTCGAGCGTGAGAGCTCCGGCTGTAAACCTTTCATACCAGGCGGTTCTGGATCCGATCACGTTGGGGTGGTCTCGGAGGCCCAGCCTCTTGAGCGTGAACCTTGCGCGCTCCTGTTGTGCCGCCGGAATCCTATCTTCCACTGGAACGAGCTCCAGGGACGGGAGCAAGATCTCGAACCAGCCATCCTCGATTTCGAATGGATCGAGAATACGATCGTCGCACGTCCCCTTGCGCTGGTTCATTTCTGCCGCGGCGTACCGATAGTTATCCCACTCATACGCGAGTGTCGGATGCGTGTCACGACTCCGGTAATGATCAACCGTTCCAGGGCGGATCAACATGGCGGAGTACCCGCAGAGATGCCGGAAGCCTTCCGCGAGGTGTCCCCGATAGGGACTCCAACGGTCGCGGATCTGCCTTGCTTTTGCATCGGGGTTCTCTTGCAACCAAGCATTCCCGGGCTTGCGTACGTCGGCGTCGAACGTCGGCGGCTCCTCCGTGCGGTCCACCCTGATCACGCGTCATCCCCTTCGCCGATCGTGAGCCATCGAGGCCAGAAGGGATCCATGTCTGCGAGCGTAGCGCTAAGGGCGAGATCTATCTCCTCACGTGTTTTGAAGTGCTCGGGCTCTTCGCCCCGCAAGAAGGCGTTGGCGTCCTTGATCGCGCGCTCTGCCTCGACGGACCGAGCGAACGAGACATTGAGGGCAGGCGAAGTTAGCCACCGAGAGGCGTCGCCCTGTCGCGCCCAGTCGACGGCACGTAGATTCACTCTCCCTCGTTCGAGGTCGAAGACGAACAGTTTGTCTTCTTCCGGGTCGAAATGTGGTTCGAGTGAAGCCAGTACCATCGGGGCGTGGGTCGTGATGTGCGCCTGGACTTGCATGCCGTCGCCGAGTCCTTCCAGCACCTTGAGCAGTGCCGGCAGGATTCGGCGTTGCCACTCGGGGTGAAGGTGGTTCTCCACCTCGTCCATGAGGAAGACAATGTTTTTTACGGGCTCCTGCTTGAGGAGCCGGCAGGCCTCGACGTGCTCGTGCCACGCCCAGACGATCAGGTAAGCGAGGCTGATCACGCGGATCATGCCAGAAGACGCGTGAATAATCGCCGTGTCGCCATATCCTGTATTGATCGTGGGGAATTCCCGAGCATCATCCACAAATAATCGAACGGGGGCGCCCGGGCGAATCAACTCGCCTTTTTCTGGATTGGGAGAGAGTTTCTCTAGAATGTTTCGTAGGTGGGCGAAGGCTTTTCCTCCAGGAGCTGCTGGAGGTTTCTGCTGCCAGCTGACCCAGTCACTGACAAGCCCGTTGCAAATTCTTTTGCCTCGAAGATCCTGGCCGTAGAGAACCTCGTCATGGCTAAAAATGTAAGCGGGCGGTCGACGCACGAACGAAGGATCCGTCGATGTTTCGTCAGGTGAGACGCCCATGCGAAGTCCTGGGCGTAGTTTATGGTGATTCCTGGCTGGATCCCAAAGTGCAATGGTGCCGTCCACGCGCGCGCAGAGCACCAATACGGGCAGTGGGCCGCGTGTGAACTCGAACGAATAGGGGACCCATTCTTGTCTTCCGACGTCGAACGTACTCGATTGAAAAAAACGCCCATCCTTGACCGTTCTGTCGGAATGCTGGTTTGGATGCTCCGGCTGCCACGCCCCCATAGCAACAGCGGTTGCCTCATCTAGGCCAATCGTTACCTTCGCCTCCCTAGCTTCCGCCCTCGGCCAAGCTGGCCACCCCGCCCACGTCCCGCTCAGCGCCCACCAGATCACATCCAGGACAAAACTCTTCCCGAGCCCGTTGTCCCCGGTCATCACGTTGATCCGTCTCCCGAACTCCATCTCCATCTCAGGAGCCGGCCCGACGCCCACGAGCTTCAGCGAACGCAGCATGACCCGCCTCTCTTACCAGACTCCCCATCCCCCCCCAACCCCCACCTCTTCCGCGCTCTGGTGGTTCCGCCGTGAAACGAGGCGAAGGGGCGGGCCTTCATGCGCGGGGGTGGTGGGTCCTGTTGTCTGAGGGCCCGAAGGGCCCG
>NZ_SSMQ01000035.1 GCF_005144585.1 Polyangium fumosum | reverse complement strand
ACGACGAGGTAGTTCAGGCCGACCTGGCGCGCGAGGAGCACGTGCTCGCGGGTCTGCGGCATGACGCTGTCGAGCGCGCTGACCACGAGGATCGCGCCGTCCATCTGCGCGGCGCCCGTAATCATGTTCTTGATGTAGTCGGCGTGGCCGGGGCAGTCGACGTGCGCGTAGTGGCGCTTCGGCGACTCGTACTCCACGTGCGCCGCCGCGATCGTCACCGTCTTCGTCTCGTCACGGACGGTGCCGCCCTTGGCGATGTCGGCGTACTTGATCTCTTTCGCAAGCTTCTGCTTGGACTGGACCTTGACGATGGCCGCCGTGAGCGTGGTCTTGCCGTGATCGATGTGACCGATCGTGCCGACGTTCACGTGGGGCTTCGTTCGACTGAATTTCTCCTTGGCCATTGCCTAACCTCGCTGCTTGGCGACGATCTCTTCCTGGATCGCGACCGGGACTGGTGCGTAATTCGAAATCTGCATCGTGTGCGTCGCGCGGCCCTGCGTCTTCGAACGCACGTCCGTCGCGTAGCCGAACATCGAGGCGAGCGGAACCTCTGCGCGCACGACGCGCGCATTTCCCCGCTGCCCCATGTCGAGAATCCGCCCGCGACGGCTGTTCAGGTCGCCGATGACGTCGCCGAGGTATTGCTCCGGGCAAACCACCTCGACCGACATGACCGGCTCCAGGAGCACGAGGCCCGCGCGCTTGGCCGCCTCCTGGAACGCAATCGAGCCAGCCACCTCGAAGGCGGGGCCCGACGAGTCGACCTCGTGGTAGCTGCCGAAGTGCAGCCGCACCTCGACGTCCACCACCGGATAACCAGCGAGCACCCCGCGCCCGAGCGCGTCTCGAATCCCCTTCTCCGCGGAGGGGATGAACTCCTTGGGGATGATGCCGCCAGTGATGTCGTTGACGAAGACGAACCCAGCGCCGCGGGGCGCAGGGCCGAGATCGATCACGACGTGACCATATTGACCGTGCCCGCCGGTCTGCCGGACGAACCGGCCCTCGACGTCGGTGACCTTGCGCGACACCGTCTCGCGATAGGCGACCTCGGGCTTGCCGACGTTGGCGTCGACCTTGAACTCGCGCTTCAGGCGGTCGACGATGATCTCGAGGTGCAGCTCGCCCATGCCGGCGATGATCGTCTGCCCGGTCTCCTCGTTCGTGAACGTCCGGAAAGACGGGTCCTCGAACATGAGCTTCTGGAGCGACACGCCGAGCTTGTCGAGATCCGCCTTGGTCTTCGGCTCGATCGCGATGGAGATGACCGGGTCCGGGAACTCCATCCGTTCAAGGACGACCGGGTGCTTCTCTTCGCAGAGCGTGTCTCCCGTCCGCGTGTCGCGGAGACCCACCGCCGCGTAGATGTTGCCGGCGTAGCAGGTCTTGACCTCTTCACGCTTGTTCGCGTGCATGCGCAGGATGCGCCCGAAACGCTCGCGCTTGCCGCGCGTCGAGTTGAGGACGCTCGAGCCGCTCTCGACCGTGCCCGAGTAGACCCGGAAGTACGTGAGGTGGCCGAAGGGATCGTTCATCACCTTGAACGCGAGCGCGGCGAACGGCTCGTTGTCCGCCGCCTTGCGCGTCACCACCTTGTCCTTCTTGTCCGGATCCGTGCCCTGCACCGGCGGAATGTCGACCGGCGAAGGCAGGAGCTGGATGATCGCGTCGAGCAAGAGCTGGATGCCCTTGTTCTTGAACGCCGAGCCGCAGAGCACCGGCACGAGCTTGAAGTTCAGCGTGCCCGCGCGGATCGCCGCGTAGATCTCTTCCTCGGTGACCGAGGCGGAATCTCCGCCGACGAACTTCTCCATCACGGCGTCGCTCGCATCCGCGCACGCCTCGATGAGGCGCTCCCGGAGCTCCCGGCACTTCGCCTCGAGATCCGCAGGGATGGCTTCCCACCTGTACTCGGCGCCCTTCGTCTCGTCGTCGAAGACCGCCGCGCGCATGCGGACGATGTCGATGACGCCGCGGAACTTGTCCTCCGCGCCGAGCGGGTAGTGCACTGCCACCGCGTTCGTGCCGAGCCGGTCCTTCATCGAGTCGACGCACATGTCGAAGTCCGCGCCGATCTTGTCCATCTTGTTGATGAACGCGATCCGCGGGACCCGGTACTTGTCCGCCTGACGCCAGACCGTCTCGCTCTGCGGCTCGACGCCGTTGCCACCGTCGAACACCGCGACCGCGCCGTCGAGCACGCGCAAGCTGCGCTCGACCTCGATCGTGAAGTCCACGTGGCCGGGCGTGTCGATGATGTTGATGCGGTGCCGGATCCCGGCGTCCGGGCCTTCCTTCGGCTCCCAGAAGCAGTTTGTCGCCGCAGCCGTGATCGTGATCCCGCGCTCCTGCTCCTGGACCATCCAGTCCATGGTCGCAGCGCCCTCGTGGACCTCGCCCAGCTTGTAGTTGACGCCCGTGTAATAGAGGATGCGCTCGGTCACCGTGGTCTTGCCCGCATCGATGTGGGCCATGATCCCGATGTTTCTCGTGCGCTCCAGGCTGTATTCGCGGGCCACTGCTTCCTCCTGCGGTCGGTTTGTCTTTGCTGATGTCGGGCGTCAGTCTCGTTTGCGTCGCTGTCGTCGCCGTTCGTCGCTTCGAACCCCGAACGCACGACACCCTCTCCAGCCCTGCCCGCCTCCGTTTGGCGTGCTTCGAGAACCTGGAGAGGGTGTCGGGGTACGTTCGTTGGCGGCGCGCTTCGCGCCGCCATGTTCGAGCACGTAACCCGATCCTTATGTCGCCTTCGCCATCTCGCTCGACGTGTCTCCTGCCGTGTCCGACCGCTCTAGGTCCGAACGATCACCAGCGGTAGTGCGCGAAGGCCTTGTTCGCCTCCGCCATCTTGTGCGTGTCGTCCTTCTTCTTCACGGCGTTGCCGCGGTTCTGCGCCGCGTCGATGAGCTCCGCCGCGAGGCGCTCGCGCATCGTCTTCTCGCCGCGCGAACGCGAGTACGTCACGAGCCAGCGCATCGCCAGCGCCACGCGACGCTCCGGCCGAACCTCGACCGGGACCTGATAGGTCGCGCCGCCAACGCGCCGGCTCTTCACCTCGAGCTTCGGCTTGACGTTGTCGAGCGCCTTCCGGAAGACCTCGATGGGCTCCTCCTTGAAGCGGTCGCGGATGACGTCGAACGCTCCGTAGAGGATGCTCTCCGCCGTCGCCTTCTTCCCGCTCAACATGAGCGAGTTGGTGAACTTGGCGACGAGCTTGTCCTTGAACTTCGGATCCGGAATGATTCTGCGCTTCGGAACTTCACGTCGACGAGGCATGGTGCTTCCTTCTGGCGGACTGTGATCGGGGGAGAGCGAGCTCGGCTCAGCTCTTCGGACGCTTCACGCCGTACTTCGAGCGCTTGCGGTTGCGGGTCGCCTTGTTGGTCGAGCTCGGCCCCGCGGCGCCCGAGGCGTCGAGCGTGCCGCGCACGACGTGGTAACGAACGCCCGGCAGATCCTTCACGCGACCCCCGCGAATGAGCACGACCGAGTGCTCCTGCAGGTTGTGCCCCTCGCCCGGGATGTAGCTCGTGACCTCCATCTGGTTGGTGAGGCGCACGCGACACACCTTGCGGAGGGCCGAGTTCGGCTTCTTCGGCGTCGTGGTGTACACGCGGACGCACACGCCACGCCGCTGCGGGCAGGACTTGAGCGCCGGAGAGGCCGTCTTGTAACGAGCGGCTTCGCGGCCGTTTCGGATGAGCTGGCTGATGGTCGGCATGGTGGTTCGTCTACCCGGAATCGGGGGACGCGGAGGATACTCGGCGAAGGGGCCATGTCAAGCCGTCCGAGAACGGACTTTCCACCCCGGTTGCTTTTCCTGCCCTGGATCCGAGGTTTTGCCTGATCGAACCCGCTTCGGTTAGCGTCGGATCGTGAGCAAAAAGCTTTCCCGTGCCCAGCGCAAGGAGCACCGAGCGCGCGCCGCGCGTTCCCCGTCGGTCTCCACATCCGTCTCCAAGCCGACCCCGACGGCCAGCCCGGCGCAGGCCTCGCCGGCCGCCCCCAGCGAGACGAAATCCAACGAGGCCACGCGCGCCTCGAGCGTAGCCGCGCCCGCTGCGACGCGCCAGGCCCCGAAGGCCACCACGAAAAACACCTCGGACACCGTCGCGAGCGAGAGTGCTGCGCCCGCGTCGAAAACGTCGGAGAGCAAGGCCGCGAAGAAGTCTGCGAAGGCGACCTCACGCGCCGCAGAAGCGACGCCGACGACGGAGAAAGAGGAGAGCACGAGCCAGGCGATCGAGCCCGCGAAGAGGAAGGGCCCGAAGAAGGAGCACGCAGTGCTCGTGCTGCTCGGCCTCGTGGCGATCGCATTCGTGTTCGTCTACCTCGGGCAAGGAGGTTCGTCCCCAACGGTTGCGCCGGACAAACCTGCCACGAACACGCAGGAAAAGAAGCCCGCACCGAAGCCGGAGGCGCAGCCTGAGACGAGGCCCGCGTCGCTGCCGTTGCCTCCGATCCAGGCCGCGCCGACGGAAGCACCGACGCCCACGAGCGACGCCCCCACGAAGGCGAGCGCCACGGTGACTGCGGAAGAGCCGCCCGCGGCGAAGGAAGCGCCCGCGGCGAAGGAAGCGCCCGCGGCGAAGGAGACGGCCTCGAAGCCCGCCGCGAGCCCGACGGGGACCCCCGCGGACAAGCCGAAAGCTGCGACGAAGACCGGCGCGAGCAAGCCCGCAGCACCGAAGGCGCCGAGCCGTCCCGCCGAGGATGCCTACGAGTGATCGCTCCCTCGACGCGGGAGCACGCTTGACGCGCCACGTGCATCTCGTTTTTCGTTATCGTAAAAGCGAGCGCAGCCTGCGGGACCTCGATTCCCCTCGCACAGAGCCCCTGCCGAAAGGACAGTCCTCGATGCCCACGTTGCCGGATCCGGAGCTTCTTCGCGCGACGCCCGCCGCTCGCCGAGCGCGCGCTTCCCTCGCGTGTGTCGCCGCCTCCGCGCTGGGCCTCTCCTTGCTCGCGATGGGCCCCGCGGCGCACGCCCAGGCGCCGCAAGCGCCGCCTCCGCCGAGCACGGCACAGGCGCCCGCAGAGCAGCCCGCCGCGCCTCCGCTCGCCGCACCTCCGCCCGCGCCGGGCGTCACTCCCGGCGCGCCGCCCCCGACCGGTACGGGCGCGGCAGCGCCTCCGCCCGCGCCGCCGCCGCCCGCAGGATACGGCTATCCGCCCGGGTACGGCCCGCCTCCGCCCGGGTACGGCCCGCCCCCGCAAGGCGGCGAGTACGGCCCGCCTCCGCCCGGATACGGTCCGCCGCAGCAAGGATACCCGTACGGATATCCGTACTACGGCCCCTACTACGGCGAGCCGCAGCCGGCGCCTCCGCGCTACGAGCGCAAGAGCACGCCGATGATGGTCGGCGGCATCCTGGCAACGACCGCGGGCATCGTCGGTGTCCTCGCCGGCTCGGCGATCGCGAGCACGGCGGTGAGCCAGATCCCGATCTACTGCGAGTCACAGTTCGGCCCCACGATCTGCGAGACGCGCTCCGACGAGACGCAGCAAGCCGTGGGCTACGGCATCCTGATCACGGGTGTCGTGGCGCTCGGCGTGGGCGTGCCGCTGTGGGTGATCGGTAGCAAGCGCGTGCCCGTGAAGAGCGACGAGACCACACCCGACGCGCCCTCCACGACCCCACCGGCCGCGCCGCAGACGAGCTTGCGCCTCCTCGTGAGCCCCACGTCGGCGGGGCTTCGCGTCACGTTCTGATCACGTCGCGCCCGCGACGTCAGATGCAGCTACCACTCCCATCACACTTGCTGAGCGCGCCGCCCGCATTCGTGCACGAGGCGCCCTCCGGAGCAGGGCCCGTCGACGCCGTGCCGCCCGAGCACACGGGGATCGTGCAGTCATTCGGCGTCAGATCGATCGGCACGTCCGCGTCGTCGGGCTGATCCAGCGTGCCTCCCATGCCGTCGCACACGGTGCTGTGGCAATCGCCGGGCACCTGCGTCTCCAGGACGACATCCGTGCCGGGCAAGGGCATCTGCGTCACGCACACGCCCGCCGCACATGAGCTCGGCTTGCACGTGGAGGAGCCGCCGCACGCGGTGCCGTCGAGCTGCGGCGTGTGGACGATCGCGCCGGTTTCGCCGCACGACTCGACGTCGCACTCGTTGGCGTCGGGCGGGGGCACGTCGCTCGGCGCGGGCGCCGGGACGACGAGGCCGTTCATGTCGCAAACGGCTTGCAGGCAGTCACCGAGATCCTTGTTCGAGACCGACTTGCCCACGTCGAACCCAAGGCCACACGCGTTCGTCATCGTGTTACACACGGCCACGTGGCAGAGGCCGCCCTGCGGACACTGCGCCGCCTCGGTGCAACCGATGCACAGGCCGCCCGAGCACATCAACACGCTGCTCGCGCCGCACGACGCGCCGTCCATCGCAGGATCCGGTGCGTGGCTCGGCATGCCTGCCGCGCACGTGTCGAGGGTGCAGGGGTTGTAGTCCTCAGGTTTGTCCGTGTCGTCGACGACCTCCTCGATCGTGCCGTCGGCCTTGCATTGCTTGCGCTTGCAGTCACCGGGGACGAGGCCGTCGAGGACGAGTTTGCCCTCGGGCGCCTGGGTCTCGACGCAGGCGCCGGCGACACACGCGGCGATCTTGCAAGGATCACTCGCGCCGCACTGCGCGTCGCTCGTGCACACGGGCTCCGATCCGCCGCCCGACGCCGACGCGGAGCTACCGTCCCCTCCGCCTCCGCACGCAGCCGCAAACACGAGACCAGCAACACCGAGCCCGAAGAGGCGATCGAAGCGAAGCATGGAGCGATCGTCTCCGCGTGCAGCGATCGCTGTCAACTCGTGCCGCTCAAGGAGCCGTTTGCGCGAGGCAGGAGAGGAGATACGGGCCGCACGAGGTCTCGACGCAAGCGTCACACGCCTCCACGTCCACCTCGGTGCCACCGCACACCGGCGTGAGCGAGCAGCTCGGAGAACAGACGCTCGTCGCCTCGCACCGGCACTGTTCGAGCACGGCGTGGACGTCGACCGAGCTCGGACACACCGGGACGTCGGCAGGCTTCGCCACACGCGCGCTCGCGAGATGGGCGCATGGGATGCAGGACTCGGCGACCACCGCGCCACCCGTGCCGCCGCCGCCCTCACCAGCGCAGCCCTTCGCGGTCGGGTTCGTGTCGCAGAGCGTGGCCCAGTCGGTCGCGTGGAAGAGATCACTGCCGCAGGCGATCGACGCGAGCGCGAAGCACGACGGCAACAAAGACGCGAGACGGGGCCAGCTCGAACGAACGCGCATCGGGAAGATGAGCATCCGTGATCCAGGGGCGGATCGACAAGCCCAAGATGCGGTCGTCACGCATCGAACGCGTCGCGCAAGCACTCGCCTCGGAGCTCGGCGAGGAACGGCGTCCGCTCGCACGTCGCCTCGATCCACCGCGCCTCGCTCTCGCCGATCCAGTCGCGCCCCGCGAGCCTGCAAAGCCGATCCACGCGGCTCGCGTGCGCGCGCACCCGCGCCGCCGCATACGCCGCCATCTCGCCGCGCCGGATCATGAAGCCCCAGTCGCTCGCTTCGAGCAACACGAGCTCGCGGATCGCCTGATCGAGCGCGCGCCCTGCGAGCCCGTCCGCGCCGCGCCGCGTCCGCACGAGCCCCTGCACGGTGTTCTCGGCATGGCGCACGTGCCGCACGAGGTGCGCCGGCGACATGCCCTCCGTGCGGCCGGGATCGAGCGCGCGCCCGAGCCACGCCTCGCCAAAACCGCCCTCGCCCCACGACGAAGCCGAAGGCTCGGCCACCGTGAGCGAAGGCTCGGCCGCGAGGTAGGCGCCGAGCGTCACGGGTGCGATCTCGCCTGCGCGCTCTGCGTGATGCAACGCTCGCAGCGCGTGTTCGAGGAAGATCGGGCCTTCGAACCACCAGTGGCCGAAGAGCTCGGCGTCGTACGGCGCCACCACGACGGGCCGCGGGCCACGTCCTTGTGCTGCACGTAGCGCGGCGGCCCGCTCGGCCACGAAATGCGAGGCATCCGCGCGCGCGCGCGCCTCAGCCGCGGCCGGATCCCACAGCGCCTTGTGGGGCCCCGGGCCCGTGATGCGGTGGTACTTGAGCCCCGTCATGAGGCGCGTGCCGTCGGGGCCGCTCTCCCCTGCGAGCGCGGCTTCCGGCAGATCGAAGCCGATGTCGCGGTAGAAATCGCGATAGTCCGGGTGCCCCGGATACCCGGCCTCACGGGACCACACTTCCCGCGAGGCCCGCGGATCACGGCCGAAAAACGCGACGCCCGCGGAGGAGAGGATCGGCGCGAGCACGCCCCGCGGAGGCCGCGGCAACGCGAGATCGAGGCCGTGAGCGTCGAGCACCGAGTACCCCACGCCCGCCGCCGCGAGCTCCGGCAAGAGCGAAGGATCGTAGCCACACTCGGGGAGCCACAACCCACGCGGCCTTCGCCCCACGAGGGCCTCGAACGCGCGCAGGCCGAGTTTTACCTGCGCACGCGCGCTCGAACGCGTGAGCGCGGGTAGATACGCGTGCGTCACGCTCGTCGTCAGGAGCTCGATCGAGCCGCGATCTTCATGGCCCGCGAGCGCGCCGAGCATGTCGCCGGAGATCCGCTCCCACACCGCGCGCGTGGCCTCGATCCGCGACCGATAAAACGCCACGATCGGACGCATCGCCGCGTCACCGCTCGTCCGTCGCTCTTCCTGCGCCGCGAGTTTGTCGAGCCTGTCGAGGTGCAGAACGAAGCGCTTTCGAAGCAGCGGATCGGCGAGCATCGCCGCGAGCGTCGGGGACACCGACACCGAGATCCGCGCCGCGATCCCGTCCGCTTCAAGCCGCGCGAGCACGTCGAGCAGCGGCAGGTACGACTCCCACAATGCCTCGTGCAGCCATCGCTCTTCGAGCGGGCGGGCGTGCTCCGGATGGCGCACCCAGGGCAGGTGCGCGTGCAGGACGATCGCGACGTATCCCAGCATCGGCCGCAGAATAGAGCGGGCGCCCTCAGGCGCGGAGGAGCTCCTGCCCGAGATCCAGGCCGACACGCGTCGCCTCCGCCGCCGAGGGCCACGCGACGCGCCGCTCGCCCGTTCGCAACCGCGTCCCGTCCACCTCGGCGATCATCGCCCGAATCCAGAGCCCTTCGTCCGTGCGCACCGCGTGCGCCGCCACGGGTGTCCGACAATCGGCGCCGAGCGCGACCATCACCCCGCGCTCGGCGGCCACGCGCACGCTCGTCTCGGGATCGTCGAGCGGCGCGAGCGCGCGCCGCGTCTCCTCGTCGGCCTCGCGGCACTCGATCCCGAGCGCGCCTTGCCCGATCGCGGGCAGCATCACGGTGGGATCGAGGATCTCGGTCGCTCGTCGTTCGAGCCCGAGACGCTTGAGCCCCGCGAGCGCGAGCACGATCGCGTCCACCTGCCCCTCTTCGAGCTTGCGCAGCCGCGTGTCCACGTTCCCGCGCAGCGGCAAGATCCCGAGATCGGGCCGCGCCACGCCGATCGCCGCGGCGCGCCGGAGGCTCGACGTCCCCACGCGCGCGCCCGCGGGCAGCTCCGCGAGCGTCGCGCCCGTCCGCGTGATGAACACGTCGCGCGGATCCTCGCGCCGCGGGACACACGTGATCACGAGCCCGTCGGGGATCACGGCAGGCACGTCCTTGTACGAGTGCACCGCGAAGTGAGCGCGGCCGTCGAGGAGCGCCTCTTCGAGCTCCTTCACGAAGAGCCCTTTGCCGCCGACTTCCTGGAGCGGACGATCGGTGATCTTGTCGCCCGACGTGACGACCTCGAGCTCGCCGACCTCGAGACCGGGCGAGGCTTCGACGAGGGCGCGCGCGAAGGCGCGAGACTGGGCGAGCGCGAGGGCCGAACGTCGGGTGGCGAGTGTCAGGCGAGTCATCCGAGATCCTTTGCGCCCGCGACCTCGCGCGGGGAGGCCGAGGCCGAGGTCGAAGCGAGCGTCGCCGCGGCAGGCGTACCCGCAGACGAAGCCTGCACCGTCGCGCGCGGGATGGTCGAAGACGGGCTCTGTGCCTTGCCGTTCGTGCCCGGAGTCGGCAGCGTGATCGCTCCGTCGATCGCGCTGCCGTCGCTGCCCCCCAAGGTGATCGCATCCAGGGCGATCGCCGACAGGTCGAAGAGATCGTGCACGGCCTCGACGTACCCCTCGGCGCGCGCATCGCCCGCGAGCTCCTTGAGGCGCGTCACCGGCGCGTGGAGCAGCTTGTTCGTCGCGGCGTCGACCATCACGAGCAGCGCTTCCTTCTCCGCGGCGCCGAGGTGCTTGAGGCGCCCGGCAAAACTCCGTTCGAGCTCGGCGAGTAGCACAGCGCGCGTCCGGTTGAAGAGCCCCACGATCGTCGGCGTGAGCTCTCGTTCGAGCGTCCAGTGCTCGAACGCGCGCGCCTCCTCCTCGACGATCGCCTCGGCGCGCGCCGCCTCCGCCGCCCGACCTTCGAGCGACTGCGCCACGATCTGCGAGAGATCGTCGACGTCGTAAAGGTACACGCCGTCGAGGTCGTTCACGGCGGGCTCCACATCACGCGGCACGGCGATGTCGATCAAGAACAGGCTCTTGCCGCGCCGCACCTTCCGCACGCGCTTGACGAGATCCACCGTGATCACGGGCGTCGGGCTCGACGTCGAGCCGATCGCGATGTCGACCTCGCCGAGCGTCCGTTCGAGCTCCTGCATCCCACGCGGCTCGCCGGACACCTCGTACGCAAGCACCTTCGCGCGCGCCGGGCTCCGGTTCAGCACGATGATCTTCGCGCCCGCCTTCGCGAGGAGCTTCGCCGCGGCCTCGGCCATCTCGCCCGCGCCCACGAGCGCGGCCTTACGCCCCGTAAGATCGCCGAAGATCTCCTGCGCGAGATCCACGGCCACGCTCGAGACCGACACTTGCCCTTCGCCGATCGCCGTCTCGCTCCGCGCGCGTTTGCCCACGCGAACCGCCCGCAGCATCGCCTTGCCGAGCGTCCGCCCGAGCGCCTTGCCTTCCCGCGCGAGCTCGATCGCGTCCTTGAGTTGTCCGAGGATCTGCGGCTCGCCCACGACGAGCGAGTCGAGCGACGAGGCCACGCGGAACAGGTGCCGCACCGCGTCGCCGCCCTCCTTGCGCCCGAGGTGCATCGTGACCGCATCCCCGCCGATCGCCGCGAGCGCGCCGATCGTCGCGCGGCTCGTCGCTTCGAGCGAACCTCCACGCGGCGGAGCGGCATACACCTCGACGCGGTTGCATGTGGAGAGCACCACGGCTTCCCCGATCGACCGATCCGCGAGGAGCCGCGTGTAGAGCGCGGGGAGCGCGTCGCGCTGCACGGCGAGCCGCTCGCGCACCGCGATCGGCGCTGTCTTGTGGGAGAGGCCAACGACGACGATCACGCCCGCCCTAGCCTCCGAGCCTCGGCGAGCCGAGCTCGACCACGGGCCGCACGAGGTAGATCACGAGCACCGCGGCCACGCAGCAGAACCCCGCGATCGTCCCGTACGCCGCCCGCCTGCCACGCCACCCCGCCGCCGCGCGCAGGAGCAGCACAGCCGCGATCACGAGCCACGTCGTGTACCCCAGCACGGCCCGCAGGATCTCCTCGAAGGAGCCGGTCTCCAGGCCCTTCGCCCAGATCGTGCCCGTCAGCACGCCAAGCGTGAGCAGCGGGAAGCCTGCGACGAGGAAGCGGTGCACGGCCTGATCGAGGACCTCGAGCGGCGGCAGGTTGCCGATCCGCAGGCGGTCCGTGCGCTTCCTTTTCAGGCGCTTTTCCTGGACGAGGTAGAGCATCGCCGCGCCGCCCGCGAGCAGGAACAGCGCCGTCCCTGCGAGGTTCGCGAGCACGTGCAGCGCGAGGAAGACGGGGCTCAGCGAGTGCGCCGGCCCCGGCTGCCCGAGGAAATACGTGCCGAGCACGAAGACGAGCCCGAGCGGCGCGAGCAAGACGCCGATCGCGTCGATGCGGACCCAGCGCCGCGCCGGCAGGTACACCGCGATCGCCAGGATGGACGCCATGGAGAGCGAGAAATGCACCGAGTTGACCGGGCACACGCGCGCGACGAGGCTCGCGAACGTCACGTACGCGAGGTGAAACGCCGCGGCCACGCCGAGGCTCGTCGCAGCAAACGAGGTGCGCCGCGGCGGCGGCACGGAGCCGATCGATGCGGAGATCCGCGTCTCCTTGCGGGCGATGTCGAGGAAAAAGAGGGCGCTCGCGGCTCCGTAGAGCAACACGGCCACGAAGAAGGTCCCCGTGGAGAGAGCGCGCGTCATGGCGGGAGAAGGTAGCGCGTCTTGGGTGCGGCGGCAGGCCGATGCGCGCGGGGACCTATCGAATCGTCAGAGCTTCGTCGCGAGGAAGGCCGCGAGCAGATCCTCGTCGGTCGTCAGGTTCCGGGTCTGCGATGGAGGCCCGACGCGCTGGTGATCGGCGAACGTCCCGATCGGCGCGCCCACGAACCCCGGCACGACGTCGTACGCGTTGTCTCCGAGGATCATCGAGGTCTCCAGGATCTCGGCGCCGAGCTCGGCGAGGAAGGCCTTCGACTTCACCTTGCCGAGCAGCTCGTGGCTGTCGGGCGAGCCGCTGACCTCGCTCATGACACGAATCGCCTCGATGATGCGGTATTTTCGCCCCTCGCTCTTGATCGTCAGCTCGTCGTTCCTGAGGTCGACTCTGTCCTCGACCAGCCACTCGTCGAGCGCGACCTGCGGGAAAAATACGCGATTCTTCATGGACGGCGCGCAGTCTACATGGTTCGGCCCTGCCGCAAAGTCAAAGCCGTTCCGAACAGCCCAGGTTCAGGCCGACGCCGCGGGCGGGGGCTGGTTCGAGTCACCGGCGAGCAGACTCGCGCGGAGCCGCCGGGGCAGGTGCCACAAGGACTCCAGGATCCCCATCGTCACGTAACAGCCGAGCAGCCACACCAGCACGAACGCCGGCTGCATCTTCAGGGACACGGCCACGGACGAACCCACCATGAACGCGGCGAGCAGGGCCGTCCCCGCGTTGAGCTTCACGTCCTTGAAGGAGCGAAACCGGATCGTCGACACCATCAGCGTCGACAAACCGATCGTCACGCCGAGCATCAGCACGGTGTACTCGGCGCGCCCGAGCATCCCGCCGGCCGCGTGGCTCGCCACGACGAGCGAGACGAGGATGCCCGCGGCGCCCGGGATCGGCAGGCCCACGATGTACTTCGACGGCTTCGAGGGTTTGCCGTCGTCGCCGGTCGAGAGCACGTTAAACCGCGCGAGCCGGATCGCCCCGCACGCCGTGAACAGGAACGACGCCACGAGCCCGAGCGTGCCGAGCCGGTGCAGCGTCCACTGGTAGAGCAGGAGCGACGGCGCCACGCCGAACGACACCACGTCCGCGAGCGAGTCGATCTGAAGACCAAACGCGCTCTGCGTCTTCGTCGCGCGCGCGACGCGGCCGTCGAGCGTGTCGAAGAACATCGCGAAGACGATGAGCAACGCGGCGCGGTAGAAGTCCGCCTCGCCTTGCGCCGTCGCCGAGGTCCGGATGCTGTCGAAGCCGCAGAAGATGCTCGTCAGCGTGATCAGGTTCGGCAGCAAGAAGAGCGTCTTCTTGAGCTCGAATTTCCGCAGCCGGATGCCCTTCCCCATCGTCCTTCTCCTCCAGCGCATGAGGACGTCGAGCGTAACGACGCAACGCGTGAAGACGCAAGCAAAGCCCAAGGATCGGACGCAGATCGTCCGATCCTTGGAAGCGCGTTACGCACCCCGCGCTCGCGCGTGGATGGAAGTGGATACGGCGCTTCGCACCCGGACGACACGAAGGTCGATCGCTTGACGAAGAGCTGCGCCGCCGGATCGTCCGTGGGCGAACCGATCCGTTTGACCAGCAACGAAATGCCGACCTACGACGAGCGCTTCTTCTTGCGCGCCTTCGCGGGCGCGCTCTTCCGCTTGGCGGCCTTCTTCGGCGGAGGCACCGCAGCCGCGGGCTCCTTCGCGGACTCGAGCGGCGCCATGTCCTTGAGGATGTCCTTGAGCAGCTTGCGGATCGTCCCACGCCCAAGGTAACGCGTCAGGTCGACGAGCTTCTGGCGATCGCCCTGCTCGGGGAACGTGAGGAGATCGAGCACGTCGACCTCCAGCCGCTCCGCGAGGACCCTCAGCGTGTGGATCGTGGGCCTCGCGAGCCCTCGCTCCAGGTTCGACAGATGCCCCTTCGATCCGAGCTCGCTCTCGAAGGCGAGCTTCTCCATCGTGAGGCCCTGCTCCTCGCGGAGCTGCCTGATGCGGATTCCAACCTGGAGGGCGAACGGATCGGGCTCGCGTCGTCGCGGCATGTGGGCACGGTACCCAAAGTCGTGCACGGACTGGTTTTCCTAGACAAACTTCCGCAGAGGCCCCGAAAGCCGCCCCGTACGTGACGATCCGCCCGCCCTTTTCCGCGCCTTTTGACGGCGAAGGCGCGCCCGAGGACCGGCCTCGCGCATCGATTGGGAAAGCGCGAACGAGCCGGAGGACCGTGAGGCTTCCGGCCAGACAGGGATCGGACACGACGCGAAGTCGGTGGTTTCGGACGGACCGGTTCAGGCTCTTCCCGAGGAGGGCTCGGGTCCGGATCGCGGCGATCGAGGAGGGGGACGGATGCTGTCGGTCGATGTGGCGCACGGGGTCGATGCAGGGATGTTCGTCCGGGATTATCACCCGTCCGCGCGAGGCACCCCGCTCGTGTACCTGCACGGGCTCGCAGGACACGGGCTCGTGTTCGAGGCGGTCGCGCTGCACGCGCGGCTCGCCGCGCACCGGCACGTCGTGCCCGATCTGCCGGGGCACGGGCGCAGCGTCCCAGCCCCGCGGCCCGCGCCGCTCACGGCGTTCGCCGATCACTTCGCGCGGTGGCTCGCAGGCCGCTTCGGCGAGCGCGTGGCCCTCGTCGGGCACGGCCTCGGCGGGACGCTCGCCGCGCTCATCGCCGAGCGCCACCCAGGCCTCGTCCGCGCCCTCGTGGACATCGACGGCCCGAAGACCGTGGACGACTGCACGAGCCTCCGCCCCGCCGCGGAGCTGACCCTCACCGATCTCGGAGGCCCGGGCATCAACGCGCTGCGCGACGCGGTGAGGCGTGCAGCGCGTGGAGCGACGACGGCCGAAGACCCGGGCCGCGTCCCCTGCGACGCGCGCTTGCTTCACGCCTGGGGCCGCGAGCTCGTGTCGCTCGCCGAAGAAGGCTCGCTCGCGTGGAAGCTCGCCCGTTTGTCCGTGCCCGCGCTCTTCGTCACGGGCAGCCGCGGCGGGATCTCGCCGCGCTCGCTCTCGCGCCTCGCCGACGCGCGCGTCGTCGTCGCGGAGATGCCCAACGCGGGCCCCTCGCCCTTCCTGGAACGACCGCACGAGTTCGCCGCGATCCTCAGCGACTTCCTGCGCTTCCGATCGTGACGACGCGGCTCACGCCCGGACGAGCACGACCTCACGCCCGGCCGGCGTCTTCTCCTTCGCGGCGCCGAGCCGCTGCGAGACGGGCGAGACGCCCTTGCGCCGGTCGAACACCACGAGCCAGCCGTTCTCGATCCCGAGCCGCGCGAGCGCCTCGTCGACCTGCGAGAGCCCCTCGGGGATCGGATCCGGATCGCGGTCGCGACGCACCTTCACGACGAGCGCGACCGCGGCTCCGCCCTGCCGAATGCACACATCCATGCGACCGCGTCCGATGGCGTAGACCCGCTCGATGAGGCCGCCGCTCTTCACGACGCGATTCAAGAACGCCGTGAGCACGAGCGGCGAGAGCTCGCCATAGGGCGCGCTGGAGAAGAGCGCGTCGCCGTGCCGCCGCCAGAAGTCGAGGAACGCTTCGAGCAGCCGGTCCGTGTCGAGTCGTCCATCGGGGCCGACCCACGCCGGCTGTCCGACCGGGAACACCGATCGCACGGCGCCCGGCAAGAGCCTCGCGACGAGCGCGTGGAAGATCGGGTTCGCCAGCGCGATCGTCCCGTCGGGCATGCGCCGGACGAGACCGAGATCGATGCCGCCCCGCAGGTCCTCGGCCGGCGGCTCGCGTTGCGACTCGGCGAGGATCTGCTCGAGCGCCGCCCGAAGCTTTCCGTCGCGCATGCGATCGCTGATCTCGTCGAGCAGGCCGCCGCGGCGATCGAGGAGGAGATCCTTCGCTCGCTCGATGTCCACCGCCGTCAGCGGGCCCTTGCGACCATCGGCGCCGTCAACGATCCGCTGCGCGAGCGCGTTCACGAGAAACGGATGTCCCTGGGTGAGCTCGTGGGCGCGCTCGACGGCGCCGGGCAAGAGCTCGAGCCCGGTCCGCTCTTCCAGCCCTTGGAGGAGCGTCGCCACCTCGCTGCGCGAAAAACCCTGAAGCGTGAGCACTTCGGCGTCGAGGCCGGTCGAGCTCGCGGGTGCGCGGGAGCTCGGAGGCGCCTGGCCTGCCTCGAGCTCGCGGGGCTCGCGCACCGAGGCGAAGCCGATCGACCAGGGGAAGGCGCGCGGACGGCGTAGCTTGCCGGCGCGGATCTGCCGGACGAGCGAGCTCCGCACATCACGTGACAAGGAGTCGAGGCCGTCGAGCAGGATGACGAGCGGCCGCGGCGCCTCCTGGGCGAACGCCGAGAGCGCTGCACCGATGCGATTTCCCTGGGGCGCGTCGGGCCATCGCGGGACCGAGACGTCGGCGGGCAGGTAGGCGGCGAGGTCGTACCGCCACGAGTCGAGCATCGCGAGCTCGGCCGCGTCGATGCTCGTCAGCGCGGCGCCGGGCTCCAGCGAGAGCACCGCAGCGACGTACTTGCCCTCCCGGTTCAGCGCGGCGGCGAGGTCGAGCAGCGCGGTCGTTTTGCCGGTCTGCCTGGAAGCGTGAAGGATGAAATAACTGCCCTGCTCGATGATTTCCCGGACGCCGGGGACACGGGACAGCGCGGGGACCGTGTGGTGGCGCGCCGGATCGTTCGGGCCAGCCGTGTTGAAGCGGCGGGACATGCGCAGAGGATCCCAGGGCGAGCATGGGGCGTCAAGCGAACCCAGGTCGAGCGCGTGTCGTGCACCTCGCATACGCGCGGGATGGGTTCGCGTGTCGTCGCGCACCGTGGTACGCATGAACGTCGAGCCCGGCCCGAGGCCCAGGTGCTCCCGGCATGGCGCTCCGGTGACCACACGCGCCTCCTGTGTTCGACGTCTCCTCCCTGTGCTGGACCTCCCTTGACGAGGTCGGCGAACGTCTCCTCCCCTGGCTCGACCTCCCGGGTTGCGCAGGCCTCCGCGCCGCGCGTCTCCTCTCGTTCCTCGCGCCGCGGTCGCTCGCCCCCGCGTTGATGCGAATCGCGACCGATCCCGCGCGTCCCTGCGGGCATCGCATCTACGCGCTCCGCGCCCTCGCGCGGGCCTCGGTCGGTTTGCCCGACGAAACCCTCTCGCGCTTGCTCGACGAGGTCTTCGCGGACGAACCCGAGACGCCGCTCGCGTGCGGCGCTGACTACGTCACGACGCCGTCACTCATCGAGCTCCTCCCCTTTGCGAAGAGCGGCCCACGCAGGGCGGACCTGCGCGCGCGCCTCGAACGGGCGAGCCCCGAGGCGCGGCGCGGGTGGCTCAGGTCGATGAGCTTCCTCGTGGACAAACCTTGCGAGGAGCTCGAAGCCTGGCTCGTCGCGCGCTGGCGCGAAGACGTCGCGCGGCGGTCCCCCGACGAGGACGACGCCGCCCTCGCGTTTTCCTTGGCCGACACGCACCCGGACGCGCTCGACGTGCTCGCGGCGTACCGGCGCACAGGTCCCCGGGACGCCGAGCTTTTCGAGGACATTCGCCGCTTGCCGGATCTCGCTGATCTCCTCGGCGACGAAATCCGCGCCGAAGCGGCCGCGGCCCTCGTCCTTCCGCGACGGGAGCTGTTGCGATTCTCGAGCGCCGCGGAGATCCGCAAGGCTGCGCGAAAAGCCGTCCTCGACCATAACTTCACCCTCCGCTGCCCCATCGAAAAACCGCGGGTCCATCACCGCTATCGTGGAGCCCTCGCTTTCCTGGAGGAGGACGAAGAGGGCCCCGCGCTCGCGGCCGATCTGCTCGCCCACGCGCGCCTCCACGAAACGATACGCGCCGACCTCGGCCTCGTCCTTCATCGACGAAAGAGGCGCATCTCGGTCGCGTATCTCGAACGGCGCGGCTCCGCCCCTGAAAACCTCGACCTCGCCCGCGTGCTCCTCCGCGATATCGCGAAAAACCCCGACACGCGCGACAGGTCCGCGCTCCTCGCCGCGCTCCATTTCCCGGATCCCGAGGCCCGCTTCCTCGCCCTCGACGTGCTCGACGCCGTCGCCGAGGACGGCCCCACCCTTCAAACCGCGCTCGAAAGCCTCGCCGAGGATCCCGATCCCTTCGTTCGCCTCCGCGTGATCGGCGCACGCGCGCGCCGCGGCCACGCCTCGCAGGTACAAGCCCTCGCCGAAGCCGCGCAATCCTCCGCCGACGTAAAACTGCGCGCCGAAGCGCTCCAGCTCCTCGGAAGAATCGACGAGGCCCGGGAGCATGGTGCCCTTTTCGAGCGAGCGCTCCTCGAAGATCACGCCGGGGAAGAGCTCGACCACACGCCGGCCGCCGAGCAAGCCGCCATCGCCCTCGGCTGCGTCTTCGGCCCGGATGCCGCGACGGCGCTCCTTCGCGGCCACCTGCTCGCCCCGAACGACGCCGCGCGGGGCGCCGTCGAGGCTGCGCTCTCCGTGGCGCTCGCCGAAATGGAAGGCGCGCCCCTGACGGCCTCCGTGCGACGCCAGGAAATCACCATCCGCGGCGGCGAACGGTGCACCTCCTGGTCGCCCTTCCCTTCACTGTGAGGATGACGGCGCCGCGTCCCGCTTCCGGCACGGCCCCATTTGCTTGAGCACCTCGAGCGGCAGCGCCACGTCCACCGTGAATCGCCCGTCCCGCGGCTTGATCGTCGCGTAATCGAGCAGCTCCCGCAGCCGATCGTCGCCCTGGTCCTCGGCGCCCGCACGGGCCAGGCTCAGGGCCGCGCCCATCGATTTCGCCAGGTCCGTCACGTCGTCCATGTTCGAACCATTCACGTCCGCCACGATGGCCACATCCTCCGACGTATCCACGTGCAGATCCACGCGATCGATCGCGGCCCGGATCCGCGCCGCGATCTCGCCCTGCTCCTCCGGCAACATGTCCGCGAGCTCCTCGGGCGAGAGCACCCCGTAAATGTCGCCGTAGGCCGACCAATCCGGGATCGGCGGCGCCTGCGGCGGCGACTTCGATTCGAGCCGCGCGATCGCCGCTTCGATCTCCTTCACGTCCACCCCGGCGAGGACGAGCTCGTCCCCCCACGTCGCGAACACCGAGCGGCCCTCCGTGTCCTCCCAGATCGCGCCCTTTTCACCGAACGTGCGCTTCGGCCAGCCGGACTTGTCGAACCGCCCCGCGCCCTGCGCGACCGACAAGACCGCCACCTTGCTCGACGACATCGCGATTCGTTCGACGTCCTGCAAGAGGTCGATCCCGAAACGCTCCTTGAAATCGTCCCGCCCTCGCCCGCGGCGCTTGTTCTCGGCTTGCTCCTCCAGCATGCAATCGAGCCAGATCTGCCCGATCGGCGACTCCTTCAGCGCCGCGACCTCGAACACCACCGAGCTCTTTCCCTTCTCGACCGGCAGCGCCACGAGCAGCGGGTCTCGTTTTCGCTGGATGCCCTCGTCCTCCCCCGGACGCGGGGCCGCCGGCGGCAAGGTCCTTCGTTTCCGGTTGCGCTCTTCCTCCCAGTCCCTCGGGTGCCGCGGGAACTCGGCCTTGAGCACACGCTCCGGCTTTTTGGGTTTGTCCCCCCGCGACATCAAGAACGCCGAGAGCCCGAGGAGGGCGGCGAACGCGACGAGCCAGGCCACCCGTCTCATCAGAAATCCTTCCGTTCGAAGAGGTGAATGCCGAGCGAGAGCGCCGCGAGGCCAAAGACCACGAGCCCCAAGAGCATGCTCGTCAGCGCGGCGGGGTCCACGGGCTCGGAGCCCGCGATCTCCCCGGCCGAACGCGCGAGCGACGAGACCCGCGGCAGGAACAGGGTCAGCCCTCGAAATATCGTGCGCGAGATCCCCGAATCGAAAAACTCCGCAATCCGCTCCCGCTCCCCGGCCACGATCCCGAGCAGCACGAGCGCGCCCCCGGACGCCGCCGAGAGCGCCGCGCTCCGGGCCGCGATCGCCACCGTCAGCATCGCGCCGTAAATCGCGGAAAACGTCACGCTGGCGAGCAACGCCGAGACGATGAGCCGCCCCGAAAACACGCCCGTCTTCACCCCGAAGATCAAGACGAGCCCGCCCGCGCCATACAGCGCCCCGAGCAACGCGAGCGCGAGCACGCCGAGGAACGTGCCCACGACGAGCTCGAAGCGCCGCACCGGGAGCGATAGAAGGTGCTCGATCCGCCCCGGCGCGAGCAAGCTCGGGCCGAAATCGGCGCACGCGACCACGCCGAACAGGAGGCCGCCGTAAAAGATGAGGTACGACGACGCCACGAACGCCGGCCGGAGCGCCACGTCCGCCGCGCGGATCTGCGTGTTCATGGATTTGCCGAAGAGCCGCGTCGCCGCGAGCGCCCCGTCCACGACGTCCATCCGCAAGGACAAACCCATCACCACGAGCATCAGGGTGATCCCCAGGCCGAGCGCGAGGAACCAGCGCCGCGACGCCGCCTCACGCAGGAGATCCCTGGCCACGACAAACGATTTCACGCGTGTCCCTGCTCCCGTCCCTGGCCGAGCGCCTCCGCCAGCACGTCCTCGAGATCCCGCACGTCGTGCGTGAGCCCCACGAGCCGCGCCCCCGTGCGCCGGGCTTGATCCAAGAGATCGTTCAATGCCGTAGGATCCGGCGCATCCACGACGAACGCGCCCTCGCCGTCCCCCGCCCGAAAGCCGAGCGCCGCGAGCGCCGCGCTATCGAAGGGAGGGGCCAACCGCACGCGATACCGCGTCTCGCTCCCGCAAAGCGTCTCGATCGGCCCTTCCCGGAGGAGCCGCCCGCCCGAGAGAATGCCGATCCGATCGCAGACGCGCTCCGTCTCCGAGAGGAGATGCGAATTCAGAAACAACGTCGCGCCCCGCGCCCGCTCCTCCGCGAGGATCCGCCGGATCTCGGCCCGGCCGAGCGGATCGACGCCGTCCGTCGGCTCGTCGAGCACGAGGAGCATCGGCCCGCCGAGCAGCGCCGCCGCGAGCCCGAGCCGCTGCCGCATTCCCTTGGAAAACCCCCCGATGCGCCGCCCCTCTTCCCCCGACAAACCCACCCGCCCGATCTGCCGCCGCACCTCGTCGTCGGCCCGCGGGAGCCCTTTCAGCCGCGCCACGCTCGCCAAGAATTGCACGGGCGTGAACGCGTGCGGCAAAAAGAGGCGCTCGGGCAGATATCCGACCTGCGCGCGCGCCGTCGGATCCTCTGGATCCTTGCCGAGAACCCGCACGACGCCCGCGCTCGGCCGCACGACGCCGAGCAGCGACTTGATGAACGTGGTCTTTCCCGCGCCATTGAGCCCGATCAGCCCAAACGCCGCGCCCTCGTCCACCGAGAGATCGAGCCCCGCGAGCGCCTCCCGTCCCGCGCCCCGTGGCCATCCCCCGCCGTACGTCTTGCGCAGCCCCCGGGCCTCGATGGCCAGCATGGCGAGACCCTATCACCGATGCCGGCGCCGCGCGACGAGCGCGAGGAGCCCGAACATCCCCACGAGCCCGAGCGGCTCCTCCCCCGTCGATGCAGGCAACGTGCACGAGCACCCCCGCGGACCGGGCTGCACGGGCATGACCCGCGGCGCTTCGTGTGGCGTTCGCCGGTCGCCCACGACGTCGACGCCCATCGGCGAGGGCTCGCCGAACACGCCGAAGCTCGCCCAGAAGTATGGATGCGACGTGGGCGCGTCGGCGAGCATCGCGAGCTGCACGTCCCGGAGCGCGGGGCTCCGACCGCTGCCCTTCGTGACGCGCTGGTAATAGGCCACCATGAGCCGCTGCGTCTCCTCGTCCGCGACCTTCCACAAGCTCGCGACGAGCGACTCGACGCCGGCCACGAAAAGCGCGCGCCGCAAGCCGTACACGCCCTCGCCGCGCTGCACGTCGCCGAGGCCCGTCTCGCACGCCGAGAGCACGACGAGCTTGGTGCCCCAAAGATCGAGCGAGCTCGCCTCGAGCGCCGTGAGGATCCCGTCCTCGCCGCCCCCGCCCTTCCTCGCGTTCGCCCCCGCGAGCGCGAGCCCCGATCGCAGCAGCGGATCGTCCGGCAGCCAGTCTGGCGACGCTTCGAGCTCGAGCCCACGCTCGCCTGGCTCGGCCGCGCGCGCGGCGGTGCCCTTCGCCGACAGGAAAAACCCGTGCGTCGCCACGTGCACGATCCGCGGGGCCTGCGCTTTCTTCAGGATCGACTCCGTCGCCTCCAGGTCCACGTGCACCACGGCGCCGGGCAGGATCGGGGCGAGCGCGCGCGCCTCGGCCGCCGTCGCCGGCAGCGGCTCGAAAAACGCCTTGTCGAGGCCCCGCGATTTCGCGTCGGGTTTGTCCTCGAGCGCAGCGAGCGCGCTCTCCCCTTGCTCGCGCCGCCCGAACGCCGGGTTCGCCACCACGAGCGCGCCTTGCCGCGACGGCGCGGTGCGCGCGAGCCGCAGGAGATCCCGCCCGCTCGTGAGGTACGAGATCTCGTACCGCTCGACCAGGTACCGCCCGTCCTCGTCGACGAGCGCCGCGAACGGCACGAGCGAAAGCGCGCCGTCCGCCGCGATCATGAGCTTGGTTTTTCCCCCGAGGAGCGGCCGGATCTTGCGCATGACGAGCTCGTCGAGCGCACGCGCGGGCGGCTTCGGATCCTGGTCGAGCGACGACGTGAGCGTCTCGCGCAGCGCCTTCGTCGCCGCCTCGATCGGCGCGCTCTCGCCGAGATCGACGAACGCCACCTTCCCCGCGGCGTCGAGCACGTACGCCGCGACGCGCGGCGGCCCCTCGCGGCTCGGCATGTCCACGTCGGCCGAGCGCCGCGGCACGTACACCGAGAGCTCCACGAGCGCCGTTCCCGCGGGCACAAGCGCTTGCACGCGCTCGATCGTGACGGGCGTCTCCTCGGCGCGGAACACGTCGCTCCGCCCGCCCATCTTCTCCTCGATCGACCGCGCCTTCTCCTCACGCTGCGCGAGCTCCGCTTTGAAATCGTCGAGCGGCGCGCCTGCGGGCCCTCGCATGGCGAGCCGCGCGACCTCGCTGCGCGCCGCCGCGAGCTCGTCCGCGAGCTTCGCCTCCTCGGGCCCGAGCTTGCGCCGGAGCGCCGCGAGCGAGCTCGCCATGACGTCGAGCACGCGCCCTTTGCGCTGGAAGATCGTGGTCAGCGCGAGCTTCCGCGCGTCCGCGTCCGCGGGCATCGTCCGCGCGTGCAGGCTCGTCAGGAAATCGGTCCCCACGCGCATCGTCGCCACGAACGCGCGCTTTTGCGCCTCGGATCCGCCGGCGATCACGAGCGCCGCCTGCCGCTCGCGGATCTCGGCCGCCCGCGTCGCGGCGCGCAGGGCCAGATCGAGCTTGCCCGATTCCACGTACAATGCGGCGAGCCCTTCGAGCCCCGCGGCGACCTTTTCGTGCTCGGCGCCGAACGCCTTCTCGAAAATCCCGATCGCCCTTTTGGAGAGCCCTTCGGCCTCGCCCGCGTTCTTCTGCCGCCGCGCCAGATCCGCGAGATCGAGCAGCGACGACGCGACGAACGGGTGCTCCTTGCCGAACGTCTTTTCGCGCGCCGCGAGCGCCTCCTCGTGGAGCTTCTTTGCGCCCGCTGCATCTCCGCGCATCTCGCGGATGCGCCCGAGGATCGCCCGCGCCTCGGCGCGATCCGGGTGCATGGGCGGGAGCAGCTCGTCGTGGATCGCGAGCGCGCGCGCCGCGTGGGCCTCGGCCTTGTCGAGCTTCTGCGCGCGCCGGTAGAGATCGGCGAGGTCCGCCGCGACCTCTGCCACGGACTTGTTTTTCGGCCCGTTCGTCTTCTCGTAATGGGAGAGCGTGCGCGAAAGCAGCACGTCGCCACGTGAAAAGTCTCCCTTCTGCGTCGCGATACGCCCGAGGATCCACTGCAAGACGACCCGCAAGTCCGGCGCGTCGCTTCCTTTTTCGGCGTTCTTGTCGAGGATCGCCTGCGCGCGGGAGAGCCGCGGCTCGGCCTGGTCGTAGGCGCCCGTCTCCACGTCGAGCACGGCGCGCAGCACGAGCACGCCGGCGTACGCGAGGCTCGCTTCCCCCGCGTTTTCCTTCGTGATGGCCACGATCTCGTCGAGGACGAGCTGCGCGCCCGGATAGTCCTGCAGCGCCATCCGCGTCTGCGCGAGCTCGGCCATCTCGTCCGTGGCGTTCGATCGAAATCCCCCCACGTCCGCCACGCGCTCGACGGCTTGCGCGCGCACCGGCTCGGCCCGCGTGTACCGGCCGGTGTCGTGGTACAACCGGCCGAGGTTCACGAGCAGATACGGATACGGTTGTCGATTCCGCGTGACGTTCTCGCAGATCTTGATCGCGCGGAGCAGCGCGGCCTCGGCCTCGTCGTAACGCCGGAGCGCCTTCAGCGGCTCCGCCATCGCCGCGATCGGCCCGATCGCGTCTTCCCCCTCCACGCCGCGGCTGCCCTTCACGGCGAGGGCGACCTCGCGCTCGAACAGCGTGATGGCCCGCGCGTGCTCCCCCGCGGCGTGCAACGTCACCGCGAGCTCGCGCATCCGATAACGGATATCCGCGTCGTTGCTCGGATTCTTCTCGACGAGGGCGAGGGCGCGCTCCCGGTACGGCACGGCGCGCGCGTACTGCTTCTTCCCCTCGTGAATCTCCGCCATCTGGCGCACGCTCATCTTCGTCCAGACGCTCTCCGGCTCGATCTTCTCCCGGATCACGAGGGCCTTCTGTGCCGGCACGAGCGCCGCGTCGTATTGCTTCTTTTCGAGCAGCTTCTGGGCCTCGACGGCGAGCTCCTGCGACTCCTTCAGCGCCGCCTGCTGCGCGCTCGTCAGCGGGCCTTTCGCGGGCGCCGCGCTCGGCGCCGGCGGCGGCGCGCCCAGGGCCGGCGCCGCGGCGAGCGTCACCCCTGCGAGGAGGAACACCGAGGAGATCCGACGGAACGTGCGGTAAGCTCGCGCCATGACGCGCTTCTACAGCTCCCTCGTCTTCGCATCCATACCGTTCGCATTCGCCCTGGCTTGCTCCTCGAATCCCCCGGCGTCGAGCGGCACCGCGGGCTCGGGAGGCACCGGCGGCGCCGGGGGCACCGGCGGCGAGGATCCCGGCGAGCTCGTGGTCGGCGGCGATCGCCCCGTCACCGTCCACGTCCCGCCTGGCCTCGACCCGGCCAAACCTTCCCCGCTCGTGATCCTGCTGCACGGATACAGCGCCTCCGGCCTCGTCCAGGAGCTCCTGTTTCAATTGAAACCCCAGGCCGACAAACACGGCTTTTTGTACGCGCACCCGGACGGCACGTTCGACACGAGCTCGAAGCGCTTCTGGAACGCGACCGACGCCTGTTGCGATTTCGGCGGCGTGGGCGTCGACGACGTCGCCTACCTCTCGGGCCTCGTCACCGAGATCGGTGAGCATTACAAGGTCGATCCAAAGCGCGTGTATTTCGTGGGTCATTCCAATGGCGGCTTCATGTCGCACCGGATGGCCTGCGACCGCTCGGACCTCGTCGCCGGCATCGCGAGCCTCGCGGGCGCGACGTGGAACGATCCGGCGAAATGCGCGGCCGAAAAACCCGTCGCGGTGCTGCAAATCCACGGCACGGCGGACGACACCGTCCCCTACGACGGCGAGTCGATCATGGGCGTAAGTATCCCGGGCGCCGTGGCGACGACCGAGCAATGGGCCCAGAAGAACGGCTGCGCGCTCACGCCGTCCATGGGCGAAGCGCTCGACCTCGACGCCACGATCGACGGCGCCGAAACGAGCGTCTCACAATACACGACGGGCTGCAAGGCAGGCGGCGCGGCGGAGCTCTGGACGATCGACGGCGGGACCCACGTCCCGGGCCTCGGGGCGAATTTCGCGCCGAAGGTCGTGGAGTGGCTCCTCTCGCACCCGAAGCCGTGATCGCCCAGGGCCGACGGGCAGCCCCGGTCGCGCCGCGCATCAAGCGTCCGTCTCGGTCGAGCCTTCCGATCGCTCCGCGTTTCGTTGCGCGATCGCGCAGCGCGCGTCTGCACAAGTTGAGCAAGCCGCGTGCAAGCTGCGGCCCCCAGGGTGCTGCATGCGCCAGGATCCACCCCGCCCACATTTCTCGACGCTCACTGCATCCATCCGGATCCACCGCGCGCGTCTTCCCTGCGGTTCGGCCTGAAAATCGACCCACCGCCGTCGGGCACGTCGCCTGCAATCAGGCCCCTCTCGACGACCGAGCCGAGATTCGCTCGCGCCGCCGGAGGACATCATGCCAGACATCCGTTGCATCATCGCCGAAACCCAAAGACACCTCGACGACGCCGTCCGCGTTCGTTTCGACGTTTTCGCCCGCGAGCTCGGTTACCTCGACACGCAAAACCACGCGGTCCCCCGCGAGCTCGATCCCTTCGATACCCTCCCCACGACCCTCCACCTCATCACCTACGACGGCGACCTCGCCGTCGGCACCCTCCGCCTCCTCCTGCCGAACCCCGAGATCGCCACCACGAACGGCACCTCGTTTGGCCTCTCCGTCGAGTCGCAATTCGACCTCGCGCCCCTCGCCGCCGCCGGGCTCCGCCTCGCCGAAACCTCGCGTTATTGCGTCCTCGCCACCCACAGACACTCCATGGCCGTCGCCGAGCTCCACGCGGCCGCCGTCCACCTGAGCCGGCTCCTCGGCATTGGCCACTGGATTGCCACGGCAAACACCGAGACCGACGGTATCGAAGACGCCCGCCTGATCGAGCACGTCGCCCGCGAGCGCGGGTTCGTCCGGAACGACCTATCCCTCGCCCCGCGCTTCCCGCCGCCCGCCCCCACCCCGCCGAAGCGGCCCTTCTACGACGACCACGGCCGCACGGCAGCGACCACCGCCCCCGCGCGATCCCGCCTCCCCCGCACCCTCGACCTGTACACGCGCCGCATGCGCGCCCGCTTCGTGGGTCCGCCCGTCTACGACACGCGCTTCCACATGTGCGCCCTCCCCCTCCTCGCCGACGTCGCCGAGCAACGCACCGTCCGGCGCGCGAAACCCCCCGTCTTCCCCACGCCGGGCTCGATCGCCGCCTGAACGAAAGGAGCCGCGGACCATGAACACCCTCGTCGAAACCCTCGATACCACCGTCGCAGACCTGCTCTCGGCCCTCGACGCGCACCCCGCCGCACGCCGCCTGCTCGCAGGTGACCTCGACACGGACGAATACGCCGGCTTCCTCGGACAAACCTATCTCTACGTCCGCCAAACCCGCCCCTTGCTGCGCCGCGCCGGCGAGCGGCTCGTGCGCGCGGGCAAGGCCCTCGATTTGGGGCGGCTCTTCTTGCAAAAGGCCGACGAGGAGCAGGGGCACGATCTCTGGGTGCTCGAAGACCTCGCCGCCATCGGCCGCGCGCAGAGCCCCGCCGCCGCGCCGCGCCCCTGCTCGGCCGTCGCCGCCTACATCGCGTGGAACCAGTTTCAGGTCGAGGCCGGCTCGCCCCTCGCCTTCCTCGGCACGGCCTACATCCTCGAAGCCCTCTCCCAGGCCCGCGCCGGCACCACGGCCGCGCACCTCGTCGCGCGGCGACGCATCCCCGGCATCGAGCGCGGCGTCCGTTTCCTCCGCGGCCACGCCGACGCCGACGAGGAGCACACCTGCGTCCTGCGTGGCCTCTTCGCGCGCCTCGAAGTCGAAGGCGACCGCCGCGCCATCACGTTGTCCGCGGCAGTGACGGCGGCGCTTTATCTGGGGATGTTCGCGGGGGACACGTCGGCGATCAACGCTGCCGCCACGCCATATGAATGAGCGCGGCGCGGTTCGGGATGCCGAGTTTGTCGAAGATGCGTGAAAAATGCTTCTTCACCGTGAGCTCCGTGATGGAGAGCTCGGAGGCGATGAGCGCGTTGTCCCAGCACACGCGCTCCGCCACCTTGATCTCCGCGCTGCTCAGGATCCGCAGCCACGGCAGGGGGATGGGCACGAGCTGCGGGACCTCCTCGAGCAGCATCACGAAGGAGGCGCCCACGCCGCCCGGGAGCCTCTGGATCGAGACCTTCAGGTCGGCGAGCGCGCCGCCCCGCCAGTAAGGCTCGCGCGGCGTGTACGGATCCTTCACCATCCACGTGACGCGGTCGGCGAGCTGCGTGGGGAGCCCGCCCGGGTCGAGCTCGGTCGGCTTGAACCAGGCCCGCAGCATCTTCTCCGCGCTCGACGTCCGCGCGACCTCCGCCCCCGACGCGTTGAAAACGATGGCCTCGTGCCCGATGCCGGCGAGCACCCCGTCGAGCAGCGACGCGCGCTGGGCCATCGACCCGAAGAGGCGGCAGTTTTTCACGGCGTTCGTGAAATGCCGGGAGAGCTTCTGCAGGATCTCGCGCTCGTGATCGGAGAATGCGATCCGCTTGTCCCGGTAAAGGATGAGCCCCCCGTGCCAGGAAGGATCGTCGCGGAGCATGACGGCCATCACGTGCTCGAGCTGCATGCCGATGTCGCGGCAGTGGTTGTAGAGGAAGCTGCGCTCCATCGACGCGCGCGAGAGCATCTCGGTGTCGCGCAGCACCTCGTTGGGCCGCTCGGCCACGGCGATCCGGACGAAGTCGTGCGGGACCATCTCCGCGTATCCCTGGAAAAACCTCTCGGGCATCTCGGCGACCGCCCAGTCGTAGACGGCGTGCCCCTCGGGCCGGCTCACGCAGAGCGCCCCGTGATCCGCGGGCACGAGCTGCGAGAGCAGGCCGTACGCGTGGCCGAGCACCTCGTGCAAATCGAGCGATCCGCCGAGCTCGGCGACGAGATCCAGCATGAGGCCCTGCTCATGCTCGGTGAGACTGGAACGCCCCCTCATGCGGTCATGATGAACCCGAACGGACCGCCGTTCAACGCCCGCCTTCGTCCCGGCGCTTCGGTCCGTGCCCGTTTCGCGGGCCGAACCCCTCGGTCCAGCCACGCGCTTCCGACGATGCCAGCGGATGTTTTCGATACCATTGGTAGAGCCCGTGCCCCGCCGCCGACGCAGATGCAGGCGCAGGCGAAGGCGCGGAGACCGGCGGCGGCGCGAGCGCGGGCGCAGGCGAGGCCCCGCCCCCGCCGCCCTCGGGCCCGCCTCCCTCCTCGCTCAATCGGATCCCGTGCTTTCGCATCACCCGCTGCACGAACGCTCGCCCCACGCCCGCGATCTTTGCAGCCTGCGATACGTTGAATCCCGTCTCTCGCAGCGCGCGCTCCACATAGGCTCGTTTGTAGGCCGTTTCCACGTGCGCCAGCCCCACGTGCAAAGGCAGCTCGAGGTTCACCGGCAGCACCGACGGCACCGACATCGGCCCCGCGGTCTCCGGCTCCTCTGCGGCCCAAGGCGGCTCGGCGAGCCCGAGCGAGAGCATCATCTCCACCTTGTTTCGAAGCTCCCGCACGTTCCCCGGCCAGGGGCGCGGGTGCGCCTTCATCCGCTCGAGCACCTCGTTCGGGAGCAGCGCCGGCGCGTCCTTTCGCCCCTGCCATTCCTTCTCGAAATGGCGCACGAGCAGGGGGATGTCGTCGAGCCTCTCCCGCAGCGGCGGCATCCGCACCGGCACGACGGCGAGCCGGTAATAGAGATCCTCGCGGAACCTGCCCCGCTCGACCTCGGCCGCCAGCGATCGGTTCGTCGCGGCCACGATCCGCACGTCGGCACGCCGCGGCTCGTTCTCGCCGATCCGCGTGATCGTGCGCGTCTCCAGGGCTCGGAGCAGCTTCGGCTGCAGCTCCAGGGGCAGCTCTCCGATCTCGTCGAGGAAAAGCGTCCCGCCGTGCGCCGCCTCGAACCTCCCCACGCGGTGCTCGGTCGCGCCCGTGAACCCTCCGCGCCGGTGCCCGAAGAGCTCGCTCTCCAGCACGCCTGCGCCAACCGACGAACAATCGAAGACCATGAACGGACCACTCGCCCGCTTGCTCTTGGTGTGAATCGCCGCGGCCACGAGCTCCTTGCCCGTCCCGGTCTCCCCTTCGACCAGCACCGTCGCGTGGGTCCCCGCGATCTTCTCGAGCAGCGCGAAGAGCCGCCGCATCGGCACGCTCGCGCCGACGAGGCCCCCGAAGTGCGTGCTGGACGAGAGCGGCAACGTCACGACGTCGCGGATCATTTGCAGCCGCAGGGCCGAGGCGCCGAGCCCGATCGTCGAGTCGGGCCGGGCGTAGGCGTCGCGGATCCGCACGCCGTCGACGGTCGTGCCATTGCGGCTGCTCGTGTCGAGCACGCGCAGGAGGTCTCCCTCGATACGAAGGAGCAGGTGATGCCTGCTCACGGTCGGATCTTCGAGAACGAGCTCACAATCTTTCCCGCTCCCGACCCGCACCTCCGGCCCCATGACTTCGGTGACGATCCCTGCCATGGGCCCTCGGCTCACCTCGACGCGAATCTTGTGCGTCCGGAGCTCGAGCCCCCGATCGGCTTCCATGGTCCAGGTATTCCAATCCTTCATGAGGACCATTTGTAGCCGGGCCGTCAAAATGGGACAAATATAGAGCGAGCCGGCGTCCGTCTTGCTAACATAGCAAGTTGGATTACCCAATCACTACGACGAAAGTAGTACGAAGACGAAGGGCGTACGAGCCGTAATCCCTTGTGGGCCGAGCGAGGGACGACGCGCTGAGCGTGGCCGCGGATACGGCAATACGGATCACCAGACGGCTACTACCAAAGTGGTATGAAGCCGAAGGATGCACGGTCCGTAATCCCTTGTGGGGTGAGCGAGGAGCAACGCTCCGACCGTAGCCGAGGACACGGCAATACGGATCACCAGACGGCTACTACCAAAGTGGTATGAAGCCGAAGGATGTACGGTCCGTAATCCCTTGTGGGGTGAGCGAGGAGCAACGCTCCGACCGGGCTGGGGGATACGGCAATACGGATCACCAGACGGCTACTACCAAAGTGGTATGAAGCTGCGCCGCGGGTGAGTCGTACCCCTTGATGAGAGGTCGACGGGGGCGTCGAGACCTGCGCCGGTCAGCCGCGGACCGTGGCACCGAATACGTTTTCGAGGAAGTCGGCGTACTTCATCCGGACACGGCCTCCGCCTTCAGGCATCGCCACGCGGGGCGGTTTGTCACCGCCCTCGTCTTTGCCCCACGGGTTTCGAAGGACGATGGACGCGGGTTTGCCGTCCTTGCCCGCTTCGAGCCACTCGACCGAGAGCCAGTGGTACGTCTTGAACTCCAGGATCACCGGCACCCGCTCGCCGCGCGCCGCCGACGTCGCCACGAGCCCCGCGATCTCGTCCTTGGGACGCGAGAGCTTGGACACGCTCGTATAGGTCCCGCCCTGGATGGCTTGATACAAACTGGTGAAGCCATACACGGCCATCTGGCTGTTGCCTCGTACGGCCGCCCAGAACGTGTCGTTGTCCTCGGGGTTGTCGTAATCGAAGAGCCAGCTCATCGCCGAGGCGTGGTTCATGATCGCCGACTGGAACAGCCGGTCGAGGTCCACGCGCCCCGAGTCGTCCCGCGCGATCGCGCTGCGCGGCATCTCGAGCTTCTTGCCGGATCGAAGCGTGACCGCGCGCACCTCGCGGGTGATTCCGTCGACGAGCCGCACGAACTCGGCCGGATCCCCCCGGAGCACCACATACTCCATCACGCCGGCGCCACACGTCCCGTGCCCGCGCCCCTGCTGCACCCGGAGGGGGTTGTCCACGTGACGGACCACCTGCCCGAGCAAGAGCTCCGGCTCGATCCCCGCCTCCAGCAAAAGCGCCGGGTTGCGCGGCGTCTGCGCGAACGTGGCGAGGTTCGGCAAGAGCGACCCCTCGTGCAGGCGCCCCGCCGCGAGCAGCCGTTCGAGCGCCGCGTTCGCCGGCGCGTCGTCGCCGATCGACCGGCGAACGGCATCGAACTGCCCGGCCCGATCCGCAGGCAGCGGCCCCTTCGCCTTCATGCCGGCGCGATCCTGACCTGGCGGCGGTGAATCCGGATCCGCCACCGCCCCCGCGCCCGGCCCCCGGAGCGCGGCCGCGTCGTCGAAATAGCCCTGATCCTGCCGCGAAGGCCCGCCCGCCGCCACCTGCGCCGCGCCCGCGGGCTTCGGAGGCGCGCCCCCGACCGCCGCGGCCATGGCGTCGTGCAGCCGACCCTTGCGCCGGGCCGCGAGGCGCCGATCGACGACCCCGAGCGTCGCCGCATCGAGCACGCCTGTCTCCGGCATCCCCGCCGCGGCTTGCTCGGCGGCGATCGCAGCGTGGGTCTTGGGTCCGAACGAGCCATCCGGAGTGAGAGACGCGCCGAGCTCGACGAGCGCCTTCTGGAGCACGATCACGCTCCCGCTCTTCGCCCCACGCGCGAGCGTCGCCTCGCCCATGGCAACGGCCGAGAGCATCGCATCCTCCGCGAGCTCGGGCGACAGAAGTGCCCCGCCCCCTTCGTTCGACTCGTTCTCGTTCATCCGCATCCTCCATCCGGCGCGCTTGCGGCCGTGCGAAGAGACTAGCAAACGTGGAGCATCCCGTCTCGATATGGCATCAAAGTCGCGGATCCACCGGCTCGCTCTCCAGCGCCAGGATCGCAAAGACGCATTCGTGTACACGACGTAAGGGCTCGCCCCGGACAAAACGCTCGAGCGCCTCGACGCCGAGCGCGAGCTCCCGGAGAGCGAGCGAACGTTTCGCGCCGAGGCCACGATTGCGGAGCCGCGCGAGGTTCTCGGGCAAATCGTACTCCGGCCCGTAAATGATCCGGAGATACTCGCGGCCGCGGCATTTCACGGCCGGCTGCACGAGCCCGCGTTTGCCCCGCGCGAGGAAGGAAATGGGCTTCACGACCATCCCCTCGCCGCCGGCCGCGGTGAGCTCCTCCCACCACGCCGCGCCCACCCGCTCGCTCGCCTCGTCCCCGAGCGTGACCTCCACGTGCCGCGTCGCCACGAGCACCTGCCCGTCCGCCTCGGCGAGCCGCGCGGCCATGGCCAGGTGGAAAGGATGGTCCCGATCGACGAACACGCGCCCCTCGGCCGCGAGCAAGTGAAACGGCGCGACACGAACATCCTCGATACGCGCGACCGGCCAGCAGTAACGCCGATACGCGTCGACGTAACGCGACGCGGCCCGCGCCCGATCGCGCATGCGCGCGAGCAGCTCGCCCGCCTCGATCCCGCGCTCGTTCGCCTGCACGAGCGCCTCGATGCCGGCCCCGAGCGCCGACCGGCTGGCGCTGCCCACGGGCGCGTATTGCACCCGGACGAGCGCCTGCGCCTTCGCCGACCACGGCATGATCTCGGCGTCGAGCACGAACCATCCGCCGAGCTCGTCGAAGAGCCCGCTCGCCTCGGCCGCGCGCCGCACCCGCGAAAGGAGGGCCTCTTCGAGCGCTGGATCGTCGAAAAACGGCCGGCCCGTGCGCGTGTACACGATGCCCGCGCGACCGTCCGTCGTGCCAAACCGCTTCTTCGCCGTCGCTTCGTCCCGACAAACGACGATCACGGCCCGCGAGCCCATGTGTTTTTCTTCGCAGATGACGCGCGGGACCTCGTTCCGCCGGAAATACGCGAAGGCCTCGGCCGGGTGCTCCAGCGTGCCCGGCAGCTCGCTCGTCTCGGTCGGGGACATCGTCGGCGGCAAGTAGACGAGCCAGCGCGGATCGACCGCGAACCGGCTCATCGCCTCCAGCGCCGCCGCCGCGTTCTCCTCGCGCACCGTGACCCACCGCGCGAGGCGCGTGCTCACGGGCCGTTTGCCGATCACGTCGTCGATATCGAGCGTGTCGTCGTACGCCTGCTGCGCCGTGCGCCCCTCCTCGGGCGCCACGGGGATCAGCGGCTTCTTCGGCTCGCAATATTGACGCGCCGCCGGCACGCTGACGATCTCGCGCTCGGGATACCGGAGCGCCGTGAGCGCGCCGCCGAAAACGCAGCCCGTATCGACACAAATGGTATTGTTGAGCCAATCCGCCGTCGGGACCGGCGTGTGGCCATACACAACCGTCGCGCGGCCGCGATACTCGGACGCCCAGTTGTGCCGCACGGGCAAACCATACGCGTCCGTCTCGCCCGTCGTGTCGCCGTACAGCCCGAACTCGCGCACCCCGCCCGAGGAGCGCCCCTGCATCGACGCCTTCATGCCGGCGTGCGCGACGCAGAGCCGGCCGTCATCGAGCACGTAATGGCTGACGAGATCGTCGATGAACTGCGCGAGCTCCGCCTGAAATGCCTCCGTCGTCGAGGCGAGCTCGGCGAGCGTCTCGGCGAGGCCGTGCATGATCGTGACCTGCCGACCGCGGAGCACCTTGAGCAGCTTCACCTCGTGGTTGCCCGGCACGCAGAGCGCGGCCCCGCTCTGCACGGCCGTCATGACGAGCCGCAGGACGTCCACGATCCGCGGACCTCGATCGACGAGATCCCCGAGGAACACGAGGCGCCGCCCCGGCGGCGGCGTCACGCGCACGCCATGCGGGCCCGCGGCCGGATCCCATTCGACCGTGTAGCCGAGATCCTCCAGCAGCGCTTCGAGCTCGTCGCAGCAGCCGTGCACGTCGCCGATGATGTCGAAGGGCCCGTGCTCATCGCGGCGATCGGTCCAGAGGCGCGTGCGCTCGATGCGGACGTCCTCGATCTCCTCGGGCTTGCGCAGCACGTGCACCACGCGGATGCCCTCGCGCTCGATCCCGCGCAACGACGTCCGCAGATCCTGCGATTGGCGCCGCACCACGTGGGCCGCCACGTTGCGATCCGTGCGGGATTCGTTCCGCTCGGCGCAGACCCGCTCGCCCACGTCGAACGCGATCGCGGTCGCGAAGACGTGGTGCTTGCGCGCGATCGCCACGAGCGGCTTGCGGAACTCGGGCCGCACGTTCGTCGCGTCGACGACCACGAGCTTGCCCGCCTCCAGGCGTTTGTCCACGACCAGGTGCAGCACCTCGAACGCCGAAGCCGACGCGCTCTGATCGTTCTCGTCGTCCGAGACCATCGCGCGGAACATGTCGGACGAGACGACCTCGGTCGGCGCGAAATGCCTCCGCGCGAACGTGCTCTTCCCCGAGCCTGACGCGCCGACGAGCAGGACGAGGCTCGGCGTCGGCAGGGGAATCATGAGGCCTTTCGCGGCAGCCGCCTCCGCGCCCGGGGCTTCCGTGCTCATCGGGAGAACACCGCCATTTGCGTGGGAGAACCGAGGGTATCATCAGCCGGCCCGATGGGGGCCAACCGAACCGTATATGCATTTCGCTCCGCGACGCCGCGCGCCCACGCCTCGAATTCGGCGCGCGTCCATTCGAAGCGGTGATCCTTGTGGCGCATGTGGCCCGCGGGCAGCGAGGTGAACACGACGTTGTATTCGGCGTTCGGCGTGGTCACGACGACGACGCGGGGACGGGCGTGCGCAAAGACCGAACGTTCGAGCGCGCCGAGGCGCGAGGGCTCCAGGTGCTCGATGACCTCCACGAGCGTCGCCGCGTCGAAGCCCGAAAGGCGCGCGTCGCGGTAGAGCAAGGAGCCGTGCAGCAGCTCGATCCGCTCGGATTTCCGGCCGCCGTGCCGATCGAGCTTCAGCCGCTCCGAGGCCACGTCGAGCGCGCGTTGCGAGACATCGACCCCCACGAGCTGCGTCATCGCCCGGTTCCGCACGAGCTTCGCGAGGAGCTTGCCCTCCCCGCAGCCGAGATCGACCACCGTCTTCGCGCCCTCGTCCGAAAGCGCCCGCGCCACGGCCTCGATCCGCGCCTCGTCGAGGCGCACGGGCGCCTCGATCGCGGCCTCCTCCTCGGCGTGCGCCTCGGCCTCCGCGTCGGGATCCTTGGCCTCGCCCGAGACGAGCCGATCGAGCGCCGCGCGCGCGAGCCGGGCGCGGTGCTTCAGGTACCGCCGCGCGATGAGCTCCTTTTCGGGGTGCGTCGCGAGCCACCCCTCGCCGTGGTAGACGAGCTTCTCCACCTCGTCCTCGCCGACCCAGTAATGCTTGTCGTCGTCGAGCACGGGGACGAGCACGTACACGTGCGAGAGCAGCTCCGAGAGCGGGCACGCCTTGCGCAGGCGGACGTCGTGGTGCGCGCCCTCGCCCCACGCGGGGAAACGCTCGTCGAGAGGCAAACGCGACGCGGTGACCTCGTACCCGAGCGGCTCGAACAGGGCGCGGAGCAGCGTCGCGCCGCCGCGGCACGGAACGGCCGAGAGCGTCGCTTCGAGCGCGATCGACGTCTGCACGAGCTCCGGCCGATCCTTGCAGCGCCCCGCGAGCGCCGAGCCGAGCACCTGCGCGATCGCCACGCTGAGGAACGACGACGCCGCGTAAGGCCGGTCGTTCACGTACTGATCCACGAGCCCGCCCTCGGACGAACCGGGCCGGCCGCGCACGAGGGCGACCGGGTCGAGGTCGACGAGCAGCGCGGCCGTCACCGCCTCGGCCGAGGCCTCGGGATAAAAGACGTGCGCGCGCCCGAACGCGAGGGGGAACGTCTGGAGTTTGTCGGGGTGCTTGTGCAGCAAGTACCCGAGCCCCGACGCGTGGGGGCCCGTGGCGCGAAGGGTGAAGAGCATGCGAAGACCGTTCGGCCGAGGCTATCAAAGGCCGGGGCCGGGGTCACGCGTCTCGTCCGTGAGGCAGGATGCTCCGGGAGGCTGTGGGTTGGCTGTCCTGTCCATCCAAAGAGAGGACGGGACAGCCAGCCCTTCAAACGGACGGTGAGGCGCTGTGCCGTGCCATAGCGTTAGGAAACCTCATCAAAGAAGCCTTCCCTTGCGAGTTCTCGAGCGGCTGCCTCCATGTTCGCCAGCGTCACTTCTGGCACGATCACGAGGCCGGGTTCCGTGAAGAACCGCCTTCCAGCGCTGCATTCGTCCTCGAGCGACTGAGTGAGCCGGGTGAGGTCATAAAACGTCAGCCGGTGACGAGAGCCGTCCTGCAACTCAGCCCATACGTGACTGCGATACCCCCGTAGCAGTGATTCGTGCGCATCACGCGCATCGAAGCCACCTTCGAAAACCAATCTGCTCAGTACGCGATGGCCCACGGTTTGCTCCTTTGGTCAAGTATCGCCCGCTTTGCTGGAACGCTACCACTCCCTCCCCCTGCATTGCGACAGCATCCACATCTTGATTGCGGTCACCCAATCTCCTCTTCGCGGATGTAATGCCTCAGAACCGCGAGACCAAGCGACAGGACGTGACGTACGACATCGTTCTCGGCGGGGGTCAGACACTCGGGACGAGTATCTTTCACTGGCGCGGAATCAGTGAGATAGAACAGGTGGTTGTACACATCGAGCCGCTGACGTTCTGCTCTGAGGAATTCCGCAGCGCCGACGGACGAGGCAACGTCCACAAGGAGGTTCCAAGCGTCAAGCATCTCCTTTGCTCCAATTTCGATACGTGAGCGAGCGAATGCATCGACTCGATCGAGATCGCAGAGGCGCGAGTGTTCACTTGATATGTTCAACCCTCGTTGGCCTGCATAGTCACGAAGCGCGCGTTCAGAAAGCCAACTAGATACGGCATTACCATCCATACCCCATCCGTGGTCCCAGAAAACCACAGGAGATACCACTCCTTCCCGTCCAAACGGATGGGACAAGAGTAGAATTCTCGTTCAAGTATCGGAGCGCTCATTGAGGATCCTGGAAAGATCGATCTGCCCACTTCTTGATCCGGTTGAACTCGGATCCAGTTCCGAATTCGTGACATCCGTGTCCGGCGCTTCTACGGCCGGTCACGCTCCAAGGACCTTGCTCCCCCTCGACGGGAAGGCCGCCCCGGTACCGGCGGCGGCGTGTCCAGACCAAAGTACCGTTGGAATCGTGCTATCAGAGCACCCCCCTGTGCCTCCGGCGGGGATGAAACGCCTATCCAGGCAGAATCGGGTGCCCGGGAGGACGACGCTCCCCCTTCCCGAGGCACTCCCCCCTGCCTCCAAAGGTGCCTCCCTCCTCCCCACAAGCAGCCGCTCCTGCCCTCGGCGCCTGCGGACGCCTCTCCCGAGGCGCCTTTCTCTGCCTTGGACGGCCCGGCCCCCTCGCCTCGCGCGCTCGTTCGTGCGTATGCTCCGCCGCATGCCCAAGGCCCAGTCCAAGAACAAGAAACCGGTGAACGAGCCCGCCGGCCAGGACCCCGTGCATTCGGCGGAGGCGTCCTTCGAGCTCATCAAGCCGCGCCTCGTCGCGCTCGACGAGAGCACGGTCCGGATCCCGAACATCGATGTCCAGCAAGCGGCGGCTGCGGCCCTCGGCGTGGACGGCTTGCTCCGCGCGGCCGAGACGCGCCCCAAGGTCGAGGCGCTCGGCGCGGCCAAGCTCGCCAGCGGCGAGCTGCTCGACGGCCTCGCCGACGTGGCCCGCGCCGCCTGGTATGCCCGTTATCGACTCCTGCAGGTGAGCGCGACCCACTCCGAAGCGACCCTGCCCGTCTCCCTCGTCGAGGAGGCTTTCGTGTTGCGCGCCCGGATGTTGAAGACGCTCGAATACAACCTCGACGACGACGCGAGCGCCATGGGCCGGCTCACCGCCATCCGCGCCGGCAGCGGGCACATCGATCTCGGCAACGACCTGCTCGGAGCGGCCGACCTCTATCGAGAATACGAGGCGACCCTCGCGCAGGACAAGAAGAACTACCGGCCGAGCGACGAAGCCGAGGCGCGCAAGCTCTCCGCCCGTATCCTGACGCTCCTCGGGGCGGTGACGACGCCCGAGCAGACGCTCTGGAAGGGTCATCAAGCGCGCGCGTTCACGCTGCTGCTCACCCATTACGAAGAGGCGCGGCGCGTGGGGCGATTCCTCTTCCATTACGCGGACGGCGAGCGGCTGTTCCCGTCGCTGTTCAGCAAGGTGCGGTCCGCGCCGGGCGCGCGGGGCAAAGGTGGTGAGGAGGGCACGGGGAGCGAGGTTGGGAGCGGCGAAGCGGCGCAGGGGTAATCGTCGAGCCGGCCTGCATTCACGAGGCACGCCTCGAAAGGCGCCTCACGACGAACGCGGCGAGCCCGAGGACGAGCGCGAAAGGCACGCCCCCGGTCCTTCGTCCCCTGCCCGCACCCGCGGCCTCGCAGAACACGCCATTCCCCTCGAAACCCACGGTCGGCTCGGGGGCGCAGACGCCGGGCGTCGAGGTCTCCGAGGTGCAGAACGATCCCGCGGGACAACCGTTGCCCGCCGCGCCGCGGCAACCCGCCTGGCAGAGGCGCGCGGGGATGTCGCAGACGCGCCCGCTGTCCGCCGCGCCGCAATCGGCGTCCTTCGCGCACTCGTTCGGCGCGGGCGCGCAAACGCCGCGCGACACGTCCGAGGACGAGCAGACCTCGCCATAAGGACAACCATTGCCCCCCTCCCCACGGCAGCCGGGCACACATGCGCCCGCCTCGCAGACGGAGCCGCTCACGGGATTGCCGCAATCGACGTCCTTGAAACAGGCGTACGCGTCGTCGGAAGGATCGTTCGGGTTCGTCTCGCCCGGATCGAGGACGCCGTCGTGATCCGCGTCTTCGAGCCCATCCAGTTTGCCGCCGCCGTCGGTGTCGGCCTTCGTCGGATCCGTCGTCGTGGCCCCGAGATCACCGTCGGGCACGCAGGTCATCGCAGCGGGGTTCGTCGCGGGATCGTCGCAGCCGTAGCCCATCTCGGTGCCGTCGAAGAGGCCGTCGGCGTCGCTGTCCGGATCGAGCGCGTTGATGAGCCCGTCGCCGTCCGTATCCTCGGCCATCGACGGCTCGGCGCCGTCCGGCACGCCGTCGTCGTCCGTGTCGGCGTCATTCGGATCCGTGCCGAGCAGGGCCTCCTCCGCGTCGGTCAGCCCATCGCCGTCCGTGTCCGCGCAGCCCTCGTCCGTCACGCCGTTGCAGTCGTCGTCCACGCCGTTGCACGTCTCGTTCGCTGGCAAACCCGGCATCGCGTTGCATGTCGTGCCGAAAGACGCGTCGCAGACGACGACGCCCTGCGCGAGGCACGCGCCCACGCCCACCATGCACAGATCGCCGAGCCCGAGCCCATTGTCCACGACGCCGTCGCAGTCGTCGTCGATGCCATTGCACGCCTCCGCCTCGGGTATCCCGGGCTGGGCGTCGCATTGCGTCGTGTTGGGTCCCGAGCACACCTTCACGCCCGCCGCCTCGCACGCGCCGAGCCCGGACGTGCAAGCCACGCCGACATCAAAATCCTCGTCGGTCTCGCCGTCGCAATCGTCGTCGATCCCGTTGCACATCTCCGGCACGGGGGTCCCGGGTGTGACGTTGCACTCGCTCGTAGTCTCGTCGCCGGTGCACACGAGGACGCCCGACGCCACGCACGCGCCGATGCCCACGTCGCACGGCATGCCGAGACCAAAATTCTCGTCGGTCTCGCCGTTGCAATCGTCGTCGATCCCGTTGCACGTCTCGGTGCCGGGTTCGCCGGGGAACGCGTCGCAGGACCTCGTGAGCCCGTCGCACTGGATTAAGCCCGTGGCGAGGCAGGCCCCGACGCCGACGTCGCAGGGCGCCCCGGAATCGAGACAGTCGTACAGGCAGGTCCCACCATAAAGGGCGATCGGATCAGCCACGAGCCCGGCGAGCGTGAGGGCGCCCTTGTCCGAGATCAGGTCGCCCGCGAGACTCTGCGCGTCGCTCGACGAGCCACACGCGAGCCGGAACGGCGTCTGGTTGGCGATACCGAGATCCACGCGCGCGACGGCCCAATCGATGAAGGAGTCGGCGTCTCCGCTCACCATCGAGGAAGCCGCAACAGCGCGCGCGTGCGTCGACGCTGGGTAACTCTTCACGAGGAGCTCGGAGATGTCCGCGGGTGATCCATCGTTCTGCGGACTCGTGTTTCGCCGGAGCTCGACGACGTCCGTGCTTCCGAGGACCCCGATGGAGAGCTCGTGGCTCGCGAGGTTGCCGTCGGTATCGATGAGACAAACCCAGCCGAACGCCTTGAAATCCGCGGGCGCCTGGAGCACCGCGTCGTTGATCCGCAGCCGGAGGTAGAGAAAATTGGCGTCGCCCGCGAAGTAGGCCGCGGCGCCGCCCGTCATGGGGTCGCTGACGACGTCGGGCGCAGACCCCGCATCCCCCGGTGGATCCGCGAGCCGCACGCCACCCCGGACGAGCGGCTTCCACGCAGCCGCGGGGAAATTCTGGGCGTCCGCCGACGCGGGCAGGGCGAACGAGGCGAGCCCGAGCGCCGCGGCGAGGAGCGCGGATCCAGCGGAGCGACGAGGGCGGAAGATCGAAGCCATGGGCGTCGGCCGATCGTGCCGGGAAGCGCGTCGCGGCACAAGAGGCCGATCACAGGTTCGCCATCCGCTCCTCGAACGCGCGCAACGTCTGCCGGCCCGCGCTGCGATCGTAGATGCCGAAAACCACACGATCGAAGGCGCCCTCGAAGCGCGGGTGCGCGATCCCGTTCGCAAGTACGTCCGCGACCTCGCGCGGGTCGTTGCGGAACACGCCGCAGCCCCACGCGCCGAGCACGAGGGTGCGGTGCCCGTGGAAGGCCATGGCGGCGAGGACATATGCCGCACGCCGCTCGAGGGCTTCACGAATCGCAGGGCCCGCCTTCTTGTCGCGGCGGAGCGCCTCGCCCGCGTTCGGGGCCGGCGCCGTCACGATCGACAACGTGAAGGGTTCGTCGAGGAGCACGAGCCGGTCGTCCCGGAAAAACGGCACGTCGGGCGAGTAGATGAGGTGATCGGTGTAGATCATCGACGCCGTCGCGCGGTTTGCCTCGTAATACTTCGGCTGCCGGAGCAGGCAGGTATAAAGCGCCGAGCACCGGGCGAGGTCCTCTTCCTGGGCCTTGGCGCCCCCCAAGAATCCGCCACCCGGGTTTTTCGCCGATGCGAAATTCAACGCGGCGACGCGCGCCTCTCCCTCGCGGCAAAGCCTCTGCCCCGCGGCCGCGGTCGTCTCGTCCGTCACCTCGACGCGGATCGCTCCAGGACGCCGCTCGCGAGGCTCGGCACCTGCGAGATCACCCGGCGCGTAGAGCACGGTCCCCGCTGCGGCGGCTTCGACGAGGGCGCCGATCCGGACGTGCAAGCCCCCGGCGCTCTCGTATTTGCCCCGCGCCACGATGTCGAGGGTCTCGGTCGCCACGCTGCCGAGCTTCATGTCTCCTCCGAAACGCCAAACCAAAGTCCTAACGCGAGGATACGCCACGCGCGGCTCGATCCGTCGATCTTCCTGTAAGTCCCGACATCGACCTCCGTTATGCTCGGGCCATGACCTCGCGCGCGCGTGCTTTCCTCGTCCTCCTCGCGCTGTTCGCCACCCTCGCCTCGACCGCGGGCGGCTGCGGCGGCGGCTCGCCCCCGGCCTCGATGGCGGGAGCCCCCGCGGCCGCTGGGGAGGCCGCCCCCTCCCTCGAATCCATGGATTCGGCGGAGGCGCCGGAGGCCCCCTACGACGCCGACCAAGCAAAAACCGAAGCGCCGCCTCCGCCTCCGTCGATGGCCCCGGCGGCCCCCATGGAGCCCAGCGCCGCGGCGCCCATGCCCACCTCGGCGCCGCAGCAAGCGCCGGGCGGCGGCGCTGCGCCGCGTTTCGCGGTCGAGCAAAAGTCGAGCGAAAAAGGCGCGGCCGCGGCGAAGCCCAAGGCCGTCGCGGGCTCGGACGAGGCGACGACGTGGAAACGCGCGCAGAGCGGAGCGCACGCGGTGCGCGTCGAGATCGGCGATCGCGAGGCGCTGCCGGTGCGCAGCGTGCAGGCCAAGGTCGCGATCGACGGCTTCATGGCCCGCGTCGTGCTCGACATCGTCGTCAAGAACAACCGCCCGGAGACCTACGAAGGCACGCTCAAGCTCCGCCTGCCCGTGGGCGCGTCGCCGTATTATTTCGCGTTCGGGCAGGACGCGATGGCCATCGCGGGCGACGCCGTGCCGGCGTTTTTCCCGGCCGACCGAGCACGCGGCATGGGCGGCGAGCCGGCCGAGATCCGCCGCGCGCGCGAGTCCGCATGGCAAGGCGTGAAAGAGGCGCGCATGGTGCCGAAGGAGAAGGCCGCGCTCGCCTACACGCAGACCGTGCGCCGCAACGTGGATCCGGCGCTGCTCGAATGGGCCGGCCCGAACGTCTTCAACACGCGCGTCTTCCCCCTCGTCGGGGGCAAATCCCACCGCATCGTCCTCGGCTACGACGTGCCGCTCACGCGGATCGGCGAGGACCTCGAATACAGCTTCGATCTGCCGGAGAACGTCGGCAGCAAGGCGATCGATTTCGCCGTCGCAGCCCCGCAGGGCGCGTCCGTCGACGTCACGCCGGCCGTGCCGGCCTTCTCGGGCCCGGACAAACGGTTCTATCGCTTCGACGATCCGTCCGGAAAAACGGTCACGGTCCGCATCAAAAAGCCGGGGGCCGCGCACGTCGTCGCCACGGACGCCGCGACGGGGCCGTATTTCGCGGCCGACATCGCGCCGCAATTCCCCGCGGCGGCGGCGGCGAAGGGCGAGGAGAACGCGCTTTTCCTCGTCGACACCTCGCTCTCGTCGAACCCCGACCGCTTCAACGTATGGCTGAAGCTGCTCGACGCGATCCTCGCGAACAACGAGGATGCGATCAAGCATTACAACGTCCTCTTCTTCAACATCGAGCAGACCCTCTGGAAGCCGCGCTTCGTCGCGAACGACGCCGCCTCGCGCCGCGAGCTCCAGACGTTCGCCCAGGGCCTCGCGCTCGAAGGCGCGACCGATCTCGGCGCCGCGCTCGGCCGGGCCGCGACGGCGCCGGGCGCCCCGCAGTTCGACGTCTTCCTCCTCAGCGACGGCGCCGCGACCTGGGGCGAGCCCGACGCGCAGATGATCACGCGGCGCCTGCAGAAAACCCCGGTCCGCGCGATTTACGCCTACCAAACGGGCCTCGCGGGCACGGACGTCGACGCGCTCACGCTGCTGACGCGCGAGACCGGCGGCGCGCTCTTCTCCGTCACCGGCGACGCCGAGGTCCAGAAGGCCTCGACCGCGCACAAGAGCCGCCCCTTCCGCCTGGTCTCGGCGCGCGTCGCCGGCGGCAGCGATGTGCTCTTCGCCGGCCGTCCCCGCTTCGTCTTCCCCGGACAAACCCTGCGCGTCGCTGGCCGCGGCGCGCCCGAGAAGGACGCGGCCGTCGAGCTCACGCTCGAATCCGGCAGCGGCACGCAGGTCGTGAAGGCGCCCCTCGGCCAAGCGATCCCCTCGCCGCTCGCCATCCGTGGGTATGGCCAGATCGCGGTCGCGCAGATCGAGGAGCTCGCCCCGGCCACCGAGACCATGGCGAAGGCGTATTCGATCCACTTCCGCGTCCCTGGCAAAACTTCGTCGCTGCTCATGCTGGAGTCCGAGGCCGATTACCAGCGCTTCGGCATCGTGCCCGAGGACTTCGCGCGGTCCATCCAATCCGCGGCGGCGTCGCGGATCGTCGAGGACACGCTGGCCCTCTCGGCCTCCGCGCTCGGCAATCCCAAGGCCACGTTCCTGCGCTGGATCGATGGTTTGCCCACGACGCCCGGCGTGAGCCTCACCGTGCCGCCCTCGTTCCGCCAGGCGTTGAACCAGATGCCCGAGGAGAGCTTCCGGGTCGACGCAGCTCCGCTCGCCGTGAAATCACGCGACAAGAAATCGATCCCGGCCCCCGTGCTCGCCGACCTCGCCACGCACAAGCTCGATTACGATCGCACGACGACCGAGGCCGAGCGCCGGCGCGCCTCGCTCGGGCCCGCGGACGCCCTCAAAGCGCTGAGCTCGCTCGTCGAGGAGAACCCCGGCGACGCCGTGCTCGCGCGCGACATCGGCGTCACGGCGATGAGCTTCGGCCTGCCCGCGGACGCCTTCCACCTCTTCCGCCGCGTCGCGGTGGCGCGCCCCTACGAGCCGCAGACCTACCGCGCCATGGCGCAGACCCTCGCGCGGCTCGGCCGCACGGACCTCGCGATGGCGTATTTCGAGGTCGGCCTCGCGGGGCAATGGGAAGCGCGGTTCGGCGAGTTCCGCAAGATCCTCGCGCTCGAATACTTCGACCTGCTCCAGCGCGCGGCCCGCGGCGACCTCAAGACCCACGTCCCCGAATACGTCAAAGGTCGCCTGCCCCAGGTGGCCCGCGAGACCCAGCTCCAGAGCGCCGATCTGGTCGTGATGATCACCTGGAACACGGATGCGACCGACATCGACCTGCACGTGACCGAGCCGAACGGCGACGTCTGTTATTTCGGCAATCGCCAGACGCAGATCGGCGGCATGCTCACCCTCGACGTCACGCAGGGCTACGGCCCGGAGATGTACGTCCTGAAAAACGCGACGGACGGCAGGTACAAGATCCAGGCCCATTACTTCGCGTCGGACCGGAACCGCGCCTCGACGCGGACGAAGGTGCAGGTGATCGTGTTCGAGGACTTCGGCACGAGCGCGCAGAAGGCGACCGAGAAGGTCATCACGCTCGAATACGGCAAACAGAAGCACGACCTCCTCGAAATCGTGCGCAAGGCGAAGCCGGGCCAGAAGCCCAAGCCCACGCTGGAGATGGCGGCGCCCTGAGCCGCGCCGCGTCCGTGTGTGCTTGGGCGGGGGTGTGCGTGAAGGCGCCGACGGGCATCGGCGCCTTCGAGGTACCCTGAATCAGGGCGTTTGCAGCAGGTTCGACGCGTTGATCCCGAGCTGCTGAATGCCGGACGGCCCCGCGGGGAGGTAGACCTCATCGTCGAGGATCCGCGGGGCGGCCGAGCCGCCATAATACCAGGTCTTGAAGAAGGCCTGGGCGAACGGCGTCTCCGGCGCGTCGAGGTTCACCATCAGGACCCCGTCGTACGTCGAGAGGAACGCGCGGTTGCGCTCGACGTGCTGCAGCCAGAGGTAGGACGGCAGGGGCGTGGTCGAGAGCGCGACGAAATCGTCGCCGTTCGGGCGCGGCGCGAAGACGGAGAACGAGGGGGAGATGTTCGCGTAATAGTACGCGTGCGGCTGCCATTGCAGCCCGTGCACGGCGACGGGCAGGCCGCCCTCGTCCACGCCGAAGGAGTTCACCCGGCGGAAGGGCAGGTGCTCGTAGTTCTGCAGGTGCGCGAGGCCGCCCGAGAGCTCGAGCTTGGCGATGCCCGAATCCACGAACTGCTGGCCCCACAGCTTGTCCTGCGTGAAGAGGACCGAGCCCTGCTTGGCAACAAGCTCGCCCGGGACGTTGATCGCCGGGCCGAGGACGGGCGACGCGGGGTTCGTGACGTCGAGGCGACGAACGAAGTATTGCGCGTAGGGCCGTGCATCGAGCGGCACATCCACGGACTTCTTGACCGTGACGTAGAGCGAATTGCCGTCGTCGAGCAAACGAACCCCATCCTCGTCGACGGGCGTCTGGACGACGCCGCTGACCTTCGGATCCGTGGGATCCGAGAGGTCGAGCACCTTGAACGAGTATCGCGAGGTGGTGGGGGATTGTTCGGTGCTGTAGCAATAACCGGAGAGCTGCTCCGGCGTCGCGCCCTCCGGGAGCGGCACGCACGACGGCTCGGCGTCCGGGTGGTCCGTGCAGGTGGCGAAACCGCCGACGCACACCTCGGGGTTGCCATTGATCTCGTAACAATCACGCTGGCCCGCGAGGTACGTGCAGCCCTCTTCGCCGAAGCAATCGGCGTTCGTGAGGATGTACTCCCAGCACTGGCTCACGTGGATCGGCTCGTGCCACACGACTTCGGCGTTCGTGAAGACGAGCGAATCGCCGAGCACGCGGACGGACGAGGCGTATTGGTTGCCCTCGTACAAGGTCTGCACGCCGGGCAGGTCGTCCGTGACGAGCGAGCCGACCTCCGTGGGATTCGTGGGGTCGGAGAGGTCGAAGACACGCGCCGTGGTCTGGTAGTTCGGCCAGTTGTTCGGGATTGACGTCACCGCGACGAGTTTGTCGCCCACCGGGAAGAGCGACGCATTCTGGGGCACCCCGAAGCTCGCGACGGGCGTGGCGAGCTCGACATCCTGGCCCTTGGGGACGATCTCCACGACCTTGGGGCTGTTCGGATCCCACCACCAGTAAAACCAGTTCGGCTCCTTCACCCTCGCGATGTGGGAATTGCCGACCGGGAACACCTCGCTGAACTCCGGCGCGAGCTCGAGCTGATCCCGCAGGACGGGGCTGTCCGGGTTCGTCTGGTCGTAGACGCGGAGCTCGCGCTCCGACAGGTTCGCGCCATTCTGGTTCGGCAAGCGGAAGGTGCGGCGCACGGGATCCGAGTGCAACATGACCCCGCGCCGCGTCACCGTATGGTTCGAGAACGTGAAGATCTGGACCGCCGATTTCGCCTCCCACGCCCCGCCCGCTCCGTACTGATACCCATAAAATGGCAGGAGGACGAGGCCCGTCTCCGTCTCGCCGCTCGGAGAGAGTACGTTCACCGCATTGTCCGATACCGTGAACGCGCGGTGATCCCAGCTCGCCTCGGACCAATTCCATCCGCCGCCCTGCCCGCCGACCTCCGACCGCGTCACGAGCGGGTTCGGGTTCTCGAGGTTCGTAATGTCGTAGAGGCTCACCGCGAGCTTGCGCGAGCCATTCTCGTCGTTCACCCCGATGCCGATGAGGCGCGACGCGGAGAACGCAGGCCGGAAGAAATCATTCCACCCGGAGACGATGAACTCGCTCTTCTCCTCGACGCTGCCGTCCGCCCCGACCGAGAAGGCGTGGAACGGATCCGTCTGCATGTACGTCACGGCAAACGCCCGATCGTCGAGGAAGATCGCGCCGAACATCGCCTGATCCGTCCCGAAGGCGACATGATCGATAGGGACGAGCGTGTCGAGGTTCGACGCGTCGAACGTCGTGAGGTGGCTCTGCTTGCCGACGCCCCACCGCGGGCCGGAGAAGACGCGCAGGACGTCGCCGCGCATATCCATGTGGAACTGTGAGCGCACGAAGCCCGGGACGGTGATCTCGTCGCGCAGGGTCATCGAGCCGTTGATGTTCGAGATGTCCACGACCGCGACATTGCTGCTCTGGTCCGACCACGCGGAGTTGCCGCGGGCCACGAGCAGGACGTCGCCCTCGGCGTGCACGTCCGTCACGTCGCCGCCGAGCGTGATCTCCGATTTCGAGATGAGCTTCGTGGGGGCGACGTCGAAGCTCTTCACGGTGCTCGTGAGCACGTATTGCCACTCGTCGTCGACCTTCTTGTACTTCCATTCGCTGGCGGCGACGTACAGCGAATCCTTGGACTGGCCGTTCGCATAACGGCTCGTCTGGATGCTGCCCGGGATGTATCGCTGCGAGAGGAGCTTCGGGTGGTGCCGATCGGCGACGTCGACGAGCAAAATCGTCCCGCCCGTTCGGTTCTGCACGACGAGCTTCTCGGGGTGCCCCTCGTAGCCGGACCACTCGTTCAGCAGGATGACGGCGCGATCGCCGTCGACGTACATCTCGACGGGCGTGCCCTGAATGGGCAAACGGCCGACGATCTCGGTGTCCGAGAGGTCGCCGATGTCGATGACCTGAAGGCCCCGATAGAGGTTCAGGTTGAGGAGCATGCCGTCGCTGAGGACACGATAGATATCGCCCTCCTCGAGCTCGCGTTCTTCCTCTTCCTCCTCTTCTTCCTCTTCCTCTTCTTCCTCTTCTTCGCCCCATTGGAGCCAAGGCTCGTCGGCGGAGAGGAACGACGTGGCGCCTTGCGACGGCAGCGGCGGCGGGTCGGGGCGCGCCTCAGGGCCCGTCGGGAGGGGCGGGAGCGGCCGGACATCCTGCGGATCGTCGACGTCCGGGGGCACCGGGTCGAGGTCGATACCGCTGCCTCCGCCGAGCGGACCGCCCGTCGGCTCGGCCCCGCAACCGGCGCACAAGAGCACGAGGAGGGAACCACAAAGCCCAGCACGTGACAGGGAGAATCCGGCCCGGAGAGCCCGCATGACCTTCGTCCTTTCCGTCAGCGAAAAATGAGACACGAAATCTCGAAGATCTAACCCATGCTGGGAAGAAGGATCAAGTGGGAAGCGCGGGTACCAATCGTGCTCTCCAGGGAGCGCCTGTTCAAGGATGGACGTACACGAGCGTACCGCCCGCGGGCGTCATCGCGCCGTGCCACGCGGCCGGGACGGGCGGATCGGTGAACTCGAAGAGCCAGGCCGCGTCTGCGGGCGAGACGTTCACGCAGCCATTGCTGCGCGCCTTGCCGAATTCGTCGTGCCAGTAAGCGCCGTGAATGGCGTAATTCTGGTGGAAGTACTGGACGTAAGGCACGTCGTGGAGTTCGAAGGCGGCCTCGCTCGCCGGATCGCCGTCCATCGTCGCCGTGACGTGCTTCGATTGCACGAAAAACGTGCCCTGGACCGTGGCGCCCGTGATCTCCGGGTCCGAGAGCCCGCCCTTGCCCGTGGAGACGAGCGTGGCGAACACCGGCGTATTTCCCTCATACGCGACGAGCATCTGCAGCTCGATCGAGATATCGATCCAGCGCTTACCGCGCTTCGCGTGGCCCCAGAGATCCTGCCCGAGCCGTCCGACCCGCAGGCTGCTCGCCGCGAGCCACACGCCCTCGGTGGTCTCCAGGTAGGCCGCGAGCGCCTCGCCCGGTTTGCCCTCGGCGCGGTGCGCGCCGCCGCTCGACGCGCGCCCCGTGAGCACCCAGCCGCTCCGGAAAGGGACGTACTCCGCGGGCCGGAGCTTGCCCTCTTCGTCGGGCCGGAGCGCCCGGAGTCCCTGGTGCATGACGAATGCCGGCACGCCCGGGGCCTTGAAGACGACGCCGCGCAGCTCGGAGACGTGCGCGGGCCGCGTGCGATCGATCGGCACGAGGTCGAGCTCGGTCGTGAGGCCGAAGCGGCGGCCCGTCCAATCGAAGGAGGCCATCAGCCCGAAGGCCGATCGCGCCTTCGCGCGGCCGCGGTGCGCGTGGAACCGGACCTTCTCCTCGGCGCCCGCGGGCTTCGGCAAATCACGACCGGATTCGAGGAACGCGGAGATCGGATCGGCGTCGCCGATCGTCCTGCCAATCTCCTGCACGATCCAGGCATTCATGCCGCGGGCGCCGAGGGGGCGGCCCTCGACGGTGCGTTGCTCCTCGGGCGTGGGGAGGTGGACGTAGAGGTGCGGCGGGGGGCTGCGCGAAACGACGTAATGGTACGGGAAAGGCTCGCCCCGGCGCGGGCCGCGGACGGCCGCGAGGGCGATCGGGTGCTTCGTGTCGAGCGTCGCGCCCGTGCCCACGCAGACGTAGCCACGCGGGTCGATCCGATAAAAGCCGCCCTTGCACCGCTTGAACCCGGCTGGCTCGGCGGCGCGCGGGACGATGGCGCCTGCGCGCAGGTATCCGAGCCGCGTGGACTGGTAATCGGGCGCGATGTACACGAAGTTGCGCATCGCGATGCTGGCGAGCTCGTGGCCCTGGCCCGGCTCGAGGTCCGCCGGCGCGGGGCCCTCGGGCTCGGGCTCGCTCGCGGCCGAGGGCTCGGGCGGGAGCGGGAGCGCGCCGCCCGAAGCGAGCGACGCCACAGGCACGGCCGGCTCCGGCCCCTCGACAGAGCGTCCCGGCGGCTCGTCGGGCGCGCCACACCCGACGAACACGGCAAGGGCCAGGACGAACGCGAAGAAACGCGCTCGCGGCACCTCGTTCGGGGGCGTTCGGCGCGCGTCCACGGCGGGGGACTATAGCCGATCCTCGGCGGACGCGAGGGGTTTGCCCGCGGAGGGCGAGAAGCGCGTTTTGGGGCTCCCGGAGGGGGTTCGCATCTGCTAGGTTGAGGGGCATGGATCCCAAGCCGGATCGGTCGACGGTCCTCCTCGCGCCGTCGCGCGGCGGCGGCGCGGCGCTGTCGTTCCCTCCGTCAGGCTCCCGCCCGGGGCGTTTTCCGCCGGTCGACGAGCACATCGTCATGCCCGAGACGACGCGGGACGAGATGATCCGCGGCCGCAAGGTCGTCGCGCAGCCGGCGCTCGAACCTCACGCGGACCTGCAGACGAGCCTGGATTTTTTGATCCTCCCGCACGTCCGACCGGGCTACCGGCCCTCGACGGAGCTGCTCACCCGCGTGTCCGAAGGCTCGAACTTCGCGACCGACCTGTCGATCCGGCGGGAAGGGCAGGATCCGGCCACCGGGCGGCGTTTCCTGGAGGAGATCTCGTTCGAGATCGTGAACGAGCAGAGCGTGCGCGACGTGGTCGAGAAGGCCGAGGATCTCGCGGAGCGCGGCGTTCGTCGAGTATTCGCGATCTTCGTCAAGCGCCGCGAGGTCTGCGAGTGGTCGACGGAGAAACACGCGTTCGTGCCGCTCCTCTTGGACGGCATGCTCGAAGATCCGTGCTTCGTGCGGCCCATTGCGGTGCGCGCGCTGCTCGACGCGCAAAACGCGGAGCTCGAGGTGGTGCGCGCGCTCGAACGAAAAGGAAACACGGAGCTCGCAAAGCTGAAGGAAAGCGCACGCGACGAAGGCCGCGATGAAGGCCGCGACGAAGGCCGCCGCGAAGCGCTCCGGACCTTGCTCCGGGCTCGCTTCGGCGAGATTTCAGCGGACGCCGACGCGCGCATCACCGGGGCCAGCCGCGCCATGCTCGACGCGTGGATCCTGCGCCTGCTCTCCGCGACGATGATCGACGAGGTCTTCGCGGAGCCTTGAGCATTTTCCACGCGCGGGCGCGGCTCTTTACGCTCGCAACCTCGATGAGGCACGATGGCTCCCCATGCCTCGCGCCCTCGCCCTGCCCCTGACCCTCGCCACGTTGTTCGTCCTGCCCGCCTGCGGCCCCTCCGAGGCCTCCGGCGGCGCGGCGTCGAGCGGAGCCCAGCAAAGCAGCGGCGCAGGCGGCCAGGGCGGCGACGCGGGCAGCGGAGGCGCGGGCGGCGACGGTGGTGCGGGCGGGATGGGCGGAAGCGGCGGAGATCCGGGGCCCTCGGCCTGGCAAACCGTGCTCGATGCGCAGGACCTCGACGGCGCGGTGCTCTCGATCTGGGGCGCGAGCCCCTCGCACGTGTTCGCCGTCGGAGGGCCGCTCGGCAATGACGGATTCGAGACGCTCGTCGTGCATTTCGACGGCGCCGCGTGGAAGCGGCTCTCCCCGGGCGGCGCCGAGACGTACTGGTGGGTGCACGGCACGGGCCCCGACGACGTGTGGTTCGTCGGAGAACGAGGGCGCATCACGCACTGGGACGGCGCGTCGTTCACGGAGCACACGTCTGGCGTGGAGGCGACGCTTTGGGGCGTCATGGCCTTCTCGAAGACCGAGGCCTTCGCCGTCGGCGGCACGCCCGGCGGGGGGATTGGCGCGCCAAACGACATCGTCCTCCGCTGGGACGGCGCGACCTGGAAGCCCGAGCCGCTGCCCGGCGCGCCCCTCGGCCGCACGCTCTACAAGATCTGGGGCAACACGCCGGAGGATCTGTATGCCGTGGGCGAGAAAGGAACGATCTGGCGCAAAAAAGGCGCGGCGTGGTCGCTCGTCGAACCTGCGCCCACGCAGGGCAAGCTGCTCACCGTGTCCGGGTGCGGGGCAAAGGAGGTGTACGCCGTCGGCGGCGCCGTCGTGCTCCGCTCGGACGGGGACGATTTTTCCGAAGTGAACGTTTCCCTGACGAACCTCGTGAGCGGCGTCGCCTGCGGCCCCTCGGGCTCGGCGCTCCTCGTGGGCGACGGCGGGCAAAAGCAGCGGCTCGTGGATGGGGCGTGGATCGACGAGTTCGTGATCGAGCCGTACGACGACCTGCACGCGGCCTGGTCGGACGGGAAAGGCTCGTTCTGGACCGTGGGGGGCGATTTTTATGCACCGAAGGCCGCGGGCGTGCGCCGCAAGGGCGTCGTCGCGCGGTATGGCCCGGGCACCTTGCCGGGCGTGGTGCAATGAGGACTAGCCGCCCTCGACCTCGTCGAGCATCGTGGTCAGGGCCCGGAGCGCGTCCACCGTCGTGAAAAGGCCCACGACCGTATCGCCCTCGACGACCACGGCCGAGCCGTATTTCTTCTCGGCCATGGTGCGCGTGACCTCGGCGAGCGGGGTCTCGGGCGAGACGCTGTAGGGCGGGCCCAGGATGAAGTCCTCGACGCAGGCCATGCCCGCGTCGACGACGCGCATGTTCTCCACGATCTTGAGCTCGCGCTCCGACAAAAGGCCGATGAGCTTGCCGGCCTCGTCGACGATCGGCAGGTGCCGGAAGTTGTGCTCGTCGAGCAGCTTCATCGCGCGCGCCATGGTGGTCGTGCGCGGGACGGTCAGCGGGCTCCGGGTCATGTACGTGCGGACGATGCGGCGCGTTCCCATGCGGTAACGCGGTACCGCGACGCGACGCGCTTCGCAAGCACGGAGCAACGTATCACGAGACGTCACGTGGCGCGGGGGGAGGCAGGACGGGGGCGAATCGCTCCTCGAACGAGGCGTCGACGAGCAGGCTGCGATCGAGCTCGACCTTCGTTCCGTCCTTGCCGACGAGCCGGTATCGCGCCTCGCCCATGGCGTCGACCGCGACGAACGAGGTCGTCCGGGTGCGAAGGACGGGCTCGATCGCAAAATACCGGGTCAAAAACACGCGAATGCGCTGCGCCGCGCGCTCGTTGTCCATGTACACGCCGCCGTGCGGGAGGCGGAAATAGACGCGGCTTTGCGCGTCGACGCGGACGTAATAAAAGGCGTGGCTCTGCACGCCGTGCCCCCAGAAGCCGACGAGCAAGTATCCCTCGGGGGCCGTCCGGAGAAACGGGCCGATTTCGTCCTGCGCGAGGGCGACGCCGTGCGCGTGCGCGACCTCGGAGCCGACGAGCGTCGCCGTCCCGTCAAAAGGACGGAGCGGACCCGTGGGCAGCATGCCCTCCGGCGGGAGGATGCCGAACCGGTCGTGGAACGTCTGGACGAGGTCTTGCATCGGCACGCGCCGGGCTCACCAGAGCACGCGCCCCTCCATTCCGCCGGCGACGAGGAGCGCCTCGCCCGAGAGGTGCCCCGCCATCGCGGGAGACGAAAGAAACAGGACCGCCCGCGCGACGTCCGTCGGGGTCGCGAGCTTTTGGAGCGGCATCGTCCGCAGCGTGGTCTCGAGCGCGCCGTGCTGCGCGAGGCACGCCTCGACCATCGGCGTCACGGTCCAGCCCGGCTCGACCAGGTTCACGCGGCCGCGCGGATCGAGCGATACGATCTCGTTCTTCAGCGAAAGCATGAGGCCCCGGAGCCCGGCCTTGCTGGCCGCATACTCGCTGTGCCCGCGTTCGCCGAAACGGCCGGCGGTGGAGCCGACGAAGACGAGGCTCGCGCCGCGTTCGCCTTCACGGGGGCCTTTTCGCGCGAGGGAGGCGAGGAATGCGCGCGCGGTCCAAAGGGCGCCGAGCAGGTTCGTCTCGACCACGTCGCGGGCGCGCGCGGGATCCATCTCGTGCAGCGGCGTCGCGTCGGGCGGCCAGATGCCGGCGCACGCGACGCAGACGTCGACCCGGCCGAACCTCGCCTCGGCGTCGCGCATGGCCTGGTCCATGGCGGCGGGATCACGCACGTCGCCCATGAGCGAGACGGCGCGCGCGGGGTCTCCATCGGGCATGCCGTGGCGCGAGAAGGCGACGACGGAGGCGCCCTCTTCGAGGAACGCGCGGCATATCTCGTTGCCGATGCCGCCGGAGGCGCCGGTCACGAAGACGACGGAGCCCTGTAGTTCCAGATCCACGGTCTTCCGCATAAAACGAACGCGGCCCGACGACAAGCCGACAAACACGAGCCGAGCCTTCCCTTCGAGCCCGGCCCTGCGATAGCCTCGCGGCGATGCGGCGCGGCGGCAAACGAGCGTTCGGGCGGTTGGGTGCGTGGTGCGTCATGGGTTTGGCTCTCGCGGGGCTCGCCGTCTCGTGCGGGGGCAGCGGAGCGAGCGCCCCGCGCGAGACGCCGAAGACGCCGGCCGTCCCCGAGCTGCCCGCCTGCACCACGGAGGCCTGCGAGGATCTCGCGGCGTGTCCTTTGACCTCCAAGGAGCACCTCGACGCCTTTGACTGCCGGCCCTGCGGCGAGGACGCGGCGAAGGACTGCGAGGACACGAAGGCCTGCACGGTGCGCGACGCGAGGAGCCTGGAGGCGCTGATCTGCCGGGCGATCCGGCAGGAGATGCCCTGCCAGGCGGCCACGACGCGCGTGCTCGAAGGGTGGCGCAAGGACGGCGAGCTCCCGTTCGTCGACGAGCCCATCCTGAAGCGCGCGGTGGAGGAGCGTTACGCGCGGCAAGCGAAGGCCGCCCTCGCGTGCCCGAGCGCGCCCGCGCGCTGAGGGTTTTTCCTCAACGCACGAAGACGGGGTTCGTGAACGAGAGCGGCGGGACGCCGGGCACGTAGGCGTCCATGGGCTTGTTGCCGCGCGCGATGGCGAGGATCCAGTCGCCCTTCTCGAACGTCTCGCGGCTGCGTTGCTCGATCGGGCCCTTGCGGCCGGCGACCGGGAAGGTCCGCAGGGTTTTTCCGCGCTTGACGAGCTCGATCCGATCGACCTCGATCCACGGCGGCGCGTCGACGCGTACGACGACCTCGGCCTCGCCCGGCGCGATCGTCTCGCCCATTGCTTTTCCGCCGACCTCGATCCGGACGAAGGGCCCTCCCGAGACGCTGACATTTCCCTTCCGCAGCGCGTCCACGAAGGCCGCCTCCGAGACCGGGGCTTTTCCGTCGTTCCCGACGAACACCATGTTCCGGGGCAAACCCGCCTCGTGATAGACGAGCTTGTGCGAATCGGAGTTGCCCGTGCCGACGACGCGGAAGCCGGCGTCGAGCAGCACATACCAGTCGCGCAGGACCGGCTCCACGCCGGCGATGTAACGAGAATGGTCGCCGTTGTAGACTTCGAGCAGATCAAAGCCCATGTCGGCGATCGGGGAGCGGTCGAGTGAGCCCTTGAGGTCGTCCGTGTCGAGGCGGAGGAGCTCGAAATAACCGATGCCGCCCCAGCGCGGGTGGTTCACCTGGAGGAGCGTGCTCGTGCCATACGGTTTTTGCGCCCGCGCGGCGGCGAAGATCTCGGCCGGCAGGACGCCGATCCAAGGGAGCGGCATGGATGCGGGGAGGAGCGGGAAGACGTTGAAATGACCCCAGGCGGATGAGGTGACCTCGTCGCCGACGATGCTCATGAGATCCCCGGCGAGGCCCATCTCGCGGATCGTGGGGCCGTAATCGGTGACGGCGTTGTGATCGGTCGCCACCGCGACGTCGACGCCCACGGAGACGAGGCTGCGCACGCGCTCGGCGAGCGGCGCGGGGGCGTCGGGGGAAGGCTCGGCGTGGAGGTGCAGGTCCGCCGAGACGAACCCCTTTGTATCAACGACACGTTCGAGCTTCGCGCGGACGGAGACGTCGCGGCCCGCGGCCACCTCGATGTCCTCCTCGTGGGCCGTGTACGAAAAGCCGCGCGTGAGGGCGACGTGGTATTTGCCGGGCGGGAGGAAGAGGTCACGCTCGCCGCGGTCGAGGTACACGACGTTGAGGGCCGCGCCGGCGAGGGGCTCGTCGCCCCAGTCGGGATCGGGGGTGCCTTCCTTTCCGCGCACGAGGAGCCGCGCAGGGATGGGTTTACCCCCTTCGGTCGCGGCAATCCGGAGACGCCCGGCGGAGGGTTTGGCGCGAGCCACCTCGGCGGCGATGGATTCGACGCGAATCCACGGGCCCGGAGCGTGGCCCGGCGCGACGAGGCGGGCGTCGATGCAGCCCTCGGGCAGGTCGACCGCGCGGTCTGTCTTGCCAAACATGCGCTCGTCGGCGGCGAGCTCGGCATACACGCGGCGGCGACCGGCCGCGTCGCAGCGGGCGAGCTCGACGCGGGCGCCGCGCACGGGGATCGTGGGAAGGGAGACGCGGCGGCGGGCGGCGGGCGCGCGGCAGGGCAAAGCGAGCGCGGCGTCGCCGGAGGAGCGGTCGCTCAGGGTGACGGCGACGCGGCGTCGCTCGGAGGCGCCGGCGTGGACGACGGGGACGACCCGCTCGCCGGTGAAGGCGGCCTCGAAAAACCCGTATTCGGGCGAGCCGAAGCGGGCGAGGAGCGGGCCCTCCGCGGAGCACAAGGCGTACGCGGTGCCGAGGCTGTGGCGGGCGACGAACTCGGTCCGCAGATGCAGGGCGCTGGCGACGGGGCCGGCGCCCTCGACCCAGGTGGGCACGTTGCCCCAATGAATGTTCTCGCCGAGGGTGACGGCGAGCGCGGGGAGACGCTTGGCGGCGCCGACGGGGCCCGGATCGACGGGCTCGATCTCGGGCGCGGCGACGGCGACGCTCTCGATCCAGAGCGCATCCCCCGGGCCGAAGAAATAAAAACTCACGTGCGAGAGGGGCTGTCCACGCACAGCGCGATCGACGCGGACGACATTTTTCTTTTCGCCGACGAGCTCCACGCGGACGACGTCGGTGGCCGCGACGCCGAGGCCGATCTGGAGAATGGATTGCAGGGAGACCATTCCATCCGCGCCGCCTTCGGGGCCATAATCGACGAGGTGGCCGCGCGCGGAGACGACGGCGACGCGGCCCGCGTGCGAGAGGACGAAATCGCCCGGGCGGGCGTCGACCCGCAACCCTTTGAGCGGGACGGCTTCGCGCGACACGACGGGCGCGGCTGTGCCGAGCGCGCCGCTCGGCGGTTCGACGGGGACCTCGCGCGGGACGACGGGCGCGGGCGGCTCCTCGGGAGGATCCGAGGCAGCGCCGCCCGTGGGGCCGGTGGGCGCGGCGGCGCAGGAGGCGGCGAGCGCAGTGAACGCGAGGACGAACGGGGAGGAGAAACGCATCGAGGGGCGCGAGGATACCCGAAAGGCGCTAGCCCCGGCCGAGGATCTTTCCGAGCAGCTCCCGCACCCCCCGCTTGTCGAGCTTCGTCTCGTCCCCCGGCGCCGCGTGGCATTGCGGGATTTGCAGGCACGAGGGGCACCCTTCCGGCGCGGCGCAGCGCGCGGGGCATCGCTCGACGATCGCCAGGGAAAACCCGGCGACCACGCGCAGGACATCGAGCGTCACCGCCTCGGAGAAACCCACGCCGCCCGGATGCGCGTCGACGAATGCGATCGCAGGGGTCGCGGCGGCGCCGAAACGCGCAGCGCGCACGATGAGCAGGTCCTCCTCGCGGCACCACACGAACGCGGGCAAGGTGACGCGGAAGAGGTGCACGAGCGCGTGGAGCGTGCCCTCGCCGATCGCACCGAACGAGGTCTCGGGCAGGGCGAGGACCGCGGCCTTCGTGGCATAACGATGCACGAGCGGCTCGGCGTAGAGGGTCACGTCGCGCGGCTTTCCGTCGGGGCCGTGGCGGCGCAGGCCGAGGCTCTGCTCCTCGACCTCGACGAGCCTGCGCTCGAAGACGAATTGCGCGCCGCCGAGCGATCGGAGCGGCTCGGCGCGGCGCTCGGCGCGCTCCCCTTCCCTACCCTCCTTCGACGACGCTTCTTTGCGGCGCTCGATCGGCGTGACGGAGACCTCACGAATGGGGCTCGTGACGAGCAAACGCTCTTCGCGCTCGCACGCGACGCGGCCGGCAGCGAGGCCGTCCTGCTCGGAGGCGGGTTTGACCACGTACCGGCCGCCGCGAAAAACGAAGATACGGCCGGGATACGCGGCCGAGAGCATACGCGCGCGCTCGACGCCGTAGAGGACCTCGCCCGTGTGGCGATCGACGAGCCGCGCAGGCTCGGCCGCGACGTCGAAGCAAAGGGCCGGGTGCGCCTCGCCGGCCGCGGAGATCCGGAGGACCTCGCGGCGCTCGCCGGTCTCCGGATCGAGGACGGTATGCGCGGTCCGCGCGAGGCGCGTGGCCTCCATGGAGGTGCCTTCCGCGGGGGAAAGCTCATGTTGCACGAGGGGGCGCGAGAAGTCCGCGGCGAGCTCGTCTTCGGTCCACGAGGCCTCGACGAGCGCCGCCCGGAGGTGCGCGCGTTGAATGGCCTCAGCGAGCGGATCCACGACGAGCGCGCAGCCGAGGTCGAGGTCGGGGTGGCGGAAGAGCGGGCGCTCGGCCGCGAGGAGCGAGGAGAACGGGTCGGGATCGGGCTGCCAGAGGACGAGGACTTTCCGTTCGAGATCCGCCTGCGCGATGGCGTCGGCCTGAAGCTCGCCAGGTGATTGCTGGGTTTCCGGCTCTGCCGGCGAAACCTCTTTGGGCTCGGGCTTCGGAGGCGCGATGGCCTTGCCGACACGCTCGCCGGCGCCGAGGGCGGCGACGCGCGCTTCGGGCACGGTGGCGGCGCGAAAGCCGACGTGGGCGGCGAGGATCGGGCTCTTTCCGTAGGTCGCGGCGCGGACGCGGGCGATGACGACTTCGGCCTCGGAGAGGGCGCGCGAGAGCTCGTGGCGTTCTTCGGCGAAGGCGCGGCCGCGGGTCGCGACGTCGCGGCCGAGGGTCCATTCGTTTGCCCGCGCGACGTCGGCCCGCGAGAGGACGTCGTCATACCCGAAGAGCTCCGCGGAAAAACCCTGCGCGAGGGATTCGCCGAGCGCGCGCACGGCGGGATGGACATCGGCCTGGGCGCGCGGGCGCGGGGGGAGGAAATACGAGACGATCGGCGGACGCGGCGCGCCGTCGACCTCGGGGCCGAGCACGAGCATGGGGCGGCCGACGAGGCGCTCGCCGAGCTGGCCGAGGTCGCGAAAGGATGGATCGGCCGTGCAAAGGAAACGAATCCGCTCGCCTCGCTCGAAGGTGCGAGAGGAGGCGCGCGAGGCGGCGCGGCGGAGGCGGCGGAGGAGCAAGGCGAGGTGCGCGCCGGGGGCGCCGTGCCATTCTTCGAGGTCCGGAAGGATGACGAGGCCGAGGCCGCCGAGGAACGCGGACCATTCCTTCTGTCGGCCGCAAAGCTCGCGGTGCACGCCCTCGGGGTCGGCGAAGACGAGCGACGGTGATGCGTGCGTGGGATCGGCCGCGCCCGCGCCGGACGCGATGTTCGCGGCGTGGACGTTCCATTTCCAGCGCAAGGCCTCGGCCCGCGCGAGGACACGCCGCTCGGCCACGCGCGCGGCGGCGGCGGAGGGCGCGAGCCAAAGGACGTTCTCGGCCTCGACGAGGAGCGCGTAAAACAGGAGCAGGTCGAGGGTCGTGGTTTTTCCCGAGAGCGGCGGCGTGCAGAGGAGGATGTTCTTCCGATCCTCGAAGGCGTCGCACGCGAGGCCCTGGTGGACGTAAAGCCCCTTTGCGGCGCCGAGCTCGCGCGAGAGATCGTCGAGCAGACGTTTGGCGCGTAAATCGGTCCCGGGCGAGATACGGGCGGGCTCGACGCCGGGCGTCTCGGGGGGAAGGAGCAAGGGGCCCTGGGCCGCATGAATGGCCTCGACGAGCGGGCGGAGCTCGGGCTTCGGCGCGGGCGGTTCTTCCTTTTTCTCCGCCTCGGGCGGGTCGGGGCTCTTCGTGCGGGTCGCGAGGTTTCTGCGCAGGCCGTCGAGCGCAATCGCAGCGCCGACCCAGAGCGGGGCTGGGAAATGCCCCGCGAGCGCAGCCGGGAGGGCGAGCGCGGCGAGGCCGGAAAGGGCCCACACGAGCGGGCCTTGCCAGCGCACGAAACGCGCCTCGACGTATTCGACGCTCGTCCAGTGGCCGAGGAGCTTGAAGACGCGGCCGAAGCGATCGTCGGCGAGCGGCGCGCTCTCGACGGGTTTGACCGGGAGCGGCCGCCCCTCGGCCAGGGCCTTGGCGATGGCTTTTTGCTGTTCGAGCCGCTCGCGCGCGAGGACGTCGTCGGGCTTCTGTTCGAGCGAGCCGAGCTCTTCGAGCGTGCGCGCGGCCCAGAACACGAGGCCGAGGTACACCACGGCGCCGAGGAGCAAGGCGAGCGGCACATGCACGGGGCCGGGGAGCATGAATCGCCCACCCGCGGCGAGGGCGAGGATCCGGCGCAAGGCCTCATAAGCTTCCCACCCCTCCCCCGGCGCGAGGAGCAAAAGCACGCGCTCCTCGATGAGGAGCATGTCGTAATGGGCGAGCAGGGCGTCGACGAGCGCCACGACGAGCGAGAGCGCGAGGACGACGAGGCCGGCGAGCGCAAAAAGAGGGCCGGTGGAGACGCGGACGGCGCGGAGCTCGAAGCGAGCTTTGGCGAGGGCACCGAGGTAAAGGAGGATCGCGAGGGCGACGGCCATGCCGCCGAGGCTCGTGCGAATGGGTTTGGCCTGGGCGAGGCGCGACAATTCGCCGAGGAGCGTGAGGAGCGCGTCGATCACGATTCCTCCGGGGGATTTGGGGGCGCAGCTCGGTTCGTCCGAGCGGAACCCCCATCGTCTGGCTGCGCGAGGGCGAGCGCTTCGAGCGGCAGGCCGGTGCGCGCGACGACGAGCAGGATCGAACCGGGATCCGGAGAGAGCGCGCGCACGTCCCAGGCGCCCTCGAAGCCGCCCTCGGCGAGCGTGGCGTCGACGAGCTTGCGCGCCTCGGGCGGCGCGAAGAGGAGACGGAGCGGAGCGGGTGCCTCGGCCGCATATTTCGGGGCGAGCTCGAGGCCGGGCGAGAGCTTGAGGAAGAGGCGGCGGAGGAAGCCCTTGGCCGAGGCTTCGGCAGCCTTGTGCAGCGCGGATTTGCCTTCCTCGAAGGGCGAGGTCTTCTCGAAGGATTCGAGCTCGGCGCGGCAAAAGGCGAGGAGGTCGTCGTGCGCCGCGAACGGTGCCTCGGTCCAGGGGCGCTCGGCGAGGCTCTCGCGGAGCCAGCGTTCGGCCGCGGCGCTCGGCTCGGGCGGGCGAATTTCAGCGTAAATGGCGTCGACGTCGTCGGGGCCGACGATGGAGGCGTGCAAGACCGAGGAGGCGAGCATGCCCCCGGAAAAGAGGTTTCGCTCGCCCTCGTGTTCTTCGCGGTGCAAGGCGCGGTCGGCGGCGGCGAGGGCTGCGCGCGTGGCTTCGAGGGCGGCGAGGGCCTGCTCGATGCGGCCGAGGAGGTGGGCGAGGACGCGCTGGACCCAGAGGAGGCGCGCGTAATGCAAGCGGCGCTCGTAATGGCCGACGAGGTCTTCGCGGATGTGCCGCGCGATCGACTGCGCGAGGTCGTCCCTGGCTTCGCAGGCCCAGTTGTGGTGGCGTTTGCGGTGCTTCCAGAGCCGATAGCCCGTCGAATAGGCCGAGAGGGCGACGCCGGCGAGGAGCGGGACGGGCGGGGTGAAAAAAGGGCGGAGGCGGCCGGCCGGCAAAGGCGAGACGGCGTCGAAAAAAGGTGGGAAAGGCGCGAGCAGGGCGCGATAGGAAGAGACGAGCACGCCCGAGAGGAGGAGCGCGGAGACGAGGCCGAGGGCCGCGCCGAGGACGACCATGCGGCGCGGGCGCGGGCGGTAGGAGATGGCCTCCTCCAGGGCCGCGAGTTTTTCCGCGAGCGGCGAGGCCGGGAGCGGCGAGAGCTCGGGCGCCTCGATCGCGCGGACGACCTCGTCGAGGTACCCCTTGGCCCGGGTGCGTGCGTCCCGTAAAACCAAGAGCGCCCGCGCGTGGCCCGTGGGGCGCTCGGCGACGAGCTCGGCGACACGCGTCTCGATGGCGCGCGCGCCGCCTTCGAGGCGGACCTTGCCGCGTTGTTCGAGCGCGGCCGCGAGTTTGTCCATGCGGAACCGCTCGACCTCGTCCCGGAACGCGGCGATCGTGGCCTCGGCGCGCGCCCGGTAGAGGGAGCCGAATTTGCGTTCGAGGAGCGTCTCGGGATCGTCGTCCCATTCGATCGGGGGGACGTCGATCGTCGGCGGCGCGAGCCATTCGGCGAGCGGCTCGGCCTCGCCGAGCTCGGTGTCGAGGCGGCTCTGCGTGGGGACGAGCGGCGCGGCGAGCGAGGCAATGTCGAGCGCGGCCGGATCCACGGGCGCGCGGAGGAGCGCGAGGATTTCGCGGCCGAGGCGCGCAGCAGCGATCCGTGAGAGCGCCGCGTGATCAAAGACGAGGCTCGCGCAGGCAAAGGTGGCGAAGGTGCCCGGCGGCCCGTCGTCCTCGACGAGGCGACGAACGCCGCGATCGTCGTCGCGCACGGGCGGCAAGCACAAGGTCGAGAGGAACGCGGCAAAGGAGCGGACCATCTCGGCGCGGGAGAGGAGGTATTTGCCGCTCTGGTCCTCGACGAGATACACGCGGCCGCCGAGGCGCGCGCGCGCCGAGGAGGAGGTTTGGCGGGACAGCTCGGCGAGGGACGAGGCGGCGCGCGCCATGACGGCTCGATCGCCGGCGCGGGGGCAAACCAGGAGGGGGCAAACGACGAGCGCGCCGTCGCCGGAGCGGAGGATGGCCGAAAAGGCGCGGCGCAGGCCCGAGGCGAGCGCGGCGGCGAGGGGCGCGACGAGGGGCGCGACGGACGACTCGCCGAGGTCGGCGACGACGAGGACGTCGCAGAGCGGGCCACGCGGGTCCGTGGGGGACGAGGAGCCGAGGTAATGGCCGACGTCGAGCAGCGCGGCGAGGGCGTCCTCGGCGCGCTTCACGACGGGCGTATATGGATCTTTCGCGGAAGGATCGAGCGCGGCGCCGTCCGTTTTGCCGTCCGCGCCGAGGGCGACGTCGAGCGCGACGAGCGAGGCGCCGCGGGCCGCGCGCGCGACGTCACGGCCGAAGGCGCCCACGCCGACGAGCAGCGTGGGGCGCCTCGTTCGATCGTCGATTCCGCGCACGCGCCCCCCGGGGCCTCAGAGCCCTTTTTCCCGGCGGAACCCCGCGAGGCATTCGAGCTCGCGGGCGAGGTGGTCGAGCTCGGGTTTGCCGCCCGCACCGTCGGCGAGCTTGACCAGGCGCTCGATGTCGGCGACGTGCGCCGCGACGAGCGAGACGAGCGCGGCGAGGTTGCGGTCTTCCTCGATCCGGAGGAGCGCTGCGGCATACGCGCGACGCACCCAGGTCTTTTGCGCGTCGATACGGCCGCTGTAACTCGTAAAGGCCTGGTCGCGGAATTTGCCGAGCTTGCGGCGCTCCTCCGGGAGGTCCGGGTCCTCGATCAGGTAGACGCCCTCGGTGCGGCGGATGATACCAAACGCAATGGCGAGCGTGAAATCCCGGATGTCGTCCGTGCGGACCTGCTCCTCGCTGGCCTTCTTCTGGACATGCGAGAGCCGCTCGGTCCAGGCGAGCTTGGAGTCGTTCTCGCGCACGCCGTCGATCGAGATGCGGAAGAGGCGCGTCTCCGTGTCCGGCGCGCCCTCCCAGTTGCGATCGATGTGCAGCGGGATCTGCGGGACGCCCTTGGGCAACCCCGGCACCTTCGCGCCCTCGGCGAGTTCCTTGTCCTTCACGGCGCGGTACCGGCGCTCATAATCGGACAAACTCTTCACGGCGTGCAGCGGGCAGCCGAGCCGCGCGAGGTAGAAGATGATCTCGTACGGGTGGTCCGAAGCGACGATCTGGCCACGATCGACGCGGTGCGTGGCGAGGTGCGCGAGCATGGGCCCGAGCGTGCGCTCGTAATCGCCGTGCATGACGACGTACGCCTTGTCGGGCAGGAGCGGCGCGCCCGCGCCGAGCGTCAGGAAAGGCGCGCATTTCGCAGCCGCGAATTCGAGCTTGTCCTTGACGTATTTCTGGATTTCATCCTCGGGCGTGCGGCGCGCTTCCTCGATCCACTGCGGATCGGACGCGGGCGGGAGCGGGCCGCCGCGGCGCTCGAGCCTGCGCGTGGCCGAGACGAGCTGGGCCTCGAAACGAAGCTCTTCGTCGATACGCAAACCGCGCTCTTCGAGGCCGCCCGCGATGCGGGCGCGCAGCGCGGCCGAGGCGAGCTGCACGAGGTCGTCGATGATGCGGCGCTCGATGTCCTGTTCCGCACCGCCCTGGCTCGCGACCGTCGCGAGGCGCGAGAGCGCGCCGGAGAGCTGGAGATCACTCGGGCGCACGAGGCGCGCATAAAGGTGATCCCACAAGCGACGGCCGGTGCGGTGATCCTGGAGGACCTCGACATCGAGGACGTAACGATTCGCGTCGCCGCCCTCGTGCCGCCGGCCGCCCGCGGCGACGATACGAGCCGCGCGCTCTTCGAGGCGGCGCTGAATGCGATCGACCCGCGCGAAGAAATGGAAGCTCGACAAACGGCGGCGATCGAGCTCGCGCAGGACAGCCGAGAAGTATTCGATCAAGGCATTCGCGCGGATACGGGCGCGCAGGCCGTCGAGCACGTCGCGATACCAGCCGGCGAAGGAGGCGGCGACCTCGAAGTAATCGTTTTCCCGGCCCGGGAGTTTTTCGAGCAGCGTCTCGGGCGCGGCCGCGGCGAGCTCGTCGACGCGGCGCTTGAAGTCCTCGCCGAGGCGGCCGTCCGTGAGGACGAGGCCACGCTCGTAGGCCTTGCGCGCCGTCTCCTGCTCGGCCGCGACGGCCTGCCGGAGCAAGGCGTGGAAGTAGCGCGCCTCGGTCGGGCCCTTGTCCTTCGCGAGCTCGGTGAGCGAGAGCTCGCCGGACTCGGCCGCGACGCGCAACGCCGCCTCGCGCGCACGCTCGCGCGCGGCGTCCTCGCTTTTGCCGACCTGGACCTTGAGCGCGGCGAAGGCCTGCGCGGTCTCGGAGCGGACGCGCTCGGGGTCGCGCTCGAACGCCGAGAGCTCGGCCTCGTCCCAGCCGCGCAGCTTGATGGCCTCGTCGATGCGCTTGGCGACGTCCTCGCGCGTGCGGCGGAGGAACGCGCCGATCGTGCCCTCGCCGCCGCTGCCGCCGCCGCGCGCCCACTCGACGGCGCGGCGATACGGCTCGGACTCTTCGCCCTTGCCTTCGGCCTTGCTCTCGAGGCCGCGAACGAAGGCCTGATCGGCCGCGTCGAGATCGGCGCCGTCGCCGAGGGCCGCGCTGCCCCCGGGCACGGCCGCGAGCAAGAGCTCCGCGCCGAGCTTCAAGGCCGCGTGTTCGAGGACGTCCTCCACGGGCAGGACGAGCGCGCCGATGCCGAAGGAGCCAAACGACTTCGTGAAGGCCTGCTCGTCGAGCTGCATGAGCTCGCGCGTGTCGTTGTCGAGCGTCGAGCCCTCGCGATCGAGGATGGAAGTAAAGATCTGCGCGTGCGCGGCGTCGGAAATCGCAGGGTAGACCTCCTGCGAGTCGGCGAGAACGACGCCGCTCTCGGTCTTCTCTTCGACGAGATAGACCTGATCGAACGGCGGCCGGTCGACGAGGACACGCTCGGGGTTGTCCGGGTCGTAGTGGAAACGGGCGGGCGCGGCGGGGCTGGCGCTCTGGAGCAGCTCGAGCTCCTGCAGGGCCGCATAACCGTTCGACATGATCTTGTCGAACTGGTTCGGCGGCAGGCCCTTGCCGCGGAAGACGTTCGGCAGGACGAACGTGCCGATGATGCGATGCCCACGCTGGCCGCCGAGGAGGCGCCGGACCGTGAGCGCCATCGTGGCGAAGCCGCCGGAGCCGGTGCCGCCGGCGAGGGAGGCATAAATGTGGATCTTGGCGGCCTTGTTGGCGCGGAAGGGGTTGTGGACGTCGTAGGCGCGCCGGATCGCCTTCTCCAGGGTCTCGAGGATCTTGGCGCGATCGTTTTCGAGGTGGTGGTAGAGCGAGAGGCGGCTCTCGATGCGAATCTGGCCGGCGCCCTTGCCGCGGTGCGCGCGGGGCTGATACCACGCGGGCCACCACTGCTCGAAGAGGGGATCGGGCTTGGCGTGGAGCTTTCCACGCTTGAGCTCGACGTACTCGGGCTTGTCGAAGTCCGACAGGACGAACTTGTGGGCCGCGTCGATCCAGACGAGCCGCGCGAGGTCGTCGGCGTCGGTGTCGAACGCGAAGAAGTGAACGAGGTCCTTGTATCGCTCGAACGAGTCTTCCTGCTTCACCTTGCGGGCGAGCTCGTCGACGATGGCGCCTCCCGCGCCCCCGAGGCCAATGAAAAACGCGGGGGCGATCTTCTTTTCGCTGAGCGGCATGCGATTTCCCCTCCCCGAGAGCGGGGGGCGCAGAGCGTACCAGAGACAGAAGGGCCGTGGAAAGCGGATCTTTCCAGGCGGCGGCGGCGCGTGGCGCAGTCGTGAACGTCGGCCTGGTCCTGGGGCGGTCAGGGCTCCGACAAAGGCGAAGGGGCGCAGCCTGATCCCGACCGCTGCATTGACAGGCGTTCGGCGCTTCTGTTCCGATCCAGGAAATGCGACGTCCGCGCTGGCGCCCCCTCCTCGCCCTGGGCCTCCTCGGTTGCCTGACGCTCTCGCTCCTGCCGCTTGGCTGCTCGTCGGTGAGGATTTACCGTCCTTCGGCGCCCGAGGACCGGCCGCGCGTGCCTGAAGCCACCGCAGAGCGCCTCAGGGCATGCGTGGATGAGCTCAAAAGCACCATCGAGCCCGGATACTACACGCTCGACGCCTCGATAAAGGTCGACCAGGAAGGCCGTGTCGTGGAGGTGGAGACGACGGGCCAGCCCAATCCGGACGTCGGGGTTGCATGCGGATCGCCCTGCGCGGCATGACGTTGCCCGAGGATGTCCTCGCGAAGGGCCTGTTGCGTAGGCCCGCAGCGGCGAACGGGCAGGGGATGCCGGAGCGGGGGCCGATCGGGGAGGTGGTGACGATCGTGGTCGTCACGGTCGTCTTCACCGAGGTCATCATCGAAGCCTTCGCGATCGCCGTCGGCGTGACGGTCACGGCCACGGTCGCGGTGGGGGCGGCGGAGGCGATCACGAGGAGGCAGAAGTGGAGAGACGAGTGTGATGAGACTTTGAAAAATTGTCTGGGCACACCTCTCGGGGGCCGGTGGTCGCGTTCGTGGCATGAAACGAGATGCACTGCGTGCTGGCAAAAGTGCACGAATCCCCAAAACAAGAAGTGGCCTGCTCATGTCGACCTGATAGACGGCAAAGCTTCTTGCACAGATTGGTAGCCAAGGGTTGGAATCGATGACCACGGAAGATGAGGCGGAGGCGTTTGCCAGGGCGTGCGGCGCTCTGTTGGTCAAGTCGCTAGAGCGAACCCGGAGCTTCGCCGAGGGCGTGGAAGACTTCCGCAAGCTCGAAGTGGAGTTTTTGGCGCGCGTCGGCGACGACGATGTCGCTGTGCGGGAGATCCCACGACGCATCGCAGAACACATCCTGTTGCTAGCCCATGAGAAGCATCCGCCCTTCGAGGTCTGCCGCGAGGCGTGGAACGATCTGGTTCGTCTCGGCTTTTCGAGCATCGAAACAGAGTGCTGGAAGACACGGGCTTATGGAGACTGCTGTGCGTACGACGAGCGGCCAGACGAGGGGCTCGTGGTGCTCGACCCGCTCATCACAAAGCTCGAGCGCTTGCTCGAGGACGCCAGGGGGACGGGGACGGAGTACCCGGCGCGCTTTTACGAACACGAGCTCGAGGACCTGGGGAACCTCCGGGACGTGCTCGAGGCCCAGAAACGGGGCGAGGTCGTCCCGTGGCAAGACACCCGCCGCGAGGACGAGGCAGCCCCCCCGATCACCCCGGAGGAAGAGCAGGCCGACGCGCTCTACGACGAGTTCCGGAAGGCGCACCATGCCGTCTTCAAGACCTACGGAAAATCGCTCGATCGGAGCTTCGCCGATGTCGAGGCCGACTACCGACGGGTCGAGGCGGAATTCGTGGCGCGCGCGGGCGAGGGCGAGGCGTTCGAGGCGTGTGTGCTCGATATAGGGGCAAAGACCGCCGAGGCGATCCTCATGGCAGCTTGCAGTCTTCGCGCGCCATTCCAGGCCTGCCGAGACGCCTGGGAAGAGTTCGTCCGCGTGGGCCAAGACGAGAGCTGGATGTATCCAGAGATGTACGTGAAGGTCTGCCTGAGGAGCAACGAACCCGAGGCGGGGCTCGCCGTGGTCGAGCCGTGGATCGCCGACATCGAGCGAAAGCTCCAAGCGAGCAAGGAACCCTTGCGGCCCCCGGGGGAAACGAGCGTGGAGCTCAACCACCAGCTCGAGGAGCTCCACGAGCTCCGCGACAAGTTCATGGCCATGCGCACCGGCAGCGCGCCGTCGACGTGAGGATCACGATGAGGCCCGGGCCGGGGGTCAAGGCGCTCGGAAATGCGAAGGAGATCCTCGATGCGGCCAAGAAGGCCGAGTCCCTCGCGTGAGCGACCTCAAGACCCTCGGCCTCACCGAGGCGCAGATCCACGAGATCATTCCCGACGCGAGCGCCGGCAAGAAGGGCAACGGCGGCGGCGGAACCGGGGAAAGGCTCTCGACGCACCGTCCGGCGTTCCCCGGACGTCCCATCACGCCGGAGACCTTCCTCGCCGAAAAAACCTCTCCCCCCGTCGCCGAGCGACGCATCCGTCGCCGGACGCGCCTCCCCACGGTCCGCCGCGGGAGGGTCGTTTTCAAGAAAACGACGACACGAACGGGCGCTCGACCGGTCCGCGGCCCGCCGAGGAGAGGCGCGGCCTGGAAAGGAAGGAACAGGTCGCCGTTTCGGCTTCCATTTTTTCGAAAGGGATGGGTCCGACGACAAAAAACGGAGCCGTTTTTTCGGCGAGGATGGGTCGTCCGCCGGTTCGAGCTTTCAGGATCGTCGCCAGGCAGGTCGGGGCGTCGTTTCCGTCACAGTGGATGCGGGTCTCACCGGGGAGGCGCCGCGGGGGGGTCCCTCGGTGTCACGCCGGGGGTTTCAGGCCGGGTCGGACGAGGGGGTGTCCACGCGCAGCGTCGGAGGCGTCCCCGCCGGATACACGAGCTTCACCCGTCGCTCCCACAGTCGGGCTTCTTCGAGGGCGACGTCTTCGATCTGGCGGATCAAATCCTCGGAAATCCCGAGCTTCGCGCCCATCTTGCGCACCGTGGCCTTTTCCCGGTCGTTGTATTCCCCATCGGCGCTGCAAGCTCGAACCGCGTCGTAAATGAGGACGCGCCGTGAAGCATCCGCCTGCGGGCTCATGGCGAGCAGCTTCTCGATGTCTTCGTCGGCCTTGTAGGTCTTGAGCTCGTCCAGCAACGAGTCGAGCGCGCCCACCGCAGACCCATGCCCGATCACCCACTCTCTTTCTGCGGGCGTCAGGTTGCCATCTCCATTGGCGCACGTGAGAATCGCCTTCAGATAGCCATCATACGCCTCGAGCGTCGGCAATTTGTCAACGTTGCACTTCTGCTTGAGCGACCACAAATACCCCAGTTCTCGATTCGTCGTCATATTCACCTCGATGGTATCGTCGTTGGGTGTGATGATTCTGTGCCGCCGCCCCGGGCCACGATCGTCGCGGGACGGGGCGTCGTTTCCGTCACAGTGGAGGAGGGTCTCACCGCGGGGGGCGCCGACCGTACCAGAGACGGAAGGCTCGTGAAAAGCGGATCTTTCCAGGCTCCGCGCTCAGGGCGCGGCTGTGGTGAAGCTGGACGTGGCGAGCGGGTAGTCCTTCTGACTCGCGCCGCCGTCGATCACGCAGAACCACCCCGCCCTCAGCGTATACTGCGTTGCCGGTAGGAACGCGTAGAGGTCGTAGTCGCCGTTCTCGTCGGTGCCACCTACCGCGGATTCCACCAGAAGACGAGCCCCGTCCCCTCGATCGCGTATTTCACCCCCGGAGAGACGCGGAACCAGCCTTTCACGAGCCGGGGCTCGCGGGGCTCGCCCGCGCTGAAATCGTCGTCGCGCGGGAGCTCCGTCGCGCGTTTGCCCGCCGCAGGACGGGCGAGGACGGCGCCGCCGGGGCCGGCGCGGAGCTCGACGACGCCGCCGCGCAGCACGGGGCCCATCGGGCCGACGGTGACACGCGCCGATCGATAAAGACCCGCGCGCGCCTTGGCCCCGAGCGGGAACTTGGCCTGGCGCGGGAGATCGGGGTCGCGGCGATCTTCGTAATGGAGGATCGCCGTGCGCCGGAATCGCGCCGGGAGCATGAGGCCGAGGACCAAGAACAAGGTAAAGAGGCAGAGGAGGCCGCCTTGAAGGGTGCGGCCATATCGCTCCCAAAACGTGAGCGGGACGATCGTGACCGGGACGCGGACGGTGACCGCGCGATCCTCGAAGCCCTGCGGCTTCTTGGGGACGATGCGGAGCGTGATCTCGCGCGGGCCCGGGGGCGCGTCGCGGCCGACGACGAGGGCGATATCGAGGCGCTTGGCCGTGGCAGGGCCAATCTCGACGTCGCGGCGCGAGAGGGACATCCCCGGGGCGAGGCCTTCCTTTTCGATATCGGCGAAGATGAGCTCGCCGACCTCACTGCCTTCGAGGGAGATCGACGCGGTGTTGACGGTGCCTTGTTTCATCACGCCAAACGGCGTGGTGAGGGTGGCCTTCAGGTGAATCGGAGGAATGACGCGGACGGCGGCGCTGCGCGTCTCGCGCGTGAGGACGCCGGATTCCCCCGGGCTCATGCGGCCGAGGAGGCACAAGGCACCCTTTTTCGAGGGCGTGATCGTGGCCTCGAACGAGCCGTCCGGGAGCGCGCGGAGGGGAATGGGGGCCGCCGCGGCGAGGGCCACGTCGTCGCAGGCGTTCACGCCTTCCACGGCCGCGAGGGAAAACGCGTGGCGGTCGAGGAAGGTCTTCGAGGGGGCTTTGCCGCCCGGGGTGGCGAGGCGGAGCTTCAGGGTGGCGCTCTTGCCGATTTCGAGGACCTCAGGCAAACCCGGGAATGCGAGATGCAAGTCGAGGTTTTGCAGGACCGCATACCGGCCGCCGGTGCCGCCGCCGGCGACGTCGAGGCGATACGCGCCGGGCTCGGGGGCGTCGAGGCGCAGGAGGCGGTACGCAGGGTTGTCCGAGAAATACACGCCGGGACGGTCGCCCGTGGTGGAGACCTCCGCGCCCTTCGGGTCGAAGAGGCGCATGCCGAGCTTTGGGGGGCCGACGAGGACGAGGTCGAGCGAGCTCGCCCCTTCGTCGACGGGGACCGAGATCGAAGGCGCGGACGCGCCCTCGGAGAGGCGGCTGCCAAAGAGGCGGGCGTAGATGTCGGCGAAGAGGCGCGGGAGCTCGTCGGGGCGGTCCGTCGCGACGCCAATGCCCCCCGTGCGGCGGCCGAGGTCGTCGAGGAAGGCGCGGGGGGCGCTCTTGGACAACCCGACGGCGTAGATACGGGTTTTCCCGAGGGAGGGGACGAGGTCGTCGAGAACCTTGGCCTGACAAACTTGTTCGACCCGGGCCTTGCCGCCGGACGCGCGCGCGGCGTCTGCCAGCGGGCCACGCGGGTCGGGATCACAGCGGCCGTCCGTGAGGAAAACGATGAGGTCCTGGTCGCCCGGGGCGCGCGGCTTGGCCTCGAGGAGGCGGCGCGCGCCTTCGAGGCCGGCGGTGAAATCGGTCCAGTTGCCGTCGTTGCCGACGGCGCGGACGGCGCGCTTGATCTCGGCGCGATCGTCGGGGGTCCGCACGACGACGAGCGAGGCCATGGCGTCGCGCGCGGCGCCGTCGAAGCCAACGACCGCGAGCTCGTCGCCGCTCCGCGTGAGGTCGACGAAGAGCTCGGCCGCGACCTTGCGGAGCTCCTTGGGATCGGTGCCGCGCATCGACGAGGAGGCGTCGATGACGAGGACCGTGCGGAGCGCGCCGTCGGCCGACGCGAGGCGCGGCGCGAGGAGCGTCCCGGCCATCGTCGCCGTGCAGAGGAGCCTCGGGAGGATGTTCATGGCGCCCGGGGCTTTCGCCTCAGTTGAAGAGGGTCTTTGATGCGCCCGTCGCGAGGACCATCCGCTCGGCGAGCAGGCAAGCGACGAACTGGTGGAACGCGGCCGCGAGGTGCGGCGCTTCGCGCGTCATGCGCTCGAGCGCGCCGAGCGAGAGGCGATAGAGGACCGTGGGCCGGAGGGTGACGACCGTGGCCGAGCGGCGCGTGCCGAGGTAGAGGCCCGACTCACCGACGACGGTGCCCGGGCCCATCGTGCGCAGGCGCTTGGTCTTGCCGCCGTCGAGCTCGAGCCAGGCCGTGAGCTCGCCGGACTCGATGAGGTAGAGGTCCTTCGAAACGTCGCCCTGGCGGTAGATCTGGTAGCCCGCGGGCGCCTCGACACGTTCGAGGTATTCGAGGAAGCCCGCGACGAACTCGCGGGTGCGGAAGACACGATCAAGCTCGTCGATGAGCTTCGTCGGCGGGAGCAGGCTCGGCGGCGCCGCGCGCAAGACCTCGTTCTCGCACCACTCGAGGCCATGATCGAGGTCGGGGAAGAAACGGACGCGCCTCGATCCGTCGGCAAACCCGCCCCGTTCGAGCTGGTTGCGGACGGCGCTCGGGAGGTCGGTGAGCACGAGCGTGACGCCGTTCGACACGGCGAGCTTGCGCAGGCGGACGAAGGAGAGGACGGCGGAGGAGTCGATGCCGTCGACGTGACGGAAGTCGAGCAGGACGTACCGCGTGGGAGCGGGATCTTCGCTGAGCATGCGGTGGTGCACGCGCTTGAGCAGCGTGTACGAAGTGCCGAAGAAGATGTAGCCCTGGAGCTGGAGGATGTAGAGCTCCCTGCCGCGCTCCTCCAGCGTGAGCTCGTCCCCGGCGCTGCGCTCGACGTTGCTGCGGACGTCGGAGCCGACCGCCGCGCGCTTGATGACGTCGATGCGGCTGTAGTTGACCGCGAAGAGAACGGAGGAGACGACGATGCCGACGCCGATCCCCGGGAGGAAGCCGATCCAGGCGATGACGACGAGGATGATGACGACGAGGCCGTACTCGACGCGCGGGAGGCGGAACCAGGAGTCGTAGAGGGTTTCGAGGAGGAAACCCGCGCCGAGGAAGACGAGCAAGCCGCCGAGAACGGGCTTCGGGAAGTACGAGAAGACCGAGGCGCCGAAGAAGAGGGCCGCGGCGCAGATGCACGCGGAGAGGATGCCCGCGATGCGGCTCTCGGCGCCGGCCTTGTGGTTCAAGGTCGACTCGCTGAGCGAGAGGTAGCCGACCATGCCGAAGCCGAGGCCCGCCGCGAGGTTCGCGATGCCCGTCGCGCGGAGCTCCCGATCGAGGTCGATCTCGCGCTCGGTCGCGATCTCCAGGCCCGAGGCGTTGAGCAGGATCGAGATCGTCGCGAGCATGGTGATCGCGAAGAGGTTGCCCGCGTTCGCGCCGATCTCGGCCCAGTCGATGCGTAGCGCCTCGGATGGCGCCATCGGCGGCCAGAGGGCGCCGCTCGGGAAGGGGCCGAGGAGCATGCCGCGATCGAGGGCCTCGGCGACGGTGCCGCCCGCCGCGTACAGGACGCCGTAAAACATGGCGACGGCGAAGACGAGCAGGCCCGGCAAGAGCAGGAAGTGGTGGTAGCGCCGGAGCAGGATCGTCAAGAAGAGCCCGAGCGTGAGGCCCGGGACCCAGTTGACGATCGCATCCGCGCGGAGCAGCAGCGGCAAGGACGCGAGGGAGAACTCGGTGCCCACCATGACCGAGATGGATCCCGTGAAGAGGAGCCATCCGGTGCCCGCGAGAAACCCGCCGACGACGGGGTACGGGATGAAGCGGACGAGGGTGCCGAGGCGAAGGCCGCCGAGGACGAGGAAGAGGCCCCCCGTGACGAGCGCGGAGAGCGAGCAGACCGCGACGATCGTGGGGAAAGGATCGCCGCCCTTGGCCGTGATGTGACTGCCGATCCCCGAGGCGACGAGGGCGAGGACGACGGCCGTGTTCTCCTGCGGCGCGGCGATGACGGCGCGGTAGGAGCTGCCGAGGGCGACGATCGCGCCGATGATGGCCGAGCCCGCGAGGGCCATGCCGATGCCCGCCGGCAGGTACCTCGTCAGATTGCCGGAGAAAATGAGCGCCGCGAGCGTGATGCTGAACGTGGCGACGAGGGTGCCCGACATGGCGCCCGCGAAGAGGCCGGACAGGACGCGCGATCCACGGAGCCCACGCCCGAGGGAGGGCGCGGGCGTCGAAGGCATCGGCGGACTCTGCTGCCCTTCCATCGTCGTCGTCGGGAGAAGCTCGGGGGGCCGCCATCTTCTGCGAACAGGGGCGCCCCTGGCAAGAGCAGCGCACATGGTCGCCCCCGAGCCCACAGCCGCCGCCCCCGGGACAGCGTTCGTTTGAACTCAGCCAAGCTCGCGAGCGATGGCTTGCGCCTGCTCCTGGAGCGCGACGGCCTCGTTCACGTGGCCCTGCTGGTGGTGCAGGCTGGCGAGGTCACTCAGGATCTTGCCCTCGTCGCGGCGATTTCCGACCTTGCGCGCGATGTCGAGGGCCTGCTCGAAGAAGGTGCGCGCGAGCTCGAACCGGCCTTGCTCCTTGTGCAAGACCGCGAGGCTCTTCAGCGCGAGCCCCTCGTTCCACAAGCTCTGCGCCTCGCGCGCCGTCGTGAGCGCCTGCTCGTAGAAGGCGCGCGCGCTCTCGATGCGCCCCGTCGCCCAGTTGACGCGGCCGAGGCCGAGCAGGCCGAGCGCCTCGGAGGCGCGATCGCCGAGCTTCTGCGCCTCGTCGAGGACACGCACGTGCTCCTGCATGGCCTCCTCGTGCCGGCCCTGGAGCTCGAGGACGTCGCGGCCGAACTCGTAACGCACGACGACGCTCTCCAGCGTGGGCTCGGTCGTGAGCTTGAAGTAGGCGCGGTAAAGGCGCTTGGCCTCGCCGTGGGCGTATCGCTCGGCGGCCTTGCGCGCGCCGGCGAGGAAGTACCAGCGGGCGCGCTTCGGTTGTCCGGCGCGTTGCCAGTGGCGCCCGAGCGCGGTGAGCTGCCCCGTGAGGTCGTCCTCGTGCGCGACCTCGATGGCCTCGGCCGCGCGGCGGTGCAGCTCCTGCAAGCGCGCGCGGGACTGCATCTCGTAGGCCGCGTTCCGCAAGAGCACGTTGCTGAAGCGGTAGCGGCCCTTCGACGGGGGGTTTGGGGGCGTAGCTCCGCTCGCCTGCGCGTAGCCCCCATGCGCAAGAATGGGCGACCAGATGCACTGCTCCTCGCCGACACGGACGAGCTCGGGCAAGAGCGGGTCGTCGTCCATCATGCGCGAGAGGATGCGCAGATCGAACTCGCGGCCGAGCGTGGCGGCGGCCTGGACGACACGCTTGACCTTGGGTTCGAGGCGATCGAGCCGCGCGATGAGCAGGCTGTTGACGTCGTTCGGGAGGAGGAAAATGCTCGGCGTCGAGACGCCCGTGTCCTCCTTCTCTTTCTTCTTGCCCGCGAGCTGATTCGCTTCGAGCCAGTACGTCATGATCTCCTGCGCGAAGAACGGATTGCCGTTCGCGTTTTCGCTCAGGAACATGGCGAGCACCTCGGAGACGGGGCCGCCCATGAGGCCCTCGGCGAGCTCGCGCAGCTTGTCGCGCGAGAGCGGGCCGAGCGTGACGGCGTGCTGCGGGACATTCTCGTCGAGCTCGATGCGGAAGGGGCTGCCGTCGTCGTTGTTGCGGCAGGTGCAGAGGATCGCGACGGGGCAATCCTTGACGGCCTGCGCGACGTGGCTGACCGCTTCGAGCGAGTCGCCGTCGGCCCAGTGCGCGTCTTCGAGGTGGAAGATCACGGGCTGGAGGAGGCTCTCGGCGCGGAGCCAGAGCGAGAGCGCGGCGAGCGTGCCGGCGAAGCGGAGCTTGGGATCCATGCGCTCGTAGACCGAGCCGTCCCAGCGGATGCCGATCATCGCGGCGAAGACGCTGCGGGCCTTTTCGAGCTCGCGCTTGAGCAGGGCCTCGCTGTCCGGGAGGCGGTCGATCAAGCGATCGAGGGCGTCGTCGAAGTTGACGTGTTTCTCCTCGCGGCCCGTCGCCGACGTCTGGACGAAGTACTCCTTCAGCGCGTACTCGAAGGGGTTCAAGCTCGACCGGAGCGTCTGATCACAACGCGCGTCGATCCAGAGGATCGGGCGCTCTTTCTTGTTGTCCTCGAGCTTGCGGCGGTACGTGTCGACGAGGAAGCTCTTGCCGAGGCCCGGCTCGCCGTCGACGTAGACGATGCCCGCGTTCTGGCCGGCGAAGATCGGGGCGAGGTGCGTCGTGAGGACCCCGAGCTCCTGCTCGCGCCCGACGAGGCCGCGGGCGAGGAACTCGCGCTGCACGGCGACGCGCTTGCGATCGAGGGTGTAGACGCTGATCGGCTGCTCGAAGCCCTTGAAGCGGTGATCCCCCGCGGGCTTGAAGTGGTGCGTGCCCTGGGCGCGCCCGGAGACCTCGCCGTCGCACCAGAGCTCCTTCCACGGCGCGCTCATCATGAGGCGCGCCGCGAGGTTCGTCGCGGGGCCGAGGCACGCGAACTCCTGCCGCTCGGTGCCGCCGTTGAAGCCCGCGTACCGGAGGCCGTGGGTGATGCCGGCGCGGATCTGCATCCCCTTCGGCGCGTTCTTGCGGAGGCCGAGCGCGAAGTCGAGCGCGCGCTCGGTGTCGTTCTCGTGCGTGATCGGCGCGCCGAAGTGGATCAAGCAGTTGATGCCCTTGTCGCCCGAGTCGACGCCCGTGAACGTGCCTCCGTAGCGGCTCGCCTCGACGTCGACGAGCTTGATCAGGTCCTCGAAGCTCGGGATCTGATCAAACGAGACGAAGACGCTCGTGACGTGGCGGAACTCGCCCTGCGGCGGCATGTCGCGGATGCCCGGCGGGACGAAGTGCGCGCCTTCGCCGTGCGGGCGGACGCGCGGCACGGGCGGTAGCGGCATGTCGGACGTGTCCGCGAGCTTGAGCACGCCCTCGGCGACGGGCGTGACGGCGCGGCCCGCGATGCGCTGCTGGAAGGCGAGATCCATGAGGATGTCGCCCTTCTCGGCGTGGTGCTCGATCAACGCGCACTTGTCGATCGCAGGGCCGCGGAAGTAGCTGTACGCGCGCTCGGGCGAGGTGCGGACGATGCCCCACTCGACGGCGCCCCACGAGAGGCCGACCTTGTACGAGAAGGGGAACGTGCCGAAGCGCGTCGCGCGGACGGCGCGGTTCAAGAAGAACTGGCGCATCTTGAGCGCCGCGGCGAGCGCGTGCTCGGCGACGTTGCGCCCCGTCGAGTGCGGGAAGACGGCCGTGAACGCGTCGCCCGCGAAGCCGACGATGATCCCGCCGAGCTCGTGCACCGCGCCGATGAGCGGGTCGAAGTAGAAGCGCAACGTGCCGGCGAGGATCTCGGCGCCCTCGCGGCCGTGCGGGAAGAGCTTCTCCGTCAGGTTCGTGAAGCCCGGGATGTCGATGAAGAGCGCCGCCGCCGCGAAGTTGCCTTCGGTCCTCCCCCTCGTGTCCTGGTACAGGATGAAGTCGGGGACGAGCGGGTTCATGTCCGTGGATTCCGGCGCTCCGAAAGCGGCAAGCTCGCGCCGCCGCGGCGCTCCGGCGACCCCCACGACGCACCGAGCAAAGAGGCCCGATGCGGGCGTGGGCGCCACGCGACGCCAGAGCGCAGAGTGCAAGGGACGCGAGCAAAAATCAACGGAAGCTTGACGACAGGGCGCACGTGATCCCGCCGGCGTTGGCTGTCGTCCCATGCGCACGCGCGAAAGCCCTGCGAACGAGGCCCGGGAGCGGCGCGGGCGGAAAGTGGCGCATGCCGCGCGATACCCCCTTGGCGGCCTCGCGGGCCTGGGATACGCAAAAAGTGCCCCCGTGCTTCCGTCGTCGAGACGGCGCCGCCGCCGCGGAGCGCGGCGACGAGGGGGTGCGTGAAGAGACGCATGAGCTCGAGAAGACCCTCGGATTCGGAGCACGACGGCGATCTCGTCGATCCCTCGTTCGGAGCGGGGGGGTCGCCCGAGCCGCCCCCCGTCCTCAGGCCCTCGGCCCCTCCGAACCAAGCGAACGTCCTCGTCGGCGGCGGCGAGCGCGAGGCGCGGGCCTATGTGGGGCCCACGGCGCTCCCCGCGGCGCACGTGCCGGACCCCGCGGAGACCGCAGGCAAGGTCGCCATCGCGAGCAGCGTCGACCCGCGGCGCATGCCCACCGTACGCATCTCGCCCGGACGCGCCAAACCCCCGCTCGCTCCAGGCGAGCGCCCCGCGCCGCCCGAAGCGCTCATGTCACCGTTCGGCCCGGCAAGCCCACGCCCGGCCCCGCCGTCCGCGCTCTTCGTGCCGCATTCGGCGCCGCACAGCGCGCCTTCGTCGGCGAAGGTCTCCTCGCGCCCCGAGCCCGCAAGCAACCCGGCGACGGCGATCTGGATTCTCGCGGTCGTGCTGGCCGCGCTCATCGGCGCCGGCGCCGCGCTCTACATTCGCCGGAACATGCCGGCGAAGGAGCCGCCTCCGCCCGCGCCCGCCGCGCCGCACTCCTGACGATACGTCGATGCATGATGTTCCCGCGCGCGCCGGACGAACGGCGTGGAGCGCGCGGAGAAAACGTCCCCGTCGAGCCGGTCCGCGCATTGCATTGGCCTCCGGGTCGGAGGACCGAACATGGATCGGAGCACGTTTTGGCTCAGGGCTGCGTGGAACGATTTCCTCGCGTTTCTGCCGGATCTCCTGTGGGGTCTCGCCATCCTGGTGGTCGGCTATTTCATCGCGAAGCTGCTCGCCTCGATCACGAGGCCCCTCCTGCACCGGGTGGGCTTCGACCGGCTGGTCGACAGGCTGGGCATCGCGGTGCGAGCGGACCGAACGGAGCAAGGTTCCCGCTGGGGCGCGTCGATCGTCTTCTGGGTGACGATGCTCATCGTGCTGATGTACACGGCCGACGTGTGGCGGCTCGGCGCGGTGGCCGCAGGGATCGCGGCGATCATCGCGTACCTGCCGCACGTGCTGGCAGCGGCGGTGATCTTCGGCGCCGCGCTCCTGTTCGCGAACTGGGTGCGCGCGCGGATGCTGGAGACGAACGGAGCAAGCGTGCCAGGCGAGGCGCCGACGACGTCGCAACGTCCGCTCGTCGCAGGCGCGATCCGGGCGGGCATCCTGGCGCTCGGCGCGTTCATGGCGCTGCGAGAACTCCAGATCGCCGAGGAGATCGTGACGCTCGCCTTCTCGCTGACGCTCGGGGCCATCGCGCTCGCCGCAGCGCTCGCCTTTGGCCTCGGCAGCCGTGACGTGGCCGGCCGCGTGGCACGTCGCTGGTACGAGGATCGCCTCGGCAAGCGGGCGACCATGAACGCATCGTCCGAAGACGAGCACCACATCATCACGCCTCCCTGAAGCAAACGGAAGCGCCGCACCGGGGCGCCGCCCCGGTCCCCGCGGGGGGCTGTCCGCCCCCTCGACCCCGGACCAGCGAGGCGCTGGACCCAGGGTTGAAAAACTGCGCGAAGCGCAGTTTTTCAAACAGGCCGACGAAGAAGCCGGCTTGCCAGCAGAACCCGCAGCGCGGCGGTCTTGGTCGGCAACACCGTCGCTGGTCTTGACCCGGGCCTGTTCGATGAACTGCGCATCGCGCAGTTCATCGAGCTTGGGTCCAGCCCCTGGCTGGTCCGGGTGCAGGGGCGGAGAGCCCCTGCTGGGGCCTGGGGCAACGCCCCAGCGAAGCGGCTTCGCGAGGGCTGTGTGGCCCCCCTGGAAGAGACGAAACGGCTTGACCGCTGGAACGCCGAAAACCTAGCCTTTTGCTTGGGAGGAATTGCATGAGCGCACGACGGCCGACCCGGCTCCATCATACGGCGTACGTCTCGAAGGACCTCGAAAAGACGCGCGTGTTCTACGAGGAGATCATCGGGTTGCCTCTGGTCGCCACGTGGTGCGAGGCCGACGAGCTTTTTGGCGAGGTGCGGACCTATTGCCACTGTTTCTTTGGGCTCGAGGACGGGAGCGCGCTCGCGTTCTTCCAGTTCGCGAATGACCGCGATCAGAGCCTCTTTGGTCCGTCGATGCCCGCGTCGCCCTTTCACCACATCGCGTTGTTGGTGGATGCCGAGACGCAGCGCGCGATCGAGTCGCGTATCGAGAGGGCGGGGTATCGCGCGCCGGATACGTATGTGCTCGAGCACGGGTACTGCCGGTCGGTCTACGTGAAAGACCCGAACGACATGATTGTCGAGCTCACGTGTGACGCCCCGAAGGCGATCGCGCCGGAGGTCGACGAGGCGCGGCGGAAGGACGCGCATCGCGAGCTCGCTCGCTGGCTTGCCGGCGACCACACGTCGAACAACACCTACCGGTGATGCCGGGCTTGAAGCGCGCGACGCTCACGTTCGACAACGGGCCCGACCCTGGGATCACGAAGGCGGTGCTCGACGTCTTGCGCCGAAGGAACGTACGCGCGCATTTCTTCGTGCTCGGCAAGCACCTCGTCGCGCCCGAGGGCCGCGCGCTCGTCGCTCGCGCGGTCGCTGAAGGGCATTTCGTCGGCAATCACTCGTTCACCCACGAGGTCCCGCTCGGCGACGATCCGCGGCCCGACGCCGTCGCGGCGGAGATCGCTGCGACCGACGAGCTGCTCGATCCGCTCGTCCCGGGCCCCAAGCGATTTCGACCGTTCGGCGGTGGGGGCCTCCTCGGGCCGCATCTGCTCAGCCGCGCCGCCGTCACGCACCTCGTCGAGCGGGGCTTTTCGTGCGTCCTCTGGACCTCCGTCCCGCGCGACTGGGTCGACCCGGAGGGATGGGCCGCGCGCGCGCTCGCGGATTGCCTGGCCCAGCCGCACGCGGTCGTCGTCCTGCACGACATCCCCGGCGCATGTCTGGCCGGGCTCGAAGGTTTCCTCGACACGGCGGAGCGTGAGGGAATCGAATTCGTCACCGACCTTCCGGTCTCCGTCACGCCGATCCTGGAGGGCGAGATCGTCGGTGATCTCGACGCCCTCGTCGCTGCTGGTGTAGAGGATCGAACAGCGCACGGTTCGATGCCCTTTCGGAGGTAGACCTTGAAACTGTCATCGCTCTACGCAAACGAAACCCCCTTCCTCGGCGCGCGCCGCGCGGACGGGATCGTCAACGTGAGTGCGGCCCTCCCGGGATGGCCGACGGACGTGGGCGCGCTCCTCCGATCGCCTGCTCATGACGCGCGAGCGCTTGCGGACGTCGTCGCACGAACGGCGGCGAGCGCGCTCCTCCGCGACGACGAGGTCCGGTTTCGCCCGGTCCTCCCGGCGCCGGGCAAGCTGCTTTGCCTCGGGCTCAATTATGTCGATCATGCCGCGGAGAACGCGGTCAAGCCGCCGGAGTACCCGGTCGTCTTCGGTCGGTATCCGACGAGCCTCGTGGGGCATGGCGAGCCGCTCGTGCGGCCCTCGGTGTCGACGCACTTCGATTACGAGGCCGAGCTCGTCGTCGTGATCGGAAAGACCTGCCGCAACGTTTCTCGCGCGCAGGCGCTCGATCACGTCGCTGGGTATACCTTGCTGAACGATGGCTCGATTCGCGATTATCAATTGCGCACGCACCAGTGGACGATCGGAAAAAACTTCGATGCCACCGGCGCGCTCGGCCCCGAGCTCGTCACCGCCGACGAGCTGCCGCTCGGCGCCAAGGGCCTCGTGCTTCGCGGCCTCCTCAACGGAAAGGTCATGCAGGAGGCGAACACCTCGGACATGATCTTCAGCGTCGCCGACGCCATCGCGATCCTGTCCGAGGTGATGACGCTCGAAGCCGGCGACATGATCGCGACCGGCACGCCCGGGGGGGTAGGGTTCGTGCGTAATCCGCCGGTGTTCCTGAAGCCGGGGGACGTCTTCGAGGTCGAGATCGAGCGCGTCGGTACGCTGCGCAATCACGTCATCGCGGAAGCAGGTCCCTGAACTCCGGCGCTACGCACCGGAATCCCTCCTCAGGGCTGCCAGCAATCCGCAGGGACCTTGCAGACGCCGGTCGCGCTGTCGCAGCTCGCCTGCGCGAGCTGGAACTGCGCCGTGACCTCGGGGTCGTTGATCTGCGCTCGGCAATCCGGGGGGCGCGGCTCGTCGGCCATGCAGAGCGTGACCACGTCCCCTGCATCGCGGATCTCTCCCTTCCGCTCGGGTTCCTGGCACAGGCCGGCGGAGCACGTGTAGGCGGCGTCCGGAAATTGCGGGCACTCGTCGTCCGTGTCGCACGCGACGAACCTGCACAGCGACGCATCGGTGAACCACGCGCCGCCGTCCAATCCGACGACCGAGCAGATCGCGATGAACCTACCCCAGGCATACGAATAAAAAACCCTGCCGCGCTCGCCGCTGCCGCTGTCGCACTCCGCCGGCGGCGGCGCATCGAGGGGCTTGATCGCGCAGCCCTCGTTGTAAGAGCCATCTTCCGCGCACGTCCACGAGAACGTCGCGCCTGTCGTGTCCCGCACGACCTCGGGGTTGGCGTTCCCGCAGGAGATGGTCAGCGCGGCGGAGAGAGCGACCAGCAGCCACGCCCCCCTGCTCAGACCGTATCGAATCTTGCGCATCGACATGTTGCCGACCGTACGCATACGGCCGCATAGGGTGTCAAGTGTAAGCACGAATCCGCCTGCCGCCTGCTGCGTTGGGTGAGGCCCGACGCTCACGACGAGGCGTGACGCCGTCCCGACGCTCCACGCTTCTTTTCGCTCGGCCCGCCGCCTCCCGTGCACCTTCCCCCCGCCCCTGCGTCCCCCCGCATCGTGGAGGCGACGTCCGCGCTCCTCCTTCGCCCACCTCCCCCGCCGCGCCGCGCCTCACGGCCCGCGACGCGCCGCCCCTCACCCGCCCGCAAAACGCCGCCGGTCCCCGATCCCCGCCCGCCCCCCCGCCGCGTGCGCTCGACGAACCGAAGTCCCCTCCTCCGCGCCCCGCGTCGCCCCTCGACGAAAGCCAGTTCGGCGCCCACCGCCCACCGCCGACCCTCGACGGCAGCCAGTCGGCCGCCCGGATCCACCCCGCGTCGCGCACCACGCCCCTCCAGCCACCCCCCCTCCCACGTCGACCCTCGACGCAGGCTCTCGGCCCCGATTTTTGTGTTGCTCCCTGCGGAACAGCCGCGTTAGCGTGCCAACCATGGCTGGAATCATCACGCTCGTCGTACGAACGGGCATTTTCACGCTTTATGAAGAATTTTTTCACACACGCGGGCGCCTCCTCTCACACCCGCTCACGGCGTCGCTCGTGCCCGAGCTCGACGCCTTCCGCCCCAAGCTCGACGCCTCCTTGACGGAGGAGCTCGCGCTGATCGGCGAGCGCTTCGCGGCGAACGCCGCCGTCGAGTTCGTGGACGACGACCTCGATCGCCTGACCGACGCCATCGCCGCCCTGACGCTCATCGAATCGAAGAACGACCGCGGCGCCCTGCCGTACGCCCATTACTTCGGGAGCCAGAGGCCCAGCGAGCTCAAACGCCCCATCCTCGGCGGGCAGCTCGATACCATGCGCCACTGGCCCCCTTCCCTTCAGACGGCGTCGAGCCAGCAACTCCAGACGATCGGCGCCGCGCTCGCGGACCTCGTCGAGCGCGCCGATCAAAAGACCACGACACAGGCGGCCGTGAGCCAGAAGATCGCCGATTTCCGCACCCTCGGCTCACGCAAGCAGCTCGTCGACGAGTTCAATGCCCTGCGCAAATCGCTCCACGGCAAGCTCGGCGAAATCCAGCACAAGACGCCCGAGCTCGGGACCGGATGGGCCGATTCTTTCTTCCGTCCGGGATCGAGCGCGGAGCGGCTCACCGTGAAAGAGCTCGACCGGCGTATCGCGGCGGCCGAGGTGGAGCTCCTCGCCATGAAGAAGCAACGCGACGAGAAGGTCGCGCAGGAGGAGGCCGTCGCGCGCGCCAGGGCCGACGCGGAGAAGACGCAAAAAAAGGCGGAGCTCCAGGCCGCCAAGAAGGCCGCCGCGGAGCTCGCCGCGCGCGTGGCCGAGCTGGAGGAGGCGGTGGGCGAGAGCCAATGAACGCCCCCGTCCCGGGTCGCATGGCGACGTAAACGTCATGAGAAGCTCTCCTGCGCCCCTGCTCGCCACGTTGCTCCTCGTCCTTTCGGCCTGCACAACCATTCCGCGGATCAACACGTCGCCGGATACGCCGACCCTCACCGAGCCGAAGAGGACCCTCGTGCTCGGCGAGGTCTCGCGCGGCGACACGCGCTCGCCGGACCATAGCGGCGGCTCGACCTGCAAGAATGGCGGGCGCACGGGGCAGGATCTCGATCATCTCTACGGCTTCGAGGTGCACGAGACGGCGAGCTACCGCTTCGAATTCGTCCCCGCGTCCTTCGAGGGCGTGATCCAGATCCAGAAAAAGCACAAAGCCGGGCCGGGTCACTTCGGGATCGGCTGCAAGGCCGCGCGGGCCGGCAACAAGGCGACGCTGTCGCTCCCGCTCGAACCCGATTTCTACTGGGTCATCGTCGACGGAAACCTCTGGGACGAGGCGGGGACGTACACGCTGCGGGTCGATCGCGACACCTCGAAGACGGCGGTGATCCGCCCCGAGGAGCCCGCGCTCGTCGCGCCGCTCTGCGCGCGCGCCCCGCTCGTCCGACCGGGCGAACGCACGTACGGAACCTTCGAATCGAAGTCGGGGGGCGCGCGCGCCTCGTGTGGCCTCCTCGGGGGAGAATCCGTGCACCGGCTCTCCCTGGCCGCACCCACGCGCATCCGCCTGCGCGCGGCGGCGCATTTCCAGCTCGCGCTGGAGATCCGGAGCGGTTGTCACGAGAAGCCGGTCGTCTGCACCCGCGCGGACGCGGGGCACTACGAGGTGGAGGTCACGACCGATCTGCCGGCGGGCGACCATTACGTGGTGCTGGATTCGACGCGGCTCGGCCCTCCGAACACGAATGGGAGCCACCTCGACGAGGCCCGGCTCACCGGGGCCTACGTGATCGACGCCGAGGAGGTGGGACCATGAATACGGAACGCGCGCTCTTGCTCGCGATCCTGCTCGGGCTCCCGGCCTGCGCCTCGTACGCCAGCGCGAGCGCGGACGACCGGTGCGGACCGCCGCCCGCCATGGAAAAACCGCTCGCGTCGCTGGGCCACGATCCGAAACCCTTCGAGATGCGGCACGCGCCGGAGAAGATCTTCCAGGGAAAACCCGGCGGCTACCTGTATCGATTCGAGCGGGAGGACAGCGGCACGACGGAGTCGCTGCGCGCGGTCCACATGTTCCGAGGGGGGCGGATCCTCGTCGTGGGCGACCATGGGACGGCGCTCCTGCGGGATCCAAAGGCGGGATGGCAACCCGAGGCCACGGGGACGACGGAGAACCTCCACGCCCTGGTCCCGGTGATCCATTACAAGGACGGCGAAACCATCACGGAGGATCGAAGGAAAAACCACCCCTCCCTCGCGGTGGGGTCGAACGGGATGGCCGTCTTCCGCGATCTCTCCGGGGTTTGGCGGACCGAATCGACGGGGACATCGGCGCACCTCTTCGCGTTGCGCCACCTCGGCCCAAAGACCGTGGCCGTGGGCGCGGGCGGGGTGATGGTGGAGCGGTCGCTCGAGGGGGTCTGGAGGACCGTCGAGACGCGGACGACGGCGGATCTGTATGCCCTCGGGAGTTGCGGAGGATATCTGTGCGCTGTGGGCGCGGGTGGGGCGATGGTGGTTTGCAAAGCCCCGGACGGGGAGCTCGTGTGCATTCCGCGTCCCCCCCCGACGCAGGCGACGCTGCGTGTCGTGGACGAGCACCTTCAGATCATGGGCGACGGGGTTTGGCTCTCGTACGTGCCGACGGAGAAGACCGAGCCCAGGCCGCCGGCCTCGTTCGCGCCCTGGTCCGCGGCGAAGGACCTCGTCGCGGGGGAAGAGATCCGCGCCACGGAGCACAACCATTGGGGCGGGATCAGCGAAATGCTGGCCGTGGGGCGGCGGGGCACGGTGTGGTTCCAGGGAGGCCTGGCCTCCGATAGAAACCACCTCGAAAAAGTGAAATTGCCTTTCGAGGTGGATTTCCACGACGTCGCCTACGAGCTGGTCGATGGGTTTCTCGTGGGCGACAAGGGGACGATCGTGCACCTCGGCGTTCAGGATTTCGTGCCGGACCACATTTGCCTGCTCTGAGCGGGAAATCGGCCGCGGGTATGCTACCGCGCACGTCGATGGTGCGCCCCAAGGATGCTTGCTCCGAGGAGACCTGGAACCGGATCGTCGCCGCAGCGCGACAGGAGCTGATCGAATCGGACGCGTGCGAGGTCGATGTGTCGGTCCGGCAGGTCGCGACGCGCGCGGGCGTGAGCCTGGGGACGATTCACTACTATTTTCCGACCAAGGAGAGCCTGCTCGAAGCGTGCCTCGACACGTATTACGCGCGGTTCGGCGCGCTGGTCGTCGAGCTCGCGCCGCTCACCACCCAACCGGACGCACGTCTCGGGATCGAGCAGGCGGCGCGGCGGATCTACGGCTTCGCGGTCTCGGAGCGGCACAGCCTCAAGTTACGCGCGCGGCTCAACGCCGAGCTCGGGCAGCTCGAACCCCAGCGGGCCCGGCACGTGCGCGGGCCCATGCTCGACGCGTTCGCGTCGCTGCTCGGGAACATGGGCGGGCTCGGCGTCGCGGAGGCGCGGCTGACGATCCAGACGATGACCGGCCTCATCATGCACCTCGCGCTGCTCGCGGACGCGGACCTCGAGCAAATCGCGGGCGTGGGAGGCGAAGCGGGGCGACGGCTCGTGGAAGATCACGTCGCCCGGGTCGCATTGCGGCTGTGGTTCCCGAGCTGAGCCTGCGCGTGGGCGCTCAATCGTTGCAGAAGACTCCCTCCCAGCGATCTTGAATCGCGCCGCCCAAACCACGAGGTTCACGTGCCTTGACTGCCAGGCAAACCTGCCACATATCCGCGACCGGGAGGCGCGATGAACGATTGGAAATTGCCCTGGGAAGGCGGATGCCGTTGTGGTCAGGTCCGGCTGAAGGTCACGGCCCCGCCGATGGTCACGGTGGCCTGCCACTGCAATGGCTGCCAGCGGATGAGCGGCAGCGCCTTTTCGCTCAGCATTCTGCTCCCGAGCGACGGTTTTCAGGTGACGCAAGGCGACCCCGTGCTCGGCGCGCTGCACGGCCCGGTCCGCCATTTCTACTGCCCGCATTGCAAGAGCTGGATGTTCAACCGGCCCCCCGGCATGGATGCGTTCGTCATCGTCCGCGCGACGATGCTCGACGATCCGAGCTGGTTCTGGCCCTTTATCGAGACGAGCACCCGGGAAAAACTGCCCTGGGCGAGCACGCCCGCCGTGCACAGCTTCGAGGCGTTTCCGGATCCCGCGGACTATGAACCGTTGATGAAGGAGTTCGCAGAGCGATTCCGGGAGGGATTCAATCCTCGCGGGAAAGCCCCTGCGAGAGCGCCCGGCGCATGAAGAGGTCTTCGAGCGTCTCGCGCCGCGGGACGACCTCGAGGACCTGCGCGCCGCCGTCGAGCGCCGCCCGCAGCACGTCGCCGACCTGCTTCTCGCCCTCGATCTCCACGACGACCACGTCCGCGCGCGTCCGCACGCCGTGTCCTTGCTGCTCGAACGATCGGCAGAGCGCCTCGCTCGCGCCGGCGAGCGTCACGTCGGTCCGGAGCACGTCGCCGCGCAGGAGCTTGCGGAGCGCGCCGCGCACGACGACCCGGCCCTCGCGCAGGATGGCCACGCGATCACACATCGCCTCGACGTCGCTCAGGATGTGCGTCGAGAAGAAGATCGTCCGGCCCGCCGCGCGCTCTTCGAGGATGAGGTCACGTACTTCCTTGCGCCCCACCGGATCGAGGCCGCTCATCGGCTCGTCGAGCACGAGCAGCTCCGGATCCGAGACGAGCGCCGCCGCGAGCCCCGTCCGCTGGAGCATGCCCTTCGAGAGGCGGCGCACCGGCCGGTCGGCCGCGTACGCGATGCCCACCTTCGCGAGCATCGCCTGCGTGCGCGACGCGAGCGCGGCGCCCGCGAGGCCCGAGAGGCGGCCGCAGAGCGTGATGAACTCGCGCGGGGTCAAGTACGGGTAGACGTAGGGGTTCTCGGGCAAAAACCCGATCCGGCGCCGCGCCTCCGCGCTCGGGACACGCGCGCCGAAGAGGAACGCCTCGCCGCCCGTGGGCTTGATGAGGCCCGTCAGCATCTTGATCGTCGTGGTCTTGCCCGCGCCGTTCGGCCCGAGGAAGCCGAAGATCTCGCCACGCCGGACGTCGAAGTCGACGCCCTTCACCGCCTCGACGCGCCGGCCGTAGAAGCCCACGCGGAAGGTCTTTTGCAGGCCCCGCACCTCGATCAACGTCTCGCCCGCGGCCGCGCTCTCGCTCGCCGCGCCGCTGTCCGCCCCGCCGCCGCTGTCCGCCCCGCCGCCCGCGTCGATCGCCCCGGCCTCGCTCATGCGCCTTCCTCACCGCCCTCCCGGCGCGCGCCGGGCACGGTGCTCGTGTACTCGTGGAGCTTGTACTGGATCTTGCGCGGGCTGATGCCGAGGATCGTCGCGGCCTTCGAGGTGGATCCCTTGCACGCTTCCAGGGTCCGGAGGATCGCGTACTTCTCCAGATCGTAGATCGTGCTGCCCGGGATCGGCGGGATCACGCCCTCGCCGGCGCCCACGTCGAGCGACCCCGGCAGGTGGCGCCGCTCGACGCGCGGGCCTTCGCAGAGGACCACGGCGCGCTCGACCGCGTTTTCGAGCTCGCGCACGTTGCCGGGCCAGGCGTACGCCGCGAGGGCCGCGAGCGCGTCGTCGGTGAACCCCTCGATGCGCTTGCCGTTCTCCTCGGCGTAACGGCCGAGGAAAAAGGCCGCGAGCTCGGGGATGTCGCTCGTGCGCGCGCGGAGCGGCGGGATCTCCAGCGTGACCACGTTGAGCCGGTAGTAGAGGTCCTCGCGGAAATGGCCCTCCGTGATGCGCTGCCGGAGGTCCTTGTTCGTCGCGGCGATGATGCGCACGTCGACCTTCAAGGTCTCGTTGCCGCCGACGCGTTCGATCGTGCGCTCCTGCAAGAAGCGCAGGAGCTTGACCTGCGTGGCGAGCGGGATCTCGCTGACCTCGTCGAGGAACAAGGTGCCGCCGCTGGCCTGTTCGAAGCGGCCCTCACGCCGGCCGACGGCGCCCGTGAACGCGCCTTTTTCGTGGCCGAAGAGCTCGCTCTCGAGGAGCGACTCGCTGAGCGCCGCGCAGTTGAGCCGCACGAGCGGCGCCTTCGCGCGCGGGCTGCCGCGGTGGATCATCTCGGCGATGAGCTCCTTGCCCGTGCCCGTCTCGCCGACGATGAGCACGCTGGCACGGCTCGGCGCGACCTGCTCCACGAGCCGGAGGAGCTTGACCATGCTCGGGTGCGAGGCGATCACGTGCCCGAAGGCGTTGCGCTCGCGGAGCTTCTGCCGGAGGCGGGAGTTCTCCTGGAGCAGGCGCGCTTGCTCGACCGCGCGCTCGACGACGACCTCGAGGACCTGAAAGTCGAGCGGCTTCGTGAGGTAGTTGTAGGCGCCTTTTTTGACGGCCTCGACCGCGTTCGAGATGGTGCCGAACGCGGTCATCACCACGAACGTCGCCGTCGTGCGCGACTCCTGCGCCTTCTCCATGAGGCCGATCCCGTCGAGGCCCGGCATCTTGAGGTCGGTCAGGACGACGTCGGGCGCGAACTCTTCGAGCTTGCCGAGGGCCTTGAACCCGTCGGCTGCCGTCTCGGTCGTGTACCCTTCTTCACGCAGGATCTCGGCGAGCGCAGCCCGCGCGTTGGCCTCGTCGTCGACGATCAGGATTCGGCCGCGGGAACCCATGCTGGCCCCTTCCTAGCACGGGGTTCTTCCCGCGGGTGGGCCGGATCCGTACGGGGACACAACCGGATAGTTTCTGCTTTCTCATGGGAATGATACAACCGCCCGCGCAGCGAGGACGGTCCACTCCCGTGGGGGGAGAGACCCCTCCCCTGCTGCCTTTCGAGGGTCGATGCGTACGCTTGAGAACGCCTCCTTTGCCGAGACGCGGCGGTTCGTCGCGCTCACCGCGCTTCCCATGGCCTTCTGCCTCCTGGTCACCGCGGACGCGGAGGCGCAGCAGCCGTTCGGCCCGCAGCCGCCGCCAGGGCAGTTCCAGCCGCAACCGGGGCAGTTCCAGCCGCAACCAGGACAGTTCCAGCCGCCGCCTGGTCAGTTCCAGCCGCCGCCAGGACAGTTCCAGCCCCCTCCAGGACAGTTCCAGCCGCAGCCAGGACAGTTCCAGCCGCAGCCAGGACAGCTACCTCCGGCTCCAGGACAGCTACCTCCGGCTCCAGGACAAGAGGGCGCGGCTCCGCCCGAGCAGCCGCCCGCAAACGAGACGGCCGTGGAGCCGCCGAAGGTCGATGAGCTCGAGGAGCGCGCGCGGACGCTCCTCGAGCAGCCGAACTCGTTCGGCTCGACCGGCCTCTTGCGCACGTCGTACGCCGGCTCGGGCGCGGCCGGGACGTTCCGCGTCTCGTTCCTCAGCGACTTCTTCTCGACCTCGAACTTCCTCTGCGATCCGAACCTGTCGACAGCGGCCGGGCAGCGGATCACCTGCACGCGCGACAACCTCGCGGACGCGTCGAGCCACGTCGGCGCGTTCTTCGCGCTCAGCGCGACGCCGTTCTCGTTCCTCGAAGCGTTCGCGGCGATCCGCACGTACGCGAACTCGAACGATCAAGGCAAGCCGCAGCTCCTGCAGGTCCTCGGCGACACGAACTTCGGCCTGAAGTTGTTCACGCCGTCGCGCGTCGGCTCGTACTTCTCGTTCGGCGCCGAGGCGCAGCTCATGCTGCTGAACGGCACGGGCAGCGTGGGCGTCTCGGGCGCGGGCACGAGCGCGTTCTTCCGCGCCCTCGCGAGCGCCGATTTCCGCAAGCCCGGCGGGCAAGGCTTCCCGCTGCGCGTGAACGTGAACCTCGGCTACAAGGTCGACAACTCCGGCCAGCTCGTGCGCGAGGTGGAGGAGGGGCGCGCGCTCGAATACCGCGACGGCCGCGATCGGCAGCCGATCTCGCGCATCGAGCGCTTCGGCCTCGGGATCAACCGCGTCGACTTCTTCACGCCGTGGATCGGCGTGGAGCTGCCCTTCCGGTACGCGCAGCCGTACGTCGAGTACACGGTCGACGTCCCCGTGAACCGGCAAGGCTACGAGTGTCATACGGGCCGCGTGTCGCGCGGCGACGTCTGCCTCGGGCTCGCCGATTTCAGCGCGGAGGATCCGCAGGCCGCCGGCGGCCCCGGCTACGCGGGTCTGCCCTCGCGCCTCACGATCGGCACGCGCGTGACGCCGTTCAGCAAGGCGTTCCGTGGCCTCTCGGGGCACGCGGCCGTGGACATCGGCCTCTCGGCGACCTCGGTGTTCGTCGAGGAGATCGCGCCACAAGCGCCGTGGACCGTCTACCTCGGGCTCGCGTACGCGTACGACACGAAGGAGATCCCGCCGCCGCCTCCGCCGCCGCCGCCGCCGCCCCCGCCGCCGCCGCCGGAGCCGGTGATCCTGCCGGCGCCGCAGTCGTTCGTCCGCGGCACGGTGCACGAGACGAACAAGCCCGAGGCCGTGATCCCCGACGCGATCGTGTCCATCGAGGGGAACCAGGATCCGCCGTTCGCGACGAGCGCCGGCGGCACGTTCCTCACGCGTCACCTGGAGCCGGGGACGTACACGTTCTCGGTGCGCGCGCCGGGCTACAAGCCGACGACGTGCCAGGCGACCGTGGTCGCGCCGCCGCCGCCGACGCTGCCGAAGGCGGAGGCGCCCGCGCAACCGACGCCGCCGGCGCAGCCCACGCCGGGGCAGTTCAACCCGCAGGGGCAGTTCGGCGTGCAGGGCCAGTTCGGCGCGCAGCCGGGGCAATTCGGCGCGCAGGGTCAGTTCGGCGCGCCGGGGCAGTTCTCGCCGCCGGCGCCCTTTGGTCAGCCCGGCGCAGCGCCGCCGCCGCCCGCGGCGCCAGCCCCCGCGACGCCGCCGCCGCAACAAGGGCCGACGATCGTGGACGTCGACTGCGCGCTCGAAGCGCTGCCGAAGATCGGCGCGATCTCGGCGGTCGTGCGTGACGCCGAGACGGGGGATGTGATCCCCGCGGCGGTCGTGCGGATCGTCGACGCGACGGGCAAGGAGCGCACGGCGACGGCCGACGGCAAGGGCGTGGTGTCGTTCCGCGATCTGCCGCTGGGCGCGACGAAGATCCGCGCCGAGGCCGCGGGCTTCATGAACCACGTGAGCGACGCGGACGTGCGCCTGAACGACGAGGCGAAGGTCTCGCTCGGGATGAACAAGCGCCCGGCCGCGCGGGCCGCGAGCGTCAAGGTGCAGGGCAACGAGATCAAGATCTCGCGGCAGGTGCACTTCGAGAGCGACTCGGCGAAGATCCTCGGCGACTCGAACACGCTGCTCGAAGAGATCGCGGACGTGCTTCAGCAGAACCCGAAGATCCGGCGCATCGAGATCCAGGGCCACACGGACAACACGGGCACGCGCGAGCGCAACCAGACGCTCAGCGAGCAGCGCGCCCAGGCCGTGCGGACGTGGCTCGTCTCGGCCGGCGTCGACGCCTCGCGCCTCGTGGCGAAGGGCTACGGGCAGGACAAGCTGCTCGGGCCGAACGTGACGAGCGCGCAGCGCGCGAAGAACCGCCGCGTGCAGCTCATCATCCTGGAGAGGGACAAGTAACATCCTGCGCCACGGCCTCGTGCTCCCGCGCGCCTTCGCGCTCGTCGTGCTGACCGCATGCACGAGCGCGCAGGCGCCCTCGGGGCCTCCCAAAAAGGAAGCCGTAGCCCCCCCAGCGAGCGCCGCCGCGCCCGTGCCGCCCGCCCCTGCGCCCCTCGTCGCGGACGGCGGCGCGGCGGACGCGGAGGCGCCTTCTGCGGATGCATCGCCCACGGCCGAGCTCTCGGACGCGGGCAGCGACGCGGCCCAGGTCGCGGCGCCGTACGTGGCGGACAACAAGGTCCTGCCGCCGGAGAGCAGCGAGGAGCTGCAGAAGCGCGCGGCCGCGCTCTTCGACGCGATCGTGAACGATGATCCGGCGCGCGGCGAGTCGTTCTGGTTCCCGAAGGAGCCCTTCGTTTCGCTGAAGGACGTGAAGGGCCCCGACAAGTACTGGGACCAGCTTCACCGGACCTACGCGCGCGACATCCACGCCCTGCACAAGAAGCGCAAGTCCTGGGAGGGCGCGACGTTCGAGGGCTTCGAGCTCGGCTCCAAGCCGAAGTGGGTGCCGCCCGGCGACGAGGGCAACAAGATCGGCTACTACCGCACCTTCCGCGGAAAACTCCGCTACCGGATCGGCGAGAAGACGGAGTCGATCGAGGTGCGCGTGATCATCTCGTGGCAAGGCCGCTGGTTCATCACGCACCTGAGCAAGTTCAAGAAGTAGCGAGCCGCGCGGCGAGGTCGCGCGGCGCGTTCTCGACGAGCGGGGGAGCGTGGTATGGTCGCGCTTACTCCCGGAGCTCCGCGCATGTTCCAGATCAAGCTCGACAAGCTGAACACGGCGATCGAGTTCTCGATGGAAGGGCTCGTGCAGGTCGACGAGATGAAGCAGTTCGTCGTGGAGCTGCGCCGCTCGGCCGTCACGATGACCGGCCCCGAGCTCAAGATCTTCGCGGATCTGCGGAAGTTCCGGCCCGCGTCGCCCGACGTGGTCGAGGTGGTGCGCGACGTGCAGGAGTTCGCGAAGACCATGGGCGTGCGGCGCATGGCGACCGTGCTCGAGAGCGAGGTGCTCGCGCTGCACATGAGCCGCCTCGCCCGCGAGACGGGCGCAGATAAGTTCATCCGCCGCTTCACGGACGAGCAAGAGGCGCGCGAGTGGCTCGCGACCGGCGAGTCGTTGCGGAAGAGCCGCAGGCTGCCATAGCTCTGCCTCTCCGTGTCGCCGCTCGTCTCCGTCCTGATCCCGTATCGCAACGCGGAGAGCACGCTGGAGGAGGCGCTCGCGGGCATCCTCGCCGAGCGGGAGGTGCCGATCGAGGTCCTCGTCGTCGACGACGGCTCGACGGACGGCGGCCCGGCGATCGTGGCGCGTAGGGCCGCGGAGGATCCGCGCGTCGTGCCGCTACAAACCGGCGGCGTGGGGATCGCGCGCGCGCTCGCCTGCGCACATGCGGCCTCGCGCGCGCCCTTCCTCGCGCGCATGGACGCGGACGACGTCTCGCTGCCGGAGAGGCTCCGATGGCAGGTCGACGCGCTCCGCAAGGACGAGCGTCTCGGCGTCGTGGGGACACGCGTGGAGCCCTTCCCGGCCGAGGCCGTCGGCGAGGGGCTCGCGCGGTACGTGGCGTGGCAAAACGCGATCGTCACGCCGGAAGATCACGACCGCGAGATCTTCGTCGAGGCCCCGCTCTGCCATCCCTCCGTGATGCTACGGCGCGAGGCGTTCGAGGCCGTGGGCGCGTTCCGCGACGTGCACTGGCCCGAGGACTACGACCTCTGGCTCCGGCTCCACACCGCGGGCTACGGGCTCGCGAAGGTGGATCGAACGCTGCTGCGCTGGCGTCACCATCCCGGCCGCGCGACGTTCCGCGACGGTCGTTACGCGATCGTGCGCTTCATCGAAGCAAAGGCGCACTACCTCGCGCCGCGGCTCGCGCAGGACGCACGCGCGTTCGTCGTGTGGGGCGCGGGGCCGACGGGGCGCAAGCTCGCGCGTGCGCTCGCGGCCGAGGGCGCGAAGGCCACGGCGTTCGTGGACATCGATCCGAGGAAGATCGGCCGCACGGCGTACGGAGCGCCGATCGTCCCCGCGGCTTCGCTCGATCCCGCGCGGCACTTCGTGCTCGTGGCCGTGGGCGCGCGCGGGGCGCGGGACATCATCCGAAAGGATCTCGCCGCGCTCGGGTTCGTCGAGCAGCGCGATTTTTTCTGTTGTTCCTGACGAGCCTCGCTCAGGACTTGCCTGGCAGAAGCCGAACTCCGCCGCTCGGCCCCTGCCCGACCGGCTTGTGCAGCACGATGCGCCGGCCCGCTGCGCGCCCCTCGGCGTGCGCCTCGCTGCGGGGCCCGCCCGCGTATTTCACGTGCTGGATGCGCGGATGCCGCTGCCGGTAGTAGCGCCCGAGGTCCGCGTCCTTCACCCACACGAGACCGTCGCTCGTGTTGATCTCGCGTTGCGTGCCGAGCTTCTCGTCGAACCCCGCCATCACGCCTGCCACGAAGGTGCGCCGATCGCGGTTGCCGCCGAGCGCCTTCGCCTTTTTGTGCGCGGTCCAGAGTTGCTCGGCCGTGCGCGTCAGGAACGCGTGCACGTAGCTCGCCATCTCCAGGTTCGCGTGCGTGCCGCAGATCTCGAGCACGCTCCCGCGCTTGCCTTCGAGGGGCCGGTAGACCGGCACCCAGATGACGTCCACGAAGAAGTGCTTGCCGAGGATCGACGCGAGCCGCCGCTCGGCCTCGGTCACGCGGCCCGTGGGCTTGCCGAGGTGGCGGAAGCCGTAGCCTCGCGCTTGCCGCTCCGCGACACTGTCGATGTTGTACTTCAGCATCAAGCGCTGGGCGGCGTTCATCGCGGCTTGCGCTTCGTTGACGTTCGCGCTCTCCGCGAGGGCGAGCAGCTTCGCGATCCGCTCGAGCACACGCGCCTCGCCCGGGTCCTCGCCGCGCGCGTCGGGCAGCCCCGAGGCGTGGGCGTCGATCCCGAGCCGCTGGCAGACCCCGCGGAAGGCTGGGCCATGCGCTTGCTCGCTCGTCTGACCGAGCACCTCGTGCACGTACTGATGCGCCATCTCGTGCTTCAGCACCTCGACCACGATCCCCCACGGTCGCTCGATCACGAGCCGCCGGCCGATCTCGATGCAGCGCGTCTCCCGGTGCCAGCGGCCGAGGTAACGCTCCGCGTCGCCGAGCTCGATCGTCGGGATCTTCAACGCGCGCCGGAAGTACGAGGCGTTGAGGTCCTGGTAGGTCGAGCGCAGCTCGCGCAGGAGCGCCGTCTCGAGCTCCAGGGTGAGGCGCGCGTGTTCCGTGGGCTCGGTGTTCGTCGACATGGGCTGACTCCGGACGGCCCTTCGGCCGGGGCGGAGCATAAATCGAACCGTCCGGAGGAGCATGGCCCCCTGCCCTCGTGGCCGCCTGCTCCCGTGGCCGGGGCAACGCGGGGCCCCGGTCCTCCAGCACGGTCGTTGCAATCACGTCACCCATTCGTCGCGGGGACGTGATTTGGGCTAGGATGGGGCGCGCAGCGTGTCCGCGACGAACTACCCCCTCGACCCCAGCGCGGAAGGCACGCGGACGAGCGATCCCGCCTCCCTCGCGCCGAAGAGCCAGAAGCTCCGGCGCCTGGCCCGGGCGCGGCGCCGCCTCGCCTGGCTCGTGCTCCTCGCTCCGGCCGTCCTCGTGCTCGCCGTCGACATCGGCATCCGCGGCGGGAGGCTGCTCGATCTGCGCGGCAAGCACGTCGTGAGTTACGCGGGCGCGATCCTCGAGAGCGCGGTCCTGTGGGGCCTTTTGCTCTACTCCGCGTCCTCGCGGCGCGGCGCCGTCCGCTGGGTCTCGGCCTCGCTCTTCGTGCTGCTCGCGACGGTCACGCTCGGCGTCCAGATCTACTTCCAGCGCTGCTACTCGACGTACGTGAACCTCGACGCGTTGCTCTTCGCGACGTCGTTCTCGGAGAGCGTCCTGGGGCACCTGCGCGCGGACGGCGGGAACCTCGTCTCGGCCGTCGCGCCGCCGCTCGTCTGCGCCGCGGCGCTGGTCGTCGCGGCGCGCAGGTTCGTGCGGCCGCGGCAGACGCGGAGCGGACGCGCGGCGCGGATCCTCGCGCCCATCGCGATCTTCTTCGGCTTCGTGATCCCCTGCTCGTACCGCACCGTGCAGGCGTCGACGCCGGACGTGATCTACCTCCACGCGATGGGCGGCGTGATCAAGCAGATCACCGGGCTCCGGCCGCCCGAGCACGTCCGCCCCGGGGTTCGCACGCCGCCCACGCTCCCACGCGCCACGGCGATCCCGAGCGGCGCGCGCGTGACGCGGCCGAACGTGCTCTTCGTCATCACCGAGAGCGTGCGCGCCGACGCGCACTGCATCGCGCCGACCGATGACTGCCCCTTCTCGCCGGCGACGAACGCCGCGGCGAGGAAGCGCTTTCCGCTGCTCCAGATGCGATCGAACGCCTCGACCACCGCGATCTCGCTCGCGGTGCTCTGGTCGGGCCTGCCGCCGACGTCCTCGCGCGAGGACCTGCACGGCCATCCGCTCCTCTTCGACTACGCGAACGCGGCCGGGTACGACACGGCGTACTGGACCAGCCACCACATGATGTTCGCGAACTCGCGCCTCTACGTGCAGGACCTGCCGACCTCGCACCAGACCGGCGCGACCGATCTCGATCCGCTCGCGGACATGGATCTCGGCGCGCGCGACGAGCTGCTCACCGAGCGCATCCGCAAGGACATCCGCGAGATGCGCGAGCCGTTTTTCGCGGTCGCGCACTACGGCAACACGCACATCCCCTACCGCATCGACGCCGAGCACGCCCCGTTCCAGCCCGCGATGGACAGCAAGGCGCCCGAGGACAACGAGGCGTACCGCAACTACTACCTCGACGCGGTCCACCTGCAGGATCGGACGATCGGCGAGATGCTGCGGTTCGTCCGGGAACAGGCGTTCGGCGAGCGCACGATCGTGGTGTTCACGTCGGACCACGGCGAGTCGTTCCGCGAGCACGGGCAGCTCGGGCACACGGGCGCGGTGCTCGACGAGGAGATCCACGTGCCGGGCTGGATCGACGCGCCCGAGGGCACGCTCACCGAGGCCGAGACGGCCGCGCTCGCGTCGCACCGCGAGTCGATCGTGTTCCACACGGATCTCACGCCGACGATCCTCGACATGCTCGGCCTGGAGCGCGAGGCGGGCTTCTCGCGCTGGTACGGCGCGATGATCGGCAAGAGCCTGCTCGGCCCGATCGAGCGGACGGAGCCGGTGCCGCTCACGAACTGCTCGGGCGTGTGGGGCTGCGCGTTCCGCAACTGGGGCATGATGCGGGGGAACTTGAAGCTCGAAGCCCGGGAGTGGGACACGGCGTGGCATTGCTACGACGTGCTCGCGGATCCGAAGGAGCGGAACGATCTCGGCGCGGCGGCGTGCGGGGACATGGCCGCGCGCGCGGAGGCCCTGCACGGAGGGCTGCCGGGCCTCGTGAAATGAACGAATCAAAGACGTGACGGACGTGACCGAAGGGAGCCCTGGGCCCGCCGCGACCACGGCGACGGCGGCGACGACGAAGCCCGGCAAGCGCAAGGCGAAGAAACAGCTCGGACCCGCGGGGCAGCGGCGCAAGCAGCGGAGGCGGCGGCGCAGGTGGATCGGGTTCCTCGCGCTGCTCACGCCGATGCTCTGGGTGCTCGCCACGGACCTCCTGCGCCGGCACGATCACCTGCTGCGGCTCGATCGGTGGCATCGGCTCGGCTACCTCGCGGGGCTCTGCGAGAGCTTCGTCTTCTGGGCCGTCTTGCTCTACGTGGCCTCGCGCGCCCGCGGGGTCTTCCGCGTCGCCGTGGGCGGGCTCTTCGTCCTGCTCTTCTCGGTCGCGCTCGGCGTCGAGGGCGCGTTCCACAGGCAGTGGAACACGTACCTCACGCTCGACGGGCAGATCCATTCGAAGTCGGTCGCGCACTCGCTCTACGGCTACCTCCCGCTCGCCCGACCGAGCCTGCTCTTCGAGGTCGTGCTCGCGATCGCGGCCTCGATCGGCATGCTCGTCTTCGCGCGGAGGTTCGTACGACCGCGTCGGATCCCGCGGCTCGTCGCGCCGATCCTCGTCCCGGCCGTGCTCGTCCTCGCGGTGAAGACGCCCGTCAGTTACCGCGTCGTCATGTCGTCGCCGCCGGATCTCCTCTACTTCCACGGCGTCACGGCGACGGTGAAGGAGAACCTCGACCTCACGAACGACTCGCCCGATCTACGCGTCGAGCGCCGGCGCCCCGAGCCCGTGCCGAAGCTCTCCGCGAAGCCGAAGCGGCCGCGCAACGTGCTGCTCGTGCTGCAAGAGAGCCAGCGCGCCGACGTGTCCTGCGTCGCCTACGACCCTGCCGGCGACTGCGCGACGCCCTTCTCGAACGAGGCCGTGCCGAACCGCATGCCCCTCCACGAGATGCACGCGCACGACTCGACGACGGCGATCTCCATCTCGAACATCTGGTCCGGCGTGCGCCCGACCGAGCCACGCGCCGTCTTGCATTCGGTGCCGCTGCTCTGGGAGTACGCGGCCGCGGCGGGCTGGGACACGGCGTACTGGACGAGCCAGAACCTCATCTTCGGCAACGCGCGGCTCTACGTGCAAGACATCCCCGCGAGCCATTTCGCGGTCGCGACGCACCTCGACACGATGGCGGATCTCGACGCGGGCGCGTACGACGCGCTGCTCACCGAGCGCGTGATCGAGGAGTTCGGCGAGCTCGAAGAGCCCTTCTTCGCCGTCGTGCACTACTCGAACGTGCACTACCCCTACGTCTACGATGAGAAACACGCGCCGTTCCAGCCGGCGGTCTTCAAGAACGCGCCCGAGCTCAACGACCAGTTCCTGAACTACTACAAGAACGTCGTGTACCTGTCGGACATGGCCGTGGGCAAGCTGCTCCGGCACGTGCGCGAGACCGACAAAGGCGCGCGCACGGTCGTCGTGTACACGTCCGATCACGGCGAGTCGTTCCGCGAGCACTGGCAGATGGGGCACACGAGCTCGCTCTACGAGGAGGAGATCCGCGTGCCGACGTGGATCGACGCGCCCGCGGGCACGCTCGCGCCGGAGGAAGAGGCGAGCATCCGCGCGGCCGAGCACGCGTACGTCTACCACCTCGACCTCGCGCCCACGTTCCTCGATCTCCTCGGCGTATGGGACGACCCTGCGCTCGTGCCCTTCCGGCGCCGCATGATCGGCCACCCGCTCACGCGGCCCGAGCGGACGATCGAGCCCGTGCCGCTCACGAACTGCACGGGCGTGTGGGAGTGCGCGTTCCGCAACTGGGGCGCGATGCAGGGGCCGCTCAAGGTGCAGGCGCGCGAGTGGGACGCCGAGTACCACTGCTTCGATCTGCGCACCGATCCCGACGAAGAGAAGAACCTCGGCGAGGCCGCGTGTGGATCGCTGCCGCTCTTCGCGCGCTCGCTCTACCATGTGATGCCGAACGTCACCCCGCCCGGTCGCCCCAAGGTCAACTGGGGCAAATGAATCGCAGTGCGCGCGTGACGCTCGCGACGAGGCGCTCATGAACGAGAGGTTTCTCCTGCCCGCCCTTGCGACCGCGCATTCCCACGCCTTCCAGCGCGCGATGCGGGGCGACGCGCAGCGGCCCGGCCCCACGGGCACGGACGACTTCTGGTCCTGGCGGACCTCGATGTACACGCTCGCGGACACGCTCACGCCGGAGAGCATCCACGCGATCGCGCGCGTCGCGTACCGCGAGCTCTACCGCGCGGGCGTGCGCACGGTGGGCGAGTTCCACTACGTGCATCACCAGCCGGGCGGAGTGCCCTACGACGATCGCGTCGTGCTCGCCGATCAGGTGATCCGCGCGGCGAAGGCCGAGGGGCTCCGCATCGCGCTGCTCCGCGTGATTTACACGCGCGCGGGCGCCGGGAAGCCGCCCGAGGGGGCGCAGCGCAGGTTTTCCGATGCGGACCTCGATCGCTCGCTCGCCGACATCGAGACACTCGCCGCGCGATGGGCGCAGGACCCCGATGTGCGGATCGGCGTCGCGCCGCACAGCGTGCGCGCGGTCCCGCCCGATTGGCTCGGGCCGATCGCGGCGTTCGCCGAGGCGCGCGGCATGATGCTGCACGCGCACGTGGCCGAGCAGCCCGCGGAGATCACGGCGTGCCTCGCCGAGACGGGGAAACGACCGGTCGAGCTCCTCGCCGACCGGGGCGTGCTCTCGCCGCGCTTCGTGGCGGTGCACGCGACGCACCTCGCGCCGCACGAGGCGCGGCTCCTCGGCGAGGCGGGCGCATTCGTTTGCTTGTGCCCGACGACGGAGCGGGATCTCGGCGATGGACTGCCGGACGTGACGGCGCTCGTGGACGCGGGTGCCTTGCTTTGCACGGGGATCGACAGCCACGTCATGACGGCGCCGCTCGAGGATCTTCGGTGCGTGGATCTCGGCGAGCGGCTGCGCACGGGCAAGCGCATCGCCTTGCGGACCCAGGATGCGGCGGGGCGGACGCCGGCCGAGGCGCTCTGGCGAATCGGATCCGAGCTCGGGGCGCGGGCGTGCGGGTTCTCGGATGTCGGGGGCGAGATCGAGGTCGACCTCGGGGCGCCGGAGCTCGGTCTCGTGCGTCCGGAGCATCGGCTCGACGCCGTCGTATACAGCGCCAACACTGGAATATTCTGCCACCGTTGATTGAATGCCGTGGTCATAGGAATGACCACATGCCGGCCGAAGTGGCGCCGCGGCGAACAGACCGTTGTAATTCATTTGCAATTGCACCGTTGAGCGTGTGACGCGGCCCATGCCAGCAGCGCCGCGATTGACGAAGCTGGACCAAATTATCCGCTGCTTCGGATATTTACGCGTCACGCCCCAGGCGGACGTGGGCTCCCCTCCGCAAGCGCCGCGGCCAATTGTTTTACAATTTGATTGCTTTTGATACCGGACGCGTCATTACGCGCCCCGGCATGGCGTCGATTTCGAATCGATTTCACTTGAATAAAACGGTGCGCGCCCTGTACATTGCGTGGGTCCTTTTTTTCCGACAGCACAAGGAGAGCCGCATGCGCAATCTTCAGTACACGGTCATTCTCGGGGGTCTCTTCTCCGCCTTCGCGCTGCTCGGCGCGGGCTGCAGCGCCGACTCGAGCGAGATCGGCGAGGGCGTGGATGTCGGGGGCGAGACGGAAGCCGCCGGCGTGCCCGTCGTGCGCACCTGCGGCACGAAGGAGCTGACAGCGGAGGAGTTCGCCAAGCTCGAGGCCGAGTTCGAGCAGCTCGCTCCCTGGAAGGACAACCTCAACGTCAGCGTCGGCGCGACCATCCCCGTCTACTGGCACGTCATCAACAAGGGGACGGGCATCTCGAACGGCGATATCCCGCAGAGCCAGATCGACGACCAGATCAAGGTCCTCAATGCCGCGTACGCGCCCTGGGGCGTGAGCTTCAACCTCGTCAGCGTCGACCGCACGACGAACAGCACGTGGTACACGGCGGGCCCGGGCACGACGGCGGAGAAGAACATGAAGACGGCCCTCCGCCAGGGCTCGGCGGACGACCTCAACGTCTACAGCTCGAACCCGGGCGGCGGCCTGCTCGGCTGGGCGACGTTCCCCTCGAGCTACACGAGCAACCCGAAGGATGACGGCGTCGTCCTCCTCTTCTCGTCGGTCCCCGGCGGCTCCGCGGTGCCGTACAACCTCGGCGACACGGGCACGCACGAGGTCGGCCACTGGATGGGCCTCTACCACACGTTCCAGGGTGGCTGCGCGAAGAACGCCAGCACCGGCGGCGACGGCGTCGCCGACACGCCGGCCGAGAAATCGGCCGCGTACGGCTGCCCGACGGGCCGCGACAGCTGCGCGGCCATTTCGGGCGTCGATCCCATCCTGAACTTCATGGACTACACCGACGACGCCTGCATGAACACCTTCACCGAGGGCCAGAGCTCGCGGATGCAGGCCCAGTGGGCCACGTACCGCAAGAACAAGTGATCCTCTCCGTCTGATCGTCGGATAAAAGGAAAAACCCCGCCTCGGTCCAGCCGAGGCGGGGTTTCTCGTTTCGAAGGCCCTGGGACTTATTCGGCGTTGTCCTTCGGCCCTTCGTTGTAGGAGCGCGGGCGGTGCTTCGGATCGACGCCGCCGTGTTTCTCGCCGTTGTCGAGCGTGTCGATCGCGAGGTACGCGAGCCAGGTCCCGGGGTGCTCCTCCGCGAGCGCGCGCAGGGCGTCCTCGTGCTCCTTCAGCTTCTTCACGTCGTAAAGGCACTGAAGCCCGAGCGCGAGGAGCCCGATCTCGTTCGCGCCCTTGCCAAAGCCGATCTCGTAATGGGGCCACGCCTCGTCCGGTCGGCCCATGCGGCAAAGCGTGTCGCCGGTATACACGTGCGCCATGGCCCAGTCGGGCGCGAGCTCGAGCGCCTTCCGGCTCTCGGCGAGGCGCGTCTCCATGTCCTGGCGCGCGCCCTTCATGACGGAAAAATTGAGGTGCGCCTTCGCCGACATCGGCACCGCGTCCTTCGTCGCCTCCCAGAACGTGAGGTCCGAGCGGTAATCCATGGCGTGTGTGTAGGCCTTGACGCACTGGAACACGAAAAACGCCACGAACACGGCCGGGACCACGAAGCGGAGGCGCGGGCGCTTCGACAGGCGCTCGTGCACCGCCGCGAAGGCGACCGCGAGCACGAGCGAGGTGCCGATGACCGGGAAATACCAGAATCGCTCGGCCCGCACGGTCGGCAGGACGACCGGGATGTTCGAGTGCGGGAAATAACTCCCGACGAGCCAGACGAGGCCCACCGCCACGAGCGCGAGCCCCGCGCGCCCGAGCGGACGCGGGGCCTCGGGCGCGTCGGGCGGGACCACGCCGCGCGTGCCCTCGGCGAAGAGGCCGAGCGAGATCGCGAAGATGGGCACGGCCAGGATGGCCCAGGAAAACCCGCGCAAGGTGAGCGAGATCCCGCGCGGCCGAAGGACGAAGACTTCGATGGCCACGAGCGCGGGCGCGAGCGCAAAGAGGACAGCCGCGACGACGGCGAGCCGAGGGCGGCCCGGCGCCGTGGGTCCGGCGAGCCCGAGCCGCACGATCTCCTTGCGCGCCGCGCGCTCCCGGACGACGCCGACGATCCACGCGACGATCCCCGCGAGGGGCGGCCCGATCAAGAAGAGGCCGCCGAGCACGCTCTCGGGGAACACCAGGCGATCGGGCGCGGGCTCCTGCGGGAACGAGTAATCACCGCTCAGGGTGCGCGGAAAAACGACCTGCACGAGGCCACGAAAGTAGACGCGGAGGGCGCCGGCGACGCGGTGCGGGAGATCAACCTCGGCGAGCGGGTTGTTCAGCGGGTCGCGCGGGAGCGGCGCCTGGTGGAACCAGAGGAGGAAGGCGCGCGCGGCTCGCGAGAGCTGCGAGGCCCCCTCGGGCAAGGGTTCGAGCAGCTCCGCCGGCGTCGGCGAAGGGAACCAGCGTTTGCGCAGCTCGACGTACAGGACAAACGCGAAGACGGAGGCGACGAGCGCGGCCGTGGTGCGGAGGATCCGCGCGGGGCGCTCGGGGTGCAGGTGCGGCGCGAAGACGAGCGCGGCGAAGGGGACGAGCGGGACGCAGACGACCGCGCTCTCCTTGCTGAAGAGGCCAAACAGGAGGGCGAAAAAGACGCCCGCGGGCATGAGCCAGCCCGGGAGCGCGAGCGCGAGCACGGCGAGGAGGGCGCCCATGCCGCCGAAGACGTCGGCGATGCCGACGATGCCGCTCACGGCCTCGGTGAGAATGGCGGCGGAGACGAAGATCGCGCCGGCGAGATAGGCCGTGCCCCGCCTGCGCGTGATCCGGAAGGTCACGAGCGAGAGGAGCGCGCCGTTCACGGCGTGGAAGAGGACGTTGTAGAAATGGTGAAAGAAGGGCTGCTTGGAGATGGCCCAGAGCGCGCGCCACAGGAAATTGGGGACCGGGCGATACGAGCCGACGCTGCGATCGGGCGGCAAGCCCCAGAAATCGCGGAAGATGGCGTCGATGTAGCGCAAGCCCCCGGTCGCGTTGACGTACGGGTTCGCGAGGAGCGCTTCCTGCTCGTCGAAGATGTAGTTCGTCGTGGGCGCCCGGGTATAGAGCACCATGCAGAGCAGGATGAAAGGCGCGAGGACCCAGAAAAACCCGGGGTCGTACCCGAGGACGTATTCGCGGCACCACGCGTAGGCGGCGCGAAAATAGTTTGTCCTGGGTGCAGGCGCGGGCACGGGCGCCGCGGGCACGGGCGCCGCGGGCGCGGACGGGAGCGCTTCGGGCGCGGGCCGCGGGCTCTCGGGAGCTCCTCCCCCCGGGGAGGTATGGGGATCGCCGGCGTTCACGCTAGGGGTCGGAGATCGGCCAGATGTCGCCCCAGAGCGAGGCGCCCCCGTCGATCGGGATCACCGCGCCCGTGATGAAATCGTTGCGCTCGCTGGCGAGGAACACGACCACACGCGCGACCTCGTCCACGCCGCCGAGGCGCTTCAAGGGCGTCGCCTTGCGCGCGACCTCGAGCATCCCGTCGCCATATTGCGCCGTGCCGCTCGAACGAATCGTGCCCGGCGCGACCGCATTGACCCGGATTCCATGCGAGGACCACTCGACCGCGAGCGTGCGCGTGAGGTTCTCGACGCCCGCGCGCGCGGCGCCGGTGTGCGCCATGCCCGGGAACCCGCGGACGACCATCGCCGTGACGTTGACGATGCGGCCGCGCTTTTGCGGGATCATGGCCACGTTCGCGACCTCGCGGGTCATGTAGAACGTGCCGTTCAGGTTGTTGCGGACGACGGCCTCGAAGCCACGCGGCGAGATCTGCTCGGCGGGGCTCGGGAACTGGCCGCCCGCGTTGTTCACGAGGATGTCGACGCGGCCGAAGCGCTCCATCGCGGCGCGGACGAACGCCTCGATCTGCGCAGGCTCACGGATGTCACAAGGCAAGCCGAGGAGGCGGCTCTCGGCGAGGCCCGCCTCGCGCAACGTGCCGAGCGCGGCCTCGATCTTCTCGGGTTTTCGCCCGCAGATCACGATGCTCGCGCCGAGCCGGCCGAGCTCCCGCGCCACGGAGAGCCCGATGCCGCTGCCACCGCCGGTGACGATGGCCACCTGCCCCTCGAAGAGGCCAGGCGCAAAAAAGGGTCGCACGTCTTCGTTCTCGTTCACGAAGGGGGCGTGTACAACGGGCCGGGCCGGCTGTCACGGGGGCGACGGCGTGACGGAACCGATGACGATTGCTTTCGTCAGGGCGGGGGTCTGTGCCAAGGTGCGCGCGTGCCGTGGGTACGAGCGCTCCTGCGCGGGCAAAAGGTGTATGCGAAGGCCGACGAGGCAGGCCGCCTGGTCTCGGACGGCGGTCGTGTGGAGATCCGGTACAAGCCGAACGACGGGCGGAAGTACGGAGCACGCGAGGACAACCTGAAGGTGGTCCCGGGCGAGCTCTTGCCGGACGACGCGTGTGGGGAGGCCGAAGCCGTCGAGAAAAAAGAAGGCGAGGCCAAGGGCGCGACGAAGTCCGCGGGGACGAGCCGGGCCAAGGCGACGACGTCCGAGGAGCGCAAAGCCGCCGCGAAGGCCGCGCATGACGCGGCGCCGCCACCTGCGGAGGGGCAGGTCGTCGCCTACGCGGACGGCGCTTGCACCGGCAATCCGGGGCCGGCGGGGCTCGGGGTGCTGGTGGAAGATGGAGATCGGCGGATCGAGATCAGCGAGTATCTCGGCAACGGAACGAACAACATCGCGGAGCTGACGGCGATCTTGCGGGCCGTGGAAGCCGTCGCGGACACGGGGAAATCCCTGCTCGTCCGCACGGACAGCCAGTACGCGATCGGCGTGCTCCAGAAGGGCTGGAAGGCGAAGGCCAACACGGACCTCGTGGCCGAGGTCAAAGATGCCCTGAAGCGCAGCAAAACGCGGCTCGAGTACGTCCCTGGACATTCGGGCGTCCGCGGGAACGAACGCGCGGACACGCTGGCCCGGGAAGCCGTGCGATCGCGGCGGACGACCCGGCAAGCGAGCCCGAAGAGCGAGTAGAGTACACGCATGGTGGTGGCGAGGCAGAAGCCCGTGGTGTTGTGCCTGCTCGACGGGCTCGGGGAGCGCGACGCGCGCGAGGGAAACGCGGTCCGGCTGGCGAAGACCGAGGCGCTCACGCGGCTCGGCGAGCAGTTCGGAAAGACGCGCCTGCGGGCGAGCGGCGAGGCCGTGGGGCTCGGCGCGGGCAAGGTCGGCGCGGGCGCGCTCGGGTACGAGGCGATCGGGACGGGCCGGACGCCGCGCCCTGGCCGCACGCGCATCGATGAGGCGATCGCCGCGAAGAAGCTCTGGTCGAACAAGGTCATCGAGCGGGCGATGTGGATCGCCCACGACCGGAACTGCCGCCTGCACCTGTTCGCGCCGATCTCGGCGGACGGCGCGCACGGGACGCTGGAGCATCTGCGCATGATGGTGCGGGTGTGCGAGGCGCACGACGTGAAGGTCGTGGTGCACGCGTTCCTGGAGGAGAAGGCTGCGGCGCCGCGGAGCGCGTGGAAGCTGCTCGAGCCGCTCGCCTTCGAGCTCGAAGACAAAGGCGTGATCGGGACGATCTCCGGGCAGTCGTACGCGATGGATCGGAGCGGCCGCTGGGACCGCACGGAGAAGGCCTACGCGGCGATCGTACGCGGCGAGGCGAAGACGAAGGAGACGCCGTACGAGGCGCTGCAGGCGGCGTATCAGGCGAAGCTGACGGACGGGAACGTCGAGCCCACGCGGATCGGCGAGTACGAGGGCATGGTCGGGTCGTTCATGGCCGACTTCGCCTCGGGGCAAAGCGCTGGCTGGTCGTGGTTCGGCGAGGAGGCGGGGCTTTTCCTCACGCACCGCGCGGATCGCGTGGAGCAGCTCGCGGCGATGATGGTTCGTCGCGGCATCCCCCCCGAGGTCGAGGCGTACCTGACGGACCGGAAGAAGCCCGTGTACGCGTTCGACGAGTTTGGCCTGCTCTCGCTCGTGGGGCTCGAACCGGCGCTCGAAGTGATGAGCGCGTTCCCGGACGAGCCCCCGGAGGGCACGCTCGGCGACGTGCTCGCGGCGGCCGGGTTGACGCAGCTCCGGATCGCGGAGCCGGACCGCGCGAGGCACGTCGCGCAAGGGTTCGACGGGGGTCGCAGGACCCGCAAGGACGGCGAGGAGATCCGCGTCGTCGAGGCGGAGAACATCGCAGAGGCGGCGATGCGCGCGATCCGCGAAGGGAGCCACGACGTGGTGATCGTGAGCCTCGCGGCGACGGATCACGCGGCGCACCGGGGTGATCTCGCGGCGGCGATCGCGGCGGTCGAGGCCGTGGACGCGGCGGTCGCGCAGATCGCCGCGGCGACGGAGGAGAAGGGCGGCGCGCTGTTCGTCGTGGGGACACACGGCGGCTGCGAGGAGATGCTCGACGCGGAGGGCAAGCCGCGCGGCGGTCACACGACGAACGTGGTGCCGTACGTCTCGACGCACCCGCGCGGAAAACTCGCAGAGGATCAGAGCCTCGCGGACGTGGCGAAGGTGGTGCTCGAGGTGCTCGGGATCGAGGCGCCGAGCGGGATGACGGGTGGCCGCTCGCCGCGTTAGGGGCTGGTGTTGCAGGCGCAGATAGGGCCGTACCGGGTCCGGGAGAAGCTGTCCGAAGGGGCGATCGCCACGCTCTACCGCGCCGAGCACGAGCGGCTCGGGCGCGTGGCGATCGTCAAGGCGCTGAAGGGGACGCTCGCGGAAGGGTCGCCGCTCGGGTCGGCGCTCGGGCGCGAGGCGCGGATCCTCGCGAAGATGGGGCACGCGTCCGTGGTGCGTTGCCTCGACGTGTCGCCGGGGTCGGGCGCGACGTGGGTGGCGCTCGAAGACGTGCCGGGGCCGCGGCTCGCGGCCGTGCTCGCGCGGACGAAGCGGCTGCCGCACGAGGTGGCGACGGCGATCGCGCTCGGCGTCGCGTCGGGGCTCGGGCACGCGCATACGCGAGGGATCGTGCATCGGGACGTGCGGCCGGAGGGGATCACGCTCGCGCCGGACGGGCGGAGCGTGCTCGTGGATTTCGGGGCGGCGATGGATCTGTCGGCGCCCGCCGCGCCTTCGCCGTTCGACGGGAGCGAACGGCTGTCCGGGCCGGAGTACGCGGCGCCGGAGCAGATCGTGGGGGAGCCGGCGAGCCCGCGATCGGACGTGTTTTCTCTGGGGGTCGTGCTCTACGAGATGCTCGCCGGGGCGCGGCCGTGGGACGAAGGCGCGGAGGGGCGCGACGAGCTCGCGCGGCGGGTGCGGAGCCAGGAGCCGAAGCCGCTCGATCGGCACGGGATCGTGCTGCCGCGAGGGCTCTCACGGATCGTGATGCGCTGCCTGGCGAAGCGGCCGGAGGATCGGTTCGAGGACGGAGACGCGCTGGCCGAGGCGCTCGCCGAGGCGCTCGACGAGGCGACGCGGGATGCGTCGCGGAAGCTCGTGACGCGGGCGCTCGCGCTCTCGTTTTTGGGCGAGGAGATCGGCGAGGAGAAGGGGCGGAGGCAGCCGAAGAAGGGGCCGCCGCCCTTGCCGCTCGGGCCGCTCGTGCAGCGGCTCGTGGGGTTGTTCGGGCTCGTCGTGGTGGGCGCGGTCGTGGTGGAGGGGTTCGTCCGCGAGGAGGACGTGACGGCTGAGCCGGCGAGCGAGGCGGACGCGTCGGAGCGGGGGTACGTGAAGGTGCTCGCGCGGCCGTGGGCCGAGGTGCTCGTCGACGGGCGGTACGTGGACGTGACGCCGATCGGGCGTCCGATCCCGGTCGTGTCGGGCCGGCATTACGTGACGTTCAAGCACCCGAACGCGCCGGACGAGAAGCGGGAGATCCGGGTCATTGCGGGACAAACCGTCCTCTTGGACGTGACGATGCGGATCGAGCGCCGCGCCGCGCCCGTGGGAGCGGACGCGGGGACGGACGCGGGAAATTCTCCCTAACGCGTCTTTCGGACGATCGCTTCGAGCGCGAGCAGGGGGCGCTCTTGTTTCAGGCTGAGCTCGCCGAGGCACGCGGAGGTGCCGCGGTCGAGGGAGCGGCAGGCGTCCGGGCGCATGGGATAGATGGAGCAGACGAAGCGGCGCGTCGCCGGGTCGGGGACGAGCGCGGCGCAATGGCCGTCCTCGATGCGCATGTAGCAGCGATTGCCGATGAACTCGGTGAGCGCGCGGGCGCCGTCATCCATGCGGTCGTGATCGACGCCGAAGACGCGGACGTACTCGGGGAGGTCGGAGAAGCAGCAGGTGCCGCAGAGCAGGCAATCGGAGGGGACGTCGGGGAGGCGGGGGGCAGGCATGGGGGAAATCGTTCAGGGCTGGCAGGTGCCGGCTTTGCAGGAAAGGCCGGCGGAGCAGTCGTCAGGGAAGAGGCAGCCCTGCCCCTGCGTGCACCTCTTGGGGTTTGCCACGTCATCTGCGCAACTGCCACCGCAATCCAGGTCGGTCTCGTTGCCGTTCTTGAAGGTGTCGTTGCAGGATGGTGGCTGGCAGGTTTTGGGGCTGCCTCCGCACGATCCTTCGCCTTCGCAGTCGGCCCGCTGGTTGCACTTCAGGCCGGCCGCGCAGGGCACGCATGGACCGCCACAATCGACGTCCGTCTCACCGTTGGCCGCATCGAGGCTGCCGTTCGCACAATGCAGCGGAACACATCGACCATCGGGGGTGCACTTGCCCCCGGGACAATGAGCGTCCAACGTACATTCATCGCATTCAAATTGGTCGGTACAAAGGCCGGCCTTGCCCCATTTCGTGGGACATTGCTTGCCAGACTCAGGCACCGGCGTTTCCCACGCATTACAAGCATTCTTGTAGCAGAGGTTCCCCCATTCATACACGTCGTCAGGGTCGTCGGCCTGTGTGATGACGCCCGACGCGTCGCACTCCCGCTGCTTGCAGTCGCCATAGACCTGCGCGCCGACGGCCGTACCCGGCAGGTTCTCCGTCGTCCATTTGCACGTCCCCTCGTCGCACGAGCCGCCGATGCGGCATTCGGGGGTGTCCGGGCACTGGTCGGCCGTCGTGCACTGCGGCGGCATCCCGCCCGTGCCGCCCGTGCCGCCCGTCCCGCCCGCGCCGCCCATCCCGCCCGTGCCGTCCGTCTGAAGCTCCGGCGCACATGCCGCCACGAAAAGAGAAATCGAAAGCCCAAGAAACCCAAAGACATGCCGAACCATCACCGCCTCCGGGGCGGGATCCTAGGCGATGTCCTTCGGGGTCGGAAGAAAAACGCCGGCGCGTGACGAAAAATCACGCGCCGGCGCAAGGAGCGCCGCTCAGGGGCAGGCGTTCGGACAGGGGCCGCCGCAATCGATGCCGGACTCCTCGCCGTTCTGCAGGGCGTCCGTGCAGCTCGGCGCGGCGCAGAAGACGTCGACGCAGACGCCGCTCTGGCAGTCCGTCGGGAGCAGGCAGCTATCGTCCGTGGGGCACGGCGGGCATTCGCCGCCGCCGCAATCGAAGCCGCTCTCGTTCCCGTTCTTCACCGCGTCCATGCAGCTCGGCACGGCGCACATGCCGCCCGTGCAGACGCCGCTCTTGCATTGCGAGCCGTTCGTGCACGTCTTGCCGTCGTCGCAGGGCAGGCAGTTGCCGCCGCAATCGATGTCGCCCTCGCCCGGGTTCTTGACGCCGTTGGCGCAGTTGATGCCGACGCAGGCGCCCTCCATGCACATCTGGTTGCCGCTGAAGCAGCCCTGCACGCCCTCGATGCATTGCACGCACTGGCCCATGTCGTTGCAAATGCCCGCCGCGGAGCAGAGGAAGCCCTGCGCCTGGACGTTGTGCAAGGCGACGCCGTCCACGCAGACGTCGTCGGTGCACTCGTTGCCGTCGTTGTAGACGTCGTCGTCCTTGAAGACGGGCGCAGGCTGGGCGCTGCCGTCGCATTGCACCTCGGTGCAATCGCCGTAGACCTGCGAAGGCAGCGGCGTGCCCGCCGGCTGCAGGGCCTTGCGGACACACTTGCCCGCCTCGCACGCCGGCTCGCCGCAATAGTTCGCCTCGCCCTGCATCGTGCAGTCCGCCGCCTTCGTGCACTCGGGGGGCACGCCACCGCCGTCGCCGCCCATGCCGCCCGTGCCGCCCGTGCCGCCCGTGCCGCCCGTGCCGGCCGTCCCGCCGCTCGACGAGCTCGACGTCGTGGTGTTGGAGCTGGGGTCGTCCCCGCAGCCGACCGCGGACGCCGCAATCGTCGCGCCGAGGATACAAGCGATCATCCAAGCTCGTTCGATTCTCATGGCAAAGCATTCCTCCCGGGCCGCGTCGCCCGCGGCTCTCTCGACGCCGAAGCGCGAGCCCCCCCGGCGCGCGCCTTCGGAAAAGAAAGCGCGCCCCCGCGGGCGGAGGCCGCCTGCGGGGGCGTGAGGGCTCGGGCCTTCGTTACGTCCGTGACAGGTGTACGCCTGCACGATAGCGCAAGAGGCCGGCGCGCGGGGTGGAGATTCGCGCGCGGCTCAGGGCTCGATGCATGTCGTCGCGCAGGTCCCGCCGCAGTCGACGCCGGCCTCGCTGCCGTTCTGGGTCGCGTCGGTGCAGGCGGGCGCCGCACACTTCGCGGCCTGGCAGACGCCGGAGGCGCAGTCCTCGGGGACGTGGCACGCGGCCCCGACGACGGTGTTCTTCGGGCACATCGGGCCGCCGAAGTCGGGGAAGGTCTCGGTGCCGTTCAAGGCGCCGTCGTTGCACGTGGGCGCAACACACGTCTTCGTGGCGGCGTCGCAGACGGCTTCGAGGCAGTCGAGCGGCCCGTTGCACGCCTTGCCCTCGTCACATGGCGCGCAGGCGCTGCCCCCGCAGTCGATGTCGGTCTCGCTCCCGTTCTTCGAGCCATCCTTGCACGTCCCCGGCACGCACTTGTTGATGGCGATGTCGAGCGTCTCGGAGTCCTTGTAGTTCTTCGACGCGACGCAGGAGGTGCCGTTCTGGCATTCGTTGGCAGGGCCGTTGACGTTGCAGCGCACGCACTGGGCGGCGTCGTTGCACTTGCCGTTCATGCCACAGGCGAAGCCCGCATCCTGGTTGATGTGGAGCATCTCCCCGTTCATGCACGTGTCGAGCGTGCAGGGGTTGCCGTCGTCGAACCGGTCGTTCGTGTCGTCGACCTGCATGACGCCGCCGTTCGCGTCGCACACGGCGCGCTTGCAGTCGCCGTACGTCTGGCTCTCGAGGACCGTGCCCTCCTGCAGGAGGACCAGCATTCCACAAGCGCCCCCGTCGCAGATGCGGACGCCACACGGGGAGTCGACGCCGGGGCACTCGCTGCGCTTGCAGGTGTCGCCGCTGCCGCCGCCCGTGCTCGAGCCGCCGCCGTTGCCGCCGTTGCCGCCGCCGCCCTCGCCGGCCTCACCGCCGGTGCCGCCCGTGCCGCCCGTGCCGCCCGTGCCGCCCGTGCCGGTCGGGTTCCCCGGGTTCGGGTCGGTCCCGCAAGCCACCGCAAAAGAAGAGAGCCCCGCAATCACGAGGGGCCAAATCCAAGCTCGTCCGATTCGCATGCTCGAAGCTCCTCCACGCCAGATTTGGCGTTTTTGATTCCTTCACTCGGCCACGAGAGGCCCCACCCCGTCCTCGCGGACCCCGGGGGCCTTCCCGAAAGTCAGACCATCAGGGCGTGCATTTGCCGGCCTTGCACGACAACCCCGCCGCGCAGTCGTTCGGAACGAGGCACCCCTGATCGACGGAGCACCTCTTCGGGTTTGCTACGTCCTCCGCGCAGCTCCCGCCGCAGTCCGTGTCGGTCTCGTTGCCGTTCGGGAAGGAGTCATTGCAAAGGGGCGCTACGCAGACTTTCGGGTTCCCGGAGCAATTTCCTTCCATTTCACAATCCGACCGCTGGTTGCATTTCAGGTTCATGCCGAGTGCGCAGGGGGCGCAGGTGTTGCCTCCGCAATCGACGTCCGTCTCGCCGTTGGCCGCATCGAGGATGCCGTTCCCGCAAAGCAGCGGAACGCATTGGCCATTGGAGGCGCACTTGGCCCCGGGACAATGCGCATCCAACGTGCACTCTCTGCATTGGAACTGATCGGTACAAAGACCGGCCTTGCCCCATGCCGTCTCGCATGCTTTACCAGGATCAGCCTTCGGCGAATTCCATGCATTGCAATCATCCACGTAGCAGGGGCTCTTCCAGTCGTACTTGTCGTCAGGGTCGTCGGCCTGCGTGATGACGCCCGCCGCATTGCACTCCCGCCGCTTGCAGTCGCCATAGATCTGCGCGCCGACGGGCGTGCCGGGCAGGTTCTGCGTCGTCCAACTGCACGCCCCCTCATCGCACGAGCCGCCGATGCGGCATTCGGGGGTGTCCGGGCACTGGTCGACCGTCGTGCACTGCGGCTGCATCCCGCCCGTGCCGCCCGTGCCGTCCGTCCCGCCGTCCTTCCCGCCCGACCCACCGTCAGGCGAACTATCGAAGAAGTAAGTGTCGAACTCCACGCACCCCATCGGCACGGAGAGGGCAGACGCGAGAGCGAGCGGAACGACCAAGAGCCAAGACATTCGGTTCATCGAAGGCTTCTCCCTGCCCCGCCCGGCGCCCGCAGGCTCGCCCGGGTAGTTCGTCGGGACACGTCACCGATGATGCTAGCGAATCGTGCCCGGCAACGCGAGCCTCCGGCGAACTTCCAGCCGGGATCCGGCGCGGAGGCGGCGCGGCCCACGAGGGCACCGGGTTTCACCGCGTCGCGGCGCCCACGCGCGGACGGGCCGGATTGACGCGGAGAAATCGCCCAGGTAGCCCTTCCAGAGCCGCCCCCCGCCGGGCGGCGAGAAGCGAACCGCGTGGCCGAATCCGTCCTCCGTCCCGCCGCAGAGGTGCTCTTTCGCGACGAGCTCGACGCCCTCGCCGCCGCCGACACACACCCGAAGCCGCGTGGCTTCCGGCTCTCGCCGCGCATGATCCGGACGTTCATCCTGGGCTCGGGCGAGGCGAAGCTCCCCAGGCCCGGCGGCGCAGGCGAGATCGCCGTCACCCAAAAATTCTTCGGGGACGACGCGCTGGTCGAGCGCGCGATCGTGACCCTGGCCTCGCCGCGCGCGCTCCTGCTCGTCGGCGAGCCGGGCACGGCGAAGTCGATGCTCTCGGAGCTGCTCGCCGCGGCCGCGACCGGGACGAGCCTGCTCACGGTCCAAGGCAGCGCCGCCACGACCGAGGATCAGATCAAGTACACCTGGAACTACGCGCTGCTCCTGGCGAAGGGCCCGGTGCGGGAGGCGCTCGTGCCCTCGCCGCTCTTCGCCGCGATGCGCGAGGGCCGGATCGCGCGCTTCGAGGAGCTGACGCGTTGCCCCGTGGAGGTGCAGGACAGCCTCGTGGGCATCCTGTCCGACAAGGTGCTCCGCGTGCCCGAGCTCGAAGGCGAGGACGGGATCCTCTTCGCGCGCGCAGGCTTCAACCTGATCGCGACGGCGAACGCGCGCGACCGCGGCGTGAACGAGATGAGCGCGGCGCTCCGGCGCAGGTTCAACTTCGAGTCGGTGCGGCCGATCCGCGATCCACGCGTGGAGATGGCGCTCGTCGAGCGCGAGGTGCAAACGCAGCTCGCGGCGGCCGGGGCGAGCGTGCCCGTGCCGCAGGACGCCGTGGAGCTCGTGGTGACGACGTTCCAGGAGCTCCGCGCAGGGCGGAGCCGCGAGGGCGTGCACCTCGACAGGCCCGAGGCGCCCCTGTCGACGGCCGAGGCGATCGCGACCCTCCACGCCGCCGCGCTGCACGCGCACTACTACGGCACGGGGAGGCTCGGCGCCGAGGAGGTGGCCTCGCACCTCGCCGGCGCGGCGACCCTGGACGCGGCCGAGGACACGGCGAAGCTCGAACGGTACGTCGAGACGGTCGTGCGGGATCGGGCGGCGCGGCACGGCGGCCCCTGGGGCGCGCTCCTCGAAGCGTGGCGCAAGATCGGCCGCGAGCGATGACCCTCGGAGACCTCGGAGCGCCGAAGGAGACGCGCGCCGAGGTCGCGAAGCGGCTCGGGTTGTCGACCTCGCTCGCCTTTTTTCCCGTGCGCCACCAGAGCCCGACGTGCGCGGCGAAGCTCGAAGCGTTCCTGCCGCGCTTCGCGCCCGACGTGATCCTCGTCGAGCTGCCCGCGCCGTTCGAGGAGCAGCTCGAAGCGCTGCTCGATCCGGAGAGCCGCGCGCCCTTCGCGCTCTGCGCGATGACCGAAGGCAAGAGCCCGCGCTTCGTCGCGCGGCGCGACGAGATCCGCGCCGCCGAGGCGCCGCGATCCCGGGCGTATTACCCGTTCTGCGACTACTCGCCCGAGCTCGTGGCGCTGCGCTACGCGAAGGCGAGCGGCGCCGAGGTGCGCTTCATCGATCGGCTCTCGCCGCTGCCCGAGGAGGAGACGGACGCGGGCGAGGACGATCTCCCCTCGGCGGAGCGAGCGCTCGGCGAGCGGCTCGGGCAAGACGCGGGCGCGTGGTTCGGGCGGAGCCGGTTCACGGCGGCGCTCTGCGTGCGGGCAGGCGCGCGCGACTTCGACGAGCTGTGGGAGGCGCTCTTCGAGCAGGGAGGCTGGGACGAGACCCCCGAGGGCTGGGCGCTCGCGGTGGGCGCGTACGCGCTCGCGACGCGGCGGACGTTCGGGCAGGAGGAGCTCGAAGCGGACGGGACGCTCTTTCGCGAGCGGTTCATGGCGGCGAAGATCGCGGAGGCGGCGGCGCAACGAGGCAAGCGCGTGCTCGTGGTGGCGGGGGCGCTGCACGTGGTCGCGCTCGGCAGCGCGCGCGAGACGCTGGCCGAGCTGCGGCCGGCGCCGAGGGAAGACGTGGACGCGGAGGTGCGGCTCGTGCCGTACACGTTCCCGCGGCTCGACGCGCTGCTCGGCTACGCGCCGGGGATGAGCGGGCCGGCGTTCTACCAGCACGTGTGGGAAGCGCGGGCGGAGGCGGATCCCTTCGCGCAGGCGGCGGAGCGCGTGCTGCTCGAGACGATCCGGCGGGCGCGGGCCGAGGGCGACGCGCTCGGCCCGGCCGACGCGATCGCGGCGCTCGCGTTCGCGCGGGAGCTCGCGTCGCTGCGGGGACGGCCGAAGATCGGGCGGGCCGAGGTGATCGAGGCCGCGACGAGTTGCTTCGTGAAAGGCGAGCTGCGGGTCTCGGGGCGGCGGGTGATCGCGGCGCTCGGCGAGGCGCTGCGCGGCAGCCGGATGGGCAAGCTCGGGCCGAAAGCAGGTCCGAGCCCGCTCACGCGGGACTTCCGGGAGACGGCCGAGGCGCTCGGGCTCTTGCCCTCGGCAGGGCCGCCGCGCGGGATCGAGCTCTCGCTCGCGACGTCGAGGAAGGCGCGGCGGTGCTCGTGGTTCTTGCATCGCACGGCGTGGCTCGGGCTCGGCTTCGCGACGCAGGTCGGCGCAGGCGACGCGGAGGGGTTTGGGGCGAAGGGCGCCGAAGGCGACCCAAAGCCCCAAGCGTTTACCACGCTCGAGGCGACGACGGAGCGCTGGACCGTGGCCTACGCGCCGGAGGTGGACGCGCGGCTCCTGGAGCTCGCGGCGGAGGGGGCGAGCGTGGAGGAGGCGGCCGCGCGGCAGCTCGCGCGCGCGGCGCGGGAAGGCGAAGGCCGCGCGGGGGCGATCGCGGCGTGCGTGGGTCGAGGCGTGCGGATGGGCCTCGAAGCGATCTGCCAGCGGCTCGCGCCGGCGCTGAAGGCGGCGATCCACGCAGACGAGGATCCACGCTCGCTCCTCGAAGCGGCGCGGAGGCTCCGGCGGGTGCGGGCGCAACGCGCGCGGCTCGGCCTCCCCAAAGCGGCGTGGCTCGACGCGCTCGGGCGCGCAGCGTACGAGGCGGGGGCGCGCGGGCTCGGGCGGCTCGCGCAGACGTCGGGGGCGCGGGCCTCGGAGGTGCCGGCGCTGCTCATGGATCTCGGGGGCGCGACGCTCGCGGACGACGGGATGGGCCCCGCGCGCGAGCTCGTGCTGGCGAAGGCGCGCGCTGCGCGGGAGATCGCGCGGGCGACGTCGCCGCTCGTGCTGGGGGCGCTCGACGGGCTGCTCGTGAGCCTCGGCGCGGGGCACGGCGCGGAGCTCGGCGCGCATTTCGAGGCGGCGCGGGGGCGGCCCGAGGCGAAGGGCGCGTACCTCGAAGGCCTGCTCGCGCTCTCGCCGCGCGCGTTGCTCGACGAGCCATCGCTGCTCGAAGCGCTCATCGCGCACGTGTCTTCGGGCAGCTTCGAGGGCTTCCTCGCGTCGCTCCCGTCCCTGCGCCGCGCCCTCACGCGGCTCGGCCCTCGGGAACTCGAAGAGATCTCTTCCCGCGCCGCGAAGCTGCTCGGCCTCGGCGCCGCGGAGGCGCGGATCGTCTCGCCCTTGCCGCCCGAAGAAGTGGCGCGGCTCTCGGCGTGGGAGCTTCGCTGGCTCGAAGCCGAGGCGGCGTGGGCAGGTTCGGTCCCGGAGCCGAATCGCTGACGCGGCGCCTCGCGCGCGGATTCGATGCGGGCCGAGGTGACGGCGCGGCTCGCGCGGCGAGTGAGGAGCCGCGCGCCCTCAGGCCTTCCGGCCCCGCTCGACGCGCTCCTATCGCTTTGCTACCCCTCTCTACGATGAGCGCGCTCAAGGTCGGAGATCACGCGCCGGAGATCGACGCACAGACGAGCGCCGGCACCCGGTTCGTCCTCTCCAAACAAGAGGGGCTATGCACCGTCGTGTACTTCTTCCCGAAGGCCTTCACGCCCGTCTGCACGGGCGAGACCACAGCCTTCCGGGACAACTACAACGAGCTCTTGCTGGCCGGCGCAAACCTCGTCGGCGTGAGCACGGACGACACCAACACGCAGTGCAAATTCGCCGGCGACCTCCACGTGCCCTTCCCGCTCATCGGAGACGCAGACAAGCAGATCGCCCGCGCCTACGACGTGCTCTGGCCGGTCGTGGGGGTGGCGCAGCGATACACGTTCGTCGTGAGCCCGACGATGGTCATCGAGGCCGTCTTCCACCACGAACTCAGCGCGCAGAAGCACCGGGACGACGTGCTGCGCTTCGTCCACGCAAAGTTCGAAGCGCATCGCGTCTAGCCCCAAAGCCATGGGTCTCCTTCGGGAGGCGCGGAGCTGGGGCGTCGCCCCAGGCCCCACCAGGGGTTGTCCACCCCTGGACCCGGACCAGCGAGGCGCTGGACCCGGGGTCGATGAACTGCGCGATGCGCAGTTCATCGAACGGCCGCAAGCAAGACAGGCGATGACGACGCCCACCAAGGCGGCAGGGCTGCAGGTTCAAGCGGCCACGTATGTGCCATTGGCTTGGAACACAGCTCGACAGGCGGTGTCGGAGCTCGTCCTCGTGTGTTTCGGCGCCGTGACGCGTCACGTCGCCACGCGAGACCTTCGGGCACGAAGCCGAACAAGGTGCGTCGGCGCGACAGGGCGAGCGTCTCGCCGCCGGACACGGAGCGAGGCGTGGTCCCGGTGGAAGGTCGAGCGTGAAGGCACGGTCCGGCGGCGCCCGAGGGGCCTTGTCGAGCGGCCGAACACGCACCGTCAGACGCCTCCGGGCCTTGTCGCGGGGGACGACCGGCGAGGAGCCAGGCCAACGCCAGGGGGGCGCACCACGGACCTCAGGCCCTCGCCAAGCGGAGGCATCCATCACGCCGCCGAACACGCGCCGTCGACAGCCGAGGGCACATGTTCGGCTGGAGCATGGATCTCCTCGTGGGCCGTCGCAGCGAGTCACGGCCCCGGACGCCGTGGAGGCTGTTCGCCCCTCGCCTGGAACCACGCACGAGCGAGACCCTGGGGCGGAAGAACGGCGCTGTGTACGGTTCTTCCACGGGGCCGGCGGCAAGACCCTGGAGGTGTTTTGCGAGCGGGCCACGGGCGCGTGGCTCCGAGGGGGCGTGCGCGCGGGCTAGACCGTTCCGGTCTTCTTGCGCTCGCGCTTCTCGCGCTTGGCGACAACCGCGGCGGCGCGCTTGGCCATGATCTCGGGCGTAGGCGCACGGCCGGGCAGCGGGGGCTGATCGTCGTGGTGCTCTTCGATCGCACCAGGCTCGTAGCCGAGCTCGAAGATCGCGACCTCGCGTTGACCTCGATCGCCGAGGCGAATCGGCATGACGGACGCGCCAATGCCCGCGCCGACGTACACCGCGCCGCGGTGCGCGCCGCCGCTCCTGCGGCTGCCGTAGAGGCCGTGCACGTAGCGGTGCCCCGCGAGCTTGCCGATCGAGAGCTCGTGCAAGCGCGCGAGCGTGACCTGGCCCGCGTGGGTGTGGCCGGACAGGACGAGCGGGACGTCGCCCAAGGCCCAGAGCCCGTCGGCCTCCTCGGCGATGTGGGACATGGCGATCGTCGGCAGATCCCGGCGCAGGCCCTTCAAGGCCTCGTCCCTGCGCGCATGGCCGGTGTACGCGTCGTCCAGGCCGACGACCTGGAGCATCTGGTGGCGCAAGCCGATGAGGGTGTGGCGATTGTCGAGGACCTCGACGCCGCCGCGCCGCAGGGCCCCTCGCACCTCGTCCGCGCCGGACCAGTAGTCGTGGTTGCCGAGCACCGCCATCACGGGCGCCTCGAAGCGCCGCACGAGGGCCTCCAGGCGGTCGAGGTACTGCTGGCTGTGGCACACGAAATCGCCCGTGAGCAGGATGAGGTCGGGCTTCTCCGCGTTGGTCAGCTCGACGGCTGCGAGCTGCACGGCCCACGGGGTCACGCGGCCGACGTGGAGGTCGGTCAGGTGCGCGATGCGCAGGTGGGAGAGGTGTTCGGTGTAGTGCGCGGGGCCCGCGAAGCGCCGGACCTGGATGCGCGTCTTGGCGCGGGCGACGGCCGCAGGCGGGACGACGGTCTCATCCCCGGGCAGGTGGCCGCGGTACTGCTCGAGGAGCAAGCCTTCGGAGGGAGGGGTGCTCGGCACGAGGGATCAGTATAAGGCGCGCGAGCACACAAGCTATTGCTTTTGCCCGGGATTCGCCGCTCGCTCGCGCGAGGATCCCGAGGCCTCCAGGCCTTTCGTGGTGTCCACTTTACCCACGGGGGGCCGTCGTTTAGCGTCCCGAGGCTGCGGATGGCGGAGCGGGAATGGCGCGGTGCCCTCCGGAGGGCGAGGGCGTTCGCGGAGAAGCCGTGGCTCCGCGTGTTCCTCGTCGGGATTTTGCTCCTCGCGGCCTCGTTTTTGCTTCGGCCCGGCGTCGAAACGCCGAGGACGACGACGTGGGAGGATCTGCTCCTCCCGCTCGCACCGGGCGTGGTCATCGCGCGGGGGTATCACCTGTCTCCGCCGCGGCGGGGCGAGGAGCAGGACGTCATCTTCACGGCGCGGCGCGAGGCCGGGCCGGAAGGACCTGCGGGGCGGATCGAGCTGCACGTCGTGGAGCGGGGGCAATGGCCCGGCGTGCGCGAGACGAAGAGCTTCGGCGTGGCCTACGAGACGCCGCGATCCACGGCGCCGACCGAGGACCAGGAAGCCGTGACGCAGGCGCTCCGCGACGCACTCGACCGGAACGACACGGGGCTCGGCCCGCCCACGTCGATCCCACTCGCGGCCGAGCCAGAGCTGCCGCTCCTGGGGCGCGTGCTCGGGCGGCTCGTGGGGTTCCGCAGGATCGTGGTGCCGGCGCTGCTCGCGCTCGGGATGGCGCTGCTCGGATCCCTGCCGCGTGGCGATGCGCTCGTCGCAGGTTCGCTCCTGGGTCTCGGGCTCGTGCTGCGGGCGCTGCACCTCGAGATGCCGTTCGTGCACGACCAGGACGTGCAACGTGTCTTCACGGGATCCCTGCCGCTCGGCGAGATCCTGACGGGCAAGGGGCTCGAAGATCGGCACCCGCCGCTCTGGTTCGTCGTGCTGCACGTCGCGAGAACGTTCGGGGACTCCGAGGCGGTCATGCGCGCGCCGGCGGCGATCGCGGGGGCGCTCGTCGCGCCGGCGATCGTGTGGGGCGCGCGGCTCGTGCGCGGGCGCGCAGGGCCGCTCGGGGCGATCGCGGCGCTCCTCGTGGCCGTGAGCCCCGGTTTCGTCGTGCACGCGCGGGAGGTGAGCGAGATCCCGCTGTTCGGGCTGCTCGTCGTGGTGACGTGCGCGCTCGCGGCGCGGCTCGCGGAGAAGCCTTCGCGGGCGGCGCGGATCGGGCTCGCGGCGTCGACGGCGCTCCTCGCGTGGACGTATTACCTCGCGCCGCTGGTGATCGTGGGCGTGCTCCTCGGGCTCGTCGCGGCACGCAAGCCGCTGCGGAGCGTGGCCCTGCCGATCGGCGTGGGGGCCGCGCTCGGCGCGCCGGCGCTCGTCCTGCTCGGCGTGACGGTCGTGCGCGATCACGGCGCGCGTGAGGTGGCCGAGCGATTCCCGGACCTCGCGTGGGGCAGCCACGCGCCGATCCCGATGCTGCTCGGTCTGCTCGGCGAGACGGTGTCGTGCGTGGGTCCCGGGGTGCCGTTCCTCGTGGGATGCGCCGCGATGCTCGGGCTCCGGACGCGGCGAAACGTGGGGCCCGTGGTGGCCGTGGGCGCGGCGCTCGTGACCGCGCTCGGCATCACGCTCGCCGCGAAGGTGGCGCGCGTGCAGACCTATTACTTCGTCGCCGTGGCCCCGGCGCTCGCGTTCGCGCTCGCGGTCGCGCGGCACCGGTGCGTCCCGGCGTGGGCCTGGTCGCTGCTCGGCGGCGCGTCGCTGTCGGTGCTGTTTTCCATGGGCGCCCCTCGCGCGCACCGCCCCTACGTGCCCGACGCGGACGCGTTCATGCCTCGCTTCGCCGCGGTCGCCGCGAGCCGGCCGGAGCGACGTATCGTCACGGTCGCGCATTACGACGCGACCCTGCTCGTGTACTACCTCCAGCGCGCGGCGAACGCGCCCGTTGCGTGGCCACGGACCGAGGTGTCGGGCGAGTTCGTCCTGGAGCAAGCAGGCCGCCGGATCCTGCCGCTCGTGCAGGTGCATCGGATGGACGAGGCCACGAAGGAAGCAGCGCGGGACCACCTGCTCGCGGCGATCGACGAAGGTCCGACGCTCGTGATCGAGCGGGACGCGTTCGTGCTCGCGCAGGTGCACGGCGTGATCGCGCGGTGCGAGGTGCTGAGCGAGGCGCCGTCGGCGCGGCTCGTCTCTTGCGGGGGAGGAGCGCGATAACGGGCGAGCGGGAGCGGGAGCGGGAGCGGGAGCGGGAGCGGGAGCGGGAGCGGGAGCGGGAGCGGGAGCGGGGGCGGGAGCGGGAGCGGGAGCGGGAGCGGGGGCGGGGGCGGGGGCGGGGGCGGGGGCGGGAGCGCATGTGCGGGCGAAAGTCAAGCGCACATGCAAGGAGGGACGGGGACGCAGGGGATCCTGCTCGGGGTCGGCAAGCGTACCGTCGTGCTCGGCCTCTTCAAGGCCATGCCGTGCTCGCCGTGCTCGCGCTTCGCGCTCCGCGCGGCTCCGCGCGGTGCTGCGCAGCCTTGAAGAGGCCTGCGCGCGACGGTGTGGGACGGGGGTCCCGGCGAAAGGGTCGTCGGGCGGAGGGTTTCATGGTGCTGAGGATTTACGAGGTCGTCCTGGTCATGGCGGGGGACGCGGCTGGCATTGCGGAGCAGATCGAACGGAGGGATTCGGATCTCGCTCGGCAACTGCGCAGGGCCATGCAGAGCGTCGCGCTCAATACGGCGGAAGGGGCCGGGAACACGGCGGGGCATAAACGGCAACGTTATCAGACGGCCCTGGGGTCGGCCCGAGAGGTGCTGGCCTGCATCCACGTCGCCCAGGCCATGAGGTACATCGGCACCGTCGATGCACGGGTGCTCGATCGAATCGACCACGTCATCGCCACGCTGGGACGCCTCGTCTACCGCCGCGCATCGTGATTCGAGGGCGGGCCGTCCCCCCAGGGCGGCCCGCCCGTTCGGCGTGGATCAGCAGGCCCATTGCGAGCGCCATCGCCGCATTCTGCATGGATCGCGGGTTCTCCCGCGACGAACCAATCCACGCCTTTCGTGATTGCCTTTCCCCCCACTTCATGAGACAAAAGCAAGCGACGCCAGCCGGTGCTGGTAACACCGACCGGCGTCTGACCTGCAAACCCCAAGCGAAGTGGAGTTCACAAGCTGTGAGCAACGTAGACGTCTGCCCTGCATCCGCCAAGAAACCTACAAGCGTTCCCTCCCCGGAGGCGCTCTTCGCGCGGTTTTACCGCGAGTACCGCCCCTTCGTTCGTTCCGTCCTCCTCAAGCATGGCCGCGTGGAGCCGCGCGAGGTGGACGATCTCGTGCAGGAGGTCTTTCTCGTTGCCTGGCAACGGCGGGACGGCCTCGTGGGGGGCGAGCAAGCGCGGTCTTGGCTCTTCACGGTCGCGCTTTATCGCGCGGCGAACCATCGCAAGCTTGCGCGCAATCGCTGGGAAGCGCTCACGGGCGAGCTCCCCGAACCTCTG
>NZ_SSMQ01000034.1 GCF_005144585.1 Polyangium fumosum | reverse complement strand
ATGATGCCGCTGCCCGAGAGACCACCGGTAAGCCGTGTGCGGGAAATCCGCACGCACGGTTTGAACGGGAGTCTTGCCAGAACCATGCGCGGATGGTCGCGCAGAACAAGGTAGGATTTACCAATGCGCATCGCCCGAGCGCAGCTCCTCGTGTCGCTCCTGTTCGTGGGGCTCGCCTGCGCGGCGGAGACGAAGGGCTCCATCGGCGCCGTGCTCTCGCGCGACAACGACACGGGCGCGCTCTACGTGCGTGACTTGTCTCCGGGCCTCGCGGCCGAGCGCGCGGGGCTCTTGCCAGGCGACGAGCTCGTCATGATCGAAGGTCGCTACGTGCGTGACCTCGACGCCAAGGAGATCCGCGCGCTCCTGCGCGGCGACGTCGGTTCGTCCGTGCGCCTCACCATCGTGCGCGGCGAAGAAGTGCGCCGCGTGCGCGTCGAGCGCCGCGCCCTGCTCGACGCGAAGAAGGAAGAGCGTCCGCGCACCGAGACGATCACCGAGTGACGGTTCGTCCTGCCCGGGTTCGTCCCGAACGCGTCACTGCCCCGAGAGCTTGTGCACGTCCTCGTGATGTTTGTCCGCGTAGAACGAGAGCACGTCCACGGCGTCGCGGATCTCGCTCGGGTCGAGGTGCTCGATGCGGTACTCGACGCTCAGGATGATGTCGCCGTCATCGTCGACGGAGTACTTGGCGAGGTTGATCTCCCGGTTGAGCTTGAGCAGGCGCGTCATGAGCGCCTCGGCCGAATCGGGGTCCTCGGGCAAACGCGCGTAGGGGATCACCGCGAACGTCACAAAGAGAGGTTCGAGGTGTACGAACAGCGGAAAAATCCGGTCCTTGCTACGGAAGCGGCTGCGCAGCGTGGCCTCGGAGAGCCGCTCGACCGGCCATCCTTGCGCCTCGAGGACGGCGCGGATCTCATCCAGGGTCATCGGGTCGCTATCATCAGGGTTTTTCGCGATGCGGCAACGTGAATAACGTCGTGGCCCCATCGTCCACTGTCCCGTGCCGCCCTCTTCCTGGAACGCGATGCTCGATGCTGCGGTGCATCGTGCGTGCGTACGGGGCGAGCCTGTCTGTTCGAGAGCGACGAGCTCCGGTATACGAACACGCGCAGGCCAGGAGGAACCCTCGAGACACGTCGCGTACGAGGGTCGGAAGAACCGAGACGGAGGCTTCTCATGATGCTGCGAAGAGCGATGGTGAAACTCCTCGGCGCCCTGACGGTCCTCGCGGGGATCGGTGCGTCGCAGGATGCGAGTGCCGCTGAAGTGATCACGATCGGCACGCTTGCGCCGAAGTCGAGCCCCTGGGGGCAAGTGTTCAGTGTTTGGGAGAAGGCGGTGGCCGAGAAGAGCGGCGGCCGGCTCGAACTCCGCTTCTATTACAACGGCCAGCAGGGCGACGAAGGCGCGATGGTCGGCAAGATGAAGTCCGGCCAGCTCGACGGCGCCGCGGTCACGGCGGTTGGTCTCGGCAAGGTTCACAAGCCCATCCTCGCGCTGCAGATGCCGGGCCTCTTCTCCTCGTGGGCGAAGCTCGACGCCGCGCGCGAGACCATGCGGCCCGAGTTCGAGAAGGGCGCGGCGGACGCTGGCTTCCGCATCCTCGGCTGGGGCGACGTCGGCCAGGCGCACCTCATCACGAAGGGCGTCGCGGTGCGATTGCCCGAAGACTTCAAGGGCACGAAGCCCTACGTGTGGCGCGACGACGCGGTGATGCCGGTGTTTTTCCAGGTCATCGGCGGCGTGACGCCCGTTCCGCTCGGCATCCCCGAGGTCCTGCCGAACCTCGGCACGGGCGCCGTCAACGCGCTCGTCGCGCCCGCGCTCGTCGCCGAACAGCTCCAGTGGGCGTCGAAGCTCGACACCATCGTCGCCGATGCGTCCGGCTTCGCGGTCGGCGCGCTCGTTCTGTCGAGCAAGAAGCTCGACGGGCTGCCGGCCGACCTCCAGGCGATCCTCCAGGACACGGGCAAGATCGCCAGCGCGGCGCTCACGAAGCGCATCCGCAGCGAAGACGACGCCGCGTTCGCTCGCCTGAAGGGCAAGATGACGGTCGTGGAACTCACGGCCGACCAGAAGTCCAAGTGGCAAGGCCTCTTCAAGCAGGTGCGCTCGCGTCTCACGCAGGGCACCTTCTCGCCCGACCTCGTCGCTAAGCTCGAGGGGCTGGGCGGCTGATAGATTTTCCAGGGACAGTGTCGCGTGCGCCGGGTCGCCTTCGGAGGGCCCGGCGCTTCGCTTTTGTCCTATTCCGCGCGTTGACGGTGCATCGTCCACGGCGTATGCGTACGCCCCGTCCGTCCCAAGGAGCATCCATGCGCCGTTACCAGTTCACGTCCGAGTCCGTCACGGAAGGCCACCCCGACAAGATTTGCGACCAGATCTCCGACGCCATCCTCGACGGCATCCTCGCGCAGGATCCGACGGCGCGTGTCGCTTGCGAGACGATGGTGAAGACCGGCATGGCGATCGTGGCCGGCGAGATCACGACCTCCGCGTGGGTCGACATGCCCGTGGTCGTCCGCAGCACGATCAAGGACATCGGGTACACGGACTCGTCGATGGGCTTCGACTACGAGACGTGCGCGGTGCTCACGGCGATCGAGAAGCAGAGCCCGGACATCTCGCGCGGCGTGACGGAGGGCGAGGGCCTGTTCAAGGAGCAGGGTGCAGGGGACCAGGGCCTGATGTTCGGGTACGCAACGGACGAGACCCCCGAGCTCATGCCGGCCCCGATCTCGTTCGCGCACCGCATGGCCCGCAAGCTCGCCGAGGTCCGCAAGTCGAAGAAGGTCAACTGGCTCCGGCCGGACGGCAAGACGCAGGTGACGATCGAGTACGAGAACGACGTCCCCGCGCGCATCGCCGCGGTCGTGCTCTCGACGCAGCACGGGCCGGACGTCAAGCACAAGGAGATCGTCGAGGCGATGCGCACGCTCGTCATCGACAAGGTCCTCCCGCAGAAGCTCGTCGACAAGAACACGAAGTTCTTCATCAACCCCACGGGCCGGTTCGTCATCGGCGGCCCCTACGGCGACGCGGGCCTCACGGGCCGCAAGATCATCGTCGACACGTACGGCGGCATGGGCCGGCACGGCGGCGGCGCCTTCAGCGGCAAGGACCCGACGAAGGTCGATCGCTCGGCCTGCTACTACGCGCGGTACGTCGCGAAGAACGTCGTCGCGGCGAAGCTCGCGGCGCGTTGCGAGGTGCAGATCGCCTACGCGATCGGCGTCGCGCAGCCGGTCGGCGTGCACGTGAACACCTTCGGCACGGGCCGCGTCGCCGACGAGGTGCTCGAGAAGTACATCCTCGAGAGCTTCGACATGCGGCCGAAGGCGATCATCGATCAGCTCGACCTGCTCAAGCCGATCTACCGCAAGACCGCGGCGTACGGGCATTTCGGCCGGGACGACTTCTCCTGGGAGAAGACGGATCGCGCCGCGAAGATGGCCGACGACCTGCTCCGCCCGAGTGTGTCGACCTCGAACGGCTCGTCGCATGCGAACGGCAGCAGCAAGAAGGACCAGAAGAAGCGCAAGAAGGCTTCCTCGACCTCGCCCGAAGCCTGAGCGGCGGCGCGTCCGCGTGGCGCGCGCTCCTACGTTCCCCCGCCCCTCCTCCCTCCAGGACCCTGGAAGCGCCCCGAGCGCGTGACAGCCTGCGGGCCGTTCGGCTACGCTAGGCATGCTTGCGCTCGCCGTGTCCATCGATACGCGCGTCTTTCTTTCCCCGAGGTACCGCTTGCTCGACGTGGCCGATCCGGCGGGCCATCGGGCGACGACGGCGACCGTGAGTCCCCGAGGAATCCTTTTGCATCACGAGGGCGTCGTCATGAAGCGGTCGAGAACATCCACATGGTTCGGGCTCGTCGGGTTGTGCGTCATCGCCGCGACGGCAGCGGGCGCATGCGCCGCGGGCGGCGGCAGCGGCAACTCCGGGGGGGAGGGGGGATCCGGCGGCTCCGGCGGTCAGGGCGGCGCCGGCAACTTCGGTCAGGGCGGCGATGGCAACATCCTCATCACGACCAGCACCTCGTCGACCGGCACGGGCGGCGCGGGCGGCGGGGCTTGTGACGAGGGCGCGCCCGACGCGGACAACGACGGCGACGGCTACACCGAGCTCGAAGGCGACTGCAACGACTGCGACAAGTTCGTCAATCCGAGCGCGGTCGAGGTCATCGCGGAGATGGACGAGAACGGCAACCTCCCCGAGCCTGCGGACGAGGACTGCGACGGCACGGTCGACGTCCTGCCGCCTGCCTGCGACAGCGACCTCGTGCTCGCCAGCATGGATCCTGCCGACGCGGCCAAGGCGATGGGCGTCTGCAGGTTCTTGAAGAGCGCGAAGTGGGTGCTCGCGGACGGGACTCCGCCGCCGGTCAACGCGGCGCAACTGGCGAACTTCCACCTCGGGCATGGGATCGTCCCGAAGCTCGGGACGAACAACAACCCGCAGGAGGGCAACTCGATGCTCCTCCTGTCGTCGGGCAAGGCGCGGGACAAGGGCGACGCGGACGCCACGTACCGCACGTTCGACAAGGGCTACACGAGCAACGCGCCCTTCGGCTTCCCGAAGGCGAGCCCCTCGTGCCCGAACGTGATCACGGGCCTGCCGCACGACGCGACGGGCCTGGAGATGGAGATCGACGTCCCGTCGAACGCGCTCAGCGTCTCGTTCGACTTCCAGTTCTTCAGCTACGAGTGGCCGGACTTCCTGTGCCGCGAGTACAACGACTTCTTCATCGCGTCCATGGTCCCGTTCCCGATGGGACAGAGCGACGGGAACATTGCGTTCGATATGTTCGGCGCGCCGATCAGCGTGAACAACAAATTCTTCGAGGCGTGCGGTTGCCCGGGAAACCCTGTGGGGCCCACGGGGGAGTGCGTGGCGAGCGGGTTCTCGTTCAAGTGCGCGCTCGAGACGAAGCAGCTCGTCGGGACCACGTTCGAGAAGGACGAAGCGAACGCCGGCTGGACACACGGCTCGACGGGGTGGCTGCGTACGACGACGGCCGTGACGCCGGGCAAGCCGATCCGCCTGCGCCTCGTCACGTACGACTCCTCGGACGGGAGGGTCGACTCCTCCGCGTTGATCGACAACTGGCGCTGGTCGGGTAAGCCCGGCACGACGGTGACCGAGGTCATCATCCCGAAGTGACCCGCGGCGCGTGTCCGGAGCGTCCTCTCCCCTTGTGGCGCTCCGGACGCGATCTCTATTCAAGAACGTCGACGCGTTGGTACACTTCGAGTTGCAGTCCGCGCGCGCGAGGTGTGCGGCGCTGTGTTCGCGTCCGGCTTGGCTTGTCTCCGTGCGAGCGGGGATGGAGAAGGATCATGAAGCGTAGCCATCTGGTTCTGTTCGGTCTCGCCGCGGTTCTGGGCGTTGCCGCGGCAGGCTCCGCCGGTTGCGGGGCGACCGGCGGTCGCAACGTATTCGACAACGACGGCGGGTCCGGTGGAGAGGACTCGGGGGGCAACGGCGGCTCGGGCTCCTCCGGGCAGCCTGGCACCGGGGGCTCGACCTCCTCGGATGGTGTCGGAGGCACGTTCGTCGGCTCGGGCGGCAACGGCTCCGGCGGCGGCAGTGCGCAGTGCAGCAACGATACGAACGTCGACAACGACGGCGATGGATTCTCCGAGGCGCAGGGCGACTGCAACGACTGCGACGCCAACGTCTCGCCGGGCTCGATCGAGGTTGCTACGGATCCGAACGATCCGATGGCGACGGCTGCGGACGAGGACTGCGACGGCGTCACCGACAACGTCGCGCCTGCGGCGTGCGACGACAACATCGGGCTTCAGGACACGGATCCGCAGAACGGCGCGCGCGCGCTCGACCTCTGCCAGTTCATCACGCCGGCCGACAAGAAGTGGGGCGTGCTCAGCGCGCAATACGTGCGCGCGAACGGCAACCCCGCCTCGTACACGAGGCACATCGGCATCCAGAGCGGCTTCGGGCCGAACGTGAACGTGCAGAAGGGCACGCGCATGCTCACGCTCTCCTCGGGCTACGCGCGCCTTCCGAACCAGGCGGGCGCTTGCGGCAGCCTGAGCTGCAGCGAGATCGGCGCTGGCACCCCGCCGCCCGGCTTCCCGCAGGACGTGCCCGGCTGCGACGGCGATCCGGACATCAACGACGACGTCGGGCTCGAGGTGAAGATCCGGTCGCCCAAGAACGCGACGGGCTACAAGTTCAAGTTCAAGTTCTACTCGATGGAGTTCCCGGAGTACGTCTGCACGCAGTTCAACGATCAGTTCATCGCGCTCGTGTCGCCGGAGCCGCAGGGCTCGATCAACGGCAACATCTCCTTCGACAAGAACACGAACCCGGTGAGCGTCAACATCGCGTACTTCGACGTCTGCTCGTACGACTCGTTCTATCCGCAGTTCACCTGCCCGTCCGGCCCCGGCGAGATGGAGGGCACGGGCTTCGGCACGTGGGACGAGGCGGGCGGCACGTCGTGGTTGCAGACGCAGGCCCCGATCAAGGGCGGCGACGAGGTGACGATCCGCTGGGCCATCTGGGACACGGGCGACACCGCGTGGGACTCGACGGTCCTCGTCGACGGCTTCGAGTGGGTTGCGAACGGCGGCACGGTCGTCGTCGGCACGGATCCGATCGAAGATCCCAAGTGAGCTGAAGAGCTCGCCGCGAGGAAAAACGCCCTGCCGACGCGGGGCGTTTTTTTGGGGGGGGATCAAACGATCGATTCTCAGCAGGCGAGCAGATCGGCCATCGTCGCGCCTTCGAGCGCGATCTCCGGCATGCCCGTATCTCCTTGGGTTGCGATGCGCGCGAGCGCCCAGCGCGGTGCGAGCACGTCTCCGCCGAGCCATGCGCGCCGCGCGCCTTCGGGCTCGATCGCGGATTCGATCCAGCCGATCGGGACACGCACGGCCGGTTTGAGGAGCAAACGTTTGGGGATGGGATCGCGCGCGTGCTCGATCGGCGCGAAGGGGCGCGTGTCGAGCTCGTCCGCTCCGATCGCTGGCGTCGTGATCGTGGGCTCGGTGCGGGCCCGCAAGGCATCGAGAAGCGCATGCGCGAACCGATCGAGGTCGAGCGGCGTGTCGGTCGCGAGCTCGGCGAGCGATGCGGGCTTCTTGCCGAGGAACCGATCAACGGCGCGCTCGCTCTCGGTCGTGATCTCGTCGGGCAACGCGATCGACGCGTCGTGACCGATGAACGCCTCCACGAGGACGGCGCCCGACGCGGCGACGTCGAAGCCGAGCAGCGCCGCTGGGCGACGACGCAGCGTGATCCATTCGCGTCCGAAATAATGTGCGAGCATCCCTGCGCGGGTCAACGCGCCGAGGAGCGGGCGCACGTTCCGGTTCAGCAGCGTCCGCGGCGTCGCGTCCGCGACGAGCGCTGCGACGTGTGGTAACGCGAGCGTCACCACGAGGCCCCGGCCGCCGAGCCAGGCTGCCGTCCCTGTCGTCGCGCGGCGCAGGATCGGGATGCCCCTCTGCATGCACGCTGCGAGGTCCACGACGCGGCCGGCTCGTTGCGCCGCGCCGAGCACCACCGTGGCTCCGTCGACCAGGCTCAGCGCGAGGTGCGCCGCCTGGGCCTGCTCGGCTCGCTCGACGAGCGCGGGGCCGAGCGCGAGCGCCTCGGGGATCGGGCGCTTCCTCAGCTCGATCGCATGCATTTTCGTCCTGCTCCGGTTGACAGCCTCCCGAGGGCCGCCTAAACCTTCCGTTAGGTAACCCTCACGCATGCGTGAGGGTTGGAGTTTTGGATGCGGCCGATTCGCCACCTACCTTTAGCGCGTGGACTCGAGAGGGGTGTCCTTCCTCTCCCGGATGGCGTTCGTGCGGCGGGTGCGCATCGGGTCGACGTGGGGCTCGTGCCGCCCGATCTCGACGAGGATCGGGACGGGCACGGGGCCGAGCGCCTTCTCCAGGTCGGGGACATCGCGCGGGCCGTCGGCAAGACGGTGCGAGCGATCCACCACTACGAGGAGGTGGGTTTGCTCCGGCCGCACGCGCGGTCGAAGGGCCGGTATCGGCTCTACGATCAGGCGGCGGTCACGCGTGTCCGGTGGATCGGCAAGCTACACGATCTCGGCCTCAGCCTCTCGCAGATCCAGGAGATCGTCGCGTTCTGGGAGAACGCGCCTTCGGCGCCCGAGGCGATGGCGCAGGTCCGGTCGATCTACCAGCAGAAGCTCGAAGAGACGCGCGCGCAGATCGCGCGGCTCTCCTCGCTCGAGCGTGAGCTCGAGGCGAGCATCGATTACCTCGACACGTGCGACACGTGTGCTCCCGACGAGCTCGTGGCCGCTTGCACCGACTGCAACGTGCATGATCGGAAGCAAGCCGAGCCCGAGCTAGTGGCCGGAATTCACGGCGGAAACGGGCACTCCCGAAGTGGCGCGGACCGCTAGCGGGTGCTTCGAAGAGAGACGAAACCGATGTCGATCCAGATCCCGATTTACATGGACTACCACGCCACGACGCCGGTCGATCCGCGCGTCGTGGAGGCGATGCTGCCGTATTTCAACGCTCGGTTTGGCAACGCGGCCAGCCGGAGCCACGTGTTCGGGTGGACGGCGGAGGAAGCGGTCTCGCGCTCGCGGGAGATCCTGGCGAAGCTCGTGGGCGCGTCGAACCCGAAGGAGATCGTCTTCACGTCGGGCGCGACCGAGAGCAACAACCTCGCGATCAAGGGCGTCGCCGAGCTCTACAAAGAGAAGGGCAACCACATCGTCACCACGGTGATCGAGCACAAGGCCGTGCTCGACACGTGCAAGCGCCTGGAGAAGCAGGGCTACGAAGTGACGTACCTGCCCGTCGGCAAGGATGGTCGCGTCGATCCCGACGACGTCGCGAAGGCGATCACGGACAAGACGATCCTCGTCTCGGTGATGCTCGCGAACAACGAGGTCGGCACGGTGCAGCCGATCGCGGAGATCGGCAAGATCACGCGGTCACGCGGCGTCCTTCTGCACTCGGACGCGGTGCAGGGCGTGGGCAAGGTGCCCTTCGACGTCGAGGCGATGCACGTCGATCTCGCCTCGATCACCGCGCACAAGATGTATGGGCCCAAAGGAGTTGGTGGGCTCTACGTGCGTCGGTCGAAGCCGCGCGTGCGCCTCGTCGCGCAGATGGACGGCGGCGGGCACGAGTACGGCATGCGCTCGGGCACGCTGAACGTGCCGGGCATCGTGGGCTTCGCCAGGGCCGCGGAGATCATGCTGGAGGAGGGACGCGCGGAGAGCGAGCGTCTCCTCGCGCTGCGCGAGAAACTTCGCCGGCGCATCACGAGCGAGCTCGACGAGGTCATCGTGAACGGCTCGCTCGAGCACCGGCTCCCGGGCAACCTCAACCTCTCGTTCGCGTTCGTCGAGGGCGAGGCCATGATCATGGCGATCAAGGACGTGGCGGTGTCGAGCGGCTCGGCTTGCACGAGCGCGAGCCTCGAGCCTTCGTACGTGCTGCACGCGATGGGCATCGGCGACGACCTCGCCCACTCGTCGATTCGGTTTGGCCTCGGTCGTTTCACCACCGAGGAGGAGGTCGACTACGTGGCCGACCTCGTGATCCGCAAGGTAAACAAGCTCCGCGAGATGTCCCCGCTCTACGAGATGCACAAGGAAGGCATCGATCTCGCTTCCGTGCAGTGGGCCGCGCATTGATTTGAGGTAGGAGAGTTTCGAGCCATGGCATACAGCGAGAAAGTCATCGAGCACTACGAGAACCCGCGCAACGTGGGCACCCTCGACAAGAACGACGAGCACGTCGGCACGGGGCTCGTCGGGGCTCCGGCGTGCGGCGACGTGATGCGCCTGCAGATCAAGGTGAGCGACGCGGGGGTCATCGAGGACGCGAAGTTCAAGACGTTCGGCTGCGGCTCGGCGATCGCCTCTTCCTCCCTCGCCACCGAGTGGCTCAAGGGCAAGACGATCGACGAGGCCGAGCAGATCAAGAACAGCATGATCGCGGAGGAGCTCCACCTGCCGCCGGTGAAGATCCACTGCTCGGTGCTCGCCGAGGACGCGATCAAGAGCGCGATCGCCGACTTCCGGTCGAAGCAGGCGGCAAAGAAGGCCCTCCCGGGACAGTGACGGCGCCCTTCGGGAAGGCGGACGGAGAACGTACGATGAACGCGACCAGCGAAGTTTCGCAGAGCAACCAGACGGAGCAGCGAGCGCCCGCGCCGACCGATGCGAAGAAGACGATCGGCGTGACGTCGGCCGCGGTCGACGCGATGCGGACGAACCTCGCCAAGCGCGGCACGCCCGACGCTGCGATCCGCATCGGGATCCGGGGCGGCGGCTGCTCGGGTTTCTCGTACGTCATCGAGTTCGACGACGATGCCCCGCGCAAGGGCGACCTCGTCCTCGAGTTCCCCGAGGAAGGCAAGAGCACGGTCCGCGTCTACTGCGACAAGAAGAGCATCCTTTACCTCGGCGGCTCGGTGCTCGACTGGGAGAAGACCCTGATGTTCCAGGGCTTCAAGTTCAAGAACCCCAAGGAAGCGAGCCGTTGCGGCTGCGGCCACTCCTTCACCGTCGGCTGAGCAGGCCCCTCCCGCCGCGGCGCGGACGCTGCATCCCACGGCTCCTCTCACGATGATCGATCCCTTCCAGACGCTGGGCGTCGAGGCCCGCTTCGACCTCGATCCGGACGACCTCGCGCGCCGGCACCGTGACCTCTCGCGCGCGCTCCACCCCGACCGTTACGCGGGCGCGCCCGCGGCCGAGCGGCGTTTGTCCCTGTCGCGCGCGATCGAAGTGAACGACGCCTTCCGCGTGCTGAAGGACCCGATCCGCCGCGCCGAGGCGCTCCTTCGCCGCGCCGGCGTGCCCGTCGGGGAGACCGCCGAGCCCAAGCCGTCGCCTGATCTCCTGATGGAGATGATGGAGCGGCGCGAGGAGCTCGGGGATGCGCGGCGGCGGAAGGATCTCGACGCCGTTCGTGCGCTCGCGGAGGCGATTCGCGGGCGTGAGCGCGAGGTGCTCGCGTCGATGGGTCGCCAGTTTGCAGCGTCCGATCCGGACGCGACGAAGCTCGCGGTCGTCCTGCCCGAGCTCGGCGAGCTCCGTTATCTTCGGCGCTTCCTCGACGAGGCGAGCGCGATCGAGGAAGAGCTCTCTTCCTGATTCTGAAAGGCCCTCATGGCTCTCCTCGAAATCTTCGACCCCAAGGCGGCCCCGAGGCCGATCGGCATCGACCTCGGCACCACGAACTCGCTCGTCGCGCGCGTCCGTGACGGCAAGCCCGTCGTCATCACCGACTGCAACGCGGAGAAGCTCGTCCCTTCGGTCGTGCACTACGATCCACGCGGCCGCGTGATCGTCGGCGTGGATGCGCAGCGCCTCGCGGTCGATTTCCCGCGCGAGACCATCGTCAGCGTGAAGCGCTTCATGGGGCGCGGGGCTGACGATCCCGAGACGCGCAGGCTCGGCACGTACGAGTTCGTCGAGCCGAAGACGCCCGAGGAAGCGAAGAGCGTGCGGTTCAAGATCCGCGATCGCTCGGTCACGCCCGTCGAGGTCTCGGCCGAGGTCCTCAAGGTCCTCCGTTCGCTCGCCGAGGACGAGCTGCGCTCCGTCGGCGGCGTGGTGATCACCGTGCCTGCGTACTTCGACGACGCGCAGCGACAGGCAACGAAGGACGCGGGCAAGCTCGCGGGCCTCGACGTGCTTCGGCTCCTCAACGAGCCGACCGCCGCGGCGCTCGCGTATGGCCTCGAAAAGCAGAAGAACGGCCTGTTCGCCGTGTACGACCTCGGCGGCGGCACCTTCGACGTCACGATCCTCCTGCTCGACGACGGCGTCTTCCAGGTGCGCTCGACCGGCGGCGACAGCGCGCTCGGCGGCGACGACATGGATCGCGCGCTCGCCGAGCGATTGCTCCACGACCTCGGTGTTCCAGTGGAGAACCGCCCTCGCGAGCTCGTGCGGCTCGCGCTCGATACGGCGCGCAAGATCAAGCACGGGCTCACCGAGACCGATCGTGTCGAGGCGGAGATCGAGGTCACGGGCGGCACGCGCAAGCTCGCCGTCACGCGGGCCGAGTTCGACGCGCTGATCAAACCGATCGTCGAGCGCACGGGCGTCGCTTGCCGGCGCGCGCTCCGCGACGCGGGCGTGTCGGCCGACGAGCTCGACGGCGTCATCCTCGTCGGCGGCTCGACCCGCGTGCCGTACGTGCGGCAGTACGTGGAAAAACTCTTCGGCAAGCCGCCGCTCTGCGACCTCGATCCCGAGGAGGTCGTCGCGCTCGGCGCGGCGATCCAGGCCGACATCCTCGCCGGAACGAAGGAGCGCGCCGACGAGATCCTCCTGCTCGACGTCCTGCCGCTCTCGCTCGGCCTCGAAACGATGGGCGGCGTCGTCGAGAAGATCCTCCCGCGCAACACCACGATCCCGGCCGGCGCGCGACAAACCTTCACCACGTACGCCGACAACCAGACCGGCTTCGACCTGCACATCGTCCAGGGAGAGCGCGAGCTCGCGATCGACTGCCGCTCCCTCGCTCGATTTGTCCTCAAAGGAATCCCGCCCATGCCCGCGGGCCTCGCGCGGCTCGAAGTCACGTTTCGCGTGGATGCGGACGGGCTCCTCAGCGTCACCGCGAACGAGCTCACGACGGGCGTCGAGCAGAAGGTCGAGGTCAAGCCGAGCTACGGCCTCACGGACGAGGAGGTCGAGACGATGCTCATGGCCGCGCTCGATCACGGCGAGGAGGACCTCGAAAAACGTCAGCTCATCGAGGCGCGCGTCGAGGCCGAGCGTGTCGTGCTCGCCACGAAGAAGGCGCTCGTCGCCGACGCCGACTTGCTCGAAGGCGACGAGGAGCGCGCGCGCATCGATGAAGCGCTCGCCGGGCTTGAAGAGGCCATCCGTGGGACGCGCGCTGCGATCATCCGCGGCCGCACCGAGGTCCTCGACGACGTCACGCACGGCTGGGCCGGCAGGCGCATGGATCGCGCGATCGCTCGGGCGATCGCGGGCAAGGACGTGACGGCGATCGAAGGCACCGTGGCGAAGGCGAGGGGCGTCGAGGCGCACCTCGCCGAGCATGCGGGGCACAATGCACCGGACGGCGATGCCTCCGGGACGGGGAGCTGATGGCAAAGGTACGGTTTTTGGCGCACGGATCGACGTACGACGTCGAGGTCCCGGTCGGGACTTCGCTCCTCGAAGCGGCGCGCAAGGTCGAGGCGCCCGAGGGCTCGGCGTGCGGCGGCGTGTGCGCGTGCTCGACGTGTCACGTCTACGTGTTGCGCGGCAAAGAGCTGCTCTCCGAGGCGGAAGAGGAAGAGGAGGACATCCTCGACAAGGCCTTCGACGTACGGCTGAACTCGCGGCTCGGCTGCCAGGCGAAGATCCAGCGCGAGGGCGACATCGAGGCCGAGATCACGCGCGAGAGCCTCGACGCCTTCTACAACGAGCACCCGCAGTACACGGACCCGCGCAAGAAGAAGGGCTAACGCTCGCTCGCGGGCTTTGGCTTCGCGTCGGGCAGGGCCGGGGCGCGCTTCGCTCGTTCGACGTTCGCGGCCACCTCGTGGGCGAGGTCGCGCGCCGCGTGGGCGAAGGCCTGCGCGGCTTCACGCGCCGGCTTCGTGGAGAAGATCGCCACGACGTGCTGCGCCGACGTCTTGCTCCCGACGGGGACGAGGAAAAACGCGAGGCTCCCGAGCAGGAGCACCACGCCGTTCACCAGGCGCTTGACGAGATCACCGAGCACGCTGGGCCGACCGTAGCCCGCCCACCCCCGATCCCCCCAATTTTCGGCCGCGATCCTTGCCAGGGAGTAAGCTCCTCCCGCGATCGCGGCCCGCTTGAACATCTGGGGGCGTGGGCGCACCTTAGGCGGAGCCGGCCAGCTCGGCCGCCCTTCCATTGGCCACCGTGACGGACGCACCTGGAACCTCGACCCTGACGCCCAAGCCGACCCAGGCCGTGGAGCGCGCGCCCGAGGGGGCCCTGAGCCCTGCCGTCGTCTGGCAGATGGTCCGCAAGTATTGGTCTACGGCGCTCGGCGCGGCGCTCGTGGTCTCGCTCGCGGCGACGTTCAACACGCTCGGCCAGGTCAAAATCTACCAGGCGCAGTCCACGATCCTCTTCGACCCGAACCCGCCGCGTCCCCTCGGCCAGAAGGTCGAGAACATCGTGGACCTCGGCTCGGGCAGCTTCTGGGACAACCGCGAGTATTACGAGACCCAATACAAGATCATCCAATCGATGAAGGTCACGACGGCCGTCGTGAGCGAGCTCGGGCTCCAGCACGACGGCGGCTTTCTCGGCAACCTCCCGCCGGGCACGCCCTCGCCGGACGCGAGCGTACCCGAGGAAATCGCGGCGGAGGTGCTCCGAAGTCGGATCAAGGTCGATCCGGTCAAGGAGAGCCGGCTCGCCGTGATCAAGCTCGAGGACGCCGATCCGCAGCGCGCCCAGCGTATTCTGAATGTCCTCGTCGATACGTACGTCCAGCAAAACCTCGACGACGCGGTGACCTCGACCGCGACGGCCGCGGATTGGCTGCGCAGCCAGCTCGACAAACTCAAGGTCGACCTCGAGTCGAGCGAAATGGCGCTGCACGAGTACAAGGAGACCAAGAACATCCTCTCCGTCGCGATCGACGACCAGTCGAACATGCTGCGCGAGGAGATGAAGCAGCTCAATGACACGCTGACGACGGTCCGGACGCGAAAAGAAGAGTTCCAGGCGCGGCGGGACGAGCTCGCGAAGGTGAAGGGGGAAAACCCCACGGATTTGCCGGCGAGCGAGCTCTTGGAGAGCCATGTCTTGATGGGCCTCCGGACCTCGTACGAGGAGGCGATTCGCACGCGGGACGGCCTGCTCGGCGAGGGCAAGGGGCGCAATTACCCCGACGTGAAGGAGGCCGACGCGCGGGCCGATGCGGCGAAAAAGGCCTTGCTCGCCGAGGTGAAGAACATCCAGCGCGCCCTCGACAAGGATCTCGCCGTCCTGAAGCGTCAGGAGGCGGGCCTCTCGGGGCTCTTCGAGCGGTCGAAGAAGCAGGCGCTCGACCTGAACCTGCTCGAAATCGAATACAACCGCCTCCGCCGCTCGAAAGAGAACAACGAAAAGCTTTATTCGCTCGTCCTCGAACGCACGAAGGAGAGCGATCTCGCGCGTGTCCTCCGCGTGAACAACATCCGCGTCCTCGATCGGCCGCTCGTCCCGCGTGCGCCGGTGCGGCCACAGGTGACGCGCAGCATTGCGATCGGCGTGTTCTTGGGCGTCCTCCTCGGCATTGCGACGGCGCTCGCGCGTGGGCTCCTCGATCGCAGCTTGAAGACGCCCGACGAGGTCGAAAAAGACCTCGGCTTGCCCTTCCTCGGCCTCCTGCCCGAGATCGATGAGGGCGGGAAGCCCGGAGCGCATTCGCCGCGGCGGCAGCGGGGCAAACCCGTGCGCGTGATGAACTCCGAGCTCATCGTGCACGAGCAGCCGACGAGCGGCATCGCCGAGGCGGCGCGCACCATTCGGACGAACCTGCTCTTCATGGCCCCCGACAAACCCTACCGCACGCTGCTCATCACGAGCGCAGGGCCTTCGGAGGGCAAGACCACGGTGGCCACGTGTATTGCGATCGTCATGGCCCAGGCGGGGCAGAAGGTCGCGCTCATCGATTGTGATCTGCGCCGGCCGCGCGTGCACCGCGTCTTCCGGAAGACCTCCGAGGTCGGCGTGACCACGGCGATGCTGGAAGATTCGCTCGACGAGGCCGTGCTCGAGACGGACGTGCCGAACCTGTCGGTCATCCCCGCCGGCCCGATCCCGCCCAATCCGGCGGAGCTGCTCCACAGCGAGAAGTTCAAGAAGTTCCTCGACGACGTGAAGAAGCGCTTCGACCGCGTGATCATCGACAGCCCGCCGATCGTGCCAGTCACGGACGCGGCCGTGCTCTCCACGCTCGTCGACGGCACGGTGCTCGTCGTGCGCGCCTTCAAGACGACGAAGGACCTCGCGCGGCACGCGGTGCGCGCGCTGCAGGACATCAGCGCGACGAAGGCGGGCGCGGTGCTCAACGCCGTGAATTTCAATCGTGACGAATACAAGTATCGATACTATTACTACCGTCGCGAAGGGTATTACGAGGGCGAGGACGCGGCGGCGGCGCGGCCCGCGCGGAAGGCGGCGCGGGCAAAAGCGGCCGCCGAGGACGAGCAAGGCGCAGGGAGCGCTCCGCCGGCTTGAATCGGCCGGCATCCGCGGCCCGGGGCGCCTTCCTCGTCGCAGCGGCCTTCGTCGCCTTGGACCCCTTCTCCAGCGTGAATCCCCGATAACGGCGAACCGCCCAAACGTGGCTCAGAACATGTCCATGTCGGCGTCGCGGTATTCCCACCCCTGATAGAGCGAGAGATCCGCGTTCGACGTCGCGATCGCCACGATGGGCGTCGTGGAGCGTCTCGATAGGAAACCCAGCGCGGCGAGCGAGCTCCCGAGCCGGGCCGAGCGTGCGATCGTATAGACCTGTTCGAGGCCGCGGTGCCGGGCCTCCATGGCGCAGGCCGCAAACAGCGCCCGGAGCGCGCCGCGGCTCCATGGGTCGACGAGAGAATCACCGACGTGCAGCCGCGGCGGCTCGTCCGGAATGGGCAGGCGGGCCGAAGCCCAGGCGCGGAGCACGCCCGCCTCGTCGCGGAGCAGCACCTCGATGTATTCGCGCCGCGGGCGCGACAGGCGCCAGCGGACGTAGGCGTGCGGGCGTTCGAGCATGCAATCGGAGGCGGCGAGCACCCTCGCCATGAAGCCTTGCCATTCGTGCTCGCCCGGAGGCCCGATCTCGTACCGGTAGCGCCCGAGGCGCAGCGGCAGCATTCGATCGAACGCGGCGCCTGCGCATTCCGCGGCGAAGACGCCCTGCGGACCGAATCGCGCGCCGAGCGGGCCCCACGACACCGGACGGGCGGAGCGGTCCACGGGGAACATCGCCGAGAAGCCGAGGCGGCCCAGATAGATCCGCAGCGCCGTTTCGTTGGGCCAGCCGAAGACGGCTTCGTGGCCACGTGTGGCCGCGGCCTCGACGAGGAACCGGATCAATCGCTGGAAGAGCCCTTTGCCGCGGTAGTCGGGATGCGTGAACGCGCTGCTCAGGATCGCGGCGGAGACGCGCCGCCCCTGCACGCGAAGGTGCTGCGCGGCGAACCCCACGTAGCCGACCAGCCTGTCGCCGTCGAACGCGCCTGCGAGCAGCCCCTCGTGTGTGGGGTTCTGGAAGAACCACCAGACCATGAAATCGGCGTCGAATTCCTCCGGCCGCACGCCGTGGAGCAACGCGAACGAGGCGACGTGCTCTCGGACCTCGTCGCGCGTGACGGCACGAATCAAAGGCTTCGTCATGGGCTCCTCAGGCGCGACGGTGCAGGCTCGCGCGCAAGCGGCGTTCAACGCGGAACGTGAGGAGCTGCCGCGCGAGGGGCGAGAGACGATAACGATCCCGCGGGCTGCGCATCGACGCGCTGATCACGTCGCGATACATCCAGAAGAGCGAGGTGGCGTCGTTCCGCGCCGGTCCGAAGCTACAACATGCGGCCTCGTAACCGGCGTGGCGCACGGCGCGGACCACGCGCGCGGAGAGCGAGCCGCCCGGATACGCGAACAATGTGACGGGTTTGCCGAGCAAATCCTCGAGGTCCTGCCGGCTGCCGCGCAGCTCGTCTTCCAGGCGTGTTTCGTCGAGTCGCGCGAGATCCGGGTGCGTCCGCGTGTGCGAACCGATCGTCATGCCCGCGTCCACGAGCGCCCGCAATTCCGCGGGCCCCATTCGCTTCGCGCAGGAAACCCCCTGGCGCAGGTGGTCCGTCGTGACGAAAAACGTCGCGGAAATTCCGAGCGCTCGCAGGATCGGCAGCGCGTATTCGTGCTGGTTCCGCCAGCCGTCGTCGAAGGTCACGAACGCCGACCGATCGTCCTCCGTGATGCCGTCGTCGAGCTGACGAACGAGCTGATCGAGCGAGCCGAACCGATAGCCTCGCCGCTGGAGCTCCTCCAGGTGAAATCGGAACGCCTCGGGGCTGTGCCGGAACGTGAGCCCATCTTCGGCGGAGAATCCTGCGTCGTCGTCCTCGGGCAGGAGATGATGATAAAGCAGAATCACCGCGGGGCAGCCTTGGCGATCCGAAAGCGGCCGTCAAGCCTTCTCCTCGGCGTGCTCACGTCCCCGACGTGGCCTCCAGCGCCGGCGCTTCGGCCGTCGCCGCTTCCGCCAGCACCCGCGGCGCGAGGTGGCTCTTTACGCGCGTGAGGCTCGCCTCCACCATGTCCGTCACGACCTGGAGGAGCACCTCGGTTTGCGGCGAGACGTCGCCGAAATCGCTGCGCAGGCCGAATTTCAGCTCCGCGCGCGCCGCGTCGTCCCGGCCGATCGGATAACGCGCGGACACCACGTCCCGGCCGTAGGGATCGTCGTCCGTCGGGTTCGTCCAGCGATACGCCGTCGGTTCGCCGCCGGCCACAGGGAGAATCTCGACGTACGCGAGTTGTCCTTCGAGCCCGAAGAGCCCGAGCGCGGCGAGCACGTCGGCCTCCGATCGCGCCGCCTCGAAGCGCGCGGGGAGCCGCGGCAGGAGGCGCCGCAGGATCTCGCTGTCGCGCGAGCGGAGCCGCTCTTTTTGTCGCCTGCGCCCGTGGGCTTGCTCGAAATACCCCACGGCGCGCACGAGCCCGATGAACACCACGCTGCTCGCCACGAGCGCGAGCCCCACCTGCCAGCTCCGGCCGAGCGAGATTCCGATCGCCGCCACCGTGAGCAGCACGCTCACGCCGTAAATGAGGAGCACCGCGCGGCGGTGCGTGATGCCCATGTCGAGCAGGCGGTGATGGATGTGCCCGCGATCCGGCGAGAAGAGCGGCCGCCGTTCGAGCCAGCGGCGCACCATCGCGAAGAGCGTGTCGAAGATCGGCACGCCGAGCGCCACCACCGGCACGAGGAGCGAGACCGCGGTCGACGCCTTTTGCGTCGCGCCGATGAGCGACGTCGCAGCGATGACGTACCCGAGGAAATAACTCCCCGAGTCGCCCATGAAGATACGCGCGGGGTTGAAGTTGTAAAAAAGAAACCCGATGATCGCGCCCATCATCGTCGCCATGAAGAGCGCCGGCAGCGTGCCGAACGACAGATACGCGACGACGAAATTCGTCAGGGCCGCGAAAAACACCACGCCCGCGGCGAGCCCGTCGAGCCCGTCGATGAGGTTCACCGCATTCACGATGCCCACGATCCAGAGCACCGTGACGGGCAGGGCGAAGATGCCCATCGAGAGCTCGCCCACGAAGGGCAAGGAAATCGCATCGATCCGAAATCCGCAGGCGAACGCGAGCACCGCCACCACGACCTGCGCATAAAGCTTGTGCAGCGCGCGGAGGCCCCGCGTGTCGTCGATCGCCCCCACGCCGCAGAGGATCGCGCCGCCCGCGAAGAGGCCGATGACCTTGCGGACGTCCTGCGTGAACGCCTGCGCCACCACCGATTGGACGAAAAAGAGGCCCACGAGCGGCGCGAAGAACCCCACGAAAATCGCGAGGCCGCCGAGCCTGGGCGTCTCGTGGCGATGCACGTGCCTTCCACCGGGCCGCGCGACCGCACCAAGACGGAATGCGAGGAGGCGCACGAGCGGCGTGAGGATCCCACTGACGAGCGCCGAGAACGCGAACGCCGCCAGGTAGGTCCTCATGATCCGATGCCTCCCATCATCGCTGGATCTTGGTTGTTCGGTGGGCTTGCCACATTCAAGCGCGCTGCGCGAGCGGCGGCGGCTCTTTCGACGCCTCCTCCAACAGGGCGCGGAAGCGGGCCGAGGATACGGGACGATCGTAACGTTCGTCGAAGATCCTGCGGGCCCGCGCGCCCTTTTCATCCCAGGACGTTCTTCGCGTCACCGCATCTTCGAGCGCGTGGCATAGGCCCTCGACGTCGCCGGGGCGGCCGGTCCAGCCGAGATCGTGCTCGTGCACCACGCGGGCGACTTCGCAACGCGGCGGTCCGAGGTAGATCACAGGCCTCCCCGCGGCGAGCGCGCCGTAGAGCTTGCTTGGGACGAGCAGGCCTTCGAGATCCTCGCGCAGCGAGACGAGATGTACGTCCGCGGCCGAGAGGCTCTCGCCGATCGCGTCGTGGGGCTGATACGGCAGGAAACGCACGTTTTCGAGGCCCTTCGCGAGCGCCTCGGCCTCGGCGCGTCGCACGCCGTCGCCGATGAAGAGCATGACGAGCTCGGGCAGGCGGTCTTTCAAGCGTCGCGCGGCCTCGACGAAGGTCCGTACGTCGTGGCCGATGCCGAGGTTGCCGCTGTACATCGCCAGAAATCGTCCGTCCAAACCGTGGGTTTTTCGGAAAGGATGGTCCTCGCGTCCGCGCGGCGACACGAGGCGGCCGTCGGACCAGTTCGGCAGGACGCGGATGCGCTCGCGGGGCGCGCCTTGCGCGACGAGGCGGTCGGCCATGCCTTCGGAGAGCGCGACGATGCGGGCGGCGGCGTGGTGCGTGGCGCGGCCGAGGCCGAGCAACGCGAGCGACGCGAGGCCACGGGGCGCGAGATAACCGAGCTGGATCGCCGCCTCCGGATAGACGTCCTGCACCCACGTGACGAGCGGCAAGCGGCGCGCGAGGGCGACGAGCGCGCCGCCGGCGGCGATCATGGGCGGCGTCGTGAGCACGAGCAGCACGTCGGGTTTGGCTTCGAGGGCGGCGGCGAGCACGCTCGTGGCCCAGAACGACAGGTAATCGGCGAGGCGGCCGGCCATCGTGGCCTTGCCGAAGCGCGTGGCGTAGGGGCGGACGACGTCGACGCCGCGCCGGAGTTCGCGGGCGGGGAGCGCTTCGCCGCCGAGGTATCCGCCGCGGCTCGCAATGACCGTCACCTCGTCGCCCGCGGCGGCGAGGTCCTCGCAGAGCTCGGTGAGGAGCTGCGAGGTGGCGGCGTGGTCGGGGGCATAAAACTGGTTGACGGCGACGACGCGCATGCGAAGGGATCCTGCGGGCGCGGGCCGCGCCGGCTTGACGTTGCCCGCTTTTGGTCGTTACCTTTCGCCTCCGCGCGGCCTGGGCGCAACGGAGAAATGAATGTCTCGTCTGGTCTTGGGCATCAATTCGGCCCACGGGGATGCGTCGGCGGCGCTCCTCGGTGAGGGGGGCATCCTGGCGGCGATCGCCGAGGAGAGGATCAACCGGAAAAAGCACTGCGCAGGTTTTCCGCGCCTCGCCGTGGCAGAGGTCCTGCGCCTCGCGGGGGCGACGCCCGAGGACATCACCGACATCGCGGTCGCGCGGGATCCGCGGGCGAACGTGGCGGCGAAGGTCGCGTTCATCGCATCGAGGCCGTTCACGGGCGTCCCGAGCGCGGTGAAGCGGCTCGCGGTGCACCGCGAGGTCGCGACGAGCGGGGACCTCGTGGCCGAGGCGCTTGGCGTCCCGGAGGCCTCGATTCGGGCGAAATTCCACCGGGTCGAGCATCACCTCGCCCACGCGGCGAGCGCGTATTACTGGTCTCCGTTCGACCGGGCGACGACGATCACCTGCGACGGCGCGGGTGATTTCGCGACGAGCCTCGTCGGCCTTTGCGAGGGCAATCGCATCGAGGTCCTGCGAAAGAACCTCTGGCCTCACTCGCTCGGCGTGTTTTACACGGCCATCTGCCAGTTCCTCGGCTTCGACAAGTTCGGCGAGGAATACAAGGTGATGGGTCTGTCGGCGTACGGCGTCAATCGATTCGCCCGGGAGATGCGGCGCATCGTGCGTTTTCATCCGGAGCAGGGCATCCGGCTCGATTTGACCTGGTTTCGGCACCACAAGACGAGCGAGGGGATGGAGACCGTGGAGGGCGCGGAGATCCAGGTCCCTCGGCTCTGGTCGGACGCGATGGCCTCGCTCTTCGGCCCTGCGCGGCGGCGCGGGGAGCCGATCACGGATCGGGAGCGGGACATCGCGGCGTCGCTGCAGACGCGATTCGAGGAGATCTACCTCGCGCTCGTGGGGGACGCGGTCGAGCGGACGGGCGTGCGCAGCGTGGCGATGGCGGGCGGGTCGGTGCTGAATTCGGTGGGCAATGGTCGGATGATCACCGAGGGCTGGGTCGACCGGGCTTATTTCCAGCCTGCGGCCTCGGACGACGGCACGGCCGTGGGCGCGGCGCTTTGGGTGAAGCACGGCGTGCACGGCGAGGCGCGGACGCCCGAGGTGCGGCATGCGTACTGGGGCACGAGCTTCCAGGACCATGAGATCGAAACGGCGCTCGTGCATTCGGGCCTCCCATTCAAGAAGCTCGGCCGGGATGGTTTGCTCGCGGCGGCTGCGCAGGCGCTCTCCGAGGGCAAGATCGTCGGCTGGTTCCAGGGCCGCGAGGAATGGGGCCCGCGCGCGCTCGGCAACCGGAGCATTCTGTGCCATCCCGGCTGGCCGGGAATGAAGGCCACGCTGAACGCGCGCATCAAGAACCGCGAGCCCTTCCGCCCGTTCGCGCCCGTCATTCGGCTCGAAAAGCTGAGCACCTGTTTCCGCGGGGATCACGAGGTGCCGTTCATGATCATCGTCTACAAGGTCCGACCGGAATGGAAGGACAAACTATCGGCGATCACGCACGAGGACGGCACGGGCCGCGTGCAGACGGTGCGGCGGGCCGATAATGAACTCTATTACGACTTGCTCGGGGTGTTCGAGGAGAAGACGGGGATCCCGGTTTTGCTCAACACGTCGTTCAATGAGAACGAGCCGATCGTGCACACGCCGGACGAGGCGATCGATTGTTATCGGCGCACGAAGATGGATGCGCTGGGGATCGGGTCGTTCTGGCTGGAAAAACCGGGCGGCGAGGGGGGCTGACGGCGAAGGGGCGGGCGTGCTACGTAGTGCGTGGAGGTTCGGTCATGGCGGAGCCGGCGGGGAAGCTGAAGGTCACGTTTGCCGAGTACCTTGCCCTCGAAGAGGCGAGCGAGACGAAGCACGAGTTCCTGGACGGACAGATCTACGACATGGCCGGTGGCACACCGGACCACGGACTCCTCGCGGGGAACGTGCTTCGGGCGCTCGGCAACCAGCTCGAAGGGCGCCCTTGCCGCGTGCATCCCGCAGACGTTCGCATCCGGATCCAAGCGACCGGCTTATCGACCTACCCCGACGTCAGCGTCGTCTGTGGCAAGCTCCAGGTGGATGCCGAGGACAAGAACGGCGTCGTGAATCCCATCGTGCTCGTGGAGATCCTCTCGGAGAGCACCGAGGCCTACGACCGCGGCCAAAAATTCGCGCACTATCGACGGATCCCCTCGCTCCGTGAATACGTGCTCATCTCGCACCAAACCAAGCTCATCGAGGTCTACCGTCGAGCGGACGAAGGCGCTTGGGTTTTGCACGAGGCGGAGAGCGGGTCGATCGACCTCGTATCGATCGGCTGCGCGCTGTCCGTGGATTCGGTCTATCGCGGAGCCTTCGAGGAGCCCGAGCTCGTCTCCTGATCAGCTTTGCGCAGCTCCAGGCCGCGTGACGCGGCGCGAGATTGCGCCGCCCGTCCGCTTCGTGGTACCGTGCGATATCGCATATCCGCCGAGGAATGGCATCATGGCGAGATCGCTTGGTATTTGCTTGATGGTCGCCGCGCTCCTGACGCTCACGTCGCTCGTGCGCGCGGAGGAGCCTTCGCCCGCGGCGCCTGCCGCGCCGTTCACCTACGATCCCACGTTCCTCGCAGCGGGGCCGCGGATGTGCAGGCCCGGCGCGCAGGCTCGTTGCGCCTGCCAGGATGGGCGGCCGGGCACGCAGACCTGCGATTCGCGAGGCATCTTCTCGCTTTGCGCGTGCGCCTCGGTGACGATCGACCTCCCGCAGGCGCCCTCCGTCTCCGTGGTCCCCGTCGACGTCGACGTCGAGCGGCTGCGCCGGCCGAAGCAAAAGAAGAAGAAGAAGCGCTCGTCGGGCGTGGGGCTCCTGATCGGCGGCGCCGTCACGCTCGGGATGGGCACCGCGAGCCTCGCGTGGGGCATCGATCGGGTGCGGGACAAGGGCAAGGACCCGCTCGGCATCGTGCTCATCTCGACGGGCGGAACGGCCATGCTCGTCGGGTTGCCGCTCACCATCGTCGGCATCGTCTTCGTGGCGACGCGCTCGTCGAGCCCAGACAAACCAACGAGCGCGGCGCGGAAGGACGAGAACAAGGTCCGCTTCATGCCCACGGCGGACGGGTTTGCCCTTTCATTCTGAGCAGGGCGTTTCTACCAGAACAAATGCAACACGAGGACCTCCCGCCCAGCCGCGGTCTTCTCGTGCTCGATGCGCGCCTCCTCATCACCCTCGCCCGTGTGAACCACCACGAGCGCGCCGTGCGCGACTTCGCCGCTCTGCAAGCAGCGCTCAATCTGTTCGAATTGTTTTGGCAGAGCGTCCCCGATCCTCCGTAACAGATGCACCTCGATGATCGAGCGGATCGCCGGGACATCGTTCGGATTTCCGATGAAAATGTCCGGCCGCGTCGCCTCGGGGAACGAGCGCTCCACGGAGACGGGCCCATCCACCACGTGGCTCAGCGCCGTGGCGATGAGCTGCACGAGCATTTCCTCGCGGGCCGCATCCTTCGCCACCTTGCCGCGGAGCTTGCGGTGAATGAACTCCGCCACCCGCCCGAGCGCCTTCTCCAAGAAGTGAGGATCCGACCGCGGAATACGCGTCGACCCTTCCGCTTCGAGCTCGTCGGCAGCCGTCTTGCTCAGCGCCGTGCTCATGCGCCGTTCGTCCACCACGTTCGCGAGCAACGCCGGATCGTCCACCTTCGCCGCCGCGGCACGCGCGACCTTCTTCGCCACCGCTTTCGACATCCGGCTGCTCGGCGCCTCGATGCCGAGCTCCTTCGCCACCTGCCTTTGCACGGCCTCCGGCGCCGCTTCCACGGCCTCTTCCGTTGCCCGGGCCAGATGCCTTCGCAAGGTGCTCGGCGTCCGTTTCTTTTCGGGTACGCCGAACGTGTGCGCGTAGCCGTCCTTCGCGTCGTCGGGGAACACCTTGGTATCAAGCACCCAGGGATCCGCGCCCGAGGCGTACGTGTACGGGGTGATTCGCACCTTGCCCGAGCGCGGCCGAAGCTCGCCGAGCAGGCAGCCATTCGGCCACGGGCTGCCCTGGTAGGCCGACGGAGCCGCGAGCTCGACGAACCCCCCGCGCTGCGAGGCAATGCCGCGGCTCTTCGGCTGGTGCATGTGGCCGCGCAGCACGAGGTCGAAGAGGCGTTCGAAGCGGTGCTCGATGATGTCGCGTTCCAGCTCGTGCAGCTCTTCGAACGGATGGTGCATGAGCGCGATCGCGGCCCGCGCGCCCTCGTCGGTGATGCGATCACTGGCGCGGTCCACGTTCGGCTCGCCGAGCCAGAGCTTTCCGTGATCGTCGTCGCCCTGCGCGAAAAACGCCGAATTGAACGACGCCACCGCGATCCGCACCCCGCGCACCGTCACGACCTCCACCGCATGCGCGCCGACGCCGAGCCCGAGCGCGCGATCTTGCCCGAGCAGCGGCGCGAGCGCCGCGCGATAGGCTTCGAGCTTCTGCATGTGGAACCGCCTTGCGTGCTCGTCCTCGAAGAATGCAATCGCCTCCTCGTCCTTGTCGAGCGTGCGCCGGAGCCAGCGGCCCACGTCGCGGTCGACGTCGTGGTTGCCGGGGACGACAAAGAAATGGGAGGGCGCGACGCCCGTCACCTCGAGGAGGTGCTCGAAGAGATCGACCACGAGCGCGAACTCGTCGGGTTTGCCGCTGTGGGCGAGGTCGCCCGTCACGAAGATCAGATCGAGCGGGAACCGCGCGCGGTCCTGCGCGAGGAAATCGACGAGGCCGCGGAGCACGCGGTCCTGATCGTATCGCTTCACCCGCTGGGGCCTCAAATGGAGGTCCGAGAGGTGGAGGAATCGAAGGGGCGGTTCTTCCGAGGGCACGCCCGGCGCGCGCTCGGGCAAGGCGCCGAGCTTTCGGGCCATCGCGACGAGCTCCGCGGGCGCGGGCAGCTCGTACGTCCGCGCGGCCCACGTGAAGAAATCGGGCGCCTTTTGCCGGAGGATTCGCTCCGTCTCGCGGGAGACGACGAGCAGCACGGGGCCGGCGAGCCGCCGCAAGAACTCGCGTTCGGCGTTCAGGAGGCCCGCGAACGCGCCGCCGCTGAAGGGGCCCCACGGCGCAGCGGAAAGCACGTAAGCGTCGGCCGCGCGCTCGTGCGTCAGCTCCACCCAGCGCGCCGGGCCCATGTCGACGTCACACGCGCCGAGGTCCTCCATGTGCATCGGCGCTCGCTGCAAAATGCCCACGAGCAGACCGCGCGCCTCGTCGAGCGTCGCGTCGGATTCGGCCACCACGACGAGCAAGGACGGCGAACCCTGCGCCAGCGAGAGCCTCGCCGAGAGCTCCTCGATGCGCGCTTCCGGCGTCATCCGGCCCAGGTCTCCATTTGCCGGAGGAGCTGCTCGACGGGATCGGGCAGCGAATACCAGGCGATGCCATTGCGATATTCGATCACCCAGAGCCCGTAGAGGAGCTGCTTCGTCACGTCGCCCTGGCCTTCGAGCCGGAACTCGCGCCGCACCTTTTCGAGCACCGACAAGAAGCGTGGATCGTACGCGCGGCGGAACGATTCGCGCTGGTCGGCGATCGCCGCGGCGACGTCTTGCTCCTCGATGAACGTGCCGCGGCGGACGTGCGCCTTCACGACGCTCGATTGGAGGAGCCGCGCGAGCTCGCGGATGTTGCCGCCCGAGCCCACGATGGCGCGCTCGACGGCCTCGGGCATCACGATTCGCGCGTCGATCGGCTCGACGCGCGCCTCCACGATGCGGCGCATGATGCTCACGCCCTGCTCGGAGCGCCGCCGCGTGTTCGTGTGCGGGTTGAGATCGTAGAGACGAACCGCGGGCAAGACCGCGCTGCCCGCGTTGTTGTACCGCTCGGAGAGGACGTTGAACGTGGGCTCGTAAATCAGCGAAATCGGGATCGTCAGAATCGCCGCGCCCGGCGCCTCGACCATCGGCTTCTTCTCGTCGCCGAGGAACGCGTCGCGTGCCTGCACGGGCGGGAGTTTGTCGAGGCCGTCGAGCAGCACGACGGGGCTGTGTTCTTCGAGGTCGTCGAGCAGGCCGGCCAGCATATCGATCGGCTCGAACCCCGATTCCTTGATTTGCCGGCGCAGCTCGTCGCGCAAGAGCTTGCTCTCGCGCACCGTGGAGAGCAGCCGGCGCAGCGCGGCGCCGAGGGCGTCGAGGTCGGGCGTGACGGGCGAGCCGAGCAGGCGTTCGAGGGCGCTGCGCAGCATCTCGGTCGTCTTCTCCGAGAGGCTGATTCCCGCTTGTTTCACCTCCGCGACGAGCTCGGCCTTGGCGGCAAGGTACATCTCCAGCGAGCCGAGGTCCTGCACGGCCGTCTGTGCTTCGAGGTCGACGAACGCGACGAGCCGCCCCTCGCGCCGCAGCCGGTGGGCGATGCTGAGCAGGAGCGTGGTTTTGCCGCATCCGGGCTGGCCGGCGAGCAGGAGCTTCGCGTTGTCGTTCAGATCGAGCGCGGCTTCGAGCTCGGCGCGATAGTGCTCGTGCGCTTCCGGGACGTACGAGGAGCCGGGGCCGTCGTCCGCGTCGAGGTACGGCCGGTAAATCGGATCGAAGACCCGGGTCAGCGCGCGGAATTTCGCTCGAGGATCGGGGCTCATGCCGGCACCTCGGATGAAACTAGCGGCCTCGCGGCCGGGGGGCAAGCGGGCGACACGGTCAGCCCCGCGGCTTCTGCGCGACGAGGAGCTGGATGTCGCCGATCTGCGTGACCACGCGCTGCCTGCGGCGCTCCCACGCGTCCGCGTCGAAATGGCGCAGCGCGCGCCCGAGGACGACGCCGACGAGCACGTTGCGCAGGCGCCGCGCGACGTACCTGGGCGCCGAGCGCTCGAACGAGGGCGTCGAATACACGACGTCGAGGCCCGCGGCCCAGACGAGGCGCGAGAGCGACCCGTACGAGAACACGTGAATGTGCTCGGGCGGGCAGAACCAGTGCGAGCGCGCCGCGACGTCGCGCTCCGAGGCGTCGCCGCAGAGGGGCGTGTCGCAAAAGAAAAAACCGCCCGGCTTGAGGACGCGGCGCACCTCGCGCATCGCCGCGTGCGGGTCGCGGACGTGCTCGATCACGGCCCAGGACGTGACGGCGTCGAAGCTTCCGTCCTCGAACGGCAAGCCCCCTTCCGCGTCGAGGTTGCCCGGAAAAACTTGGACCCCGGGTGCATATTCCTTCCGCACGGAGTAATCACATCCGACGGCGTCGAAGCCGGCTTCGAGGGCCTGCGAGAGGAACCCACCTTCCCCGCAGCCGACGTCGAGCAGGCGGCCCTTCGGCTGGTGTCGACGCACGAGCGCGAGCTTCGCGGCGTGGCGCTTCGGCATCTCGCGGGCGAACCGTTCGGCGCCCATGCCCGCGGTGTAGCTCTCCGAAAAACCAGCGTAATGTTTTGCCAGCTCCTCCACCGTGGGCAGAACGTTCGATTGCACGGTGCCGCAGGTGGCGCAGCGGAAACAGGCGATCTCCTCGAAGGACTCCTCCGGCGCTCCACGCGCCCCGCAGATTCGGCACGCGGAACGCGTGGTTTCGCGGGTCATGCTCATCGCGCCGCCAAACGTAGCGGGAGCGCGGCGCGGGGGCAAGCGCGTGGTTTCATCGCACGCGCAGCCGATCGAGCCGCGGACCGAGCGCCGCGAGCGCGCTCATGGCGAGGTTTCCAAGGAGCGGCGTACGCGCGCGGGCCGGACCTTCGGCGATCGCGCGGGCCACGGGCAAGAGCCGCGCAGGATCCTCGTCCCGCGGAGGACCCCGCCGCGCCTCGCCCCGCGCATAGCGCAAGAGCGCCGCGCGCAGGGATTCGGCATCCTCGGCGACCTCGATCCGCCCTTCTTGCCCGAGGGCCGTGACGATTTCGAGCTGGTGGTCGTTCACGATCTCGCCGAACCCGGCGCGGCGCGGGGCGACGATCGGGCGATGGCCGCGGCGGAGGGCATCGGAGAGCGTGCCGACGCCCGCGTGGCAGACGACCACGTCGGCCTGATCCATTTCGCGCTCGAATTCAGCGCGGGAGAGGTGCTCGCGTGGCGCGAGCGCACGCGGGCGAACCCGGCTCGGCCCGTGCTGGCAAAGGCCTTCCACGGGCACGTCGAGCGCCGACGTGGCCTCGTCGACCCAGCCGAGCAGCCGGTCGAAGGGCACGAGCGCATTGCCGACGGTGACGAAGATCCTCATCCGAAATGAATGCTCGCCTTCTCGGCCCGCGGGAAGAACCGCGCGAGCGTGTCCCATTGATAAAAGAAATGGTGCGCGAGCGGCGCCATCAGGCGGCCCGTGAGCGTCGGGCGGACGATCGCCGCGGCCGTCTCGACGAACACGATCCGCGCCCGCGTGCCGAGCCGCGCCACGAGCGCGACCGGGACCGCCGGGCCCGCGCCGGCCGAGAGCACGATGTCGGGATCCTCGTGCCGCAGGATCCGCGCGGCTTCGAGCAGGTTGAAGAGCACGCGCGCGTCTCGCTCGGCGTGCGCGATGCGGTAGACCCGGGCGAACGGAAAATCTGGCAATGCGGCCTCGTCGTTGAGGACGAGGACGACCTCATGGCCCGCGAGGACCGGGGCGAGCTGCATGATCTCGGTCAGGTGACCACCGACCGAGGAGACGACGAGGATTTTCATGATCGCCTCCCGCGCAGGGCGAGGGCCTCGTATTGCCCGAGCATCTGCTCTGCAATGGCGTTCCAGCCGAACCCCGCGGCCACGGCGCGCCCCGTTTCTCCCATGCGCCGGGCCCGCGCGGGGTCTTCGAGGATCAAAAGCAGCGCCTCGGCGACACGCTCGGGCGTATTCTCGACCCACGCACCCGCGCCGCGCTCTTCCAGGATCTTCCAGGGACAAGCCTTGCTCACGACGACGGGTGTACCCGCGGCGAGCGCCTCGGCCACGACGATGCCGAAGTTCTCGCCGTGCGAGGGCAACACGAGGACCGTGGCCGAAGCGAGGAGCGCCTGTTTTTCCCTCCCGTACACAGGCCCGAGAAACTGCACGCGGGGACGGGGCGTGACGCGGGCGAGCAGCGCCTCGACGCGTGCTTGTTCGCCATCTTCGTCCGGGCCCGCGACGAGCGTCTCCACCTCGGGCAGGACGGCGGCGACGCGTGCGAGCGCGGGCACGAGCACGTCGAACCCCTTCACCGGATGGATGCGGCCCAAAAAAACGATTCGCGCCTTCTCGCGCGGCACGTCGGGGAGCACATCGGGCACATCGACGCCATTGGGTACGACAAATGTACGCGCGCCGGGGACGTGGCGGAGGATCTCGCGCGCCTCCTCGTCGCTCGTCGCGTGCACGCCCGCGGCGGAGAGGACGTTTTTTCGCTCGACGAGCTCGAAATAGGGAGCCTTTTTCCAGCGCTTCGAGCCGATGGCCCACGGCATCAGCGTGCCCTGCGGCGAGAGGACCGCGGGCACACCCGCGCGCCGCGCGAGGGCCATGGCCGCGGCCGACGAAAACGAGAACAGGGCCGTGACATGGACCAGATCCCAGCGCAGGATCTCCCGGGCAAGGTGGAGCGCGAGCGGCGCGGAGACGGCGAACCGCGTGCGAGGCCTGCGCGGAAAATACCGGACGGGCACGCCTTCGGCGAGCGTTTTTTCTGCGTGGGGTACGGCGAGATCCCCCGCGCCGTCGGCGTCCGTCGTGACAACCTCGACCGTCACGCCGAGGCCGAGGAGGCGCTGGCAAAGACGAAGCACGCCTTCGATCGGCCCGCCATACCGCGTCGCGGGCCAGAAGCTCGGAATGACGTGGAGGACGCGGAGGGACATGAGAACGTCAGGCGAAATCCGCGAGGATGGTTTCGAGCCGGTGTCGATACGTGTGCTCGGCGAGGGCGCGGCGCGCGCCGGCTTCGCGAATCGCGAGCATGTCGGCCGGGAAGCGGCGCGCGTGTTCGAGGTGGCCCCGGAGCTCCTCGTACGTCTCGAAGGTGAGCACCTCTTTTCCGGGCTCGAAGCACTGGAGCAGCGTCGGCCGGAACTCCACGAGCTGGAGCCCGCCGGCGCCCGCGATCTCGAACGCACGGCAATTCAGCGAATTGCCCTCCGCCAGCGCGAACGTGTTGAGGCAAGCCATCCCCGCCCCGAACACGCGGCTCTTCTCCTCGCGGACGACGTATTTCCCGGAAAAACTCGCGCGGATCTCCTTTGCCGACCAGGGCGGCGGCTCGGTGCCATACAGTTCGAGCCGCGCGCCGTCGCGGAGCAGGCGCAGGAGGACGGCCTGGCGAAAGGCGTAATAGTTTCCTGCGACGACCACGGCGTCGCTCGTCTGCTTCGCGAGCGGCCGATGCCAGCGCGGGTTCATCGCCTCGTGCAGGAGCGCGCATTCCTTGCCCGCGAGCCGTAGCTTTTTCACGGCGTCCGGGTCCTTGACGTACACCTTGTCCCAGAAGGGATTCACGAGCCCGAACCTGCGGCTGTTCGCGGGCGCGTCGCCCCACCAGAGAATGCGCCGGCCCGGGACGAAGCGGCCGAGCGCGTCGAGGACCTCGGGGTGCACGTCCCACGTGAGCGCGAGCAAGACGTCCGGGCGGCGCGCCTCGACGAAGCGGAGGAGCTTGCGATCCTGCGGCAAGGGCGCGTCCCCGAAGACCCGCTCTTCCACCATACGGAGCGCGCGGCGAGGGACGGACCAATACGCGGCGTGATCGACTTCTTCCGCGCCCAGCACCTCGTGGCCCATCTCCACGAGCGTCTCGGCGACGTTGTCGGCAAAGCCGTCCGCGAATCGAGGGCCGAGGACGAGGACACGCATGGCGCTCAGGATTCCTTTCGCAGCCGGAAGAGCATGTCCGACGAATAAATCCCGTCGCGCGGCGCCCCGTTCTCCACGAGAAACCACGCCGCAATCGCGCCGCGCAGCGCGCGCCAGGCGACATACCGGATCGCGCTCTTCACGCCGTACGGCACCGGGCCGCACTCGCGGAACTCCACGCGGTCGCCCCAGCCCGTCATCGCAGCGAGTTGCGTGAGGCTGTTCGGCGTGAACGCGATCTGATGCGTGATGTCCCAGTAGCGCGCGGCCGCGCCGAAGGGAGAGACGGCGTTCGGCACCATGCCCACGAGCGCGCCGCCGGGGCGAAGCACGCGGCGCGCCTCGCGGAAGAAGTCGACGAGCCGCTCCTTGGGCAGGTGTTCGACGATGTTGAACGCCGTCACGAAGCCGTAGGAGCCCTCGCGCTGGGCCGCGAGGTGATCGATCACGTCGCCGACGACGAGCTCGGCGCGTACGAACTTGCGGGCCTCGTCGAGCTCCTCGACGCAGAGGTCGACGCCGTGTGTACGGGCGAACCCGCGTTGTTCGAGCGCGTAGATGAGCTCGCCGCAGCCGCAGGCGAGGTCGAGGCACGGGGTCGTGCGATCGCTCGGGAGCCAAGGACCGAGGCGGCGCAAGAGGCCCGCGGCGCTCGTGGCGTAGTGCTCGGCGGTCGGGCGGTGGCCCCGCGAGGCCGTCGTCTCGTAGTAACGCTTGGTGATGTCATCGAGCGACGCCATGTGCGGGAGCGCATGGTGAAGAAGCCGGAGCGCCGAGGCAAGGGCGCGGCAGCGGTTTCCCTCGTGCCCGACATCGCGTGGTCGTGCAGGGCCGCGGCGCGGATTGCGCCCGTGCGCCCGACCGCGGTAGCATTCCTTCCATGGCACGCCCCGGGATCCGAGCGAGGCAGATGCGCGCGCTGGTTGTTTCGGCCCTCCTCGTGGCCACGCCGGCCGTCGCCGCGGCCCAGACGGTCGTGGTGAACGAGGTGATGTATCGCCCGTGGAACCAGGGGACGACGGGCAAGTACGAGTTCATCGAGCTCTACAATCATGGCGCGCAGGCCGTGGCCCTCGGCGGTCTTTTCCTCACGGACTCGCAGGACCTCACGAGCATCTGCGCGGGCCAGGCGCCCGCCGACAACGAGGGCGTGTTTGCCATTCCGTCGGGCGTCTCGATCCCGGCCGGCGGATACCTCACCTTCTGGCACACCGCCCTCCCGGGTGTGACGGATCAGCCCGGAAATGTGGTTTATTCGAGCTTCGTGTACCTCGGAAACATCGTCCTGAACGACGATGGGGATCAGGTCACGGTGTTCGGCTGCAACGGCGCGACCCCGGTCGTCCTCGCGTCGCTCGATTACGGCGCGCTGGGGCTGGCGAAGTGCGCGCGGAACGTGTCGCTGGAGCGCAAGGATCCTCTCGGCGAGACGCAGAGCGCCTCCCGTTGGGGATTTTCCAAGGCGCCGGCCGGTGGGCAGATCCTCGGCGGTGGTTACACGCCCGGCGGCACGCCCGGCGCGAAAAACACGAAGGCCGGTCCCTGAAAGGGTTGTCCTATGCCGCATCGTTCCCACCGCTGGGCGCTCGTCGCCGCGCTCCCCGTCGTTTTCGGCATGGGGTGTTCGCTCCTCCCCCTGCAAGTGCAGACGAGCGGCTTTGGCGAGCCCGAGCCGGTTCAGGTTCCCGCGGAGAATCGCGCCGCCGCGCGGGCCGCGGAGGCGGAACGAGAAGATGCGGCGGAGGATACGCGCGTCGAGGAGATACAGGCCGACGAAGCTGAGCGCGTCGCCGCCGGGGCCGCGGCGCAGGAGGTCGAACGAAAGGCGCAGGCGAAGTCGGCGCGTTACGTGGCCGCCGCGGTCTTCGCCTCGGGCCGTTGCAAATTCAGCAATTGCTTGAAGGACGGCTGGACGACCTCGACGCCCGAGGGCGACGTCGACGTGCGTTGCTCTTTCAGCGACTGCATGAAAGACGGCTGGGAGGCCCGCTTCCCCGATGGCACGACCGCGCGGACGCGGTGCTCGTTCTCCAATTGCATGAAGGATGGCTGGGAAACGAGCTTTTCGGACGGGACCACGGCGCGTACGCGGTGCTCGTTCTCGGATTGCATGAAAAATGGCTGGGACACGGACTTGCCCGGCGGGGACACGGCGCGTACGCGGTGCTCGTTCTCCGATTGCGCCAAGGATGGCTGGAGCACGGACCTGCCGGGCGGCCGGCAGGTCCAATGCCGTTGCAACTTTCAGAAGTGTTTCGTGGACGGCGCGACCTGCAATTGAGTCGCGGCGGGAGTGTCAGAAGTCGTCGGGCAATTGGAGCGTATTTCAGTCGGCCCACTGCGTCGAGGCCCCCGGGGAGAAGATCCACGCGTGGCAACCTTACCGCCTTAAAAGCCCCTCCATCGCCTCGGCAAATCGCCTCCCGATGGCCTCCTGCCCTTCCCATCCAAAATGCACCGCATCCTGGAGCGGAAGATCGTCCGTGCGGATACGCGCGACGCCCGGCATCCCGACAGCGCGTTGCTGCTCCTTGACACGCTCCCACGCGGGGAAACGTTCGTCCGTCGGGCGCGGGCCGAGCTCGGCGAAAACGACGGGCAGATCGGGCGCGCCGAGGTCGCGGCGGAGGTCAGCCACAAAAGATTCGAACGCACCGGCCCACTTCGACGGATCGGGATGGGCATCCGCCGCTGTGAAGGCGGGATCCATGGCATCCGTTTCGCCCTGATAGAAAAGCACGCCGGCGATCGTGCCCGCGGGAGACGCCGCGCGGGCGCGCTTCAGGCACGAGCCGTACAGGGTGTCGTCGCCGAGGTGGCGGCGCCATTGCGCGAGGGACGAGCCACCCTTCGCGCAAGGAACCAGGCCGATGGGGCGATGTTTCTGTTTGTCGCGGAGCGCGGCCGCGAACGCCACGGAAGGACCCGCGCCCGCGCCGGGGTCGGCGGAGACGTCGTCAATCTGGCCCTCCGCGAAATCGACCGGCTCGCGACCCTCGTGCCAGCGGCCGTCATTGCCGAAGATGTAGACGCCTGGAATCGCCGCAGGAAGCGGGTTCGGCAAAGCCGCCCGGCCCGACATGTTGGATTGGCCGGCGAGGACGAACAACGAGAGCGCGCCGAGGTGCTCGGGCGGGAGCGTGACGCGGGCGGGGATCGCGGCCTCGGGGCGTGGCGCCGGGGCGCGTTTGTCCACGTGGCGGAACACGAGCACGCCGGCGAGCGCGCCCGCAGCGAAGGGGAGGGCGAGGAGCGCGGCGGCGCGGAGGTGCGAGCGCATGGCGCGCGTCAGGCCGTCGGCAGCGGCGCCGCGGGTTTCGGGCGGAGGGATTTCGCGAGGCGTCGCGCGAGCTTCTGCGACGGGTCCTCGCAGACGAGGAAAAACACGTAGGAGACGCCGAGCACGAGGGCCATGAGGAGCGCCCAATCGACGAGGTGGCCGAGCTTGAGGTGATAGTATTTCTTGAAGACCTCCCACGCCGCCAGGTGGACGAGGTAAAGCGAGTAGCTGAAGAGGCCGAGGCGCTCGGAGAAACGAGGCACGCGCGAGGCCGCGAGGTGCGGGATCTCCACGAGGAGCCACGCATAGACGAGGAGCGAGAAGGCGTTCAGGGTCCAGGGATACCCGATCGGAGAATGGAACCGCAGCGCGAGGGCCGCCGCGCTCGCGAGCCAGACGGCGAGGCGGTAGGCCCAGATGCGGGGGTGCGCTCGGGCCGGGCGCTCTTGAATTCGCTCGGCGAGCAAGCAACCGAGCAGCCAGCAGGGCAAGCCGATGACCCATTGCAGCGCCCAGCCATACGCCGGGTACGGGAGCGCGCGGGGATCGACGAGGACGATCACCGCCGTCGCGAGGGCAAACGAGCCTGCGATGAGCGGGCGCCAGCCAAACCGATCACGAAGGGCGAGGAGGAGCGGATACAGCGTGTAGTAAACGAGCTCGCACTGGAGGCTCCACAGGATCGACGCGGAGAGGCCGATGTAAGGGATGCCGACGGCGGACGAGAGCGCAATCGAGGCGAGGAGGGGAATGCCGATCCGGACGTAGCGGCGGACGAAATACTCGGGCCAATACGGGCGCCGCGCCAGCGTGGGCCAGTGGATGCAGAGGCCCGAGATGACGAAAAAGACGATGACCGCGGCCGGGCCATTCCACGCGACGCCATACGAGGCGGAGAGGAACCAGGCGACGCGGTGCGTGCGTTCGAGGCCCGCGAGCAAGGGCGGCGGGCCGAGGTGGGAGAGGACGACCATCGCCGCCGCGAGGAAACGGAGCGTGTCGAGGCCGGCGATGCGGGCCGGCTCGTTCGTCCCTCGTGCGTCGCGGCTCATGAGGGGGACCGTACTCCGGCGAGGGCCTCCGCGCGCCTTTTCGCCGTGCGGTCGAGCAGGTACATCGACGGTACGAGGACGATGGTGCGGAAGGCAATGTTGACGACCGTGGTCCCCGCCTCGGACATGTCGATCATGTTGAAGACGATGCCGATGTAAAGCACGAGCCGGATCGGATCCTGCTCGGGGAACGCCGTCGAGAGCCGCCAGAGAGATCCAAAGAGCGCGCCAATCGTGCCGAGGCCGAGGAGGACCCCGGGGAAGCCGAAGTTCCAGTACATCTCGCCCGCGGCGGTCTGGGCGATGGAGGTCGTGGCCTCGGCCTCGGTGCGGGCGGCGCCGATGTAATAGTAGAACCAGCCGCCGCGGGAGACGGTCGGTTTGTCGGGCCAGAAGATGCGGGGGACGAACGCGTAGGCCAGGTAATCGAAGGTGTCGCCCCAGCGGAGGCCGTGCCGCTCGACCTCGCCGTACAGGAAGGAGGCGGGGATCGGCTCGAAGGAGCGCTCGAAGAAGGCGGTGGCCTGCTCTTCGATGCCCTCGCCTTCGCCATAATCGCCCTGCGAATAGGTGCGGACGATCCGATCGCTCTGGCTCTCGCCGGCGAGCTCCGTCGCCTGGCGGGAGGCGGCGACGACGGGTGCGACGACGCCGAGGTAAAACGCCGTGAGGGCGAGCCCGAGGACGGGCATCCAGCGGCGCAAGGCGCGCTCGCGAGCGAAGAGGAGGCCGGCGGGCAGGAAGCTGAACATGAGGAACGCCTTCGAGCCCGCGCGCAGGTTGACGGCGAACTCGATGGCCGTGCCGAGGAGGAGGAGCAGCCAGAACGAGGCCCGGCGGTGGTCCTTGGACGCGGAAATGACGTAACGGGTGAGCGCCGCGAGCGAACCCCATTGCAAGAGGCCGCCGAACGCGCCGATCCCGACGATGAATTTGTCGCCGAACCGGACGAGGATGCCGATGACCCAGAGGAGCAAGAAGCCCGCGCCCCCGGACGGCGCGCGCTCCCCGGGCTCCGGTATCGGGCGTACGAGCTGGAGCCCCGCGTGGAGGCCAAACGAGCCGAGGAGGTACATGACATACCCCGCGGCGAGGTCCTCCGGATAGATCGTCTGGACGCTGAAGCGGATGGGGATGCCGTCCGCGAGTTTGTTGCCGTGGTGGATGGCCGCGAGGCCGAGGGCCATGGTGTTCCAGCCGAAATAAAACGAGATCGGGCTCAGCCCGAGCGGCGCGCGTCGAATTTCGAGGAGGATGATCCACGGAAAGACGACGGTGACGGCGGCGCCGGTGACGTAAAGCGTGGTGGCGGGGGATTCGGCGAACCCGAGCGTGGTGAAGCCGAGGAGCACGAGGAACGCATGGAGGACGAGCGGGCCATAACGCCGATCGAGGAGGCCCCTCGGGCGGGCTTGCGCCGTCGTGGCGAAGGGCGGTGCGAGCGTCGCGGCCATGGTTCCCGAGGTTCAGCCGACCTCGGCGGCGGGCGTGTGCGCGGGGCGGCGCTCCGCGGGCCGGTAATCGGGGAATCCCTCGGTGGTCGCGGGCGGCGGCGGGAGCGCGCCGCGGTGCGTGCGCTCGGGTTTGTCGAGGTCCTTCACGGCGAGGAGCTGGCCGCCGGGCGGGCCGTAGGTCTGCCAGAGCGCCATCGCGAGCTGGAGCGGCGCGCGCGGGCCCGGCTCGACCTTGCGGCCGCAACGAAAGCCGAGGGAGCGCAGCTCGGAGGGCGTGAACGCCGAGCGATGCGTTTCGGCGAAGGTCCAGGCCTGGACGTCGGGGTCGGGGGTGTCGAGGCGCAAGAAGGGGCGCTCGTCGTGGCCGGTGTGCGGGTCGAGCGACTCGCGCGGGACGGTGATGACGATACGCTTGCGGGCGATGCGCTCGAAATCGCGGAGGGCGCGCAGGGCCGCAGGTTTGTCGAGGTGTTCGAGGACCTCGATGCAGAGGAGGGTGTCGACGTAATCGTCGGGGTAGGGGAGGGCGTCGGCGCTGGCGAGGGCGAGCTCGTCGTAGCTGCGGTGGTGGCTCGTGCGGCGGAGGTTGTGGACCGTGAGGTCGCAGCCGCTGAGCAGCTCGGGCTCGTCGAGGCGCGGGTCGCGGCGGTCGTATTCGCGGACCTGGCGAAAGCCGATCGGCGTGTCTTGCCAGCGATGCCGGAGCATGAAGCCATAGACGCCGACGCCGCAGCCGACGTCGAGGATCCGGCTGCCCACGATCTCGTCGAGGACGCGCGGGATCATGTCGAGGGGGCTCTGGCCGACGAGGAGCGAGGTCTTCACGAGCGTTTCTCCTGAAGGAACAATTCGAGCGGGCCCACGAGGGGCAAAAGGGCACGCGAGAGCGGGCCCGCATGGTCGCAGAGGGGGCCGAGCGAGGCGCCGAGGCCGATGGGTTTTCCGTGGCGGAGGCGCGAGGCGACTTCGTGCAGGACCTGCTTGTCGGCGCGAAGCGCGAGCGCGGCTTCCTTGGCGAGGCGCACGGGGCCCTCGAAATGGCGCGGGACGTATTTGCGGTGAATGGCGAAGGAGAAGGCGTGGATGGGCCACGGATTGACGTCGACGTCGTGGCCGTCCTCGCGGCTCCGCACGCGAACGAGCGGGCGGGCCGCATACGCGACGTCGCCGTGCTCGCAGAGGCGCATCCACATCTCGACATCGGCGATGAAGCCAAACGCGGGGTCGTAGAGGCCCAGCCGCTCGTGCGCCTCGCGCCGCACGAGGGTCAATGCGCAGACCGGGGAGCTGAAGCTCCGGAGCATGAAGTCGAGCCAAGCCCGGCCGCGCGTGAGCTCGGGCCAGGGGCCGACGTGGACCGCGCCGAGGGGCCTATCGTCCTGGTCGACCATTTCGAGGCCCGTGTGCGCGAAGAGCGCGCGCGGGTGACGATCGAGCAGGCGCACGAGCTCGGCGAGGAAGTCCGGGTGATAGAGGTCGTGGTCGTGGCAGACCGCGATGAGCTCGCCGACGGCGTCCTCGATGCCGGCGTTGAGGTTCGCCGGCATGCGCAGGTTCTTCGGGTTGTGGTGATATTTGACCCGCGGATCACCGGCCGCGGCCTCACGCACGGCCTCCTCGGTGCCGTCGCCGCCCGGGCCGTCGTCGCGGACGAGCAGCTCGAAATCGCCGAACGACTGGGCGAGGATCGAGCGCAACGTCGCGCCGAGCAGATGCGCGCGTTTGTACGTCGGCATGACGACGGAGACGCGCGGGCGCACGTCTCCGTCCCGAAGCGGTGGCCTGGGTGAGAGCTTCGGAGGCAAAGGAATCTCAGTCGAGGCGCTCCGCACGAATGTACTCCACGCTGTCGCGAATGACGGTGTCGAGGTCGAAGCGAGGACGCCAGCCGAGCTCGCCCATGGCCTTGTCGGCGTCGGGGTACTTGTCGTTCGCCTCCTCGAAGAGCGGGCCGAAGAGGGCCTTCGGGTCGACGTACTCGATGCGGCTCTCGGAGGCGGTGATGCGCACGGTGCGCTCGGCGAGGTCGCGGATGCTGATCTTGTTCTGCGGGTTGCCGATGTTGTAGGCCTCGCCGCGGCGGCCGAGGCGCAAGGCGCGCACGATGCCCTCGGCGACGTCGACGACGTGCGTGAAGGCGCGGATCATGCCGCCGTCGCCGTAGACCGTGAGCGGCTCGCCCGCGAGGCATTGCTTGATGAAGCGCGGAAGGACGAACCCGCCCTTGCCCGACTGGCGCGGCCCCGCGATGTTGAAGGGGCGGATGATCACGGCAAAGAGGTCCGAGACCTTGCACGTGTTGACGAGCGCGATCTCGCACGCGAGCTTGGCCACGGCGTACTCGAGGCGGACCGAGACCTTGGGCGTGATGATCTTGTTGTCGTTCTCGGAGCAGTAGCCGTCGCGGCCGCCGCCGTAGATCTCGCTCGTCGAGACGTCGCAGAGGCGCGCGCCCGTGCGGTTCGCGATGTCGATCACGCGGTAGGTGTCGTCCGTGATGCTCTTCGTGATCTTGCCGGAATGCGCGAGGACGCCGACAGGGCCGACGACCGAGGCGAGGTGGTAGATCTCCGCGAACGGAGCGAAGGCACCACGCGAGAAATATTCCTCGACGGAGAGGATGTCGTAGGTGAGGCGCGGGTTGTTCACGCGGCGCACGTAGGCCTCGTGATCGAGGGGGCTCGTGCTGAGGTTGTCGACGACATGGACGCGCGCGTCTTCGTCCGCGAGCAAGCGCTCGACGAGATGGCTTCCCAGGAAGCCGAAGCCTCCCGTCACGAGGATGTGTTTTTCTTTCATGAAACGTTGTCCTTCGCGTCGTGGGTCCGGATCATGCGGCATCTCCCCGCGTGCCGCCGAGCTTTCGACGGATCTTCCCGGCGAGCCCCCGGGCAGTTTCGCGCTCCTCGGGGGCGAGCGCGATCCAGAAGAGCAAAAGCGCGAGGGCGCCGAAGACGGGCGGCACGAGGATGGCCCGGACGATCCCCTCGGGCAAAAACCACCAAAACACGGCCGCGAGCGCAGCCGGGACGAGCAAGCCGAGGCCCAGCGCGCCCAGGATTTCGCGGGCGTAGCCGCTGAACCTGTCGCCGAGCGCCTGGCAAGCGGCGCGCGGGACGATCCAGGCCGCGAGCGCGAGATCCGCGAGGAGCGCGGCCGCCGCGACGCCCCGGATGCCGAAGCGCGGGACGAGCAGGACGGACAGGACGAACACGAGCGCCGCGTTCGCCGTGAGCAGGACCGCGACGCGGCCCTGGCGGTTCGTCGCGAGGAGCGCGGTGGAGCCGACGCCCCAGAAGCCCCAAAAGACGGCCTGCGCGACGAGCATCCCGAGCGTGGGGAGGTCGAGCGTGAGCTTTTTCAGGGTCCACGCGGTGTAGACGGGCTCGGCGAGGGGCAAGAAGCCGAGGAGCGCGAGGCCGATGAGGAAACCCGAGAGCTTCGTCGTGGTGCGATGGGCGCGCACGAGCCGCGAGGGATCGCCGAGCGCGTCGAGCGCGGTGAGCTCGGGCCAGACGACGGTCGTGAGCTGGATCGAGAGCATGCGGCCCATGTTCGCGATGTTGCGGTGGGTCGCGAAACGAGAGACCTCCTCGCCGCCGATGACGGACTGGATGACGAGGAGGTTGCCCTGGTTGGCGAGGAACTCGCCGAGGCCCGCGAGCAAGAAGAGCGCGCCGGGCGCGAGCATGCGCAGGCCCGCTTGGCTATCGCCGCCGAGGGGCGTGAGGCGGAACCAGGGGTTTTGGCGGTGCAGGTCGCGCACGACGTACACGTCGAGCGCGAGGGCCCACACGACACGGGCGAGCGCGACGACGGGGAAACGCGCGCCGGCGAGCATGAGCACGACGGGCAACGCGAGCTCGACGCCGCGCTTCAAGGCCGTGAGGTACGCGGCGCGGACGAGCTGGCCCGTGGCGCGGTAGGTGCCGCGGAGGGCGCCGAGCGGGACGCCGAGGAGGAGCTCGAAGCCGAGGAGCGCGAGCGTGAGGTACGTCTCGAGGTGCGTCGCGGTGGTGATGCCGAGCCACGTCTCGAGCGGCAAGACCGCGGTGACGAGCGCGGCGAGGATCCAGATGCCGATCGCGAGCGGGCCCTGGAGGCGAAGCGCGCTGTGGAGGTCGGCGAGGAAGAGGTCGTGATCACCACGCGCGTGATGCGCGCACATGCGGTTGACGACATGCGACTGGACGCCGAGGTCGGTCATCGTCAGGAACGCGACGAGGGCCGAGAGCGAGGTCCATTCGCCGTACCGCGAAGGGCCCCAGGCGTGCATGCCGACGGGGACGATGACGAGCTGGCCGACGTAACCGACGATCGCGACGACGCTCATGGCCGCGACGCCACGCAGCACACGCTCGGCCATGCCGGGCGCGCCGAGCCGCTGGGTTTGCTGCTCGGCCTGCGCGACGCTCATGCGGGGCCTGCCGCGAAGGCGCGGGGGTGAAGCGCGGCGAGGGCGTCCCAGATGCGCGTGCCGAAATGGTCTTCGGTGAAGGAGGCGAGGACACGCGCGCGGGCGGCGCGGCCGAGGCGGTCGCGGAACTCGGCGTCGCTGAAGAGCTCGACGAGGGCACGCGCGAGGCCTTCGTGATCGCCGTAGCGCACGGAGAGGCCGGTCTCGCCGTCGACGATGACCTCGCGCGCGGCGTCGTCGAGCGAGCCGATGCAAGGGACGCCCGCGGCCATGGCTTCGAGGTAGACGAGGCCAAAACCCTCGCCGCGGCTCGGCATGGCGAAGACGGTGGTGCGCTGGTAGAGGGCGCGGAGGTCGTCGTCGGGGATGCGGCCCCAGAAGCGGACGGCGCCGCTTTCGAGCAGGCCGAGGCGCTTGGCCTGGGCCTCGTACGCGGGGCGCGCGGCGCCGTCGCCGACGATGTCGAGGCGCGCGTCGGGGCACTGGCGGCGGACGTGGTTCCAGATTGAAATGAGCTCGGCGTGGCCCTTGTAGCGCTCCTCGGGGTGGATGCGGCCGACGATGAGGGCGGAGAGGCCGGCGTCTTCGGGCGGAGGCGCGAGATCACGAGTGGCGCGGTCGTTCGAAAGCCCGAGCCAGCAAACCTTGCTCGGGATGGACCGGTGCTCGGGATTCCAGTCGAAGAAGCGGTCGAGCGTGAACGCGCTGTTGCTGATCAAAAGCTGGGAGCCCCAAAGACCGACGCGCTGGTGCGTCGGCAAGGGGCGCCAGCACTCCACGCCGTGGAGGAACTGCACGATGGGCGCCGCGCGCGGGCGCAGGAGGCGCGCGACGGGGCCGAGGCCGATGTGCGTCGTGAAGACGAGGTCCGCGTCCGAGCGCTCGCGCGCGGCTTCGGCGAGCATCCCGAGGCGCGAGCCGCCGAAGGAGCGGAAGCGTCGCGGCGGGGTTTGCAGGCCGACTTCGCGGGCGACGGCGCGCGTGTCGTGGGGCGCGTCGTGCAGGGCCCACACGTCGAACGCGAGCGGGACACGGCGCTCTCTGGCGATTCGTTCGAGCTGGCGCAAGAGCTGGCGGCTCACGGTGGGGATGCCGCCGTGGGGCGCGTCGACGAGATCGGGGCAGAGGAACGTGATCTTCATGCGCGCGACGCGACGGCGCGGGCCGCGCGGACGAAGCCTTCGGCGGTGTGCGGGATGTCCCAGGCCGCGATGCGGCGAAGGGAGGCTTTTCCGCGCGAGGCGCGCCCGTCGTGTTGCGCGAGGGCCTCGTCGAGGACACGCGTGAGCGCAGCGACGCTGCCCGCAGGGTAGACCCAGCCATTGTCAGGGCCGACGAGGTCGGGGACGGCGCCGACCTGATCGGAGGCGATGATGGGCAAACCGAGGTTCATGGCCTCGTTGACGGCGAGGCCCCAGGGCTCGAAGCGCGAGGGCAAGGCGAAGACGTCGCCGAGGGCATACGCGGCCGGCATGCGCTTCTGGTTGACGAAGCCGACGAAATGGACCCGCGCGGAGAGGGACTTTGCCAGGGATTCGAGCTCGCCGCGGAGCGGGCCGTCGCCGATGAGGACGAGGTGGGTCTTCGGGCGCGGGCGCGCGGCGAAGGCGCGGATCAGGTCGGCGCATCCCTTCACGGGGATGAGCTTGGCGGCGTAATTGACGACGAGGTCGTCCGCGGGAATGCCGAGCTCCTTGCGGAAGGCGCGGGCTTCTTCGCGGACCGTCTCGGCCTGGGATTGAAAGAACGAATTGTCGACGGTGTAGGGGGCGATGAAGACGCGATCTTTCGGGACGCCGTAATGCTCGAAGTAGTGCGCGGAGAGGGTGCCGATCGCGAGGGCGCCGCCGAGGCGGCGGAAGATCGGGGGCAAGGCGAGGCGCTTGGCGAGCGCGACGTGCGACGGGCGCTCGGCGAGCAGGTTCGATTCGCCGCGGAGCAGGACGGGGATGCCCTTCTGGTGGGCCCGCACCATGACCTCGTGCTCGGTGAAATGGGCGTAGCCGTGGACGATGAGGACGTCGGGCCGGAACGCGGACATGCGCGCGAAGGCGCCGGGGTTCACGAGGCCGAAGAAATGGTCCGTGCCGGGGCGCTTCGAGACGTTCGGCACGAATTCGTGGTCGTAGCCTTCGAGGAGGGGGACGTCCCAGCGGATGGTCTTTCCGAAGCCGGGGTCGCGGGTCTCCTTGACGCCGAAGTCCCAGCAGAAAAAGAGCTTGAGGGCGACGTCGTCGCGGGCGGCGAGCGCGCGGTAGAGCGGCGCCTGGTACTGGATCGGGTGCGTCGCGAGGATCGCGATCCGGACCATGGCGGAGCCTATCGTCCTTTCGGGCTGCGCTCGGCGAGCCGGGCCTGGAAATCGACGACGGTGGCGCGGAGCCCGTCGCGGAGGCCAATGCGCGGCGAGAAGCCGAGCAGCTCGCGGGCGCGGGTGATGTCGGGCTTGCGCTGGCGCGGGTCGTCAGCGGGCAAAGGCGCGTGGATGATTTCGAGGTCGGAGCCGACGATGCGGAGGACCTCTTCGGCGAGCTCACGAATGGTGAATTCCTCGGGGTTGCCGAGGTTCACGGGGCCAAACGGGGGTATGGGGGCAGAGCCCGGCTCGTCCGGGCGGAGCCCCCATCGTCCGAGAAGGGGCTCGGGGCGGGCGAGGGCGAGGATGCCTTCGATGAGGTCCTTCACGAAGCAGAAGGAGCGGGTTTGTTTGCCGTCGCCGAAGAGGGTGAGGGGCTTGCCGCGGAGCGCCTGGACGATGAAATTGGAGACGACGCGGCCGTCGTCGAAGGCCATACGCGGGCCATAGGTGTTGAAGATACGCGCGATGCGGACGTCGACGCCCCAGGCGCGGCGGGCGTCGTTGAGGAGGGTCTCCGCGCAACGTTTTCCTTCGTCGTAGCAGGAGCGCTCGCCGATCGGATTGACGTTGCCCCAGTAGCTCTCGGGCTGCGGGTGGACCGTGGGGTCGCCGTAGACCTCGGAGGTGGAGGCGTGGACGATGGTGCAGCGGCGGCCGCGGGCCATTTCGACGAGGCGGAGGGCGCCGAGGACGCTCGTGGTGAGCGTGGCGTGCGGGTCGCTCTGGTAATGGACGGGCGAGGCGGGGCAGGCGAAGTTGAAGACGAGCTCGGCGTAGACGTGGATGGACTCGCGGACGTCGCCCATCTGGAAGTGGAAATGCGGGTCGCGGCCGGCGCGCTCGAGGTTGCCGAGGTCGCCGGTCATGAGGTTGTCGATACCGACGACCTCGTAGCCCTCGTCGAGCAAGCGATCGACGAGGTGCGATCCGAGGAATCCCGCAGCGCCCGTGACGAGCGCGGTCTTGCGTGCAGCGCCGAGTCCCATGTCAGCAGAGTCCTCCGTCAGATCGTTGCGTCATGGCTTTGCAGATAGGCGATGAGCGTGGCCCAGGCGAAGAGGTTGGGCGCGGCGTGTGTGCCTTTGTCGTCGAAGATGCCGCGCCAGAAAACGGCGAGGACGTGTGCGTCGAGGAAAGGAGCGTAGCGCCGAGCCTCGTCGAGGAGCTTTCGTTCGGCCCAGGCGCGGAGCGGGCCCCGAAGCCACGCGGCGAGCGGCGGCGTGGGCGCCGGGCGAGCGCGGGTGTGGCGGAACGTGCCGCGGAGCGGGAGGCCGAGGGCGTGCTCCACGATGGCGCGATCAAGGAGCGGGGCGCGGAGCGAGAGGCCAAGGCGGCGGCACGCGAGGTCGGCGTCGCGGAGGGCTGTGCCGTGGAGGTCGTTCGCGAGGTCGAGCGCGGCGAGCGCGCGATCGAGGCGGATGTTCCGACGCGCGAGGGAGGGCTCGAGCTTCTCGGGGATCCTGACCGGCAGGAGCGCGTTGCCTTCGAGAAGGAGCAGGTTCGGGTGCGTGGCGATTCCGCCGTCGCGAAAGGAGGCCGCAGCGAGCGCGTCCGTCCTTTCCATGCAACGGAGCCCGGCGTAGGCGCGCTCGACGGACCGGTCTCTCGCGAAGAGCGCTCCGAAGTGGAGGATGCGGCTCGCCGCGGGGAAAAGCGCGCTCCGGCCGAGGTCAGAAAAGGCCGCCACGCCCGCGGACTTCGCGGCACGGAAGGCGTGGAGGAACGAGGTGGAAGGTTGATCGAGCGCCTCGATGGCCTCCGTGATCTCGCGCTCGTCGGGGGCGAGGGGCGGGGCCGCCGGAGGCAAGGCGGCCTCGATGAGCGCGGCCTCGACGTCGCGCGGATCGACGTCGGAGCGTGGCTCGATCGGCAGCTCCCAGTACGTGGCGCTGCGCGCGTGGCCGTCGCAGTACGTGAGGATCGTCGCGGGAGGCAGAGGCGAGACGCCTTCGAGGATCGTGTCGGGCTCGGCGACGGCACCCGTGGCGAGGAAGCTCCCGACTGCGCGGCGAGACAACCGTTTTTCGGCAAAACCCTGCGCGGCGAGCGTCCAGACCTCGAAGGCGAAGGCGAGCTTTCCAGGGGCCGTGGCGACGTAGAGGGATTTGATGCCGATCGGATCCCGCGCGAGCAGGAGTGTCCGCTCGGTCGCGTCCCAAAGACCCAGCGCAAAACCGCCCCGCAGCTCTTCGATCGCACGCTTGCCGCGGGCGGCGTACGCGGCGAGGACGCCTTCGGGGGTTTCGCGGTCGCCTTCGAAGACGATGGTGAAACGGCCGTCGGCGGACGTCACGGCATTCGGGGAAAACCGGGCCTCGTCGATCGCGGAGCCGGGCCTGCCGTTGACGTACCCGAACGAGCCGTTCATCCCCGCGCCCGCTTTTCCCGGGCCGCGAGCTCGAGGTCCGAATCCACCATACGCCGCACGAGCTCCGGGAACGTGACCTTCGGCGTCCACCCGAGCTTTTCCCGCGCCTTCGTCGGGTCCGCGAGCAAGACGTCGACCTCGGCCGGCCGGAAATACTTGGGGTCGATACGCACGTATTCCTGCCAGTCGAGGTCCGCGTGGCGGAACGCAAGCTCCAAAAACTCGCGCACCGCGTGCGTCTCGCCCATGCCGATGACGTAATCGTCGGCCTGGTCCTGCTGGAGCATGCGCCACATGGCCTCGACGTAGTCCTCGGCGTGGCCCCAATCGCGGCGGGCGTCGAGGTTGCCGAGCCAAAGCTCGCGCTGGAGGCCCTGTTTGATGCGGCCGACGGCGCGCGTGATCTTGCGGGTGACGAAGGTCTCGCCGCGGCGCTCGCTCTCGTGGTTGAAGAGGATGCCGTTCGAGACGTGCATGCCGTACGCCTCGCGGTAGTTCTGCGCGACGTAGAAGGCATACGCCTTGGCCGCGGCATAGGGGCTCCGCGGGTGGAAAGGCGTGGTCTCGCGTTGCGGGATCTCGGCGACCTTGCCGTAGAGTTCGCTGGAGCTCGCCTGGTAGAAGCGCGCCGCGACGCGCATCTTGCGCATGGCTTCGAGGAGGCGAACGGCGCCGAGGGCGGTGACCTCGCCGGTGTACTCGGGGATGTCGAAGGAGACGCGGACGTGGCTCTGCGCGCCGAGGTTGTAGATCTCGTCGGGCTGGACCTCGGCGAGGATCGACTGGAGCGAGGAGGCGTCGTTGAGGTCGCCGTGATGCAAGAAGAGGCGGACGCCGCGCTCGTGGGGGTCGCGGTAGAGGTGGTCGATGCGCTCGGTGTTGAAGGAGGAGGAGCGACGGATGATGCCGTGGACCTCGTAGCCTTTGCCGAGGAGCAGCTCCGCGAGGTACGAGCCGTCCTGGCCCGTGATGCCGGTGATGAGCGCGCGTTTCATGCGGATGTACGGTTCATCCGGCGACCCGGGAGGCGGACCGTAGCATCGGGGGTGGGGGGCGCCAAGACGAGCGCGGGCTCATGAAAGGCTTGGTTGCGTGGGAGGTGGGGGACGTTCAGGGGGCGGGATCCGGAGGATCCAGGGGCGCCGGGGTCGGCTGCCGCCGCTGCTGAGGCGGCGGCGGCGGCGGGGTCCGTGGGTCGCTCAGGTGGGGTTCGGGTCCTTTGTTCTTGCGGCGCTGGGCGGGCACGAACGCCAGCGACGGTGTCAAGGGCAACTTGCTATGGGATGCCCTTTCGCAAGGCATCCCACGTCGTGAGCAAAGCGGAGAGGCTCTGCAAGTGCCCGGTCGAGGCACATCGCTGGCGCAATGCGTCTAGATAATCCTTCCCGACGACGACGCCTGGGTGCTCCTTCGAGTACCTCTTCCCATGCTCGAGGAGCATCTCCTTCAAGTACTTTCCATGAAAACTGGCTTTCGTGGTGTACCCGTCCGGCTTGCCCATGATCTCCGGATCGCTGTTGCTCACATCGTAAAAACGCTTCATCTCCACGAGCTCCGAAGAGGTGGGGTTTCGACGCAACATCCTCCCGTGCCCCAGAAACCACGTCTCCATGCAGCAATGTTGCACGACGACGTGCAGTCCGATGTTCGGGGCTTTTTCGACCAGCGAGCAAGCGCGCGCAGCGTCGTCGAGGACACCCCGTGTGAGATCGAGCGCGTCCTCGTAGCGCATCTCCTCAGAATCGCTGCACACGAAGAAATGATCGATCACGGGACGATCGCATATGTCCCGTAGCGCGCTTTCGATGCGCTTCAAATACGACGGGTTCCCGTAGCCCGAAAAGATGCAGTAACAGTTCGATTCCACATCGGCGAGATCTCGCACGGATCGCATATCGGGGAACGTATGGCGGATCCATGCCTCGTACACCCTGCGCTCGGTGTGCCTCCCCTCGACCAAGAAGTACAAGTTCACGCGATACCTTCGTCGAACTCGGGCAAATTCAGCAATCGATCGAATGCATCAAAATGAGACGCGCGTTGGAGCGCCGGCACGTCACGCGCGCTCCGTACACGTACGGCGCTGCTGCGGCGTTGAACGAGTTTCCATTCTGAAATGGGGATGTTGTTGATGACGTACGGGTGATGGCTCGTGATGATGAATTGCATTTGCGGCGCATACTCGAGAATCAAATCCACCAGCGCCGGGAGGCAGTTCTTGCCGAGGCTGTTCTCGAATTCGTCAATGAGTATCACCGACCCGGGCGGCGTGAGGCGCAGTCCGAGGATCGTCGCGAGCACACGGCGCATCCCCCCCGACACGTCTGCTCCGACGATCCAGTCGCTCGCGCCGCGCTCACGGAGCAGGAGGATGAATTGCGCGGATACCCTCCCTTCGACCGATCGGTCGAAACGAGCAATCCGCAAATCCTCCACCGTCGGAAAGATCGACGCGAACGTCTCCCGGACGTCTCGCCACTGCTCCGGAAGAGCCTCCTGCAGCATGTACGTCCGCAGCATGATGTCGGAATAGGGGCTCTGCTGGATTGCAGGGAGACTCATCGAGCCTCGCCGAAGACCGCTGAAAACACGCGCATCCGTGCTGGATGTGCCCGCAAAGACGTCCAGAGAACCCAGGGCCCGGTGGTCCGTGACGCTCTTCAGCCCCGTGGCAGCCCGCGCCACCTTGGCTTCGCCGGAAAGCAGCGCCAAAGCGGACTCGGACGGGTTGAGCTTCGGCAAATCCGCCCCCTTGAAACGAAACACGCCACCGTCTCGCCGCACGAGCTCGATATCGTCGAGGTCCACCTCCTCCCGCTGGAAATGAGCACCTGGGCCATGCCCCCAACCCATGCGGTTCATCCGCCGAGGTTGTTCGTCCTCCACGTCTCCCTGAGCCGGCTCGACGAACACCGCATGCCAGCGATACCGATGCCCTTCGTGCTCGAAGCGCATCGTCCACTCGACATCGCTCGGCAAGCCTGGTGCGGTCGGCTGAATCGCACTCCGCACCTGCTCGATTGCACGCAGGATTTTCGTTTTTCCAACACCCGAGACACCAACCAACAGGTTGAACGGGTCGAACGTCGTCTCCTCGAGCTGCCAGCCCGTCGAGCGATCCTGGAACGAGAAACTGTGGATACGCATCTTCCTCGCCGCATGGGAACTCTAACCGACCCCCCGCGTCAGGGGAAGGTTGGTCGCGTGGAGAGTCTGTTACGAACAGGTTGCGTGGGAGGCAGGGGACGTTCAGGGGGCGGGATCCGGAGGATCCAGGGGCGCCGGGGTCGGCGGCCGCCGCTGCTGCTGCAGCGGCGGCGGCGGGGTCCGTGGGTCGCTCAGGTGGGGTTCGGGTCCTTGGCTTTCGGGGCGCGCTCGGCGTCCGTCTCGGCGCGCGCTTGCTTGTTCTTGCGGCGCTTGTCGGCGGCCTTCTTGGCGTACTGGGAGCGGTACTCCAGGGTCTTGTTGAAGGCCGCACGCACCGACGGGTCGCCGTGCTGGGCGGTGGCGTCCACGAATCCACCGATGCGGCTGATGTCGGCTTCGCGTGCGTCCTCGTAGGAGAGCTCGCTCTCCTCGAGGACCTCCGCGAGCTTGAGGACATCCTTCTTGCGCGCGCGGATTTCGTCGAGCGCGGCCGTCTTTTCGACGATGTTCAGCCAGATGCTGGGGTGCATGCCGAGGATCTCGCCGTACTGCGGGATGGCCTTCGAGAGTTCGTCGAAGACCCCAGAAAACCTGGCTTCTCACGCTGCGCGCCTGTGAGCGTGCCATTGGCGAGATCCACGAGCCTCGGGCGAACCTTGGATGCGTCGGAGGTGGTTCGCTCGGACGCGAAGGCGGAGGGCTCGGACGCGAAGGCGGAGGGCGAGGGCGCGAACGCGGAGGGCTCGGACGCGAACGCGGAGGGCGAGGGCGCGAACGCGGAGGGCTCGGACGCGAAGGCGGAGGGCGAGGGCGCGAAGACCGAGGGCTCGGACGCGAACGCGGAGGGCTCGGACGCGAACGCGGAGGGCTCGGACGCGGACGGGGAGGGCTCGGACGCGAACGCGGAGGGCTCGGACGCGAACGCGGAGGGCTCGGACGCGGACGGGGAGGGCTCGGACGCGAACGCGGAGGGCTCGGACGCGAACGCCGAGGGTGAGGGCGCGAGAGGGGTTCGTGTGCACGAGAGAGGTGGTTCGCTCGGACGCGAATGGGGAGGGCTCGGACGCTCAGGCGATGCGGAGCGAAAGCTCGGCGAAGGCCGCTCGCACCTCCTGGGGATTCTCGATCCAAGGGAAATGCCCGGCGCCCGCGATGACGCGATCGATGACGTTGGGCGTCTGGAACCTCGGCTCGCGCCATCCGCCTTGCCAGACGATCCGATCGTCCGAGCCTGCCAATCGAAGGACCGGCATTCGCGTCGGCCACCATCGGGCCTGGTAGACGTGGTCGAAGTTCGCCTCCGACCACGCGACCGCCGCGCTGTTGTAAGGCATTCTCGCGAGGAGCTCTCGCCCCGCCGAGAGCCCGGCCGGGGTGAAGTTCCATTCCGCGGACGCCACCGCAACCGCGGCGATGTTCTCGTCGCGCGGATCCGCTTCATAGATCGCTGTCGCCGCCTCGACCTCGGGCAACGGGTTCGCCTGGGTCATCTCCACGAAACGAGGATGCCAGAGGGCGTCCGGAGCGGTGTCCAGAAGCGCCAGGGCTTCGAGGTGCGGCGCAAGCTCGGGCGTCGAAAGCAGATACATGCCGCCGGTCGAATGGCCGGCGAAGACGACACGCGGGAGCGCCATGGCAGCTTCGACCACGACATGGGGCCAGGTATCAAAGGGCACCTTCGGACTGCCGGGAGGGGCGCGGTTCGAGCCGTCTCCAGGCAAATCGACGAGCCAGAGGGCCCCCGGCACATCCAGGATGTCGGCGAGCCCTTCGAGGCTCTCCGACCCGATGCCGGGTCCTCCGGGCAGGAGCAGCCAGTTGAGGTCCCCAGAGCGGAGGGCGTGACGACGCAGCCGGACGCCCGAGGGGGTGAAGAAGAGGTCGGCCATGTCGGCCATCGTGAGCGCAAACGACGCCTTCGGCCAGATTGTGGAGAGGCGGGTTGGCCAACGGCGAACGCCGCGTCCCTTCCGCCTGAAGGGCCGCTCTGGCGCGCGCCACTGTCAAGCGCAGCTTAACGGCTCGTCCACCAACCGACCTCTGTTCCGTCGATGACGCCGAGCGCATGGTGGGGTCGCAGGAAGCCAAGGGGTCGCGGTGGCCTTGCGGCGAAGACCTCACCACCTCTCGGAGCCTCAAAATGACCATCAAAGCATTCGGCGCCCACGCCGCCAACAAGCCGCTGGAATCGCTTGAAATCACGCGCCGAGCGCCGGGCGACCACGACGTGCAGATCGAGATCGCATCCTGCGGCGTCTGCCACTCGGACCTGCACACCGTCCGCGGCGAATGGGCAGGCACGCTCTACCCCTGCGTGCCGGGGCACGAGATCGTGGGGCGCGTGTCCGCGGTCGGCGCGCACGTGACCGGCTTCAAGACGGGCGATCGGGTTGGCGTCGGCTGTATCGTCGATAGCTGCGGTCACTGCTCGGCGTGCGCGGCCGACCTGGAGCAGGATTGCGAGCCGGGCATGATCGGCACGTACAACTCCGCGACGCCCGATGCGCCCGGACACACGCTCGGCGGTTATTCGCAGCGGATCGTCGTCAAGGACAAGTACGTCCTGAAGATCCGTCACCACGAGGAGCAACTCGCGGCCGTCGCGCCGCTGCTCTGCGCCGGCATTACGACCTATTCTCCGCTCAGGCACTGGAACGCTGGGCCCGGCAAGAAGGTGGGCATCGTGGGCATCGGCGGGCTCGGCCACATGGGCATCAAGCTCGCGCGCGATGGGCGCACACACCGTGGCGTTCACGACGTCGGAGTCCAAGCGCAAAGCCGCGGTGGCGTTCGGCGCCGACGAGGTCGTCGTGTCGCGCGACGCGGGCGAGATGGCCGCTCATGTGGAGAGCTTCGACCTGATCCTGAACACGGTCGCGGTGAGCCACGACCTCGACGCCTTCACGCGCCTGCTCAAGCGGGACAGCGCCCTGGTGCTCGTGGGCGTTCCAGCGCATGCCCACCCGTCGCCCAGCGTCTTCAACCTCGTCTCCAAGCGCAAGACGATCGCGGGTTCGATGATCGGCGGCATCGCCGAGACCCAGGAGATGCTCGACTTCTGCGCGGAGAAGGGAATCGTCGCGGACATCGAGTTGATTCGCATTCAACAAATCGAACAAGCCTACGAGCGAATGCTGAAGAGCGACGTGAAGTATCGATTCGTCATCTACAACGCGAGCTTGGGGGCCGCGCCGTAGGAGCGATCCATGTGCATGTGATTGAACGATGGGCGGCGGTCGTGGTCCTCGCGCAAGCAACGCGTGGCCGGGCCGAAGCGGCAGCAACGTTCCGGTAAAACCGATTCGGTTCCCCGACGAACCTATCCCTTGTCCCGCCCGCGCTCTCGCAGTAGAGCGTTCTCGTGCCTTCCCTCTTGCACGAGGCGATCATCGAGCTCTTCCGCAACCGTCCGGTCCTGGCGGCGGAGCTGCTCCACGAGGCCCTGCACATCCCGTTGCCACCGTTCACGGAGGCCCGGATTGCTTCGGCGGATCTGACGAACATCATCCCGCGGGAGCTTCGCGCCGATCTCCTCGTGTTGCTCCTCGATGAACAACCTGTCCTGGTCATCATCGTCGAAGCGCAGCTCCAGTGGGATCCGGACAAGCCCTTTGCCTGGCCTGCGTACGTGGCCGGCGCGCGTGCGCGTTACCGGTGCCCGGCGTGCTTGCTGGTCGTGACGCCCGACGAAGCGCTCGCGGCGCGTCTTTCCCAGCCGATCGTGCTCGGCCCTGGGCAGGCTTCGATCACGCCTCTGGTGCTGGGGCCGGAGGGAGTGCCGGTGGTGAAGGACATCGAAGAAGCCAAGGAAAGGCCGGAGCTTTCGGTGCTCTCGGCGCTCGCGCACGGACGAACGGAGGGAGGGATTTCCATCGCGGTTGCGGCGCTGGCTGCGGGCGCGGGGCTGGATGCGGAGCGTGCGAAACTGTACGCGGATCTCGTGCTATTTTCCCTGGGCGAAGCTGCCCGGACAGCGCTGGAGAAGCTCATGAGCATCCCGAACTACGAGTACCAGAGCGAATTTGCACGCAAGTACGTGCAGCAAGGGCGAGAGGAAGGGCGCGCGGAAGGAAGCCTCGAACCCGTTTTGCGCCTGTTCGAGCGACGGCTCGCCCGGCCGTTGACCAGCGACGAGCGTGAGAACCTCGCCACGCAGCTCCACAAGGAGGGCGCCACCCGACTTACGGACATGGCCCTTGATCTCTCCGCGGCAGACCTCGCCGCTCTGCTCGTCGCGAACAACGGGCGCTGATGAGCCGCAGCGGCAGCGGCCGCGGCAGTAGCAGCTCCGCCCGCTACTTCTCCCCCATGGCCCGCGCCCGCTCCTCCGCAATCCGCTTTCTCAACGCCTCCGTCATTCCCCGCTTCTGCGCCGCGCGTTCGAGCGCCATCACGGCCTGCGCATGCGCACCTCCGCGACTCGCAGCATCCGCGAGCGTGAGCCACCGGGCCTCGGTCGGTTCCTCGCGGGCCGCGCGGTCGTAAAGCGTGAGCGCGGCGCCGGCGTCGCCCCGGGTCTCGCGGATGCGCGCGAGGAACGCGGCGGCCTCGGCGCACGCGGACGCCGAGAGGCAGGTCGCGGCGAGCAGGTCCTTGCTGGCCGCGTCGATGCGCGCGACGCCAGGGACCTGGGAGGCGATCTCGACGCGCGCGCGCAAGCAGGCGGCGCGCTCCTTGACGAGCGGGCAACGCGCCGAGCCTTTGATCAGGCGAAGGATCTGGCGGAGCAAATGGGCGTGCTTGGCCGAAGCGGCAGCAACGTTCCGGTAAAACCGATTCGGTTCCCCGACGAACCTATCCCTTGTCCCGCCCGCGCTCTCGCAGTAGAGCGTTCTCGTGCCTTCCCTCTTGCACGAGGCGATCATCGAGCTCTTCCGCAACCGTCCGGTCCTGGCGGCGGAGCTGCTCCACGAGGCCCTGCACATCCCGTTGCCACCGTTCACGGAGGCCCGGATTGCTTCGGCGGATCTGACGAACATCATCCCGCGGGAGCTTCGCGCCGATCTCCTCGTGTTGCTCCTCGATGAACAACCTGTCCTGGTCATCATCGTCGAAGCGCAGCTCCAGTGGGATCCGGACAAGCCCTTTGCCTGGCCTGCGTACGTGGCCGGCGCGCGTGCGCGTTACCGGTGCCCGGCGTGCTTGCTGGTCGTGACGCCCGACGAAGCGCTCGCGGCGCGTCTTTCCCAGCCGATCGTGCTCGGCCCTGGGCAGGCTTCGATCACGCCTCTGGTGCTGGGGCCGGAGGGAGTGCCGGTGGTGAAGGACATCGAAGAAGCCAAGGAAAGGCCGGAGCTTTCGGTGCTCTCGGCGCTCGCGCACGGACGAACGGAGGGAGGGATTTCCATCGCGGTTGCGGCGCTGGCTGCGGGCGCGGGGCTGGATGCGGAGCGTGCGAAACTGTACGCGGATCTCGTGCTATTTTCCCTGGGCGAAGCTGCCCGGACAGCGCTGGAGAAGCTCATGAGCATCCCGAACTACGAGTACCAGAGCGAATTTGCACGCAAGTACGTGCAGCAAGGGCGAGAGGAAGGGCGCGCGGAAGGAAGCCTCGAACCCGTTTTGCGCCTGTTCGAGCGACGGCTCGCCCGGCCGTTGACCAGCGACGAGCGTGAGAACCTCGCCACGCAGCTCCACAAGGAGGGCGCCACCCGACTTACGGACATGGCCCTTGATCTCTCCGCGGCAGACCTCGCCGCTCTGCTCGTCGCGAACAACGGGCGCTGATGAGCCGCAGCGGCAGCGGCCGCGGCAGTAGCAGCTCCGCCCGCTACTTCTCCCCCATGGCCCGCGCCCGCTCCTCCGCAATCCGCTTTCTCAACGCCTCCGTCATTCCCCGCTTCTGCGCCGCGCGTTCGAGCGCCATCACGGCCTGCGCATGCGCACCTCCGCGACTCGCAGCATCCGCGAGCGTGAGCCACCGGGCCTCGGTCGGTTCCTCGCGGGCCGCGCGGTCGTAAAGCGTGAGCGCGGCGCCGGCGTCGCCCCGGGTCTCGCGGATGCGCGCGAGGAACGCGGCGGCCTCGGCGCACGCGGACGCCGAGAGGCAGGTCGCGGCGAGCAGGTCCTTGCTGGCCGCGTCGATGCGCGCGACGCCAGGGACCTGGGAGGCGATCTCGACGCGCGCGCGCAAGCAGGCGGCGCGCTCCTTGACGAGCGGGCAGCGCGCCGCGAGCCGGGCCTCGGCGTCTTCGCTTTTGCCCTCGACGACGAGGGCGCGCGCGCGGATCCGGTCGGCCATGAAGTCCCCGGGGAACGCTGTTTCGAGCGCGGCCGCGTGCGCCTCGATCTCGCGCATGCAGCGGGCACGATCGTCACACGTGCCCTTCGTGAGCGCGTCGAGCAGGGCGTCCGCGGCGCGCACGCGCGGGCCGTGGGCGCCGGGGTTTCGCGTGATCGCCTCGGCGTCGAGGCGCGCGCTGAGCGCGGCGTTGCCCGCGTTTCGCGCCTGCACCGCGAGCTCGTCGAGCATGGGCGTGCCCGCTTTGCCTTCGGGGACGGCGCCGAGCAATTCACCTTCGTCCTTCGAGAGCCGGACCGCGAACACGCCTGCAGGGCCCACGAGCGAGCTGTCTTGCGTGACGGCGATCCGCAGCTCGAGCAAGGCCTGGCGGCGCGCGCCGCGGCTGGCGAGGACCTGCGCGAGCAAGAGGTGCGCGCGGCCATTCACGTGGCCTCGTTCGAGGGTGCGCTGGAGCCACGGGAGCGCGCGCTCGTGTTTGCCTTGGTAGGCCGCGAGCGCGCCGATGAGCGGGAAATAAGGTTCGGCCGGGTGGCGGCGCATCGCTGCGCGGAGGGCGGCTTCGAGCGCGTCGTGCGCGGCAGGATCCGCGAGGTTCGTCGCTTCGTACATCCTGCGGATCACGTCGCGCTCGGCGTCGACGTCGGGATGGCCGAGTCGGAAGGATGCGGCCGCGAGCGCGAGGCCCACGAAGAGCGCGAGGGCCGGCGCGAGGCGCGTGAGCTTGCCCGGGGCCTTCGCGGCGAGGCCACGCGAGGGGCGTGAGCGCGCGCGGTCTCCCCACAAGGAGCCGAGCACCGTGGCGAGGGCGAAGCAGACGGCCGGGATCTCCAGCGAGAGGTCGGCGAGGTTCTGGAGGAGGACCACGACGACGCCCGTGAAGGCGGCCGCCGCGAGGCGGCTGCGCAAGGCGCCGAGGCGCGAGGGGGCGAGCGCCCTCGCAAACAGGACGAGCGCCGCGAGCGCGACGGGCGCGCCCCACTCGACGAGCCACTGCGCCGGGAAGTTCTCGATGTACGCAAAGACGACGTGGCCCGCGCTCGCGCGGTACGCAGGGAAGACGCTTTCGAACGCGCCACGGCCGATGCCGAAGATCGGGTGCTCGCGCAAGACGGGCAGCGCCCAGCGCACCATCTGGAGTTTGTCGAGGTTCTTGTCGTAGAGCTCGAACCACGTGTCGCGCGTGCCGCCGAGGAGCGCGAGCGAAGCGCCGCCGAGGAGCGCGGCGCCGAGGAGCCAGCGGAGCGAGGGGTCGGCGCCGTCGCTGCCGCCGCGACGCGCCGCGCGGATGCGAAGGAGGAGCGCGAGCAGGAGGACGCCGAAGATCAAGGCCATCACGCCGCCGCGCGAGGCGGACGTGACGTCGACGGCGACGAGGAACGCGACGCCCGCAGCGACGAGCCAGCGCGGCGCGACGGGATCGTGCATGAGGGCGAGGCCCATGCCCGCGAGCGCGCCGAGGTTGAGGTAACCGGCGAGGGTGTTCGCGTTGATGAGCGGCCCGACATGCCACGGCGGCAGCGCGACCGAGGGCGTGTAGAAGCCGTAGACCTTCGTCAGGCCCGCGAGGCCGTGCACGACGGTGACGAGCGCGACGGCGAGGGCCGAGAGGAAGACGATCGTGATGCCGGCGGCGGCGCCGCGACGCGCGGACACGGCTGCCGAGGCGGTGAAGATCGCGGCGTAGGAGGACCACTTCAGGGCCTCGACGATCGAGCCGCCGGGATCGAGCGAGAGGCTCGCGAAGCGCGGGCCCGCCTCTCCGAAGGGAAGGAGCGCGCGCGACCAGACGTCGGCGTTGCCCGGCGCGAGGCGTTCGAGCAGGGCCATCGGCAAGGGCACGGCCTGGAGGAGCGTGTAGGCGGCGAGCGCGGTCGCGAGGAGCGCAGGCAAAGCGAGGGAGACCGAGCCCTTGCGCTCTTGCTCGCGGCGAAGCGCGAGGGCGGCGGCAGCGAAGGCGAAGGGCGCGAGGAGGGCGACGACGCGGACGTGGACGCCGCCGAGCGCGAGGGCGGAGCTCGCGACGGTGAAGGCGACGAGGACGACGAGGGGTCGAACGGAGCCGGAGCTTCCGCGATCTCGGCGCGGGCTGGATCGGGAGGTGGGAGGCATCCGAGGCTCGTGATCGGGGCGCGCGGGAGGGCGCCGAGTGTATCGCAGAACGATCGGGCGTCGGGGCGCGAGATGGCGCCGCGCGTTCGTTGACGCCGGGCCGTGTTCCGCAGAGGATCCCCGATCATGGAACGTTCGTCTCGCCGCGGGCGTCGCGGCCTTGCTTCTCTTGGGATCTCTGGCATCGGGGCGCTCGTGATGGGCGCGTGGCTCGGCGCGTGTAGCCTCGATCAGCTCGGGTCGGCGCCGATGGGACAAGCGTCGTCGTCGTCGTCATCGTCGTCGTCATCGTCGTCGTCGTCTTCGGGTGAGGGCGGCAGCGGCGCGTCCATGGGACCGGGCGGGACCGGCGGCGTGGGCGGCGTGGGCGGCGTGGGCGGCGTCGGTGGAATGGGCGGCGCGGGCGGGGTCGCCGTCGGTGGAATGGGCGGCGTCGGTGGAACGGGCGGCGTCGGTGGAACGGGCGGCTCGGGTGGCGGGGGGCCGGTGGTGATCCGCGAATGGACGGCGACGACGCTTCCAGCGGCCACGTTACCCATGTACACGTTGCCGGACGACTGGCTCAAGATCGAATGTCCGACGGTCGATAGGACCTCGCAGGTGGGTCCGCACAGCCTGAAGCGCCCCTATCCTGCGAACGCAGCACGTCCGAGAAACGTGGGGCCTGCCTGGGGGCTCAGCGTGGAGAGCAGGCGGAGAAACAAGATCTGGAACGGAGAATCGTGGGTGGGGACGGGCTGGGTGACTCCGGCCTTGGTCGGGATGACAGTCACGACGGGGCACCCGGATCCGGCGGGAGGTATGAGCGCCACGAGATTCGGTTCCACGGGAAAACAGCAATCGAACTATTCGACGCTTCCCAAGGGATACGGGTCGGGGTGGTTTCGTGGTGAGGGTGATGTCGGCCCCTACGGTTATTTCGTCATGGAGCCGGGAAACTCCGGGTGGACGGTCGACGTCATCGATGATGCCGCGAACTGGAAGCGTTACGAGGTCGGCGAGGACGACGGTTATTTCCTCCTGGAGACCCGCGGCGATGGAGACGGGGATCCTGCGCCGATCGAGACGTCGACGGCGGTGTTCGCCTATGGGGCGCAGCTCGAGACGAAGGACAACAATAGCAGCGTCAAGTATCCATCGAGCTACATCCCGACGACGCAGGCACAGGAGCGCACCCGGGAGGCCGACAAACTCTCCGTCATCGCCCCGCCGATCGTCGCGCCGGACGGCTATTTCCATGTGAAGATCCGTTTTGCGCCCAATTATGCCACCGCCGAGACCACGGAGAACGAGCACGATCTGCTCAACATCAACAATGATAACCGTCTCTTTTTTCGGTTCTCGGACAGAAAGATCGTGTTTCGTATCAACAAAGTGGAACTCGCGTCTGTGGAACTCGCGTGGATCCGGGATCAGGAGATCCAAGTGGAGGCGATTCACTCGGCGACCGAACAAAGGCTGATCGTGTCCGCGGGCGGCACCTTCTCGGGGCCGGCGCAGCCCCCCGTCCCGGTGAACAACTCATTCTACGTCCTCGGCAACGGGTCCGGCGCCCAGGAGTGCGCGGATTTGCGTTACCTCGGGTTCTTCGAGCCCAATTGAAATCGTCTTGTCGTCGTAGAGTTTTTTCGCCGAGGTGGAAGTCGCAACCCAAGGAAAATCGGTCCCCGTCCGCTTGACGTACCCGTGGACCGTGCGCAAAAAGACCCTGCTCTCCCGGAGAACCAAATGAGCAAAACTCTCGCGGTCGTTCTCGCTCTCGGTGTTTGCGGCGGCGCCGGCGTGGCGGCGTTCGCCTACATGAAGAAGCCCGAGCGCGCTGCCTGCGTGCGTATCGCCGACCTGTGCGGCGAAAAGAACGGGACGAAGGACGACCTCGACCGGTGTGTCGAGGAGGTCGAGCAGTGGCGCAAGGTCGCCGGCGACGAGCCGGTCGACAAGGGGATCGCGTGCGTCGACGACGCCAAGACGTGCGGCGAAGCCATGGGCTGCGTCGCAGGCGCCGGCATGAAGGGCTTTCAGAACGTCGTCGACGACTTCTTCAAGGGCCTCGGCAAGGGGCTCGGCGGCAGCAACAAATAGCCGCCGGTCCGCCTCAACCCGGGCGCGATCGGAGGTAAGGCTTGCCAAGGTCGCGCCCGCCCGACGGCAGCGGCGCATCCTCGGGAAGATCCAGGCAACGGACGAGTCCCTCCTCCATCCGATATCGATATCCACTCTCGGGGCAAACCATGAGCCCGTCGGGCCCAGGCCGCCCGAGTTTTTGCCCGTGCCGGCTCATGGTGCCCGTGCGCCGCGCCGGGACACCCGTCATCAGCGCATAGTCGGGGACGTCCCGCGTGACGAGAGCGCCGGCGCCGACGAACGCATGTCGCCCGACGGTCGTGCCACACACGATCGTCGCATTCGCGCCGATCGTGGCGCCGCGGCGGATCAAGGTCGTTTCGTAGAGGCCACGGCGATCGATTTCGGCGCGTGGGTTCGTGACGTTCGTGAGGACGCAGGAGGGGCCGAGAAAGACCAAGTCCTCGACGATCGTGCCTTCGTAAAGAGAGACGTTGTTCTGGATCCGCACGTCGTCCCCGATGACGACGCCGCTCGCCACGAAGACGCCCTGACCGAGCACGCAACGCTTGCCAATTCGAGCGCCCGGCATGACGTGGCAAAAATGCCAGACGCGCGTGCCTTCGCCGAGGGAGGAAGGCTCGTCGACATAAGCGGAGGGGTGCACGAAGGGGGATTGCATCAATCAGCGGCTCCCGTGCTCCCATAACCCGAACGAGCCATGGACGGCGCGCGGCGGGCCGAGGACGGCCGCGGCAGGGCTCGTCGTGCGCCCAAGGAGGTAGCGCGCGCGGGCTTCGTCGAGGCGGCGCGGGAGGGCGTCAGGGGCGTCGAAGGTGGAGGCAGAGGCCGGTTTGCGAGGATCGAGGTCGCGGTCGAGGACGACGTCCTCCGGGCGGCCGAGGGCCGCGGTGATGGCGAAATGGCCATAATCGCGCACCTCGACGAGGACACGCTCGCCGGGAGGGACGAGCGCGCGCGCGGCGTCGCCGATGGCGACCTCGTCCGTGCGCGGGACGAAGTCTTCGCCGCGGAACCAGCGGCGGACGATGACGAGGCTGAAGACGAGGAGGGCGAGGGCCGCGGTCGCCGCGCCGAGGCGCGCATTCCGGCTCGCGCGAGGGAGCAATGTGGCCGCGAGGTCGGAAGCGACGAGGGCACAAAGGAGGAGGCCGACGAGGACCGCACGCTCGGGGTGATGCGTCGGGGCGCCGTCCTTGACGAGGGCCGCCGAGAGGGCGACGAGCTGGAAGAGGGCGAGGGCGACAGGGCGCGCGTAAGGGCGAAGGGTTTCGCGGGCCGCGGCGCGCAGCGAGGGGAGCGCGGCGAGGGCGAGGAGGACGGCGAGCGCGCTGAAGAGCTCGGGCTCGTGGCGAGCCATGGCGAGCGGATAGGCGAAGAGGCGCGCGAGAAGGGCGTCGGCGTCGCCGCCGAGGGCGCGGCGGTAGGCGGCGACGCGGTCGAGGGAGTCGAAGGCGTTGCCGCGGGTGAAGTGGTTCCAGAGGACCCACAAAGAGGGGCCGAGGAGCGAGAGGGCCGCCGCAAGGATGAAGAGGGCGCGGTCCTTGGCGGATCGCTCGCGATCGCGGAGAGCGTCGAGGCCGGTGAGGGCGGCAAACGCGGCCGCGATGGGCCAGACGTCGTACCGCGAGAGGGTGGCGCCGAGGAGCGCGAGGCCGCCGAAGAGGCGCGCGCGGGGCTCACGCGGGCCCACGAGCGAGGCCATCGCGAAGAGGGCGAGCGCCGCGGTGGGGAGCTCGGGGACGGTGGCGACGCCGAGGCGCGCGCTCCACGGGAAGACGGCGGCGAGGACGGCCCCGAGGAGCGCGGCCGTTCGGTTCTTCGTGAGGCGCTCAGCCGCGAGCGCGACGAGCATAGCCGAGAGGACGCCGAGGACGAAGGCGGCGACGCGCGCGACGAGGAGCGTACGCCCCGCGCCGAACATGGCCGCGCCTGTGATCCAGAAGGGGAAGGGAAGCCAGCTCGTGCCGGTCGGATCGAGCTTCGGGGCGTGGGCGAAGTCCTGCGCGATGACGACACGCGCGAAGTCGTCGTCGCTGACGGCGCGAAAGCCCGTGGCGATCACGATCGCCGCCGCGATCACCTTGACGAGCGCAACGAGGCCGAGATCGCGTCTCTGCAACAACGCGGGCAAGCGGTCCGCCTTCGACGCGGAGCTACTTCTGCTGCGTGGTCTCGAACTGCTTGAGCTCGCGATCACCCGCGGAGGACAGGTACGCGAGGGACATGCTGGTGAGCATGAAGATCGCGGCGCAGATCGCGGTGAGGCGGGTCATGAAGTTACCCGCGCCGCGGCCGCCGAAGACCTGCGCGCCGCCGCCGAACGACGAGCCGAGGCCGCCGCCGCGGCCCTGCTGCAGGAGCACCACGAGGATCAGGAAGATACAAACGATGACGTGGATGACGTTGAGCAGAGTGGTCAGCATCGGCGCACGGCGACGTTCTACCCTCGTTCCGCGGCGTCCGCCAGCCGCTCGGCGCTGTCGATGATCTTGCCGAAGCCGGCCGCGTCGAGGGAGGCGCCGCCGACGAGGGCGCCGTCGACGTCCGCCTGGCCGAGCAGACCCTCGGCATTGTCCCCCTTCACGCTGCCGCCGTAGAGGATCCGCGTGGACGCGGCGAGCTCCTCCGAGACGCTGGCGCAGAGGCCGCGGATCATCGCGTGGACCTCCTGGGCGTCCTCGGGACGAGCGACCTTGCCCGTCCCGATCGCCCAGACCGGCTCGTAAGCGATGACGCCGAAGCCCGGGCGCTTGGCGAGCTCGTCGAGGAAGGCGCGGGTCTGGCGCTCGACGACCTCGAGCGTCTTTCCAGCTTCGCGTTCTTCGAGCGTCTCGCCGACGCAGGCGATCGGCTGGAGCTCGGCGCGGATCGCGGCGGCGATTTTCCGAGCGATGAGCTCGTCCGTCTCGCCGAAGATCTGCCGGCGCTCGCTGTGGCCGAGGATGACCCAGGTCGCGCCGGAGTCCTTGAGCATCGGCGCGCTGATCTCGCCGGTGAAGGCCCCGGCAGGTTCGGGGTGCATGTTCTGGGCGCCGAGCATCACCGCGCTCTTCGACTCCCAGAGCTCATGCGCGGCCGCGGCGAGCGCCGTGAACGGCGGGCAGATCACGACGTCGACGCGGGCCGAGCGGCGCGCCGCCTCGACCACGCCGAGGGCCAGGCTGCATGCGTCCTGGCCACCGGCGTTCATTTTCCAGTTGCCCGCGATGAGGGGGCGGCGCGCGACGTTCACGACGCTTCCTCCGCCACGGCAGAACGAAGCGCCTCGACGCCCGGCAACTTGCGGCCCTCGATGAGCTCGAGCGCAGCGCCGCCGCCCGTCGAGATGTGATCCATGCCCTTCGCGATCTCCTCGCCCGCGGCGCGCACGGCCGCCGCGCTGTCGCCGCCGCCGACGACGGTGAACCCCTCGGCGCGGCTCATGATACGGGCGATCTCGAAGGTGCCGTTCGAGAACGGCTTCGACTCGAAGAGGCCCATGGGGCCGTTCCAGAAGACGGTCTTCGCGCGCTCGATGGCGCTCCCGAAGAGCTCGACCGTCTTCGGGCCGATGTCGAGCGCCATGGTTCCGTCGGGGATCGCGTCCACGCTGACGGCCGTGCCGCTCTCCGCGTCGAGGCTCTTGGCCACGACGACGTCGACGGGCAGGAGGACCTTGGCCCCGCGTTCACGCGCCTTCTGCAGGATCGTGCGGGCGAGCGGGAGTTTGTCGTCCTCGATCTTGCTCGCCGCGACCTTCTTGCCTTGCGCCGCGAGGAAGGTGTTCGCCATGGCGCCGCCGATGCAGAGCGTGTCGACGACGTTGAGCAGCGACTCGACGACGGCGATCTTGTCCGACACCTTCGCGCCGCCGAGCACCGCGACGTACGGCTTCTCGGGACGATCGAGCAAGCGGGCGAGCGAGCGCAGCTCCTTCAGCATGAGCAGGCCCGCGGCGCGATCACGGATCATGCGGGGCAGGGCGTGCACGGAGGCGTGGGCGCGGTGCGCTGCGCCGAACGCGTCGTCGACGTAGATGTCGCAGAGCTCGGCGAGCTGACGCGCGAAGTTCTCCTCGTCCTTCTCCTCCTCCTCGTGGAAGCGGAGGTTTTCGAGGAGGCAAACCTGGCCGGCGCGCAGGTCGTGGGTGACCTTCTTCGGGCCGTCACCGATGCAGTCGTCGGTCAGGTGCACCTCGTAGCCCGTGAGCTCCGCGAGGCGCGCGCCGGCCGGTTCGAGCGAGCAGCCCTCGTGCTTGCCCGGCTTCGGTCGGCCGAGGTGCGAGGCGAGGATCACCTTCGCGCCCGCGTCCACCGCGACCTTGATCGTGGGGATCGACTCGCGGATGCGCGCGTCGTCGGTGATCGCGCCGGTCTTCTTGTCGAGCGGGACGTTGAAGTCGACGCGGATGAAGACGCGCTTGTTCGCGAGTCCAGAATCTTTGGCGAGGTCCTCGATCGAGCGGATGCCCGTGAGCTTCATGGCTCAGACGCCCTTCTCGGCCATGAGCTTGGCCAGGTCGATCATGCGGTTCGAGAAGCCCCACTCGTTGTCGTACCAGGAGAAGACCTTCGCGAACTTGTCGCCGATGTGCTGCGTGAGCGTGGCGTCGAAGATGCTCGAGTGCGGGTTGCCGATGAAGTCGCCCGAGACGAGCTGGAGCTCGGTGTACTGGAGGATGCCCTTCATCGGGCCCTCGGCCGCGCGCTTCATCGCCTCGTGGATCGCGTCCTTCGAGATCGGCTTCTCCGTCTCGAGCGTGAGATCCACGAGCGAGACGTCGACCGTCGGGACGCGGATCGCCTGGCCGTCGAACTTGCCCTTGAGCTCCGGGATGACCTCGCTGAGCGCCTTCGCCGCGCCCGTCGACGAGGGCACCATGTTCACCGCCGCCGCGCGGGCGCGGCGCAGATCCCCCTTGCGGTGCGGGAGATCGAGGATGTGCTGGTCGTTCGTGTACGAGTGGATCGTGGTCATGAGGCCGCGGACGATCCCGAAATTGTCGAGCAGGGCCTTCGCGACCGGCGCGAGGCAGTTCGTCGTGCACGAGCCGCACGAGATGACGCTGTGCTTGGCCGGATCGTACTGCTTGTCGTTGACGCCGAGGACCACGGTGAGGTCGTGGCCCTTGGCCGGCGCGCTGATGATGACGCGCTTGGCGCCCGCGTTCTGGTGCAGGGCGGCCTTCGCCTTGTCGGTGAAGAGGCCGGTGCACTCGAGGACGATGTCGACGCCGAGGTCCTTCCAGGGCAGCTCGGCGGGGTCCTTCTTCGCGAGGACCTGGATGCGCTTGTCGTCGAGCGCGATGTAGCCGTCGCCGTGGCTCACCTTCGCCGCGCGGAACTCGCGGTGGATGGAGTCGAAGCGCAAGAGGTGTGCGAGCGTGCCGGCATCGGTGAGATCGTTGATCGCCACGATCTCGAGATCCTTCTCGCCGCGCTCGACGAGCGCGCGCACGATGCAGCGACCGATCCGACCAAACCCGTTGATTGCAATCCTCGTCGCCATCGGAGACTCCTGGAAAAGGTGTGGTTTCGGGCACGATACCTAGCCAGGTGGCCCCGATCGGTCAAGCGAAGGTTCCGCGTCGAGCGAAGACCACGTCCGGGCCGCGATCACGGTTTCCTTGGAGTCGTCGCGTTGTGCCCCTTCTGCCTTGTGGCGACGCTTGGTAAGCTTCGTACCGATGGACGTGCTATCGCTGTGTCCGCTGCGGGCGCTGGGGTTCGTCTGGCAGCCGCGCGCGGGGACGTGCGCGCAGACGGTCGTTGTCAAGGCGACGTTTCGGCTGGTTCCTGGGGAAGCGGTCCTCGCCGAGGCGCAGGACGCGCCGGGCGAGGAGGAGCGGCGCTGGGACGAGGGGCCTTCGTCCAGCGTGCGCGTTCCGAGCGACGGAGCGCCCTACAAAGCGCGGGCGGACGTGGTGCTCGTCGGGCATGCGTATGCCCCGGGCAAGCAGCCGTCGCGGTCGTGGATGGCGCGGCTCGTGGTGGGGGAGCTCGATAAGTCGATCGAGGTGTGGTGCGATCGGGGGGTCCGATGGCAGGACGGGCAGCTCCTCGAAGGGCCGCGGGTGACGAAGGTGCCGCTGCGGTGGGAGCGGGCGGCGGGGGGGCCGGAGACGAACAATCCGGTGGGAATGCGGTTCGATGCGGCGCCGGATCGATATGGGATGGTGCCAATCCCGAATTTGCAGCCGCCGGGCATGTTCGTGGCGTCGCGCGCGGATACGTTCGCCCCGGCGTGCTTCGGGCCGATCGCGCCGGAATGGCCGCGCGTGTCGGCGCGGCTCGGGCGGCTCGGGCCGGGGTGGAATGGCCGGCCGTTTCCGGAGGGATTCGATTACGGAACTTTTCAGGTGGCGCCGCCGGATCAGCAGGTGGCGGAGATCCGGGCGAACGAGCGGATCGTGCTGGAGAACCTGCATCCGGAGCATGCGCGGCTGGTGACGAGTTTGCCGGGGCTGCGGCCGCGGGCGGTGGTGGATCGGGCGACGGGGGAGCGGGAGGAGGTGGGGCTCGTCGCGGATACTTTGTGGATTGATACGGATCGGGGGGTGTGCTGCGTGGTCTGGCGGGGGCGGATCGGGCTGCGGCACGCGGCGGAGGCGGGGCGGATCGCGGTGTGGGTGGAGGGGATGCCCCTGGTCGAGGTGGGGCGGGAGGTCCGTGATCGTGATATCGAGGAGGATGATGGGGGGGCGACGATGACGCTGGTCGCGCCGCTCGAAAAGAAGGGGGAGCCGGCGCTGCCGTTCGTGCCGGGGTTGTCGAGGTTGTCGGAGCCGGAGCGGCGGGAGCTTCTGCAGGCGCTTTCGCGGTGGGCGGGGCGTGAGTCGGGCGATGGGTCGGAGACGGTCTTCGCGCCGATGGCGCGGCCGGCAGGGAAGGCGCTTCCGTTCGAGGGGGCGAGGGAGGTGGCGGAGGACGACGACGGCGATATGGCGAAGACGTTGCCGCCGATGGGGAGGCCGGCGATGATGGCGGCGCCGTTCGTTCTGCCAAGCGTGCCCATGAGCCCGCCGGTGCCGGTGATCGAGGAGCTGGCGGATCGGGAGGAGGCGCCGGGGCCATTGCCAGCGCCGCCGCCGATGATTGGGCCGTTGGCGACAGCGGAGATGGTGCAGGCCAAACTCGAAGAGAAGGCGGGGGAGGCAAAGGAGACGGCTTCTGCCGGGGAGAAGGAAGCCGCGCCGGTCGAGGTCGAGGAGGAGGGCGTCGACCTGTCGATCGAGGAGACGGCGGCGATCGCAGCGGAAATCGCCGAGGGAAAGGTGGAGCGCGCGACGGTGCTGGAGGCGCGCGAGTTGAGCGAGCGGGCGTGGAAGAAGAACGTGGCGCGGTGGGACGAGGCGATGGAGGAGGAGCAGGGGCGCGGGAGGAATGCGCTACGGGGGGCGTATGACGCGGCCTATGTGGAGAGAGTGGAAGGGTTTCGGGGCGTGATCACGGTAGAGGAGTACGCGAGGATCCTGGTGGGGATGGAGCGCGGGAGGGTGGAGGGGGTGCTGGATGCGATGGGGATCCAGCGGGCGGCGTTGATGCCGATCGTGAGGGTTTGGGCGAGGAAGGTGGCGAGGGATGGGAATCTGGCAGTGAAATCAATGCGGGCGGTAAGGGATATGCGTGCGGATTGACGTGTAGTCGGACCGCAGATACTGCTCTACCCTGCACCTGCAGGCGAGGGATCGGGGGTCCAGTCCGCACCGGTTGTCGTGAACTCGAAAATATAGGGCGTGCTCCTATTGGAGCCGTACTCGATCACGACGATCAGAATCCTGAGTCGCGCTCCGCGCGCCCCATCTGACTCGGCCGTTGTCTCCACGATTTCTCCGTCGATCTGTTGGTTCCAAATCGTGAATGCTTCCTCTGGTTCGTATCGAAGATCAGAGACTCCGTAGAAGGCGAGTGTGCCTTCGATGATTTCCGGATCCTTGGATGCATCGTAACCGACTTGATTGTAGTTGCCGAGCTCGACCCGAAGTCGTAGCTCGCCATTCGAACTGTCCCACACGACAGAATTGACAACACTGTCGTGCAACGAGATGTGGTCGAGGAGATCGGATGGGTTCGTCATGGCATCTTGCTGCGTTCGACTGGGGTCAAGGGCCCGTTCCTACAGGAATATGTGACGCATTGTTGTTCTTGGATACGGGATTGCCGTTGATATCGAGGTAAAGATCTTTCTTGCCGGTGCTGTTCGGGTTGTACATATGGTAGTGATCTTTACCCTCCCATCCGGGTTTGCCTGGTACCCCTTTGTCGAATGCTACCTTACTCCCAGTAGCTGGGTCCTCGAACTCTCGTCTATTCTTCATTTGAGGGTGCGTGACCTCCTTCCAGCCGCCTTTCTTGACAAGATCGTCGGGATCTGCCGGTAGATTTTTCGTGCCGTAGCGAATTTTGGGCGGTGTAGGCACGCTCCCGCCATCATTCGGATTCTCCGGCTTCTTCGGATTCGGGGCCTCCGGCGTGCCTCCCCCTTTTTTTCTTCTCAGTGCATCCGCGATCTTGTCTTTGGCCTTCTTGATGAGGTCCTGTGTCTTCTTGAGCTTGTCCTTGAGCTTCTCGAGCCGCTGCGTCAGCTTGGCGACCCTTGCAGCGGTCCGAGCTCCCTTGATCGGCTTGGCTACAGCGTCTCCAAGATATGGAATCCATGAGAGCAGACTTAGGCCCGCTCCTGCGATATCACCATCACTCAGCGCCATCCCTGCTGCGACCGTGTCGGAGATCGGCGTCGGGTCGACAAGGCCCGCGACATCTGCGGCCGTTTTGGCGCCTTCCCAGATCAGTTCCTTGTTGATGACGTCGATTTCCGCTTGCGCATCGGCCTGCTCCTTCAACGCTGCCTGATACTCAGGATCCGAGAGTAACGCCGGGTCATCGTCAGCGATGTCGAAGTCAGCAGCAGGCGCCTCACCGACACCGGAATCGACGAGGCTGGACTCGACCGAGAAATTGCGATTCGAAGGGTCGAAATTCCCAGTCATCGTCTTGCACGTTTGAGCTCCGCTCGGGTCTGTCGTCACCGATGCGCTATGGGTCTGGATGGCTCCTGTCTTGGGGTCAATTTCCGTCCGTTGTCGCGTCTCCGTGATGGCGCCCGTCTTCGGATCACGCGTGACTGTCCGCTCTTCCACCACCGTCTTGCCGTTCTTTTCATCAACGGTGACCTTCGACTCTTTGTGGAGCGTCTCCCGCGAGACCTCTCCTGCGGAGCCCGTGCCGATGTACTCGATGCGACCGAACGTATTCCACGGACCGTCCGGGCCATTGCAGTTCATGTACATCAGGTCGCCCTGACGTACCACGTACTGCTTGTGTGCCTTCACCGTGCCGCTATGCTCGACGGGGCGACAATATCCGAGGTTCACCTTCGATAGGATGCCTCCGCCCGTCCCCTGCTCGTCGCCCTCCACGCGCGGCAGGCGGCTCGCCATCGTGAATGCAGGCAATCCCCCGTAGTTGACCTTGGGAGCCGTGCCCTCGGCGACGTTGAAGTGGGCGGTGATCGTATACGGCACTGGCACCATGCTCGAACCCATCGGGGTCAAGCACACGTCCGGCGCGAGGCATGTCACCTTTGCTTCCGCGTCCTTATTGACCGCTCGCTCAGGCATCGCGCGCGTCTCCTCGACTCGATCCGCTACCCGTCGCGCGAGCGATCACCGCTTCGAGCGACTCTCTCATCGCTATATCGATGTACCGGATTCCGTGTTTGTAGAGCGGCAGCACGGCGCGCCATGTGAGTATGGCTTTCGAACGCTCTGCGTCGATATGGAGCGTGTCGAGCCGAGCCGGAGAGCCATACCGGTAGTCGTCGCGGTCGACGATGGCCACTGCCACGACAAGCGACGGCAGCCGAACCACCAGTATCTCGTGCGCCCTGTGGAGTCGTTCGAGCCGAATCTCCTCGTCACCGCGGAGGAAGCCATCGTGCATCAGGTCGGGATGCGCACAGTTGTAGAACGCGTGACCGAAATCATGTGGCAGCCGCGGATGCCGGTTCTTCACCCACGCGTCGTCGAACGACCCCGCGCGTGCGCGGCGCGGCAGCCAAGGCTTGGCGATCGCGGAGAGGCCCTCCACAGGATAAGGTTCACCGAGAACGGGGACGCGGCCATCGGGCGACAAGATCGTAGGCGCCGGGATCGTTTGCGCGGTGTGCAGCCTCCGTCGGTCCACGAAGCCCACCCCCACCGGATTTTGTTGGTGCACCTCCACGATGCCATCTCGTTCGACAAAACCCCCGAAGGCGTGCTCGTAACGAATAGGCATCTCCGTGACGGGGGTCACGGGGCCGAGGGACCAGCCGACGAGCGGAGCATATGCCCACGCGCGTGTCCCCGTCACGAGCACCCGCTTCGCGCGGTCGCCGATCGTGATGCCTGCGAGCCATTCAGGCGACGGCCGACCGCTCGGCGCATATGCAGTGGCATTGACCACGACGTCCGTGCACGGCTTGAAGGGCGCGAGGTCGTCCTCCCAGCGCAGGCTGGATGGCTTCTGATTGTCCCAGTAAGTATCGCAGGTCCGGATGGGATCCTGCTCCGCAGAGAGCGAGAGGGGAGCGTCGGGAACGATGTCGAATGTTCCCTTGGCGATGACGACCTGGAATGGATCGTCGTCGGTATCCAGGGTTTGGAAGGTATACGGAGAAAACGGGGTCCGGTTCCGGATCTTCACGGTCGCAACCTCGTCAATTGAGATCGATCGGATCGCCAGAAATCTGAACTGTACCGCCCGCGAGTTCTGCCTTTCCGGATGCGCTGAGGCCGAGCTCGGTGCCGTCGACCGTGATTTTCTTGCCTGTCACACCGACCGGACCGGAAGAGTTGAACACGAACTCCGTGCCCTCCAGCGTCACCTTCCCTGATTTCTCCAGCACGAGCTTCGCCGCACCGCACGTGAATTCGATCTTGTCTCCCACCGTGACGGTCTTTGTCAACCCCACCTGCTCGGCCTGCACCAACCCCACGGTCGTATTCATCGCCCCGCCCACCGTCACCTGGTACCCCGCCCCCACCGTCAGCGCTTTCGCGAGCCCCACCGTCTCCGCCGCCGCGAGCTTCACCGTGACAGCCTGCGCGCCCCCCACGGTGATGGTCTGCGTGGCCCCCACCTTCACGTTCTGCGCCGCGCCCACGTTCAGACTCTGATTGACCCCCACGGTCATCGTCTCATTCTGCCCGACCACCTTCGTCCGATTGTTCCCGACCGTCACACCCTCATTGTTCCCCACCATCCTGGTCCGATCATTCCCAATCTGCACCGTCTCATCATGCACCACCTGACGCGTCCGATCATTCCCCACCGTCAGCGCATCGTCGTGCCCGACCTGTTTCGCCCGATCCCTCCCAATCGTCACACTCTCATCATTTTTCACCAACTTCTTCAAATCCTTCTCCGCCTGCATCCGGAGAAGCTCCTTCCCCACCGCATCCTCGAACATCACCTCATTGTACCCGCCGCCCCCACCCGTCGAATTGCTCTTCCACCCGCTCTGCGTCTTGCTCTCCGGCAGCTTGTACGGCGTCTTCTGCAAGTTCGTATACACCCGCCCCACGATCACCGGTCGGTCCGGATCTCCCCCCAGGAAATCCACCAGCACCTCCTGCCCGATCCTCGGCAGATTCGTCGCGCCATACCCCGCGCCGCCCCACGGCTGACTCACGTGGATCCAGCACGAGCTCCCGTCATCCATCTTGCTCTCGCGATCCCAGTGGAAATGCACACGCACCCGCCCGAACTCGTCCGTGTGGATCTCCTCCCCCGCCGGTCCCACCACCGTCGCGCTCTCCACACCGTTCACCTTCGGCTTCGGCGTCGATACCTCCGGCCGGAACGGCACCTCCGCCTTGCGCGCCTCGCACCGCAACGACCATTCCCCCTGCGCCGTCCCGCTCAGCGTCGCATCCACCACGAGCAGCGCCTTCCCGTCCCCCAGCGCCGCGTGCGGATGCCCCACCATGCTCATCACCACGGCCGGCGCGAGGTCGTACGCGTTCGTCTCGAACGAACACACCCACCCCTTCCCCCGCTTCGCGTCCAGCCGCTTCTGCGCCAGGATCGCCGCCTCCTTTTCGTCCGTCCGCGTCTTGCCCTTGTCGTCCGCGCTCGGCGTCGCTTCCCCCGCCTCCGCGCCGAACAGGAACGCACCCGGCGCGTACTGGAACCGCTCCAGCTTCTCCTCCACCGCGAGCCCCTTCGACGCCGTCGACATCAGCTTGTACGTCGGCGGCTTGCGGTAATCGTGGTCCCGTATCGCGTACTTCCCGGGCCGCACCTGCTGGTGCACCTGCACCGACGTCACGAACTCGACGTCGACCTTCTGCACCAAGCTCACGTCGTCCAGGAACTTGAGCGGCGCATCACGCCGCGGATTCGATTGCGGCGCGTCCGAGAGCACGAGCTTCGTCTCCTCGCCCTCCTGCGCGAAATGATAGGTGATCCCCGCGTCCTCCAGCATCCGGTTCACGAACGCGAAGTCCGACTCGGCATACTGCACGCGGTACTTCCGCTTCTTGTATGCCCCCTTGTCGATCTTCAGCGCCGGCTCGATGCCCCACTCCGAGAGCACCTTCACGACGATGTCCGGCTCCGCGATGTGCTGGAACATCCGGTGGTTCTTCCGCTGCGTCAAAAGCCACATCGTCGGCACGATCGAAAAACGATACGTCGAGAGGCCCGTCGGCTCCGAGCGCAGGAGCTCGAAATGATTGCAAAGGCCCGACCAGAACCGCGGGTGCAGCCCCGCCTGCATCGCGAAACGCGCGGGCTGGCCCACCACGGCGTCGAAGTCGATGCTCGGGTTCTCCGAGACGGCGACGAGGCTCACCTGGAACAACGAGGAGAGCCGCTCGTTCACGGAGAAGTGTCGTACGTCGAGCGCGTCGCCCGAGGCGATCTCGAGGGAGAAATTCTTCATCGGATACTCATTTCTTGTATCGAATGTGGACACCGCCCACCCGCCTCGTGCCTTTGCGTCGAAGAATCAGATATGCGTAGATCGTATCCCAGACATCCGGATCGACGGAGAGACATCCCGCCGACCGGAGCCCACAATGAAGGTATCGTGCTTCGTTGTTCAACAATGCGATGTTCTTCGTGCCGGTATAAATGGGGAACCAGACCAGGTGCATCGCCGCGCGGTCCGCATACCCCCGCGCCTTGTCGATAGGCCAGTTCGGGATCCCCAGCGCGCTCCAGCGCTCCTCGCCAGGCTTCAACCCGCCAGGGACATCGTCGACCTCCATACGAACGGAGTAGGGACCTCGCGAGCCGGGGCCCGAGCGCGCCCCGATCCAAAGCTTGCCCTGGAGCATGTCGAACACATCCGTGACACGGTCGCCGTCGACGAAGTCGACGAAGATGAGCCCCTCCTCATCGCGTCGATCCCAGGGGTTGTCCCAGAGCGTCGGCCACCTCGAATCCGGGTCGATTGTCCAGACGCTTCCCTTCCTGCCCTCTGCAATCCCCAGGCTGGGGACCGAGCCCTCCATGAAGGTGAAGTTCGTTCGACCATCCTTCTTGCCGTCGACCCGCACCTGAAGCCCGGCGGGGACCGATACTTCGGTGCCCGAGGCGTTCTTGACCTTCAGCCATCCGTCGCCCGACACAAAAGGACTGATGTACTTGAGCTCCGCCACGCCTTCGCCCCTCGTCCGCCAAACCCTCTACATACGTGAGCCACCATTCTACACGCTCCCCGTGCGCGTCGTAAGTGGTTTGTTAGCGGCAGACCAGATCAGCATAACCACGGGGAAACACTGCGACAGCACGCTGCGCACGAAGTGTGTGCCGATCTTCCTTGACGAGCCGCAGATCTATCTGTTAGCCGCCGTCCACGACGAGGAGGATCCATGGCAAAGCAGGTTACCGATCGGCAAGGCGCGGTCGTGTTCGTCGCATCGGCGGCGGATACCCACGCGGCGCGCTTGCAGCAGAGGTTCGAGGCGCTCTTCGCGGAGCACCTGAGGCCGGGCGAGGTCCTCCCCGACGTCGGCCTCCTCGGGCTGCTCATCGCGAGGCGGCTGCGCGCGACGAATGCAACGCTCGTGGAGAAGAGCGACGCCTACGACAAGGAGCTCTCCGACGACGCCGGGCCCCGCGAGCGACGCGACGAAGCGGCGGCGAGGCTGACGAGCGAGATCGTGGAGATCCGCAGCACCCTCGAAGCGGCCTATGGCGCGGGGATCCTGCGTGAGCTCGGGCTCGATGGGAAAACGGAGGTCGAGCCGAAGGCGATCCTCGCGAAGGCGAAGCGGCTCGTCGACGAGCTCGGGCGGCCCGCGAGCGCATGGCCGAAGCCGCGGCGGAAGGGAGTGACGATCGAACCGGCGGCGTGGGTCGCGGACCTGACGAAGCCCATCGCGACGCTGGAGCAAGCGCTCTCCGACGTGGCGCGCGAGGCGCGCGAGGCGCAGGCCGCGAGCGACGCGAAGGCGACGGCAATGGATCGGAACGACGACGTCTTCGCGCGCTCCGCGGGGTGTCTGTCGGGGCTCTTGCGGCTGGCCGAGGAGGACACATTCGCGCGCCAGGTGCGTCCTTCGGGGCGGAAGCCAGGGCGTGTGGCCGAGCCGGAGGAGTCCACGAGCGGGGAGGAAGGCAGCTCCGCAGGGCAAGGGGGCTGAAGGAGCGGGGAGGGCCCGAGGCGCCGCGGGCGAGGCGCGGGCGGTTGTGAGGTGGAAGGGTGTTTCCCGGGGCGAGGGGCGATCTTCCCCGGGAAGGACGCGCATTCCGTGCCGCCGGCCCCTCCGGTAGACTGTCGCGACCATGCTCAAACGCGCGATTCTTCTCCTTGGTCCCGCAATGGTGCTCGTCTCCGCGTGTGGCTCCGGCCCTTTCCCCGACGCCCCGAAGAAGCCTCTGCCCGACGATTGCTCGAACCCCGCGGTGCGCGACATCCTGGGCGACCAGTCCACGGGGCCGAAGACGTTACGCGTCCGCGCGCGGATCGCCACGAACGCGGCCGGCGAGCTCGCCGTCCCGATCTCCCGGCCCCTGTTCGACATGGTCACCCTCAACGCGCATTTCGCGTCGGCCAACGTTCAGTTCCTGCTGGTGGACGTGGAGGCGCTCCCCCCGGACGACGCGCTCTACGACATCCCGTACGGCGCGAGCCCCCTCTGCGGGGGCGATCTGAGCTCGCTCTCCGACGACGCGATCCCGATCCTCTACGTGAACACGATCGACTTCGGGAACGGCAACAAGTACGGCGGCAAAGGGAATCATTGCGGCGCGATGATGACCGTCTACACCTCCTATGCGATGTTCGGCGATCTCAACGGCAACTTCTCGGACCCAGAGACGCTGACGCACGAGCTCGGCCACGTCCTCGGCCTGAGCCACACGCACGAGTGTTATGAGCACGCCGATTACCCCGAAAATCTGGCGCTCAACGAGGACCTCGTCGCGGACACGCCGTACGATCCGGGGCCCGTCGGCGCCTCGCTCCTCTCATGCGCGAGCGGCGCGCTTCCAGGTCAGTGTACGGTGGACCCGAATTCGTGCGCCGTGGATTGCGCCGACGGATCGACGCCCGACGTCCGCAACTTCATGTCCTATTATCACGGATGCCGGAGCCACTTCTCCGCCGGGCAGGCGGTCCTCATCCGGTGCGACGTCGAGAAGCTGCACCCGGGCGCGCGGTGCAACAACCGGTGGTCCGAGAGCTTCGGCGTGGATTGGGATTGGGCCTCGAGTTTCAATGGCGGCTACAAGAGCTGGCACATCGCCGATGTGGACGGCGACAAGAAGGCCGACGCCATCCTTCATTACGTCGACGACGCGCCCGTCACCTGGGAGGTCGCGCTTTCGAATGGCGCCTCGTTCGACGAAGGCTCGGTATGGAGCGTGGAACACGGCCGCTTCGCAGACGGCGCGGTCGGAGACGTGGACGGAGACGGGAAAGCGGACGCCATCGCCGTCACGGAGGAGGGCACCTGGTCCGTGGCGCGCTCGACGGGGACGTCGTTCGCCGAGCCTTCGATCTGGGTCGAGAATCTCCCGGGCGGCTACCCCTACCGGCGGCCGCTCGCCGCCGATGTGAACGGCGACAAGAGGGTCGACGCAATCTCGTTCGACGACGCGACGGGGCGATGGTCCGTGGCGCTGTCGACGGGGACCTCCTTCTCGACGCCCGTGCCCTGGATCGAAGGGTTTGGCGCGGGCTCGGCAGGCCAATACGTGGCCGACGTGGACGGCGATGGCAAGGCCGACGCCATCAGCTTCACCGACGACGACATGTGGACGCCGAAGCATCTCTTGCACGTGGCACGCTCGACCGGCAGCTCGTTCGAGCCGCCCACGTCGTGGTTCGAACGGCAAGGCAGGACCAAAGATGTCGATATGATCTTCGCGGACATCGACGCGGACGGGAAGGCCGACGCGATTCGTTACCTTCATCGGATCGCCGGCTGGTCCGTCCACCTCTCGACCGGAACGAGCTTCGCGGAAGGATATGGAGCCGCCGGCGGCCTCGGCCAGGGAATCTGGTTCCCCGGCTTCGAGGACCAGGCCCAGGGCGCCGCGGGCGACATGGACGGCGACGGCAAGGCGGACTTCGTCGCGTTCGATTTCCGCAAGGGGATCTGGACGACGAATCTCTGTCGATAACGACAAGCCTCTTGACAAGAGGCTCCTTCTCGAAAAAGCGCGCTTCGCTCAGCGCCCCGCGTAACAACAGAGCGCCGATCCGTCCTCCGCGACCACGGTGATCCGCGGCGTGCGGGGCCAGACGAGCAAGAGCGCGCTCGTGACCGAGGGATCGAGCGGGACGCGGATCCACCCGCCCTCCTGCCGTTCGAGCAGGCGCGCATCCGCGCCCACGGCCCACGCGCCGCCCGTCGTCGGATCGACCGCGACACCCACGAGATCCCGCGTCGTCTGCACGCTCTCCAGCGTCGCCACCGCGCCGCCGTGCGCCGGCTCGACGCGGAGCGCATGTCCCCCGCTGCCCACGGCATACGCGACGCCGCCCGGTCCCGCCGCGATCGCGTAGAGGTGCCCCGTTCGTCCCCAGGGCACGTCGCGCGCGCCGCGCTCGCTGATCTCCACGAGCGTCCCCTGCGTGCCGACCGCGATCCCATGCCCGCTGCTCGTGCGCGTCACGCCCGCGAAGCGCGCCGTGTCCGGCGCGGCGAGCATCGTTGGTGCTCCTTCGTTCGGCAGGAAGATCGCCACGCCGCCCGGACGCGACGCGCGCTCGCCGACGAGCACGATCCCCCGCTCGTCCGCGTGCGCCGCGAGCAGCGTGAGCTCGCGCTCCGGCAGCGTGATCCGCCGCAGCCCGCCGCGCGGCGAGAGGGCCGCGCAGAGCCCCGCGTCGCCGAAGAGAAGGACCTCGCCCGACGGGAGCCGCGACAGGCCTCGCACGGCCCGCACATCGATCCCCGCAGGCAGCGGCGCCAAGGACCACGCGCCGTGCACGAGCCGGTAGAGGCCTCGCGTGCCGAGGGCCATGATCGCGCGTCCCTCTTCGACGACCATCGCCGCGCGGAGGCGCTCGCCTGCGATCGCGGGGCCGAGCAGCTCCCACACGGGCATCGGCGCGGCGACGGGCGCGGCCGAGGGCGTCGGCATGGGCATCGCGGCGGCGAGGCGCGCGCCTTCGCTGGATCGCGGGAAGACCGAGTCGAAGCTCACGGGCTCTTCCGGTGTGCTCCCGCCGCTCGCCGTCGGCCGCACGGCTTCGCGCAAGAGCGGCTCCAGCGCGAGCCAGAGCTCGCGGATCGACCCGTGCCGATGGATCGGATTCGTGCTCGTGGCGCGGCCGATCTCCCGATCGAGCGCAGCCACGAGATCCGGGCGATCGCGGAGCTCCGCCGGCAACGTGGCGCGCACGCGGCCGAGCTGCGGCCGATCGCCCGTCATCAAGCGGAGGAGCGCTTTCGGCTTTGCTTCGCCCGGCTTCGGCGCGAACGCGGCGGTCCCGCAGAGCAGCTCGTAGAGCACGGCCGCGAACGAGTACACGTCCGCCTCGGGCCCGATGGGGCCCGCGAGGTGCCCGAAGCTCTCGGGCGCTTCGTAGAGCAGGTTCGGCGGGTCGAGCGGATCTTGCGGGCCGAGGGTCGTGACGAAGCCGTCCGTGATCCGGGCCGTCTCCTGGCCGCGCTCCTGCGCGATGAGCACGTGCGAGGGCTTCAGGTCCCGATGCACGCCGCCAGCTTCATGCAAGGCGAAGAGCGCCCGCGCCACGTGCCCCATGACGCGCCGCGTGCGCGCCGCGGGCAGCCCAAAGCCGCCGTGCGCGGCGATCACGCGCGCGAGGTTCTGCCCCGGCAGGTACTCGCGGACGAGGCACGGCAAGGCGCCGCGCGGGCTCTCGATCGTGCCGTGATCGATCACGTGCGCGAGCCCGCGCCGCTCCGGGAGCGAGGCGAGCAAGCGGGAGAGGACGTTCGCCTCGCGGGCGAACCGCAGGAGCGCTGTGCCGCCGTCGACGAACCCGGGCCGGTACACCTTCACGGCGGTCGTCGCGCCGAGGACCTCGCTCGTGGTCTTGAAGACCCAGCCGGAGCGGCCTTCGCCGACGAGCTCGCCGAGCTCGTAGCGGACGCCCTGGGCGCCGGAAAGCACCTGGCCGATCAGGCTTTGTCGGAGTTCGGCGTCCACGAGAGCCAAGCTCTACGAGGAAAATGGAGGCGCGAAAAGACGCGAGCGCGAACCCCTCGTGCTCCGAGGGGCCGCGCTCGTAGGGGCCGCCGACTTTGGTGGCTCGTCTTACACGCCGAGGAGCTTGACGAGCTTGTCTCGGTTCGTCAGCCCCACGTGCTGGTCGGCCTTCGCGCCGCCTTTGAAGATCATCACGGTCGGAACACTACGGACGCCGTATTTCGTGGCGAGGTTCGGGGACTCGTCGATGTCGAGCTTGCCGACCCGCACCTTGCCCTCGAACTCGTCGGCGACCTTGTCGACGATCGGGGCGAGCGCCTTGCAGGGGCCGCACCACGTGGCGGTGAAATCCACGAGCACGGGCACATCGGACTGCAGGACCTCTTGCTCGAAGTTTTTCTCGTTGAAGCTGCGGACGTTCTTGCTAGCCATGGTGCCTCGTTCTCTGCCGGGCCGTTGGCCATTGGCGCCTGTTGCAGGTACCCGCACGATCCGGTAGGGCAACGAAACGTAACTTCGAGAATCGGAGCCGACAAGGCTTCCTGCTGACGCTCCCTTTCTGCTACATGACCCCACGCTCCCCCGCGTCGGTCGGGGAGCCCACGAGCTCGAATGGCCCCGCGGATCCTCGTCGTCACGCCGACCTACAACGAGCGTGACAACCTCCCGCGCTTCGTGCGCTCGGTGCTCGAGGTCGTCCCCGAGGCGCACGTTCTCGTCGTGGACGATGCCTCGCCCGATGGTACGGGCGCCGTCGCCGACACGCTCGCCGCCGAGGACCCGCGCACGACCGTGCTGCATCGACCGGGCAAGCTCGGGCTCGGCACGGCGTACGTGGACGCATTTCGGCGCGCGCTCGATCTCGGCTATGACGTCGTCGTGGAGATGGACGCGGATCTCTCGCACGATCCGAAGTACCTGCCCGCGTTTCTGCGGGCGATCGAGGAGGGCGCGGACGTCGTGCTCGGCTCGCGCAACGTGCCCGGCGGCGGCGTCCTCGGATGGGGGCCGGGGCGGCACGTGCTCTCGAAGGGAGGCTCGCTCTACGCGCGGACCCTCCTCGGCGTGCCGATCCGCGACCTGACGACGGGCTTCAAGGCGTTCACGCGCCGCGCCTTGCGCGCGATCGACATCGAGACGCTGCGCTCGAACGGCTATTCGTTTCAGATCGAAACGACGTACCGCGCGCTGCGCAAAGGCCTGCGGGTGACCGAGGTGCCGATCGTGTTCGTCGATCGGCGCGCGGGCCACTCCAAGATGAGCCGCTCGATCTTCGCGGAGGCCGTCGTGGAAGTGTGGCGCTTGCGCTTCGACGCGCTCACCGGTCGGCTCTGACGTCAGCGCATGAAGCCGCGTCGTTGCAGGCTGACGACGCGTCCGAGGGCGACGACCTTGAGCGCGGCCGGATGGTTCTCGTACTCGTCCTGCTGCATGTGCGCCTCGGCGACGATGCGCGCCTTGAAGCGCTGGAACATCGGCAGCTTCTTCGTGAGGCTCTCGGGCAGGTAGGCGGGCATCAGCGACTGCGAGCCCGCGGGCACGAGGACGCTGCGGATCCAGGGCTCCCCGAAGACCGTGCGTTTCTGGTAGTGCCGTTGTTCGAGCAGCATCCGCTCGGTGTGCGTCTCCAGGTAGCTCGGCGGCAGCATGCGGTTGCCCTGCGCGAAGGCGTCCTTCACCTGCTGCGTGAGCCGCTCGGCGACGCCGCTCGAGCTCGACAGCCACGGCGTCTTGAGCAGCTCGTTCACCGTGTCCACGGTCTCCTTGAGCTTCTTGTCGCCCGCGATGAGCGGCGAGACCGCCGTGACCGTGGCCTTCAGCGTCTCGAGTTCGTCGAACGGGAACGTGAGCTCGGCCGAGACGAGCACGAGCGGCGGCGTGAAGGTGCCGTCGTCGGCGACCGCATCACCGATGGCCTCCTGGATGCCCTCGGCGTCGGTGGTCGCGCCGCGCGTGAGCACGGCGAAAACGTCCTTGCGATCCCGCACGTCGGGCGGCTCCTCGGGCGGCGGCTCGTCGTCGAAGTCGAGGTCGCGTGGCTCGGGCTTCTTGTCGAGCAGGAGCTTCCAGCTCGGGTGCTCGCGCATCTTCGGCGCGGCTTTCGGGTCGTACCAGATGAGGTCGACGACGTCGCGCGAAGGGCCGCGGTGGGTGTACGGCCGCGGCGAGACGGCAGGGGAGGGCGAGGACGAGCTGTCGCTCGGCGTCGACCATGGGCCCGCGGCGGCGGCGGCGTTCGAGGCTGCGGCGGCGCCGACGGTCGCGGCGTTCGCGACGGCGACGGGCGGCGGGGGCGCGGCCTGCGAGGCGCTGGAGAACGCGGCGACGGCGGCCGCACCGGCGAGGCCCGCGGCGGCCATCGCGGTCGCCGTGGGGGCGATCGGGCTCGGCGGGGACAAACCCGCGGCCATGCTGCCCACGGTCGGCGCGGGGAGGTTCTCGTTTCCGCCGGCGCGCGCGGACGGGTTTGCCCACGGGCTGTCGAGCGGCGAGGGGCTCGGCGAGGGCGGGGCCTGCGGGACGCGCGCGGGCAGCGGCGGAGGCGGCGGCGCGGAGGGTTGCGCGGCGGGAGGGGCGAACGGCGTCGCGGGCGGCGGCTGGGGTTGCGCGGCCGCGGGGGCGAACGGCGTCGCGTTGGGCACGGCCGGCGAGGGGACGCTGGGGGACGACGATTGGCGCGCGGCCGAGAGCCACGGCGGCGCGGCGTCTCCAGGTTGCGGACGATCGGCCAGCGGTTGCGGCGCGCCCCCGGCGGGCCCCACGTTTTTCGCCGCGATGAACGGCAGGCCGCTCGCCGTGGGCGCGACGCGGGGCTGCGGCAACGCGTTCTCCGCGCGCGGCGCGCTCATCTGGCTGAGCGCGGAGACCGCAGGCGAGGGCGAAGGCGGTTTGGCCGGGACATCCCCCGCCACGTCGGGCCGCAAAAACGGCACGGTCGCAGGGCGAAGTGGTTTGCTCGGGGGCGGCGTGGACCGCGTGGGGGCTTCGGCCGGGGCCTCCGGGAGCGGCTCGCCGGCTTGCCCGCTCGCGACGAGCAGACGCTCGACGTCGGCCCACGTGAGCCGCTGTCCCGGCTCCTCCATCGCGACCACCACGCGGCCGAGGCCATGCGGCCTGTCGAGCCCGATCTGCGCGCGCCACGTCAGCGTGCATTGCGCCCGGTCCGTGTCGATCCAGAGCGTGTCGCACTTCATCGTGAGGTCCTGCGGGGTCCCGCCGGGCCGAACCACGAAGGCGCGCGGATGCAGCCCCGGCAGGCTCGTCACGAGCCGCGGGTGCTGCGGGTGCAGGTTCTCGAGCACGATGCGCTCGTTGTCGCGCAGCTCTTCGAGCTGCTGATCACGCGGGGCGCAGTCGAAGTACGCAGGATCGATGTCGTCGGGCACCGGCTGCTCACGGACGATTTGCTGCGAGAACGACGACGCGTGCGCGCCGAGCGCTTCCATGCGGCCCGGCCACGTCGGCGCGATCGGGCCGTACCCGATCGGGGGGATCACGTCTGCGCGGCTCTGCACGAGCATCCCCGGCGGCTGCAAGTTCGGCACGGGGGAGACGCCGTACGCGTCGGGCTGCGCGTCGGGCCGGATGCCCACCGGGTTCAGCGTGTCTGGACCTCCCGTCGCGCGCTCGTAGCGCAGCGGCACCTTCGTCACGCGGCTCGTCTCGCGCACGGCGCCGTCCGGGCCGTATACGCGCTCGCCGAACGCTTCGATCGACTTGTCGACGCCGCCGACGACGAGGCGCGAGACGATCGACCGGGACGCTTCGCCGCGCGGGGCGAACGCGTTGCCCACGAGGATCACGTCGGCGCGCACCTTGAACGGAACGAGATCACTCGGCGAGTACACGCTGCGTGCGGGATCGTCGTTCCAGTGGTTGTCGTCCTCGTTCGGATCGTCCTGGTTCGCGGCGAGGCGCGACTGGACGGGCGCGAGGTCGTACGTGGCCTTGCAGACGACCGTGAGGACCCACCCGCCGCGTCGTGGCTGCCAGAGCAGCGACGCGACCCGGAAGGGACAAACCGTGACGACCTCCATGGCGGAGTGATACTAATCGACCGTCGCGAAAGCGGATACGGGGGTTCTGGCATGAACGCGATCATCTCGGCGCGTCCGTGGGTTTTGGCGTGTCTTCTGTCGCTCTTCACGGTCGCGTGTGGGCCGTCCTGGCATGTGGTGGCCAAGGCCGTGCCGAATCCGTTCGTGAACCAGCGCAGCTTCGCAGTGGAGCCCGTGCACTTCGAAGGGGTCCAGATCGGCGAAAAGAGCGAGGCGGAGTACCAGGCGTCGAAGGACGGCGATCAGCAGGCGAGCTGGGACGAGGACAAGCGTGCGTTCGCCGGTGAATTCGGCCGGGAGCTCGCCGAGGAGCTGCCCGAGGTCCAGTTCGTGTCCGCGCCCGCGCCGAGCCCGTTCGTGGTGCGGCCGGTGGTCACCTTCATCGAGCCGGGGTTTTACGCCTACGTCGCGGCGCGTCCCTCGGAGGTGCGGATGACGCTGGAGATCTGGGGGCCGGGGCCCCAGCGCCTCGACGTGCTTCAGTTTCGCGCCGTCGTGCCCGCCACGATGACGAACCCATCGAGCGGCGGCCGTCTGCGCAGCGCCGGCGAGATGCTGGGCGCGCAGGTGGCAGAATATCTGCGGACGCGCGTCTTCCCGGATTAATGCAGCGTGTGCCAGTCGCCGTCGTGCTCCACCTTGGGCACCTCGGCCTCCGGCGGGAACGTCTTGCCGAGGTCCTCGCGCTCGCTGCCGTCGATGCGCTCGAGGAGGAGCGGCGCGGGCGCAGGGCGCGGGAGCGGGCGGCTCGGGGGTTCCATCGGGAGCGGCCGCGGCTCCTTGCGCGGCGCGGGCATCGTCGTCCCCGCGCGCCGGCGCTCGAACACGCGCCGCACGAAGAGGACCAGCGCGCAAAGCGCCCAGACCCCGATCCCCGCGAGGAACACGGGCAAAAACCCGTACCGCCGCGCGAGATCCTCCCGCCACTTCCGTTCGATCTGCGCGAGCGGCGCCTCGTGCGTGGCCGCGAGCGCCTGCTCGAACGGCTCGCCGCTCCGCGCCCGATCGAGCGCCCCCACGAACGCCGATCGGTGAGGTTTGTCCGTGAGGAAGCGCGCGAGGTCCGCGGCCTGGGCATACGCGAGCGACGTCTCCGGCGCGTCGGCCGGCAGGCCTCCTTCGAGCGCCGCGATCCCGTGCAGGCGCCTTTGCAGCGTGGCGAGGAGGAGCGCCTGCGCGCGGATCGCCGACGCCTCGCCCGCCACGTGCGCGGCGAACCCCTCGTGCAGCCAGAGCGGCGCGGGCTTGTGGTCGAGCGCCTCGTCGAGCGCCACGTGCGCGAGCGCGTGCGGAAGGGCCACGGCGAGATCCGTCGGCTCCAGCGATCGATGCGAGCCGAGGCTCGTCACCACGAGCCGCTGCTTCGAGAACGCGAGCGCCGGCGCATACCCGGGCACGTCCTCCATCGGGCCGAGCGAGCGCACCTCCTCGGGCACCGCGGCCACGCGGATCTCCACCGCGCCGAGGACCTCCCGCCCGAGCAGCTCGCCCATGGCCTTTCGCGCCCGGAGCACCGCGGGGATCGCGGCGCGCACGCGCTCGTGCGCGGAGGGGTGGTACGCGAATGTGAGGCCTGCCTCCTGAAGCTCCAGGTATCCCGTGGGGCGCGCGGGCACGTCGGCGCGTGGATCCGTCACGGCCGGCGCGTCGTGCGGGCGCGAGGGCGCGGCGAACGCGTCCGCGGCGACGAGCCACGACGCGACCGACACGACGACGAGCGCCCGCAACCCCGCTCTCACGGCGCGACCTGCCCTTTCAGCCGCACCATGCCCGTCGAATCTTCCGTCACCTTCGACGTGATCAGCACCGCGGCGCCCGCGGCCACGACCGCGCCGAGCGGGCCCCAGAACCAGGCCGACTTGTAGAACGGCTTGCGCGTCGGCTCCTCCGGCTTCGGCGGGGCGGGCGTGCTGGTTTGTTTCGGTGCGATCGGCGGAGGCGGCGCGGCCTGCGGCACGATCACGAGCTTTCGCAACGTCGACGCGGCGCCGGGCCACGTGTAGCGGATCTCCCCGGCCTCGCTTCGTTCGATCGTCGGCCCGAGCTCGATCGACTCGTACCGCGCCGTTCCCACGCGGAGCACGCGCGCGACGGGGCGATCGCCGGCCATCGACACGGCGACCACGATCTCGGCCTTCTGCTCGGCGCCGAGCGAGGCGAGCAGCCTGCGGCTCGGGGCGTCGTCGTTCGCCGTGAGCGCGCTCCGCACCTCGGCGAGCTCGCGCTCCTTCGCGGGCGCGTCCGGCGCGGCGGCCTCACCGGCGAGCAGCCGCGCCGCCCGGTCGTCGAGGCCCGGCCGGAGCACGTCATCCCGGTAGATCTCGCGCGCGAGCGGCTTGGCCGCGGCCTCCACGCCGCTCCCGATCGCCACGACGACCGCCCCGCGGCCTGCCGGCGCCGCCGTCTCCGATCCTCGCGCCTCGGGCTCCGCCGCCAGGCTCACGCCTGGGGAGCCGAGCCACATCCCGCACCCGGCGAGGGTAAGGGCGAGCACACGAAAACGCATGTGCGGATTTTACGGACGACCTATCGCCCCGTCAAAGTGTTTTTCGGGAGGCGCCGGCCCATTCTGCTCACAGCTCGCGCTGGTAGACGCGATATTTCTTGTAAATGCGGCCGCCCATCAGCCGGATCCCCGCATTGATGGCCGCGTTGTCCTCGAGTGTCCACGAGAGCTCGCCTCGTTCGAGGCCGAGCAGGTGGGCGGAGCGGTTCATCGCGACGTAGAGGAACGCGGAGAGCCCCGCGTACTTGCGCACGTGCCGGTACTTCTTCTTGATGCCGAGGATGATGAGCCGCCCGCTCTTCGGCCCCTTCACGCGCAGCCGATAGAGGAGCTTCGCCACGTTGAACGGAAAGAGTTTTCCGTCGAAATCGCGGATCACCTCGTTGATGTTCGGCAGCGCGAGCGCCACCGCGGCCGGCTCGCCGTCGATCGAGACGAGGTAGGTGATCTCGGGGAACAGGATGAGCTTCATGTCGGCCGCCATCTTGGCGAGCTCGCGCTCCGAGAGCGGCACGAAGCCCCAGTTGTCGCTCCACGCGTCATTGAAGATGTCCATGAGGACGCGGACCTCTTCGCCGAAATGCGCGGGGTCCAAGTGGCGGACCGTCACCTCGGGCATGCCGAGGACCTCGTCGTGCGCCTTCTGCGCGCGCGCCGGGACCGAGCCGACGTCGTACGTCCACGCATAGAAGTCCTTGAGCTTCGCGAGGCCCGCCTGCTCGATGAGCCCGCCCTGGTAGGGCCGGTGGTGGGGCATCATGATCATCGGCGGCGTATCGAAGCCCTCGACGAGGCAGCCGAGCTCCTCGTTGATGTTCAGCGAGATCGGCCCGCGCAGGAGCTTCATCCCCCGGGCGCGGTTCCAGTCCGCGGCCTTTTCGAGCAGGGCCCGCGCGACCTCCGGGTCGTCCAGCGTATCGAGGAACCCGAAGAACCCGGCCGCGTCCTTGTGCCGTTCGAGGTGCGTGTGGTCGATCTGCGCCGTGATACGCCCGACGCGGCGCCCATCCCGGTAGGCGACGAACGCCTGCGCGTCGCCGTGGTCGAAGAACGGGTTCTTCTTCCGGTCGAGCCGGTCCTCGATGTCCATGTCGAGGGGACGCACCCAGGCCGGATCGTCCGCGTAGATCTCCCGCGCGACGTCGAGGAAATCCCGCCGCCGCTTCTTGTCCTTCTCGCCAAGCTCGACGATCTCGATGGCCATTGCCCGCCGTCCGTACCGTTCGGAGGCCGGCGACGCAAGAGGAAACGAGGGAACATGGAACGAAATGGGGCCGCCCGCGTACGGGCCGCCCCATTTCGCTCTCGCCGCGCGAAGCGCGCCGCTTCAGTTGATCTGGATGTTGAACCCGGAGGTGCCGTTCAGGCCCTTGCCGCCCACGCCGCCCTCGGGGTTCGTCCCGCCGTTCGCGCCGAGGCCGACCGCGCCCGTCGAGCAGCTATTGCCGTCGAACGTGAACGTGACGCCGCTGGTGCGCGCGAGGCACGCGCTCGGGCCGCCGCCGCCGCCGCCGCCGGCACCGCCGGCCGAGCCCTTTCCGCCGTTGCCGCCCTTGCCGCCGGGGCCGCTGTCGTCGTTGTGCGCGCCGCCGTTGCCGCCGACGCCGCCGTTCTGTCCCAGCGCGCCATTGCCGCCGAGCCCGCCGTTGCCGCCGGCGCTCGTCTGGATCTCGTTCTTCGACACGGTGACCTTGCCGGAGACCGCGAACACGCCAAAACTCCCGCCGCCGCCGAAGCCACCCTTGCCGGCATTGCCGCCCTTGCCGCCGCAGCCGCCGCTGCCGCCGCCGCCGCCCTTGTCCCAGTCGCCGAGGCAGAACCCGCCGCCGCTGCCGCCGCCGCCGCCGCCGCCGCCGCCGCCGCCCTTGGCCGTCTGGGCGTTCATTCCGTCGGTGCCGTGCGCCGGCCGATAGAAATGGTCCTGCACGCCGCCGAGCGTCGCGCCGCCCTGGCCCGCCTGTCCTTGCGGGGAATCTGCGCCGTTTTGCCCGGTCCCGCCGGCCGGCCCGGCGCCGCCGATGGCGGGCGTGCAGCCGTTCCACGCGGCGCCGCCGCCGCCCGACGTTCCACCGAATCCGGACGAGCCGGCCTGGCCGTTGTTCTCGTTCGCCCCGCCGTCGCCGCCCTTCCCGCCGGGCGCGTCGCATACCGGCGCTGCGCCGCCGATGCCGGAGTTCTGGTTTTTCTGGGCGCCGGCCGACCCGTTGAGCCCGCCGGGCGCCTGCGATTGCGCTTGCGCCGCTCCGTTCGTGCCGGCGTCCCCGCTGGTCCCGCCGCCGATCACCATCTTGTTGTATCGCACGAAGAGCTCGCCCACGCCGCCGCCGAGCCGCACGCCGTACGTGCTCGCGCCCGAGCCCTGCGGCGTCGAGGACTCGATCGTGATTCCTTCGATGTGCGTCTCCTGATCGATTTGCGGCGCGTAGAACACCGTGCCCACGGCCTTGACCGTGGTCGTCACCGCCGCGGATCGCCGGAAGCGGAAATCGGCATTGTTATGATCGAATCCGCCGTAAATGTTGATACCTGAGACCACGGTCACGGCCTCGTTGTAAATCTCGCCCGAAAGGCAGACCGACGGGACGCCCTTCGACTGCGCCTGCTGAATGGCCGCGGCGATCGTCTTCATCGGGTCCTGCCGCGTGCCTGGGCTCGCGTCATTCCCCGCGCCGGCGGAGACGTAGATGCACTGCTCGGCGACGCCGTCCGTCCCGTCGCAGTTGTCGTCCTTGTATCCGTCGTCGATCGGGTCTTTGTCGGCGCTCACCAGCGTGCACTGATATTCGCAGCCGCACTGGGCTCCCGTGAGCGGGTTTCCGTCCACGTCCCAGGTGCCCGCGGGGCAGCCCATGGAGCATGGATCGACCATCCCGCCGCCCGTTCCGCCGCCGCCTGCGCCGCCCATCCCTCCAGCGCCGCCCGCGCCGCCCATCCCGCCTTCGCCGCCTGCGCCGCCCGAGCCGCTCGACGCACTCGCCGAGCTCGAGCTCGACCCCGAGCCGCCGCCCGCGCCGCCGCCCGCGCCCCCTGCGCCGGCATCGCCGCCCGATCCTCCGTCGCCGCCCCCGTTGCCGGATCCGCCGATGCCGCCGGTGATGCCTCCGGACGTCACGGACCCGCCCTCGGCGCAGCCTGCGACCGAAACGGCCCCTACCAAACCGACCAAACCCAGTGTCGTACCAAGAAGAAGACGCGCGCGCATGCCTGAATCTTTCTCTCCCGCACCATCGGTTGGCAAGGAATTTCTTCCATTTCGACGAACGCCGTACAGCCCGAATGTGATCGTCCGACCCAGGCCTCCGGGGACGTCGCAAAATGCGACGCGGGTGCGAGCGTCCCGGCTCGGGTTGACGTCTCTCCCCTCGATCGGGCACCATCCAGACATGAACCGTATCCACGCCGCTTTGCTTGTTCTATCGGCATGCGCCCTCGGCGTTGCCTGTGCGCCCGACTCGAACCTGCCTCCCTCGGGCAATCCCGCCGGCGCCGGCGCCGGGAGCGCGGGCGGCTCGGGTGGCGCGGGCGGCATGGGCACGGGCGGAGATATCTTCGTCGGCAGCGGCGGCAGCAGCAGCTCCAGCGGCGTCGTGGATCCAGGCTGCGGACTCCTCACCGAGCAAGGAAAGTCCGTGCCGCTCTCGCTCTACATCGCGTTCGACAAGTCGAGCTCGATGGTGGGAACGAAGTGGAACAGCGCCGAAGCGGGGCTCGCGGCGTTCGTCAACGATCCGAACTCGGCGGGCACCTCGGTCGCGCTCAATTTTTTCCCCCTGCCGGCCGAGTCCACTTGTGATCAGATGCTCTACAAGCCGCCGGTCGTGCCCTTCGGCGAGCTGCCGGCGAACGCCGAGCCGATCATTCAGGCCATCGCCGCCGAGGACCCGAACGGCTTCAAGACCCCGATCTACCCGGCGCTCGGCGGCGCCCTCCTCGCCTGCGCCGACGCATTGCAGCAAAAGCCGGGGACGGGGTGCGCCGTGCTCCTCGTCACGGACGGGCAGCCGGCCGGGCCCGCGCCTGTGTGCAGCGGCGTCAATCCGGAGGACCCGCAGGTCATCGCGAACCTCGCGGCGACGGGCCTCTCGCAATTCAAGGTCCGCACGTTCGTGATTGGCCTCCCGGGGGTCACGCAGGATACGGTGAACCTCATCGCGGCGTCGGGCGGCACCGATTCGGCCATCCTCGTCGGCAGCGTGAACGTCCAGGTCGAGTTTCAGAATGCGCTCGCGAAGGCCCGCGGCAAGGCCTTGCCCTGCGATTACGAGATTCCGACGAAGGTCTCGGGGGGCGAGGTCGATCCGGGCTTCGTGAACGTGCTCTTCACGCCGTCGAGCGGCGGCGAGCCGCAGACGATCCTCCAGGACAAGGCGTGCACGAACGGCCTCGGCTGGTATTACGACAATCCCGTCGTTCCCTCGAAGATTTCGTTCTGCCCGGCCACCTGCGACGCCGTCCGCAAAGACTTCGGCGCGAAGGTGCAAATCGCCCTCGGCTGCAAGACCGAGGTGGCCAAGTAAAACCCTGGGCGCGCGGCGGGGACGAATCTCCGCGCCGCGCGCCTCCAGCGGTCAAGGCCCCGGGTTCGGGCTCGGCGCTTCTCCGGAGGGATCGTGCGGCAGGCTCCCGCGGCGGGAGCGGAAATACGAATACGGCGTGTAGCGCAGGAAGTTCGAGACGCGCGACGTGTAAATGTCGGCCGAGCGCTCGATCTGCCGCGCCAGGTGGCTCTTGTCGTTGCCCGTGCGCAGGAGCAGGCCCCAGCGCGAGTTCGAGACCTCGGCCGCCGCCTTCGCGAGCGGGGCGATTCGATCGTCGAGCTCCGCGAGCGCCGTCTTCAGCGCGCCGAGCCGCGCGAGGACCTCGTCGCACGAGGGGGCGTCCTCGGGCAACCCATCCTCTTCCCTGTGCCGCTGGGCGAGCAGCCGGAGCTGGCAGGAGGCGAGCTCGAGCGCCTCTTTTTCCTCCATCAATGCGCCGAGCCGCGCCTCGTCCACGCGGGACGCATAGGCCGCCCGCACCTCTTCTTCGAGCTCCCACAGAATGAGCGCCGTCCGCCAGCGCAAGACGCTCTTCGACACCCGCACGTCGCCCCAGATGTGGTCCCCCACGTACAGGATCTCGTCCCCCGAGATCCCGAGCGAGCGCTCCACCTGCGTCGCGTCCCCGCCGAGGTACGAGCCGCCTTCTTTGAGCGGACCGATCCACGGCCGGAGCAGCCCGTCCTCGCTCACGACCTCGAAGAGCGGCGATTTCTGCATGAAGAAATCGGGCTTCCGCGCCTGCACGATCACCACGTCGAAGAGATTCCGCCACCGCATCCCGTTCGGCAGGAATCGTTCGAATGCATAACGCATCATCGCGTCCGTGTAGCCCCACTCCGAGTTCGTGATGAGCAGGAGCTTTTTCCCGGCCCGCTGCTGGTCGAGCAGCGCGAGCGGCGCCTCCGGGTCGAGCACCACGAACCGGTCCGGATCCGCGATGATCTCGGCCTTCAAGCGGCCCTCCATGTGCGCTTCGTCGAGGCCGCTCTTCACGAGCCGATAAAGCTGCTCGTAGCCTGTCCCGGCCGGCATCTTTCCCGCGTCCGCGAGGTCGACGAGCTGGGCGTACATGCACGCCTCGGAGAGCGAGAAGAGCGTGTTCAGAAAGACGAACCGCGGCTCGGCGAGGTCGATGATCGTCCGCGCGTACGCCGCGCGCATCGGCTCGAAATCGAGCAGCGACGTCCCGTGCATCGCGCGCTTCACGTAACCGAAGCGGTTCACCTTGAGCAGGTTGCCGAGCTCCGTGTCGATGATGAGCCCCCGGATCACGAGCTCCGGATCGAAGCGGAGATCCTCCACCGGATACCCATGCGCGAGCAGCCGCGTCCGCAGGTGCTCGTACGCCAGGCGCTCCCACTCCTCCACCCGGTAATGGATGAGCGTGTAGTCCATGTCGTAGCCGATCGCCTTGATCGACCGCATGTTCATGGTCCGGTTGCAAAAGATGCCCCGCTCGCGCGGCGGCTTGCCCGGCAGACCGTCGAAATACGACATTCCTCGAACTCTCCTCGAACCCTGCGACTCGTCCTTCAGTAGGGCGGCTTCGCCGTCGCGTACGGCTCGGCGAGCCCTGTCTGGAAAAACTCCACGTATTGCGCCTGTCCCTCCGGCGAGAAGATGAGCTCGCCATGCACGGCGAGCTTCGTCCCCTCGATCCGGTCGAACTGCGACATCACCAGCGTCGAGCCGGTCTTGCCGTTGCCCGCCAGCGGCCCCTCGGCGACGGGCAAGCCGCTCACCGGGCGGATCGCATTCATGAGCGTCATGCCCGAGGCCCGCGCGAGCGCTTCGCTGGTCGAGTTTGGGACGATCGTGTCGTTCATGACCACCTGCAAGAGCACGTCGCGCGGCTTTGATTCCGGTGCGCCCGGCAGACGTTCGCCCGACGCGAACCGAGCGTAGTTGATCGGATCGCCCGGGTCCACGATCGCCTGCGTGACGGCGAAGAAACGGGCGAGCGCGCCGTCCGGCGTCTTGGGTGGACGCATCGCGTCGACGAGCAGGGCGAACGTGCCGGAGTCCCGCAGGAGCATCATGAGCCCGTCGCCGCCCACGTTCCAGACGGCTTGCCGGATCTCGGGCGCGAGCGCGAGGATCGTCGGTCCCTGCACGGACCCGAACGAATGGCCGATGTAGAGGATCCGCGAGGTATCGAGGTCGGGCACGCCGTCCGGGGCGCCAACGGGCAGGAGATCGAGCGAGCCGAGCGAATCGATGAGCCGCACGAGCTCGAGCTGATCCGAGGCCATTTGCCGGAAATTGTCCCGCGCCTTGCCGATGTCGAATTCGCCCGTCGCGCTGTTGATGCCGAAGAAGCCGAACGCGGCGAGCAGGGCATTCTGGTCCGGCTTTTTCGCGCGCGAGCCGTGCTCGGGCGAGTCGATCCCGAAGACGGCCGCGCCGTTCGGGTGAATCGCCGCGAGCCTCTGGGCCGTGCCCCACGTGCCGCCCTTGTCGCCGCCGAGCCCGTGCCCGTAAATGACCACCGGCCTCTTTCCGCTCACCTCCGCCTTCGAGAACGCCAGGAACACATCGAGCCCGACCTTCTTGCTCGCGACGGGTGTCCCTCCCTCGAAGGACCATTTCCCCGTCTCGCCGCGATATTCGGGTGCCTCGTACACGCCACGAAAACGCACGCGCCCGCCCGGCTCGGCCGGCGTCTCGACTTCGAAGGGCGTGAGCAGCGCAGGCGGAGGGGACTTTCGTGCGGCGACGCCCATCGCCTCGATCCCGGCGCGCACCGTGGCCGTGGTGAACGCGGTCGCGAGCACGACGTCCTCGGTATGGAAGAGCCCGCTCGTCCGCGCCTCGGTGATGGCCTTGCGCACCTCGTCGCCGTATTCGCCCTCGGCCGTGCCTCCGAGGAGCGCCTGCATGTCCGGCGATCGCCGCACGGGGGCACCATCGTCCGCGCGGAGCACGTTCGTCGCGACGAACAGATAGCGTGTCCCGGGACGGAGCGGCGTGGCGGGCTCCGCGACCAAGGTGAAATCGTCCGGGTAAAACCCGTCGTCGGGCTGCGGGAACCAGCGGGGGATCAGCCCGACGGGTTTTCCTTGCTCGGGCGAGTCCGGGTCCACGTCGACGAGGTAGAGCGGCGCGCCGGGCTTTTTGTAGTCCTCCGCGTCGAGGATGGGCCCGAGCAGCGGCGGCTCCGCATACGGCGCGAGCACGAGCGGCCGCGCGTCGATGGGGCCGCTGAAATTCACCACGACGCCGCCCACCGTGGAGAAACCATCCATTTCGTTCAGGAGATCGACCGTGCCCTGGTAGCTGGTGACGAGCGGATCGGCCGCCGTGTCCGGCCCGATCCGCACGCGCCGGCCCGTGGCCGTGGCCGCGTCGGCCGTCGTGTATCGGTCGGACGGGTAGGGCGAGAGGACCGTCTCGGCGGGCTTTCCGTAGAGCGCGACGACGCCGGTCTCCGGCGGCACGGGCAGCTCCACGGGATCGCTGCATGCGGAGAGGAGCAGGGCGGCGAGGGGAAGGGGGAAGGCAAGGGCGCTGCGCACGAACGCAGCCTACCAGAAATCGCGCGCGGCCGCAGGCCGTTCATCTCGATCAGGGCATCTTGCAGGCCATGAAATAATTCGAGGTGCCGAACGAGAGCAGGCCGTCTCCGCCCCAGGTGGGGTACGCTTCTTTGAGCTTCGTCACGGCCTCGTCGGCGGTCGTCGCGGCATCGAGGATCGGCTTTGCGTCGCTCAAGTACTTCTTGTCCTCGTCGATGACGGCGGCCGTGGCCTTTTCGCCGTGGCCCGGATAAAACGTCGTGAAGCCCTTCCCGGCGAGGGCGTCGAGGTTCTTGATCCAGCCGTCGAAGTTGCACTCCGCGAGCCAGAGGTGCTCCTTGTTGTAAAGCAGATCGCCCGCGAAAAATGCCTTTTGCTCGTTCAGCGCGAGCCCCGCGGCCTCCACGCTCTCGCCCGCGTCGCCGATCTCGACGACGTCGAGTGTATGCCCGTCGACCGTGATCGTGGTCCCTGCGAGCGCGGTGAAGGCGACGACCTTGTCGGGCACCTGGCCGGGGAAGTTCGTCTGGGCGAACGCGAGCGTGCCGTCCTTCTTCGCGTTGTAATCGGCGAGGACCGCGGCCGTCGTCACGAACTTCGCGTCCGGGAACGCCGCGCGGATGACCTCCATCCCGAGGTAATGGTCGGGGTGGGCGTGCGTGAGCCAGACGGTGGTGAGCTTCTTGTTCGTGCCTTTGACGAGGTCGACGACCTTTTGCGCCTCCGCGGTGAAGAACTGGCCATCGACGAGGACGACCTCGGTCGGGCCCACGATGAGGTGCGAGTCGACGCCGAATCCATCGGGCGAGACGTGCGTCTGCACTTCGATCTCCGAGCCGCTGCCGCCGGCGCCTCCATTTCCGCCGCTGCCACCACTGCCGCCGCTGCCGCCCGAGCCCGACGAGGAGGACGAGGTTGTATTGTTGTTATTGTTCGTATCGTCGCCACAAGCCACGACCGCGAGCGCCGCGCCGAGGCCGAGCGCGAGCCAAAGACCCTGCTTCATGGTGAATTCGCTCCTTGGAAGGATGAAAGCACCGCGAAGCTAATGGGCACCGATACGACTGTCAAACGAGGAGCGTATTGGCGTGAGCGATGTCACGCATGCAGGGCGTGAATGGGAGAATGGGGGATGCGGTCGGCCGATGCGTCAGCCGCCTGTGGATTCGCCTCCGCCCGGCGGCGGCTCCTCGGCCGCGCCCTCGGACCTCGCCTTGCGGGCCGCGCGCCCCGCCGTGACGAGCGACGGATACGGCGCCGCGCCGCTTTCTTTCCGCCAGAGCCACGCCGCGGTGGTGGTCGCCTCCCCATAAAGTCCGAGGAGGAGCGTCCAGGCGCGCTGGACCCGCTCGGTCCAGAGCGCTTGCTCCGTGCTGCGGGACGTGGCGAGCTCCGCCAAGATCCGGTGGGACAGCTCGTCCGCGCGTGTGGCGTCCTCGACGCTGTAATGGACTTTGTCGTTTTCGAGCTGGTTCTTCTCGGTGCGGTAGAGCCTGGCGAGCCGGGCGAGGTCCTGGGCGAGGTCGCGGTACCCCGTGCCGACGCGGATATCGGCGATCTCGCGGCCGGTGGGCGTGGCCGGGTCGAAGTGGTACTCGCCGACCTTGAGCATCCGCGCCTTGAGCGTGGTGGCGTCGTCGACGAGCTCGACGGGGAGCTTGGCCTCCGTGCCCTGGGCATTGGCGGAGAGGAGGCTCGTGGCCGTATACCAGGCCGCGAGCGCCGCGGCTTCGAGGTCGTCTATGGCGGCGATATCGAAGAGCTCCTTGGGCAAGAGCTCGAAGCGCGCGCGCGCCTGGGGCGCCGAGAACTCGCGGGCAATGCCGAGGGCGACGATGGCCGCGGCGTCGACGCTGGTGTTCGGTGATTGGAGGCCATCTTTGGGGAGCTGGGCGAGGCGCGGCAGGAGTTTTTCGAAGGCGGCCTTGGCGGCGTCGTGGTCGACCGGGGGTTTTTTCTTTTGGGGAGGACTCATGGTGGGGAAGCTACCATGAGGATGCGCGGACGGGAACCTCTACGAGAAAGCGGTCGTTCAGGCGCGGGGATCTCCGGTGTTGGGGGGCTGGGCGTCGCCCTGGTCTGTCCCGCCGTGAAAACCAGACTTGCGCCCCTGTTCGGCTTCATCCAGGTCCCGTAACGGGATGGAGCGGAGCAGCGGGCTCCCATCCTTGCGCTGCCAGAGCCGCTGCGCTGGGTAGATGCTGCGATGCCCCGCCAGCAGATACGAGAGTACGCAGACCACGGCCACGTGCGGGAAGACATTGGGCCCGAGCAGTTCCATCGCCATGATCGAGAGCGCCAGCGGCGTGTTCGATGCGCTCGCGAACACGGCGGCGAGGCCGACGCCCGCGCAGAGCGGGAGCGGTAGCCCGAGCGGCCCGGAGAGCGCATTCCCGAGCGCCGCGCCGACGAAGAAGAGCGGCGTCACCTCGCCGCCCAGGAAACCCGCCCCGAGCGTCACGGCCGTGAACACGAGCTTGGCCGCGAACGCATACGCGGGCAGGCCCGGATCCTCGAACGAACGCACGATCATCGGCACCCCGAGGCCGAGATAGTCGCTCGTCCCGATGATCTGCCACATCGCGACCACGACGACGCCGCCGAGCATCATCCGCACGGGCAGCCGAGGTACCCGCTTCTCCATCTGCTTTTTGATGAAATGGGTGAGCTCGATGAAGACCGTCGTCGAAGCTGCGATGGCCACGGCGAACAGGAGCCATTTCAACAGGAGCAGCGAGGAGAGGGGGACGTGCGGGGGAGCCGGGTAGTGGGTATGCCCGATGCCGAGCCAGCGCGTCGTCATGTCGCCGACCACGGACGCGACCAGCGCCGGGACGAGGGCGGTGTATTCGATGCGTCCGAGCGTGATGAACTCGAGCCCGAACACCGTGCCAGCGATCGGCGTGCCAAAGACCGAGCCGAAGCCGCCCGCGACGCCGGCCGCGAGGAGCTGTTTGCGCAGCTCTTGCGTCAAGCGGAGGCGGTGGGCTACGGCATCGGCGAGGCTCGCCCCCATCTGCACGGCCGTTCCTTCCCGTCCGGCGCTGCCGCCGAAGAGGTGGGTCAATACCGTGCCGATCAGCACCATGGGAGCCATGCGCAGCGGGATCTCGGGGCCCTCGTCGTGAAGGGTGTCGAGGATGAGGTTGCTCCCGGCCTTGATCGGCTTTCCGAACCGCTCATAAATCCATCCAATGGCGAGGCCCGCGAGGGGCAGGGTATACACGACGACCTCGTGACCCGTGCGGACCTCCGTGGCCTTTTCGAGGAGAGAAAGGAAGAGCGCGGACGAGCCCCCGCATATCACGCCGACGCACACGCCAAGGACAATCCACTGCCCGAGCGTCGAGAGTCGCCGCCGCGTCACGATGGCCCCCCGATGGACAGGGCAACTCCATCGAGGCGGACGATGACCGCGCCTCGAAGATCATCGCGGTGCGCCGTCACGAACGCCTCGAGGATTTCCGGCGTCCCGATGAGTTCGACGCAGCTCGGCAACGTATCCGGCGGCGTATCGGAGAGGTCGGCGACGACCGCGGTCGATCCCGACACGAAGCCCATGTGTCCCTGCGTCACGGTCGCGTACAGCACCCCCGACCGCAGCGCCTCCGCTGCGAGGTGATGCGTGATCGAGCGACCGAAGAGCCACCCCCAGAAGCCTCGACCGTGCTTGACGCCGCGGCGGGGAAGGTAGATGCGGAGCACCGACAGGGCTCCCGAAAGGCTGGTCGTCACGTCGTTCTCTCTCCTGGCTCTGGCGGCACCGGAGGAGAAGACGGACAACTCCTACGGTGCCCTGGGGGCATGCATCGTAGGAGTCATTGGCGGTCGCGAAGGACCGCGGTTATCGGCGGACTCCACCGCCATCGACCTGCATCTTGTCCGAGCACGGCCTGCGCCGTCAAGGCAGATTCGCGGCGTGAGCCCGCGGCGGGCGAAGGGTGACCTCCGGACGGCCCGGCCGAGCCGCGGGACGGTCGGTAGGCGACGACATTTGGGATGAAGCCAACCTCCGGAGGTCGGTGGGGGACCGCCGGGAGGCTGGCGGGAGCCGGGAGGAGGTCGGGAGGGGACCGCCGGGAGGCTCGCGGGAGCGAAGGGCGGCTTCGCACGCAAGTCGGAGTGCAGTACAAAGCTCGCTGCCCGCCGCCCAACCAGAGAACCATCCACGTGAGGGGTGTCGACGCCATGCAGGCGCTCCTGAGCTGCCTCACGGTCGCCCGCAGCTACATCGAGCATCCCACGGAGGAACGGTCGAGCTGGCGAGGGATGGATCATGCGGGCCTTCCGCGATTCGCCGAGAAACCTGCGGCGTACCAGCCCCCCCGCTGTCCCCCCATTCATTCCGGAGCTGAGCATTGGTCTCATCGTGCAGGCGCTTCGCTGGGGCTTTGCCCCAGACCCCACCGGGGCTATCCGCCCCTGGACCCGGGGCCTGCGCAAGCGCTGGACTCGGGGTCAATAAACTGCGCTCCGCGCAGTTCATCGAACAGCCGGTGGCAAGACCTGCGACGATTTCGCCCAAGGCCAAGGCCGCAGCGCTGACGGCTCCGCTGGCAACGCCCCGTTGCCAGTAGAGACGCGCGTCCGTGGTCTTGCCATCGGCCCTCGCCGAGCTCGAGCGTCACCTTCTCCTCGCCCTTTTTCTTCGGTTCCAGGACGAACTTCCTTCGCGCCCCGAGCGACAGGGACGCGATCACCGGGTTTTCGCCGAGTTCGGGCTCGTCGTCGGCGTGTTTGCCCATCGAATCGTCGCCGTCTCTGGAGTGGTTCACGAGCACGCTGTTGAACGTGCAGCCGGCCGCCGCCTCGACCCGCGCGCGCAGCACCGAGAGCGCTGGCGTCCAGGGGTTCGGCGTGAGCGACAGGCCCGAATACGTGTACGAGGCGCCCTCATCCCCGTGCCAGGCCGATAGGCGCGGCTGCAAGATCGGCGAGCGCGAGGCCCGAGATGACGCAAAACAAACCAAACGCGAGCGTCGGACCGGAGAGCCGTTCGTCCTCGGGCGAGCCTTCGGGGGGCACCGTGGGCCTCATGCGGTACGGATGCGCCATGCGTCCATCGTACCAGCGCGGAGAGCGGAAGGGTATGGGGTTTGGGGCGTAACGCGGCTCGTCCGCGTGGAGCCCCAATCGTCAAGCGGGACAAACCGCACCTCGGGTGCCATCTCTTGTGACCACCCGGGTGTTTCCGTACCCGAGCGACGCGAGCCGCGCGGCGAGCACGAAGGCGTGCCGCGAAACGCGACGCATTGCATCGAGCACGCGCGGGTCCTGGATGTTGTGACGCGCTTGCTCCCTCGGATCCATGACGGAGACGCGCTCGACGCAATCGTCGCGCCGAGCTCCTTTCGTGCGGGACGTCCAGAAGAGCACGCTCGAAGCGGCGCGACCACGTCCTTGGGGCGCGGGGCTTCGCGCGGGCCCGCGGAGCGACGCCCCAAATCCCGCGAAGAGGTCTCGCTCACGCGAGCGAGGCATGTTCGTCGCGCTAGGGTTTTTCAGCGCTCCGCCATAGAATGCTGGGCGAGGCGCGGCAGGAGTTTTTCGAAGGCGGCCTTGGCGGCGTCGTGATCGACCGGGGGATTGCCGCGGGCTCGCGGGAGCAGCATGTCCTCGGCGAGCGCGAATTTAGGCATTTGTCGCCGGCTCATGTTAACGTGCTTCCAGCGTGTTCGGACGACGCACGAGGGAGGACAACCATGGCGAAGCTGATCTTGGGGCTCGGGGCGCTTGTTCTGTACGGGTCGCTCGGTATGGCGTCAGGCGTGGGTGACGTCCGACTGGCATCACCTGACTCGTCGTTGACGTCGAGGGGGGCTGACCCAAGAGAACCGGAGCTTCATGAGGGAGCCGCGGTGCCGACGGGAGGGATCAGCGAGGAGGAGCGCGAGCGCCGTGTGCAGGAATGCGAGACGTTGTTCGAGGCGTGCCGCGACTGGTGTACGTGAGGAAAACTTGGACGCCAATGCTACGCGGAGTGCAGCCAAAAGCTCGGCGATTGCATGAAGAAAATCCCCTACGCAGATTGAGGACGAGATGGCCGTTCTCACCACACGCGTGCTCCAGTACCGCAGCGATAACGGCGTCGTGAAGGACGTCACCCTGACGGTATTTACCCCACGCAAGACGGATCAGGATGACTGGGAGTGCGGATTCCAGTTCAGCCCGCCGCCCAACCAGAGGACCCTCCACGTGAGGGGCGTCGACGCCATTCAGGCGCTCCTGAGCTGCCTCACGGTCGCCCGCAGCTACATCGAGCATCCCACGGAGGAACGGTCGAGCTGGCAAGGGATGGTTCATGCGGGCCTGCCGCGTTTCGCCGAGAAACCTGAGGCGTACCAGCCCCCCACCGTCCCCCCATGCGAGGCGAATCCCGGGGGGCTCGAACCTCTCGCGGTCGGCACGCTCGGCTGCCCCGATGAGGCGGGTCGCGCACGAGCATTGGCCCTCACGGTGTACAAGCCGGTTCGCGTCGATGACGGAACGTGGAAATGCGCGTTCCTCCTTGGTTCGACCCTCGACGAGCCTGTTCGTCATGGCACGGGCGACGACTTCATCGAGGCGCTTCTGGACGGCCTCGCCTTGGCGCGCGCGACCTACGAAGCCATGATTCCGGAAGGTTGGGAGGCGCCGCTTTCCGATGAATTCTTGGGGCCCACGTTCTTGCCCTACAAGGTGGGCCGAGCCTACGCGATGGAACCGACCAGCGACCCCGACATGCCTGATTTCTCAGCCCCCTGACCCCAAAATCCGGCGAAACGTCAAATTCATCCTCGCCCCCCGCCCGGCCTGCTTCGGCACCCCGTGCCGATAATGGTGCTGCGTCGTCCCCGCCATCACGAGCAGATTCCCCTCGCCGAGCTCGAGCGTCACCTTCTCCCCGCCCTTGTGCTTCGGTTCCAGGACGAACCTCCTTCGCGCCCCGAGCGAGAGGGACGCGATCACCGGGTTTTCCCCGAGCTCGGGCTCGTCGTCGGCGTGTTTGCCCATCGAATCGTCGCCGTCCCTGTAGTGGTTCACGAGCACGCTGTTGAACGTGCAGCCGGCCGCCGCCTCGACCCGCGCGCGCAGCGCCGAGAGCGCCGGCGTCCACGGGTTCGGCGTGAGCGACAGGCCCGAATACGTGTACGAGGCGCCCGCATCCCCGTGCCAGGCCGAGAGGCGCGGCTGCAAGATCGATTTGCCGAAGAGCCGGATCGTTTGCTGCTGAAACGGGACCTCCGCGAGCAGCGCGGGAAACGAGGCGTCGGCCTCGCTCCGCGTGAGAAACGGGTCGTGGAAGAGGAGGAATCCCCCGCGCTGGAGCTCAATCCTTGTCACGCGGGTAGGCCCCTCCGCGCGGCGTTCGGCGCGCCGCGATCGCGACAGTCCCCGCGCCGCCCGCGAGGAGCAGCGCGCCCGGGCGCGACGCGCCCGCGAGCGCGAGGCCCGAGATGACGCAAAACAAACCGAACGCGAGCGTCGGACCGGAGAGCCGTTCGTCGTCGGACGAGCCTTCGGGGGGCACCGTGGGCCTCATGCGGTACGGATGCGCCATGCGTTCATCGTACCAGGGCGGAGGGCGGAACGGTATGGGGTTTGGGGCGTAACACGGCTCGTCCGCGTGACGCCCCAATCGTCAAGCGGGACGAATGAAGTTTTCCAGCCGTCCGCCCGGGCCCAGCCGTCCTGGTGCCATCTCCCGTGACCACCCGGATGTTTCCGTACCCGAGCGGCGCGAGCCGCGCGGCAGGCACGAAGGCGTGCCGCGGGACGCGACGCATCGCATCGAGCACCCGCCGGTCCTGGATGTCGCGGCGTGCGAGTTGTTCGGCCACCATGGGGCGACGCGCTCGACGCAATCGTCGTGCCGAGCTCCTTTCGTGCGGGACGTCAAGAAGAGCACGCTCGAAGCGGCGGCACCACGTCCTTCGGTGCGCGGGGCTTGGCGCGGGTCCGCCGAGCTGTGGCCCCAAACCCCGCGAGGAGGTCTCGCTCACGCGAGGAGGCATGTTCGTCGCGCTAGGGTTTTTCGACGCTCCGCCATAGAATGCGTCTGCGATGGTGACCAGGAGCAGCGCGAAGGGCGGCACGATGAAGACCAAGGGGACGACGAAGGGCGGGGTCAAGGGCGCGGCGAAGAAGGCGACGAAGGTTGCGGCCAAGGCGCCCGCGAAGGGCGTGGCAAAGAAGGCGAAGGCCGCGGCCAGGGCGGCGAAGGTCAGCGCGACGGCGAAGATCGAGGCGAGGGCGAAGGCGGCGGCGAGGGCCGCGGCCGCCGCGCCGGTGGAGCTCATCGACGAGCCGCCGCCGAGCCTCATGGGTCGGCCGTTTCGGCGCCTCGCGTGGGGCTACGCGCTCCTCAGCGAGATGCGCGACGAGGCGATGAACGAGTTCGACGTCGAGGCGGGCACGAAGGTCGCGATCGAGGGCGAGCTCGATCGGCTCGCGTACGTGTACGTCGTGCAGATCGCGGCGGAGGACCGGTCGGTGGAGATCCTTTATCCGCCGAAGGGCGGGGCGCGTCGCATGCGCCCAGGCACGAAGACGCGCATCCCCGGCGGCTCGGGCTGGATCGTGACCACGAAGAAAGGCAAGATCCGCACGATCGCCTCGTCCGCCCCGATCACGGACGTGACCAACCTCGGCATCGACTGACCCGTCCTCCGCCTCCTCCTCCTCCCCTTCCGATCGAGAAAAGGCGCGGCCGCGCGCGTCAAGGCCGCGGCCCCCGCCGATCCTCGACATGGCGCCGCAAGAGCTCCGGCGTCTGCAATGCATACGTGCGGATCTTCTCCTGGAAGAGGAGCTTGATCACGCCGAATTCGAGGTGCAGGAGGGCGCCATAGGTGAGCAGGGTTTTCCCGCCGTCGGCGGGGTCGACCCGGAAAAAACCCCAGCAATCGCCGATGTCGTGGGGCCGCGTCGGGTCCATCCAGAATCGGACGAGCGATGGGGTTTCCCGGCGCGCGCGTACGGTGTATTCGCCCGCGACCGTGGCCCCGCCCTGGCGGAGCGTCAGGAAAAAATCGTCGCCCTTGCGGCCGACGAGGCGCGCGTCCTGCGTGAGCGGGAAAATATACCGATACGCGCCCGGGTCGAGCAACACGGCCATGACCTCGGCCGGCGGGGCCGCGATGATCACGTACCCGAGGCCGCCAATGAAATCGCCCTCCGGAAGCTCGACGTCGAAGGTCCGCTTGACGACCTCGCCCCGCGCGAGGCGGGCTTTTTCGTCCGTCGTGAGGGCGCCGGCGTGCGCGCGGCCCGGTAACCCGAGGACGAGGGCGCAGAGGACCGCGAGGAGGGCGAGGAGGCGGCGCGCCATGTCCCCCCACGGTGAGGTCGCGTCGGTCCCGGCGCAAGCCCCGCGTCGACGACGAAGGGCCCCTTCCGCCCTGCGCCCGCGTATACTCCCCTCCCATGTACGCCGGTCACCTCGACTTGACGCAGCCCCTCGTCTGGACCGTGGACGACGCGCTCTCGTCCGCCGACTGCGACGCGTATATCGAGCGCATGCGGATGGGGCACGCAGAGATCGCGCCGATCGTGGGCGAGGACGGGGAGCCCGAGGTCGATCTCGGGGTCCGGAACAACACGCGCGTGATGTGGGACGACGCGGCGGAGGCCGACGGGCTCGTCGCGCGGGTCGCGCCGCACGTGCCGAAGCTGCTGATGGGCATGAAGCTCGCGGGCGGCAACCCGCGCATCCGCCTGTATCGATACGGCCCCGGCGAGCAACACGGGGCGCATTGGGACACGGTCGTGCACCTCGACGGCGGCGTGCGCAGCCTGGTCACGCTCGTCTTTTACCTGAACGACGACTTCGAGGGCGGCGAGACCGATTTTCCGGAACTCGAACGGCGCGTCACCCCGCGGCGCGGGCGCGCATTGATGTTCCAGCACCGGATCCTCCATATCGCGAGCCAGGTGGCCCGCGGTGAGAAGTTCGTCCTGCGCACGGACATCCTTTACAGTCCGGGGTGAGGCGCGCATGCGGAGCGGCGACATCGTGGACGGGCGGTTCGAGCTGGAGTCGCGGGCGAGCACCGGCGGCATGGGGACCATCTGGCGCGCCCGCGAGCTCGCGACGAACGAGGCCGTGGCGCTGAAGGTCCTGCGCGATCCCGAGCACGGCGCCGAGCGATTCCTGTCCGAGGCGCGTATCCTCGCGCGGCTCGAACATCCGTGCATCGTGCGGCACGTCGGGCACGGGCTCACGGCCCTCGGCGAGCCGTACCTCGTGATGGAGTGGCTCTCGGGCGAGGACCTCGCCACGCGCCTCGCGCGCGCGCCGCTCGAAATCGACGCAGGCCTCGCGCTCGTGCGCAACGTCGCGGATGGGCTCGCCGCGGCGCACGCGCGCGGCATCGTTCATCGCGACATCAAGCCGAGCAACATCTTCCTCGTCGGCCGGCGCGTCGATCACATCAAGCTTCTCGATTTCGGCATCGCGCGCGCGTCGACCGGCTCGACCCAGCACACGCGCTCGAGTTCGGTGCTCGGGACGCCCGGCTACATGGCGCCGGAGCAAGCGCGCGGCGACGGGGTCGTGGGGCCGCGCGCCGATGTGTTCTCGCTCGGCTGCGTGCTCTTCGAGTGTTTGGCAGGACGACCCGCATTTCAGGGTTCGCACCCGATGGCGCTGCTCGCGAAGCTCTTGCTCGAAGAGCCGCCCGAGCTCGCGGTCGTGCGGCCCGAGGTCTCCTCCGCCGTGTCGAGCCTCTGCACACGTATGCTTTCAAAGGATCCGGGGGAGCGGCCGGACGACGGGGCGGCCCTCGTGGCCGAGCTGTCCGCGATCGGCGGGATTTCCTCGTCGAGCTCGCCGTCCGTGCGGAGCATGACGCCGTCGCGGCTCAGCGAGCGGGAGCGGCGGCTGCTCTCGATCGTGGCGATCGCAGGGACCGCGCGCGGCGCGCTCGTGGAGGTCCGTCGTATCGCGGAGCCGCTCGGCGCGTTCGTGGATACGCTCGCCGGGGGCACGATCTTGATGGTGTTGCCCGGCGTGGGGAGCCCGGGAGATCAGGTGCTGCGGGCGGCGCGCGCCGCGCTGGCGATTCAGGCGGCCTCGTCGGACCGGACGCTCGCGCTCGTCACGGGCCGCAGCGATCTCGCCGATCGGCTCCCCGTCGGGGATCTCGTCGAGCTCGTGGCATTGCTGCTCGATCGCGCGCGAGAGGACGGCCGGCCCGGGGTGATCGTCGACGAGGTCACGCGCGCGCTGCTCGATCCACGCTTCGAGGTGCAGGAGCACGCCGGGCATGCGTGGCTGCTCTCCGAGCACGCGCGCGGCGAGGAGAGGCGCACGTTGCTCGGTCATCCGAGCCCGTTCGTCGGCCGCGAGCGCGAGCTCACCACGCTGATGGATCTCCTGCAGCAAGAGTTCGACGAGCAGCGCGCGCAGTCCGTGCTCGTGACGGCGCCGGCGGGGATGGGGAAATCCCGATTGCGGCAGGAGCTCATCACGAAGCTGCAGGGCAACGTGCCGGAGCTGTGTTTGGCGGTCGGTCGCGCCGATGCGATGCGCTCGGGCGCCGCGTTTTCGGTGATCGCGTCGGCGCTGCGGATGCTCATGCAGATCGAGGTCGGCGAGCGGCGCGAGGTGCAGCAGGAGAAGGTCTCGTCGGCCGTGCGCGCGCTCTTGTCGGGAGAGGCGGCAACGCGGACGGCGCCGTTTCTGGGCGAGCTCGTGGGGGCGGCGTTCCCGGACGAACGCCATCCCCTGCTCCGATCGGCCCGCGAGAATGCGCCGCTCATGGCGGGCCGGATCGAGTCGGCCTGGGTCGAGTTCATGCGTGCCGCGGCCCGGAAGGGGCCGACGCTGCTCGTGCTGGAGGATTTGCACTGGGGGGATGGTTCGTCCGTGAAGCTCGTGGATACGACGCTGCGCGAGCTGCGGGACGAGCCGTTCGCGGTGGTCGCGTTTGCCCGGCCCGAGGTGCATGATTTGTTTCCGCGAATCTGGGCGGAGCGGACGCACGAGGTCCGGCTTGGACCCTTGCCGCGCCGCGCGGCCGCCGCGCTGGTGCGCGCCGCGCTCGGGGCCGACGTCGATGATGTGCTCGTGACGGGGCTCGTGGCGCGGTCGGAGGGAAATGCGTTTTACCTGGAGGAGCTCGTCCGGGCCTTCACGGAGGGGCGCAGCAGCGGCGCGTTGCCGGAGACGGTGCTCGGGATGGTCGAGGCCCGGCTCGCCGCGCTCCCGCCGGACGTGCGCCATTTTTTGCGCGCGGCGAGCGTCTATGGGGAGGCGTTCTGGCCGAATGGGGTGCGGCGGCTGCTCGGCGGTCGCAGGCCGGTGAACGTGGACGCCGCCCTCGATTATGCCGTGGCGCGCGAATTCGTGGCGCGCCGGAATTCGCGGCGGTTCGTCGGCGAGGAGGAGTATGCGTTCCGGCACGCGCTCCTGCGGGAGGGGGCGTATGCGATGTTGACGGAGCGGGACCGCGCGCTCGGGCACGGGCTCGCGGGCGCGTGGCTCGAGCGCGTGGGCGAGCCGGATCCCTCGGTGCTGGCGATGCATTTCGAGCGCGGCGGGCAGGGCGAGAAGGCGGCGTACTGGCACGCGCGGGCAGCGCAGACGGCGATGCGCGGCAATGATCTCCAGGCAGGCGTGCGGGCCGTCGAGCGGGGCCTCGCGGCCGGGCCGACGGACGAGGTGGCGACGGATCTCTGGGCGCTCCGGGCCCGCATCGCGTCGGCCTCGGGCGATTACGAGGCCTCGCTCGCCGCGGCTGAAGAGGCTTTGCGCCGCACGACCCCCGGATCCGTGGCCCATTGCATCGCCCTGGAGGGGGCCATCGGCGGCGCGATGCTGCTCGGCAGGCACGATACGCTCCAGGACCTGAGCCGGCGCGTTTTGCAGACGGAGCCCGCGCCGAATGCGCTCTCCGCGCTGGCGCGGGCGCTCGCGCCGCTCATCGCCGCGCTCGCGGCGAGCGGGAACGGCGACGCGTTTGTGTTCCTGGAAAAACTCCGCGCGACGATGGGGGCCGGCATCGAGGTGGAGCCGTCGAGGGCCGGGGCGCTCGCGTATGCGTCGGCGATGGTGGAGAAGAACCTCGGCCGCAATCCGTGGCTTTCGAGGCAACACGCGCTCGACGCCGTGCGATCGCTGGAGCAGGCCGGGGAGCGTCACATCGTGCCGATCGTGACGGGGATGCTCGTCGGCATTTGCACGGACCTCGGCGCGTTCGAGGAGGCCGAGTCGTGGCTCGACCGCACGGAGGCGCGCGCGTCGAGCATGGCGGCGAACGTGGTCGCGGCGTACCTCGCCCAGCTCAGGCTCGCGCAAGGCCGCTTCGAGGAGGCCATCACGGTGTCGCGCTCCGTGGCGGAGCGGGTGCACGGCAAGGACGGCAACGTGGTCAGCACGCTCGGCGCGATGACGCTGATCGAGGCGCATATCGAGCGCGGGGACGTGGAGGAGGCGGCGGCGAGGATCGAGGCGACGAGCAGCCGCGGAAACCTGATCGTCAGCGCCTCGTGCGCGTGGTTCCGGTCGAGGGTCCTGCTCGCGCGGGGTCGGCCCGCCGAAGCGGTGCACGTGGCTCGGGAGGCGCTCGCGCTCCATCGGCAGATCGGCCCGCGCGGGGTGGAGCGGGTGCTCCTCACGCTCGCCGAGGCCCTCATGGCGGCCGGGGAGACGGAGGCGGCGAAGGCGACGTTGCGCGAGGCGGCCGACGAGCTTTCCGCACGCGAGGCGGCGATCGGAGATCCCTCCTACCGCCGGCATTTCGGAGAGCGGGTCCCCGGGAACGTGCGCATTCGAAGGCTCGCGGGCGCGTGGCTCGGGGGGCCTCCGCAATGACCGTCGGTGACGGGTCGATGTCACCCGCGTAGACAACATGGCATCGCCGTGACGGAAGGGTGTCGCGCGCGCCGCGCGATTGCCTCGACGTGGACGGTCGATTAGGCATCGCCCACGTGAACGGGCCGTCCTCGAAAAGTATTCGTCGTTGCCTCGCGCTCGCGCTCGGGCTCGCGGCGTGTGGCGGCCGGACCGAGGAGGAGGCGCGCAAGGCCGAGATCACGAGCGTGATGGCGCGGGCCGACGAGCCGCTCCTCCGCGCGAGGCCGCGCCTCTGCGAGGGCAAATACGCGCGGATGGCCGCGAGCGTGTACGATTTTTATCGGGGGACGGTGCCCCTTTCGCTCCACGATTTTCGGGGGAACAACTTCGGCTTCGGCGCCTCCGCGTTTGCGCTCGCCGGGCCGCTCGTGCCTGCGCTCGGTGATCCGCACCCCGAGAACTTCGGCGCGCTGCTCGCGTCCGATGGCACGCTCGCGCTGGAGCCGAACGATTTCGACAGCGCCGAGTTCGCGCCGTATCTATGGGACGTGCGCCGCCTCGTCGCGGGAATGGCGCTCGCCGCGCGCCTGACGAATGCCGACGATCCGGCGGCGCAGGCGGCGACCGCCGCGGCCTCGCGTGACGTCGCCCGCGCCGCGGCGGAAGGGTATGCGGACGCGATCGCCGCCCTCGCGAAAGGAGGGCCCCGCGAGCGGATCACAGAGGGCGGGGGAGATCCGAACCTCGACGATCTCTTCGAGCGTTCGATCGAGGATCGGGACGCGCGCGCCGAGCTCGATGAGCTTTCGGCGCTCGAAGGCAACGTGCGGCGTCTTCGCCGGGGTGTGCTCGATCCAGAGGAGCCGACGGGCGTGTATCTCGATGTCCCGCCGGCTGCGTATGATGCGCTTTCTGGGGCGATCGAGCGATATCGCGGGACGCTCGTCGATCCGCCGCCGCCCGCGTTTTTCACGCTGCTCGATGCTGCGCGCGAGCTCGGCTCGGGCGTCGCGAGCTGGGCGCGGGTGCGGGTGATCTTGCTCGTCCGCGGGCCGACGGACGATCCGGGCGACGACGTCGTGCTCGAATTGAAGGAGCTCGCCGACAGCGGGCTTGGGGGCCTCTATCCGCCGGGGGTGTTTTATGACGGCGTCGCCGAGCGCGTGCGCCTCGCGTCCCGCGCGGCCTGGGCCCGGCCCGACGCGGAGCCGCTCTGGGGGACGACGGATTGGATGGGGTTCGTCTGTCAGATCAAGCGCGAGAGCGCCGGGCAAAAGACGCTGCGGACGAGCCGCATGCGCGAGGAGCGAGGCAGCCCGGCGGCGCTCGCGAGCCTCGGGCGGCGGCTCGGCGGCGTCGTGGCGCGGGCGCATGCGGCGGATCCGCTGGGTACGTCGTGGGCCGTGGCGGACGTGGCCGCGGTGATCGGTCGGGATCCGGCCGGGTTCGTCGCGGAGCAGGTCGAGGTCGGGGATCGATATGCGGCGCAGGTGGTCGTCGATTGGGGGTTGTTCCGGGAGGCCTTGGAGGCGCGCGGGCCGCGCCTCGGTATCCCGATGGATCCGGCGGATACGCCGCCGCCTGATGTGCGAGCGCTTTATGGCGATGCCTACGCGCCTTGAGGAGCGACGAGCCCGCATGCGTAGTTTCACCCTGACGACGATGTTCGCCGTGATGTTTGCCGCCGCGGGACCTGCCGCGGCGCAGGAAACGGCCGCGCCCGCAGCCGCTCCCGCGCGTGCGCCCTCGCCTGCGTCTGCCCCCGCCCCCGATCTCGAGGGGACCGCGGCGCCTCCCACCGCGGCAGGCACCACGGGGCTCAAGGTGACACCGGGGCTCGAAATGTTCGCGCAATATGCGGTTCGATGGACCGCGACCGAGCCGGGGCAACGAGCGTGGTTTCATCTGTTCGAGGTGCCTCGGGTGCACGGCGCGATCACCGGAGAGTTTGGTCCGGCCGTGGGGCGCGTCGTGATCGAAGGCGTGCGTTCGGCGAGCGAGGGCGCGCTGATCGGCGTGGCGGGCGATAGCATCGTGCTGCGGCTCCGCGAGGCCTGGGCCGGAGTTCGGTATTCGTCGTGGTTCGTGTTCTCGGCCGGCGTCGTCCCGACGCTCACCGTGCCCGAGCTCGAAGGGACCTGGCGCCTGCGGGTCGTCGGGCCCGCGCCGATCGAGCAAACCGGGATGCTCTCGCCCGCGGACCTCGGGGCGACGGCGCGCGTGAATCTGCCGCGGAAATATGGGTTCGTCGCCGTTGGGGCTTACAACGGTGAGGGGTATACGAACCGCGAGCTGAACCGCGGGAAAAACATCGAAATCGCGGCGTCGGTGCATCCCGCGCCCGGCGGGGCCGCGCGGCCGCTCGCGATTCTCGGGTCGTACGTGGTCGGCTCGTCGGGGACGGGGCTCTCGCGCGCGGACAGGCTGACCGGTTCGGTCCTCTGGCAAGGCATTCGTGTGCGCGCGGGCGCGTCGGTGACGCACGCGTGGGGGCTCGCGGACGACGGCGCGCGGAGGTCCCTGCTCGTCGATGGGTTCGTGCGGCTCGAACCCGTGGATCGGCTGATCTTCGGCGTGCGCGGCGCGTACTGGAATCGGGATCTCGGTGGGGCGGGGGACACGGTCGCGACGGTGACGGGGTCGGTCGGGTATCGCGTCGTGCAGCCGCTCGAAGGGCACATTGCGGTGACGCGGCAGGCGCCGGGGGAGGTCGCGAGGGCGGCGCTGCCCGGCTCGGATTTCTGGGAGCTCCGGCTCGCGAGCCGGGTCGTTTTCTGACGAAAGGAGACCACGAGATGGCGCGGATGGAGTTTTTCCTGGCAGGGGTGTTCGTCGCGGCAACCGCCGCCCTCGGCTGCTCGGAGGCGAGCGAGGATCGGCCTCCCACGGGGAGCGCGAGCAGCTCCGCGGGGCAAGGCGGCGGCGGGAGCGGCGGGAGCGGCGGGAGCGGGCAAGGTGGCGGCGGCGCGGGCGGCGCAGGCGCGGCGAAGGTGGTGATCAACGAGATTGCGGCGACCGGCGAGGAATGGATCGAGCTCGTCAACGTCGGCGACGCGGTGATGGATCTCGACGGATACGGGATCGCCGATCAGGACGGCGACGCGCCGAAGCTCGCGGAGGCCGTGCGTTTCGAGGCCGGGACGAAGCTCGCGCCGGGCTCCTACCTCGTCATCGTCGCGGGCCTCGACGCGCCCGAGGCCGGCCCGCAAGCGGAATGCCTCGCGGAGGGCGGGCCGGCGACCTGTTATCAGGCTGGCTTCGGGATCAGCGCGTCGAAAGGCGACAAGATTTTCCTCCTGTCGCCGAGTGATGCGATCGTCGAGGAGGCGGCCTACCCGGCGGAGGCCGTGGCGGAGGGGCAGACGTTCGGCCGCGTGCCGAACGGGATCGGCGATTTCGAGGCCTGCGAGCCGACGCCCGGCGCGGCGAACACGAAGGCGCCTTGAGGATCAGTTCGGCACGAGGACGAACTTGACGCCCGGGATGTTGATGCCCGGGCCGCCGAGCCGGAGCGTGCCTTCGACGAGCGAGATGCTCTGATCGGCCTGGTTCACGGTCTTCACCGTGCCCAGGATCATCGCGGCGTCGGCGACGCCGCTAGGGTTGATCGGCAAGGCGATCGGCTGCATGTAGAGTTTGTCGCCGTCGAGCCGCGCCCACACCTCCTGCCGCTGCTGGTTGCCGAAGAGCTGCGGCTTCACGATCAACGTCATGCCGCCCGGGCGCGGGGTGTCGCTCGCTTCGAGCACGTAATCGAGCGGGGTCATCACGCCGCCCGGGCCGGGGACCGTGACGGTCATTTTCATGGTCTTCGGCCACGTGCCGATCGCCGGGTTCGCCACGACGAACTCCGTGCTCCGCTCGCCCCAGAGCGCGCCGCCCGAGAGGAACGGGAGGCCCGCCAAGGCGCGGAACCGATACTTCGCGCCGGCCGTGAGCGGCGCCGCCGGGACGAACTCGACGACGCCGCCGGTCACCACGACCGAGCCCGCGACCTTCTCGCCCGCCTCGGTTTCGAGCGTGACGTATTCGGCGGCGAGGTCGGCCGCGGTTTTTCCGGGCTGCGAATCGTCGATCGGATCGGTGAACGCGATGCGTGGGCGAATGTTCGGGTAGACGGCGTCGTCGCTGTCGATGTCGGGCCAGATCCCGAGCGGGTGTGCGCCCTTCGGCGTGAGTTCGCGCAAGAACTGGAGCAAATCGGCCTTTTCGTTGGCCGTGAGGTCGGCGCCCACGTAATCGATGGCCACGTCGAGCGCTGCTTCGAGGTCGCGCGCCTGTCCCTTCACGAAATACACGCCGTGGCGGTAGACGCCGAGCAGCGAGGGGATGTCCGCCGGTTCGCCCGATTTGCCGACGGGGATGTATTCACGCGACGTGTAGAGCGGCGGCGCGTGGCAGCCATAACAAGCGGCTTTGCCCTCGAAGAGATCCTTGCCGCGGAGCGCGGCCTGCGTGAAGCTGCCGTCGACCCGGGTATGGCCCGTCTCGCGCGGGGCGCCGAGGAGCGAGCTCAAGAAGGCCTGCATGCCGAGCGCTTCCTCGGGCGTGGCCGGGCGGCCGACGATCGAGCTCGGGCCCTGATAGCCGAAATTGTCCGTGTTCGAGACGTACGCGCCCCATTCGAGCGGGGTCGTGGCGTCGAGGAGCTGGAGCGGCCGCACGTTGTGCCAGATCTGCGGGCCGAAGCGCCAGACCATGCCGTCGTTCTGCGTTTCGACGTGGCAACTGGAGCAAGCGTGGTTCGAGGCGAAGCCGCCGCCCGGGCGCGTGAAGACGCGCTCGCCGAGGGCGATGTCCGCGGGGCGCGGGTCCTCGGTGAGGGAGACGGTCTGCACGACGGTGCCGGTCGCGTCGAGGAAGCTCGCCTCGAAGCTCTGGTAGCAGTGGATGGCGACGTCGTTTCCGATCTTGACGAGCGCGCGCGCGCCGGGACCGACGGCGGTGCGGCCTTTTTCGGCGAGCGTGGCGCGGTCGAGGGCCACGACGACGTCGGAGGACTCGGACGCGACCCAGATGGTATCGCCGACGCCGAGCACACCCGAGGGATTGACGACAGCGCCGCCGGAGCCCGATTGCCGCGTGAGATCGGCGCGGCGGAGGACGGTGCCGTAGTCGGGTTTGGCCGGGTCGGCCCCGAGCACGACGACCTCGTGGACGAAGGGCTCGGCGCCCGGCGCGGACTGCGAGGGCTCGGGGTCGCCGTCGGTCGAGGCGACGTAGAGCTCGGCGCCGTCCTCCGAGAGCGCGATCGACCGGAGATCCGCGGCGACGCCGGAGATCACGAGCGAGACCTTTTGGGTCTCGGTGTCGACGATCCAGATGTCCTCGTCGTCGCCGGGGCCGTAGGTGCCGCGCGTGTCCTTGATCTTGTTGCCCGAGCGGTAGGAGGCGACGAAGAGGCGTTTTCCGTCGGCCGAGAGCGCGAGGGCGCGGGGGTCGAAGCCGACGTCGATCGTGGCCTTGACCTCGCGTTTGGCGAGGTCGACCACGGCGACCTTGCGCATCGTGGCGAGCGAGACGTAGAGGGTCGCGCCGTCGGGCGCGATGGCGAGGCCGCTCGGCTCGTCGCCGACCCAGAGCGCGTCTTCGAGGACGTTGCGGTCGCGATCGAGGATGCCGACCGTGTCGCCGCCGCGCTGCGCGATGTAGACCTTCTTGTCGCCGGGGTGATGCGCGATCGCGGCGGGCCAAGCGCCGACCGTGATTTCGCCGGCTTTTTTCCACTGGCCATTTTCGGGGACGAGGCGCGTGACGGTGTAGGAGGCGCCGTTCGTGGTCCAGAGCTCGCCGTCGACGGCGGCGGCGCCGTGGAGCGGCGTGAGGTGGTGGTTGCGGAAGCGCGCTTCGGGGGTGCGGGCGACGGCGCGGAGCGTGAGCTCGGTCTGCGCGGGGTCGTTGAGGCGGAAGGTGTAGTTGCCGGGGACGTCGGGCGTGAAGCGCGGCTCGGGGGCGCCGGTGTTGTAGACGGCGTTTTTGCTGTCGGGCGGCGCCGCGACGACCTGCCACGCGAGCTCGGCGGGGCAGCCGGGATCCGTGAGGAAACGCGGCAAATAAAAGGTCTCGCCGAGGGTGTGGGCGCGCGGGTTCTGGAGCGGCAGGAGCGCATCGGCGCAGGCGACGCCGGGGGTGCCGGAGCTCGAGCTGCCGCCGCCGACGCCGCCCATCCCGCCGTCGCCCCCGACGCCGCCTCCACCGCCGCTGCCGGAGGCGCTGCTCGAGCTCGTGGTCGTGTTCGGGTTCGTCGGGTCGTCGCTGCACGCCACCGCCGCAAACGGCGCGCAGCCAACAAGGATCACGAGGAGCTGAGATAGGCGCAAGGATCGCATGGTTTGTCTACCCTTTGTGGAAGGTATGTAGACAGTCGCAGACACACGGGTCCCTTGCAAGGTCTATCTTAGACCTTTTGTGATACGAAACGACCGGGAAGTGGGGTCAGGCCCGCTGGAAGTCCGAGGGGCGGCGGCGGGCGAGGTAGTCGGCGATCGGGGGCAGGGCGCGGATGTCGTCGAGGAAGCGCTGGAGCGAGCCGTGGCCGTCGAGGCAAGAGGGGACGACCTCGCGGTGCGATTCGAGGGTGTCGAAGGCGAAAAAGTCCGCGTGCGTGGGCGCGGAGCCAGCGAAGTAGAGGGCGCCGCGCTCCTCGGATTGTTCGAGCAAACCTTCGAGGGTCGCGCGGAAGCGGGGGAAGACGTCGCGGAAATGCGCGTCGGTGGCGGCTTGGTCCTTGAGCCAGCCAGGGTTGTAGGCGACGCGGTTCCACGCGGTCCGGAGCTCGAGGACGGTCTCGGCGACGATGTCAGCGCGGACGCGCTCGTCCTCGTTCGCCCCGTCGAGCCCGAAGACGCGGGCGAGGTGGCGGAGGATGGCCTGGCTCTGCGGGATCACGCGTTCGCCCGCGGGCGTGCGCTCGACGAGGACGGGGACCTGGCCGAGGGGGACGGTCTTCTTGAGGCTCGGCCAGTCGGCGCGCGGGATGCCCCGATCGATGTACGGCGCCTGCGCGTAGGCGAGCAAAAGGCGGATCGATTCGGCTCGGCCGCGGATGTCGAAGTAGACGAGCTCGCGCTCGGGATCGTGGCTCATGCGTCGCGAGGAGACCCGAGCCGGCGAGGGGCGTCAATCGGACCGGGACCCGCGTTTGCCCTGGAACGCGCGCGCCGCGGAAAGAGGCTCGACGCGGCGCGGGATCCCTTGCTAGAAATGCGGGTGGCATGCCGACCATCGAGCTCTTGCGTCACGGCCGAGAGATGGGGGCCCGGCTCGCCGCGGACCTCGGCGAGGCGACGCGGGCCTGCATCGCGGTGAGCCGCGCGGAGGCGAGCGCGCTCGGGGTGATCGCTCTCGTGGGGTTCGTGGAGCGCGGCGGCGAGCTGATGCTGCTCGCCGGGCTCGACGGGTACGGGACGGAGACGGCGATGCTGCGCCGCTTCGAACGGATGCCGGGCGCGCGTTGCCGCATCTATCACGCATGGAGCGGGACGGCTTTTCTGCCGCGGCTCTACGTGCTCGACATCGGCCCGCGGCGCGTCGTCTATGTGGGTTCGTCGGATCTCGCGGCGTCGGGGCTCTCGCGGGACCTCGCAGTGAACGTGCGGATCGAGGGGAGCGCGTCGGAGCCGGAGCTCGAACGGCCGATGCGGCTCTTCGAGGAGCTCTTCTGGTCGGAGCTGTCGTGGCCGCTGTCGTATGTGTTCGAGGCCGAGTACGAGGCGTTGCGGGCCGCGCGTCGAGCGGCGATCGAGCGCGCGCCGGATCCTTCGGCCGAGGCGCGGCTCGGCTTCGCGGTGGCCGAGAAGCTCGGCGAGCAGCGCGGCAAGGCGTCGGCGCGGCGGCACTTGCTCGTGGTGACGGCGAAGAGCTACGCGCTCTGCATGCAGACGAAGAGCTTCGGGCGGCGGAGGCAGGCCGAGCTCGATCGGTACGGCAAGGGCGATCCGTTTTTTTTCCACGTGACGGGGCGCGGCCGGGGCCTGCGGGCGATGGGCATGTTCACGGGGGAGACGTACCGCGACGAGGCGCCCTCGATCCGGGGGATGGACGGCGGGGCACCGCCATTCCGCAAGAAATTCGTGGTGCTCGGGGAGCTCGGCAAGGAGATCCGGACGCGGCCGATCCTGGAGTCGCTCCGGCCGGGCGCGCCGAAGCACTGGTTCAATGGGTTCGTCCAGGATAGCCATACGCTCTCGATCGAGGACTTCGAGGCGCTCCGCGGGGCGTTCGTGTCGGCGCTTGCCGCGGAGCAGGGCACGTCGAAGGCGAACGCGGGCTGAGCGCCGTCCGGACCGGACCCCGCCCGCGTGCCAGGGTCGTGGGACAAACCTCCGCGACGACAAACCACGGTCCCGGAAAAACCGAGCTTGACGTTCGGGGAAAAACCGAGCATGGAAGAGCCTTGGTCGGGTCTGCAGAGTTCGGCGTCCTTCCCAATGAGGGCCCGTACATGCGTGACAAATCGGTTCGACCCCGAAAAACCAGCATCCGCAAGGACGTTATGGCGGTGGCGACGAGGCGACGAACGAGAGATGTCCGAACGAAGGAGGACGAGGTCCCGTCGGAGCTCCCGACGGAGCTCGCGCTGGGCAGCGACGGTCTGATCTACGTGAATGCCGAGGGCATCGATCCGGCGCGGTATGCCGGGCGCAAGATGTTCACGGGATTCGCGATGACGCCGAGCGAGGCCGAGCGCGCTGTGGAGGAGATCCATCGACTCGCCTTCAACGTGACCGTCAGCGCGCAAGCTGGATCGGCGAGGTCGAAAAAGAAGAAAAGGGGGTGAAGAACGAGTCGTTCAGGGATCAACGATACGAACGTCGAGGAACCAAGGGCCGCTATCCTGGCCGAGCCCATCGATTTGGAGGAAATATACACCAGGATCGAGGGTGAGGTCGAGGAAGCTTTTGTTTTGGCCGTAACCGACGGCGCAGGCCTTCGGGACCTCGACGCCGGGGCAATCGGGACCTTTTCGAACATCGAGGAGCGTCGTGTACCCCGATCCGCCCATGTCCAGCACGACGCGTTTTTTATCAGACAGGGAGAGCCCGAGGAGCTGGTCACGCGCCCCGCCCTCGGGCCCTCCGCCTTGATCACAGCCCGCATTGAAGCTCGCCGTGGCATTCGCGGTGTTGCCCTGGAAAAAACCGCCCGTCGCGGGAATCATGAGCACGTCGGCGCAAGCGTCGGCGAAGGGGACGACCACAGGCGGCGTGGTCTTGCGGACGAACGCCGTGACCTGCGCGGGTTGGCCGAGGAGGGATTCGGCGACGACCCGGTAATCGCCGGCCGGGACGTTGCGCTTGCCGATGCGGAGAGGCGACTGCGAACCAGGATCGCAGATGAGCTGATCCAAGGGGTCGGCGCACGCTGGGAGGGCGAGCGTGACGGCGCCGGTGTCGCCCTGGGAGATGCGCTGGACGAGGAGGACGTCGGAGGCGACGGGCAAGGAGAGCGTGTAGGCCGCGTCGACGGCGCCCGGCAAGCAGCCGAGCTGCACGTCGTCCTGCCGATCGAGGAGGTCGACGTCGAGGGTGACGTTGGGCGTGAGCGCGGGGGCGCCCTCGCAGGTTTCATCGGGGAGAGGCTCGGTGGGCGGCTCGATCACGACGGTCGTGGAGACGATCGTGGGCGCGCCGGCAGCGACGGCGACATGGTACGTGCCCGCCGGGAGCGCGTGGCGGAAGACGTCAACGATCGGCGCGCCCTTGCAGGTGATCTCGTCCTCGGGCAGCGCGCAGTCCGCGTCGCGGAGGGAGATGACGGGGAAGCCGTCGCCGTCGACGGAGCTCGCATAAACGTGGACGTTCGCGGGGGACGCGAGCTCGAAGCTGTAGAGGAGTTCGCCGGTGAGCGGCGCGCAGGAGATGCCGACGTCCGTGGCGGCGTCGACCAAGGTGGAGAAGAAGGGCACGCCGAAGGAGATGGGCTCGGCCGTGCCGCAGGTCTCGTTCGTGGGAACGGGCTCGGGCGGGAGGAAGGCGACGTCGAGGATGACGGGCGTGTCCGCGTCGGCGAAGACGTAAAGCGGCAGCGCGGTGGTCTTCGCAGGATCCCCGAGGCCGCGGCCGCGGATCTTGGCGAAGCGGCCGCCCTGGGGGTGGAAGAACGACGTGCCGCAGGTGATCTCGGTGGAGGGATCTCCGCACTGGCCGAGGAGGGCGATGGCGACGTCGGCGCCGTTCGTCCGGGCGGTGATCTCGACGTCGAGGGGCGGGCCCGCAGGGAGGACGATGGCGGCGACGACGTCACGCGCGGCGGGCTGGTTGTTGACGTTGCACGAGGCGGCGAAGTTCGAGGCGGCGGCGGTGGTGTCGATCGTGTAGGCGCCGGGCGCGTCGATCACGAGGGGATCGCTGCAGGTGTCGTGCTTGGGGGAAGCGCAGTCGCCTTCGTCGACGGCGCCGTCGCAGTCGTCGTCCTTGCCGTTCGCGCAGACCTCGGGCAGCGCGGGGGAGACCTTGGGATCGTCGTCGTTGCAGTCGCCCTTGGCGATGCAGTGCCCGTCGGGCGCGCCGTCGCCGTCGGCGTCGCGCAGGACGTGGGTGCAGGCGCCCGTGGACTCGACGCAGGTGTCGATGGTGCAGACGTCGCCGTCGGAGCAAGCGACGGGAGGGCCGGGGAGGCAGCCAAGCTTGGGCGCGCAACGCTCGACGCCATCGCAGTAGACGCCGTCCTGGCAAGCCGCGTCGTCGGGGCTGTGGCGGCAACGCGCGATCGAGGTGTCGCAAGCGTCGACGGTGCAAGCGATGGCGTCGTCGCATTGCGTGTCGTCGTTGCAAGGGCCGCCGAGGGTGTCGTCGGGCGTGCCACCGTCGTCGGGATTACCGCCGCCGGTACCGCCGCCCGTGCCGCCGTCGGGGTCGGTTGCGCCGTCGGGGCCGGCGTCGAGGGTGAAGGGGTTCGGCGCGGTGGATGGCCCACAAGCGCTCGCGAGCGCGGCCACGGGGAGGAGGGCTGGGATCCAGCGAAGATGTCGCAGGAGCCGGGGCCGCGGAGCCTTCGTCTCGGCGCTCGTCATGGCAAAGGAAGAGGAGGCAGGTCCGCCTTCAGCGTAGCAGGGCAGGACGGGTTCTGGCATCATGCGTCGGCGCGATTTCTCGAAGAAAGCGCAGAGGACGGAGATCGGGTGACGAGCGATCGATTGACGCGCAACGAGCTGACGTGGCTGCTCGCGCAGGAAGCCCGCACTGCAGCGCAGAAGCTCCGCCAGGGAGTGATCATCCAGGACGGGCCCCCGGGCTCCGTTCGCGTGCCCGACGGCGAGAGCACGGTCGCCGTGGAGACGACGCTGAACCAGCTCGACGAGGCCGTCGGCATGCTGGCCTCGCTCCACGGGCATCCCGCGAGCCGAGGGCGGCGAGGCAAGATCGATCTCGCGCAGCTCATGTGGGAGGTCGCGCCCGAGGCGCGCGTGCAGATCGAGATGGGCGAGGGCACGACGGTGTTCGGCGACGAGGCCGAGCTGCGTCGCATGCTGCTCTTGCTCGTCGGTCAAGCCGGCGACCCGGCGAACGCGAAGGGCACCTCCGAGGTGAGCGTGCGCCGCGAAGGCGAAGAGGTGAAGGTCAGCGTGGTGCTCGGTCCAGACCAGCCCGCGACGTTCGAGTCGGAGCGCGCGTGGCTGTCGCGCATGGCGATCCGGCACGGCGGGCGGCTCGAGCTCGACGGCTCGATGCAGACGCTGGTCCTGCCGGCCGACGTGGACATGCAGCGGCTGGAGCTCGAGAACCTGAAGCGCGAGCTGAAGGCCGCGCAGGAGCAAGGCGAGGCCTACGCGAAAGAGCTCGCGGCGGTGTTCGCGAGCGGCAACACGAAGGTGTCGAGCTTGCCGCCGGCGAGCGCGTCGATCGAGCCGGTGAGCAGCGAGGGGCTCGCGGTGCTCGTGGCCGGCATGCGTGGGCTCGTGTCGGAGCTGCGCGGCATCTTCTCGGCGATCACGCGCGACCTCTTGCCGCTTCGGGATCGGCAGGGCGAAGTCGGCGACATCGTGGCGAGCGCAATGCGGCACGTGACGGCGGCGTCGGAGACGATGGGGGACCTCGCGCGGCTCGGCGCGTGCCCGATCGGCGAGCTGCCGCGGCACGTGGACATCGCCGAGGCGCTGCGGGACGTGGTGCGCGACGACATGGGGCGCGCAGCGCGGCACGATGTGCGCGTGACGCTGCACGCGCCGCAGAGCGCGTACGAGGTGACGCAAATCGGGGCGCTGACGGTGCTGATGCACGCGCTGCTCGATCATGCGATCAGCGCATCGCCGCCGGGCACGGAGGTGGTGCTGACGCTCGCCGAGCATACGAGCGGCGGGTACGCGCTCGCGGTCGACGACGCCGGGCACCCGCTGCCCGAGGCGGCGAGGACCGGCGTGTTGAGTCGTGATTTCGAGGTGCTCGCGGCAGGTCGTCCGGCGGGGATCTCGCTCATCGCCGCGACGGCGGTGGCGGCGCACGTGCGCATGCACCTCGAGATCGAGGATGCGCCGAGCGGCGGCGCGCGCGTGCGTCTGATCATTCCGAAGATGAGCGCCTAGAGCAGCGCCTCGTTCGCTGCTCTGCGAGGTCGCGAAGCGAACTCGCCTCGGGGGATGAATCCGCCGGGCATTGTCTGGCTGAGAGGGGGACGCGAGGCGTCCCCCTCGGGACTAACGACCCCGTCCGCCGGCTGCTCCGAGGAGCGCGAGCGCGCGCTGCAGGTCGGCCGGCGTCACGAGACCCACGACGTGCTCGCCCTCGTCGAGCACGAGCACCGCTTCCGCTTCTCCACTCACCAACGCATCGAGCGTGGCCGCGGCGTCGTCCCGGGTGTGCACGCGTGGCACGTCCGTCCGCATGGCCTTGCCGACGGTCGCGTCGGGCACGCGGTGAAGCTCGGGACGCGCGAGGTCCCACGCTGTCACCACGCCGAGCACGTGCTCCGGGTCGAGCGCGTCGTGCTCGTGCACGTGCGCGTGCCCGTTGTCGACCACGAGCGCGCCCGCGAGGTTCTGCCGGAAGAGCCGCCGCGCGACCTCGCCCGCGCGTTCGTCCGCGTGCGCCTCGCCGAGCCGATCGGTCATCACCTCGGCCACGGGCAAACCTTCGAGGACCTGCCTCCACTGGCTGCGCCCCTGCTCGCCGGCCGCGCCCATGTACACGAACACCGCGATGAGCACGAGCAGCACGTTGAACGAGAGCAGGCCGAAGAGGCCGAAGAGCACGGCCATGCCCTTGCCGATCGTCGCGGCCACGCTCGTCGCGCGTCGGATGCCGAGCCGCGTCGAGAGGAGGCCGCGCAGGACGCGGCCGCCGTCCATCGGGAAGGCGGGCAGGAGGTTGAACGCGCCGAGGACAGCGTTGGCGAGCGCGAGCGCGAGGAAGGCGACGCGCACCTCGGCGAGGAGCGGCAAGAGCGAGGCGAGCCAGCAAGCGACGGCGATGCCGAAGCTCGACAGCGGCCCGGCGAAGGCCATCCACGCCTCACGCTCGGGCCGCACATCACGCTCCATGCGCGAGACGCCGCCGAGCATCATGAGCGTGATCGATCGGACGCGGACGCCGTTCGAGACCGCGACGAGGCAGTGCGCGAGCTCGTGCAGCAGGATGGAGACGAAGAGCCCGACCGCGAGGATCGTGCCCCACACGAGCGGCGGCAGGTGCAGGTCGCTCCGCGGGACGCCGACGGCGTCGGCGATGGCCTTGAACTGGGAGGACGTGACGAACGCGACGTACGGGAGAAACAGGACGAGCGTGATGTGGAGCTTCACGGGGATGCCGCGAATGCGGAAGATCGTCCAGCCTCGGTCCAACATGGTGGCTCCTCCGGTGGCAGCGCGCGCGCCGGGTCGAGCTGCTCCCCCGGCGAAGGGGCAACACGCGTGCCCCGAGGTCGCTCGACGCGCGGCGAAGCAGGAGGCGCGTTACGCGGCCTCGTCGACCACGTCGCTGTCGATGTGGAAACCCTCGCCGTCGGGCGTGCTGATGAAGCGCAGCGCGCCCGAGGCTTCGAGCGCGTCGCAGAGCTCCTCGGCTTCGAGCTGCGAGACGCCGAACCGCTCGCAAAGCGCGTCGCGCATCGCCGTCTTGCCGGGAAGGTAGTCGGCGCCGACGAACGTGCCGAAGCGCGCGCGCAGCGCACGCCCCGCGCTCGCAGGCCCGAGCACGAAGGTCTCCTCGGGCTCTCGCTGGTGTTGCATCGAAAGGCTCCCCCCGAGGTTCATGGAGACGCGCCGCCGAGGCACAAGGCCCCTTCCTCGCGAGCGATCAACGGGGGTTCGTCGAAACGGATCGGGCGAGCGGATGTTCGAGCTGCAAGGCGAGGTCCACGCCGAGCCAGAGCCCCTCGACGGTGCCGCCGAGCCCGCCCGCGGTCTCGAAGCGCGTGGGTCGGAGGATGGCGCCCGGGCTCACGTGAAGGCCGAGCCACGCGGGGCCGAACGCGCGCACGTCGACGCCGAGCAGGCCGCCCGCGCGGCCGGACCACGCGTCCCGCGCGCCGAGGATGCCGTCCGTCGCGCGCGCGTCGCCGAGGTGCAGGAAGCCGAGCGCAGCGTCGGCGCCGAGCGCGAGGCGGACCGACGAGCCGAGGTAGACGCGGTAGTCGACCGCGAGGCCGACCTCGAACCAGCGCGTGGGGCCGGCGCTCGTGGGGCCCGTGAGCCAGCGAGCGGTCGCGCGCTCGCTCACGCCGGCGCCGCGGAAGCCGAGCGACGCGCCCGCGCCCCACAAGGTGCCGGACGAACCGGGCAGGAACGCGAAGCTCGGCGCGGCCGACCAGACGATCGCGGGGGCGCGCCGCGCAGCGAGCTCGAGTTCCTTCGGCGTGGGCGTGCGTGGGGCCGGGGCTTTGCGGGGCCGGAGCGGGCGTGCCTGCGCGCGGACGAGCTCGTTTGCGGCGATGGCCACGAGGCGCGCGGCGACGTCGGGGTTGAGGCCGCCGATCAGGAGGAAACGTCGCCCAGCGGTGCGTTCGGCGAGCCTCGCTTCGATGAGGACCTCGGACGGGCTCGGGAGATCGATCCACACGTGCGCCACGTCGTCGCCGAGCGGGCCGCTCGGGCCGGGCGCGAGCGTGCCCGTGTCGTCGAGCTCGATCTCCAGCAGGCGCCGCACGCGGGGCTCGCCGCCAAGCGCCTCGGCGGCCGCGCGCGAGAGCGAGAGGCGCACCTCGACGCGGCGCGGGGCCGTGGCAGCGGGCGTGGCTGGAGCGACGGCGGGCGGGGTGGTGGCGGCCGCAGGCCCTTCGGCGCGCGCGGCGCTCGGGCCGAGGGCGAACGTCACGAGGGCGGCGAGGGCCACGCGCGGGGTGGGCGAGCGCCACGCGCGTGGTGCTTCAGGGCGCGCTTGCGTCGCCTGCTCCCGCGTCTGGTGAAGCTTGGGGCTCCTCCTGCGTGGGCTCCTCGCCCGAGAGAATACGCTCCACGTCCTCCTTGCACCGGCCATCGGGGTACTTGTTCGAATACTCCGTGCCCATGCGCGCCGCCTCCTCCTTCCGACCGGCGCGGTGCTCGGCGCGGATCTGTTTGCAGAGGGCGTCCTCCGCCAGCACACCTTTGAGGCTCCGCGCGCGCTCGAAGTACTTTTGTGCTTGATCGGCCTGGCCCATCTTCTCGTACATGCCGCCGAGCGTGAAGGCCGCGATCTCCGCGTACGGATCGTTCGGGAAGCCCTCGACGACGCGGGTGAGTGCGAGCAACGCGGCCGAAGGATCTCCGCCTTTGGCGCGGGCGATGTCGCCGATCACGACGAGCTCGGCGGCGCTCCTCGACGACGCGATGGCGCCTTCGATCCCACCAGGCTGCTGGCGCAGGAGCTCGAGGGCCTGGGCGAGCTCGCCTGCGTTGTACTTGGCGCGCCAGTCGGGCGCCGCGATCGCGACCGCCGGCGTCTCGGGGCGCAGAGGCAGCGCGAGCGTGCGGGGAGAGATGTCGCGGGGCATCGGCGCGATCGTGCGGCGCGGGCGCGGATCGGGGTTCGTCGGATCGTCGTGCGGGGCCTCGGCGAGCGCGATCATCGGCACGGCTTCGAGGCCGTCGCCGCCCGAGAGCTCGCGCGAGCCGGCGGGCCAGGAGACGCGCGCCGATCCGCTCGCCACGCGCACGTCGATGTCGGCCTCGTTTCGCCGGACAAACACCACGCTGCCCGCGCGCGCGAAGAGGGCTGCGCCTTCGGCGACGAGCGCGATCTCCGCGGCCTTGGGCGCGCTGGCCGTGTCCACCGAGGCCTCGCCGCGCAGGAGGCGCAACGTCACGGCTTCGCCTTCGCCGCGCTCGACCTCCACGGTGGCGCCGGGCGAGAGGGTCAACGTGCCGCCGCCGGGCAGTGGATACCTCGCTTGCCGGGTCCCTGCAGCGAGCACGCTCGGCGACGCATTGTTTTCGGCCGCGATCGCGCGGACCTCGGTCGGACCGCCTTCGCCGCTCGAGCTCGACCCGACGTAGAGGCCCGCGCTGAAGGCGGCGACGGCAGCGGCGGCGACGGCGAGCAGGGTGCCCGTCATGCGTGCGCGTTCGGGCTCGCGGCGTCCGGGCAGATCGTGCTCGAGACGGTCCCAGACGCGCTCGATGCGCGCCGGATCCGCGTGATCCCGCAGGTCTTGCGGGCGCAGGGGAGGCACCACGCGGCGGGTCATTGGTCCACCTCTTTGCTCACCGGTTCTTCCTTGCCGGTCGGGTCGACGAAGTGTTCGTCGAGGAAGCGTTGCGCGCGCGTGATACGACGTTTGACCGTGGCGAGCGAGCACCGCGTGAGCCCGGCGACCGCTTCGAGCTCGTGCCCGTCGATGCAGCGGAGCGTCCAGGCGATGCGCTCGTCCGAGGGGAGCGTGCGCAGGAGCGCGTAGATCTGGGCGAGCTGCGCGCGCACGTGCGGCGAGGCCTCGGGGCTCGCGATCGCGTCGAGATCCACGGGCTCGCTCGCGCGGCCGAGCCCGAGGAGGTTCAGGAGCTTGCCGCGGCGCATGCGCGAGCGCACCGCGTGCACCACGATCGAGCCGAGCCAGCCGCGGAACGCCGCGCGATCCGTGAGATCACGCAGGCGCTCGAAGGCGCGGAGGAACGCGTCGTGAACGATGTCCTCCACGTCGCGCGGCGAGCCCTCGATCCGCGTGGCGAGGTTGATCGCGAAGGCCGCGTGGCGCCGGTAGAGGATCTCGAGGGCCTGGACGTCGCCCTCTGCGCCGAGGCCGACGAGCTGCGCGTCGGGCAGGTCGGCGAGGGCGGAGCGCCTGCCTTTGGGGACACGCGAGGTCTCGGGCGGGCGCTTGGCTTCGGCGCGATCGTCGGCGATGGGAGTCGCGGCCACCTCATCGCCCTCGTTCGTGGGGCGGGGCGATGGCTCGACGAGCCGCAACCGACCGCGCTGAAGTCTCGGCGCCATTTTCGTTAATCCTGCGTGTCTAAGGACGCTCAGGGTGTGGCAGGTGGCTCACGGCGGCTACAAAGATTTTTTTGAAGTTCACGTGAGCCGTTCCAGGGACCTTGGGCGTCCAGGGGAGTGCCGCAGGTCGGACGTCTGCGGGAGCTTCTAGCTAGTACGGAGGATCACGAACATGATCAAGCACATCATCCTCGCTCTCTCGGTTTCCCTCCTCGCGGTCGCCTGCGGCGGCGCTCCGGCGGAAGAGGCGAAGTCGCCTGAGGGTGCCCCGGCCGATGCGAAGCCGGCCGAGGGTGCTCCGGCCGATGCGAAGCCGGCTGACGGCGCCGCTCCGGCGGGCGACCAGGCTGCGCCGCCGGCTGGTGGCGAGGCCGCCCCGAAGTGAAACGACTTACACCCCGGCGATCCGCTTCCCGCGGATCGCCGGGGTGTCCTTTTTTGTGCGCCTGAAAGAAGACCGCGCAGGCGCGCAGCACGGGGATGCCTCGTCGGGTAGGATCGAAGCTCGCTCGCTTCGTTTTCTTCGTTCGACAGGTGGATCCCATGCAGAGCTCGCGGCGCTTCGTGCAGAGGTCGTTCGTCGGGGTGATGTTGCTCGGCGCGCTCGGCGCGTTGTTCCCCTTCGCCGGATGCGGCCGCACGAGCATCACGCCCGCGGAGGGGGGAAGCCTGGGCGGCGACGGCGCGTGTGGCGACGGCACGTGTGATCCCGAGGAGACGTGCGCGACCTGCGCGCAGGACTGCGGGTTCTGCGCGGGATGCGGCGACGGCGCGTGCACCGGGATCGAGGCCTGCGAGAACTGCCCCGTCGACTGCGGGGTGTGCGCGAGCTGCGGCGATGGAACGTGCGGCGACGGGGAGAGCTGCGCGACGTGCGTGCTCGACTGCGGGGCGTGCGCGGGCTGCGGCGACAAAACGTGTGATCCGAACGAGAGCTGCGCGACGTGCCCCGTCGATTGCGGGCTCTGCCAGACGTGCGGCAACGGCGCGTGCGACGCGAGCGAGACGTGCGCGTCGTGCCCCGGGGACTGCGGCGCGTGTTCGAGCTGCGGCGACGGGTTCTGCACGTCGCCGGAGGACTGCCTTTCCTGCGCGCCCGACTGCGACGCGTGCCCGAGCTGCGGCGACAAGGAGTGCGACGCGGGCACCGAGAACTGCTTCACGTGCCCCGGAGATTGCGGAAAGTGCGCGGGGTGCGGCGACGGCATCTGCACCGGGACCGAGACGTGCGCTTCGTGCCAGGCGGACTGCGGCGTCTGCTCGGTGTGCCCGAACGGCAAGTGCGAGGCGTTCGAGACGTGCTCGATCTGCCCCCAGGACTGCGGGACGTGCCAGACGAAGGGTTGCCTCGAAGTGGTCACGTGCGCCCTCGGGTGCCTCGATCTCAACGCGAATCCCCCGAAATTCAGCGTGACGTGCGTGGCGAACTGCGTCGCCCAGGGCTGCGCCGACGTGCAGTTCTTCGTGGACCAGGTGCTCACCTGCGCCGTCGGCGTGCTTCCCGACTGCGGCGGCGACTTCGGGTGCATCCAGTCCGAGTGCGGCGCGGAGTTCGCGGCCTGCATCGGCGCAAAGTGCAACTGACGCCCGTCCCCACGTGAAGGAGGGCCCCCTCTTGCCCAGGGCTTGCTCGATCGACGGGCAAGCCGTGTAGCATCGACGCGTGGCCGAGAAAGACGAGCGCCCCGACGAGCCGAAGGCCGAGGACAAACCCGCCCCGCAGGCGCGACCCGCCATGATGTCCGTGGACGCGGGCTGGGACGTGCCGGACAAGGGGAAGCCCGCAGCGCCCGGAAAGCCCGCGCCGCCCGCGCAAGCCGCGCAGCCGCCGCAAGGCGCGTCCGCGCCGAAGCCCGCTCCGCCTGGCAAGGTCGTGCCCGCGGTGGGGCCGCTCCCGCCGAAGCCCACGACGACCGTGGTGCGCGCCGCACCGGAGCCCGCCGCCGCCGCGCCCGCGCCGCTTCCGCCGATGGCGCCGCCGCCGCTTCCGCCGATGGCGCCGCCGCCAGTCCCGGGGCGTCCCGCGCCGCCACGCCGCGCGACCACCGTTGCGACGGGAGCCGCGCCT
>NZ_SSMQ01000033.1 GCF_005144585.1 Polyangium fumosum | reverse complement strand
TGGATTGGCGTGGCCGTGGTGGCGTTTTTGGTGTTGTTCGCGGTGAATCCGTCGCTCGCGCTCACCATTTTGTGGTTCCTCATGCGCGGAGGTCGCGGAGGAGGAGGCGGCGGCGGGGATGGCGGCGCGGCCGGGGCAGAAGGTGCAGGCGGCATCAGCGGGAACACCTGCGCCCGCGTCTTCTCCTCGTCGTCGTCGGCCATCAGCCGATCGAAGGCGCCGCCCAGGAAGTCGTCGATCTCGCGCTCGCCCGCGCCCTCGGCAGGGGCGGTTGCCTCCTCCTCCTCCTGGACCTCCTCGACGTCGGCCTCCTCGATGACCTCGGCGTCGTCGATGACGATCGCGTCCGGCTCGATGTTCGCGTCGATCGGCACGAGGGCGCGGATGTGGCCGAGCAGCTCGCCGATGGCGATCGGCTTGTGCACGTAGTCCTCGGCGCGCGTGCGGAGCTTTCGGTGCTGCTCGAACGTCTCGTCGGTCGACTCGCTCGACATGATGACGAGCGGCACGTCCTTGAGCTGCGGATCCTTCTTCAGCTTGTTGCACACCGAGAAGCCGTTCATGCGCGGCAGCTCGATGGAGAGGAGGATCAGGTCCGGTCTGTCGTTCGCGGCGAGCGAAAGCCCGGCGTTGCCGTCGTCGACGACATGCACGGTGCAGCCGAGACGCCCGAGCTCGGTACGGAGCTCTCCGGCAAACGCGTGATCGCTCTCGAATACGAGGACTTTGGTCATGTTTCAGGCCGTTTCGACAGGCTCGGGGCCTTTCGAGCCAAGATATCGATCTCGTTCGAGGACTGTCAAACTCCGCTCAGCGCTCAGAACCGCCCGACGAGCGAGACGGTCCCCGGGCCCACGACGATCCGCGCCGACGCCTCGTCCTTCGCCTTCTTCGGCGCGAGCGCCCAGATCCCGACCGCCGCGCCCGCCGCGAGCCCCGCGCCGATCCACGCCCCGAGCGCGAGGCCATCGAAGGTGCGCACGCTGTCGATGCGATCCCCGCCACACTGCACCCGCTTTTGACACTCGATCGCGCCCGCCTCGGCATGCGCGCCCGCCAGAAGGTACGCCGCCACGCCGCCGCCGAGGAACGCGACCGCCGCGCCCCCCGCGATCCACGTACCGAGCGGGACGACACTCCCCGTCGAGGCCGAAGCGCCCGAGGTGGGAAGCCCCGGAAAGGTGATCTCGACCGTCAGCTTGGCCTCGTCCTCGGCCTCGACCTTCTTCGAAAACGGGTCGTATCCCGGCGCCTTCGCCTCGATCTGGTGCGCGCCGGGATCCACCGGCACGGGCGCGCGGAGGCTCGTCTCCGGGAGGGCCTCGCCGTCGATCGTCACGACGACGCCGGTGACGCCCGCGGGGAGCTTCAGCCGGATCGTGGGGATACGCGGCTCGATCTCCTTGCGTTTTTTCTCGATGGCCTCGCGGCGCGCCTTGTCCTTTTGCGCCTCCGCGATCTCTTCCCCGTGCTTCCACGTGGCCACCGCCATGCGCAGCTTGCCCATCGTCGCCTGGCAATCGCCGAGCGCGAGCAGCGCCTCGCCCGTCTCGTGGATCGCGATCGCTTGCTCCAGCATCGGGATCGCGTCGTTGCAGCGCCCCGCCTTCGCCTCGACGACGGCGTCCCTCACCATCTCCTTGGCGAGCTGCACCTCGGGCTTGCTCGGCTCCTTCGCGCGCGCCGCGGGCGCGCCGAGCGCGAGCGCGGCGCCGAGCGGGATCCCCCACGGGACCTTCACGAGGCCGCCGTGCCTCCCGGCGCGAAATGGCCCGGCGCCTCGTCGCCGAAGCAGATGCCCATCTCGCGCGCGGTCGTCACCGTGTCGCCGTCGAGGTCGACCGTCTTCGTGCGCCCCGCGGTCTCGGCGAGCGGGATGAGCTCCACGCGATGGCAACGCAGCGCGACCATCCCGCTCTCGCAGCCCTGCACGAGGAACCGCACGGCCCCCGCGCCGAAGCGCAGCGCGAGCAGCCGATCGAAGGTCGTGGGCCCGCCGCCGCGCTGCAGGTGACCGAGCACCATCGAGCGCGTCTCCTTGCCCGTGCGCGCGGCGATCTCCTTGGCCACGCGCTCGGCCACGCCGCCGAGCACGACCACGCGCCGGAACTCGTCGCCCGCGTCGCGCACGGTCAGGTCGCCGCCTTTCGGACACGCCCCCTCGGCCGCCACGAGGATCGAGAAGCGCCGCCCGCGCGACTCGCGCTGGAGCACCTTCTGCACGATGGACTCGTAGGAGAACGGGATCTCCGGGATCAGGATCGCGTCCGCGCCGCCCGCGATCCCGGACCGCAGCGCGATCCAGCCCGTGTGCCGCCCCATCACCTCCACGACCATGACGCGCTCGTGCGCCTCCGTCGTCGAGTGCAGCCTGTCGATCGCCTCCGTCGCGATCGACACCGCCGTGTCGAAGCCGAACGTCAGCTCCGTGCCGTAGACGTCGTTGTCGATCGTCTTCGGCACGCCCACGACGAGCGGCAAGCCGCGCTCGAGCAGCGCGTTCGCGATCCGCATCGAGCCGTCGCCGCCGACCGCGACGAGCGCGTCGAAGCCCTCGCGGCGGAAGCGCTCGACGAGCTCGCCCGAGCGATCCTTGGGGACGACCTTGTCGCCCTCCTGCGTCGGGTAGTGGAACGGATCGCCACGGTTCGCCGTGCCGAGGATCGTCCCGCCGAGGTGCATGATCCCGCGCACGGCGTCGCGATCGAGCCGCACGAGGCCGCCGGGTTCGTCCTCGAGCAGCCCGCGGTAGCCATGTTTGATGCCCCAGACCTCGATGCCCCGCTCGATGGCGGCGAGCGTGACGGAGCGGAGCACGGCGTTCAGCCCGGGCGCGTCGCCGCCCCCGGTGTTGATGGCGATCTTCCGAATGGTGCGCGGCATCCCGACGGGAGGATCGCGGTCATCGGCCCGTTTGGCAAGGGGTCGACGCGAGCGTCGCCGCCCTCGCCTCACGCAAGCCGGACCAGGTGAGCCCTAGCCCCGCCGCGATGACCAGCGCCGAGCCCGCGAGCCCGATCGGATCCTCGCGCTCCCCGAGCACCCCCATCGCCGCGACGTGCGTCAGGACGACGCCGAGGTAACTCCACACCCCCACGCGAGCCGCACGATCGAGCGCGTACGCGCGCGTCATCGCGATCTGCGCGAACGCCCCGCTCGCGCCCGTGCCGAGCAGGAAGAGCGCGCCTTCGAGGTCCGGCACGCGCAGCGTCGGCAGCGCCACGACCGAGAGCGTCACGCCCGCCACGAGCGAGAAGTGCGTGACGATCGCCTCGGGGCTCTCGCGCGGCGTACCCGACCGACCCGTGCCCAGGCGGCGCAGCCAGATCATGGCGAGCGCGCTCGCGACCGCGCCGAGCAACGAGACCAGCGAGAGCCGGCCGGAGAGCCGGAAGCTCGGGCCGGCGACGAGCGCCACGCCGGCGAACGCGACCGTCGTTGCAACCCAAACGATCCGGCCGCTCCGCTCGCCGAGCAACCACGGCGCCAGGATCGCGATGAAGATCGGCGACGTCGCGCCGAGCGTCACGGCATCGCCGAGCGCGATCGCCGGCGCGCCGAGCGTGTAGAACGTGCAGATCATCGCGACCGTCCCGCAGATCGATCGGGCCCACGCCGTCCGCCGGTCGTGGATCACGAGCGGGGCGCCGCGCATCCGCGCGATCGCGATGGCGACCGCGGCCCCGAGCACCGCGCGCGCCGCGGCGACCTCCGACCACGGGAGCCGCTGCGCGCCGAGGCGCGTGCAGACGCCCATGATCGTGAACAGGACCTGCGCGGTGACCATCCACGCGAGCGCCTCCCGCGGGCCCCGCGTGGCCTCCGGGGCGCTCCTGTCTCGGCCCCCTGGCTCGACGCGGTTCACGCGCGCCCCGTACCACGCGACAAGCTTCCATGCCCGCGCCCCGCGCCGAACCGTAGGTCGTCCCTGTGCGCGCTGGCCCTCCGTGATATGAATCGTCACGTTTGGGACGAACCTTACCTACGCAGGAGATCCGCATGACCCCGAAAGCCCGCAGCGCTTCGACCGACGCCGGCTCCGTGCCCGCGCTCTCGCCCCTCGCCGCGTTCGCCCTCGCGCACGCCGACGGCACCCGGACCGTCGCGGACCTCGCCGACCTCGCGGCCGCCACTGGAGCCGAAGGGGGGACGCGCGACGCGATCTTCCGCGCGCTCGACGAGCTCGCCGATCTCGGCCTGCTCGAAGCGCGCGTGACGCCGCCTGCCGGTGGTCCTCGGGTGTGCCGCGTCCCGACGGTCGAGAGCGCGCCGGCCCTCGGCGTCTCCCCGGGCATGCCGCTCTCGGCCTCCGACGACGACACCGCGCGGAAGAACCAGGAGGAGCGGGAGAAGCGGCAGGGCGAGCAGAGCGACAAGAAGGTCGGCAAGGACAAGGGCGACAAGGACAAGAGCGCCCGCGGCGGCGAGCAGAGCGACAAACGCAGCGGCGAGCAGAGCGACAAGCGCGCCTGAGGCGCGCGCCGCCCTACCGCCCTCCCCCTCGCTCCGCTTTTCGCACGAGCCAATCGATCATCGCGCCCCCCACGTCGTGCCCACCGACGAGCCGGGCCCGCGCGAAGTAACAAGGAAAGTTCACTTCCAGCACGTAATGGCGTCCGCTCGCATGTTCGAGCACGTCCACGCCGCCGAGCTCGACGTCGAGCGCCGCCGTCGCGGCCACGGCGCTCGCCAAGATCTCGGGCGCGGGCGGCGCCTGGTAATCGGCCGGATCGTCGGTCGCGTGGGTCCGGAAATCGTCCTCGTCCGTTCGATTGCGCCAGAAGCCCACGACGCGGTCCCCCACGACGATGCAGCGGTGGTGCGTCGCGTCCGGGATGTAAGCCGAGAGCACGGGCATCCGGCCTGACGCGCGCGCGTGATCCATCGTGGAGAACAGCCCCGCCAGGCTGTCGATGCGCAAGACCCCGACGCCCCCCGACCCGCCGGCGAACTTCATCACGATCGGCAGGCCGCCGAGATCGTCCACGTACCGCCGCAAGATCCCCCGGTTCGTCGTGTTCCCCCATATCCATCGCGGCACCGAGATCCCGCGCCGCTCGAGGACCGCGCAATCGGGGCCGATCTCCCGAAAGACGCCGTCCGCCTCCCGATGAAACGTCACGACGCCCGGCCCGCAAAGCGCCTGCTCGACGCGCACGGCCGCCGTCGAGACGGCCGGCCGGAAGAGCAAGGTCCCCGGCGGGAGCGGCCCGGCCGCCGTGAAATCGAAATCCGCCGCCTGCACCTCCTCGTAGACGACCCCGCGCGCCGCGCAGGCCTCCCGAAGCACGCGGATCGTCGCCTCGGGCACGCCGTCGTTCACGCAGACGAACCGCCGCGAAGCAGCCTCCTCCCGCGCCGGCGCCTCGTCGGCCACGACGCCCGCGCGGGCCGCCTCGACGGGGGCATACACGAAATACGTGATCGTCGCCTTTTCGCCCTCGCGGAGCGTGTTCGACTGGTGGAGCGCGGCGCGGTCGACGCTCCCGTCGGCCCGGTGGTTGAACCAGAGCGCGAGCCGCCCTTTTTGCGCGGCGACGGCCCTCGGATGCGGCTCGGCGCGCGGGAAAAACGTCTCGCCCCCGACCGCCGCGTCCGTGAGATACACGATCGCGGTCGCCACGAGGCGCGCGCCGCCGATCGTGTATTCGTCGAGGTGCGGCGGATGCGCGTCGCCCCGCGCGTACCGGCGAAACCGGAACGTCGGCTCCTCGAGCGTGCAGGAAAACCCGAGCACCGCCTCGATCCGCGCCGCGATCGCCGCGAGGACGGGGTCGGCCTCGACCGGCAGCTCGCTCGACACGCCCGTCTCGTTCGCCTGCCACGGGAGCCCCCGGCGGGTGAGCGCGTCGCGATCCCCGTACGAGGCGAGCACGTGGCGCACCTCCTCGTCGGAGGCGAAGCCCTCCTGCACGTAGAGGCGCGGCGCCTCGGAGAGGCGCCGCATCGGCGACGGGGCGGGGTGCATGGGCCCGACAGCACCGCGCGGCGCGGGCGCTGTCAAGCCCGGTCGAGGCTCACCGCACGGGGAGCGCGGCGAACCGCGTGACCTTGCCGCGGCGGATCTTGGCGACCGCCACGGTGCCGGGCTTCAGCTTGCCGAGCGTGGCTTCGAGCGCCTTGCCGTCACGCACGGGCGTGCCGTTCACCTCGAGCAGCACGTCGCCCGGCGACAGCTCGCTCTCGCCGTCCGTCACCCGATCGACGCGCACGCCGCCGCCCCCGAGATCCGAGAACTGGAAGCCGAACTTGTTCGCCGACGTGGCCGGCGCCTTCGGCCCGCGCGTGGGCTTCGCGTCGTCGTCGCCGCCGTCGACGTCGCCCAGTTGATCGAGCTTCGCCGTCACCTCGACCGGCTTGCCGCCACGCAAGAGCGAGACCTTGATCGTCGTGCCCGGCGCATGCCGCGCCACCTTGCGGGGCAGATCCTCGGCGTGGTGGATCGGCGTGCCGTTCACCGCGACGACGATGTCGCCGGGCTTGATGCCCGCGCGCGCCGCCGCGCCGCCCGGCTCGAGATCCGAGACGAGCGCGCCCTTCGGCGTATCCATGCCAAACGCCTTGCCGAGGTCGGCCGTGAGCGGCTGGAAGAGCACGCCGAGCTTGCCGCGCTCGACATGACCCTTCTCGCGGAGCTGCGGCAGGATGTCCTTCAGCGCGTCGACCGGCGTCGCGAAGCCGATGCCGTTCGCGCCGGCGCGGATGGCCGTGTTGATGCCGATCACCTCGCCCTTCCAGTTGAACAGCGGGCCGCCGCTGTTGCCCGGGTTGATGCTCGCGTCGGTCTGGATGAAATCGTCGTACGGGCCGGCGCCGATCGAGCGGGCCTTGGCGCTCACGATCCCGAGCGTCACCGTGTGCCCGAGCCCGAAGGGATTGCCGACCGCGAGCACGTGCTCGCCGACGCGCAGCGCCTCGCTCGACCCGAGCGCCGCCGTCGGGAGGCCACTCGCGCCGCGCAGCTTGAGCAGCGCGAGATCGAGCTTGGGATCCCGCCCGACGATGTCGGCCGCGAACTCGCGCTCGTCCGCGAGGCGCACCTTCACCTCGTCCGCGCCCTCGATCACGTGCGCATTCGTCACGATGAACCCTTCCGCGTCGATGATGAACCCGGTGCCGAGCGCGGTGCGCGCGAGCGAGCGCCCCGGGCTCCGGGGCGAACGCTCCCCACCCCCGCCGCCCCCTTGGGGCCCGAAGAAGAAGTCGAAAGGATCGATTCCGCCGAAGCCCGGACCCCCGGAGGCGGCGGCGACCTTCTGCGTCGTCGTGATGTTGACGACCACAGGGGTCGTGCGCTGGGCGAGGTCGGCGACGTCGAACGTCGCGGGCACGGGCGCGGGCGCGGACGCGGGCGCGGCCGTGAACCCCGCGGCGGCCTCGGCCGATACCTGCTGCGCGATCTCTTGGGTAGAGGGCGGCGGCGGCGTCGCATGGGCCTCGTGCCCGCAACCGGCGGAGCCGAGCATTCCCGTGGCGAGCAAAAGGGCGAGCGCCGAGCGCGCTACGAATGAAGACGCACGCTGGGACGAACGGACGGACATCATGAATTCTCCCCTCGAACCTCCGGGCGAGCGAACCAGCCGAGGCTCCACTTCATTCCGAGCCTAACGGATGTATCGCGATACCCCGTCGCGCAACCCCTCGTCATGCGGTTTGGACGATCGCGCCTCTCCCGGATCCGCTGTCCCCTGCCGGAGCGCTCTGGTAGGGTGCGTCGCCGGAAGGGACACGATGAACGATCTGCGCAAGCGCATGGAAGGGCGGCGAATCGGATTTGTGGGCGGCGGGAGCATGGCGTCCGCGCTCATCCGAGGGCTCCTGCATTCGGCCACGGTCACGGCCGCCCAGATCCGGGCGAGCGATCTGAAGGAGCAGCGGCTCGCCGAGCTGCGCCAGACCTACGGAATCGAGACCACGGACGACAACGAGGGCCTCGTCCGCTGGGCCGACGTCGTCGTCATCGCCGTGAAGCCGCAGATCGTCGACCGCATCCTCGGCGCCGTCGCCGCCGGCCTGAACGAGGGCGACGTCGTCATCTCCGTCGCCGCCGGCGTGCCGATCGAGGCCATCGAGGCGCGCCTCCCCGACCGCGCGCGCGTCATTCGCTCGATGCCGAACACCGCGGCGATCGCGCTCGCAGGCGCCACGGCGATCGCGCCCGGCTCGCACGCCACGAAAGACGACCTCGAGGTCGCCCGCGCGCTCTTCGAGGCCGTCGGCCGCTGCGTGGTGCTCGACGAAACGCTGATCGACGCCGTCACAGGCCTCTCGGGCAGCGGCCCCGCCTACGTGATGCTGATGATCGAGGCCCTCGCGGACGGCGGCGTGAAGGTCGGCCTCGGCCGCGACACCGCGCTCCTGCTCGCCGCGCAGACCGTCTACGGCGCCGCCAAGCTCCAGCTCGAAACAGGCGAACACCCGGGCAGGCTCAAGGACATGGTCACGAGCCCCGGCGGCACGGCCATCGCCGGCCTGCACACGCTCGAAGCCGGCGGCCTGCGCCGCACGCTCATCGACGCCGTCGAAGCCGCCACGAACCGCGCCATCGAGCTCGGCGAGCAGATGGCCAAAAAGCTCCGCCGCTAGCAGCCTGTGGACTTATCTGCTGCGCGCCCCGAATCGTCGGTCGACATCGCTCGAAATCCTTCAGGATTCCTCGCTCCGTCGCCCTAGCTTCGGGGCGCTCGCGACGATAATTCCACAGGCTGCTAACCCATTCCGTCCCCCCACCGATCGAGCGGACCAGCCCTTCGGCCGTGCTCTTGCTCGTCCGCACGGCATGTCTCCGCCGTGCTCGGTGCATTTCCCCCCGCGGACCCATTCTCCAGGCCTTGACGATCCCCGCCGGAGGAGCTGTCATACCAGGATCATGCATTCTCGCCTTTCGCTCGGCTTATCCCTGCTTTCGCTGGCCTTCTCCCTCAGCGCGTGCGGCGGCACGGAAGATCAGGGCGGCAGCGCCCTCACGAAGCCGTCGTTCGCATATCCGCTCGACGACGTCCTGCGCCTCCACCACGTGCAAGCAAAGGCCACGCACAACAGCTTCCACGTGGCGAACCCCGATCTCTCGGGGCCCGAGTACGCCGTGGACCACGCGCCACTCGACGTGCAGCTCGCCGAGCAAGGCGTCCGCAGCGTCGAGCTCGACCTCCGTTACGACGAGGCGCTCGGCGACTACAAGGTCGCCCACGTGCCCTTCCTCGACGAAGGGAGCACCTGCGCGACATTCCAAGAATGCCTCGGCGTCATGAAGCGCTGGTCCGACGCCCATCCAGCCCACCTGCCCTTCACAATCCTGCTCGACCTCAAGGACCTCGCGCCCAGCGCCGACACCATCGAAGCCTCTTTCGGCACCCTGCACGAGGTCATCCTCGGCGTGTGGCCCCAAAAGCGAATCGTGACGCCCGACGAGGTGCAAGGCGATCACGCGACACTCGGCGAAGCCGTAAAAACCGAGGGCTGGCCAACGCTCGGCAAGCTACGCGGCCGCGTGATCTTCACGATGTACAACCTGAACGACGGATTCGGCACAGCCTATTCCCGCGGAGGGACGAGCCTCGCAGGCCGGCTCGCCTTCACCCGCACCGTCCCCACCGATCCCCACGCCGCCTGGACCCTCTACGACGACCCCACCGTGACAAAGGTGCTCATCGACGAAGCCGCAGCCGCAAACATGCTCGTCCGCACACGCGCCGAAATCGACCTCGACGCAGCCCTCGCCGGCGAAACAGCCCTACGAGACGCCGCCCTCGCCAGCGCCGCACATTTCATCACGACCGATTACCCCGCGCCGATCGACGGCTCCACCTATCACGTGGACATCAAAGGCGGCACCCCCGCACGCTGCAATCCGGTGACAGCGCCCGCGGAGTGCACGTCCGAAGCGATCGAAGATCCCGCGTTCATGAAGCCGTGAGGGCTATCCTCGGGAGGCGCGGAGCTGGGGCGTTGCCCCAGGCCCCACCCGGGGCTGTCCGCCCCGGGACCCGGACCAGCGAGGCGCTGGACCCAGGGTCGATGAACCGCGCCATGCGCAGTTCATCGAACGGCCAAGGCAAGACCGGCGGCGATGTTGCCCGTCGAGGCCGCGGCGCGGGGGGTTCTAGCGCTGACGGTGTCCGTCGTCGGCCTCTACCCGAGCGGCGATCCGCGGCCGTTGCGTCTCGGCATGCTCGACAGGCGACATCGGTTCTCGTCCTCGTCTGTTCAACGTCGCGACAAGCCACCTCGCCGCCCGTGGGACATCGGGGGCCAGCCGAACAAGGTTCGTCGGTGCGAGAGGGGCCATGTCCTGCCGCCGAACACGTGGGATGCGTGTTCCCAGGGGGAAGGTCGAGTGCGAAGACACGGACCGGCGGCAGCAGAGGGTCCTTGTCGAGCTGCCGAACACGCACCTTCCGCCATCGAGGGGGCTTGTCGCGGGGGCAGACCAGCGGGAGCCCAGGCCCACGTCAGGAGGCGGGCAGCGCCCCACGGTCGGTCACCCGCCACGGGCACCTGTCGCGCCGCCGAACACGCGCCGTCGACCCCCAAGGGCACGTGTTCGCCGCGCCGCGCCGCGGTTCACCGATAAAGGAACGTCACGCTCCGGTACCGCTCGAGCGTCTCCGGGAGGCCCGGACCGATCTCCAGGGCAATCTCCGCGCTCTTCTGGAAGTCGATCCTGTCTGTCAGGACGTGGAACCGGCACGCGCTCGTGCGCGCGGAGGGTGGCGTGACCACGGTGCCCCACCATTGCGCGAACGGCGAGGCGTGGGGGCCAGCCTCGAAGTAGAAGGCGCCGTTCAGGTAATCCTCGGTGCCCGTCCCGACGACGGACGTCACGCCATCGAGCACGGCGCGCTCGTCGCCTTCCAGGAAGTTGAGCGGCTCGTCGAAGAGGCTGCCGTCGCCGATCCCGCGGCCCTCCAGCATCAAGCACGTCCCGGCCCAGCGCCCGCGGCCCGTCACGCTCGCGAGCGGATGTTCGAGCCCCGGCGCAGGCGCCACGGTCTCGTTGCGGACGACGTGGAGGCGCCCGAAAGCCTCGCTCGGGACAGCCTTTTCGCCGCGGATCGAGAGGAAGAGCTCGACGGGCGCCGCCGCCGCGCTCGTCGCCGAGAAGACCGCCGCCTTCTGGAACGGCATCGGGAGCCGCAAGGCCAGGCGGACCGTGCCCCCGTCCTTCGACCCCGCGAGCACGAGGCTCGCATTTTCCGGCGGATCCAGCGTCGCCGCGAAGAGATCCGAGAAGGGCAACGAGAGGGCCGGCGCCGCGTCGTCGTCCCAGCGGACGGACAAGGTGACGTCGCGGAGCGCGGCGAGCTGCGCCTCGGCGACCTCGACGGACAAATGGTGAATGGTGGCGGGCCCTGAAATCTCGGCCAGCGAGGTCGTTTGCCCCGGCTCGATCGTCAGGGCCCCCGGCGCCACGAGCGGCTCGCCCGGGATCGCCCCCTCCGCCGTGGACGAGAGCACCGCGATCGCCTGATCCCGCGCGGCGAGGCGCGCCGCGGCCGCTTTGCGCGGCGCGGCCTCCGGGGAGAGGACCGCGCCTGCCTGGTGATAATAATATTCCAGCGGTCCCAGCCCATCCAGGGCAATCACAATTTTCTTGGCGAAGACCACGGGGTAATACCACGCGAGGTGGTTGCCCGGCCCGTCCCCGAACGGCGGCGCGAACATCTCCCCCGCCTTGCCGTCGATCACGTCGGCGAGCAGCTCCTCCACGACGGGGTTCGCCTCGTCGTCGACCCAGATCCGCAGCACCTCGTCGTTCGCGACGAGCCCGTTCCGGAGCGAGCTCGCCGTGAGCCAGAGCCGCGCGAGGTACCCCGAGCCCGAGAACCGCGAGAGCACGACGCCCCGCACGTACGGCTCGGGGCACGCGTCCTCGTCGTAAATCGGCGGGATGAGCTGGTTCTCGCTGATGGAGGCCTCGCGGCCGCGGCACACGAAATGGTTCATGTCGCGGTTTCCGCGCTCCACGAAATCGGCCGGCGCGGGCGCGCCGCTCAGGCGATCCTGGCTCCCCGTCTGGACGTATCGATCCTCGCCCAGGACGGGCAATGCCCCGAAATCCGCGAGCGCCTCGAGCGCGGCCTCGTCCGCGAGCTCTTCGCGCGTGCCCGGCGGCGGGGCCGGCACCAAGGGGCGCGGATCGTCGCTGCAACCGGCGACGGAAGCGACGGCAAGAACGAAAAGGAGGGTGCGTGCGCGGTGGATCGTGCGGCCCATCGTCCGTGCAATGTGTTCCGATGCCACGCCGGAGGCGAGCCTCTTTTTCGTGCGCGACACAGGTAAAAAGTCGGAACCCGCACTTCTCCGGGCGGCAGGGATGGGGCATCCTTCGAGCGCGCAATGGAATGGACCATCTCCGACACGATCCGCGTGGAAGACCTCCCGGCGGACGCCCTCGGCGCCACGACCGTGGGCGCAGCGCCGCCGCGGAGCCGGCCCGGGGACGCCGAGCCCCCGGTGCTGCCGCGCCTGTCGCTCTCGACCGGGGCGATCGAGGGCAAGCCGCCCGTGCTCTCCTCGCCGGGCGTCGACCTCACCCTCGTGCGGCAACTCGGGCAAGGCGGCATGGGGGCCGTCTACCTCGCCCATCAGCGCTCGCTCGATCGCCATGTCGCCGTAAAAATCCCGCACGACGACGCCCCCCGGAGCGCGTCGCTGGCGATCATTCGCGAAGGCCAGGTCGCCGGCGCGCTCGAACACCCGAACATCGTGCCGGTCCACGCGCTCGGGCTCGACGAGACCGGGCGGCCGATTCTGGTCATCAAGCGGATCGAGGGCGTCTCGTGGAGTGATCTGATCGCGGATCCGAGCCACGTGTTCTGGGAGCGCGCGAGCTTCGGCGCCGGAGCGCGCCTCGTCGCGCACCTCGACATCCTGATGCAGGTCTGCAATGCATTGCACTTCGCCCATACCCGCGGGATCGTCCACCGGGACATGAAGCCCGACAACGTGATGGTCGGCGAATTCGGCGAGGTGTACCTGCTCGATTGGGGCGTGGCGCGGAGGATCGATCCGACGCCGGGCCGGGAGGCCGAGCCGCTCGTCGGGACACCGGCCTACATGGCCCCGGAGATGGCCTGCGGCGAGCCCCACGAAATCGACGCGCGGACCGACGTCTACCTGCTCGGCGCGACGCTCCACGAGATCCTCACGGGCAGCCCGCCGCACGCGCGGCCGAGCCTCTACGACGCGCTCCTCTCGGCGAGCGCGGCGGCGCCGCAAGACTACCCGCCCGAGGCCCCGGACGAGCTCGTCGCGCTCTGCAATGCCGCCATGTCGCGCGCTCGGGACGAGCGCCCCCCGAGCGCCGCGGCGTTTCGCGAGCGCGTGGCCGACTTTTTACGTCATCGCTCCTCGCTCGGCATCACGAACGCGGCGCGCGAGCGCCTCGCGGCGCTGGAGGAGGCCATCCACAAGGGCGGGCCCGAGCTCGTGGCCAGCGCGGAGATCCTGGGCGGGCTCAGCGAATGCCGCTTTGGCTTCTTGCAGGCCCTGCGCGAATGGCCCGAGAGCACGCTCGCCAGGGAGGGCCTCACGCGGAGCCTCGCGCTCCTCGTCGAGCGCGAAATCGTCCTGGAGAACCCCGCGAATGCCCGCGCCCTGCTCGAGCGAATGGAAGGGGAGCACGCCACGCTCGAAGCGCGCGTCGCCGCGCTGGAGGGGAACCTCGAAGAGCGCCGGCGGCTCGCACGGAAGGCCGCGGAGATGGTCAAGGAGATGGATTCCAGCGTGGGCCGGGGCCCGCGGACGCTCTTCGTCAGCGCCGTGGTCGTGACCGGCGCGGTCGCGATGGGCGCCCTCTCGATCCGCGAGGCGAGCACACGTCGCCCCTCGCCCTGGGCCGACGTCCTCGTCTTCGATGCCGTGATCCTCTCGCTTTTCCTCGCTGGCCTGTTTTTCGGTCGCAAGCGGCTGCTCACGAACCTCTTCAACCGCCGGCTGCTCTTCACGGTCACGGCCTCCTTCGCCCTGAATGCCTTGCATGACGTGCTCTCCTACGTTCGTGGCGAGCACGTCTGGACCTCGGGCGCGATGGGGCAGCTCATCATCGGCTCCTGCCTCGTGGTCACCGCGATCAACAGCACGCTCGTGCTCCTCTGGCCCGCGGCGATCCAGCTCGCGGGTGGCCTGCTCTCGCTCTACGTCCCCTGGGCGACGGGCGCGATCAGCACGATCGGCACCCTCGTCACGGCCGCGCTCGTCCTCGGGGCCTCGAAGCCGAGCGGCGCGGCGGAGACGGCTGGCGCGCGGCGCGACCCCGTGTAGAGTGCGCGCGCGTCTGATCTCATGAAGCTCCTCGCCATCAGCGATTTGCACGTCGGATTTCCCGACAATCGAGCCGCCGTCGCGTCCCTCGGCGCGCGGCCCGACGATTGGCTCATCCTCGGCGGAGATCTCGGCGAGACGTTCGAGCACGTACGATTCGTGCTGGATACACTCGCGCCGCGGTTCCGCAAGCTCGTGTGGGTGCCGGGCAACCACGAGCTCTACGTCGATCCCCACGCGCCGCCGAGCGAGCCACGCGGCGCGGCGCGGTATACGCGGTACGTCGAGCTCTGCCGCGAGCGGGGCGTGCTCACGCCGGAGGATCCGTATCCCGTGTGGGAGGGCGAAGGCGGGCCGCACCTCCTCGTGCCCATGTTCCTGCTCTACGATTACACGTTCCGCCCGGATCACGTGCCCGTGCACGAGGCCGTCGACTGGGCCGCGGAGCAGGGCATCGCCGCAGCGGACGAGTTCTTCCTCGATCCCGCGCCGTTTCCGAGCCGCCCCGCGTGGTGCCACGCGCGCGTGGCCGAGACCGAGGCGCGCCTGCGCGCCGCGCCCGCGATGCCGAAGGTGCTCATCAACCATTTCCCGCTGCGCCAGGATCTCGTGTTCTTGCCGCGCGTGCCGCGCTTCTCGCCTTGGTGCGGCACGCGAAAAACCACGGATTGGCACGTCCGCTTCGACGCACGTGTCGTCGTGCAGGGGCATTTGCACGTCCGGAGGACGGTGCACGTCGACGGCGTCCGCTTCGAGGAGGTCTCGTTCGGATACCCGCGCGAGCGCCGGAGCGACCGCTTGATCGACACCTACGTGAAGCAGATCCTCCCGACGCCGGAGCCCACGCTTTGAGCCTCCTTTCCTTGCCGCCGGGCGCCGCGCACCTCTGGTACGTCGATCCCGACGCGGTCGACGACTGGTACCTGCGCGCGGCCTACCATTCTGTCATGTCCCCCGAGGAGGCCCGGCAGCAGGCGCGTTTTCGGTTCCTCGAGGGCCGGCACGAATACCTCGTCACGCGCGCGCTCGTCCGCGCCGTGCTCAGCGCATATTCGCCCGTCCTCCCGCGCGACTGGGTCTTCGTGCGCAACGGCCACGGCCGCCCGGAGGTCGCGGGGCCGAAGGGCGCGCCGCGGCTCCGCTTCAACCTCTCGAACACGCGTGGCCTCGTCGCTTGCCTCGTCGCGCAGGGCCGCGAGGTCGGCCTCGACGTCGAGGACACCCACCGGCGCGGCGAGACCGTGAGCATCGCCGACCGCTTCTTCTCCCCGTTCGAGTCCGCCTCGTTACGCCGGCTGCCCGCGCATCGTCAACGGGATCGATTCTTCGATTACTGGACGCTCAAGGAGGCCTACATCAAGGCGCGCGGCATGGGCCTCGCCATCCCGCTCGATCATTTTTCGTATCACCTCGACGAGGGCGGCCCCATTCGAATCAGCTTCGAGCCCGAGCTCCGGGACGACCCGTCGCGCTGGCAGTTCTCGCTCACCTCGCTCGGCGGACGGCACCGCGTGGCGACCGCGATCGAGCGCAGGCCGGGCGAGGGAACAATCGCCGTCGAGATGTTTCGGTGTCTTCCGTTCGAGGACGTGCCGCCGAAGGCCTGACGTTCGGCCCAAGGACGGCCGGGCCTCGCGCGTCCCCCTCGGGACAAGGAGGCTCCGATGGCCGACGGATCCCGTTTTCCGCAGCTCGCTCCCCCGTTCGCGATCGCCGGCGCCGCCGCCGGCTGGCTCTCCGCGGGCCTGCTCGCGAACCCGCTCGTCGGCGTCACGTACGACGAGGTCAAACCCCTCGCGGCCCTCGGCACCACGCTCATCGGCGCCGCCACCGGCGTGCTCCTGAAGAAGCTTTGCCTCGGGTGGCGGTATGGGTACGAGATCGAAGCCCCCGACCCGGAGACGCGCTCGCGGACGGACCGGATCGGGTACCACGTCTTCCTCGTGCTCCTCGCGGGCGCCGCGGCCGGCGCGCTCGTCGCGGGCCTCGACGGCGCGCAGGGCGGCACGCTCGGCGGCGCCGTGAGCGGGGCCGTTTCCGCGGTCCTCTTCTTGCCCGTTTGCCTGCTCGTCCTCGCGTCCGCGCGCCGCGCGCAGCGGGCCCGCCTCGGCTCGATCGTCGCGGGCAGCGATCGCCGCGCCGTGTGGGGGATCCTCGCGGCCGCCCTCTCCGCGGCCACGTTGCTCGCGGCCCTCGATTGGCCCGCGGCGCGGATGGACGAGGTCGAACCACCCTTCCCGGCGCTCTTCATCCTGCTCGCGACAGCCCTCGTGACGCTCGTCGTCCTCGCCGCCGACCTTCGCGCTTTGAAGCGGGCGCAAGTGGCGCTCGCGCCGGGGCTCCAGGCCGACGAGGAGGGCATCGCGCCGCTCGTGGATCCCTCGGTTCCACGTGTCGATCTCGGCCTCGGCGACGACATCGCTTCACGCCTCGCGCGGAGCGCCGCTGCGTATCGAGGCCGCGATCGCGCCGTCGAGCTCGTGCAGGGCAATCCCGCGCAGGCCCTCGGCGCGCTGCGCCGCGCGGTTCGGCGTGGGGTGACGAGTTTGGCGCTGATGGGCGTGATCCTGGGCGCGCACGGCCTCGCCCATGCGCGCTTCGTGACAGAGCTTTACGTGCAATTCCGGTGCGACACGATGTGGCCGGCGTACACCTGCCAGAACGACGCGTTCCAGGCTATCCAGCAGGCTCGGTAGCGGTCGCCGCCGCCCCGCCTTCACCCAGCCACGAGAGCAGCAGCGTGTTGAAGTGATCCGCCTGGGCGAGCGTGACATCGTGCCCCGCGTTCGGCACGAGCTCCGTCTGGATGTGCGGCGCGACGCGCTTCACCCGCGCAATCGCGTCCTTCGCCGAATAAATCGTCTCGTTTTCCCCCACGATCAGATACGTCGGCCGGGGCAACGCCTGGAGCTCCTCGTCACCGAGCACCGTCGGCTGCGTCATGGGCTTCCACGCAAAGGATCGCGCCGCCAGGTAGGAGTCTCCGCTCACCTCCTCGACGAGCTTCCGGCCCACCTCGCCCTGCGCCGCCGTGTCCGCGAGCATCCATTGCATGAAGCTCCGCGTGAGCCACGGGATGGGCAGGGCGGTCAAGATGGCGCGCGCCATCCATTTCCCTAGGATGGGCAGCACGGTGTTCGCCGGCGCGACGAGCACGAGGCCTCGCACCCGCTGGGGATATCGCAGCCCATACTGGCTCGCGATCCACCCGCCGTACGAGAGCCCCGCGAGCGCGAAATCCGACCGGATCCCGAGCCCCGTCGCGACCTCGTCGACCCATTTCGCGTAGTCGGCTCCATCCTTCGCGGGCCTCGAATAGACGCTCCGGCCGCAATCGTGAATGCCGTCGACGGCGAAGACCTCGAACCGCTCGGCGAGCCTCGCGATGTTCGGCCCCCATTGGAGCGAGCTGCCCGAGACCCCATGCAGGAGCACGAGCGGCGGGGCGCCCGCGCGTCCGCTCACCCGGACGAACGTGCGCCCGAGCGACGTATCGACCTCGCGGCCTTCGCAGGGGACGGGCCAGCGCGCGGCGCGCTCGTCGTAGCGGGCGAGGAACCGCGCGCGGGCCTCGGCGGAGCGGAACGGGTGAAACGCGGGGAAGCTCATCTCAGGACACCCGCGAGGCGATCCGGCGCCGCACCTCGGCGACGAACGCGTCCGGATCCTCGACCGAGACATACAACGTCTCGGCCGGCACGCGCAGGAGCACGCGCATCGGCAAGGCCGGCGCGAGGCGGATGCGCACCACGTCGTCGTACGACCCGACGACCGCGACGGTATCGACGAAATTGGTGCGCCAACCGAGCCCGCCGAGCAGCGGCCAGCGCGCGCGCTCGACCGAGGTGACGCGCGAGAGCGGGATCCGCTCGTCGAAGAGCCAGCCGAAACGAACGTGAATCTCGTCGCCTTTGATGTCGACGTACGATCGCTCGGCCGTTCCGCCGAATACGGAGAGGAGGGGCTTGACCCAGGTGCTACGTCGGATCTCGGTTCGCATGGGGCCTCACGATGGCCATCGATTCCACGCGACGCAAGGCGGCATGTGACGATTCTACCTCGAAATGACCACGGCCGTCGTGGGCCCGTTCTCGGGGGCACCTGCGCCCGCGGCGCCCTGCCAGCCGGGGGGCACGGGCGGGTCGGTCCAATGAAACAGCGTTTCGGCGTCGATCGGCGAGAGGTTCACGCAGCCGGCGCTCGTCGGCTCGCCGAAGCGCTCGTGCCAGTAGGCCGCGTGGAGCGCGAAGGGCGGGTGGAAGTACTGCGTGTGGGGGACGTCGGCGATCCAGAACGAGCGGTCCTCGCCCTTTTCGGGCGACATCGTGGCCGCCTTGTCCTTGAACGTCACGTAAAACGTCCCGGTCGGCGTCGTGCTCGCCTTCACGTTGTCGATCCCCTTCACCGGCACGCCGCCCGATCCCGGCGAAATGAGCGTGGCAAACACGGGCTTGAGCCCCTCGTACGCGACGAGCGTGCCTTGCGTGATCCGCACGTGCACCCATTTCGTCCCTTCGCGCACGCCGAACGGCAGCTTCGGCCGCGGCTCGACCACGGTCGCATCGGATTGCTCCACCCACACGGGCTGCCCGCCCTCGCGCTCCTTCGTTTCGAGGTACGTGGCCCCCGCGTGCTGCGTGGACTGGCCGGTGAGCATCACATACGAGCGCGCCGGGAACGACGTCCCCGTGCGCTCCAAGGCGCCGTCCGGGAGCTTGCGCCATTTCGCGCGCGGCGATTTGCGGAACCAGGCGAGGGGCAAGGAGACGTCGTCGCCGAGGCGGACGCCGTGGAAGGTGCTCGGGCGGAACGGGCGCACGCGGTCGGCGGGCACGACCGTGAGGTCCACCGAGAGCAGGAACGTGCGTCCCTCGGCGGCGAACGCCTTCGTGTACGAGAGCATGGATCCATGCGGAATGTTCTGCCGCACGAGATCGAATCGACCCGGACGCACCATTTTGCCGCCTTCGAGGAACACGGGCAGCGGGTCGGCGGGCGTGATCGGCTGGGGCGCGGCGAGGTCCTCGTGGGCGGAGAGGAACTTGGAGAGCGGCTCGAACTCGCCGGCGGGGCCGAGGAGCCGCTCGATGCGCGCCTGCTCGCGCGGCGTGGGCACGCGGTTGTACATGGGCGCGCCATTGGAGATGGCGTATTTGTAGGGGAAGGGCCCGGCCACGGGCAACGTCGCGTCGAACGCGGGGCGGACCTCGGGCGGAGGCTCGCGCGAGACGAGGGGGTCGTTGCAGACGTACCCGCGCGGCTCGATCGCCCAGAACCCCCGCGCGCACCCCGCGCCGCGCACGGGCTCCGGCTTTTTCAAGGCGACCGATTCACCGACCCGGATGTACCCGAGGTAGCGCTCGCCCTTTTTCTCGGGCGTGGGGAAAATCCAGGGAATGCCCTCGACGGCATACAGGCGCGGGCCGGGAGGAGCCGCCGGCGCGGGGTGGGCAATGGGAGCGGGAGCGGAAGCGGAAGCGGAAGCGGAAGCGGCAGCGGAAGCGGAAGCGGAAGCGGCAGCGGGAGCGGGAGCGGGAGCGGAAGCGGAAACGGCAGCGGAAACGGCAGCGGGCGCGGTTGCGGCCACGGCGACCGGCGCCTCCCGCGGCGGCGCGAGCGCGGGCTCCGCCGGACCACATCCGACCGCGAGCACGAACGGTGCGAGAAGGTAGCCGCGCATCCTGCCCCCCAGCTATGCCCCGGATTCGCCCGCCGGCGCAACTCCGCCGCGCCGAAAAACCCGTAGCATCGCTCCACGCTCCATGGCTCCGCAGCGCCGCACCCTCCCCCCGCCCTCCACCATCCGCCCCCCGAAGGCCCCGAGCCACCTGCAGGCCGAGCTGCTCGCCGCCGCCTGGGAAGCCTTCTCCGCGCTCCTCTTCGTCTGGACCGTCGTCCCCGACGCCCTCTCCGCGGCCCTGCCTTTCGCCATCACCATCGGCGTCGTCTCCCTCTCCCTCTCCGCCCTCGCCGGCCCGGCCCTCGTCCGCCGCGGCCCCCGGGGCCTCTTCGTCGCCGCCCTCGTCCGCACGCTCTCCTGGCCCCTCGCGGTCAGCCCCCTCGTCCCGCACATCGGCTCCCGCGTCCTCTTCGCCGCCGCCGGCTTCGGCCTCATGGCCGGCGGCATCCGTCGCGCCTTCTATCGCCGCCTGATCCCCGAGGAGACGACGACCGCCGCGCTCGGCCAAACCGCCCCCGCCGAAACCTCCACCGACATCGGCAACCTCCGCGACAAACTCGCCGAGTCCGCCATGGTCGCCGGCATCGTCGGCGGCCACACCCTCATGCTCTTTTGCGTCGCCTTCCTCCGCACGCAGAGCCCCGTCCTCTTCAAGGCCTGGCTCGAATTCGTCCCGGCGCTCGCCCTCGTCGGCACCATCGGCTTCACGTTCGCCATCCGCCCCGCCACCCGCCGCGTCGCCCGCGCCCTCGCCGCCGGCCCGACCGGCGACCGCGCCCTTCACGAGCGCGCCCTCGCCCAGGCCGAGGCCTTGCCGAGCACCCTCTCCTACCTGAACTTCACCGTCTGGTCGGCCTTCATCACCATCGGCGTCTTTTATGCCCGACCCGGCCGCGCCGCCTGGTCCCTCGCCGACGGCCTCACGCAGATCTGCCTCGGCATTCTCTTCGCGTTTGGCGTCTCTTTTTATCAGCGCGCCTGGGACCGCGACACCGTCGCGCCCATCCTCGAACGGCTGCGGGCCTGGACCGGCTCCGGCGTGGCCATGCTCGCCGAGCCCCTCAACCTGCGCCGCCGCATGCTGCGCGATTTCGGCCTGCCGCTCCTCTTCACCACCACGCTCTCCCTCTTCGCCTCCGTCGGCCTCTACCGGGCCCTCTCCGTCGGCAGCGACCTGCGCCAGGACGTCGACGCCATCGCCGCCCTCATCGCCGCGTTCGGCACCATGATCGTCGCCGCGCTCGGCGTCGTGGCCCGCGCCGCGCGTGAGCTCAGCCGCCCCCTCGCCGTGCTCGCCGGGGCCGCCGATCGCGTGGCCGGCGGCGCGCTCGACGCGGCGGCGCCGCCCGTCACTGGGCCCGTGGAGGTCGTCGGGCTCGGCGAGAGCATCGAGCGCATGCGCGTCCGCCTCGCCGGCACCATCGCCGAGCTCGAACGCGAGCGCGCCGGCCTCGAAGAAAACGTCGCCGCTCGTACGGCCGAGCTCACGAAGACCCTCGACGAGCTCCGCCGCGCCCAGGCCGCCCTCGTCCAGGGCGAGCGCCTCGCCTCGATCGGCGAGCTCTTCGCCGGTGTCGCGCACGAAATCTACAACCCGCTCACGGCCATCGCGGGCGCCGCTGCGCCCCTCGAGCGCCTCTCCTCCGAACTCGGCCAGACCCTCGCCGCCTTCCGCGCGGCCTTGCCCGAGCTCTCTGCGGCGCGCAGGCACGAACTCGAATGCACCATGAAGGAGCTCGACGTCGACGCCGCCCTCGAAGACCTCGTCGGCATCTCGCACCTGCTCCGCCGCGCCAGCGACCGCGCGGTCCGCATCGTCGGCAACCTGAAGAGTTTCTCCCGGTCGCCCGGCGAGGTCGTGCCCACGGACCTCGTCGCCGGCATCGAGGAGACCCTCGTCCTGCTCGGCCGGCGCCTGCGCGACGCCGGCATCGAGGTCGAAAAGCGGTACGGCGACGTGCCCGAGGTCCTCTGCCGCTCGGGCGAGATGAGCCAGGTGTGCATGAACCTGCTCGTCAATGCCATTCAGGCCCTCGAGACCGACCAGCGCCCCAACAAACCGACGCCTCGGATCCTCATCGAGGCCCGCCGCGACGGCGGGGCGGCCCTCGTCGCCGTCAGCGACAATGGCCCGGGCGTCCCCGACGACCTCGCGAGCCGCATCTTCGAGCCCTTCTTCACGACGAAGCCCCGCGGCCAGGGTACCGGCCTCGGTTTGTCCATCTCGGGGGACATCGCCCGGCGGCACGGCGGCGCGCTCACCCTGGAGCGCGCAGACAACGGCGGCGCGCGATTCGTGTGTCGGATCCCGCTGGCCTGAATCAGATCCCCAGCATCCAGACGCTGCCATCCCGGCAAACCACCACCAGCTTGTCGTCCCCTGCCGGCTGCATCGCCACCGGCGCCGGGCAAAGCCGCTCGCTCGCGAGCGCCACATTCCCATCCGGCCGCGCCACCCCCACCCGCCCATTGTGCCGCGCGAACGCCACGCGCCCCTCGGCATCCACGAGCAGCGCCGGGCTCGACCTCGCATCCGCCGGCGCATTGAAAAACCCCGTCGCCGCCGCGGTCCCCGGCGCCGCCGCCGGATCCGGCCCCGTCGGCTGCGCTCCTTTGTCCAGCACCATCCGCAGCCGCTCGTTGCCTGCCGCGTCGATCCCGAAGAGCAACCCCGTCGACGTCGTCACCATCGCGAACCCGCGCGGATGGATCGCCACCGGCTCGTCGTACGTCCCGAGCCCCACGTCCCCGGCCCGCACGTGCGTGAGCCCCGTCTTCAGGTCGAGCCCCACGAGGCTCTTCCCACCCACCACCGCGAGAAGCGTCCGCCCGCCTTCGAGCGCGGCCCCGCGCCGCAGCGGCCCGCCGAACGTCCCGACCTTCTTCGGCGGGTTCGGCGGCCGGAACACGTACACCCCGCCCGCCTCGCCCGTCGCGATCGTCCCTTCCGGCCCCTCGATCAGCGCCCCCACCGCGCGCTCCGGCAAGCTCGCCCGCGCCCGCACCGCGCCGCTCGGATCGAGCTCCACCAGCGCTCGCCCCCCGATGACCACGCTTCCATCCGAACGCGAAAGCGGCGCCACGTCGAGGTCGCGGCCTCGTTGCCCGAGCGGCGTCGCGAAGCGCACCCGACCGTCGCGCCCGAGGCCCACCGCCGTGCCTGCGCTCGTCACGAGCAGGAGCGTCCCGTCGCTCGTCAGCACCGGCGGCGCGATGGCCGGCGCGCTGCCGAGCCGCGTCCGGAAGATCTCCTTGCCATCGGGCGCGTACGCGACCACCTCCGGCAGGGTCATGGCCACGTAGATCCGCCCCGACTCGTCCACGACCGGCGGCACCTCGATCGTGCCCCCGGCGTGCCTGCGCCACTTGTCGACCGGCGCCGACGGCAGCCGCGACTTGCTCTGCCCCGTGCGCCGCGCGTCCACCCGCTCGCTCGGCGCAAACCCGCGCGGCGGACCTACGACCACCGTGTACGGCCGCGTCGTATCGATCCCCTCCGCGCGCGCGCTCTCGTGCGCGGGCTGCGCCAAGAGCCCTGCCACCACGGCGAGCGCCGTCCCCAGGCGCGACGGTGTCTTCTTGCTCATCTCCGCTCTCCGGGCATCGTGAACGCCACCTGAATCTCGGGCACCACGCTGCTGCCCGGCGCGCTCCACGGCTTGCCGAGCTGACCATACGCCGTGATCACCTCGCCCGCCTTCGCCGGATTCGGAAACCCGTGCACGAGCCGCACGCGGCAAGGACTTTGCCCCTTCGGGCAGCCCTCCTTCACCGGCACGTCGAGCAAGAAGATCGTCTGGTGGTTCTGCGTCCGCGCGTCGACGATCTCGCCCGACACCACCGCGGGCTTGCCCACGTCGCTCGCCTGCGCCGCCGCGAACGCCGCGTAGCCGAGCGGTTTGTCTGCCATGAACTCGTGCGCCGCGGCTGCGAGCTTCTCCACGCGCCGCACCGCGATCGGCACGATCCGCGGCGCCATCCCCGGCGCCTTCGCGCGCACCTCGATGTTCGTCGATCCCACCGACGACACGCTCATCCGCTGCGCGAACGATCCATCCGCCGACACCTGGATCGGCTTGCCCGCGGCGAGCACCTCCGCGCCCTTCATCGTGCGCCCCGCGAGCACGAACGTCTCGCCCTCCACGATCACGCGCGCGCCCGGCGCGTCGATGTGCAGCGGCACGATCCCCACCGCGACGTCGACCGCGCCTTCTTCCCGCGCGCCGCCTTCCGTCTTCACGACGTACGGCACGCGCCGCTTCAAGGTCGCGGGTTCGTCGGCGGGGCCCGTGCAGTCCGAGGCCACGTCGATCACGTGCACCGCGGGCCCGTCCTTCACCGCCGCGGGCTTGCCGTCGATCGTGATCTCCGTCCCGCCCACGGCCTCCACCGCCACGTGCACGGACGGTTTTTCGTTGGCGAGCCCCGTGAGATCGGGCCGGAGCCGATAACTCACGTGCACCGTCACGCCCACCGACTCGTCGCGCCCGCTGCCGGGCCTGTCGAGCGACACCTTGAGCCGGTTCTCCCCGAGCGCGAGCGGCGCGGGCAGCGTCACGAGCGCCACGTGTTTCTTCACGTCCGCGCTCGCCGCGTGGATCTGCACCTTCGTGCCGTCGGGGCAACTCGGGCACTCGATCTCCACGGCCTCGCGCCCTTCGGGTGTCGCTTGGACGCGCGCCGTGAGCGGCGGCGGGCTCGTGTAGAGCACCGCGAAGACCCCGGCGAACACCACGAGCAAGCCCGCCGTGAGGATCACCGGCAGCGCGCGCCTTCGGTTCTTGCGCACGCGCTCACGTGGAATCTCGCCGCGTGGCTGCACGGGCGGCAGGACGAGGCGCTTGCGCGCGAGCTTGTCCCTGTCGCGGTCGCGGGCGGGCGGCCGCGCGTGGTTGGCGCCGCGGAGCCGCTCCATCACCTCGGGCACGATCGTCGCGCCGAGCTCGTGCGGCATCTCGCGCGCGCGTCCGGCCCGCGCGGGCTCGGCGCTCGGATCCGTCGCGCGGAGCGGCGCGATCCCCGGCCGCGCCACGCCGAGCAACGTGCCCTCCGCCGGCGGCGGCGCCTTGACCGCAGGCGAAGCGCCGGCCGCCGCGGCCTTCGGGGCGGCGACGCCGAGCAGCGTCTGCGCGGGGGCTTGCGCGGGCGTGGGCTTCGCGCCGGTCGACGGCGCGAGCGCGGGCATGCCGACGATCGTGCGGTTCTCGGGCGGCGGCGGGACGACGGGCTTCGCCGGGTTCTTCGCGCCGGGCATGACCCGCGTGGGCGCGTCGGGATCGACCTCCTGGGCCGCGTTCGGACCTTTGGCGAGGTCCGAGAGCGACACGCCCATCATCGTGCGCGCGACGGCGGCGCCTTTCTGCGCCGGCTCGAGCGTGGCCAGCGCGAAGCCGCACGCGCCACAGGTGGCGGCGCCGGGGCTTCTCTTGGTCCCGCACTCGGGGCAATGCATCACCGGCGGATACTACCGGTTAAGCTCGCCAGGGGAAGCCCCCTGCGGTGAATGCGCGGATCAAATCAGCGTCGGCGGCGCGACGACCGCCTCGTTCTGGCCGCTGCGCTCGAGCGCCCTCGCGACGAAGCCGGACGCCTTCATCTCCTCGACGAACGCGCGGAGGGCGCGCACGCCTGCGTCGCGGCCCTTCGGCATGCCCATCGCCTGCTCGATCGCCATGAAGCGGCCGGGGATCAGGCGCGTCTCGGGATGCGCCTCGGCGAACTTGGTCATCGGCTGCTTCACGCCGGCGGCGACCTCCAGCTTGTCGCGCAGGAACATCTCGCAGGCCTCGGAGCCGGTCGGCTGAGTGACGACCTTGGCGCGCTCGAGTGTCCGCGTCAGATAAAGTTCATACGCGCTGCCCTTGGCGGCGGCGACACGGATATCGTCGCGGTCCACCTCGTCGGTGGTCTTGATGGGCGAGTCCTTCGGCACGACGTAGGCGCCCTCGATCAACACATAAGGCCCCGTGAAGTCGATCTCGGCCGCGCGCACCGGATCGATCGCCAGGAAGGCGATGTCCCATTCGCCGCGCTTCAACGCCTCGAATACCTTGCCAGCGGCGTCGAAGGTGACGAACGTGATCGGGATGCCGAGTCGTTTGGCGAATTCGCGCGCGAGCTCGCTGGAGACCCCGCGCGGCTCGCCGGTGACGGGGTCCCTCTGCGCCAGGACGGTATTTCCGAAGTTGATCGCCGCGCGGAGCTGTCCGGTCGGCGCCAGGGCTTGAACGACGTGGGACGGAATCGCGTCTGCCATGATGGCCGGAGACTATCCAGGCGCGGCCATCGGCACAATCGGCTCCTCCCGCCAAAAACTAGCGCCCTCCCCGCGCCCCCGGCTACGCTCCCCGCGCCCCTTCCTGGGCACGGGTGACCCCATGGCCGTTCAAATCGCTACCGGCGCCACCGCGATGTGCAGCTTCGGCATGGCGCCCTCCTCGATCATGGTCCTGCCTGCGAACATGGTGAATGCCACCACGTCCGCCGCGAACATCGCCGACATGGTGGCCGTGACCAACGTCTTGCCTTTCGGCGCTTGCACGTCGTTGGCGAATCCCACGGTCGCCTCGGCCACGGCCGCCGCCTTGGGCGTCCTCACCCCCATGCCCTGCGTCCCCGTCCCCGCCGGCACCTGGATCCCCGGCAGCACCAAGGTCCTGCTGAAAAGCCTGCCCACGCTCCACAATTCCTGCAAGCTCATGTGCTCGTATGGCGGCGTGATCCAGATCCTGAGCCCGGGCCAATTCAAGGTCATGGCCGGCGGATGAGCCCCCCGTCCCCCGCGCCGCCGCCCGGGAACCTGCTCCTCGAATTCACCCGCACCGCGCAGGCCGACGAATCGTTTGTCTTGCCAGAGGGCGAGGTCACGTACGTCCTGCACACCGAAGGCGGCGGCGCCGAGACCGTCACGATCGACTGGACCCCCGCGCTCTTCGCCGACCTCGACGCCGTCCGCCGCCCCGGCTGCGATCCTGCCATCGTCCAGCGCCTCGGCCGCGCCCTCCGGCGATTCCTCGCGCCCGCGGGCTGGGCCCGAACGGAAGAGAGCATCCTCGACGCGTCCTCGCGCGGCGATCCGGTGCGGATCACGTTCCGCTCGAATGCCGCCGAGCTGTATGCCTTGCCCTGGGAGCTCCTGACGCTCAAATCGAGCGGCCAGCACCTCGGCGAGCTGCCCCATGTCCTCGTTCGTTATGCGTGGCCCGAGAGCGCCACGCGCCCCGAGGACCCCTCGCCCTTGCCCGAGGGCGGCCGCATCCTCTTCGGCTGGTCCGCCGCGGCCGGCGCCGTGCCCCTCGCCGAGCAATCCAATGCCCTCCGCGCCGCCGCCGACCGAGGACATCACCCCTTCGATCCCGCCCGCGACGTGCTCGCTCACCTCTCCCTCGGCCGCCTCTCCAGCGCCCTCGAAAAGGCCGCCGCGTCGGGAGAAAGCATCCATCTCCTCCACCTCCTCTGCCACGGCACCCAGGTCGGACAAACCCACGGCCTCGCCTGGGATGCGGACGACGGCAGCGGCGAGCGTGTCTTGCTCGACGCGGGCAAGCTCCGGCAGCTCCTCGCCCCCCACGCGGGCCGCATTCGTCTCGTCGTGCTCTCGGCCTGTGACAGCGGCAATCCCGGACAGATCGGCAATCACCTCGGCAGCGTCGCCCAGAACCTCCACCAGGCCGGCATCCAGGCCGTCGTCGCTTCCCGCTTCCCCCTCTCCGCCGCCGGCTCGATCACCTTCACCGAAGTCTTTTACGACAAACTCCTCGTCGAGCCCACCTCCGTCGAAGCCGCGCTCCTCGCCGCCCGGCAGCGCCTCCTCCGCGAAGGCGCAGGACGGCTCGACTGGGCGAGCCTCACCCTGCACGCCCGCCCCGAGGACGAGGGCGACACCCGCCCGATCGTGTTTCGCCCTTATCGGGGCCTCCTCGCCTTCCACGCCGCGCATCGCCGGTTCTTCTTCGGTCGCGAAGCCGAGATCGAGGAGGCGCTCGCCGACCTCGCGGCCCTCGCGGCCTCGGGAAAACCTCGCTTTCTCGTGGTCGCGGGCGCCTCGGGCACCGGCAAATCCTCCATGGTCCTCGCCGGCGTCGTCCCGCGCCTGCTCGATCGCGGCGCCACGCGCGCCGATGCGGCGGACAACGACGACGTCAAACACGCGATCGAGCGACTCGCGCAGCTCCTCGGGCGCAGAAGCCCGGGCGCCGCCGCGCAGCAGGCGCTCTCCGTGCTCCACCGCGAAATCACCACGCTCGCCTCGTCCGCGGGCGGCGCGTGGGAAGCCGTCGTCATGCGCCCCGGCGCGTCTCCGCGCAGCGCCCTCGAAGCGGCGCTCGCCGCGCGCCGCGACGAGAACCTTCCTTTCCTCCTCGTCGTTGATCAATTCGAGGAGATCTTCACCCACGTGCAGGATCCGGCCGAGCGGCAGGCGTTCGTCGCCGAACTCTGGAAGCGCTGCTCCGGCGAGGGCAACCTCCATTGCATCACCAGCATGCGCGTCGATTTCGTGGGCGAATGCGGACAGCTCGTGCTCGACGCGGACACGGGCCTCCGGCTCGATCGCGTCGCCTACGACGAGGCGCACCGCGTCTTCGTCGCGCAGATGGGCCCGGCGCAGCTCCGCACCGTGATCGAGGAGCCCGCGCGCAAGGTCGGCCTCTCCCTCTCGCCAGGGCTCGCGAACCGCATCATCGCCGAGGTCGGCGCCGAGCCCACGGCCTTGCCGCTCGTCGAATACGTCCTCGACCTCCTCTGGCAGAAGCGACAAGGAAAGATCCTCGACGCGGCCCGGTACGAGGAGCTCGGCGGCGTGTTCGGCGCGCTCGAGCGCATGGCGGACGCCGTCGTCTCCGAGCTCGACGAGCCTTCGGAGAAACTCGCCCGCCGCCTCTTCTCGCGCCTCACCCATTTCGGCGAGGGCGGCGCCTCGAACACGCGCCGCCGCGTCCCCCTCGCGCGCATCCTCCCCGCGGATCCGGAGCGACGCGCGCGCTTCGAGGTCTTGCTCGAACGATTCGTCGCCGCGCGCCTCGTCTCGCGGCAGGACGAAGGCGGCCGCATCGTCGTCGAGGTCGCGCACGAGGCCCTGCTCCGACGGTGGAACCGCCTCGCGACCTGGCTCGCCGAGGATCGGGCGCGCGTCGTCGAAATCGCCAAACTCGAGCGCTGGGCCGCCGATTACAAGGCCCACGGCGCCCTCCTCCGCGGCGCCCAGCTCGGGTATGCCAAGCAGATCCGGGCGCACGCCGAGGAGGAGCTCGACGACGACACGCGCGCGATGATCGAGGCGAGCGAGCACGCGGAGCAAGCCGAAGCCGAACAAGCGCGCGACAAGCAGCGCGGCGAGCGGCGCAAGCTCGTCGTCGGCACCGCGGGCGCGGTGATCGTGGCCGTCGCCATGACGCTCCTGGCGCTCCGCACGACCCGGGCGAAGGCCGAGGCCGACGCCTCGTGGAGACGGGCGGAGCAGGATCGCATCAAGGCCGAAGAAGCGCACAAGCAGGCCGACGCGGAGCGCGACATCGCTGAAAAGCAACTGCGCATCGCCGGCGCCTTGAACCTCGTCGCGCGCCAGCAGCACGCCGCCGCCGCGTCCATCTTGTCCGAACGAAGCGGCCCGTTCCCCGACCTCCTCACGGATTCCAGACACCTCTCGCTGGCGCAAAGACTCCTCGCTTTGCCCATTCCGAAGGTCACGCTCTCCGGGCATCACGAGAAGTTGTGGCACGCCGCCTGGTCGCCGGACGGCCGCCGCTTCGTCACGGCCTCGGAGGACCAAGTGGCCTACCTTTGGGACGGCAATGGCCGGGGCAAACCCATCGCCTTGCGGCACGACGGACCCCTCTCCTCGGCCGTCTTCGACGCCCAGGGACGCCGCGTGCTCACCTCCTCCCTCAATGGCGTCGCGAAGATCTGGGACGTCTCCGGCCCGGCGCCCCGCGTCCTCTCCGAGCTCCGCGGAAAAGCGCACGGCTTGTGGACGGCCGCCTTCTCCCCCGACGGGACACGCGTCGCCGCGGCCACGGTCGACGGCACGATCGAGATGTGGAACCTCTCCGCGGTCACCGGCCCCGTCCGTGAACCTAGTTTGACCGGACACACGCACGTGGTCTCGTGGCTCGAATTCGATCCCTCGGGCGAGAAGCTCGTGAGCTCCTCCTGGGACCGAACGGCGTGCATCTGGGACATCCGGAGAGGGACACGCGCCTGCCTCGAAGCGCACACGGGCCCCGTCACGTCGGCCGCGTTTTCCCCCGACGGCAAGGCCGTCGTCACCGCTTCTTCCGACGGCACCGCGCGCATCTGGGATGTCGCGACCCGCAAGGAGGTCGCGACCCTGCGGGGCCACATGGGTCCGCTCAACCAGGCGGTCTTTCATCCGAAGAGCAGCCGCGTCCTCGCCACGGCGAGCGACGACAACACGGTCCGATTCTGGACGAAAGAGGACGGGGAGCCGGGCGCGCGCCCCGCCGAGGTCGCCTCCTACACGGAGCTCGCCGCCCTGGATGGCCACGAGGCCGACGTCACCACCGTCGCCTATTCGCCGAACGGAGAGCGGCTCCTGACAGCCTCTTGGGACGAGACGGCGCGCATCTGGGACCTCGCACGCCTGCCGCGGCGCGTCCTGCCGCGGATCCGCGGGCATTACGTGACGGGCGCGAGCGAGAGCCCGACCCAGGACCACCTGCTCCAGATCACGCCCGAGGGCGAACTCGTCCTGTACCTCCTGCCTCCGAATCCCGAGATCTACGAGGGCGTCCACCGGCTCGGCCTCATCTCCCACGGAAAGAGGCGAATCCTCTCGGGTGCGTGGAGCCACGACGGGAGGCGCCTGGTCACCGGCGACGAAAGGGGCGGCGTGGCCCTCACGCCCATCGAGCCTCCCCCCGCCTCCGCCTCGCCCCCGTCCTCCCCCGCCCTGCACACGCGGATGCTCCCCACGCATCACCAGGCGCCCATCCTCGCGCTCGCCTGGAACGCGGACGGGGATCGATTCGTCAGTGTCGCCGACGAACACGCGCCGCTCGTCTGGGACGCGGACCACCCCGAACGCCCCCCCATCCCCGTCGCGACGTCGGCCGAGAAATGCGAGGACACCGGCGCCTCCACGGCGCGCACGCTCGTCCCTGCAGATGCGGGCGGTTTCACGTCCGTCGCGTGGAGCGGCAAAGCGGGCGCGCGCCATCTCGTCCTCGGTCGCCACGACGGCTGCGCCTGGTGGTTCGACCTCGATGGCCGGGAAAAACCCTTGGTGCTCGGCCGCCACCGCGCCACCATCACCGCCGTCGCCGTCTCGCCCGACGGGGAACGGGTCGCCACTGCCTCGCAGGACAGGACCGTTCGCGTCTGGAAGCGCGACGGGAGCTACGCCGAGCTCGCGCATCCGGCGCCCCTCCTCTCCGTCGCCTTCGATACGCGCGGCGAGCGCGTCATTACGCGGGCGCGGGACAATACCGTCAACGTGTGGAGGGTCGATGGCTCTGGCCCTGGCCAGGTATTCGCCCTCGTGAACACCGCGTCCACCTTCCCCATTGCGGCATTCGACGTGAAGGGCAATGGCATCCTCACCGTGGACGCGCGGGGCTTTCTCCAGCGCTGGGACGCGGAGCCCGACGCCATCGTCGCGAGCCTCGAGCGCGCCAACGACGACTGCGCCACCGCAGCGCTCCGCCAGCGCTACCTGGCCGAGGACGCGGCGGAGGCGGAAAAAGGCTGCCGCGCGTGCGCCGAAAAGCAAGGCCTCGACCCCGACACTTGCACGCGCGACCAGAAGACCGGGTCGCTGAGCCCCAAGAAATGATAGCGTCCGTGGGAATCGAGGACGCCATGCCCGCGAATGCCCTCCACCTCCTCCTCAGCCACGACGACGACGGCAGCGCCTACCTCGAAGGCGGCTTGCCCACGGACGCGGCCGCGGAGCACGAAGAGCGCCCCGAGGCGCGCCCCGGCCCGACGCACCTCTGGGACGAGGGCGACGACCCGGACGACCTCACGGCCCAGCGCTGGGGCGTGATCGTACCGGAAGGCAAAACGGGCGATCGATTGCTGGAGCTCGCGCGCCCTCTCCTCGAAGCGCGCCGCGCCGCCCAGGGAGGGCACGAGATCAAGGTCTTCCGCGCGCCTTCGCGCCTCGACATGGCGGGCGCCGCGCGCTGGCGCAAGGAGGTCTTCGATCGGGGCGCCGACCTCGCCATCGATTTGCCCCGTTATCAGCTCCTCCTCGGCGATCTCGATCAGGTCCCCTTCGCGCTCCAGCAGGTCCAGCAATCGGACGGGTTCGTCGGACGGCTCGCGTTTCCGGACGAACGTGGCTACGAGGCCTACATCCACAAGATCCTCGCCGCCGAGCGCGCGGCCGCGCGCGACGCGCCCCCCCACGCCACGTTTTATACCGTGCACGACGGCACGGCGGCCACGGCGGCCACGTACCGCGCGCTCGTGCGTCCGGGCCTCGATCTCGTGCGCCAGCGCCTCGACGCCGGGCACTTCCCCGCGAGCACCCTCGAAGAGCGCGGGCGCGTGGACGCGCCTTCCCCCGACGAGCTCGTCGAGGTCGCCTCCCGCCCCGATCCGGGCGTGCTCTTCAGCGTCAGCCACGGCGCAGGCGCCCCGCGCGAGGGCTGGAAGAGCTCCGCCGATCAACGCGCGCGCCAGGGGGCCATGCGATTCGGCCGCGAGGGCACGTTCGCCGCGAGCGACCTCGGCGAGCGCCCCTTCGTGCCGGACGGCATCTGGTTCATGGTCGCCTGTTATGGCGGCGGCACGCCGGATCGGAGCGCCTATCGCCACTGGCTCGAACGATTGCAGAAGCTCGGCCATTACGGCGGCGAGGCCGAAGAGGTGCTCAAGGCCCTCCCTCGCCATGCGCCCCCCTTCATCGCCTCGCTCCCCCGCGCCGCGCTGGCGAGCCCGAAGGGCCCCCTCGCCTTCCTCGGCCACATCGATCTCGCCTGGACCTACAGCTTCGAGGAGCGCGACGCGGGCACGCCGATCGCCCGCCCGGCCCGCTTCATGTCGGTCGTGCGTTCCCTCGTGCGCGGCGACCGCGTCGGCCTCGCGTTCCGCGAGCTCGTGCGATTCTTCGAGCAGGCGAACACCGAGCTCACGAGCCTTTACGATCAGGAGGCGAGCGGGGGCCGACGCGACGAGGTGCGGCTCGGGCATCTCTGGATGCTCCGGCAGGACCTCTCCGGCTACATCCTCCTCGGCGATCCCGCGGTGCGCCTCCATGTCAAACGGCCGTCGAAGGCTGCTCCGGCCGCGACGCCCGCCCCCACGGCGGCGAACGTCCTCGGGTTTGGCCCGGCCCCACAAGCGCCCGCGCCCGTCCCCGCACAAGCGCCCGCGCCCGCGCCGATGGCGCAGGTCGAGCCCGCGGCGCTCCCCATGGAGCTCGAGCGCCTCGAAGAGGCCTTCGGCCACATGCTCGTGGGCGAGCGCGGGCACAAGGAGATCGCCAAGGAATACGGCATCGAGCTCGGCGAGCTACGCAAGCTCTTCGACCGGTACAAGAAGGGCGGGCGCGGGTCGCTCGGGCATGGGTGACGCCGAGGAGGCGGCGCTGCTCGAACCCTACCGGGGATTGTCCTCTTGCGTGATCTCGTCTTCGACACGGGCCGGTCCGCGCGTGCCCAAGTCCGGTCCGCGCGTGCCCAAGTCCGGTCCGCGCGTCTCCAAGTCCGGTCCGCGCATCTCCAAGCCTGGTCCGCGCATCTCCAAGCCTGGTCCGCGCGTCTCCAAGCCCGGTCCGCGCGTCTCCAAGCCCGGTCCGCGCGTCTCCAAGCCCGGTCCGCGCGTCTCCAAGCCCGGTCCGCGCGTCTCCAAGCCCGGTCCGCGCATCTCCAAGCCCGGTCCGCGCATCTCCAAGCCCGGTCCGCGCGTCTCCAAGCCTGGTCCGCGCGTCTCCAAGCCCGGTCCGCGCATCTCCAAGCCCGGTCCGCGCGTCTCCAAGCCCGGTCCGCGCGTCTCCGGGTGAAACCGGCTGCGGTCGACGGGCGTACCCTTGGAATGCGCCCGCCTCTTTCCAGCCGCTTTCCCTTCACCCACCTCCTCTTGCTCGCCGCCTCCTGCGCGGGCGCGACCGCGTGCCTCTCCGCAGGGGACGGCGACGCCGTGTTCATCGGCGACGCCCCCGAAAGCGACCTCCAGGGCATCACCATCGTGCCCACGAACCCCACGTCGCCGCCCCCGCCCCCTCCACCTCCGCCGCCCCCGTGCGTCGCGAACGTGAATTCGAACCCGGCCTTCGGCTGCCTCACCGCGGCCTGGATCTACGGCCCAGGCGTGGGGCTCGAATCCATGCTGAGCTCGGCCGTGGGGTGCGGCTGCGAGGCCGAGATCGTCACGACCGGCGTGGTGCCCGCCGCGTGCAACGTGCAACGCGTCGCCGTGAGCTGCAGCAGCGGCACGCCTCCGTTCAACGCCGTCTCGCCCATTCCCCCGGGCGAGTATCCGTGTGAAGGCCTCACGAACGACGACGGAACCCCGCAGGTCGTCGAAGTCAACACGAACGAGATCCCGTTCATGGGCATCCACATCGATCCGGACAACAACGGCCAGCTCTGCGACGTCACCCTCGACCCCTTCGTCGGGCCCATCGATCGCGAGATCAGGGAAAAGTGCTCCAGTTGCCACACGGACAACGAGCCCAATTGGTGGCCCGAGGTGGACGACACGGAAGAAGAGAGCTGCCCCTACTGCCACACGAACGACGAGCCCCAAAGGTGGCCCGAGGCGGCCGCCAGGGCCTACGTCGCGTCCCTCGCAGGAGGCCCCCGCCCCGCGTCAGCGCGATTCCGGCACGCAAACCTCGTCCGATTTCGAGACACGGCAAAGCCTGCTCCGCTCGATCCGCATCTCGAGCTTCTCCGGCGGCGGTGACGACAGGAGCACCCGCCACGCGTCTCGGTCGGGCCGTTCGAGGAGCGCGTAAATCGCGAGCGTCCCCTTCTCCGGCACCGGCACCTTTATCACCTTCGTCTGCCCGGGCAGCACCACCACCGAGGTCTGCACCGATTCGTCGGGCGTGGTCACCCGTGCCGCCACGGACTCGTACGACTCCACGCCGAACGTCTTCTCGTCGATCGCGCGGGCGAGCACGTACACGGAGCGCGCGCCATTCGCGTCGGCCGCCGGGCGCAGCACGAGATCCACGTGGGAGGCCTTCGACGACGCGCAGCCGGCCCCGAGCGCCGAGACGAGAAGCGCGGTCAGGCCGCAGAGGGACGCGTGGCCTCGCACGAGGGCAGTATCAACGAGGCGTCGAGGCTTGTCCACTTAGCGTCGTGGAGGGCGGCGGCCGCGACGGGCAACGAGCGCCGTGGTTCGGCGGCGGGAGTAGCACGTCCCACGGATCCGAGCCGAGATCGAAGGCCACACGCGCGCCGAGCATCCACGACACCGCCGAGCCCCGCCACGCCGACGCCTCACAAACGAGCCGGAGCGTCTGCCACGCGTCGCCCGTCCCCTCTTGCGACCGCGACGTCTTGCCGCCGCTCGAAAGGTCGGTGAGCTCCGCGCTCACGGTCGCCGGCGTCGACGTCGACCAGGGCACGGGCAGCGATTTCCACGCCGGCACCTGATTGAACCCTGCGACCGTCGTCTCCCCCGCGCTGAGCGAGGACATCGTCACGGCCACGCGATCGTCCCGCTCCACCTTCGGCAGCGCATGCGGCCGCACCAAAAGCGCGATCGCCTTGGGTTTGCCCGCCTCGTCCCAGAGCAGGCCCGAAAGACCATCGAACCAGCCGCCGACCTCGAGCGCCTCTTTCGGGAGCGCGACGGCGCGATAATCGAGCGGCCGCTTCGCCACCCACGCCCCGCCGTCGCTCCGCCGCGCGGCCGGCGCCACGCCGTCGTTGAACGCGAGGCGCATCGTGCCCTTCACGCCGAAGACCGAATCGACCTCGCTCGGCGGCGCCTCGACCCGCGCCGTCGGCAGGAAGGGAAACCGCGCCCAGAGCGGCTCGCCGAGCGGGCGAATCTCGCTCTTGTAGATCTTCTCGACGGCCTTCTCGACGTTCGTCAGGGCATACTCGTAGACCTGGTTCATCGGCAGGAAGAACGGCCTCCGCATGTCCCCGCCGGGGATCCGCGCCGCGTCGAGCCATGCTTTGACCTGCGGCATCGGCTGCTTCGGGTCGGGGTCGAGCAGGGACAAACCGAGCTTTCCCACGAGCGGCAAACGATCCCCGAGCGGCGCGCCCGCGGCCTGGAGCGGCCCGTCTTCCAGCGAGGCGAGGAGCGGCGTCAGGATCGCGTAATACTTGTCGAGGTTGACGGGTTTGCCCTTCTCGGGCTGGAGCGCCACGATCGCATCGAACGAGCGGAGCGCATTGCGCAAGATGGCGAGATTCGGATCACTCCCCGGGTCGATCGCTGCATTCTCCGCCACCGTGGTCCAGAACTGACCAAACCACGAGCTCGGCGTGGCCATGTCCTGCAGATCGGTCCGGAGCGACGCGAGCGAGCCCGCCGAGAACCCGAAGCCCTGCACGTAGGAAAACAGCGCGGTCTGGTAGGCCGTCGCGTACGAGTCCATCCCGTCGCGCACGAGCCGCGTGAGCTCGTCGCGCGCCGACTGCTGCACACACGCCCCCGTGAGCGCCGCGTCGAGCTTCGTGAATGCGGGCACGAGCTCGTCATGGACGGCCCGCGCCGTGTAAAGCCCCGGGAGCGGCCGGCTCGGACCACGCCCCGGCATGTCGCTCGCGCCCACCGCGGGGAACGTCTGGTTTGGCCCGAAGAAGGGCGAGCGCTGCTTGGCGCGGACATCGTCGACGAACCCCAACACGTACGCCGACGACTTGCTCGAAGCGACGAGCCGGTCCCAATCCTCCGCGCGATAGACGCGGTTCTTGTCGATCGAAAACGTCTCCTTCGAGGCCGTGTCCCCCGTGGGGCACTTCATCCCCTCGAGATCCCCCACGATCTGCCGCAGCGTCCGGTTCTCCGCGCTCGGCACGTCGATCTTCGAGCTGTCGACCTCGCCGAACAGCCCTTCGAGCTCCTTGCTCTTTTGCTGCGCCCAGTCCGGGATCTGGTGGCTGCCTCCGGGGCCGAGCAGTTTGTCTGCGTCCTCCGGGCTCTCCGTGCGGAGCAGCGACTCGAGCTCCTTCTGCGAGGGCGCTTCCTCCACGCCGCGCAGCGCATCCGCGAGCCTGCGCGCGCTCTCCGAGAGCGCGCCGATCTCGCCCGGCGGGACCGCGCCCTTCTTCAAGGATTCGTCGAGCGAGCCCAAGAACCCTTCCCAATCGCCTCGCGGAATGCCCTGATCGAGCCCCTCGATCGCGCCCCGCCACGGCGAATACGAGAACGTCACGTAATCGCCCACCACGCGCTCCGGCACCTCGAGCACCCGCGCGAACGTCTCCTCGTCGCGCAGCGCGAGCTCCCCGAGATCGTTATCCTCCGAGGCCCGAAGCAGCGCCACCGCATAAAGCCGCACCGGCAGCGAGGACGCCCTCGCCGCCGGCAGGAGATACACTTCGCGGATCTTCCCGAGGAACTGCTCGCGTTCCCCGCCTCCGTCGCGTTCGGTCCGCGGCCGGTCGATCTCCTCTTTCGCGTTCGGATACGCGTACCGCAAAGGCCACCAGCGTGGCCGCAGCGCCGCTCGAAGCGCCTTCGCCGCTTTTCCTTCGGCTCGATCCATCTCCACGTTGCGCGGCGGGCGCAGCGTGGTGAAGGCCGCGACCTGCGCGGGCACGGCCTTCACGTCCTGCCAGTACCACAAGTACAGCCCGCCGATGAGCCCCGCAATGGCGGCCCCGACGACCAGCGCTCCCAGCGTCCGCCGCTGCTCGTGCGCATGGAAGTCGGATTGCACCGCCTGCGCATCGAGGCCGAGCGGCTCGCCCACCATCCCCGCGTCCGCGCCCTCGGGCAACCCCGCCACCACGATCCCGTCGAGCGCGGGCGTGGCGACCTGCGTCGCATTCCCCAGGAACGCATCGAGGAACGGTTCGAGCGCCACGAACACGTTGCCCCCGCCGCCCGCGAGCAGCTTCGTCACCGCCGCCGTCTGCGCGGCCGGCAGCGTTTTGACCGCGGAAGACAAACAGGGGTCGAGCGGCGCGAGGAGCCCCTCGAGGTCCGCCGCGCGCCGGCCCGCGGGCTTCAAGGTCTGCGTCGCGTGTCCCTCCTCCTCCGCCACGCGCGCGAGCGGGACGAACCCTTCGAGTCGCTCGTCGAGGTGCGAAAGAACGACGCGCACCCGCGGCGCGCGCCCGCGCCGGAGCGACGTGAGGCGATCGACCACGTCCCGCCCGAGCGCGCCGAGGCGCCGGAGGCCCGCGGGCGTGAACGAGGGCGCGCGCGCGTCGATCACGAACACCACGACCGGCACCCGGAGCGCGATGGGCTTCCAGAGGTCGGCGAGCGAAGCGCGCGCCTCGGGCCGCGTGTCTTCGAGCAGCTCGCCGCTGATCTCCTGCACGAGCGCGTGCTGGCCCGCGAACATCGAGAGCCGCGCATCCGACGTGTCACTCGGCGCGACCTGCGACGCCGCACCCGAACGCGCGAGCCCTGTCTGGATCACGCTCGTCTTGCCGGCCCGACGCTCGCCGAGCACGACGAGGATCGGCGCGCCCTGCACGCTCTCCGGCAGGCGGCGCACGAAATCATCCCACGTCCGGTCGAGCGAACGCGGCGAGGGCACCTTGGGCGCCTCCTCGCCGGCTTTCTTGCGAGACCGCACGAACAAATAAATGCCGAGGACGAGCAGCAAGACGCCCACGAGGGCGATCGCGGCGATCACCCAGGGGTTCAAGGACGCTCCCAGCGCTGCGGCCTGCTGCATCGCGCGCGCCTCCTCGCCGCCCTACCCCCCCGCCGCGGGCCTACGTGGCCCGGCGAAGAGAAAGGCCTCGAGCAGCTCCTCCACCCGATCGAACGCCAGCGCGAGCGCCTTCGGATCCCGCGCCTCGGGCGGGAGCGCGAGCGCGTCGCGAATGGGCTTCACGAAGGGCGCGAGCACGTGCGGAGGCACGACGCCCGCAGCGCCCGCCTCGACGGCCGCGAGCAAGGCTGCCGCGTCCGGCGGAGGCGGCGAACGGGGCGCGGCCTCGACCTCGACCTCGATCCGGGGAGGCGGCGGGGGCGCGGACGGACGCCGCCCGCTCGCTCGCCATCGTGCGAGCAGCGAGGACTGCGGATCACTCTCCTTGCCTCCGGCCGCCATTCCCTCGGCACTTCACCACAGAAGGCTGACGAGGGCAAAAACCGCGTGAAAACCTGCCGCGACGCCCAGGGCGAGCAGCCCGTACCGCAGCGCGGGCCGGGCCCGGACCGTGGGGGCCGCCCCTGTCTTCGCCGGGGCCTCGCTCCGCGGCAGGCACCGCGCGAGCTTCTCCTTCCAGGCGCGGATCTCCTGGGGTTCGTCGAAATGACGGCCCACGAAACCACACGCCAGGCAATACAAGTACGTCGCGACCACGAGCGGCTCGGGCTTGCTCTCCGGCGTGAGGAGCGCCGCGCGCTCGAAGAACTCGTCGCCGCCCTCCGTCTCGCCGAGCAGATCCCATTGAAGCAGCGGCCACGGCGGGCTCTCGGGATCTCCCTCGCGCGCGAGCCGCGTCTGCACACGCTCGTCGAGAAAAACGACGAGCGGGACGAGGACCCCCTCCAGGGTGCTCGGCGAGACCACCTTGTCGAGCTTCGCGTCGAGATCGTCGAGCCTCTTCCGGAGCTTCGCCCGGAGCGCCTCGACGTCGCGTGTCTTGTTGGTTCGCACGGCCGTGTCGAGGATCCGCCCGGTATCCTCGATACAGGCGACGATCTCCGCGAAGGCGCGGGGTTCGAGCGTGCCCGTCGCGCTCATGCCTTCGTCCCTCCGGAGAGCGCGCGCTGGCCCGCCATCGGGCGCGTCGTGATCTCCACGTCCACGGGCTCCTCCGTCCACGCGTCGAGGAGCGCGGCGATCTGCGCCGAGAGCCGACGCACGAGCGGCGCCTCTTCGGGCGTCCTTTGCCGCACCGCGAGCCGATACACGCGCCGAATGCCTCCCGCGCGCCGGGCCGGATCCGGCGCCTCGCGCGAATCGAGCTCGTCGACGAGCGTGGCAAACCCTCGATACGCCCCCTCCCCGCTCGCGCCGAGGATCTCCAGCATTCCCACGAGATCCCGCCGCCCGAGCGCCGGTCGCATGCGGAGCGACAGCACGTCGAGGCACCGCGCCGGATCCTGCGCGAGCGGGCTCTCCGCGGGCGCGCGCATGCTGCCCACGAGCCGGAACGAGACCCCCGGCAAATGCCGCGTCTGCAAGCCGAGCGCGAGCTTGCCCGGCGACGCCGACCAGAGCACCGGCTGCGAAAAACGGGCCTCCGCGAGCACCTTGCAGGGCTTCTCGAAGGCGCCGTCGATCGAGAGCTTGAGCTCCGTCACCCCGTCGCCTTCTTCGATCTCGTACGTATCGCCGTCCTGCGCGAGCGCCGCCGGCATCAGCGGCACGAGCCCACGATCCGTCGCCTTGTAGACCCCGCGCACCCCCGCGGGCTCGACGCCTTCGAGCAGCGGCGAGGGCGAACGCACGGGCGCCGTCGTCCGCGTGCCGTCCCAGAGGATCGGCTCGGCGAAATCGACCCACGCGTTCTCCACGGGAACGACGTGCAGGCGAAACGTATCATTCGAGATCGACAAACTCGTGGGGAACTCCTCGTCGAGCTCCAGGAAGAGGTCGAGCGTGTCCCACGGGGCGCGGGTCTGCGGCACCTCGATCTGCACGAAGAGCTCTTGCTCGGGCAGGTGGAAAAACGAGCGAATGCGGGCGAGCGAGCCGCGGTCGTCGCCGTCTTCGAGGGCGCTCGCGCGCGGGGCGCCGAACGAGGCGCGACAGGGGATCTCGGGCCCGTCCGTGCCGGCGACGGCGAAGGCGCGCGTGAGGTGGCGGCAGAGCGCGTCGTGCAGCGCCAGGGACGCGCGGTAATCGTCGAGGCGCCGCACGTAAAACGAGAGCGTGGCCGCGTGTTTCCAGGAGCGCCGCGCGCGGAGGCGGATCCGCACGAAGAGCCGTCGGTTCTGCTCGACGAGCCGCGCGCCCGCGACGTCGATCGGCAGGATCGCGAGCGGACGCATCATCGCAAAGAGCCCGACCTTGCCCTCGGCCGACATCGCGCGGAGCAGCGTGCCTCGCGGCAGGACCGCGGGCTCGACGCGCTCCTCGCCGACCACGCATTCGACCATCATCGACGCGGGCGCCGGCACGAGCAGCTCGTCGAGCGTGCCGGCGGCGATACGACGGACGGCCGCGGCCGTCGCGCGCTGGGCGGCGGCGCGTGTCCTCGCCGAAAAAAACGCCTGGGCTTCGAGGATCCGGCGCACGTCGGGATCTTCGGCCCCGAGCGAGAGCGCGCCTTCGGCCTCGCGGCGCGCGGCGAACGCGTCGAGCGCGGAGAGCTCCTCCAGGAAGAGCGAATTCAAGGTCTCGGCCTCTGCCATCGTCCCCTCCTATCCGAGATTCACCAGGCTTCCCTGCACGTTCGTCATGCTGCCCTTGAGCGTCGCAATGCCCGACGCTTCGAGGTTCATCATGCCATCGGCCTTGGCCTCGATCATCGCGCCCTTGGCCGAGATCTGGCTCGTCCCTTCGAGCGTGAGCGTCGCCGCCGTGGACAACGTCGCGCCCGCGCTTTCGAGCGTCAACGTATTCGTGCTCGCGCCCGTGAGCCCCACCTTCGATGTCCCCTCGACCGTGACGTTCTGCGCCCCCGAGATCGACACGTTCGCGTCCGAGGAGATCGTCGCGTCCTTCGTGCTCTGCACGGAAAACGTATCCTGGCTCGTCCAGCTCGACGCCTTCGTGGAGGTCATGGTGATCGTCTCGTCGGCCGTGACCTCGAATTGCTTGCAGGCGATCGCGATCTTCTCCGACGTCTGCGTGATCGTGCTCGTCGCCGAATCACCGGCGACCTTGATCTCGATCTTCGTCCCGTCCATCACGATGGTCTGCGTGATGCTCGCGTCGGCGTTGACCACGGTCACGGTGATCCCCGCGGTCTTGTCCATCTCGATGGTGCAGACCAGCGGCATGACCGATTACCCCCCCGTCTCCTCGACCTTGAGGGTCATCTTGCCCTCCTCCAGCCGGAGGAGCACGGTGTCCTTGTCGTTCGTGCGCAAGACACGCAGGACCGGCTTTTCGTCCTGGTAATCGTGGAGCACGGAGGTGTTGTTCGTCGAGGTTTTCCCGAGGAAGAGGTGCTGCCCCTGCCCGTCCTTGGCCACGCGCGCCTCACTGCGCCAATCGACCATCCGGATGACCGTGGCCTTGCTGAAATCGAGCGCCACGAGCACGCGCTGATTCTTGTACAGCGGCAGATAGAGGTTCCCCGCCCCGCTCTCCGGCTCGTACGGCGCGGTGATCTCCTTGTTCTCGAAGAGCGGGATCTTGACCGTGTACTGATCGATCGAGGTGTCCTCGTCCGTCGCGAAGTCGTACGTGATGTCGGTGTCTTCCCCGACGGCGCTCACCACCTTGCCTTCGAGGTGACCGGGGAAGCGCGGATCGACGGTGAACGGCAGGCGAACACGCGCCTCACTCTTCTCTTCGAGGCGCGCCGTGCATTCGACGGAAAAGCTCGCCGCGGCGTCGCCGTAGGTCGGCTCGGACCCATCGTCGAGGGCGCGCGCTTCGAGCGAAAGGAAAACCACGCGGAAAGGTTCGGTCGCCGCGATCAGGCTCGTGCTGTGGCCGCCCGTCGTGGAGATGTCGAGCAAGCTGCCCGGCGAAACGGCCACCGTGGGAAAACGCCGGAACGAGAGCTCGACTTCACGCTTGGGCAGGAGGGGCCGCGCGGTCTCCAGGGTGACGCGATCGTCGACATCTTGCGCGATCGGCGTGCGGAGGAGCGTGTCGCGATAGATGCCCGTGGCCGCATTCGTATTGTCGACGAGCTCCGTCGCCGTGCTCTCCGTGTACGAGTTCAAGACGCGGGGCTTGTGGCGCGGGACCTCGGGGAAAAACGAGGTCATGGAGGAGAGATCGTCGAGCAAGAGCTCCGAAGCCTCCCCGCTCGTGTCCTTCGCCCCCTTGATCGAATACGTGCCCTCGGCGTGGTCGTACGTGACGACGCCGTTCCGGGAGCGCACGTACCAGATCACGAGATCGTAAAAGCTCGCTCGCGCGGCCGGATCGAGGTGGAAGAAGATCTGCGACGCCGTCGTGGTGATGACGTCCCAATCGTAGGTCAGGCTGATCTTATCGCCTTTGTGCGCCTCGATGACGTCCTTGAACGTCGTCTCGGTGTAGAGCGCGCAGGGGAAATGCTGCCGCCAGAGCGCCTGCGCCGGGTCCACGAATGTCACGCGGTAGCGCCGGACGAGCACCGCCGGCGCATCCATCACCCGCTGCATCGTCTCCTCGCGCACCGACTTTTCGAGCACGAGGCCGCTCGTCTTGATCTCCGCGTCGTCCGCCTCGGTGTCGGTCTCGAGGTGCCCCGGCTTGATCGAAAGGGAGACCTCGCCGAGATCGGCCTTCACGAAATCCGCGAGCAGCTCGTCGGTGTATTTCCCGCCCCAGGACGCGTCGTCCTGCAGGACGAACTCGACGGAGCCCGAGACGCCCCACGCTTCCAAACGCAAGGAGAAACCCCGCACGTTGCCGCCCGGGATCGTGTGCTCCGTCCCCCCGACCGTGAGCGCCAGCGTGATTTCGAGTTTTTCCTTCAAGGCCCGCCTCCGCCGGCCGAGCCTACCCGCGGCGCACGGAGACGTTCCGGAAGACGCTGTGCAAGAACACGTGGTACGTCACCGGCTGCCCGCCCACGAGCCCCGTGAGCGTGAATCGCACCCAGAGGCCCTGGTCGCGGCCGATCAGGGTGAGCTTCGGTTCGCGCAGCCGCGGCTCGTAGGCCCGCACGACGCCGAGCATCTCGGCGCAGAGCTCGTCGAGCAAGGGCTTCGTCGCGAAATGGCCGTCGTACCGGCCGAGCCCGTACACCTCGACGGCCGAGGCATAACCGCCCTTCGCGTTGAGCGACACCTCGAGGTTGCGCGCGATGCTCTCCAGACGGGGCTCGTGATCGCCCCTGAGCTTGCCGTAGAACGACAACGACGGCCTCCTCCGCGGTCCCTTCTATCACGACCGCCTCCAGGAGAGCAGCACCTGCAAGCCCTCGAGCTCCTTGGGCATCAAGAAACAGATCGCCCGCTCCCGGAGCACGGCCCCCCACTCGCGCGCGTCGTCGCCCGCCGACGAGCCCGCCCCCACGATCCGATAGAAATCCACCGGCCCGCCGAACCGATGCCGGAACGGCGGGTTCGGCGAAGACACGAGGCGCATGCCACGGAGCGCATGCTCGCGCACGAGGCGGAGCCGCCCCGGGCTCGAAAGCACCGTCCCTTCGAGCGACAGTTTGTCCGCGGTCCGATGCTTGAGGACCACCACGTAAAGCTCGGTCGCGCCGAGCGCCTCCGGCGGGAGATCCCCCGCGACGAGGCGCCCACTTTCGGAGACGAACGAGATCGCCGGCTCCTCGGGCGTGGGGACGCGGGCGCGCGCCGAGATCTCGTCGCATACGACGCCGAAGATACGGGCGACATCGTGGTGGTCGTACGGAGGCGCCGAGAACGGCGCGGCCCGCTCGTCGAGCAGGCCGAGCTCGAGTGCGAAATTGCGCAAGGCTGAATAGACCGGATACGGGTGCAGGTGCACGCCGCGGTCCATGTCGCCGAGCAGCCCCCCGAGCTTGCGGGCCTCGACACGCACGCGAAAGAGAGGCGCCGCGGAGTCCCCGCGCGCCACGGCCTCGAGCGCGAGATCGTCGAGCGCGCCTTCGATTTCGGCGAGCTCGCCGCGCAGGCGCGTGAGGCGCGGCGCGAGGTAAGGCGTGGGGCCGATCCGCACGAGCGGCGGGATGAAATCGGTCGAGAGGCGGAATGGCCCCCCGGTCGTCAGCTCGAAGTGGCCGAGCTCCGCCCGGCCGATGCTGCCTTCGATGCTCGCCTCGGCCGAGAGCACGACGCGGAGCAAGACGCGCGGGATTTCTTTGGGCGAGGGCGGTTCGAGCGCCCCCTCCGCGCTCGCTTCGTCGTCCGGCGGCAAGACGTGGGCGAACACCTCGACGCGGCGCCGCCCGACAGCCTTGAGATCGAGCGGCGCGCTGAGGCGGGCATTGCCGGGCACGTCCACGAGCGCCCCGTCCGGCAGGACGGCCGTGAGGCCCGACACCCAGAGCACGCCATTCTTGGGATCGTCACCGTTCCATTCGAGCCGCGCGATCCCCGTGAGGGGCAAACCGACGAGGCTCGCCCGCAGCGCGGCTTCGGCCGAGAGCGCCTCCTCGAGACCGAGGAAATGCGTTGGGAGCAGGACCTGCCCGATCCGCCATTTCGGCCGTGCCAGCGCCGCCACGGTTGTCCCCGGCTAGCTCTGCGCCAAGCCCCAGAGCTTGGCGAAGTTCTTCCCCTTGCCGACGGCGACCTGCAGCGATTGCGCCGAGGGCTGGGGCTTGATGCCGGTGTTGAACGAGAAGTTGATGGGCGACTGCACCTCGGTCGACGCGTCGTCCGACACCGAGAGGTTCAGCTCATCGCCCCGCTTCTCCAGGATCCCGTTCATGTCGGTCGAGTTCGAATGGAAGCAGAGGTAATACTCCTTCTGCACCGGATCGTACTCGTAGACCGAGAACTGGAACGTGACCAGCACGTTCGTCATGGAGGTGTAAATCAGGAGGGCGATGTTTTGCTTGTTCGTCGCGGAGACCTGCCCGGTCAGATAGACCGCGTCGGTGACGCCCGTCTCCCAGAGGATGTCGCGCAGGACCGCGACGACCTTCAGATCCTCCGTCGGGTTCATGGGGTTCTTGCAGGTGAGATCGGCCGTCAGCGACGTATCCCCGACCTTCAAGGACGTGATGAAACCAACCGCGGTCTGCTTGTCCTTCTTGTAGTTGAAGCCCTGATAAACGTCGAGGACTTTACGAAATTCCGGCATGGCCGTTCATCCTTTCCTAATGCTCGATCCCGTATCAGGGCCCGCCCAGGGCCGCTTCGAGCCGAAGCTCGACGTCCATTCCTTCGAATTGCGCGTGCGGCAGGACCGAGATGATCGACTTGTACCAGCCGAACGCGCCCGGCTTGTCCTCCACGGTCACGCTCACGGCCTTGAACGGATAGAACCGCAAGGTCAGGTCGTCGGGATTGACGACCGTCGTGACGTACCCGCCGAGCCAGTTCGCCAGCACCTGCTGGATGTACGGGCCGTCGGCCGTGCTGCCGATGTACTCGCGCATCATGCGCTTGACGAAATGCGCGATGCGCGTGATCGAGAACGAGTACGCGAGGTTCGTGACGAGATGCGCGTTCTTCGTGTTGAGATCCTCGACGAACGAGCGCGGCTTCTTGAGCGACTGCGCGCTGAAGAACGTGGCCACGGCCTCGTTCTTCTTGTGCACGAGCGGAATGAAGCCGTTCGAGGCGAACTGCAGCTCGCGGTAATCGGGGATCGCGATCTCCACGGGCGGCTGCTGCTGTTCGTAGCCGTTCTTCTCGTACGTGTAGACCGTGAGCCCCTCGACGATGCCGCCGCCGCGCGGCCCGCGAATGTGCTGGGCCCAGCCCGATCCCTCGAAGGAGCGGACCATGTTCTTCGCGAAGAGAATGGCCGCGTTGCCCCAGAGGAAGTTGCTGGCGTCGTCCGTGCGGCCCGGCAGGACCGTCTCGTTGTAGCCGACGACATTGCCCGGCTCGAGCTTGGACGAATGGCCGAAGGGACGGCGCAGGAGGTACCGCGGCAGGACGAGCCCGAGGTACGCGGCGTAATCGGTGTCGCGCAGCTCGTTGTACTTGCCGAAAAGCGGGTGCGTGAGCACCGCGTCGAGGTCGCCGATCTCCGCGACCTCCTGCATCGTCTTGCAGGGCGCGAAGAACGTGGGCGCGACCGATGCGACGAACGGGCAATGCGAGGCGTTCGCGACGCGGCCCATGGCGCGCAGCCAGTCGACGTCCTCCTCCGACGAGTCGAACTCGTAGAGGCCGATCATCGTGGCGAAGGGCTTGCCGCCGTACCGATCGTACTCCTGGATGTAGACCTTGTTGAAGAGGCTACCGCCGAAGATGTCGGTGTCGTGATCGATGACGTCGGCGCCGATCTCGGCCTTGCTGCCGTCGAGGAAATCGATGATGACGTCCTCGCTCTCGACGCCCGACGCGAGGTGGTGGAGCCCGCGCCAGACCGCTTCGGTCGCCTGGAAGTCGTCGTCGTGGAAGACGTCGTCGAGGTGCTTGCCGAGCTTCTCGTCGACCTTCTGCGCGGCGAGCGCGATCGCCTCCACGACGTTCGAGTAACTCGCGAAGACGTGCAGCGGTCCGGCGTCGTCGCCGCGCGAGAGCGTGAGCTCGTCCGTGCAATTGACGAGCAGCGCCGCGAGGTCGTTCATGAACCGCGCGCCGTCGTTGATGTTGACGTTGCGGTCGTCGAACTTGAGCGGGGCCGTCGCGCCGGAATCGTCGGCGAGGGCGAGCGCGCCGTCCGTCCCGCCGCTCGGCTGCGCCGGCGGCTTGACTTCGCTGATGAGGAGCTTGAGCGCGTCACCTTCTTTGAGGTCGCCCGCGGTCTCGCCGAACGCCCCGAGAAGATCCGCTTTGAGTTCGTCGGCGGTTTTGGGAGTTGTATTGGTGGCAGGCATGATCGCTCCTCGACCTCAGATCTCGAGCACCTTGTAATTGTCTTTCGCCCACTTCTGGAGCTCCTTGAGCCCCTCGGGCGAGGCGAGCGCGCGCTTGATCTGGGCGCGAAGCTCGGGGCGATTGCGCAGCATGGACTGGAGCTCGAGCAGCATCAGCTTGATGACGCGGAGCCGCTGGAGCTCGGGGATGCTGCTGGCCACGGCGTCCGGCGTGAAATCCTTCATCGACGCGAAGGGCACCGTGCGCTCCGCGCTGACCTTGAGCGGCGTGGTGAGAGGCAGGACGTACACCCGGCCCTTCGACACGTCGTCGTCGTCGCTGTCCTCGGCCTCGGGCTTCGGCACCGCGTCCAGCGCCACCACGCGATTGCGCAAAAGGCCCGTCACGAGGCCGACCTTCTTGCGGGTCGAGGGATCGATCGTATCGCCGGCGACCTCGCCGGAGAACGTGATCGTCGCGCCCTGGACCTCGAGGTTGCCCGCGTCGTCGATCGATTTCACGTCGAGCGTGCCGCCCACGAGGATCTCGCCGTCGACGCGGCTCAGACCGTTCTGCTCCGGCGTGCTCTCGAAATGCGCCTTGCCGGTGAGCGGATACTTGCCGGCTTCCTTGCGGGCGATGGCGCCGCTCGGGACCGTGCAGACGATCCGGTCGAGGGTCACGGTGCCGGGCAGGCTCGATTTGAGGTGCGAGAGCGCCTTCGGCAAATGCCAGGTGGGGACGATCTCGGTGAGGTGATCGTCCACCGTGGCCCCGCGCTTGATCGAGCGAACGTTCCGCTCGGAGAGGGCGGGCAAGAGCCCTGCGGCGCGCTTGGAGCGGCCCTCGAACTCACCCAGGACCAGAACCCGGTAGGGCAGCTTCTCCTGCTGCGGCGTGCCGGTGATGTTGGTCCGGTAGGTGATGGTGAGCCTGGACTTGAAAATCTGGTCCTGGATATACTTGCTCAAGATCGGTTCTCCTTCCCCACCACCTCGTCCGAACGAGGCAAGCGTGCGTTCGCTGTGAATGCGTCGCGCGCCTTTGCCCCCCTCGTGCAGAAAACCCGAGGACCGAACCGTGGGGGCTCGGGGCTTTTACGGTTCCAATCGCGCATAGCGTTCCACGGGCGCGCTCCCCGGGACAAATTTGCCGTCACGTCGGGCGCTCGGGCGGTCGCCCTTCGAAGAGCGTGTGGATCTCGGAAGGCCGCGATTTCGCGAGCGGATCCCAGCCGAGCTCGCCCGGCCCGCGGACGATGAGCTTGCCCGACGCCTCGTGATCGACGAGCAGCACCCGCAGGTGCACGGCCGCGCCGGAGAGCGCGGGCAGGACATGATCCAAAAGACGAGCGCGCGCCTCGCGTGTCCACGGCTCATTCGTCCAGGTCCGCGACGCGTCGGTCACCAGAATGGCATCGATCCCGGGCACCGAGACCTCGGCCTCGCCGCCGAGCGCGGAGATGCCGAGCGTCGCCTGCCCAATCCGCGCGTCGGGCGCGGGCAAGCGACGCTCGTGTCCAGCGCGGCGCACCGAGACTTCGAGCTCGGGATAGACCTTGCGAAAGAGCCAGCCGAGCGTGATCGGCGAGGAGGGGCGGGCGAGCGTGAATGCCGAGCTGCGCAGGGAACGAGGGCACGGGACGAGGCGCTCCTGTTCCACGGGCGCGCGCGAATCGGCGTGATCGGTGAGGAGTCGGTGGTCGGCGAGCGCGAGGATGCCTTCGAGCGCGGGACCGGCTTGTGGATGCGCGAAGAGCTCCTGGAAATACGAGGGCAGCGGGGTCGTGACCGCGCGCAGGCCGAGGTTCAGGGTGACGGTGACATGATCGCCGAAAAACTCGACCGCGCGCACGAGCGTGGGTTCGAACGCGAGCGAGGGGTGGCTGCGAAATCGCAAGGTGCGGTCGGGGAAACGCGCGCGGAGCAAGGCCACGAGGGCCGGGAGCTCGAAGGCAGGGGCGGCGCGCGAAATGGCCTCCTCCAGCGCGACGCGGCCTGCGCCGGGCGGGGCGGGGGGCATTTCGGAGGACAGCGGCGCCGGCCCGTCCATACGTCAGGTCCCGACGAACGCGTCGAGGTCGACCTGATAAAGCTGCTCGAGCGCCTGCCACGCCGGGCCCCCTTCGGCCTCCCAGTGGGGCGCGATGTCGCCGATGTTCGACGAAAGGAGGCGGAAATGAGGGGCGAGCAGGGCGGGCAGGTACACGCGCGGATCGAATCGATCGAGGACGCGGCGCACGTCCTGGGCCACGATCGCGGCCTTGCCCATGTCGCCGCGGCTCACGAGGAGCTCGAAAGCTTCGAGCTTGCGGATGAACTGCTCGAGCGCGGCCGAGACCTCGATCGTACGGGCAGGCGGCGCGCTGGGGTGGAGTTTTTCCGACTCGAACAATGGCTCGGGATCGGAGGGCGCGTTCTCCTCGGGCTCGTCCACGGCTTGCTCCTCGATGTTCTCCGGCTCCGCGGGCGTGGGCTCCGCCGGGGGCGGCGGCGGGGGCGGCGGGGGCGGCGGCACGCGCTGGAAGACGCTCTCGCTGCGGGCGCGAAGCGCGGAGAGCTCACGCACGGATTGCGGGGATTCGATCACGGCCGTGATGGCCTTGGTGAGCGCCTCGGCCTCGGCGACGGTCTTCGCCGTCAAATCGCGCGGGATCGACGCGGCCCAGGTCTTCCACGTCGCGTCGCGCTTGGTTTCGTGGAAGTCGATGGACGCTCGAATCCCGCGGAACAGGAGCGTCCAGGCGGAGTCGGCCACGCGCGCCTTGCGCTGGAAGGGCCGGAGCGCGCGGAAGCCTCCTTCGAGGGCGAAACGTGCGGTCGCGAGGATGTCGGGCAATGCCACCGGGCCCCGCTCGGCGAAGACCCCGAGCAGGAAGGACGCGATGAGCCGGGCGTCGGTCGCGCCGTCCTCGAGGGAGAGCGAGGCACGCTCGGCGGCGGCGCGGAGCTCGCCGCTTTGGGCGAGGCGCAACGCATCGTCCACGGCCGCGGTGGTCGCATCCATGCCGGGGCCGGAGAGGGCGTGCGTGACGAGGTTCGGATCGAACATGACGAAGACCTCGGACCGATCGTATGCCGGGACAGACCCGTCAGGTCCCGAGCATCTGCGCCCGGAGGGCGGTCAGATCACGGAAGACGGGGCTTTCCGCCTTCCGCAGGAGGATGCCCGAGGAGTATTGCCGATGGCACCAGTCGAGGTCCAATTCCTTGCCGACGCGCCGGGGGAAGAGGGGGAAGACGAAGACCCTGTCCGGGAGGAAGTCGTCGCCGAGATCCTCGCGGATCGTGCGGGAGACGAGGGCGGAGACGTCCTTTTCGGGGACGTCGCTCGCGCCGGTGAAGACGACCAGGAGGAAGGCCCAGCGGGCGCCTGGTTCTCCGGTCGGCGCGGGCACGACGGCGGCGCCCACGACGCCGGGCAGCGTGGAGACGCGGGCTGTGACCTCGCTCGCGGGATACACACGCGCGGCGCGGCGCGGCGGGAGGGTCGAGCCATACAGGGACTCGGCGCCGAGGCTCGCCAGAATGAAAAACCCTTCTTTGCCGGGCAGGGGGACGAAGACGCCGGTCGCGCCGACGGCGGGTTCACCGCTGCCGCCGGCGTCGAGCAGGAGGTACGGACGGCCGGGCGCGGGCAAAGCGCGGGCATTGCTGCTGCCGGGACGGCGGGTGGAAAAGAGCAGGCAGCCGCCGCTGGCCGCGTCGACGAGGACGTTGCTCACCGGGACGCGTGCAAGATCGTTTTTCTTGACGAATTCGTTGTGACCTATCCAGTCGAGCGGCTCGTCGACGCTGCGGAAGACGTGGCGGAGGCGCGCGAGGCGGGCGGGTTTGCGGCGAAGATGGGCCGCGACCGCCGGGGCCACGCCGAACACGGTGATCGGCGATGGTTCGAGGAGGGTCGGGTCTTCTTCGAGGTCGGTCTTTCGCAGGTGGACGAACGTCGCGCCCGCGAGCCAGGTCGAGAGGAGCAAGGCCGGCATGTGTTGCTGCATCGGGAAATCCGGCGCCGCGAGGGCGTCGCCGGGGCCGATGCGATAAGCGAATACGGCGTCCCGCAAGGCATCTTCGAGGGCACGCGCGGCGGGAAGATCAACGGGAACGAGCAAGGGCGCGCGCAGCGGAGAGAAGAGCCGGGCGCAGGGTTCGTCGGGCGCGTACCCATACGGCGGCGCGCGCAGGGCCGGGCCATTCTCGACGAGGGGCAACACGAGCGCGTCGAAATCGCCGAGCGGCGGCGGATCCTCGGGATCGACGACGACGTGCGCGGGCCCGAGCGCTTCGAGGCGCGCGGCGAGCGCGTGGGGGCCCGCGGGTTCGAGGACGGAGACGCAAAGGCCGAGGCGTAGCGCCGCGGCGAGGGCCACGACGAAGGCGGGTCCAAGGGGCAGGACGAGGGCGATCGGCGCGCCGGCTTTGGCGCCGCGTTGCGCCCAGGCAGCCGCGCACGCGGAGGCGCGGGCGTCGAGCGCGGCGTACGAAAGCGAGCGCGCCGTGGAACGTTCATACCAGACAAGCGCCGGCCGGTTCGTTGCGACGTGGCGCAGGACGGCATCGTGATAGAGGTCCTGCGGTTTTCCTGGGCGGCTCCGGAGCGGCGGGCCTCTTTCGCGGACGAATTCGAAGAGGGCGGACCAGAAGGAATCCGGGGCCTCCGCGCTCGCGGCGAGCCAGTCGAGCGAGGGGACGTCGTCCTCGCGCGAGAGGTCGAGGCTCTGGACGAGGGCAGGGATCTCCATGACGCGCCCGGGGCAGACGAGCAGGGCGCATGCGGCGGGGCAAGTTTTCCGCATCGCCGGGGTGCGCTTTCGCCAGCGATTTGGCCCTGCCCTCGGGACGCCTGGTACCCTCGTCCCGCCGGCGGGGGAAACCCGCCCGGCAAGGCCCGATGCTGGTCACCATTCGCATTCGAACCACGCGCGACGAGGGAAGGACCGCGCTCTGCGAGCTCACGCTGGACCGCCGGCAGAGCTTCTCGGCGCTCGCCGAATCCCTCTTCGCGCAATGGGAGATCGAGACCGCCGGGCCGCGGCTCGACCCGGAAGATCGCACGGGCCTTTTGCGCAAGCTCGAGAGCTGGCTCGTCACGCACCGGCACGATCTGCGCTTCGGACAGGCGCCGGTCTTCGAATACACGTGCCTGCGCCCGCCCGCGCCCCCGAAGCGGCCACGCCCCCTGCCCCGCCCCGCCGGGGCGCCCCCTTCCCCGCCCGTCGACGAGAGCGGCGAGGACGGGGCCCTGAAGCGCATCGAGGCGCAGATCGATTGGCAAGGGGGTTAGGGCCATGAGCGGGGTCAAGTCGCTGCGCATTCGGCCGAGCAAGAGGGACGAAGAAGCCCTGCGGCGGGCTGCGGCCGAACGAGCGAACCAGGCGCGTGAGGAGGCCCCGAAGCTCCCGGCGTCGAAGGCTTTGCCGCCGGCCCTTTCGCCGAGAACGGCGCCCGTGGAGGCGTGCCTCGGGCGCGTCGAGCGGGCGCTCGTGCTCTTGTCGGCGTGTGTGGCGCTCGGCATCACGCTCGATCGCGAGGCGGAGCAGGCGCGCGCCGCGCTCGTCGAATTCACGCGCCAGCCGGACGGGGCGCGGATCGGGGCCGTGGATGCGCACGTGGCGCGGGTCTCGCCGCGCACGCTGGAAGAGGCCCTCGCAGCCCGGCAGGAGGCGCTCGCGCGGGCGCTCGCCGTGCTGGAGGCGCCTGCGTGGCAGCGGCAGCTCGAAGCGTTTCGCCCCGGGCTCGCGGCCGATCTCCGAGGGTTGGCAGGACGAAGGGTGCAAGAAGGCCCGGCGCATGTCGCGGCGCTGCTCGGCGAGCTCGACGCGCTGCTCGTGGCGCGGGCACGGGCGCGGGTCGTGTCGCTCTGCGAGGGCGGCGTCGCGGCGGGGCTCCGGGCCTCGGAGGTTCGCTTCGAGACACGCGAAGGCGCGTTCGTCACCGAGCTTTCCGACGATCACGGCGTCTTCGCGCGAATCGCCGAGCACCTCGTGTCGTGGGCCGCGCTCCCGGAGATCGACGCGATCGAAATGCGCGGGCCCACCGAGTGGGACGGCCCGGCGTGTGTACACGGCGGTTATGCGAACGTGCTCGGGGCGCTGCGCGCGCAAGGCGTCGAGGCGGAGCTCTACGGCGAGGACGGGCGCGCGTTGTGGCCCGCGGGCGGCGACGGGGCAGGCGGCGCGGAGGTGGTCCTGCAAAACACGGCGGCGATGGGGAGGTTCCGTTCGTCGTGACGGACCTCCTGCTCAACCTCGCCGACGCCGTCGCGCCGTCCCACGCGAACGGGCCCGGCGCGCGCGCGGTCCTCTGGGCGCAGGGCTGCTCGCTCCAGTGCCGGGGGTGTCACAACCCGCAAACGTGGGCCCCGGCGCCACGGCGGGTTTGCACGGCCCACGCGGCGGCGTCCTGGGTGCGCTCCTTTCGAGGCTTGCGCGGGGTGACGTTGAGCGGCGGTGAGCCTTTCGAGCAAGCGCTCGGCTTCGCGGCGCTCTGCCGCGTGCTCCGGGCCGAGGGGGCGGACGTCATCGCCTTTTCGGGTTTTTCTCGCGAAGAGATCGAAGGAGGCGTGCGACCTCACGCCCGGGAGCTGCTCGCCGAGGTCGATCTGCTGATCGACGGCCGCTACGAGGCCGACCTCGCGGCGCGGCTGCCCTTGCGGGGCTCGTCAAACCAGCGTTTGCATTTCCTGACGAACCGGATTCGACCCGCCGACATCGAGGGGTTGCCCGCGGTGGAGTGGATCGGCAAGGGCGAGCGGGCGCGCGTGACGGGGTTCGCCCTCCGCGCCCTCGGACCACGAACCGCCGAGGGGCGCGCATGAGCGGGAGCCCTGCGCCGGATCGGGAGCGCGAGCCGGCGATCCTGCTGCTCGGCTGGCGTCGGTCCGGAAAGACCCGGACGCGGATGCGGTGGAGCCAGTACGCCCGCATGGCGGCCGTGACGCCCGAGGGGATCGGGCCCCCGCGCGTGGAGACGGGGGCCCATCCAGCGCCGACGGCGGCGGTGACGGAGCATCGGATCGAAATCGGCGAGCGCGCGGTGCGGGTGATCGACGTGCCGGGAGCGATCGTGGACGCGGCGCGGGACGAGGCCGGCGCGCTGCGGGATGCGCTGGAGCCGCGGGTCGGTCGAATCGGAGGCATCGTCCTTTGCGTGGCTCCGCCCGTGCCACCACGAAGAAAAGGTTTGGTCCCGGGGCACGTGCACCCCTCGCTCGTGCCTGCCTATGGCGATCTGTTCCCGGCCGGTGAAACGATGGCCGAGCCCGCGGCCGCGCAGGTCGAGGAGGTGCGCGCGCGGATCGACGCCGTGATGGCGTTCGTGGAGCAATTCGCGGGACGAATGGGCAAGGACGCGCGCGACGTGCCCATTGACGTGCAGATCAATTTCGCCGATCTCGTCGCGCTCGGGAGCACGGACGACGAGGACGCGGCGGCGCGGGATCGGCTCTTCGCGCGGTATGGTCGTATGCTGCCGGCCGATCGGGGGGCCTTCACGAACCCCGCGCACATCGAGGCGCGGCGCGCGGAAGCGGCGGCGGTGGACGCCGACGTGTCCGCCCTCGCGACGGACATCGCGGACTTCATGCGGGCGCGATGGCCCGGACACGATCTCTGGTTTTCGGTGGCCGCGAACGTGGAGGATCCCCTCGGACACCGGAGCGCGGCGGCGGGGCTCGTGTATCTCGTCGACCGGACGCTCGGGGAAGAGGCGCTCGCGGAGGCGCGCGCAAAACGCGAGGAGGCGCGGCGCGTGGAATGGGCGCGGCGCATGGAGGCGCGGCGAGCGCTGCTCCGGCGGTTTCGACCCGCGCTCGTGGGCGTGCCCGTGCTGATCCTCCTCCTGCTGGCCGCGAGCACGGTGACCTGGGGAAGCCGCACGGAAACAGCCGCGCCTTTGCTGGTTCGCCGCGTGCGGTGGTACGCTCAATCCCATCTAGCCCCGGAGGGTCCTGGGCATGGCCCCAGCCCCCGCGCAGCTCGGACGCGATCGCCATGAGCCCGAAACAACGCGTCATCCAGGCGTGTTATCCCGCCAATCGTATCCCGGCGCCGATGCTGGCGCAGGCCTTCTTCCGGCCGCACGCGACGAAACCGCCGCACGCGGCCAAGGCCGTCCAGCGCAGCACGACCTCCCTGCCCCCGCACCCGGCCACGGTGGCGCAACGAAAACACGCGGCCTCTCGACCCGTCGAACGACCGCCGCACGCCGCGACGCGCGGCGCCCCGTTGCAAAGGCGTGCCGCGGACGAACCCGCTGCCATCGGCCCGGCGCAGCCCTCGGGCGTGCACGCCTTCCAGCCGCCGGCGGGCTTCCTCGAAAACAAACCGGCGCGTGATGGGCAGCCGCTCCCGCCGTCGGTGCTGCGAAAAATGGAGACCTTCTTCGAATCGGACTTCTCCGACGTGCGGGTCCACGTGGGCGGAGAGGCGGCGTCGATCGGGGCGATCGCGTTCACGCTGGGCACCGACATCCATTTCGCGCCCGGCTTTTACGAGCCACACACCTCGCGAGGGCAGGAGCTGCTCGGGCACGAGCTGACGCACGTGGTGCAGCAGCGCGAGGGGCGGGTGGCGAACCCGCTGGGCGACGGGATCGCGGTGGTGCAGGATTTCGAGCTGGAGGCGGAGGCGGATCGGATGGGCCGGGCGGTGGCCACGGGGCAAGCGAAGATGGCCGCGCATGCGCGCCCGTTGCCCGCCTTCGGGCCACCGGCGCACCACGTCGGGCCGCTGCAAATGCGGGCGGCGCAGGCGAAGGGCGCGGGATACCGGCTCATCTTCGGGACGTACATGCACGAGAACACAAGCCTCCCGGAGCCGCTCGCCGGCCATAGCTTCGTCGCGCTCGAAGAACCGACGGGAGAGCGGCACGCCTGGGGTTTTTCCCCCGAGAATTACGGCGCTTATGATCCACACCAGGACCTCGGCAAGCTCATGTCGGGTGTCCCCGGCGTGGTGCACGACGACAGGACGGCCTTCGAGAAGCCCGGGGTGCGGCTCAAGGAGTATCCCATCGACGCGGGGCAGGCGCAGGCGGCGATGGCGAAGGTCGCCGAGTATCAGTCGGGGCGACACCGGTTCAACCTGCAATCGAAGCAATGCTCGGCCTTCGCGCTCGACGTGCTCCGCGCGGCCGACGTGAAGACGCCGGTGAGCGGATCCGTGCGCGGACCACGCGACGTGTACGAGAAGCTGCGGTAACGTTCTCCGAGGGAACGACGCGGAGGAGGCGGCGATGGCGAACGGCGAGGGCGAGGGGAAAAAGCAGCGGGCGCCGCATCCGGCGACGGTGCAGCGGAAAACGACGACGGCGCAGCCCGGAAAACGGCCGAGCAGGCCGCCGCATGCGGCCACGGCGCAACGAAAGGCGTCCACGCCCGGCGGCGCGCGCAAGGAGCGGCCGCCGCACGCGGCCACGGTGCAACGAAAGGCGTCCACGCCCGGCGGCGCGCGCAAGGAGCGGCCGCCGCATGCGGCCACGGTGGCTCGGACGAGCGGCGCCGGCGCCGCGCAACGGCTGGCAGCGCCCGGAAAGACCGGCGCGGTCACGCTGGCGTCCGGCTCTGCGCTTTATCACACGACGAATTATGCCGGGCTCAACGTCCTTTTGCGCGCGGGGATCGGGGCCGGCGTGAACGGGCGGACGGGCTCGGTGTTCCCTACGTCGACCGCGCTCGACGCCGGGCGCGCGGGCTCGGGCGGGCCGGCGGCGGTGCTGGAGCTGCGGACGACGCGCGCCTTGCAAGGCGGTCGTGACGCGCCGGCGCAGCCGAAGACCGCGGCCCGGGCCGAGCCCGCGGAGGACGACACGCCGCCCGATTTCGCCGTGGATCGCCGCGGCTCGCGCGGGGTGCAATGCAAGCTGCATCCTCGGGCGCTCGACGCCCTCGAACCCGTGGCCGTGCACCTGCGCGACGCGCGTGGCGCCTGGGCGCGCTTCACGGTCGCGCAGTACCGCGAGATGTCGGGCGGGGGCTGAACCGAGCAGCATCTTCACGCGCAGGTCGGGGGGTCCATCAGACCCAGGCTCTCGATCATCGGATTCGAGAACATCCACCGCGCTTCGGCTGTGGTGAGGAATGCCCTGCGCGCAGCGAGCCAGCGATCGAGGCGCGGGCCGAACGCCTGCCGCACCCACGCGCCGTTCACCGGCAGCCCCTGGCCCCAGTGGTAGGCGTGAGGAATGTTCGACCGCGCAAACAAATCGAAAATCATCGCGTGCGCTTCGCTCGCCGTCCTCGAGCCGAGCCCCGGCAGCTCGAGGGTGCAGGTGATGTCTTCGAATCGCGTGAACGCCAGCAGGGCGCTCGATGCCTTCACGTACCGCAGCGCGATCGGCGCGCCGAAGGCCTTCCGCGCCGTGACTTGCAGGATCAAATCGACGGCGTCCGCGGCCCGCGCGCGCGGCACGCCGATCTCGAGGCTGATGCCGCGGCCGGTGCGCTCGGTGTCACCGAAATGCTGGCTGCACGTGCCGAGAACCCCCCGGCCGTGGGTGGGCGCGACGATCGACTCCATCTGATGCTGAAGCGCCGCGCCCATGATCTGCGCCGAGAAACCTTCGGAGATCACGCTGATGCATCCGATGAGCTCCCCGGAGTTCAGCGTCGTCCCGTCGGGCCTGCTGCTGTGCGGCAGCGCGCCGGAGGGCGGGACGGGGCGCTGGTAAAGGACACGCACGAACGCGCCCTTCTGGCCTGCGCCGAGGCGATAGGGATTCAGCACGATCTCGAAGTGGTAGGGTCTCTCCGTCGAGGGGAGACCAAGCGCCGTCGCCGTCGTCTCCCAATCCTCGAGGGGCAGCGTCAGGGCCGCCTTGATGGCGGCGTCGAAATCGCGCTGGTACACGAACCTCTCGAGGAGGTACATCGGCACCGCCTCGAGCAGAACGCCGTGTATCAGGCCGAAGCAGCCAAACCCGACGAGGGCCGCGTCGAACAGATCGTCGTCGCGCCGGAGGGTCGAGCTGAGCGACGCGCAAAACGTCTGCGAGACGATCGGCGGACCGCTCTCGCGCTCGATCCAGAACGACTTGCCGTCCTGGCCGATGACGTGGAGCCCCCTGACATAGTCTTGCATGGCGCCCACGCCGTACGCGGACCCGTGGGTGCCCGTGGAGATGGCGCCAATGATCGTCTGACCATTGCTGGCACCACACGTCGGGAGGGACAAGCGACGCGACTCCAGCCAGCCGTGAAGCGTGCTGATCCGGGTGCCCGCCTGCGCGAGGACGAGCCGGCCTGGATCGACCGTCGCATGCGGGTCGAGCATCCACGGAATCGTCCTGCGGTTCTCATCCACGAACCAGAGGCCGTCCAGGAGATTGGCGGTGTTGACGAGGTCTTCGTCGATGAACGCGACGTTGTTCAGCGACCAGCCGCCGCCGAAGGCGCGCACGCGCTTCTTCCTGTCCCTGGCCTCGATCACGATCCCCTGCAAAGCCTTCATGCCAATGAGACCGATCCACCAGGGCACCTGGACGCTCGCCTTCGTCCACGCGTTCGAGGGCGTGAGTTGTCGCTCCACCCTGCCGCCCACGTCCAGCGAGTTGTGCCAGTTGCTCCACGGACTGTCGTAACGGACGTCGACCTTCGGCACCCCGCGGACGCGCGCAGCGGGCTCGTCCTCGCCCGAGGGGCCCGAGGCCAGGGGCTCGAACTCGTCTGGCAAGCCGGGCACGTTCCGCTTCCGCATCGTCGGCTTCACGTCGAGCGGTAGCTCCAGCAGGTTCGCCGGCGCCTCGGCCGGCGGAAATGCGGGCTGATGGATAGGTGCTGTTGTCATCGTCTTCTCTCTTCCGGCGGAGGAGGCGGAGGAGGCTTGACGGGCGGCACCGAGATGGTCCCCGCCGTACTGCAATAGATCGTCACGTGCTCGGGGACGGCCATTCCCAGCGTCAAGAACATCAACAATGCAGAGCCGACGCTGAAGGCCGTGTCGACGCGACCGACGGGACGACCGCCGCAGATCGGGATCTGGTTGCTACACGGTCCAGCCGTCCTGTCGCCCGCACAATCCGTCGGGGCCCATTTGTCCTGGAGCAGCCCCCATACGTAGGACCAGCGCGTCGCGGAGCGCGGATTGTACGCATCGACGGGGACGTCGGTCAGCCCCGGATCGCCGCGGGCCTGCCACGAGTAGCGGTAACACCCCGACGAGCCTCCGAGGAGCGAGCCCAGCACGACGCTCACGATGACCGCTCTCGCTCCCTTCATAGGTCTCCCCGATGCCCGGCGGCACGCTCGAGTTCGATCGGCGCCTCCTCGACGTTCGTGCCGTCCTTGGGTGCATCGGCCTGAACACGAGCCGTGCTGCTGCTTTCGCTCACGCCGGGGCCAACCAAGCATCATGCATGCCTCGACGCACACGGCTGTCTTCCGCAAAGGCGAGCCAGTGTTCCGCAAGGGCGGGTCGGCGTTCCGCAAGGGCGGATCGACGTTCCATGACGGCGGATCGACGTTCCGCGACGGCGGGGCGGCGTTCCACGACGGCGGGTCGACGTTCCATGACGGCGGATCGACGTTCCGCGACGGCGGGGCGGCGTTCCACGACGGCGGGTCGACGTTCCGCGACGGCGGGTCGACGTTCCGCGACGGCGGGGCGGTGTTCCGCGACGGCGGGGCGGTGTTCCGCGACGGCGGGTCGACGTTCCGCGACGGCGGGTCGACGTTCCGCGACGGCGGGGCGGTGTTCCGCGACGGCGGGGCGGTGTTCCGCCAGGGCGCCCCAAGTGTCCGGACAATTCCGGACAATTCTGGACAATTCTGGACATGTTCCCCGTTCCGCCGGTGCGTCTCCCCGGCCCGCGCGTCGCTGCGATCCGTCTTTCCCGCTGGATTTCAAGCGGTTCGCGCTTACGCGTGGAGAACCTCGAAGCTTGGCATTCTTCGTGCACACCCTCGCGCCCGACGCGACGTCGTAACCCCCTATCGCGTCGAGGGAGGAATCATGCCTGCCACCTTGATCGTGACGAGCTCTTATCCCCGGAAGGGTTTCACCACCATCACGCAACTCGGCCTCAAGGCTTTGCATCTGGCACTCACGCACGCCGCCGTGATCTCGCCGCGGCTGCCGGAGGGCCTGGTCGAGGGCCTCATGAGCGACATCGAGAGCTTCGGAGACGTCGTCCCCGGCGCGAAGCAGGCCCGGAGCGAGTCGGTCGCCGCGACGAGCGAGCAATTCGCCGCGCTCGCCGACGGACACGAGCGCGCGCGGCAGGTTCGCGCCGCCCTCCACCGCCTCAAGGCGCCCGTCGATGTGAAACGTGCCTATGGCGTGGGCAGGAGAACGAGAAAGGACAGCGTTTCCGACGTGAAAGCCGCGCTCCAGCAGATCCTCGATCGCGCCAAGGAAAAACCGGCCGAGGCCGCGTCGCTCGGCATCGTTCAAAAAGACGTCGACGGCTTCGCGCTCGCGCTCGCCGCGATCACGGATGCCGATGCGAAGCAGGAGCAGAGACGCGCGAGCGCTCCGCTCACGACGCAGGAGCGGAATCGGGTCGGGAATCGGATCCTCGCCGCGGTCGCGCGGATCGAGGGCGCCGGAAGGCTGGAGTTCGCGAACGACCCTGTGAAACGCGGGAGCTTCGAGGCGCTCGGCGCAGGGCCGAAGGGAAGGAGGAGCGCGGGCGCAGCGGGCAGCACGACGGAGGAGGTGGCGTCGGGGTGACGTCGTGAACGGCGTCCCCGCCTCGCTCGCAAAACCGCCGTGACCGCCCGCCGGTCCTTCAGTTGGGAGCGCCCGGGGTGAGGCTCGCGCAGGTGCCCCAGTCGACCGAGGCGTTGTCCGTATCAGCGCCGTTCGGCAGGCGGCAAAGCGAGCGGGTCACGGTGTTGCTATCCGCGGTGACGAACGCCGTCCCCTCCACCAGGCTCACGGTGCCCACGCCCGGAAGGGTCGCCGCGGTGACGCTGCCCTCGTAGGAGAGCTTGTCGACGACGGCGGCGCCGCACACCAGCGCCACGCCCTCCGTGTCGTTCTGAAGGATGTTCGTCGACGTGGGGACATCGATCCTCTTCGCGCCGGCGGGCACCACCACCGCGCTCGACCCGACCACGAGGTATTGCCCGGCGGCGAGGGAGCCGGCCGGGCTCAGGTCCACTGTGCTGTAAGCAGCGCCATTCGCGCCGTTGACGAGGACCAGCGCGCACCCGGAGAGGCTGACGGCGCCGCCGGCCGGGTTGTAGATCTCGACGTATTCGCTGCTATCGGTGCCGACGTTGTCATAGTCGATCTCGTTGATCACGAGATCGGCGGTGGTGGCCGCCGGCGCGGTGAACGAGCCCTTCAGGGTGACACCCGAATAGGGGGGGAAGCCGAAGAGCGCCACGTAATAGGTCCCCGCCTGGACGTTGGAAACGGCGCAGGTCAGCGAGGTTCCGCTGCCGGTCGACACGCAAGCCTGGCCCAACGAAGGCCAGCCGAGCTGGACGTCCATGAAGAGGCCGCCGGTGCCGCCGCTGGTCTTGAAGACCAGGTTGGTGGCGCCCGCGGGGACGTCGAGCGTGTAATACTTGAAGCCTTCGAGGCCCCCGCTCTGGTTGGTCAGCGGCACGTTGTTCTGGAGCGACGTTGCCGGGGGCGGCGGCGGCGGGACGACGCCGACGGCGTCCCAGGCCTTCGCGACCGCGTCGATCTCCGCCTGGGTGAACCCGAGTTGCGTCGCCGCCTGCACCGTCGCGGTCTTGGCGTCGAGGAAGCTCGCGCTCGAGGTCAGGATGTCGACGTTCGCCTTGTAGAAGACGCGGGCCGCCTTGAGGATGCCGATGCCGGTCACGTGGACGGAAGACTTGCCCTGCGGGTGGGTGCCGCCCTGCGAGAGGAGGTAAAACGCCAGATTGGCGATGCCCGAGCTGAGCTGGACGTCGGCGGAGCCGGCGTTCGTGTTGTAGAAATCGAGGGATTCACCGTCCTGGGCAGGGTTCGCCATGTAGCGCAGGCCGTCGCCCGGGATCGCCGGCGTCCATACTTCATCGCCCACGATCCACGTCTTTCCGCTCACGACCTGGCCATCGCGGTACCACTCGCAGACCGCGCCGAAGATGTCGCTCATCGCCTCGTTCAGGCCGCCGGACTCGCCCGAGGAGGTGAGGTTCGACTCGCTGCCGGTGACCGCGTGGGTGAACTCGTGGGCCGTCACATCCAGGGAGAGGGCCAGGCTCGAGGAGGTCACGCCGTCCCCGTCGCCGAACACCATTTGCGTCCCGTCCCAGTACGCGTTGACGTAGTCGATGCTGTAATGAACGGAGCTGACGATCGCAGCGCCGGCGTTGTTGTAGGAGTCGCGGCCGAACAGGTTCTTGTAACAGTCGTACGTCTTGCCGAGCCAGTCATAGTGGACGTTGACGGTGGTATCGCTGCTCGCGGCCTGCCCCTCGCTCCGCACGAGCGTGCCCGGGAGGACGGGGAACCCCGGGAACTCGGGGAGATTGCCGGCCGAATACACCTTCCGGTTCTTGGCGGTGTGGATATGCGGGATCCGGAGCGCGATCGAGCCATCCGTCGCGTCCACGAGCACGGTGTCCCGCATCGGGGTGCCGTCCTCGAGCCGGCCGCGGACGTCGACTTGATACACGAGCGCGAGCCGCTTTCCAGCAGCGTAATAGGCGAGCGGCGCCTCGCCGCCCACGACGACGTCCGCCGCCTCGGTGCCGTCCCGGGCCGCGCCGAGCGCTTCCGAAAGCTCGAGGGTGGGCACCTCGTCCGCCGGTAGGTCGCTCCGCGCGCCGCCGTTTGCCGCGATGATCACCCCGTCCCGCACATGAAGCACGAGCTCCGCGCCGAGGACGGGCAAGCCGTTCTTGGTCTGCGAGAAGCGGACGTGCTGGTCTCCCTGCTCGTCGGTGCGAGCACGCCGGAGCGAGAGCTCGCTCGCGTCCGCGCGGAACACCGGGGCGATGTCCGAGAGGACCGCGCCGAAATCGGTCTTTTCGACGGGATCCGCCGTCGCGAGGCGGCCGAGGTTCCCTATCACGAACCGCGGGATCGCGTCGTCGTCGAGCTGCACCACCTCCGCAGCCGGCAGTGCTGCCAGATGCGCTGGGATGTTTGAGCTGGGCCTGTCGCGCCCATCGTCCACCCCCGCGTCCGTACCTTGGCATGCCGCCGCGGCGAGGATCGCCGTTGTCACACCCAGACCCCGCATGAGCTTCTTGCGAATCAATGCAGTCTCCTTTGCATCCGTCGAGCCGCGCTCGATGGTCGCATCCTTGTCGTGGCCTCCGCGCAGGGCAGTATACATTGAGGCGAGGAGCGCCGCTGGTTACAAGCGGTTACATCACACGTACGCGAAGGCGCCGAGCCTAACGGGCGCGCCGCCAAGGTGTCAGAGACGAGCTTCGCGAGGGCCCGTGGGGTCCCGGGGTCCGACATGAAGCGCATGATCGCCAATTCTCCGGCCGGTTGGAATGCGATTCATGCTCCGTCCAGAACCGCCCTGAGCGGCATCCAGTTCGCTTGGATCAAGCAGAGACAGCGAGGTGGTGGAGGGGGTCGTCGGGACCGACCCTTTGCACCCGATACGATCACGACGGTTGCTTCCGCGCCATGAACAGGGCAGAGATGAGGGCGAGAGGTCCCATGCTCGAGGCGGATCCTTGAACCGACCAACCCCGGCGCAGCTTGAGACAGCCAGGCGATTGCTGGTGCACGAGGGTGCGGCCGGCGTCGCGGACGAGCGTACTGCGACGGCCGCCGGCCGAGTCTACGAGAAGCTCCATACTCACATGGTCCCTCTCGTGAGCGCCGAGGGCGTCCGGTTGTTGTTCGCGCGTAGCGCGAAGCTGACGCAAGGTGAATTCGCTTGCCTCGCTGCGTCCTCCCGCCTCGAAGGCTCGACGGAGCTCTGCGCGTGTTTACAGGCACAAGATCCCGCCGTCGCCATGGCGGCGGCCACGGCCCTGTTTGGAACCTTCATCGCGTTGCTCACGACCTTCATCGGAGAGCGACTCACGACCCAGGTGCTACGCAGCGCTTGGCCGACGCTCGAAGAGATGCCGCCCACGGAGAACGAAACATGATCGACCGCGTTCCGATTCGACACTTGTCCTCCGGGGTGCCGGGCCTCGACGAAGTATTGGGCGGTGGGGTTCCGGAGTTCTCGTTGAATCTGATCGCCGGTGGCCCAGGGTGCGGCAAGACGACCTTGGGGCATCAGATCATGTTCGCGAACGCAAGCCCCGAGCGGAGGGCCGTGTACTTCACCGTCATCGGCGAACCTCCCATCAAGATGCTTCGCTATCAGCAGCAGTACACTTTCTTCGACGCTACCAAAGTGGGCGACGGCTCGGTTCGTTTCATCCACCTCGGCAAGCAGGCGCTCGACGGCGGGATGGCGAAGGTGCTGGAGGCCATCGTGCAGGAGATCGAAGCGTCGAATCCGGGAATCGTCGTCGTGGACTCTTTTCGCTCCATGGTGCGAGGCGCGCTCGCCTCCGGGCCGACCGGCGAGCGGGAGCTGACGGACTTCATGCAGCGCCTCGCGCTGGCGCTCACGGGCTACGAGGCCACCTCCTTCCTCATCGGGGAGTATGCAGAAGGCGAGCACGACAGCGCCGTATTCACGGTGGCCGACGGGCTCATCTGGCTCTACCAGGCTGTCGAGCGCAACTCCGTCGTGCGCAAGGTGCAGGTGATGAAGTCGCGCGGCCAGGCGCAGATCCCCGGACTCCACACGGCCCGCATCACGGACGCGGGCTACAGCGTCTTCCCGCGGCTCCTCAAGCCGATGGAAGTCCTCATCGAGCGCCCTCTCGAAGTTCGCCTCTCGACCGGCGTAGAGGGCCTCGACGAGATGATGGGAGGCGGCATCCCGCGCGGGTACTCCGCGCTGATCGCCGGTCCTTCCGGCTCGGGGAAGACGGTGCTCTCCAATCAATTCATCCTCGAGGGAGCCACGCGTGGCGAACATGGCATCGTGGCCATCTTCGAAAAGCGGCCCAACGATTATCTGCAGACCACGCCGCACGGGGAGGATTTCGAGAAGCTGGTCCGCCAGAAAAAGTTGGAAGTCCTTTACCTGCGCCCGCTGGATCTCTCGATCGACGAGACATTGCTGGAGATTCAAAATGCCGTGAAGCGCCTCGGCGCGAAGCGGGCGGTGATCGATTCGTTGTCCGGTTTGGAGCTGGCGCTCGCTCCCACGTTCCGAGAGGACTTCCGCGAATCGTTGTACCGAATGATGGGAGCGCTGACGGGGCTCGGCGTCACGGTCATGGCGACGGTCGAGCTCGCAGACTCCTACAACGATCTTCGATTCAGCCCACAGGGCATCGCGTTCCTGACGGACGCCATCATCATGCAGCGCTACGTCGAGATTGACGGGCAGCTCAAGCGAGCGATGGCGGTCGTGAAGGTGCGCTCCAGCCAGCACAGCAAAGACCTGAGAGAGTACGAAATCTCGTCGGATGGCGAGGTCATCGTCGGCCAAGCGCTCAAGGGATACGAGGGGCTTCTCACGGGGCGTCCGAGCGGCGGGGAGAGGGGCAAAGGAGGACGAAAGAGGCGCAGGACGCGCTGAGAACCGCCTGCCCACGAGGGATTTCGTGAAGGGCGGTGCACCTGACGCGCGAACCGAGTAATGTAGATGTCGGCGCACGAGGGGCGCGAGTCATGGCGAAGCAAAGCATCGTCGTCGAGCTGGACGACGAGACGATCCGTTCCTTGGCCGTGCTCGGCCAGCCGAACGAAGTGCTCGCGCGGCTGGCCGATTCCGCGATCGAATCCGTGCACCGCCCCGACCACCAGCGACGCGCCCGTACGGACGAGAGCCTGCGGATCGAACGGGACAAGGCCGACGACCGCGACGCGGAGGCGCTCGGGCCCTTGGACGAGCGAGCCGCCGTGGATGCGATGCTCGCGCACGAGCGCGTGGAGCGGAGGCGGCGTAACCTGGCCGGCATTCTGGCGCACGAACGCCAAGCCACCGACGAGGATCTGACCGGCGAACGGGCTCACGTCGATTCGCTGCTCGTCGACCAGCGTGAAGCGAACGCGCGGATGGTCCGCGCGACGATTCGTGCGCACGAACTGGCGGACGCGGCGGACGCGGCCATGGAGCGCGCAGAGGAGAGCGCGCGCGAGCTCCGTAGGGTCGCGGAGTTCCGGGAGCTGTTCATGGGGATCCTCGGGCACGACCTGCGTAACCCGCTCGCGTCGATCGTCACGTCCGCCGCCGCGCTGCTTCGGCGCGGCCACGTCGACGAGCACGACGCCAAGACGGCCGCGCGTATCATCCGCAGCAGCCAACGCATGAGCCGAATGATCAGCGAGATGCTCGATTTCACGCGCGCTCGTCTTGGCGGCGGGTTCCCGATCGACCCGCAGCCGACCGATATGGGTGATGTCTGCCGAAACGTCGTCGAGGAATTCGAGGCGACCATCCAACTGGAGGTGGAAGGCGACGTGACAGGCGTATGGGACCAGGATCGCTTGGCGGAAGTCCTCTCGAACCTCGCGGGCAACGCGATCGAGCACGCCGCGTGGGGAACGATCGCGCGCATCAAGGCCTATGCCGAAGGAGCGGAGGTCATCGTCGAGGTCAGCAATCAGGGCGATGACATTCCCGCGGACGTGCACCCGTTCATTTTTGAGCCCTTTCGCCGAGCAAAGCAGCACGAGAAGTCAGCGACCGGGAATCTCGGCCTCGGCCTCTACATCGCGCACGAGATCGTGCTCTCGCACGGCGGTACGCTCGAGGCGCACTCTGCCGGCGGCACGACAACCTTTGTGATGCGTCTGCCACGCCGTTCCCCCTCCTGCTGACCCGCAAGGACATCCAACGGATCCCCCGTTTCAGGCCCCGCTCCCGCTCCCGCAACCTCTCCGCTGTTGACAGCCCCCGCCAAAAGGACACCATCATGCACGCATCCTTGACGGCAGGAGGCTCACTTTGCTGAAGCACCTCAACATCGACGAGATGGTCGCGATCCTCGCGCCCTGGGTGGACGAGACGAAGCGCAAGGGCGTGTTCCTGGCCATCCCGGAGATCGCGCCGCTGCACGGAAAGGTGTTGAAGGTCTACGAGGCCGTGATCACCCTCCCGCAGACGAAGGCGACGCCGGCGGCGCTCGCGTCGATCCTCGAAGAGGAGACCCTCGTCGACGCGCGGCACGATCACCTCGCGCGGGCGATCTCGCTCTCGCTCGACGCGCGGGCCGAGCTCTACCTCGCGGGGCACCCGCCCGACTTCGCGCGCGCGGCGCGGGCCCGGGACATCTCGCGCAAGTTGTTCCCGACGGGCCTCGCGATCGTGAATGCGTCGCTGCTCGCGGAGTCGGGCAACACGGCGCGGGTCGCGCGGCTCATCCGGGACGAGGAGCCGTGGATGGTCGAGTTCCTCGGGGAGATCCCGGCGGGCGCGCCGCCGCACACGCTGCGCGACGTGGTGGACGCGTGGATCGCGGCGGGCGCGCGGCTGGCCGAGCTGGAGAACGCGCGCACGGAGCTGCTCGCGAAGGAGGCGGCGAAGCCCGAGGGCGCGCTGTCGCCGCAAGCCGCGCGCAGCTTGTGGCTGCGGGTGGTGACGCAGGTGCTCTCGAACCTGGAGCTGTCGGAGGCGCCGGCCGAGTACATCGAGGCAATCCGGAGGCCGGTGATGCGCGCGTCGGAGCGGGCGGAGCGGCGGTACGCGGGGGAGAGGGGCGGCGACGAGGACGACGCGCCGGTCGATACCTGACCCGAGCGCCGCGGAGCTGTTCGTCTCGCTAGAACATCGATCGGTTCAAGAACCGCTCGATGTTCTAGGCTTCTTTCGTCCCGAGGGGGACGCCTCGCGTCCCCCTCTCGCCCGGGCCAAGCCCGGTCGATTCACCCCCCGAGGCGAGCTCGCTTCGCGATCTCGCAGAGCATCGAACCGTTCGATGCTCTAGCAGCCTGTGGAATGATCGTCGCGAGCGCCCCGAAGCTAGGGCGACGGAGCGAGGAATCCTCAAGGATTTCGAGCGATGTCGACCGACGATTCGGGGCGCGCAGCAGATAAGTCCACAGGCTGCTAGGCCCGGGCGTGGCCCCGCGGGATACGCACGGTGAAACGGCTCCCTTCGCCGACGCGGCTCGCGACGTCGATCGAGCCGTGATGCGCGACGACGACGTCCTTCACCATGAGGAGCGCGAGGCCGGCGGAGCGCCCCGTGCGTGGATCCCGCTCGAAGAGCCATCGCCGCGTGGATTCGGGCATGCCGGGGCCATTGTCGGAGACGATGAAGACGAACTCGTTCGTCGCGCGATCGAAGCTCGCCGCGAGGTCGACACGAGGCGCGGCGGCGTCCGGACAAGCGGCGAGGCGGACCGCATTTCCGAGGAGCGTCGCGAGGAGCCACGCGAGCTTCTCTTCGTCCCCGTAAAGGACGGGCGGCAGGCTCGGATCCTTGTGCAGCGCGAGCTCCACGTCCGCCGCTCGCGCCTGCGAGAGGAAGCGGTCGAGGGTGGTCATGAGCAGGTCCGGGACGCGGACGAGCGAGCGGCGCATGGGGAGCGCGTCCACCGAGACGAGGAGCAACGTTCGGAGCTGCCCATCGACCTCCGCGACGACGCGGCGGAAGGCGACCACGCCCGCGCCCGCGTCGCTGCACGTGTCCTCGCAGGCCTTCGCCACGGCCTCGCTCACGGCGGGCCCGTCGGGGCGGCGTTCGAGCCACGTCGTGGGCACGCCGCCGGCGCCTCCCAGCACGGTTCCATTCGGACGAAGGAGGATCAGGAGATCCGGAGGCGCAGCGCGGGGCTCGTCGGGTTGCGTGTCGTGTTCCATGGCTCGATGGCGAAAAGCTAGGCGCGCTCGCATCAAGGGGACGTCAAGGCGCCAGGCGAACGCATCAAGAAATCATCCAGGTGCGCGGCGACGCCCCCGGACGAGGACGGGTCCGCCTGCCTGCGCGGGGCGGCCGGGAAGTTGGCCCTCGGGCCTCACGGGCGCTAAGCGCGCTGTGTGCTGGCCAAGCGCATCATCCCGTGCCTGGACGTGAAGGACGGACGCGTCGTCAAGGGCGTCCAGTTCGTCGGGCTCAGGGACGCGGGCGACCCCGTCGAGGCCGCCCGGCGTTACGACGAGGCCGGCGCGGACGAGATCACCTTCCTCGACATCACGGCCTCGCACGAGAAGCGCGGGACGCTGCTCGACATGGTGCGCGCGGCGGCGGACCAGATCTTCGTGCCGCTGACGGTGGGCGGCGGCGTGGGGAGCGAGCGCGACATCGAGGCGCTGCTCGACGCGGGCGCCGACAAGATCGCGATCAACACGGCCGCGGTGCGCGAGCCCGAGCTCGTGGAGCGGGCGGCGGCGCGCTGGGGCGCGCAGGCGATCGTGGTGGCGATCGACGCGCGGAGGGTTGGGACCGAAGAAACCCCGGCACGCTGGACCGTCGTGACGCACGGGGGCCGGCGGGAGACGGGGCTCGACGTGGTGGCGTGGTCGAAGCGGATCACGGAGCTCGGGGCGGGGGAGATCCTGCTGACGAGCATGGACCGGGACGGGACGAAGGCGGGCTACGATCTCGCGCTGACGCGGGCCGTGGCGGACGCGGTGCGCGTGCCGGTGATCGCGTCAGGGGGCGTGGGGACGCTCGCGCATCTGTACGAGGGGCTCGTCGAGGGAGGGGCGGACGCGGCGCTGTGCGCGTCGATCTTCCACGACGGGACGTACTCCGTGGCGGAGGCGAAGGCGTACCTCGCGGGACGCGGGGTACCTGTGCGGCTTGGGGAACCGAGGAGAGGTGGGTCGTGAATCGGGCGAACGTGACGCTGACGGAGGTCCTCGGGGCCGCATCCGCGCGGGCCGCGGCGATGGTGCCGGAGAGCGCGGGTTACCTCGTGCTTTCGCTCTGTGACGCGCTCGGGAATCTGCCGATCCGGGTGGACCCGAAAGCCGTGACGCTCTCGGCCGAGGGCATGGTTCTGGTGGACCGACAAGGCGAGGTGCTGTCGGGTCCGGAGGCCGCGCGTGGGCTGCGGGAGCTTCTGGCGAGGCTGCTCGCGGTGACGGCGGGCGGAGCGCCGGGGCTCTCTGCGGTGGCAAGGCCGCGAACGCAGGCCGCCGAGCGAGGTCCGGGCATGGTGGCGGCGGAGATCGAGGCCGCGCTGGTGCCCTTGAATCGAGGTGCTGCGAAGCGGACGCTGGCAAGGCTGGCGAAGGAGACGGCGCGCGCGGTGGAAGCAGGGCTTTGTGTGGAGCCTGCGCCGCTGCCGGCGCCGGTCGTGGTGGAGGCGCCGGTGGCCGTGGTCGCGCCTGCGCCCGTGGCCGCGCCCGCTCCCGCTCCCGCTCCCGCTCCCGCTCCCGCTCCCGCTCCCGCTCCCGCTCCCGCTCCCGCTCCCGCTCCCGCTCCCGCTCCCGCTCCCGCTCCCGCTCCCGCTCCCGCTCCCGCTTCCGCTCCCGCTCCCGCTCCCGTGGCCGTATCGAAACGACCCGTTTCGATCGCAGAGATCCCTTCCCTATCGCCGGATCTGCTCTTCACCGCGCCGCCCTCGGGCCCGCTGCGCGAGGCGACGCCCACGCTCCAGGACCCGATGTCCCTCGAAACGACGGACGCGACGCCGCTTTGCAGCGTCAATCTCGCGTTGCTGGAAGCGCCGGCCGAGAGTGAACCGTCGAGCCCGGCGGCCGCGGTGTTGCCCGCTTCGGAGCCGGTCGTCGCGCAAGCCGCGGCACCCGTGGCGCCCACGATGTCCGATTCGACGTTGCTTTCGGCGCGGGAAGCGGCGGTCGAGCTCGTGCCGCCGCCCTCGGCGTCGCCCGCGGCCGCGCCGGTGTCCGTGAAGGACGCTGGGGGACGCGTGACCCACGAGTCGACATTGCCCTGGCCGGTCGGGCTCGGGATGCGGCCGCCGACGCCGCCGCCGGCATCGGCGCGGCCGATGGTGGCGCCGTCGGTACGCGTCGAGGCAGCGCGCGTCGAGGAAGCGCCGGCTGTTGTGCATGGGGTGCCGTCGGAGCTGCCGCCTTCGGCCGAGGAGTTGCTCAGCTTCGAGTTCGAGGTGCTCACGCCCTTGCCTTCGCCCGCCGTGGAAAAGGGCGTGGAAGCGCTGTCGCTGTCGGGATTCTCGAGCATGGTGGAGGCGCTCGAACCCCCCGCGACGGAGCCGCCCGCGTCGGTGGAGCCGTCGGTGTCGGTGGCGCCTTCGGTATCCGTGAAGGCTGCGATCGTGGTGGAGCCCGTGGTGGCTGCGGAGCCTGTGGCGTCTGCGGCGCCGCCGATTGCAATCGTGGAGGAGGCTCCGGCGGAGGCGGCCGTGGCAGCGGCGCCCGTGAAGGCGGGGCCGGACCGCGTGGATGAGCTTCTCAAGCGATTCGCGCTGCCGGAGGGCGGCGAGGACGCGATGTTCCGGGCGACGGCGTCGAGCTTGAAGGAGCTCGCGGGGCTCGTGCCGACGCCTTATGCCCCGGAGGTGGTGCCGGCGATCCGGATCGCGGCGCGGCCCGAGGGAAAAAGCCCGGAATGGCTGCCCCAGGCGCCCAAGGAGCCGGCGGAGATCCTGCCGGCGCCGCTGGTGCCGGTGCAACGCAGAATGGGGGCGCGGGTGCTCGTGCCGCTCGCGCTCCTTTTGGTGGTGCTGGCGGGGACGGGCGCGCTCGCCTGGGCCAAGCCGGGGATTTTTGCGCGCGTGCCAGAGCTCTGGAAGGCGGCGCCGAGCGACGCCGCCGCGAAGCCCGTGGCCGCGACGGACGAGGGGGAGTAACGCGCGATTCGGCGCGGCGTTACCCGCGATCGAACCATGCCTTCGTCGCCGCCGCGCCATTGGCGACGAGCATGTCCTGCGTCGCCTTCGGCAGCTTGAATTCGGTCGTGGAGACGCCCGCGTCGTCGATGAAAATCGTCCGCGCGAGCGCGGCCTCGTCGAGGTGCAAGAGGGTCGACGAGGTCAGGATGAACGAGACCAGCGCCTTGGCGTAGTCCTTGAACTCGTGGATCTCCATCCGCGGGAGACGCCAATCCTTGCTGGCGGCCTCGTTCTCCGCCTTCGTCCCGAGGCAAAAGCCGAGCGTCCCCTCCTCGACCGCCGGCCCACGCGGCTGGTCGCCGAGGACCGGGGTTTTGCGGAGGCGGTCGAAGAGGTCGATCGGGTAATTCCACGAGACGCCGCCGTCGACGTAGAGGTCCCCGTTGAAGGGATACGCCTCGAAGAAGAGCGGAATGCTCATTGATATGCGCACGGCCTTGTACAAAGGGACGTCGGGATGGGACGCGGCCGAGAAGACCTCGGTCATGCGTTGCGAGAGGTTCGTCGTGACGACGTACAGGCCGCGCGCGCGGCCAGGGTACGCAGCGACGAGGCCCGCGAGTTCGGCGAAGGTAAGGTCGGGCTGGGGACGGCCGGTCAGGCGCTCGGTGAGGTGCGCGATCTGGTTGCGGATCCAATCCTCGGCGGTCTTGCCCGGGTTCACGCCATAGCTGTCGAGGAGGCGCTTCGCGTCCCCGATGAGCCAGCCCCTGCCGTCGATGAAATCGGAGAAGTCCGTCTCGCGTAAGATCTTTTCGAGCTCCGCGGCGTCGACGCCGACGGCCAGGAACGCCGCCGTAATCGCGCCCGCCGAGGCGCCGGCGACCTGCGTGACGCCCCCGAGCAGCCCCCGCCGCTCGAGCTCCGCGATCGCCCCGGCATACGCGATCCCCTTCATCCCCCCACCCTCGAACACGAGATTCCGGATCTCCATGACACGAGCCCTCCATCGGACAGGGTATCCGGGGTGGGGGGTGGGCGTCATCCATGAAGCGACCGGGGTCGAGGGATGGAAGGGCTGGAGAGGGAATTCTGGGCCCTGGCGGTACATCCGTCTCCCCTCGAAAGCGCATGGGATCGGATGGCTGGCGTACAGCGACGTGGTACGCTACCGGCATGATCACGCGGTTCGAGGTCGATGGGTTCAAATCGCTGCGGGATTTCGCGGTGGATCTGGAGCCGCTCACCGTGTTCGTCGGCCCGAACGGCGCAGGGAAGTCGAACCTGCTGGAGGCAATGGCGCTGCTTGGACGGCTGGCCTCGATGCCCGTGGAGGAAGCGTTCAAGAAGGGACGCGGACGGGTCCTCGATCAGTTCAGCCGGTTCGGGGGAGAGACGAGTCGGACGATTCGATTTGCGGTCGAGGTGTCGCTGGGCACGCCCATTCCAGCACCCGAGGAGGCAGCGCCGCCGTTCCCCACACGATATCGATACGAGCTCACCATCGAGCGCCGCGCGCAGGGATCGGGAGTCGACAGGTTCGTGATCGAGCATGAGAGTCTGCGGGGGAAGCTCGACGGCGGCGAGACGGCCCCTTTCCTCCAGCAAACCGGAGAGGCTTCATTCACGACTACTCTTAGGACCGTGGTTGCGCACCAATTTGGGAGTGCTCCGGATGTCTTCAGCGCCCTCGTGGGAGAGCTCGGCGCATTCCGTATCCTCCACCTCGATGCCGCCCGCCTCCGCGAGCCCAGTGAAAAGATCAGCTCCGGCATCCTCGCCCCCGACGCATCCAACCTCGCTGCCATTCTCGCGGATCTCCCCGCGCCCGCCCTCGGTGCGATTCGCGCCGATCTCGCCTCGCTCGTGCCGGGCCTCTCCGGCTTCGACGTCGTTCCCGAAGGAGACGCTCTGCGCCTCGACTTCAAGCTCTCCGGCGGGGAGCATCTCCCGGCGCGCCTCGCCTCGGATGGCACGCTGCGCGCCCTCGCGCTCCTCACGGTGCTCACGGTCGAACCGCATCCGTCCGTCCTCGGCATCGAAGAGCCCGAGAACGGAATTTATCCCGGACGACTGCGTAGGCTCCTGTCGATCCTGCGTGATACGGCCGTCTCGGCCGACAAGACGCAGATCCTCCTCACCACACACTCGCCCGTCGTCGTCGCGGCATTTCGCGACCAGCCCCAAATGCTCCGCGTCGTGGACGTCGTGGTTCGCGACGGCAAGCGCGAGACCCGAGCCCGCCCCGTGGGCAAGCCCAAAAAGCCGAGCGACAGCGCGTTCGTTGCGTCGCTGCGCGAGGTCGACATGCTGCTCCACGCCGCGGACGCCGAGGCGGCCGAATGACACGGAGGCGCGTGTACCTGTGCGCTGCCCTTTATGCAGAGGGGCCGAGCGACTACGATTTTCTTTCGCCTCTCATCAATCGCCTGCTCGATACGCTTGGAAATGAGCTGGAACCGGGCCGCGTCGAGGTCGGGGAGACCCTTGGCATCGACGCTCCCAGGCCATACCCGCCGAAGCGAGTCGATCGCATCGCAGCCGCAGTAGCCGAGTATTGGGACTCTTTCACATTGCTGGTCATTCACGCCGATGGTGGAGGCGATCCGGACGAGGCGCGAAAGACCTGCGTTGCTCCCGGTATTGGTCTGGCCAGCAGCGCTTTCCCTCTCGTCGCAGTCCCCTGTGTCCCGGTGCGCGAGATCGAGGCTTGGATGCTCGCAGATGTGGAGGTCTTTCGGACGATCCTGGGTCGCGGGGCCGAGCCCTCTCTACCGGCAGCCCCCGAGCGCGAAGTGGATCCAAAGCAGTCCCTCCGACACATCCTCCAGCAGGGAGGGTTCCGTCGCGGAGCCGAGAGCGTTCATCGTCTCTTCGGCGAAGAGGTGCGTTTCGAGGCCCTGCGGAAGCTATCGGCCTTCCAGCGCCTCGAAGACGATCTCCGCGAGGCCATCCGAGCCATTGCGCGCGCCTCGGACGGCGGAGACTGAGGCCGCCCGCAAAAACAAGGGCCCCCGCGCATCCGCGCAGGGGCCCTCTTCAGCGAAGGAGCGTGTCGATCAGGCCCGCTCGAACAGGCCCGCCGCGCCCATGCCGCCGCCGATGCACATCGTCACGATCGCATACCGCCCGCCGCGGCGGCGCAGCTCGTAGAGCGCCGTCGCCGTGAGCTTCGCGCCCGTGCAGCCGAGCGGGTGGCCGAGCGCGATCGCGCCGCCGTTCACGTTGAGCTTCTCGTCCGGGATGCCGAGCTCGCGCTGGCAATAGACCGATTGGCTCGCGAACGCCTCGTTCATCTCGACGAGGTCGATGTCGGCGATCGAGAGCCCCGTCTTCTTGAGGAGCTTGCGAACCGCCGGCACCGGGCCGATGCCCATGATCGACGGATCCACGCCCGCCGTGACGAACATGCGCAGGTAGCCGAGGGGCTTCACGCCGAGCGCGTCCGCCTTCGCCTTCGTCGTCACGATCGCCGCCGCCGCGCCGTCCGAGAGCGGCGAGCTGTTGCCCGGCGTGACCGAGCCGACGGTCGCGAACGCGGGCTTCAGCGCCGAGAGGCCCTCCAGCGTCGTGTCCGGGCGCGGCAGCTCGTCGCGCGTGAACTCGAACGCGACGCGCTCGTTGCCCTTGTAGCGCACGCCCGTGACGGCCACGATCTCGTCCTTGAAGCGGCCCGCCTCGATCGCCGCCGAGGCCTTCTTCTGGCTCGCCAGCGCGAACGTGTCCTGATCGGCGCGCGCCACGTTGAAGCGCTTGGCCACGTTCTCGGCCGTGATCCCCATCGGCGTGTAGACCGTCGGGTACCGATCCATCGCCTCGGGCGAGACCGAGATCTTGTTGCCCGTCATGGGCACCATCGACATGCTCTCGACGCCGCCCGCGATGACGATGTCCGCGTACCCGGCCTCGATGCTGCCCGCCGCGAGCGCGATCGCCTGCAGGCCGCTCGAGCAGAACCGGTTGATGGTCATCGCCGAGACCTCTTCGGGCAGGCCGCCGAGCAAGCCGACGGGCCGCGCCACGTTGAGCCCCTGCTCGCCTTCCGGCATCGCACAGCCGAGGATCAGGTCGTCGACCTCCGACGGCTTGATCTGCGGCACGCGCGCGAGCAGGCCCCGAATGACCTCACCCGCGAGCTCGTCGGGGCGCTTCTGCGCGAGCGCTCCCTTGTGGGCACGGCCCACGGCCGAACGAACGGCCTCCACGATCACGATGTCTGCCATGGTCGTCGCCTCGCCTAGTTCCGCAGGGGTTTGTTGGTCATCAGGATGGACTGCATACGCGCCTGGCTCTTCTCTTCGCCGCACAGGCTCACGAAGGCCTCACGCTCGAGCTCGAGGATCTCGTCCTCGGTCACGTCGTGCGCGTTGCCGCTCGCGCCGCCGCAGAGCACGACCGCGAGCTTGTTCGCGATCTTGGCGTCGTGCTCGGTGGCATAACCACCGGCGACGAGCGTGTCGACCATCATCCGGAGCGTCGCGATGCCGCTCTCGCCCGGCAGCCGGTACGCCTTCGGCGCCGCCGGGTGGTAGCCCGACTCCGCCAGCCCGATCGCCTTCGCCTTCGCCTCGGTCAAGAGGCGCGCCTTGTCGAACGAGACGCCGTCCGTCTTGCGGAAGTAGCCGAGCGCCTTCGCCTCGTCCGCGCTCGTCGCGACCTTCGCGAGCGCGATGTTCTTGAAGACCTGGGCCACGATCTCCAGCGTGTTGATGCTCGCGCCCTCGGGGATGCCTTCGAGCGCGCGCCAGAGCATGTTCAGCGTGCCCGCGCCGCCCGGGATCAGGCCCACGCCGACCTCGACGAGGCCCGCGTACGTCTCGGCCGCCGCCTGCACCACGTCCGCGCCGAAGCAGAGCTCGAGGCCGCCGCCGAGCGTCATGCCCCACGGCGCCGCGACCACCGGCACGCGCGCGTACTTCAAGCGCTGCGTCGCGTACTGGTAGTTCTTCACCATCGAGCGGATCGACTCCCAGTCCTTGTTGCCGGCCGCCATCACGACCATGAACAGGTTCGCGCCGACGCAGAAGTGATCGCCGTCGTTGGAGATGACGAGCCCGCGGAAGCTCTCCTCGGCCTTCTCGGCCGCCTGCGAGAGCATCGAGATCACGTCCGGATCGATGCTGTTCGCCTTCGTCTTGAAGGTGAGGCCGAGGATGCCGTCGCCGAGATCCCACGCCTCGGCGCCGTCGTTCTTGAGCACCGGCGCCTCGCCCTTCTTCAGGATCGAGAACGTCGCGTTCCGCGGATCGACAGCGCGCTTCACGTAGGCGCCCTTCACGAGGTCGTACACCTCGTCGCCCTTGTAGAAGCCCGTCGCGCCCGAGGCGCGCATCTTCTCGATCGAGGCCGGCAGCGCGATGCCCTCGGCCTTCATGCGGTCCGTGGTCTCGGCGAAGCCGAGCGCGTCCCACGTCTCGAAGGGCCCGAGCTCCCAGTTGTAGCCCCACTTCATCGCGTCATCGACCGCGGTCACGTCGTCCGTGATCTCGCCGATCCGCCGCGCGGAGTACGCGAGCGACTTCGAGAGCACCTTCCACGCGAACGCGCCGGCCTTGCCTTGATCGGCGACGAGCTTGCGCACGCGCTCCGCGGGCGAATCGATCTTCTCGATCGACTTCGTCGCCTTGCGGATCGCCTCGTCGCCGCCCTTCGCCCGGTACTCGAGCGTGGCGACGTCGAGCGTCTGGATCTGCCCGTCCTTGCCCTTCTTGTAGAAGCCGCCCTTCGTCTTGTCGCCGAGGATCTTCTTCTCCAGCATCGCGCGGGCGAACGCCGGGGCCTTGAAGACCTCACGGTCCTCGTCCGCGGTGAGCGACGCATAGCAGTTGTCGGCGACGTGCACGAACGTGTCGACACCGACGAGATCCGCCGTCCGGAAGGTCGCGCTCTTCGGGTGGCCCATCGCCGGGCCCGTGATCGCGTCGACGTCCTCGGGCTGGAGGCCGAGCTCGATCATGCCGTTGAGCGTCGCCAGCATCGCGTGCACGCCGATGCGGTTGCCCACGAAGTTCGGCGTGTCCTTGCCGACGACGATGCCCTTGCCGAGCACGTCCTCGCCGAAGCGGACGACGCGCTCGAAGACAGCGGGGTCCGTGTCGGGGCCGGCCACGAGCTCGAGGAGCTTCATGTAGCGGACCGGGTTGAAGAAGTGCATGACGAGGAAGTTCTTCCGGAACGCCTCGCCGCGGCCCGCCATCATCTCCGCGATGCGCAGGCCCGAGGTGTTCGACGCGACGATCGCGCCCGGCTTGACCAGCGCTTCGAGGCGCGCGAAGAGGCTCTGCTTCGGCTCGAGCTTCTCGATGATCGCCTCGATCACGAGATCACAATCCTTCACGCGCTCGAGATCGTCCTCCACGTTGCCGACCTCGACGAGGCGGGCGAAGGAGGGGTGGAAAAAGGCGGCCGGCCTGGCCTTCACGGCCTTGTCGAGCCCGCCCTGCGCCCACGCGTTGCGGGCGCTGCGGTCGTTTTTTTTCGTCTCGTCGAGATTCGGCGGGACCATGTCGAGCAGGACCACGTGGATCCCGGCATTCGCGAGGTGGGCGGCGATGCCGCTGCCCATGACCCCGGCGCCGATGACGGCTGCACGGTGGATTGGCTTCATCCGAGAAGGCTCCCTGGTTGTCGTTGCCGGCGGAGGGGTACCGCGGAGGCCGGCCGGTGTCTACGGACAGGTGCCGCGACGCGGCAGGTACGGCAGGTAGGGGAAACGGAGCGTCATGTCCACCCTGGCCCGCTCACGCGCCGCGGAACGTCCGGCGCATGTCGGCGAGCCAGGCGCGTGCCGGGGCTTCGTCGGGGAAGAAACGGAAAGCGAGCTTCCTGTGCGCAAAGACGCGGGCCGCGTTCGCGATGAGCTCCGCGACGACCCGGAAGCGGAAGCTGCCGCCGACGAACGCGGTCGCCTGCGCGCGTTCGTCCCGGATGGCCGCGATGCTGCGGCGGCACGCGGGCTCGACGTCCTCGACGCGGCGCAGGTCCGCGAGGGTCAGGAGGTAGCGCTGATCGGAGAGCAGATCGGCGCGCAGCGCGGCGTACTCCGCGACGTGGGGCGCGCGGATCACGCCGCGGAAGGAGAGGATGAGCAGATCCGGCGGCTCGATCGTCGCGACGTGCTCGCCGATCACGGCTTGCCGCAATGGGGGCATGGTCCTTTTTCACCGAGCACGACCTCCCGCGGCAACTCCCGGGCCGGTTTTCCACGCTCGAATTGAACGAACACGTCCCCGAACGCCGCCGCCTCCTCCGCGTCGTGCGTGACGAGCACCGCCGGGAGCGACCGCCGCGCGAGCGCCTCCCTGAGCGATCGGCCGATCGAGAACCGCGCCGCGCGATCCAGCGCCGAGAGCGGCTCGTCGAGCAAAAGCAGCCTCGGCTCGGCGGCGAGCGCCCGCGCGAGCGCCACCCGCTGCCGCTCCCCGCCGGAGAGCGCGTCCACGCGCGCCCCGCGCAGCGCCGAGAGCCCGAGCTCGTCGAGCAGCGCGAGCGTCGCGGGGCCCGGCTTCTTGCGCTCGGCGCGGGGCAGGCCAAAGACCACGTTGCCGAGCACGTCGAGGTGCGGAAAGAGCGCCTGATCCTGCGGCACGTACCCGATCCGCCGCCGCTCGGCCGGCACGTGGACGCCGCGCATCCCGTCGTCGAGGGCCTCCCCCGCGAGGCGCACGGAGCCACGCTTCGGCCGGATCAGGCCGGCGATCGCGCGCAGCGTGACGGTCTTGCCCGCGCCCGAGGGGCCGAACAGGACGAGCACGCCCGCAGGCAACGAGAAGCGCGCCTCGACGGTGAACACCGACGCGCCGCGCCCCACGGTGACCTGCAAATCGACCTCCAGCGCGGGCGCGCCGCTCATGCCGGTGCCCGCCCTTCTTTGGGCCCGAGCAAGCCGGCCACGAGCACGACCACGACCGAGATCCCCGAGAGCACGATCACGTAGAGCCCGGCGCGCGCGTCGTCGCCCTCCTGGAAGGCCGAAAAAATCTCCACCGGCATCGTGTTCGTGCGGCCCGGGATGTTGCCCGCGAGCATCAACGTCGCCCCGAACTCGCCGATCGCCCGCGCGAAGCCGAGCACGAGCGCCGCGAGCACCCCACGCCACGCGAGGGGCAGGGTCACCCGAAACACGACCTCCCACGGCCGGAGCCCGAGCGTCCGCGCCACGTCTTCGAGCCGCGACGGGACCGCCTCGATCGACGGTTGCGCCGTCTTCACGAGGATCGGCAGCGCCACGACGGCCGACGCGAGCGCCGCGCCGGCCGGCGAGAACACGAGCCGCACGCCGAGCCCCTCCTCCAGCATCCGCCCGAGGAGCCCCCGCCGCCCAAACACCACGACGAGGAAGTACCCGACGACCGAGGGCGGCAGGACGAGCGGCAAGAGCACGAGCGCGTCGACGAGCCCACGCAGCCTGTACCGGACACGCGCCTGCAAGAGCGCGATCGCGAGCCCGATCGGCCCGACGAAGAGCAGCGCCAGGCCGGCGACACGGAGCGAGAGCAGGATGGGGAACGACGTGGACGACTCCACCGGCGGCGATGCTAGACGCCGCGGCGCGCGTGGGCCAGCGATGCGCGCGCGGCTTGACGCCTCGCTTGGCCCAACGATACCGTCTCTCATGTCCGGCGTTTGGAAGCCCCTCTGGGGTTTCGCGTGGCCTCTGGCCGGCGCGGCCGCGCTCTTCGGGGCGACCCCGGCGCACGCGCAGCAGGAGGCGGCGGCCGAGGCCCTCTTCGACCGCGGTTTGGCCGAGATGCAGGCCCGCCATTTCGACGTGGCTTGCCCCGCGTTCGCCGAGAGCCAGCGCCTCGACCCGCGGGCGGGGACCTTGTTCACCCTCGCCGAATGCGAGCGCCTCTGGGGCAAGATCGCCTCGGCCTCCGCCCATTACGCGGAATATCTGCGACTCGTCGACGCCATGCCGGCGACGCTCCGGCCCAAACACGGGGCGCGCGCGGCCATCGCCCGGAAAGAAAAAGCTGCGATCGAGCCCTCGATCCCCAAGCTCAGCCTCGTCCTCCGCGGAAAAACCTCGTCCGGAGTCCGCGTCACGCGGGACGGGTTCGAGCTCGGGGCGGCCTCGCTCGGCACGGCGCTGCCCGTGGATCCGGGTGAGCACGTCCTCACGACGCAGATGCTCGGCGCTCCGCCGATCGAGACGCGCGTGACGGTGGCCAAAGGCGAGTCGAAGACCGTGGAGCTCGACGTGCAGGCGGCGCCCGCGGAGCCGACCCTCCCTCCCCTCTCCTCGACCGACCTTCGCTCCCCCGAGCCCCCCGATCATGCGCATCGCGTGGTCCCGACCTGGGCCTGGATCGCTGGGATCGGGGGCCTCGCCGCGATCGGCGGGAGCATCGCGTTCACCGTCGCGCACATGAACGTCCGGAACGCCGTGGCGGAGCGCTGCCCCGACGGCACGTGCGACGAACCCGGGCTCGCCGACGCGTACCGCGCGTCGTGGAACCGCGACCTCGCCCTTTCGCTCACGTTCGGCGCGCTCGGCGCGGCCGGCGTCGGTCTCGCTGCCGTGGGGTTCGTCCGGACGTACGGTGCGCCGAAGGCGACCGAGGCCGTGACCTTCGTTCCGTGGGCCACGAAGGGCGCCGGCGGCGCTGTCGTCCTTGGCCATTTTTGAAAGGACGCGTTTCATGCGAAGGGCCCCGCCGTCCGCGCTCGCACTCCTCGTGGCGCTCCCGCTCCTGCCGGCTTGCGCGCCGGCGCTCCAGGATCCGCTCCCGACGTGGCAGGAGGGTCCGATCGGCACGTTCGAGGCCGCGGCCGTCGTGAAGGTCGGCGGCACGGGCGCGCGCGCGCTCACGGGCGTCGCGGCACGGAGCGCGGGTGAATCCGTCGTCGTGGGCCATTGCAGCGGCGAGCTGCTCCTCGGCATGACCCCCAGGCCGTGTGCGGCCGAGGAAAACCTCTTTCTCCTCGAGCTCGCCCCGGCAGGCGGGCTGATTGCGTCCGTCGTCACCGGGGATCTCGGCTCCGTGCGCCCCCGCGCGACGGCCGCGCGCGCGGACGGCGACATCGTCCTCGTCGGAGATCTCGCAGGCGCCTTCGATTTCGGGCCGAGCCGGGTCGAGAGCGTGGGCGGGCGGGATGCTTTTCTCGCGAACCTCGACGGATTCAACCCGGGAGGCGAGGTCCTCGGCGAAGCAAAACGTTTCGGGGACGTCGGAGAGCAACGCGCGACGAGCGTGGCGACCACCACGGACGGCGGGACGATCCTCGCGGGCATGTTTTCGGGCACGCTCGACCTCGGCGACGGCCCGCTCGCGAGCGAGGGGGATTACGACGTTTTCGTCGCCTCGCTGAACGCCGCGGGAGATGCCCGGTTCGCCGCGCAGATCGGTGGTCCGCTCGCGCAACGAGCGGCGGCGATCGCGGCGGGCCCGGACGGCGGGGCCGTCGTGGTCGGCGATTTCGAGGGCTCGCTCGATCCGGCCAACGCGGCCGTCGTGAGCGCGGGCGGCAGCGACGTCTTTGTGGCCGCGCTCGATGGCGCGGGCGAGGCGCGATGGATGCTCGCGCTGGGGGACACAGGCGACGAGGAGGCGGCCGGCGTGATCGTGGATCCCACGGGACAGACGTTCGTGCTCGGGAGCTTCTCCGGCCGCGTGGGACGCGGCGCCACGCTCGCGGCGACGTCGGCGGAGCGCGCGGCGTTCGTCGCGACGATCGATTCCAAGGGCGCGCTCGTCAAGGTCCGGAGCTTCGGCGAGACCGGCGTCACGCGCGCCAGGGCGATGGCGCGGACGCCGGACGGAGGCGCCGTGGTCGCGCTCGATTACACGGGCCGGGTCGAGGTGGGAGATCGTGTCTTCGAGAGCCAAGGCGCCGAGGACATGCTCGTCCTCGAGATCGACGCGTCCCTGAGGACGCGGCGCGCCGGCACCTTCGGGGGCAAGTATGCGCAGCGCGCGACGGGCATTTCCGTGAGCGAGGAGGGGCGCGTCTTTTTGGTGGGTGATTTCGAGGGAACCCTGACCGCCGGGGACGACATGGTCAGCGCCGAGTCGTTCGAGCCGTTCTGGATGCGGATCGATTGACGGAGCGGCGACCGGCGAGGACGGCGAGGCCCGCGAGGATCGAGGCCCAAAGCTCGGGGCCCGCGCCGACGGCGCTCCCGACCCGGCAGGCGCACCCGGACACGTCGACCACGGGGTTCGGGCAGGAGAGACGCGGATCCAGGGGACACGAATCCGCGAAATTGGCGACGCCATCCCCGTCGATGTCGGCGTCACACGCATCCCCCGCGCCGTCGCCGTCCATGTCGCTCTGCTCCGCATCGGGGACGCCGGGACAAACGTCGTTCGTATCGGCGACCCCGTCCCCGTCGTCGTCGACGGCGTCGTCCGCGTCGCACGCGTCGCCGACCCCATCCTCGTCGCGGTCCTCCTGCCCGACGTTCGGCGTCATCGGGCAGTTGTCGCCCATTTCCGTGGGAATCCCGTCGCCGTCGGGATCGGCGTCACACGCGTCGCCCACGCCGTCGCCGTCCTGGTCCCCTTGGTCGAGATTGGCGACGTCCGGGCAATCGTCGTACGCGTCGGGCACGCCGTCCCCGTCTGCGTCGGCGCTGCACCCATTGCTCGGTGCCCCGTCGCAATCGCTGTCGATCGCGTCGCCGCACACCTCGGCCGTGGGCTCTCCGGGCGTGGCGTTGCACGCGGTCGCGCCATTGCCGTCACACACCAGCATGCCCGTGCTCATGCAGGCGCCGATGCCCGCGCTGCACGCGTCCCCCTTCCCGAACCCCTCGTCCGTGCAGCCATTGCAATCGTTGTCGGTCTCGTCGCAGGTCTCGCCGACGAGCGAGCCGTCGAGAATGCTCGCGAGGGCCGCCGTCAGCGCGGCCTCGTCGGCCGCCGCGATCGCCTTGCCGGTCCCTCCCGCGCCCGCAATGGCGTCGTTGACGGCGATGCTCCCGAAATCGACGACGTGCGTCTTCACGCTCCAGGAGATCCCTCCCTTGGAGAACCCCGTGAGCAGATCCGCTGCGGCGTCCGCCGCGTCCGCCGCGTCGTCGCAGGCCTCCGTGCCGGCGGTCAGAAGAATCACCCGCAGCGGCCGACAAGGCCGTTCTCCCGCGTCGGACAATGGTGACGGAAACGACCGGCCTCCGTTCGGGCTGCTCCAGCCGACCGAAAAGTATCGATACGCGTCGCGCAACACCCCGTTGAGCGGCCTGCCGCCGGTCGCCCACACCTCCTTGGGGATCCCGCCGGACGGCGCGCAGGCGTGATCGACCCATAACAAGAGCTCCGAGACGTTCGAGGGGTCGAGCGGCGGCGCATAGAAGTTGTCGCGCTGCACCGGCACCAGGATCTCGGCCCCGCGCCGGTCCGAAGAGCTCGGCAGCGAGCTCGGCTCCGGCCCGCACCCGGACTGCGGCGAGCCCCCTCCGCCATAATCGAGCCAAATGCACGACCCGTTTCCGTCGTTGCCGCACGACGACGAGCAGGTCAGGACCGTCCCGCGGGCAAACGCGGCGAGGCCGATGCTCACCTTGTCGCCATACGCCTGGACCGTCTTCTTCACCGCGCACTTCGTGTGCCCGATACGCGTGGTCGGGTAGCCGCAGGAGTTCGCCACCGCGGCCCCGCCCTGCATGACGCTCGCCGTCATCGCGCTCGACGAATCGACGGCAATCAGGAAATACGGCTTCGCGCGCGCGGGCCACATCGCCGGCTCGAGGGCACACACGGCCGGATCGGCGCGCGTGACGTTCGGGAAAAAACTCGCCGCCGCGAACGCGGAGACGACCACGCAGGCGCCCGCGCCGCGCGACCCGCGCCGCTTGGCGCTCCGAGCGTCCCCCGAACTCATCGTGATCGTGGCCTCCTTGCTCGCGGATGCTCGCATGTCGGATCGGTTACTTGCAAGGACACGGCCGGATCTCCACGCCGCATCCGGGTTCGGCCCGACGCTTCTCTTCGAACCGGCGCCGCGCTATGGTCCCCGCCATGTCGGCAGGGCCGCTCTCTCCAGGCAGTGTATTCGCGGACCGCTACGAGGTGGTCCGCTGCATTGCCACCGGCGGGATGGGCGCGGTCTACGAGGTCGTCCACGCCGAGACCCAGCGGCACTGCGCCCTCAAGGTGATGCTGCCGCATTGCATCCAGAGCGACCAGCTCCGGGGCCGCTTCCGCCAAGAAGCGCGCGTCGCGGCGAACGTGCAGAGCCAGCACATCGTCGACGTGCTCGACGCGGGCATCGACGCGCCGAGCGGCATGCCTTTCCTCGTGATGGAGCTGCTCCGCGGCGAGGACCTCGGCAAACGCGTGCGTCGCCTCGGGCCGCTCAGCCCGACCGAGGTGATCGAGCACCTCCGCCAAACGGCGCTCGCGCTCGACAAAACCCACCGCGCCGGCATCGTGCACCGCGACCTCAAGCCCGACAACCTCTTTTTGTGCGCGCCCGACGAGGGCCCCCCGCGCATCAAGGTGCTCGATTTCGGTATCGCCAAGATCTTGGCGGCAAGCGCCTCCCAAGCGGGCACCACGCGCTCGATGGGCACCCCTCTTTACATGGCGCCCGAGCAGTTCGACGAGGATTCGTCCGTCTCCCCCGCGACCGACGTGTTTGCCCTGGGCATGATCGCCTACACGCTCCTCTGCGGTGTGGCCTATTGGTACAAGGAAACCGAATCGGGGCTGAATGTATTTGCATTCGCCACGCGGGTGTGCCGGGGCCCGCAGGAGCCGGCGAGCGCGCGCGCCGAGCAGGCGGGCGTCGAACTCCCGCCTGCGTTCGACGCCTGGTTCGCGAGGACCACCGCATTCGCACCCGACGACCGTTTTCCCTCCGCCGCCGAGGCCGTCCGGGCCCTCGCCGAGGTGCTCGGCCAGCCGGCGCCGTCGTTCCCCACGACGACCGGCGCAGGTGAAACGCCGCTCCCGGCCCAGGCGCCCCTCGGCCCTGCGCGGCTCCGCCTCGTGCCGAGCGATCGCCCCGCCCTCTCGAAGACCGGCCGCGAGGCCGTCACGCTGACAGCGCCCCCCGTGGCCCCCCGGGCGGCCTCGGGAGGCACGGCTGCGCCCCCGGACAAACCCCCCCGCCGCATCCGCAACACCACGCTCCTCGCCCTGGGCCTGCTCGGCGTGGGCGCCCTGGCCACGGGCGTCTTCCTCGCCGCGCCCCCCACGCCGCCGCCCGCCCCGACCACGGAGGACACGCCGCCCCGAAGCTCCGCGAGCCCCCCCATCGTCGACGTCTCCCCGCTCCCGGCTCCCGCCCCCTCGCCGCTCCTCCCCACGACCGCCGAGGCGCCCCCCACCTCGTCCGCGGTCGCCGCGCCCTCCCCGACGCCCGCCCCGTCGTCCACGCCCCGCGCCTCCTCCACGAAGGCGTCCGCGCGCCCGCCTGCCACCTCCACGGCGACGCCGACGCCTCGTTCAACCTCGATTTACGTGCGGGATTGAGCCCAACCGAAGGGTGGATCCCCTTCGAACCAGTTGCCGGGACGAACGTCGCGCCGAACGAACGTGGTGCATGGCCACGACCAAACGCGCCGCACCCCGCCCCAAAAGAGCGCCCGAGACGGCCGCCGCCGCGACGAAGCCCGAGGCTGCCGCGCCGCCGGTGAAACGCGCCCGCCGCAAGAAAGGCCCCGCCGAGGGATCCCGCGGTTTGCCCGCCGGCGTCCTGCTCGCCGGCCCCGTCCCGCCCGAGATCGACGCCCTCACGCGCGCCATCCAGGAGGACGGCGGCTCGGTCCTCGCCGTCTACCGCGACCCGCTCGGCGCCCACCCCACCGTCCTCGCGGGCCTGCCCCTCGAACGCGTCGAGCCCACGCCCTTCCAGCGTGATCTCTCCGAGGCCCACGCGAACAAACTCGCCGCCGTGATCGACAAGATCGGCTCCTTCCTCGACCCGATCATCGCCTTCCGCAGGCCCGACGGCCGTTACTGGACCCCGAACGGCCGCCACCGCCTCGAAGCGATGAAACGCCTCGGCGGCCGCGCCCTCGTCGCCCTCGTCGTGCCGGACGAGCGCGTCGCCTACCAGATCCTCGCCCTCAACACCGAAAAGGCCCACAACGTCCACGAGCGCGCGCTCGAGGTCATCCGCATGGCCCGCTCCCTCGCCGAGGCCGGCGCAGACCGCACCGAGGCGGATTTTTCCTTCGAGTTCGAAGAACCCGCGCTGCTCACGCTCGGCCTCTGCTACGAGGCCCGGCCGCGCTTCTCGGGCGGCTCGTACCATGGCCTGCTCCGGGCCACGGACGCCTTCCTCGACCTCCCGCTCGAAGACGCGCTCGCCCGCCGCGAGGCGCAGGCGCAGAAGCTCCTCGCGCTCGACGACCGGGTCACCACGATCGCCGCCGCGCTCAAGGCCCGCGGCTTCGAGAGCCCCTTCCTCAAGCCCTTCGTCGTCGCGCGGCTGAACCCGCTCCGCTTCCGCAGGGGCGCCACGATGGCCGTGGACGAGCTCCTCGACCGCATGCTCGACGCCGCCCGCTCGTTCGACGTCGGCCGGGTGCGGCACGAGCAGATCGCCCGCACCGGCGGCCCGCCGCTGGAAGAGGCGGCCTAGGTCCGCGCGAGACGATGCGGCTCAGGACGAAGCGTCCGGATCGCCGCCCACGACGACCAGGATCGCAGGCGACATCCCGATCGGCCGGGTACGGCCGAGGAGCACCTCCGGCGTGATCGCTTCCGACGGCCGTGCCTCCGGCATCTCCTCGAGCTCCCCGCCCATCGTGATCAGCACCAGGTCGGAAGGCTCGAGGACGACCTCGGCCAGCCGCGCCTGGTCGAGCGATTCGATACTCCCGAGCGAAGCCAGCATGCCGACGCTCGCTCCGGGGCTCGGGTTCGCGGGCCGGATGTTCGGCTCGATCAGGACGTCGTAACGGCCGCCGCGCAGCCTCCACGCGCGGACGTACCCGATGGCAGCGATCCGCACCTGCCTACCCGCCACGACGGCGGCGCATCCGGAGAAGAAATCCTGCGTGGACGCGGCCACCGCCTGCGCCGCCCGGAGCGCTTCCGGGGCCGTGGAGGTGGCGAGCGCGCCCTCCAGCGCCGCGTGCACGCGCGCCGTGTTGCTCCGCGACGTCTCCGGGGTCGTCTCCTCGTCGGCCCAGTCCACCGTACGTACGAGCAACGCGATTCGCAGCGGATCGGCCGTCGTTCCTGCGCCCACGGCGCTCATCGACGAGCAGTACCCCGAGTCGGGGATCGACGCGGCGGATGCCACGAGCCGCCCGAGGTGCGTCTCTTTGCGCTCGATCGTTTCAGGCTCTTCCACGGAACCTCGTCCTCAAGGAATCAGGCAGAAAATCGGGATCTCGTCCTTGAGTACCATGATCATGCCCGATGAATAGTACCTCGTCGTCACGCCGCCGTTGTTTCGCCAGAGCTGGTAGCCCCCCTCCTCGGGAACCCATTTCACCAAATTTCCGAGCCTCACCGGCTTCTCGCGGGTGCTGAGCCTGTCCGTGACCCTCGTGGCGAGATCCGCGGCTCCGTCGGCGGTCTTCGGCGCTGCCTTGGCGAACTCGGCCTCGATGCCCCGGAGGATTCGCTCCAAAAGTCCTCCCGGCTTGACGTTTCCGGCCCGGATGGCTTGGTCCACCGAGATCCGGCTCGGCTTGAGCGGGCCGGCCGATGGACGCGGCGCGGGCTGCTTGCCGGGGGGCTCCTTGGCCGCCTCCGGGGAGAGCGGCTTCGATCCGCCGCCGCTCCCCGATTGATTGGCCATGTGCAGGATGAAGACGCCGCCCGGGCCGCCGCTCATCGCGGTCGCCATCGCCCCGACGGGCACGGAGACCGTCGACACGGCGAGCGTCCCATTCTCGCCGAGCGTGAGGGCCTTGATCGAGATCGACCCGATATCCGCCGTCGCCGCGGAGAGCCGCGTCGTCGTCCCCGCGGCGCTGCCGTACAGGGTCACGAGCGTGGTGACGATCCGCGACACCTCGCGCACCTGGTCGCCGAGAGGCATGGCCTTGAAGCGATCCCAGTAGATGGGCGCGCTCATGATCAAGAAGACCACGGCCGAAGGGAGATGCTTCAGGTCCTCGATGCTCTGGATCGGGTGCCGAAGCAGCTTGTAAAGGCCCGACGCCATGGCCACCCCGGCGTCGGCGACCCCATCGAGCACCTTGTTCGGCAGGTCGTGATCGAGGCCGAGCTCGCCGACGGGCGAGCCGGTGCGCTGGAGCATCTCGTCCATCTGGTAAAGGACGCCTTGATCGCTGTAATAGAAGGCGCCGACGTCCAGATACCCCGCCGTGAGCCGTCCGTCGTTGAACTCCACGTCGCCGAAGCGCTGGAGCGCCGCGCCGTCGATCACCCGCGCCAGATAACCGTCGGGCCGCATCACGGTGATCGACTTGTAATCGCGTATCCATGCCGCCAGCGTGGTGACGGAGACGCTGCCGCCGCCGCTCACGATCTGGCCCAGCAGCCGCAACGCGAGGAGGCGCGGACCATAGGCCGACAGGGTCGCCTGTGTCTTCGTGATCGCCGTGACGAGGCGCTCTGCCTCGCCGACGCTCATCTCCGTGCCCTGGAAGGTTTGATTCGAATGGGCGAGCAGGGCCTGGATCTCGGCGAGCGCGGCGGCGTTGTCCTCCGGCGTCGCCTGCGCTGCCTTGGGTCCCTCCGCGGTGGAATGCGTAGGCACCGCCTCGGCCACCGGGCCACCTCTGGACGACACCGGAAATAGATACCTCCGGTGCACGAAGCCCGTGCGTCGCTGACGTATCCCGTCGCCGATATCGACCTCCCCCGTGACCTGGTACCAGCCGAGGTCGTTCTTCTTCGCGACGACCTCCACGACCGTGCCGCTCGCGAGATTGCCGACGGTGTTCGGTCTCCCGCCGGAGAGCTTCGTCGGCTCATCGGCAACCAAACGGAGCAGCAGGTTGCCGCGTTCGGGCGTCTTCACCTCCCACAGGCTGCTCGGCGTGGGGCCGCTGCTCGTCTCGGCCGCGGGGTCCGGCTTGCGCTGCACGACCGCGCGCTGCGCCCTCCCAGTGCCTCTGCTCTGCTGCACGACGTGCGCGAGCTCGTGCGCGACCAGGCGCCTCCCCTCGACCTGGGCGGGCGCGTATGCACCCGCTCCGAACACGATATCGTGCCCCAGGGTGTATGCCCGCGCCTGCACCGCACGCGCGGCGTGCGCGGCCTCGCGATCGGCATGAACCCGGACGCGCCCGAAGTCGAACCCGAAACGCGGCTCGAAGTAGGACCGCAGCTCGCGCGGCAGGGGCTCTCCGCCGCGCTCGGCGCCACGCAAGGCCGCGCCCACGTCGAGCGCTCCTCCGGCGTCGCGCTCCGATGCTCGCGGCGAGAGCGCGAGCGCGGCGCCGCTCGGCGTCGATTCGGCCATCCGCAGGACCGCGTCGGCTGCCGCGTCGGCTTCCCGCTCGTGAGCGTCCCCCGGAGAATCGATGGTGGACTTGCGCTGGAGCGGCACCGCATGCCGTGGGTACAGAGGCACCTCGAGGAGGGACCGTCGCCACGTCGCGGCCGGCAGCGTATCGCCCGGCGCGGCGTGCGCCGATTCTTCGGAGCCGCGTCGAGCCCCGGAGAGCCCGTCAGGGATCCGCGCGTTCACGTTCGGGGCGACGAGGGGCGGCCGTCGCGCCGGCTTGGGCGCCGCGAGCCGGGGGTCGGAAGGGCGCCGTGCGCGCTCGAACATGACCATGAACGTGCCTCCTCTCCTCAATTCATCCAGGCTTCCACCGCAGCCACATTCTTGAGTCGTGATTGCACGCCAGGGGTTCCCATGCGTGGAGATCTCAATCGATAGCACAAGGAAACATTGCTTCCCTGTCAAGTCGATTCACGCGACCGAAACAAAAATCGAACCAGGGGGCGCCGCTCGAGGAGCGGGCGCAGGAGGCGCAATGACCTGCACGACACCGCCGCTCCGGCATCGCACGTTGCGACCTCTTGGCGGGCTGCTCACCACGCGAGCGGGGAAGCCCGGCCATTTTCCCCCCCGAGGCGAGCCCGCCCCGGGGTCTCGCAGAGCATCGAACGGTTCGATGCTCTAGATAGTTGGCAAGCGGGGCGCCGCTCTCCCATAGTCCCGGTATGCTCCCGCGCGACGCGTACCTCTTCGGCCTGCTCTCCCTGGCCCTGCACGGTTGTGGCGCGGGGAGCGAGACGTCCCCTCCGCCGGCCGCGCCCAAGGCCCCGGCGAGCGCGGCCGCGCAAGGCGCCTCGACGGGCCCGGCGAAGGCCCCGGACAAGCTCGAACGGGACGCCTTGAAGACCGTCCTGCCGATGGGCCTGCCGTGGCTGCTCCGCCGCGTCTGGCCCGAGGAGGTCTTCCGGGAGGGCAAGTTCGTCGGCTGGCGCCTCGTGGCCATCCCGGAGGAGTGGACCGGGCTCGACGTCCGCCCCGACGACGTCGTCACGCGCGTCAATGGCAAGACCGTCGAGACCCCCGAGCAGCTTTGGGACGCGTGGACCTCGCTCGCGACGGCGCCCGAGCTCCGCGTCACCTACGAGCGCGGCGCCGAGACCAAGGAGATCGTGCTACCCATCGCCGGCGCCCCCGCGCCCGAGCTCCTGGCGTCGCTCACGAGCCCTTCCCCGCCGCCGCGCAAGGCCCCCGGGAAACGTGGCACGATCGTCATCGAGAGCCGCGAACCGGCCGGCGACGATCCCGACGCGAAGTAACGCCCCCGCCCGAACGCTCTACATCACGCTCTTGCGGTTGCGCACCCGCCGCCGCTCGGCGAGCCACGCGCGCGCGCTCACCTCGTTGTCGAAGACCTTGCCGTGCATGTTCACCCCGAACGCACGGATCATGCGCGTGAGGAACTCCATCGACGTGCGGTGGAAGAACCGGCGCGCCACGTACGCTGCGGTGCGCGGGGGCGACGTGCGGAAGAGCTTCGCCGTCTCGGTGATCGCGCCCGGCGAGATGGCAAGCTCCTCGCCGAGCACGACCAGGTTGTAGACGTGCGGCGCGCCTTCGTCCCAGAGGGGCCGTTCGAGCTTGCTCAGCTCTTCGACGTGCGCGCCGGTCGCCGTTCCGTGGGGGAAACGATAGACGAAAAGATCGCGCTCTTCGCGCTCGATCCAGTGCTCGCCTGCGATGTGTGTCTCGGGAGTCATGGTCCCTCCGTCGGGCGGGGGTTTTCCGTTTTCCGGAGGCACGATCATGCAGGGATATGGAGCATCCCGCAAGGCGCACGCGCGCCCAAAGCAGGATCAGGACTTCCGCTTGAAGACGAGCGTCATCTTTTTCTTGGGGTCCTTCAACTCGATCGTTTTGTCATCCTTGAAAGTAACGGCGATTTCGAGGTCCTTGGGCATCTCCTTCTTCGAGATCTCGTCCTTGCCCGAGGGCTTCATGACAATCGCCCCGTTTTCGTCCTTCGCGACCTCGTATTTCACCTTGAGGATGACCTTGTCCTTGCCCTTCTCGGTGATGTGCGAGACGTACATCGAATCGGCGGTGAACTCGATCCACTCACCGGCGGCGGCGTCTTCGGTCTCCTTGATCAGCGCGGCGTATTTCTTCTCGTCCTTGCCGGCCTTCTTCTTGGCCTCGGCCTCGGCGGCCGCGCGCGGCTCCCCCGAAAGATCGAACTGCCACTGCCCGACGATTCGCTCCTTGCCGGGCTTCGGGGCGGGCGCGGGCTCGGGCGCGGGGGCCGGGGCTGCCTCCGGGGCGGGCGCTGCGGCCGTCGGCGCGGGCGGCGGCGTGGTCTCGGCCGGCGGCGGCGTGGTCTCGGCCGGCGGCGGCGGCGGCGGCGTGTCGGCCTGCGGTATTTCGCCTCCCCCACAAGCGACGCCGAGCAGGGCCATTGTGGACACGAGCACCAGAGCGAGCTGCCTCTTCACCATCATTTTCCATTCTCCTCGTGAATCGGGGCCATCTGCCGGGCCGATACGCGTGATTACGCGCCAAACCCAAGGACGCCCGAGCGAAGGAAAACGGCTCACGTGCCCGTCGCTTGTTCTTGTGCCTCGACGGCTTTCCCGCCGTCCCGGGCGATTTGCTCGAAGAACGGCGCGAGGTTCTGGAACACGCGTTCGCGCGAAAGTGAGCTTGAGGGCGCGTGGCACGTTGCCGGCCTCGATGAGCTTCCGGACCACGGAGGCGAACACCTCCGCGTCGATGTGCCGGCTGTGGGCCAGCGAGACCCAGTACATCCCCAAGGCGGCGCCCGCGAAGAGCACCCGCCCGTGCATGCGGAGCCACCAGGAAAGGTCGAAGAGCTGCTCCATCGCGGCGATCCTACGCGATCTCGCCCTGCGGAATGGTCTCCTCGGCTCGCATGTAACCTCCGGGCCCCCCACGCCGTTCCTCCGGGGCCGCGTCGCCGAAAGATCCCGACGACGCCCCTCCTGTCCTTTGCTACAAGCCGAGACGATCGACATGCCGAAGCGCCCGCTCCTCGCCACCTCCGCCTTGCTCCTCGCCCTCGCCGCCTGCCAGGACGACCCGGCCCCGAGCACGCTCCCGGCCTCGTCCAACGTGGGGGGCGCTGCCCCCCACACCCCCGCCCCGAGCGCTGCCGCCCCCGCCCCCACCGCGGAGCCCGCGCCCGCGTCCGCTTCCGCTTCCGCTTCCGCCGCCGCGCCCGCTTCCGCCGCCGCGCCCGCTTCCGCGTCCGCTTCCGCCTCTCCGCGCGCGACTGCGACCGCGACCGCCTCCGCCGCCGCGCCCCCGATGGCCACCGCTTCCGCTGCCGCCCCGCCCGCGAGCGCCTCCGCCGCCGCGCCCGCGCCCACGGCGGCGCCTGCGCCTGGCTCGGCCGACGCCGTGGCCGTGGCGATCGACCAGGTCTTCCTCGACAAGAAGACCTTTTTCGCGAAGTTCAAGCAGGAGCACACGCAGAAGGTCGCCGGCACGACGAAGAAATCGACCGGCGTCTTCTATTTCGAGCGCCCGAACAAGATCTCCTTCCGGTACGACGCGCCGAGCAAGAATCGTATCGTCTCCGATGGCACGACGCTCAAGGTCTACATCGGCGACGACAACCAGATGTTCGTGCAGTCCGTGGACAAGACCGAGTACCCCGGCGCCCTCGCCTTCCTCATGGGCAAGGGGCTCGGGCCCTCGTTCACGTTCGCGTTCCACGACAAATCCAAGTTCGAGGGCGGCCCCGTCCTCCTCGGAAAACCACGGCAAGCGACGCCCCATTACGACTCCGTGTATTTTTATGTCGACAAGGCGTTCCTGGAGAAGAAGGATCCCGGCGTGATCCGCCGCGTCATGCTCGTCGACGCCCAGGGCAACCGGAACCGCTTCGATTTCGAGGGCTCGACCCAGCCGGACGCGATCGACCCCGCCGAGTTCACCTTCACCCCTCCGCCGGGCACCAACGTGACCCAGAATTGAAGCCGTGCCGCTCGACCTCTGGCCGCTCTCCCCGCCGGGCCGTCTGATCCACGAGGACCCCGACCTCGTCGCCGTCGACAAGCCCGCGTTCGTCCCGACACACGCGCCCGAGCGCAGCGACGACGTCCATCGCCGCCTCACGGCCTATTACGAGGCGACCCAGCCGGGCGCGCCCCTCTATCTCGGCGTCCACCAGCGCCTCGAACGGGACGCCTCGGGCGTGCTCGTCTTCACGCGCCGGAAGGAGGCGAACCGCTCCATCGCCGAGCAAATCGAGCGCCGCCGCGCGCGCCGCACCTATGTCGCGCTCGTCCGCGGCACGCCGGGCATGCTCGGCCGCGGCAAGGGGCCGGACAAGGGCGTCTTGCGCCATCGCCTCGCGCCGGGCGAGGGCGGCCATCGTGTCCTGCCGCCCTCGGCGCGGGCGGGCCAGGACTCCACCGTGCACTTCCGTGTCCTCGACCGGCGCGGCGATCGCACCCTCCTCGCGCTCACGCCCGAGCTGGGTTGTCCCGTGGATCTGCCGGCCCAGCTCGGCGCCGAACAAGCGCCGCTCGTCGGCGACGTCGCCCGCGGCGGGGATTCGGCCCCTCGGCTCGCCTTGCACCTCGAAGAGCTCGTCCTCGACCACCCGCGGGACGGCCGCCCGCTCACGCTCCGCGCGCCCGTGCCGGCCTTCTTTTCCGATTACCTGGCCGGCAAAGAAGGGCTCTCCGACGTGGACGCCATCGAGCGCCGCTTGCGCGAGGCCGCCGAGCGCCGCGCGGGCATCGCGCGCCTCCCGGGCACGGACGCGTTCCGGCTGGTGAATGCCGCGGGCGACGGGTTGCCCGGCGTCACCGTGGATCGATATGGGGATTTCCTCGTCGTCTCGCTTTACGACGAGGACGCGGAGGCCGCGCGGGAGCGGATCCTCGACGCGGCCTTCCGGCTCGGCGCGACAGGCATCTACCTCAAGATCCGCCCGAAACACGCGAGCCGCATCGTCGACGCCCGGGAGGCGCAGTTCGCCCCCAAAGACCCGGTCCGCGGCGCGCCCGCGCCCGACCCGATGATCGTCCACGAGCTCGGCTTGCCCTACGAGGTGCGGCTCGGCGACGGTTTGTCCACGGGGATCTTCCTCGACCAAAGGGAAAACCGTCGCCGCGTGCGGGAAATGGCCCCTGGGTTGTCCATCGCAAACCTCTTTGCTTACACGTGCCCCTTCACGGTCGCGGCGGCCGCGGGCGGCGCGCGGCGGACGGTGAGCGTCGACGTCTCGCGCGGGGCGCTCGAATGGGCGCGGCGGAACCTCGACCGGCTCGGCGTGGAGCCGGCGGCGCACGTGCTCGTCGAGGCGGACGCGATCAAATGGCTGGAGAAGAGCGCGCAGAAGGAGGGTCCGTTCGACCTCGTGATCCTCGACCCGCCGAGCTTCGCCACCACGAAGCAGACGCGTTTCTCCGCGGAGAGTGATTACAAGAAGCTCGCGGCGAGCGTGCTCCGTGTCCTTTCGCCGGGCGGCCGCCTGCTCGCGTGCACGAATCACAAGGGGATCGCGCGCGCCAAGTTCAAGCGCGTCTTGCAGGACGCCGCGCGCGACGCGGGGCGGGGCGCGGCGCAGGTGAAAGAGTGGCCGGAGCCGGAGGACTTCCCGCCGGAGCCGGGCGGGGAGGCCCATTTGAAGACGGTGCTCGTGACGCTCGAAAAGGGTTGAATGACGATCCCCCTCACCTCCGACGCTCGCCTCCCGTATCGTGATCGGCCCGGCTTGCTCGCGCTCATCCTCGGCGCGCTCGCGGCGCTCGGTCCGCTCACGATCGACATGTACCTGCCGAGCTTGCCCTCGATCGAGCGCGATCTCGGCACCACCGCGTCGATGACGCAGCTCACGCTCGCGGCGTATTTCGCGGGCCTCGGGATCGGCCAGCTCGCCTATGGCCCCGTCACGGACCGCTTCGGCCGCAAGCGCCCGCTCTACTTCGGCCTCACGCTCTACGTCCTCGCGTCCGCCGGATGCGCGATCGCACCGAATGTCGAGACGCTCATCGCGCTCCGATTCCTCCAAGCGCTCGGCGGCGCCGCCGGGCCCGTGGTCATGCGCGCCGTCGTCCGGGATCTTTATGTCGGCCCGGCGGCGGCCCGGCTGCTCTCGATGCTCATCCTGGTCATGGGCGCGGCGCCGATCCTGGCGCCGCTGCTCGGCGGCTTCACGCTGGCCCTCGCGGGCTGGAGGACCATTTTCGCCGTCCTCACCGTCCTCGGCGCCGCCTGCCTTGCGCTCATGGCCACGGCCCTGCCCGAGACCTCGACCACGCGGATCACGATCGAGCTCGGCACCCTCGCCCGCAACGTCCGCGCGCTCCTCGGCCACCGCGCGTTCGTCGCGCACACGCTCACGGGCGCCTTCTCGCAGGCGGGCATGTTCGCGTACATCTCGGGCTCGCCCTTCGTCCTGATCGACCTCTTCCACGTCTCGCCCCAGCGCTACGGCTGGTTTTTCGGGGCGAACGCGCTCGGATTCATCGCCTCGTCCCAGGTGAACCACCGGCTCCTCGCGCGGTCCACGCCGGGGCACTTGCTCGCGCGCGGGACGGTCCTCTTGGCGGTGATGGGCGCGGTCCTGGTCGCCATCGCGCTGACCGGCGCCGGCGGTTTGCCCGCGGTGGCCGTGTCCCTCTTTGGGTACATGTCGTGCCTCGGCTACATCGGGCCGAATGCGACCGCGCTCGCGATGGAGGAGCAAGGCAGCCGCGCGGGGATCGCCTCCGCCGTGCTCGGCTCGATTCAATTCGGGATCGCGGCCTTCGCGTCGTCCCTCGTGGGCCTCTTGAACGACGGCTCGATGCGCCCGATGGCGGGCGTCATGGCCGCCTGCGGCGTGGCCTGCTTCCTCGCGGGCCGCGTCGCGCGGCCATGACCTTCAATCGAACTCGACCTCCAGCTCGTCCGGCATGGCCGTGAGCCACGGCAGACGCGCGATCCCCGCCTCGTCGCAGAGCTCGTCGAGCCGCACCTCCGTCCCGTCATCGAGCACGAGGTCCCCCCGCACGTAATACCGCAGGCCCCAGGAGAGCGGCTTTCCGCGGCTCTCCGGGTGCTCGGCGAGGTCGCACAAAAGCCTCTCGTCCTCGGGCGTGGAGAGGCGCGCCACGTGCCGCGCGAGCGCGGGCCAGAGCGGATCGATGCCTTCGGGCGTCTCGGCGAGCACGCGGCGAAACGGTTCCGACGCCGCGCGCGGGCGCAACGAAAGACGACAAGCCTCGTGGAAGAGCCGCATGAGGGGATCCTTCGGCTCCGAGAAGGCGAGCACCGCGCGCGTCCCGGCCCGGCCGGTGCCCGCGAGCTCCACGGCCACGAAATCGAGCGTCCACGGCTCCTCCGGCAAGGCGAGCTCGTCCGCCCATACCACGGCCATGTCGAACACCCAATCCTTCTCCCAGTCCCGGGCCCAGTAGCGCGAGAGATCAAACGCCCAGTCCCGCGCCAGATCCCGCGTCCAGTACCGCGCCAGATAACGCGCCCATTCCCGCGCCAGATCGAGCGCGTGATCCCGCGCCCATTCCCGCGCCCACGAGCGCGACAGATCCATTGCCCAGTCCCGCGCCAGATCGAGCGCCCACGTCCGCACCCAGTCGTCGTGCGCCGCCTCCCGCGCCCACAACCGCGCGAGCGACCGCGCCATTTGCCGCGCCAGATCCCGCTCCTCCCGCTCCGGCACGAGCACCCGCCGCGCCGCCCGCCCGAGGTGCTCACGCCGGCCCCCGAGCGAAATCAACGTTTGCAGCCGCGCCGCCGCGGGCCCGCGCGGACCGGGCCACAAATGCAGCAAGGAGAGCTCCGGAGGATCGCCCGGCCAAACCGGGCTCGAACCACCGAGCGCCCGGCCGCGCGCCACGCCTTGCCCCTCCCCCGCCGCCAACAGGAGCCGCGACATCGCCGGCGGCTCCGCCTCCTCCCGCCCGAGCCGCGCCTCCTGCCACCAGCGCGCCGCGATCACCCCGGGAAGCCAGCGCGTCCGCGACGCGATCTCGGGCCACGCCGCCGCGAGCCGCTGCCGCCGCTCCTCCTGCTGGCTCGTCGCCCAGGCCCGCGCCGCCGCGGACGCGCGCACCTGCTCGTGCACGTGGAACCGCTCGGGCAAAAGCGCGCACCACGCCTCGAATTGCTCCTTGCCGAGCCCGTCGGCGAACATGACCCCCGCGAGCCAGAACCCGTCGGCTGCCCTCCCGCCCATCAGGTCCGCGAGCAGGGCCGAAAGGTGCTCCGGGTTCCGGTCCTCCACGATGGCCGCCCAGAGCCGCAGCGTCTCCCAAAACGCGAGCTCCCGCAGATACGTCTGACAAAGCTCGAGCCGCGCGCGGTGCCCCTCCAGCACCGCGGCCCAATGATGGGCTGCGAGGTATTCCTGGAAGCTCAGGTGCGCAAAGGAGAACGTCCCGTCCGCCCGATCCACGAGCACGCCCGCCGCCGAGACGAGCCACGCGAGAAACCCGCGGCGCTCCTCACGCGTGAACCGCCGCGGCAAGAGGTCGCAAAGCGCCTCCTCCGTGAGCACGATCGCGCGGAGGCCCTGCGCCTGGAATCCGTTCTGCTGCATCCCGTGCGCGAGCTCGGCGACCGCGCGCATCCGCTCCGCCGCGTCGTCGGGCCGGAACATGGCCGAAGGCGCCCGCGCCCCCTCCACCTCCTTCGCCCGCGGCCGCGCCGAAAGCAGGTTGTCGAGGCACACACGGTAGAGCTCGTGCCGTTTGTCCGGCAGCGGCCTCGACCGGTGCACGAAGAGCATCATCACGAGCAGGAGCGCCGTCCGCGCGAGCGCCTGGGCCTCGGCGCTCGCCGCGACGGCCCCTGAAAAGCGCTCGCTCGCCGCGCGGGCCGCCGCCTCGTCCTCGCCGTGCACGCGCCGGTGGAACCGCGCCGCGAACGCCGCGATTTCCTCGTCCGAGAGCGGCTGCACGTCGAGCACGTCGAACCCCTCGGCGCTCGAAGGCCGGCTCTCGCCATAAGGCCGGCTCGTCACGACCGCGAGGACCCGCGGCGACGTATGGAGCAGCCCCATCAACTTCTCGCGCACCTCATTGCCGAGATCCCCGAGCTCGTCCCAGCCGTCGACGAGCAGAATCGGCCGCGGCCCCGTGGGCGCGTCGAAGAGCGCCGCGAGCGTCTTTCGTTCGTCTTGCCCCCGCACCTCGGCGAGGCGCGCCGCGAGGTAGGCTTCGAGCGTCCGCTCGCTCGGCGTGGCCCGCTCCCACGCGCGCCCGAGCTCGCGCAGCTCGATCAGGAACGGGACACAGGCCTTGCCGCCCTCGGCGAGCAGCTTGCGAAACCAATGGCGCAGGATCGTGGTCTTTCCGCAGCCGGCCGGCCCACGAATCACGAGCGGCGCCGCCCGCGTGACGAGCGCGAACGGATCGAGCGGCGCGCCGTCGTCGAGCCGCCCCGGATCCGTATTCGTCCCGAGCCGCGGCGGCACGAACATCTCGTCGAGCCGCGCCTCCACGGGCGGCCCGCCCCCGCTCGGCTGCGTCACGCCCACGCCGCCGAGGTCCCAGCGCACGTAGCGCGCCCCGAACCGCCGTCGATAGGCTTCGACGAACGCCGCGACCTCGGCCCCCTCGAACGCAGCCGCGGCCTGTTTTTCTTCGCCAAACCCTTTCGGCACGTACAGATCGAGCGTGGCGCCGCGCGGGCTCGCCGGATCCACCGCGAACGTCCCCGGCTCGACCTGCCCCTCGGCGCGGGCGCGGGGCGCGTAGATCCGCAGGATCGACCGCGCTTGCCGCCGCGCCGGATCGAGCTCCAGGAGGTGCACCATGGCGGGCTGGCTCTCGGGCAGCTTCTCGGGCGAGAGCCCCCAGCTCCCGGACGAGAGCACCAGCGTGTGCCCCTTTTCTCCGCGCCGGAAGGGGAACGCGTGGGCATCGGCGCCGTGGTGATGCCCGTGCAGCACCACCGAGACGCGCGCGTCCTCGGTCACGGCGCGCAGGCGCTCCTTGCCTTCGAAGCCGGCCGCGTCGGCGGCGAAATGCTCGATCGTCTCGGGCTTGAGCGGCCCGGGGTGGCCCCGCAGCCATTCCACCCAGCTCGCCACGGCCTCGGGCACGGGCGTGATCGGGTTGTGGTGCACGGCGAGGATCGACATCCACGACGGAGGCAACCCGCGCAGGTGATCGAGCAAGCGCTGGGCCTGCGCCTCTCCGAACGAGCCGCCCTGGCGGGCGTGGGACTCGCGCTCGCACGAGTTCAAGGCGGCCACGGCGATCCCGCCGTCCGGCAGGGCGAAATGGTGCACGACGGCGCCGTGACCGATCGAGGTCACGTTCGGGAGCCCTTCGCGCGGGCGGCCGTGGAACGCCGCGACGAACGCCTCGAAGCGCGCGAGGCGCACGAGGTCGAGGCGGCGCTCGAGCTCGGCCTCGTCGAAGCCCTCGTCGTCCTGCTCGATCTGCACCTTGCGTGTCTCGGCCCAGGAGACGTCGTGATTTCCGGGGACGAACACGAAGCGATCCCGCGGGACGCCGAGCGCCGCGTCGAGGTGCCCGAAGAACCCGAGCGCGGCCTCGTATTCGTTCTTGCGCGCGGCCTCGGCGATGTCGCCCGTGACCACGACGAGCCCCACGCCCTGCCGAATGCCCTGTTCTTGCCGCGCGGCGTCGATCGCCGCGGCGAAGCGCGAAGCGAGCCGCTCGCCGTCCTGGCCCCCGAAGCGACCATGCGGGCCGAAATGCAGGTCCGAGAGGTGGAGGACGAGGAGCGGAGAGGACACCGTGGCGGCGAGTTTAGCGGAAGTGGGGCGCGGCATGAAGGCCCCGCGCGTGGCGGGCGGGAGAGCGCTGCCGGGGTGGGAGGCGCGAGGGGTTCCGGGCGGGCAGCGGGCGCACGGCGGGGCAGCGGGTGATGTGGGAGTTTGTCGGAGGGTCCGGGACAAATGCGCCCCGCATCAGAAACGGATTGCGGAGGCGGGTTTTTCCGGGTACGGGTTTGACCTGGAACATGGTTCATCAGTACTCTCCACGAGGTTGTTTCCGTGTCTCATCCCTCTCTTCTTCGTCGCGCCGCTCCTCGGGTGCGCGCCAAGCCGCGAAGAAGAAGCGATCCTCCGCGCACCGCGGAAGGTCGCGGTGACCTTCGGTCCTCACCTACGGCTGCCGGACGAGGCGCTCCAGTGCGTGCGGCGGCCCGGCGTCCACGCTTGTCCGAAGGGATGGCCCCTCCGCGGGCTCATTCCCGTCGCGCCGAAGCGGAATGCGTCATGTACGTACGAGCCAAACGGTCCGCCGACGGCGGAGCTCGACGAGAACGGCGTGCCGCAGAGCGAGATCACACTGTGTTGTATCCTGACGTATTTCGAGGCGGACAGGCGGAACGCCTGCACGCGCTGAGGGGGTCGTGATGAAAGAGCAGCAACAGCAGCGACAACCACATGTACACGTGCAGGTCACCGGACGTTCCTGGTTCGTCTTCTGGGTCGAGTTCTTCCTCGGAGGGCTCTTCTTCACGGCGAGCATCCTCGGGATCGTGAACGTGTTCGCCTCGACCATCGAGGTCGACCGTTTGGCCAGCGAAACCGCCTGCATGGGGCAACCTCGCGGGTGCGAGGCGATGCCGATGAAGTGGGAGCGTGTGCCGTGGGCACACACGCTCCAGGTCAACACGACCGGCGGCACCATCAACGTCCGTTGCAGCCGCGCGCATGTGCTCCTCGGCGCGTGGTCGTGTGACGCGCTGAACGCGTTGCCGGAGCCTGTCGTGCCGAGCGTGAGTGCGAGCGCGAGCGCGAGCTCCGCGCCTTCCGCCTTGCCGGTGAAGACCCCACCTCGATCCGGCAAGCCCATCGTCATCCGGATTCCGTCGGCTCCTTCCGCATCGGCAGCGCCGCGCGTGGGGCCGTCGGAGCTCCAGGTGGTCCGGGATCTCGGGGGAAAACCTCCCGCAGAGTCAACACAATAGGAGAACGCACATGCGATCTATTTTTCGTTTCAGCTTGCTCCTTGCGCTTGGGGGGACGATCGCGGAGATCGGCTTCCTCGGCTGCGGGGGCCCGCCGTGGGAGGAGCGTGTGGATGGCTGCCCCCAGGAGTTGGCCTTCGACCCGTATTGCTGCCCGTGCCCTATCCCCGAGGCGTGCCAGGACCCGGACAACCCGGGGTACGGCAAGCCCAAGCCGATCCCGTGGGAGTGCCCGAACGCGTGCGACGGCCCGCCACCCCTGCCGCCGAGGTGCTCGGACGGAGGCGCGGACGGAGGTGAAGAGGACGGCGGCATGTCCCTCTGCGCGGACGGCGTCTGCGTTCCAGAGTCCCCCGACGACTGGAGGCATGGGGCCTTTTTCTCCGACTGGCGCGAACCGCCGTCGTGCCCGGACAACATGCCGATCGTCGCGTTCGAAGGCACGCCCGCGCCGCCTCCTCCTTTATGTGGCGAGTGCTCGTGTGACGAGCCCGAGGGGACGTGCATGCTGCCGGAGACGTGGACGGTTAGCTCGGCGGCCTGCGCAGATCCCGGAGGTGGTGTCAAGACAAACTTCGATCCCTCTGTTGGCTGGGATGGCACCTGCAACCAGGAGAAGGCAATCCTGTCCTCCACTCTCTGCGGCGGCGCGCCGTGCGTCCGGTCGATCACCATCTCGCCTCCGGTGATCGAGGAGCAGCCGTGCAAGGCGCACGCGAAGGGAGATCCCATCGAGCCCCCCGCCAAGCTCTGGAACGGCGGACCGGAAACACCCTTCGGTCGGGTGTGTACAAGCGCCGAGCCCTGGCCGGCTTGTTCGGGGCAAAACGGGAAGTTCTGCGGGCCGGCCGGGGACGACTACGCCTCTTGTATCTTCCAGGAGGGGGAGCACCTCTGCCCCGAGGGGTGGACCGGGGAACGGCACGTCCTCTACGGCGTGGTGAACGACAAGCGCGATTGCTCGGCTTGTACGTGCGGAGCGCCGACCGGCGGAACGTGTGAGGTGTTGTGGTCCGCCTTCGGCGCACCTGCCTGCACCGACTATCAGACAGGCGGTCAGGTCACCGCAGGGATGACGGCGCCGTGCAACGACGTCATGCCCGGGGCCCCCCTCAGCGGGAAGACGGCCGAACTCCTCAACTACACGAAGGGCGCGTGCCCCCCGAGCGGGGGGGAGGTTGTCGGTGAACTGTCCCTTGACAAACCTATCACGGTATGCTGCCCGGCGGCCACGACCTGACGGTCACTTGATCGCGTACACGAGAGATGCTCCGCCACTCACGTGGAGCGGTAGCAACGCCGGGGTGCCGTACCAGCTTGGATCGAGGCGGATGGGGCGTGGTGTCCACACGCCCTCCGCATCGATGCGAACTGTGATCGACGTCGTCAGTGGCGCCTCGACAGCTCCGCGGACGCCCACGCCGAAAAACCCGCTGTACACCGGCACGTAGTCTTCGCGGTGCCACACCTGGACGCGCGCGGCACCGCCCATCAGGATGCCGCAGCCGAGCAGCCAGTCCCGCTTCAGGCACCCCGCAACCGAGAGGGACATCGTGTGAACGTCGAGCACGGTGTAGCCAGCCGTCCGCGTCTCCAGCAGCGGCAACCACCTCGCATCCACCTCCCCAACGAACGCCCCGCGTTCGATCCCGAACAACAACCGTGGCCCCACCACGATCTCCGGCGCGAGGTTGTACACAACCGAGGCCCCGCCCCCCAGGAAGTACCGCCGCGGGGCGACGCTCGGCACCGGAGTCGATTTCTCGGGCTCGCGGGCAGGCTTGGGTGGTGGCTCCGGCGGGGGCGGCGGACGCGGGGGAGGCGCTGGCGGCTCCGGCGGGGCCGGTGGTTCCTCCGGCGCCGCCACCGTCCCGGCCGCGCGCATGAGCTTCGCCGCGTCGATCGCCGTCCAGTAGAGCATCTCGAAGCACTCGAACGCAGGATCGTACACGTGGAGATCCGTGGCGAGCACCTGCCCGGCCTCGTCCTTGACGGAGACCTCCGCCGTCTTGTCGCCGTTCGGCGCGCGCCGCACCCGCACGACGAGCGTGCGGGGCGTCGGCGGGTCGAAGACCGTGAACGGCACCCGCTCGACGAGGAGCGCCTTGAACTTGAGCGCCTGGTCACACAGCGGCAGCGACCGATCCCCCTCGAACACCAGGCGGTGGTGGAGCAGCTCGTCGGCCCGGGCGGGAGACGTGGTGAGCCAGGAAACGACCCCCATCGCCCCGCACGCAACACGTCGCCCGATCCTGTGAGCCACGTCCCGAAACCGGTGGTCCGGAGAAACGATCTGGACCCCTCGTCGAATTTTTTCGGACAAAAGCCCTTCTCCTGGGATTTACAAACATGCAGGCAGCGCCCCGCCCCCCCGTGCCCCCGACGACCTCGGCCGACGCCGCCCCTGCGTCCAGGGAGGAGCTCGGCATCTCGGCGGCGGACCTCGCGCACCACATCACGCAGATGCGGCGTGTGGTGCGTCGATTGGGTGCGAATCGTGATCATGTCGCCGACCTCGTCAATGATGCATTCGTGGTCGCCTGTCGCAAGCCCAAATCGAAGCGCCCGGATCCAGCCGATCGCGAGGGGATGAGCCAATGGCTTTGTTCCATCGCGAAAAACATCACGCTCCGCCACCTGCGCAAACAGCAGAACGCGCCCGATATCGTCTTCGAGCAGGAGGCCCTGGAGAACACGCCCGACGCGTCGGACACGACCTTCGTCCTGGAGGAACAAACGAGGCTCGCGATTGCGTTCGGAGGGCTCGACGACATGCAACGTCACCTGCTCGTCGAGCACCTGATCCACGATCGAGGCATTCGCGATCTCGCAGCCGAGCAGGCCATGGCCCCGAGCACAATCTTTTCGCGTATCTCGGCGACGCGGCGGCTCCTGCGCAAACGGCTCGCGCAGCTCGACGAGGTGCGGCCCGGCCGCCGGACCTTTGCTCTCGTGCCCTTCCTGCTCGTCGCCCTGTTCGCACGTGAGGCGCGCGCGAGGCTCGAGGCCGCGTGGCGACGGCTCACCCGATCGGCCCATCGCGCGCCGATGCGGGCGCTCCTCGGCATGGGTGCGGCGGCTCTCGTGCTCTCGTCCACGCCCTCCCCCCATCCCCATGCGATGCCCGGATCGCCCGGCGCGCGCGCATGCGGCCCCGCGGCAAGTCCCCTTCCGCCGGTGCACGACGGCGAGGCCGTCGAAATCGCGCGTGTCCCGGCGCTCGTCCCTTCGGCGCGCCCCGTTCCGCCGAGGGTGCCCGAGGTCCACGAGAACCACGAAATGCCGGCGCCGCGCAAGGGGCGCTCGGCGCTGGCTCTTTATGCGGAGAACGCCACGAAACCGGCGGTGCCCGCGGCGCCGGGGGCGACGCTCTCACGCCCGGGATCGTCGCCCAAGTGAGGGGAATCGAAACACCATGAGCAACGAGCGAATTGCGAGACCGGATCCCCGGTGCACCGCGGCGTACGCCCGACGGAGCGACGGCGTCTTCTATGTGGGCTCGTCTTTCTGGACCGAAGCGGAGAGCGGGGCGAACGCGACCCCCTGGTTTGCCTTGACGCATCGTGAAACCGAGCGATTCCACGTCGATCCTGCGGTGCGGGAGCGGATCGGGCTTTACCTCGTCGGGAGCGACCATCGCCTCTATGTCACCGCGGACAAGATCAAGAGCACGCACGGCCGAAGGACCTTCCACGGCGTGCCGGCCGGCGAGCCGCTCACGGCGCTCCTCATCGCGGAAGCCCACAAGCACGCTGCCGAAATCGTGACCCTGGCGTTGATCGAGCTACGCGCTTCCATGCCACGCGTGAAGCGGCCGAGACGAGGGGGCCCCCTTTCCCCTTGACACCTCCCCCGCCGCACCCGTTACCTTCCGCACATGGCTACCCATCTACGCACGAACACCTCTGCCCAGCTCGCGGCCGACATTTGCGCCTCCATCGCCGACGGCCTGTCCAGCGACGAAACCACGAAGCACCTCGCGCCTTTATGGGAATCGCTCACGGCCAGGGGCGACACGCTCTCGGCGGAGCGCCGCAAGCTGGAGCGCGCGCTCGGCCGGGCGCGGGCGCGGCTCGCGGTGGCGGATGCGCAATGGGATCCGGAGGTCGCGGCGTTTGGCAGGGACGTCGTGGACAAGACGGGGGGCCGGCGGGATGCGCCCCCCTATACGCGATTTTTCAAGGACGTCTCGCCGTCGGCGGCGCAGGCATTCGGGATCGAGCGGGAGGTAAAGCAGGGGCGCGCGTGGCTCGACGAGCTCGGGCGGAACCCGGACGAGCCGCTCGCATTGCAATGGACGCTGCGGCTCGGGTCGGTGACGAACAAGCTCGACGGGAGCGCGACGGAGCGCGCGGACCGGCTGCGCGCGCTGGCCTTGCAGAGCACGTCGGAGGAGCTTTACGTGGAGGACATCAACCTGGAGCTCGACCGGCTCGAAGGGGACCTGAAGAAGCTCTTCCCGGGGCAACCGAAGCGCGTCGCGGCCTTCCTGGAGCCGACGCGGCCGAAGCGGAAGCGTGAGGTGGGTTCCACGGACGAGGGTTTGGAGGGTGAGGATTCGTGAGGGAGCCTGCGCAACTGGGTGGATCGAGGTCTTGATCGACCCGGTTGCGTGACGCGCGGGGGTGGTTCGAGGGGGGGAGCGCGGTGGTTGCGCGGGGTGCGGGGGGCGATCGAGGTCGCGAGGGAGGCGGTCGCGGGAGGCGCGGGGGGCGATCGAGGTTGGGCGTGCACCGGTTGCGCGGAGCGACGGGGTGGATCGAGGTCGCGATCCGCATGGTTGTACGGGGTGCGAGGGGCGATCCAGGCGGGGAATGAGGTTGACGCGTCGGGAGAGGGCCGGCAGGCTGCGGGGCATGCGGGTGGGTCCGGTGATGTTCCTGCTGGCGAGCTTGCTGACGGCCTGTGGTGGGTCCAGCGTGACGGCGACCCAGTGCAAGGCCCCGGAGTGGTGTGAGGAGCAGACAAATCTGTGTTGGAACAGTTGCGGCAACCCGGGGGCAAGACCGAGTTGTGGCAAGTGTTGCGAACAGACACGTCAGAAATGCCTCGACTGCGCGCCCAAGGAAGAGATCAAGTTCGACCGCTGTGACTGATAACGTTTTCAAGGAATCAAATATGCGAACTTCACTCCTCATGATTGTCTCCGTGGCCCTCGCCGCGTGCGCACGCGGCGAGCCCTCCGAAGTCACACTCGAAGTCGGCAAAGCGACGCGCGTGCACGGCTGTAACGTCTTCGTGCACGATGCGACTCCTGGGGATCCTCCTGGCTCCTTCATGACGTCCGCCTGCGACGTGCCGGAATCGTTTGTGAATGAAAAGAACTGGTGGGGCGAGGGAACCCAAAGGCCAGCCACCACGATGATGATGGGAGACTGCATGCGCCTGGGTGACCGGTTCTACTGTCTCGTCGAAATGGAACCCGGGGAGTCGGTTACGCTCAAGGCGACCTACGAGGTCACGCACCGGAGAGTCGATCACCTCCGGCCGATCCGCTGACGTCCTGCCGCAGTCGAGAAGCCATGCGAGGTTTCTTCTGCATGTTCGCGGCCCTCGCGCTCGCTTCCTGCGCACGCGGCGAGCCCTCCGAGATCACGCTCGAAGTGGACCAGGTATCGCACGTGGACGGCTGCAACGTATTCCTGCATGAGGCGCTGGGAGGGGAGCCCGTCCTGGCGTTCGTGGGGCATGTGTGTGACGTGCCCGAATCGTTCGCGAAGGAGAAGAACTGGTGGGGTGAAGGCCAGCGCCCCCTATGCACCGGCATGTCGGTGGGAGACTGCCTGCGCTTCGGTAAGAAGGTCTACTGTATGGTCGAGATGGATCCCGGGAAATCGGTCACCCTCAAGGCGACCTACGAGAACCTCCATGACCGCAGGTTCGATCATCTCCGCCCCATCCGCTGACCCCTCAAAACGCCCCCCTCACCACCACCCCGCCATACTCTGTCGAGACCACCGGCACCACCGCCCCCCGCTGGTCTCGAAGGAGGCGGTTGTGCGGGGTGACGGAGCGGCTCGCGGCGTGGATCGGGGCGGTTGCGCGGGGGGCGAGGGGTGATCCAGGCGGGGAAAGAGGTTGACGCGTGGGGAGAGGGCCGGCAGGCTTCGGGGCATGCGGGTGGGTCCGGTGATGTTCCTGCTGGCGAGCTTGATCACGGCCTGTGGTGGGTCGACGGTGACGGCGACCCAGTGTAGGGCTCCAGAGTGGTGTGAGGAGCAGACCACCTCCTGTCATAACAGTTGTGACCACAAGTGGGCATTGCCGAGCTGTAACGATTGCTGCAACGAGACGCGCCGAAAGTGCCTCGACTGCGTGAACGAAGGGACCCACTTTGGCAGGTGCGATTGATGAATTCTCTCAGGAAGCCGACCATGAAAAGCCATGCCCTCGCCATCGCCGCTCTACTTCTCGTTCTCGCTGGATGCGAACGGACCGAGCCGACCGAGATCGAGCTCCAGGTGGGCAAAGCCTCCCACGTGAACGGCTGCAACGTGTTCTTGCACCATGCGCTCGCGCAGGATCCCTTTGTCGCGGACTTGGCGTACATCTGCGACGTGCCAGAGTCCTTCGTAGCCGAAAAGAACTGGTGGGGACCGGGCAGCCAACCTCCTGCATCCAGCATCTACGTAGGCGAATGCCAGCGCTTCGGTATGAAATTTTATTGCGTGGAGAACATCAACCCCGGGGTCTCGGTGAAGATACGGGCGACCTACGAGGCCACGCACCGGCGAATCGACCATATCCGCCCGATCCGATGACTCCCTGCCGCGATCGAGGATCCATGCGAAGCTCCGTTCTTCTCATCCTGGCCCTCGCGCTCGCCTCCTGCGCACGCGGCGAGCCCTCCGAGATCACGGTCGAGCTCGACAAGCCAACACGCGTGAAGGACTGCAATGTCTGGCTACGTAGCGTCACCATCAAGCCGGACTCCGCGTTCATGGCGTGGAAATGCAATGTGCCCGAATCGGCACCGAACTGGTGGGGCGAGGGGTTCGAGCCTCCGGCTGCCACGATCCTGGAAGGTGACTGCGTTCGCTTCGACCTTGTGTACTACTGCGTGAAGGACATCAACCCGGAGAACATGTCGGCCACGCTCGTGGCAACCTACAAGCCCCTCGACAGCAGCTACGACCAGCTCCGCCCCATCCGCTGACCCCTCAAAACCCCCCGCTCACCACCACCACCCCCATACCCTGCCGAAACCACCGGCACCACCGCCACCCCGCTGGTCTCGAAGGAGGCGGTTGTGCGGGGTGACGGAGCAGCTCGCGGCGTGGATCGGGGCGGTTGCGCGGGGGGCGAGGGGTGATCCAGGCGGGGAAAGAGGTTGACGCGTCGGGACACCGCCGGCAGGCTGGGGGGCATGCGGGTGGGTCCGGTGATGTTCCTCCTGGCGAGCTTGCTCACGGCCTGTGGTGGGTCCAGCGTGACGGCGATCCAGTGCTCGGACCCGTTGAAGTGCAACGAGGCGACCTCTCTTTGTCAAAACAGTTGCGACCACAAGAGTGCCCGCCCAGGTTGTTACGATTGTTGCAACGAAATGCGCCGAAAATGCCTCGATTGCAAGCCCAGAGAAGAAATAAGCTTCAAAACCTGTGACAAACACCTCGGTTCCGGTGATTGACCATGCGATTTTCAGTCTTCATCGTTGTTGCCCTCGTCCTCTCCGCATGCAGCCGCGCCGAGCCCTCCGAGATCACGGTCGAGCTCGACAAGCCAACACGCGTGAAGGATTGCAATGTCTGGCTACGCGAAGTCACCATCAAGCCGGACTCCGCGTTCATGGCGTGGAAATGCAATGTGCCCGAATCGGCACCGAACTGGTGGGGCGAAGGCTTCGAGCCCCCGCCCGCCACGATCCTGGAAGGTGACTGCGTTCGCTTCGACCTTGTGTACTACTGCGTGAAGGACATCAACCCGGAGAACATGTCGGCCACGCTCGTGGCAACCTACAAGCCCCTCGACAGCAGCTACGACCACCTCCGCCCCATCCGCTGACCCCTCAAAACCCCCCGCTCACCACCACCCCCCCATACCCCGCCGAAACCACCGGCACCACCGCCACCCCGCTCCCCGCCGCCGCCTTCTTCTCCCCCGCGAGAATGCTCGTCACGATCAGATACGTCCCCGCGAATGCCGCCCCCACGTGCAGCCCGTACATCACGTGCTGAAGCGTATTGTACGTATTCCCCCGCGCGCACGTCTCCCGGATGAACGCCGCCCCCGGATCCGCCGACGCCTCCGCCGCGATGCACGCGTTTTGCTGGTGCGTGAACTGCGACGCGAACACGCTCGTTCGGATGGCCTCGTTCGCCTCGGAGACCTGATACGTCGACAGAATCCCGAGCCCCAGCGACACCGCCGACACCCCGAACGCGCTCATCCCCGCGACGAACCGGCCATCCCATCCGCCTCGCTCCTCCGCCTTCCCCTCCGCAGGCGGCGCAGCCTCGTCCGCCCGCGCGACGCCCGGGACGCCCAGCGCCGCGAGCGGCAGGAGCACGGCGAGGGTGGACACGAGCGGGCCGGGGGACACGATTTTTCGCATGGGTTCCTCCTTCCAGACGTGACAACGGCGCCAAGATGGGCGAGGAGAACCCGCGCTGCCATGGCCAGAAAGCTCCTCTTCACGATCTCCTCGTACGCCTACCTCGAGCCCCGTTTCCTCGCGGCCGGCGAACTCGATCGCGGCGAGATCGTGCACAAGACCTTCCCCGACGGCGAGCGGTATCTCCGCGTCGCCGAGGACCCGTGGGGCCGCGACGTCGTGCTGCTCGGCGGCACCCCCACCGACCTCGACTGGCTCGAGCTCTACGACCTCGGCTGCGCCATCAGCACCGGCGGCGCCCGCTCCCTCTCCATCGTCATGCCGTATTTCGGCTACGCCACCATGGAGCGCGCCGTCCTGCCCGGCGAGGTCGTCACCGCGAAGACCCGCGCGCGCCTCGTCTCGGCCATCCCGCCCTGCGAGGGCGGCACGCGCGTCTACCTCTTCGACCTCCACACCGACGGCATCCCCTACTACTTTGGCGACAGCCACGTCACCCACCACCTCTACGGCGCGTCGCTCGTCACGAAGCTCATCCAGCGCACGATGGACGGCCGCTCGTACCTGCTCGGCGCCACCGACGCCGGCCGCGCCAAGTGGGTCCAGAGCCTCGCGCGTGACCTCGATGTCGAGCCCGCGTTCGTCTACAAGCGCCGTGATCCCGACACGGGCAAGCTCGCCGTCACCGGCGTCAACGCCGACGTCCGCGGCCGCGAGGTCGTCATCTACGACGACATGATCCGCACGGGATCCTCGCTCATCCAGGCCGCCGCGGCCTACCTCGCCGCGGGCGCGACGCGCTGCCACGCCGTCGCGAGCCACCTCGTCCTGCCCCCCGGCGCCCTCGAAAAACTCCGCGCGAGCGGCATGTTCGAGCACATCCTCGGCACCGACTCGCACCCCGGCAGCCAGCAGCTCGCGACGAGCGCCATCGAGTCCGCAGCGCCGCTCTTCGTGGCCGCGATCGAACGGACGTACCGCATCTGACGGACGGGCCCAAATTGGTTGGAGCCTCCGCCGATCCCGACTAGAACGTCGCCCCGGTGACTCTCGCCGCCGACGACCCGTCCTCCGCCCCCGAGCGTGAAACGCCGCCCCCGGCGCCCGTGATCCCGGGCCAGCTCGACCTCCTCGCCGAACGCGCGCTCGTCGCCACGTGCCTCGCCGCGCTCGTCTTCCTGTTCGGCCAGATCCTCCTGTTCGGCCACGGCCGCGACCAGGGCATCTACACGGTCGTCGCGCGCACCGTGCTCGAAGGCGGGATGCCCTATCGCGACGCCTGGGACTTCAAGCCCCCCGGGATTTTCCTGATCTACGCCCTCGCCCGGCTCCTCTTCGGCTCCGCGCAGGTGGGCATCCGCGTCCTCGAGGTCTTTGGCCTCGCGCTCATGACGCTCGGCATGACGCGCCTCACGCTTCGCTTCTGGGGCAGCCGCACGCTCGGGCTCCTCGCCGCCACGATCAGCGTCCTCGTCCACGCGCAGCTCGACTTCTGGCACACGTCCCAGCCCGAGTCCTTCGGCGGCATGATCACGATCGCCGCCCTGCTCTGCGCCCCACGGAGAGGCCCGTCCGGCCTGCCCTCCGCCGCGGCGACGAAGGCGCGGGATTGGCTCGTCGCGGGCTTCCTCTTCGGATTCGCCGGTCTCCTCAAGCCGCCGCTCGTGGGCGGCGCCGCGTTCGTCGCGCTCCTGCCCGCGTGGTGGGATACGGATCCCACGCGCCCGACGATCGAGCGCCTGCGCGCCGCCGCCCGTGGCCTCCTTCGCCCCTCGCTGCTCCTCGCGGCGGGCGGGGCGATTCCCATTGTGCTCTGCGCGGCCTGGTTCGCCGCGCGGGGCGCGCTCGGGGACCTGCACCGCGTCCTGTTCGTCTTCACGCCCTATTACACGGCGCTCGGCTGGCACGGCGCGGCCCCGACGGCGATGTTTTATTGGGCCTTCACCGAGTGGTTCCAGCAATACGGGAGTGTCCCCACGGTGGGCCTGCTCCTCGCGCTCGGCTTCGGCCTGGGCGCGCGCGAGCGGCCGCTCGCCTTGCTCGCGCTCGGCATTGCATTCATCCACCTCGTCGGCGTGGCCATGCAGGGGAAGTTTTTCCCCTACCATTACGGCGCGACCTGGCCGCTCACCGGGCTCGTCGCCGCGCTCGGGTATCACGCCCTCTCCCAGCGGGCGCGGGCGCGCGGGGCGCTCGGCATGGCCGGTTTTTTCCTGGTGCTCCTGATCGTGCCCTTCGGCCGGACGGCCACGAAGGACGTCCCGGGCTCGTTCCTCGTGCGCACGCAAAAACGCCTGGCCCTCGTGGCCGACGGGCTCGGCAATCAGCGGGGCCTCGACGAGCTCGCCAGCGTGGCCGACGTGAATACCGTGACGAACCGCGCCGTGGCCGATCTGCTCCGGAGCGTGGTCCCCGCGAACCGCCCCATTTTCGTGTGGGGCTTCGAGCCGTCGATCTACGACATGGCCGAGCGCGCCGCGGCGACCCGGTACATCTACAACGTCCCGCAGCGCGTCTCCTGGGCCAAGGAGGAGCACCGGAAGGTCCTGCTCGCCGATCTCGAAAAGGCGCCCCCCGCGGCGATCGTGGTCGAGCATTACGACGTCTTCCCGCACGTGACGGGCGACGCCTTCGACTCGGCGGACTCGATGCGCGATTTCCCGGAGATGCAGCGGCTGCTCGACGAGAAATACGTGCACCACACGTCGATCGGCCAGATGGACGTGTACCTGGAGGCGACCCAAGGGACGCCATGACCTCCCTGGTCCTCGCACCCGGCCTCGCAGCGGACGCGCCTCGCCCGGGCGGGGTGCGGGTCCTCGTCGAGCGCGCGCGGCGTGTCTTTGCCGGCAGCGGCGTCGTGCTCGACGGCCTCGACCTCGACGTCGCCGCCGGCACCTTCGTCGCCCTGCTCGGCCCCTCCGGCTGCGGCAAATCCACGCTCCTCCGGCTCGTCGCCGGGCTCGACCAGGCCGACGGCGGCTCCGTCAAGCTCCTCGCCCCGGAGGGCGCCGAGCGGCCCCGCATCGCCTACGTGTTCCAGGACGCCCACCTCTTGCCCTGGCGCAACGTGCTCGACAACGCCGCCTTGCCGCTCGAGCTCGCGGGCGTCGGCCGGGACGAGCGGCGCGCGCAGGCCCTCGTCGCGCTCCAGCAGGTCGGCCTCGGCGACGCGGCGGCGCGGCATCCGGCAGAACTCTCGGGCGGCATGAAGATGCGCGTCTCCTTGGCCCGCGCCCTCGTCACGCGCCCGAGCATCCTCCTGCTCGACGAGCCCTTCGCCGCCCTCGACGAGCTCACACGCCAAAGGCTCGACGATCAGCTCCGCGCGCTCTGGCTCGACCTCGGCATGACCGTCCTCTTCGTCACGCATTCGAACGCAGAGGCCGCCTACCTCGCCGAGCGATGCATCGTGTTCTCCCGGCGCCCGGCGCGGATCCTGCTCGATACGCCGATCGATCTCCCGCGCGAGCGCGCCGCCTCCCTGCGCAGCGATCCTCACTTCGCGCGCGCGCTCGGTCCGCTGCAGGACGCGCTCCTCGCGGGGGAGGCGCCGTGAAGACGTCCCTCGCCGCCGCGGCCCCGCCCCTGCTCTCGCTCGTGCTCTTGCTCGGCGCCTGGGAGGCGCTCGTGCGCGTGCTCGCAGTGCCCGCGTATCTGCTGCCGCCGCCGAGCCAGATCGCCGCCGCGTTCGCCGCCGACGCGACCACGCTCGGGCTCGCGACCTGGACGACGGCCAAGAGCGCGCTGCTCGGTTTCGCGCTCTCCGGGGTGATCGGCGTGCTCGTGGCCGTGGCGCTCTCGGCCTCGCGCCTGCTCGAGCGTGCCTTTTACCCCTACGCCGTCTTCCTGCAGACCGTGCCGATCGTGGCCATCGCGCCGCTGCTCGTGCTCTGGTTCGGGCCAGGCGAGCGCGCCGTGAGCGTGTCGGCCTTCATCGTGAGCGTGTTCCCGGTCGTGGCGAACGCGCTCTCGGGGCTACGATCCGTGGAGCCCGCGCTGCGCGACCTCTTCCGCCTGTACGGCGCGGGCAAGCTGCGCACGCTCCTGCTCCTGAGCCTGCCTTCGTCCCTGCCGAGCATCGTGACAGGCCTGCGCATCGCCGGCGGGCTCGCAGTGATCGGGGCCATCGTCGGAGAATTCGTGGCAGGCTTCGCCGAGGGGACGCCCGGGCTCGGCATCCTCATCATGAGCGCGCCGCGGCAGCTCCGAACCGACCTGCTCTTCGCGGCCGTGCTCTGCGCCTCGGCGCTCGGGCTCGGCTTGTTCGGCGCGACGAACCTCGGCGGCTGGCTCCTGCTCCGGCGGTGGCATCCCTCGGAGAAGAGCTGATCCCACGAGCGCTCAGCGCGCGTACTTCGCGCGCGCCGGTGGTCATGGCAAACGCTCCGGCCCCCATGCTACAGGCTTTTCCACGTCGGGGGTGGAACACGGTTTGCCCCGAACGTGCACGCGCCACGCGCGCTCTGTCTCGAAGGAGTCACGCATGTACGTCGTGGTCAACACCATCCAGGCCCCCGAGCCCGAGCTTGCACGGATCAGGCGGGCCTTCCGCGACACGGCGCACGACCTCGACCAGTTCGAAGGATTCCTAGGCATCGAGCTCTGGCAAGACGAAGGCGCATTGCTCGCCGTCTCCCGCTGGTCCACACGCGAAGCCTTCCTCGCCTACCCACGCTCCGAGCTGTTCCGCAAACACCACAAAGGCCTCCGCGGCGAAGAAGCGATGACAAAGGCGCAGATCAAAATGTACGAGGCCGAGTCGATCGCCTGACGCGGGTGGAGACGACGCCGCCGCGCCGGGGCGCTGCCCCGGACCCCGCGGGGGGCTGTCCGCCCCCTCGACCCCGGACCAGGCACGGCCTGGACCGAGGTGGAAGAACTGCGCGATGCGCAGTTCTTCCAACGGGCCGGTGGCAAGACCACGGAGGTGGGTGTCAAGCCGGCGAGGTGTGCGTTGCCCGTTGAACCAGCAGCGCCGCGCTTTGCGTTGGCAACGTCGTCGCCGGTCTTGCCACCGGCTGTTCGATGAACTGCGCATCGCGCAGTTCATCGACCCCGGGTCCAGCGCCTCGCTGGTCCGGGTCCAGGGGTGGACAACCCCTGGTCGGGGCCCGGGGTGAAACCCCGGCGCAACGCCTTCGAGAGAGTTCACTCCCGCGGTGCTGGCGGTAGTGACTTCAGCGCGAGTCGACGGATTTGTTCGACCACGATCGGATCTTGCGGGCGCACCTCGCGTGCTCGTTCGAAGAGCAGACGCGCGCGTGCGGGTTTCTCTGCTTCGCCTTCCCAGCGTGAGGCGAACTCGATGAGTCGTTCGAAGCGGAGCGTGTCGCTTGGCAGCGCTGCGAGCAGACGCTCTTCGGCGCTCATCACGCCGCGCCAGTCGCGCGTGGACACGCAGAGCAGGAGGAGCGATTCGAGCGCGGGGATGTGGCCGGGGCGCAGCGCGAGTGCCTTCTCGAAGTCCGAGATCGCGTCGTCTGGTTCGCCGTGCCGTGACCGGAGCTCGCCGATGCGCACGTACATCTCGGCGCGCGCGTGTGGATCGCCGCTGGGGCCGAGCACGGAGAGCGCCTTGCGGAAGGCGGCGATTGCGCCGTTGGGATCGCCTTGGGATGCGAGCAGCTCGCCTTCGACGGTGTACCGCGCGAAGGGAGAGATCTCGCGGCCGGAGATGGGGCTCGAGATCGGCCCGTCCGTCCCGAGGATTGAGGTGCTTCCGCTGCTCGTCGCCATCGGCGGTGGTGGGAGCGAGGCGCCGGGTGGCGCGGCGAGTGGGCGTGCCAGCGGGATCACGCGCGGCATGCTGCCCCAGTCTTCGTTTTCCTCGGCCCACGTGAGATCCACGTCGTCCGGCGGCGGCGGCGGATGGAACGTGCGCGGCGGGCGTGGCAACGCGAACGAGACTTCGGGCTCGCGCGGCGCCGGGCGCGGCTCCTCGGCAGGCGGAGGCACGAGCTGCGCTGCGGGTGGCGGCGGCGGCAGCACGGCCTGCGCTGCGGGTGGCGGCGGCGTCGCGCTCCGCGGCAGCACGTCGAGGCGTGGCGCGGGCATCGTGGAGGTCGAGTCGCGCCGCCCTGGCTTGCCTACGACGAGTTCGAAGCTCACCTTCGCGCGTGCGTGGTGGAGGCAGGGCACGGACTCGCGCAGCTTGCTCATGAGCCGATCGAAGAGGCCTCGTGAGGTCAAGGTCCGCCCGCTCGGCAGCGCGTCGAGCTCGGCGACCATCGCTTGCGCGAGCGGCAAGCTTGCGGCGTCGGCTGTGCGCGGGCGCGCGCCGAGGATCAGCTCGATGCCGCTCGTGGCCGGATCGGTCGCTGCTTCTGCTGCGCGCACGAGCACCTCGGCGCGCGTCGGATCGAGCCCGAGCTTCGCGTCCGCGAGCTCGAGCACGATGAGCTTTGGCCCGGGCGCGCCGTCACGTAGCACGGCCGCGACGTCTGCGAGCGCGTCGCCGACGGTGGGGTTCCTTGGATCGAGGGACAGGAAGAGCTCGCCGTCGATCGACAGGAGCGCGGGGCACGCCACGTAGAGCATCACGGGGTCGCGGAAGCTCGGCCCGCGCTCGGCGAGCAGAGCCTCGATCTGCTCGGCCAGGTCGCGGCCGGGATCGGCCTCCGCGACCTGGAACGCGGCGTCTTCGCGACCGAGGCGGCTCTTGAGCTGCCCTGCGCCCGTGGCCGCAAGGGGCGCGCTCGTGACGCCGTCCTGCGCTGAAATCGCGGTGATCAAGAGTCGCATCAGGCCCGTGTCCTCAGGGGTTGGTCCCTATCAAGGGGCGAATTTACCAGGGATCGGCTCGGATCTCTCGATTTCAAAGAGAGCACGGGAACGGCAGCCTCGGGAGGCGCGGGGCTGGTAAGATGGGACGCGAGTCGCCGTCATGCACCACGCCGTCGAGCTCTTCGTGTCCTCCGCCCCCGGGGATCAGGTGATCCGCGAGGAGCTCTGCGCGCGGCTCGCGACCTTCGTCGAAGCCGGGATCGTACGGGAATCCGTGCAGGCGGCCCCCCCGCAGGACACGCGCTCCCGCCTCCGCACCGCCGACGTGATCGTGGTGCTCGCGAGCCCCGAGGCCCTCGCGTCCGGCTCGGCCGTGGAGACGACGTTGCGCGAGGGCCTCGCGATGGAGCGTGACAAGCGGGCCGTGGTGATCCCGCTCCGCGCCCGCGCCGGCGCGCCGGAGCAAGCCGGCCTGCTTTCGGATCGCACCCTCTACCCGCGGGATGGTCGCTCCCTCGACGACGCCGAACACCAAGAGGAGCTCTTCCGCGAGGCCATCGCCGGCGTGCTCACGGGCGTCACCCTCTGCCACGTCATGGTCGGCGACTACTTGCTCGAAGACGAGCGCGAGGCCGCGGCGGCGGCCGCTTTCCAGCGCGGCATGACGCTCGCCGAGCGCCTCGCCGAGGGCGCGCCCGACGATCAGGATCATCGCTCCCTCGTCGCGCTCACGCGCGACCGGTACGCCGACGCGCTCCTCGCCGCCGGAGACGGCCCGGGTGCGCTCGCGGCGTACAGGGAGGCGCTCGTCGTGCGGGATCGGCTCGCGCGTGACGCGCCCGACGACATCTACCGCCGCCGCGCGCTCGCGCGTTGCCACGAGAGCATCGGCGAGGTGCTGCGCGCGATGGGCGAGAAACCAGAGGCGCTCGCGGCCTACCGCGCTTGCCTCGTGCTCCGCGAGGACCTCGCCGAGTCCACGTACGACGACGAGGCGCGGCGTGACCTTTACGGCACGTACGGCCGCATCGGCCACGTCCTCCGCGCGATGGCGGATCCACGTGGCGCGCTCGAAGCGTTCCGGACGGGCCTCGCGCTCGCGGCGCGGCTCGCGTCGGAGCAGCCGGACGTGCCTGAGATTCAGGGGGATCACGCGCTCTTTTGCTTCCGCGCGGCCACGGTGCTCGCGGAGGGGACGTCGTCCGAGCGGCTGGAGGCGCGCTCTCTCTTGCGCCGCGCGCTCGCGATTTACCGGGTCCTCGAAGAGCGCGGCATGCTCACGGAGCCGCAGGCGATCTGGCCTCCGGCGGTCGAAGCGCTCCTCGTCACGCTCGGCACCTGACTTGACGCCCGCCCGGCGGGGCGCTTCCGTCGCTTCCATGAGCAGCGGGCGTTTTGCGGGCAAGGTTGTCCTCGTGACGGGGGCGGGCAGCGGCATCGGGCGGGCGACGGCGCTCGCGTTCGCCAAGGAGGGCGCGGATCTCGTCGTCTGCGACGTCGACGAGGCGAAGCTCGACGACGTTTCCTCCGCGGCGCGCGCGCAGGGCCGGCGTGTGCTCGCGCGCAAGGTCGACGTGTCGAGCGCTGCAGCCATGCAGAGCTTCGCGGACGAGGTGCACGCCGCGTTTCCTGCGATCGACGTGCTCGTCAACAACGCCGGCGTCGCGGTCACGGGCGGCCTGCGCGACACCACGCTCGAGGACTGGAACTGGGTGATGGGCATCAACGTGATGGGCGTCGTGCACGGCTGTCACTTCTTCGTGCCGCGCATGATCGATCGAGGCCGCGGCGGCCACGTCGTCAACATCGCCTCGGCCGCGGGCTTCGCGGGCAGCCGCCTGCTCCTCGCGTACTCGACGACGAAGTTTGCCGTCGTCGGCTTCTCCGAGGCGCTGCGCGCGGACCTGCGCCGCCACCGCATCGGCGTCACGGCCATCTGCCCCGGGTTCATTCGGACGAACATCAACGAGGCGAGCCGCCGCCACGGCCGTTTTGCCGAGCCCGCGGCGCTGGAGCGCTCGCGCCGCCTCATGGAGCGCGGCGCCTCGCCGGATCTCGTGGCCGAGAAGATCATGAACGCCGTCGAGCACGATCAGGGCCTCGTCCCCGTGACGGCCGAGGCGCACCTGATCTATGCGCTCAAACGTTCGGCGCCGGATCTGCTCGCCACGATCTGGCGTCGCCTCGAAGCCTGGCAAGCACCCGAGCTGTGACGTTTCCTCTCGTCTCCCCTCTCCCGCGCGGGAGAGGGGTTGGGGGTGAGGGATTCGTTCCTCCCGCGATGGCACGCCACGTGTAGCTCCTCTGCTCTGCGCGCAAAGGGGGCGGACGCGCGCGGGAGGCACGGTGAGCCATGCGCATCGCGATGATCTCGACCCCATTCATCCGCATGCCGCCCATCGGCTACGGCGGGACCGAGCTCTTCTGTTACGAGCTCGCCGAGGAGCTCGACACGCGCGGCCACGCCGTGACGGTGTTCACCACAGGCGACTCCATCACGAGCTGCCGCAAACGCGCGCTCTACCACCGCCCCGTCTGGCCCCCCACGGCTGCCGACGAGGTCAACCACGTCGCGTGGGCGCTCGCGGAAATCGCGCGTGGCACCTTCGACGTGGTCCACCTGAACAGCCCGCTCGGCCTCCCGGTCTCCGCCTTTTTGCGTGTGCCGATCGTGTACACGTTGCACCACCACCGCGAGGAATCGTTCTCGCGGATCTACGCGTCGCACCCGCAGGTCTACTACGTGGCAATCAGCCAACGTCAGCTCGACCTCGAGGTCCCGCTGGGGCGCGCGCGCGTCATCCATCACGGCCTCTCGCCGAACCGATACCCGCCGAGCCTCCACGACGACGGCTACCTCGCGCACATCGGGCGGTACTGCGAGGAGAAGGGCACGCACCTCGCGCTCGACCTCGCGCGCCTCGTGGACATGCCCATCCACCTCGGCGGCCGCACACACCCGCAGGATCGAGCGTTTTACGAGGAGCACATCGCGCCGCGGCTCGATCTGCCGGGCGTCCTCGACCACGGCGAGGTCGATCACGAGCAGAAGGTCCGCATCCTCTCGGGCGCGCGTGCGCTCGTGTGTCCCCTCCTGTGGGAGGAGCCGTTTGGCCTCGTCGCGGTCGAGGCCATGCTCTGCGGCACGCCCGTGATCGGCTTCGCGCGCGGGTCCTTCCCGGAGATCGTCGACGAGGGCGTGACCGGCTTCCTGGTCCCCCCGGACGACCTCGACGCCCTCGCCCGCGTCGCCTGCTCGCCCGAGCTCGCGCACTTCGACCGGCTCCAGTGCGCGCACCGCGCCCGCGACCGCTTCAGCACGTCGGTCATGGCGACGGCGTACGAGTCGGTCTACCGCCGCGCCGTCGCGCTCGGGCACGCGGCCCGCGCGCGTGTCGCGTGAGCGGTAAGGTTCCAACGGTAACGTTCCCGGTGGACAACGCGCCGCATCTCGACTGAAGTCGCACGCCATGCGTTGGTTTGTCACTCCCATCGTTTGCGTCGTCCTCGCGGGCTGCGGGGCGACGCCACCTGCGGGCGGCTCGGGACCCAAGGAGCCCGTTGGGCCTACCGCGACAGGCGAGCAAGGGTCCTCCCCCGAGGGAACGCCTGCCGAGGGCACCCCCAAGGACCCGGACACGTTGCCGCTCTCGGGCACGCTCACCGACGAGCAGATCCAGGCGGCGGTCAACGAGAACGTGAAGGCGTTCGACAGTTGTTACACGCTCGGCGCGGACAAGGACGGCAAGCTCGCGGGCACGGTGACGTTGCAAGCGACGGTCGGTCCGCTCGGCGTGGTGAACGAGGCGAGCGTGAAGAAGTCGACGGTGGGAAACCCGAAGGTCGACGACTGCGTGCGCAAGGCGTTCAAGACGATCAAGTTCCCGAGGCCGGCGGGTGGTGGGACGGTGATGATCACGTACCCGATGACGTTTGGTGGCGAGGTCGTGATCAAGAAGTGACGAGGGCCGCGCGGAGGAGTGCGGAGCAGCGCGGGCAGGACCTCCTCGGCGCGGCTGCCGAGGAGGTCGTCGTGGGCACGCGAGGGGGTTCGAACGGTTGAAGGGTCGTCGGAGAACGTGACGCGTGGGTGTTCGAACGGTCGAACGGGCGCGCGTCACGGTGACGCGGAGGGGTTGGAACGTTTGGAGACCCGCGGGAGACGGTGACGCGGGGGGGATCGAACGGTCGAAGGGGCGCGGGCGACCGTGACGCGAGGGGGTTGGAACGGTCGGAGACCCGGACGACACGGTGACGCGTGGGTGTTCGAAGGCTCGAACGGGCGCGCGTCACGGTGACGCGAGGGGGTTGGGACGTTCGGAGAGGCTGAGACCGCTGCGGACGGGGGGGCGGTCTGCCATGGGGAGGCCGTGTTCTGGCTGGATCGCGTGGTTAGGGTTGCGTGTGGTGACGGCGGGGCGCGAGGGTGAGGAGGAGTCTGGCCGTGGGAAGGGGGACGGCGGCCATGCCCGCGGAGGTGAATTACCTGCCGTCGAACACCTGAGCCGCCCTCTTACTGTCGCTGCGCTTGAACTTGTAGGCGTGCTTGGTCGACAAGGCGTTGCAATTCTTGGTCAGTGCATAGCTCCTGGAAGCGCTCGTCGAGGAACACGGCACTGTACCAATCCGGGGAGAGATTGAGGGCATACCTCAAATCAGCGACAGCCTCGTCACGATGACCGAGAAGAGCGAGCAACGCAGCACGATTGTACCAGGGGCTCGCAAAACCACGCGCGAGGATCGGCTCGTCGGGAGGGACTCCCTTGCTTTGCTGGATCGCCCTGTCATACACCTTGAGCGCATCTTCATAGCGGTAGAGAGCAGTCAATACAGTACCCAGCATCTCCCATGACAACGATTGGTCGGGGTACGTGTTGACGAGGCGCTCGGCTGACGCTAATGCTTCGTCTAGTCGGCCGGCTTCACGAAGGGCGACGGTGCGTTCGCGAAGGAGATCAGCTAATTCCCAATCTGCTCTCAAGGACGAGTGATTGAGATCCCGGATGCACCGCTCGATGGGCAGCGTCCCCCTGATGTCCAGAAGCGCAAGCGCGCGCTCGAAAGCTTCGATGACCTTGTCGAATCGACTGCGCAGAGGCGGAGTCTCCTCGAGCCGTACCTCGGCCAGCCGGACAGCGCCGAGATGGTACCATGTAGTCGCTGAGTTCGGCTCGATCACAACGGAACGCTGCAATGCCTCGACTGCACCTGCATAGTTGTTGGAGTCGATTGCAAATGCGGCGCGTAGAAACAGAAGGGCTGCCTGTTCGGATGAACCTGGCGCGACCAGGCCATCGAGCACCTCCGCTGCTTCGTCGCGCCAATAGAGGCGATAGAGGGTGACAACCGTATCGATGATCGCATACGGCGCCGCCTCCCCAGCAAATTTTCCGCCTGGCGAGAGGGCATGACGAAGTTCGTCCACGAGTGCGTCGAGTTCCGCGTTTCTGTCCCCCTCCTGCTTGAAACGAGCCTGCACTGTGAGCGCATTGGCATAAGTCACCCACACGCTGCCCGCCCGACGTCGGGCGAGTCTACGAACCGGGCGGATGCGTTCGCCTTCATTCGTAATAGACTCAAGAAGCGCGTTTGCCGCCCGCTCGAGAACGGCAATACTGCTCCGCTCGAGCGCAGAGCGTCCAAATCGCGCGAGCGTAAGCGGATCCAGAATCCAAACGTGCTCACCCGATTCGGACTCGATGGATTCGATATTATGAGGACCCACGACTGCGCTATATCCTGGCGGCAATGCGAGCATCTTACTGAACCAGGGGCACACGCGGTAAATCTCCGCCACCGTCGTGATGAATTCTGCGGATTCAGCGGCCTTGTCCGTTGTACCTCCGATGCTCCATCCAGAGTCGCGCGGCTCACTCGGCGCCATTCTCTGTAGACGCGAGCGAGGCACCTTGAGGCTGCTCCTATCGAGTTTCAGCGAGGCATCATAGCGTGGATACGCCGGCTCGGCGCCGGCACGCCTCGCGACCGCCTCCTGATCGTAGACGATGCGAAGGGATTGTTCGGCGCCGGCGGCGGTATCAGGTGCCCCCTTGTTCGCAAACTCTAGCCCATGCAAAACGAGCTCCCCGCGCATTTGGCGCATCGTGAAAGGGATCCCCGCAAATTCCACGACCACCCTGTCGCACAGCGCTACGCCTCCCCGGTGGTAGCTGTCTACGGCGTCGAGAAGTCCTTCGGCTTGATGATCGAGATCGGCTGCGCAGCGGACGACCACCGCAGAAGCGCCGATCATGCGGCGGAACTCGTTCATGACTGGCTTGCTCCTATTCATAATAGATTCACCTAACATGGGGGGCTGATTCCTGCGTTACTCGTGCTGGTGGTCTTGTGGGGTTTGGCAAGCCGAGCCTCCGCTCGGCCCGACGCACCTTTACGGCGTTTTACCGCCTCAGGGCGAGAGTTCTCGCGCGACTGGATGTTCGACCGTGATGTCGGTTTTGGGCCTTCGATTCGGAGTCAGAAGAGCCCCTCCTTGAATCGCTCTCAACCGGGCGCGCGATTTCGCCCCCACAGCCGCTCGGACCGTGGTGACACGCATCAAAGCGGCATGCGTCGGGTACGGCTACGCTTCGATTCTAGTGGGCGCTGGTGCAGGGCGACCACTCCTCCGAATCGGATCAAAAGGATTAAACAGGAACAATAGCATGTCCCGAAGTCTCAGATCATATCCAGGCTTGTAGTCCCAGACCGGTTTTCCACCGCCATCCAGTTTCCCGGAGAACTCCCAACCTGCGTCTCGTTGTCGCTTGATCTGATCGGACGTCGGAGTGCCCACATAACCGTCACGCTGTCGGGCAGCATCATCGTAATTCCTTTGAGCAAAGTACTGGAATCCGCCGACGACAATCATTGGAGCGAACGCTTTAAGACCAGTCTTGCCAGTTTCTGTCGCGCTCCGCAAAATTCCTTTGGCGGAAAGCGGAGCCTCGCCAACAACTGGAGCCGAAGGCTCTGCAGCTGACGGTTCGACCACTGCACCTTTCTGCCCACCCTGCGGATTGAATGGCTCTTCGACAGCGCTTACTCCCTGACGCGGGTTTCCCTCCAACGCTGACTCCGTTGCTAGTCCTTTGTTCCGCGTATTCCCGCTCGATTCCACCGACTTTGCACGCGCCCTCGCCGCCATCGATTCCTCGAAGCTAAGCGGGTCCATTTCACCGTTCACGACGCCTGCAACCTCTCGCGCACGGGAAAGATCAATCTGATGTCTTATCAATTCTCCCTCTAGGACAACAATCCGCTCATTAATCGCCCTAGCCTCTTTCACAAAGCGGGCCAATTGTTTTTTGGGATCTGAAATAGCTCGATTGTCTTCGCTGAATGGGTTCATTCTTTCCCACCAGCTTCTGGAGCTGGCTGACATGTGAGTCTCAAGGCGGTGCACAGTCACCTCCTGCTTAGCTATGAGTTCGGTTAGGGACTCTGCTCGACCTTTGAGGATGTACAGCTCACTCTCGGCCGCGTTGACAGTCTTCTCGAGCTCGGCAACTGTCGGAACCATCCCGCTTGGATCAGAGAACAGGATCGGGTTGTCTTGAGAGTACCGGTAAAGGTTGGGACCATCCACCAACCCGGCTGGATCCGCACTCGTCCACCGCCCCAACCATGGCGCATAATATCTCGCCCCGTGGTAGTAGAGCCCCGTCTCCTCGTCCCGCTCCTTCCCCGTATACCTGTACCTCTTCGCGCTGACCTCGACCCCATTCGCCACGGCGTGGTAGGCGCTCGTCCCATATGGATGGTACTCCTCGTAGCTGATGACGAGCCCTGCCTGATCCAGCTCCAGCGCTGCCGACCCCAGATGATTCCCAAGCTGATACCGCACGCGTGACGCCACCACGAGATCCGGATCCGACGCGTCAACCGTCTTGGTCTCCACCATCGCAATCCGCCGCGCATCATCCATCACATGGAGCGTCTCTCGCTCCAGCACGACATTCCCGAGCTCGTGCCGTCGGTAGACCTCGAAGCCCCCGAGGTAGATCCGCTCCTCGACAATGCCGCTATGCTCCCACACCTTCCGCACCCGCTGCCCGCCAGCGTCGTACGTGAAGTAGACCGTCCCCCCGCCGCCCTTGTCGACCTCGCGCTTCTGATCCTTGAAATCCCACTCGATGCCATCCAGATGCGGCATCGTGGTCATGCTCCCGTGCTCGTCGTAGGTATACGTCGCCGAGAACTCGGTCTCGTCGTCGCCCGGCAAGCTCGTTCCGAGGAGCCGATTGCTCATCTCCGCGATGTCGTACCGCCGCGTCCAGCTCCCCGTGCTGCCCTGCGCGGCATGAATCATCTTCAAGATGTTGCCGACCGCATCGTACTCGAAGCTCTCGACGTAGTTCCGCATGGCCTGCGGATCGTTCGGGTTCGCCGCACTCACCAGCGGAAACCCACTTGCATCCTGCTGGATGTCCGCATTCTGCCCCGAATGTTCCCGCCCCGTCGCCTCGATCAGCCGGTAGATCGCATCGTACTCGTACTTCCAGACCGGCTCGACCAACTCGCTGTTGTGGTAGAGCTCCTCCTGCGCCAGGTCGGCGATCTCGACGATGTTACCTACCGGATCGTACGTGTATCGCAAGTCCTGCAGCAGCTCACTGTCCGAGGTCCGCGTCGTCTTGAGACGCTTCAGCCGGTAGGTCAGCGGGTCATAACTGTACTCCGTGACCACCCCATTCCCGTAGACAATCTTCTCCCGCTGCCCCTTCACATCCGTAATCGATGTCATCGACGAACGTCGTCCAGCCACTCGCACCCCGAATCCGCGCTTCCACCTTCTCGAGCAGACTCGCCTCGTTGTACGTCGGCTTGATCTCGCTCTGGTCCGGCGTGGTCAGGCTCGTCGGCCGATTCAGCGCATCGAACGCCGTCGTCTGCGTGAACACCTCCGTCTCGAGCGCCACCGTGCCCGACCAATCGAGCTGCGTCGAATAGTTCTGCGCGAGCTGCCGCTGGCTCTCCAGCAAATTCCCCTTGAAGTCGTACTCGACCGAGGTCACCACCCCGGCCCCATCCTTCACCTGAACCACCTTCCCACGCAGATTCGCGTCCTCCGGATCCGTATGCCCCTCGCCGTACACCGTCACCTCGGCGAGCACCTCCGGATCCGCCCCCTTCTGCACCCACAGCCCCGTCCGCCGATTCAGCGCATCGTACACCGAGCGCACCACATGCCCCCGGCCATCCCACCCCCGAATCGGGTTCCCGAGCACATTCGCCAGCGTCCACCGCTCTCCAGAATCGCAGCTCTTCTGGTACAGCGTCCGCCCGAGCATGTCGAAGACATACTCCATCGCGGTATTCCCACGGGCATCGATGATTGCCCGCGGATTCCCCTCAATATCGAGCACCGCCTTCGTCGTGTACACCCCTGCGGTCTTGTTGTCCTCGACCCCGCGCACCGACCTGCCCAGCACATCGAAATGCACCAGCGCCGGCGTCTCCGCATGCTCCTCGGTCAGCTCCGCCGCCCGCTGCTCCTGCGCGGAAGGCGTCGGCGTCGCGCTCGGCTGCCTCGCGGCATACCAGGGATTGCCCGCCTCCAGCACCGTATCGTTCCCATCCCAGCTCGCCTGCTCCCAGGGCGTGAACGTCACACGCGAATGCGTCCCGTTCGGCAGGTCCGTTCGGATGAGCCGGCCGAGCGGGTCGTAACGCAGGATCGGCGTCACGCCCCATTCGACCAGCTCCTGTTCGTCCTCGTATTCGTGGGTGGC
>NZ_SSMQ01000032.1 GCF_005144585.1 Polyangium fumosum | reverse complement strand
ACGCTCACGGCGGCCATCGTCAAGGTCCAGTCCAAGCAGAAGCTTGCGAAAGAGATCAAGTACGCCGACATCGCCAAGGGCGGCACCGTCCGTGACGAGACGAAGACGGTGACGATCGCGGCGGCGCACGTGGAGTACGAGTCGCCGAAGCGCCACTACGCGCACGTCGACTGCCCCGGCCACGCCGACTACATCAAGAACATGATCACGGGCGCCGCGCAGATGGACGGCGCGATCCTCGTGGTCAGCGCGCTCGACAGCGTCATGCCGCAGACCCGCGAGCACGTGCTCCTCGCGCGCCAGGTCGGCCTGAACTACCTCGTCGTCTTCCTCAACAAGTGTGACGCGGTGGACGACCCGGAGATGCTGGACCTCGTCGAGATGGAGGTCCGCGAGCTCCTCAACAAGTACAACTTCAACGGCGACAACGCGCCGGTTGTCCGTGGTGCTTCGTTGCCTGCGCTCCAGGGCGATCCCAAGTGGGAGGCGAAGATCGGAGAGCTGCTCGAGGCGCTCGACACGTACATCCCGGAGCCGGAGCGCGCGATCGACAAGCCGTTCCTGATGGCGATCGAGGACGTGTTCTCGATCAAGGGCCGCGGCACGGTGGCCACGGGCCGCATCGAGCGTGGCGTGGTCAAGGTCGGCGAAGAGGTCGAGATCATCGGCTTCAAGGACACGCGCAAGACCGTGGTCACGGGCGTCGAGATGTTCCGGAAGCTGCTCGATCAGGGCATCGCCGGCGACAACGTCGGTTGCCTCCTGCGCGGCGTCGAGAAGGACGACATCGAGCGTGGTCAGGTCCTCGCGAAGCCGGGCTCGATCACGCCGCACACCCACTTCATGGGTGAGGTGTACGTCCTCAAGAAGGAAGAGGGCGGCCGTCACACGCCGTTCTTCACGAACTACCGCCCGCAGTTCTACATCCGGACGACGGACGTGACGGGCACCGTCAACCTCCCCGAGGGGGTGAAGATGGTGATGCCGGGCGACAACATCACGATGAACATCGAGCTCATCGCGCCGGTAGCGCTCGAGGAGCAGATGCGGTTCGCGATCCGTGAGGGCGGCAAGACCGTCGGCGCGGGCATCGTGACGAAGATCCTCAAGTAACGAGGCGTGATGTCGGTGCAGGGCGGCGGGTCCGGTGGCAGCGGTGGGGCCACGGGAGAACGAGGGACACGTATCCCGATCTCGCTGGCCTGCACCGAGTGTACGGCGAGGAACTACAAGACGACCAAATCTCCCGGCGACTACGTGGAACTGAAGAAGTTCTGCAAGCAGTGCAAGAAGCACACGCTGCACCGGGAGACGAAGTAGTCGGATCCGAAGTAGACGAACTGCTCGGCTCGTGGCATCAGTCCCGGGTCGAGCAGGTTGAAGGGGTATAGCTCAGTTGGTAGAGCAGCGGATTCCAAATCCGCAGGTCGGGAGTTCGAGCCTCTCTGCCCCTGCCCACAAGGGCTCCTCCTCTCGCTGCCCGTTCAGCATCAGGTAGGGGTCGCACCAAACGCCTCGCTCGATCTCGTAAAAGCGAGCGAGGCGTAAATGTCGATGACGCTGCTCGAAGCGGGATCCGACACGTCTGGGACAAACGGCGATGGCGACACGACGAGAGAAAGACGAGGCACGGAAGGCCCAGAAAAAGGGCTCTGCGCCGGAGTCTGCCCCGGATTCGGGGGCGGACGCCTCACTTGCGGTGCGCAAGGGGAGCGATCTCGACGTGGCGCCGAGCGTAGACGAAGCCGGCGACGAGCACGACGACGCTGCTGCGGAGGGCCCGGAAGGGCAAGCGCAGGACGAAGGGGCCAGCGAAGACGCCGAGGCTGCGGCGGCGCGGCCGCTCGGGAGCGACCGCTACGTGATGGCGGGGTTCTTCGGGGCGGCGATCCTCGGCGCGTACGTGCTTGGCAAGGCCATCCACGGGATCTGGGGCAACCTCTCGAACCGGGACTGGTTCAGCCGTGCGGTGCCTGCGCTCGCGGCGGTCGTGGACGAGGACAAAGCGACGTATGCGACCGTCATCGCGGGCGTCGTCGCGGTCATCGTCACGCTGCGGACCTACCGTCGTCCCGACGTGCGGGAGTGGACGGACGAGGTCGCTTCGGAGCTGATCAAGGTCAAGTGGCCGACCAAGAAGGACGTCACGAACTCAACCATGGTGGTCATTGCGGCGAGCGCTGTGGCCACCCTCTATCTCGCGCTGCTCGACCGGTTGTGGTCGTTCGTGACGGGCATCGTCTACGGCACTGGGAGCTAGGGCCGTTCGGGAGCCACGCGCCATGGCGAAGAAGTGGTACGTCATTCATACCTACTCGGGCTACGAGGCGAAGGTGCGCGATGCACTTCAGCAACGCGCGAAGCAGCACGGCCTCGAGGACAAGATTGGCGAGATCCTGATCCCGAGTGAAACGGTCACGGAGAACCGTCCGGGGGGGAAGCAACGAGTTCGTCAGAAGCTCAGCTTGCCTGGCTACATCTTCGCCGAGATGGAGATGAGCGAGACGGTGTGGCACCTCGTGAAGGACACGCCGAAGGTGACGGGCTTCATCGGCAACCAGACGCCGCAGGAAGTCCCGGCCCCGCAGATCGAGAGTCTGCGTCGAGGCATCGTGGAGGGCGCGGTCAAGCCGAAGCCCAAGCTCACGTTCGAGGTCGGCGAGGAAGTTCGCGTGCTCGACGGCGCGTTCGCCAACTTCACCGGGACCGTGGACGACGTGAAGATGGATAAGCAGAAGCTGAAGGTCAAGGTGTCGATCTTCGGCCGTCCGACCAGCGTGGAGCTCGATTTTTCGGCGGTAGAGAAGCGCTGAGCGACGTTCCGGGTCGGAACGAACAAGGTAGACGCAGCACAGAACGGGTAAAGCAATGGCGAAGAAGGTCACCGGGTACGTCAAGCTTCAGCTCCCTGCGGGGAAGGCCAACCCCTCGCCGCCGGTCGGTCCTGCGCTCGGCCAGCACGGCGTGAACATCATGGCGTTCTGCAAGGACTTCAACTCGCGGACGGCCTCGCAGGGCGACATGATCATCCCGGTGGTGATCACGGTCTATTCGGACCGGTCGTTCACGTTCATCTTGAAGACGCCTCCCGCGTCGGTCCTTCTCAAGAAGGCCGCGGGGCTGGAGACCAAGAAGAAGCCTGGCTCGGGCTCGAAGGAGCCGAACAAGACGAAGGTCGGCCAGGTGACGCGCAAGCAGCTGCAGGAGCTTGCGCAGATGAAGATGCAGGACATGAACACGACGAACCTCGAGTCGGCGATGCGCAGCATGGCGGGCACGGCCCGCTCGATGGGCATTTCGATCGTCGACTGAGTCGTCCACAGCGCGCTCTGCTGCATCTCCGTTTGGCGGAGAAGCCGGCGGCGAGCGCGCGGCCGCGTGAAAACGCGGCTCTACAAGAGCACCCCCCCACGTTGGGAGGAGAGCACCACGGTTAAAACGGCGCACCGTGGGAGGCGTAAGCCGATAAAACAGGAGGGCAGATGCCGAAAGTCGCCAAGAAACGCGCTGCGGCCCAGGCCATGGTGGACCGCACGCGCAAGTACACGCTGCAAGAGGCGTGTGCGCTTGTAAAACAGGCCGCATCGGCGAAGTTCGACGAGACCGTCGATATCGCTGTGCGGCTGGGCGTGAACCCGCGTCACGCGGACCAGATGGTTCGCGGCGCCGTGGTCATGCCGGCCGGAACGGGCCAGTCGGTCCGCGTCCTCGTCTTCGCCAAGGGCGAAAAGGCGAAGGAAGCGGAAGCGGCCGGTGCCGATTTCGTCGGTGAGGCCGACCTGGTGAACAAGATCCAGGAAGGCTTCATGGACTTCGACCGCGTGATCGCTACGCCCGACATGATGGGCCTGGTCGGTAAGCTCGGTCGTATCCTCGGTCCGCGAGGCCTCATGCCGAACCCGAAAGTCGGCACCGTCACCGTTGATGTGAAGACGGCGGTGTCCGAAGCGAAGGCCGGCAAGGTGGAGTACCGCGTCGAGAAGGCGGGCATTGTGCACGCTCGGATCGGCAAGGCCTCCTTCAAGGAGGACGCGCTCGCCAAGAACGCGGAGGCCTTGATCCAGGCTCTCATTCGCGCGAAGCCGTCGACGGCGAAGGGGATTTATCTCCGGAGCATCACGATGTCTTCGACGATGGGGCCGGGCGTCCGGATCGACCCTGTGCACCTCAGCGACAAGGGTGAGGAGGGCTGATCATGGAGCGCACGGAGAAAGAGGCTCTGGTCGGCGAGGTCAAGCAGCGATTCGATCGCATGACCTCGGCGGTCTTCCTCGACTTCACGGGGCTCAACGTCGCGGTCGTCACGAAGCTGCGCGACGAGTTCCGGAAGGCGGGCGTCGAGTATCGAGTCGTGAAAAACACGCTCGTTCGCCATGCGATCAAGCATCACGCGTGGTCGAAGAAGCTCGACGATACGCTGGTCGGGATGACCGGGATCGCCTGGTGCTACGAGGATCCCAGCGCGGCCGCGAAGGTCGTCAAGGCGTTCCGCAAGGACAAGGAACACGAGAAGCTGAAGATCAAGGCGGGCCTCATCGAGGGCCAGGTTCTCGACGCCGAGGGCGTGGAGAACCAGCTCGCGACGATGCCCGGCAAGGACGAGCTCAGGGCGACGCTGCTTGCCACGTTGCAGGCGCCTCTCCAGCAGTTCTTGCAGCAGCTCAATGCGCCTCTTCAGAACTTCGCGTACCTGTTGAAGGCCAAGGAGGACGCGGCGGGCGGGGCCGGCTGAGGAGCCCTGGTACCGGGTCCGATCGTGGTCGGGGCGAGGGAGCCGGAGGCGATCCGGCGCGCCAAACGCTCGACCAGTGAGAAAGGGCATTGCGCCCTTCGGGTTTTGATCTAGAGACGCGCCCCGGGGTACTCATCCCACCGCGGCGCGCAGACGGTTTGAAGGAGTCTCGTCATGGCTGAGATCACGCGGGAGCAGGTCGTCGATTACCTTTCCAACCTGCCGGTCATCCAGATCGCCGAGCTCATCAAGGAGCTCGAGAACAAGTGGGGCGTGAAGGCTGCGCCGGCGGCGGTGGCGGTTGCTGCTGGCCCGGCGGCTGCGGCCGAGGCGCCGAAGGCCGAGGAGAAGACCGAGTTCGACGTTGTCCTGGCGAACGCCGGTGGCAACAAGATCGCGGTCATCAAGGCGGTCCGTGAGATCACGGGCCTTGGCCTCAAGGAGGCGAAGGACCTGGTCGAGGGCGCGCCCAAGAACGTGAAGGAAGCGGTCTCCAAGGCCGACGCCGAGGAGATGAAGAAGAAGCTCGCCGAGGCAGGTGCGACGGTCGAGCTCAAGTAAGGATCCGAGCTTCCCGTTCAGGGACAGCGCGATCCGCCATGCGACGGCGGCAGGGGCGAACGTCCCTGCCGCGCGTCGAGTTTTGTCTTTGGGGGGTTTGCTGCTGCGTCTGTCGCGTGATTCGAGCGCGTCTTCCAGGTCGCGGTAGCGCAGCCGAGTTTGTCCGTCGCCGGGACCTTTGATGGCTGTTTCGTAGCTTCGAGGCTGATGCTCGGTTCGTGGAGCGCGCGGGGATCGAGCCCTGTGCACCCGTAGGAGCCGGAGGAATATCGATGCCGTCGGTCGTCCAATCCAACTTCCGCATCCGTAAGAATCTGGGGCGCGTTCGTCGCATCATCGACGTTCCGAACCTGATCGACATCCAGAAGTCCAGCTACGACAAGTTCCTCCAGATGAACGTCCCGCCGCACGAGCGGGAGGAAGTCGGGCTCCAGGCGGTCTTCCGCTCGGTGTTCCCCATCAAGGACTTCAACGGGACGAGCGAGCTCGTCTTCGTTTCGTACAACCTCGAGCCGCCGAAGTACGACGTCGAGGAGTGCCGCCAGCGAGGCATGACCTACGCGGCGCCGATCAAAGTCACCAACCAGCTCATGATCTACGACACCCGTGACGGCGGTGAGCGCATCGTCCGGGACATCAAGGAGCAGGAGGTGTACTTCGGCGAGCTGCCGTTGATGACCGAGACGGGCACGTTCATCATCAACGGCACCGAGCGCGTCGTCGTCAGCCAGCTCCACCGCTCGCCCGGCGTGTTCTTCGATCACGACAAGGGCAAGACGCACTCGAGCGGCAAGCTGCTCTACTCGGCGCGCGTCATCCCGTACCGCGGCTCGTGGCTCGATTTCGAGTTCGATCCGAAGGACATCATCTACGTGCGCATCGACCGTCGCCGGAAGATGCACGCGACCGTCCTCCTGCGCGCGCTCGGCTACTCGACGCAGGACCTCCTGAACTACTTCTACTCGACGGAGACCGTCTACCTCGAGAAGGGCGGCAAGTACGCGAAGAGCATCGAGTACGACCTCCTCGCGGGCCAGCGCGCGACGCGTGACATCAAGATCAAGGAAGATGTCATCGTCAAGAAGAACACGAAGTTCACGCGCGCCGCGATTCGCAAGATGAAGGAGGCGAAGCTCGAGCGCATGCAGGTCGAGACCGAGGAGCTCGTCGGCAAGGTCGCAGCGCACGACGTCGTCGACCCGGAGACGGGCGAGGTCATCGTCGAGGTGAACGAGGAGCTCACGGACGCCAAGCTCGAGCGCATCCGCGAGGCGAAGCTCGAGAGCTTCCGCATCCTCTTCATTGACGGCCTCAACGTCGGCTCGTACCTCCGCGACACGTTGCTCGCCGACAAGGTGAAGACGCAGGAGGACTCGATCCTCGAGATCTACCGTCGTCTCCGCCCGGGCGATCCGCCCACGCTCGAGACGGCGAAGACGTTGTTCCACAACCTGTTCTTCAACCCGGAGCGATACGACCTCTCGAAGGTCGGCCGGCTGAAGCTCAACTACAAGTTCTACCGGGATCTGCCGGAGGGCCAGCGTCCGAACCTCGATCTCACGGTGCTCACGCCGCAGGACATCCTGGAGACGGTCCGGCATCTCATCGAGCTCAAGAACGGCCGCGGCTCGGTCGACGACATCGACCACCTCGGCAACCGCCGCGTGCGTGCGGTCGGCGAGCTCATGGAGAACCAGTACCGCATCGGCCTGGTCCGCATGGAGCGCGCGATCAAGGAGCGCATGAGCATGTCGCAGGAGATCGACACGCTCATGCCGCACGACCTGATCAACGCGAAGCCCGTCTCCGCGGTGGTCAAGGAGTACTTCGGGAGTTCGCAGCTCTCGCAGTTCATGGACCAGACGAACCCGCTCTCCGAGGTCACGCACAAGCGGCGTTTGTCCGCCCTCGGTCCGGGCGGCCTCACGCGCGAGCGCGCGGGCTTCGAGGTGCGCGACGTCCACGCCACGCACTACGGCCGCATTTGCCCGATCGAGACGCCGGAAGGCCCGAACATCGGCCTCATCGCGTCGCTCTCGACGTTCGCCCGCGTGAACGAGTTCGGCTTCGTCGAGACGCCTTACCGCAAGGTGACGGAGAGCACGGTGACCGACGAGGTGACCTGGCTCAGCGCGCTCGAGGAAGAGGGCAAGTACATCGCGCAGGCGACGGCCGCGCTCGATGAGGGTCGCAAATTCCGCGAGAACGTCGTGTCGGCGCGTCTCAACGGCGATTTCAAGATCGTCGCGTCGGACATGATCGAGCTCATGGACATCGCGCCGAACCAGATGGTGAGCGTCGCGGCCGCGCTCGTGCCCTTCCTCGAGCACGACGACGCGAACCGCGCGCTCATGGGCGCGAACATGCAGCGCCAGGCGGTGCCGCTCATCCGAAGCGAGGCGCCGCTCGTCGGTACGGGCATGGAGAACCGGCTCGCGCGTGACTCGGGCGTTTGCGTCGTGGCGCGTCGTCCGGGCATCGTGGAGAGCGTCGACGCGACGCGCATCGTGGTGCGTGCCGCGGGCGAGGGCGCCGAGGTGCCGGACATCTACCACCTCATGAAGTACCAGCGCTCGAACCAGTCGACCTGCTACACGCAGAAGCCGATCGTGCGTACGGGCGACGTGGTGAAGGCGGGCGACGTGCTCGCGGACGGCCCGTCGACGGACATGGGCGAGCTCGCGCTGGGGCAGAACGTGCTCGTCGCGTTCATGCCGTGGCAGGGCTACAACTTCGAGGACTCGATCCTGGTCTCGGAGCGCATCGCGAAGGACGACGTGTTCACCTCGATCCACATCGAGGAGTTCGAGTGCGTCGCGCGCGATACGAAGCTCGGCAAGGAGGAGATCACGCGTGACATCCCGAACGTCGGCGAGGAGGCCCTGAAGGACCTCGACGACTCGGGCATCGTGCGGATCGGCGCCGAGGTTCGTCCGGGCGACATCCTCGTCGGCAAGATCACGCCGAAGGGCGAGACGCAGCTTTCTCCCGAGGAGAAGCTGCTCCGCGCGATCTTCGGGGAGAAGGCCGGCGACGTGCGCGACAGCTCGCTCAAGGTCCCGCCGGGCGTGAGCGGCATCGTGATCAACGCGCGCGTCTTCTCGCGCAAGGGCACGGAGAAGGACGACCGCGCGCGGGACATCGAGGATCAGGAGCGCGCGCGGATCGAGCGGACGCGCGATGAGGAGATCAAGATCCTGCGCGACTCGTTCTACCGCCGGGTCCGCGAGATCCTGGTCGGCAAGACGACGAACGGGAAGCTCGTCGACGACAAGGGCAAGGTCCTGCTCCAGAAGGGCGACGAGATCACCGAGGCGGCCCTCGCCGAGATCCCGCGCCGTTACTGGGGCGAGATCCCGGTGGAGGAGACGGACCGGATCCAGAACATCCTGCGGGATCTGGAGGACCTCGTCCGTACGCGCGAGGAGCACTTCCGCGACAAGATCGAGCGCCTGTCGAAGGGCGACGAGCTGCCGCCGGGCGTGATCAAGATGGTGAAGGTCTACATCGCCATCAAGCGCAAGCTCCAGGTCGGCGACAAGATGGCAGGCCGCCACGGCAACAAGGGCGTCATCAGCCGGATTCTTCCGGAGGAGGACATGCCCTACCTGCAGGACGGCCGGCCGGTGGACATCGTGCTGAACCCGCTCGGCGTGCCGAGCCGCATGAACGTCGGTCAGATCCTGGAGATCCACCTCGGCTGGGGCGCCTACGAGCTCGGCCGGCAGATCCAGCAGATGATCGAGACTCAAAAGGCGGGCGCCGAGATCCGCCATCGTTTGGCGGAGGTCTACGCGGGAGACGAGGAGAACTCGGCGATCGTCGCGTTGATGGACGAGGGTGACGCCGTGCGTGCCGGGCGCAAGGTTCGTCAAGGCGTGTTCGTCGCGTCGCCGGTGTTCGACGGTGCGAGCGAGGAGGACATCAAGGGCGCGCTCGCGCTCGCGGGTCTGCCGAGCTCGGGCCAGGCGATCCTATTCGATGGTCGCACGGGCGAGGCGTTCGATCAGAACGTCACGGTGGGCATCATGTACATGCTGAAGCTTCACCACCTCGTGGACGACAAGATCCACGCCCGGTCGATCGGCCCCTACTCGCTCGTCACGCAGCAGCCGCTGGGCGGAAAGGCTCAGTTCGGCGGTCAGCGCCTCGGCGAGATGGAGGTGTGGGCGATGGAGGCCTACGGCGCGGCCTACGCGCTGCAGGAGTTCCTCACGGTGAAATCGGACGACGTCATGGGTCGTACGCGGATGTACGAGGCGATCGTCAAGGGCGAGTACACGCTGGAGGCCGGTCTGCCGGAGAGCTTCAACGTGCTCATCAAAGAGCTGCAATCGTTGTGTCTGAACGTCGAGCTGGTCGAGACGGGCCTCGAGGCCTCGGCCGCGGAAGAGGAGTGATGCCGAATGCGTGACATCTTCAGCTTCTTCGAGAAGCCCAAAGATCCGCTGTCGTTCAGCGCCATTCGGATCTCGCTCGCGAGCCCGGAGAAGATCCGGGAATGGTCGCACGGCGAGGTGAAGAAGCCGGAGACCATCAACTACCGCACGTTCAAGCCGGAGCGGGATGGTCTCTTCTGCGCGAAGATCTTCGGGCCTGTGAAGGACTACGAGTGCAACTGCGGCAAGTACAAGCGCATGAAGCACCGTGGGATCGTGTGCGAGAAGTGCGGCGTCGAGGTCATCCAGTCGAAGGTTCGACGTGAGCGCCTCGGGCACATCTCGCTCGCGACGCCGGTCGCGCACATCTGGTTCCTGAAGAGCCTGCCGTCGCGCATCGGCAACATGCTCGACATCACGCTGAAGGATCTGGAGAAGGTCCTTTATTGCGAGGCGTACATCGTCATCGACCCGAAGGAGACGGGTCTGCAGCGCGGCGACCTCCTCAGCGAGGAGCGCTACCTGCAGATCATCGACGAGTACGGCGACGACAAGATCGCGGCGGGCATGGGCGGCGAGGCCGTGCTCGAGATGCTCAAGCAGGTCGACGTGCACGCGCTCGCCGAGCTGCTCCGCGAGGAGATGCGCAAGGCGACGAGCGAGGCGAAGCGCAAGAAGCTCGCGAAGCGCCTGAAGGTCGTCGAGGCGTTCCGGGAGAGCGGCAACCGGCCCGAGTGGATGATGCTCACGGTCATCCCCGTGCTGCCGCCCGACCTGCGTCCGCTCGTGCCGCTCGACGGTGGTCGGTTCGCGACGAGCGATCTGAACGACCTCTACCGCCGCGTCATCAACCGCAACAACCGCCTGAAGCGGCTGCTCGAGCTCAACGCGCCCGAGATCATCATCCGCAACGAGCGGCGCATGCTCCAGGAGGCGGTCGACGCGCTCTTCGACAACGGCCGCCGCGGCAAGACGATCACGGGCCCGAACAAGCGGCCGCTGAAGAGCCTCAGCGACATGCTGAAGGGCAAGCAGGGTCGCTTCCGGCAGAACCTGCTCGGCAAGCGCGTCGACTACTCGGGCCGCTCGGTCATCGTCGTCGGCCCGACGCTGCGCCTGCACCAGTGCGGCCTGCCGAAGAAGATGGCGCTCGAGCTCTTCAAGCCGTTCATCTACAACAAGCTGGAAGAGCGCGGGTACGTCAACACCATCAAGAGCGCGAAGAAGATGGTGGAGAAGGAGCGTCCCGAGGTTTGGGACATCCTCGAAGAGGTCATCAGCGAGCATCCGGTGCTCCTGAACCGCGCGCCGACGCTCCACCGCCTGGGCATCCAGGCGTTCGAGCCGGTGCTCATCGAGGGCAAGGCGATCCAGCTCCATCCGCTCGTCTGCGCGGCGTTCAACGCCGACTTCGACGGCGACCAGATGGCAGTGCACGTGCCGCTCTCGATCGAGGCGCAGATGGAGGCGCGCGTGCTCATGATGAGCACGAACAACATCCTCTCGCCCGCGAACGGCAAGCCCATCATCAACCCGACGCAGGACATCGTGCTCGGGCTCTACTACGCCACGCGCGAGCGCAAGTTCGCGAAGGGCAGCTTCCGCGAGGGCAGCCTGCGCTTCGGCGCCGACGGCCAGGGCGCGGAGGGCTCGACGGCCGAGGGGTATCTGCGCGGCGTCTACGCGTCTCCCGAAGAGGTACGCATGGCGTACGACGCGGGCGAGGTCGTGCTGCACGCAGGCATCCGCGTGCGCGTGCCGCACATCGACGAGGACGGTAACCCCGTCCGCAACGAGCACGGCCAGATCAAGCGCCGCATCGTCCAGACGACGGTGGGTCGTGTGCTCATCTCCGAGGTCCTGCCGAAGGGCGTGAGCTTCGACTACGCGAACAAGACGCTCGACAAGAAGGCGCTCTCGGCCCTCATCGACGTCTGCTACCGCGTCCACCGCAACAAGGAGACCGTCCTCCTCGCGGACCGGCTCCGCACGCTCGGCTTCGACCACGCGATGCGCGCCGGTATCTCGATCTGCATGGATCACATGGTGATCCCGCCGGCGAAGAAGGACCTCCTCGAGGAGGCGCAGCGCGAGGTCGAGCGCGTCGTCGAGCAGTACCAGGAAGGTCTGATCACGGACGGCGAGCGCTACAACAAGATCGTCGACATCTGGGCCGGCGTGGCGGACGCCGTCACGGCCAAGATGATGGACGGGATCGGCAAGGAGCGCGTCACCGATCCGGAGACGGGCAAGGAGAGCATCGAGCCGAGCTTCAACCCGATCTACATCATGGCGGACTCGGGTGCGCGCGGTTCGACCCAGCAGATCCGCCAGCTCGCCGCGATGCGTGGCCTCATGGCCAAGCCCTCCGGCGAGATCATCGAGACGCCCATCACGGCGAACTTCCGTGAAGGCCTCACCGTGCTGCAGTACTTCATCTCGACGCACGGCGCGCGCAAGGGCCTCGCGGATACCGCGCTCAAGACGGCGAACTCGGGTTACCTCACCCGGCGTCTCGTAGACGTCGCGCAGGACGCGGTCATCTCCGAGTACGATTGCGCCACGATCGACGGCATCCGCGTGACGAAGCTCGAGGAGGCCGGCGAGGTGATCCAGCCCCTCGGCGACCGCATCCTCGGCCGCGTCGTGCTCGAGGACGTGATCGACCCGCTCACCGGCGAGGTCCTCATCACGGCCAACACCGAGCTCGACGAGGCTTCCGTCAAGCGGATCGAGGACGCGGGCATCGAGGAGGTCATGATCCGCTCGGTGCTCACCTGCCAGACGCGGCGGGGCGTTTGCGCGCTCTGCTACGGCCGCGACCTCGCGCGTGGCTACCGCGTCAACATCGGCGAGGCGGTCGGCATCATCGCCGCCCAGTCGATCGGCGAGCCCGGCACGCAGCTCACGATGCGCACGTTCCACATCGGTGGTACGGCGGCCCGCGGCAAGATCGAGGCGAGCTACCTCGAGGCCCGGACCGAGGGCACCGTCCGCCTGCGTCGCGCGAACGTGCAGCGCAAGAAGGACGGCACCATGGTGGTCATGAACCGCCACGGTGAGCTCGTCGTCGTCGACGAGACGGGCCGCGAGCGCGAGCATCACCGCCTGGTCTACGGCGCCAACATGAAGGTCGCCGACGGTCAGCGCGTGAAGCCGGGCGAGCTGCTCGCCGAGTGGGACCAGTTCGCGACGCCGATCCTCACCGAGGTCTCCGGCATCGTGAAGTACGGCGATCTCGTCGAGGGCGTCAGCGTCCAGGAGCGCGTCGACGAGGTCACGGGCCTGTCGCGCAAGGTCGTCATCGAGTCCAAGGCGGCCGATCTCCGCCCGCGGATCTCGCTGAAGGACCCGAACTCGAGCGCCACCTTGAAGCTCCCGAACAGCGAGCTCGAGGCGCGTTACCTCCTGCCGGTCGGCGCGCACATCGTCGCCCAGCAGGACGACATGATCGAGGCCGGTGACATCATCGCCAAGATCCCGCGCGACACGACGAAGGTGCAGGACATCACCGGTGGTCTGCCCCGCGTCGCCGAGCTCTTCGAGGCCCGCAAGCCGAAGGATCACGCCATCATCAGCGAGATCGACGGCGAGGTCTCCTTCGGCAAGGACACGAAGGGCAAGCGCAAGGTGATCATCACGCCGTTCGGCGCGGACGGGCACCCGCTCCCGGATCAGGCGCGCGAGTACCTGATCCCCAAGGGCAAGCACATCCAGGTGCAGCCGGGCGATCGCGTGCGCGCGGGCGACCCGCTCCAGGACGGCCCGCCGAACCCGCACGACATCTTGCGCGTGAAGGGCGAGAAGGAGCTCGCGGCCTGGCTCGTGAACGAGATCCAGCAGGTCTACCGCCTGCAGGGTGTCGGTATCAACGACAAGCACATCGAGGTCATCGTGCGGCAGATGCTCCGGCGCGTTCGCGTCAAGGACGTCGGCGACACGAATTTCCTCGTGGACGAGCAGGTCGAGAAGCACCTGTTCGAGCGCGAGAACGAGCGGGTGCTCGAGCGTGGCGGACGTCCCGCCATCGCCGAGCCGCTGCTCCTCGGCATCACCAAGGCGAGCCTCTCGACCGAGTCGTTCATCAGCGCCTCGTCGTTCCAGGAGACGACCAAGGTGCTCACCGAGGCGGCGATCAGCGGCAAGGTGGACGATCTCCGTGGTCTCAAGGAGAACGTCATCATGGGCCGCCTGATCCCGGCCGGGACGGGCCTGCCCGCCTACAAGCGGCTGCAGGTCATCGTCGAGGGCGAGCAGCCGGTGCGCGAGCGCGCGCCGGCGGCCGAGCCCCCGGCGCCGGCCATGGCGCCGCCGCGTCCTCGCCCCGAGGAGACGCTCACGGCCGTCAACGAGGAGTGAGGTGCAGGGGAGGGGGGTCGTCGTCGCCGACGGCCTCCCGACCCCTTCGACGCACGCCCGCCCTGACTTCAGGCGCGGGCGTGTGGCTTTTGTTCGGCCAGGCACGCGCCGTCCCGTGCTGATCCGCCGGATGACTGCTGTTTCGGCGGGTCTTGGGATCCCCCGTCCTTGCGGACATGTACTATCTCTGCACTCGCGATGTCCGTGCACGGCACCAACCAGCGTGTCGCTGATCGCCTGCTCTCCGAGGGCCGGATCGGGGCCGAGGAGCATCGGCGCGCCGTGGAGCACGCGAGCCGTCAGCGCGGTCGGATCGAGGACTCTCTCGTCGAGCTCGACATCATGCCCGAGGGCGATCTCCTCAAGTACGTCGCGACGCTGCACAACACGCGGTTCGTCTCGACCGAAAAGCTCGCGAAGGCCGCGATCGAGCCGCGCGTGCTCGGGCGCGTGCTGCCGAAGACCGCGAAGATGCACGGCGTCTTCCCGGTGCTGCTCGACGAGGCGAAGTCCGTGCTCTCGGTCGTCACCGCGGATCCCGACAACGACGCCGCGATCCACGAGGTGAAGCTTGCGGCGGGCGTGCGCGAAGTGCGCGCGCTCGTGGCCCGGCCGGCGGCGGTGCGCGCCGCGATCGCGCGGCACTACTTCAAGGAAGCGTCGGCCTTCGAGGCGCTCCTCCGTCCGGTCGCGACAAACGTCACGACCGGCGATTTCATCGACATCGACCTCGGCCCGTCGCCCGCGCGACCTGCGACGGGGCCCATCCCAACACCTGCTGCGTCGCCGCGCAACGCGGCCGTGCAAGCGACGCCGCCGCCACGCGGGCCGATGCCGACGTCTCCCTCGGCGACCGGACAAACCAGCCCGTCCGGCGTGCGCGAGCAGACGCAGCCTTCGCCGAACGCGGGGAGCACGCAGCCTTCGGCGAACGGCGGGCATGCGCCGACCGCGGCGAGCGCGCAGACGTCGCCGACGGGCGGACTCCCACCGCCCGCGCAGGCGCGCCCGCTGACGGCGACCACGCCTTCGCCCACGCCGCTGCCTCCGCCGGTCCCGGTCCTCACGCCGATCGAGACCCACGAGTACATCGAGACGCTCAACGTCCTCGTGAGCTTGCTCGAAGCGAACCGCCAGGATCTCCGCGGCCACTCGGCCGTCGTCGCGCGCCTCTGCCGCCGCACGTGCGAGCGCATCGGTCTCGCGCCTGCCCATGTCGCGGCGTTCGTCGTCGCGGCCTACCTGCACGATCTCGGCAAGATGGGCGCGTATCACCTCACCGCGCTGAACGTCGCGGAGTACGAGGGCCACCGCGTCGCGGGCCTCAAAGCCGTCGCGCTCCCGGCGCAGCTCATGGGTTCGGTCGGCTTGCCTGCCGAGACCGTGGCTGCGCTTCAGGCCATGTACGAGCGGTACGACGGCCGCGGCTTGCCGCATGGACTCGCGGGCAAGGAGATCCCGCTCGGCGCGCGGATCCTCGCCGTCGCGGACACCTACGCCGACCTCACGCAGAACCCGCGCAACCCGTTCCGCAAGATCCTCCGCCCCGCCGAGGCGTGTGACGTGCTCGCCGGGTATCGCGGCACCGTCTTCGATCCGAACATCGTCGACCTCTTCCGGCACGAGGTCACGGGCGACGACATGCGCGCGCGGCTTTTGTCCGAGCGATACACGGTGCTCGTCATCGATCCGGATCCCGAGGAGACCACGGTGCTAGAGCTTCGGCTCATCGAGCAGGGCTTCGAGGTGCGCGTCGCGCGGACCGTCGCGCAGGCGTGGCGTGAGCTCGAGGGCGGCGAGATCGCGGCCGTCGTCAGCGAGATCGACCTCGAAGAGCCGGAGATGGGCCTCGCGCTTCGTGCCGACGCGCAGAAGGAGTCGTGGGGACGCGAGATCACGTGGGTGATCCTCACGCGCAAGAACGATCGCCACAGCGCGCAGAAGGCCTTTGATCTCGGCGTCGACGACTTCGTCGCGAAGCCGACGTCCGCGGACATCTTCGCTGCGAAGCTCCGTCAGCTCGTGGAGCGCCGCGTCGCGCGCGGCGGCGGGCGTGGCGTGGCGGGATCGCTCGCGGAGATGAGCATTCCGGACATGGTCCAGGTCCTCTGGCATGGCCGCAAGACGTGCGCGCTCCGCATCCAGACGGGCAAGAGCACGGGCGAGATCCACTTCGCCGAAGGGCAGATCGTGGACGCGCGCTGGGAGCAGGTCGTCGGCGAAGAGGCCTTCTACCGGATGCTCGCGTTGCTCGAGGGCGAGTTCCGGCTCGAACCGGGCGTCGAGCCCTCGGGCCGCACGATCGCCGTCTCGCCCGAGGCGCTCTTGCTCGAAGGCATGCGCCGCCTCGACGAGGGCATGCTCCACGCTCCGTAGCGGTCGTTCCACGTCCGAGCTCTTTTCGTGTTCTCTCGCCACCGCCCGATCCGGGCGCTTGGAGACGCGTAGAATCCGAGGAACCACGCGCTTTCATGGGGTCGCGCGTGGCGAAGCATCCTCGCTCGGCGCTGCCGGGCACTTGCCTCCGGAGAACCGCGATGAAGCTCCTTCGCGCCCTCGCCTTGTCGTTGCCTTTCCTCGTCGTGCCCGCCCTTTACGCGACCGATTCGAATGCGTGCGGCGGGTGTTTCATCAGCCAGCAAGAGACCACGCAGGTCACGGGCCACCGCATGGTCCTTTCGATCTCGAACGATCGCACGACCCTTTGGGATCAAATTACCTACGCAGGTGATCCCTCCTCGTTCGCCTGGCTTTTGCCGATCAAGGGGCAGGTCGACGTCGGGCTCTCGTCCGACGCCGTCTTCAACGCGCTCGAACAGGGCACGCAGATCTCGGTCCTCTCGCCCTCGATCAACTGCCTCCCGTCGGACTGCGTGGGCGCGCCGAGCGCCGGCGGGGACGGCAACGGCGGCACCGGCGGCGCGTCCGGAGGCGTCGAGGTCATCGCCGAGGAGGTCGTGGGCCCGTACGCCACCGTGCAGCTCTCCTCGCAGGATCCGAATGCGCTCGCGAACTGGCTGCTCACGAACGGCTACAACATCCCGCCCGACATCAAGCCGATCGTCGACGCGTACGTGAACGAGGGCTTCGACTTCCTGGCCCTCAAGCTCGTGCCCGGCCAGGGCATCAACTCGATGCGCCCCGTGCGTATCACCTCGCTGGGCGCGGTCCCGGTCCTGCCGCTGCGTATGGTCGCCGCGGGCACGGGCGCGATCACGCCGATCACGTTGTGGGTCCTCGCCGAGGGCCGCTACGAGCCGACGAACTTCCCGAGCTTCCAGATCAAGGCCGCGGATCTCGTGTGGAACTGGGACACGCAGTCGAGCAACTACAAGGACATCAAGCAGCAGAGCTTCGACGCGTCGGGCGGCAAGGCGTGGCTCGTCGAGGCGGGCGAGCCACTGTCGAGGTACTGGCTCGAGGACAGCCTCAAGTACACGGCCGAGTTCGACCCGGAGAACAGCGGCTACGGCGGCGATCCGATGGGCCCGAGCGCGCTCGACGAGTGCATCGAGGATCTCGACGCGCTCTTCGGCTCGATCCCCGAGAACAGCCTGTGGGTGACCCGCATCCATGCCGAGCTCTCGCGGGCGGCGCTCGCGGCCGACCTCACGCTCGGCGCGTCGAACGACCAGTCGTATGTCGAGCGATGGCTCCAGGTCTCGAACGCCGTCGGCACCCCGCCCGCGTGCCCGCCGCCGCCGGACTGGTGCGTCGACCCGGGCACCGAGCCGGGCACCGATCCCGACCTGAACCCGTGGGACAACGGCTTCGGCGTGGGCAACGACGACCCGAACTTGGGCCAGAGCAGCGGGGGCTGCGCCGTCGGCGGCGCGGCGAGCATGCCCGCGGCGCTCGGGCTCCTCGGCGGAGCGATGCTGCTCTCGGTCGCGCGTCGCCGTCGCCGTCGTTAGTCCCAAGGGGGACGCCTCGCGTCCCCCTCTCGTCCGGGCAAAGCCCGGCCGATTCACCCCTAGAGGCGAGCTCGCTTCGCGACCTCGCGTGTTTTTCTCCGGCAGGTTTCCACCGCCGACTGCGCGATTTTTTCGCGGATCGCGCGTCTTGCCGTTTCGTTCGGGTCGCCCTAGCCTCCATTGCAGGCGTGGACCGCGACCCAGCGGCCGCGACCCGGAGGAAACATGTACGGTCCCAAAGGTCAGAGCAGCGGCGCTGGGCGCCCGCCTGCAGCCCCGAAAAAGGTCACCGTTCCGGACATCCGCGCGCGGAAGGCAAATGGGCCGCCGATCGCGATGGTGACGGCCTACGACTTCACGATGGCGCGCCTCCTCGACGAGGGCGGCGCGGACATGCTGCTCGTCGGTGATTCGCTCGGCATGGTCGTGCAAGGGCACCCGACGACGCTGCCCGTGACGGTCGAGGAGATCTGCTACCACGGCCGCGCGGTCGCGCGCGGGGCGCGGCGGGCGCACGTGGTCGGGGACATGCCGTTCATGAGCTTCCAGGTCTCGCCCATGCAGGCGCTGGAGAACGCGGGCCGGCTGATGAAGGACGGCGCGTTCGAAAGCGTGAAGCTCGAAGGCGGCGAGGAGATCGCCGAGCACGTGCGCCGTATCGTCGCGGCGGGCATCCCGGTGTGCGCGCACATCGGGCTCACGCCGCAGTCCGTGCACGCGATGGGCGGCTTCAAGGTGCAGGGCAAGGGCGAAGAGAACGCGGCGCGGCTCGTGCGCGACGCGCAGGCGCTCGACGAGGCCGGCGCGTATGCGATCGTGCTCGAAGCGATCCCGCCGGATCTCGCGGAGGAGATCACGGCGGCCGTGTCGGTCCCGACGATCGGCATCGGCGCGGGCGCGGGGTGTGATGGGCAGGTGCTCGTCTGTTACGACATGCTCGGCATGTACCCGGATCTGCGCCCGCGCTTCGCGAAGCGCTTCGCCGAGGTGGGCGAGCAGATCATGGCGGCGACGCGGGCGTACGTGGACGAGGTGCAAGCGCGCACGTTCCCCGGCGCCGAGCACAGCTTCAAGCCGAACGGCCCGCGCCGCATCACGCCGCCGGCCGAGCCTGCGGCGGCGGTGTTGGAGGAGATCCCTCCGCACTGGCAGACGCATTGAGGTTTCGCGGCGAGGGCGGGCCCGAGCGCCCGCCCCCCGCGTCCGGCATCAATTGCAGTTGATGCCGCAGACCAGGCCGACCTCGTCCACGCAGATCCCGTCCCAGTTTTGCTCGCAGCAATAAGGATCGGCCTTGCAGACGGCTGCGGCGCACGGGTTGCACGTCGGATCCAGCTTGGGGCCCGACTGGCAGATCGAGTGCGCGCAGTTGCAGCTCACGCCGCACTTCATCGTGGCTGCGGCCACGCAGGCCTCGTTCCAGCCCGTCGTGCAGCACGCCGGCTGATCCATGCACACCGACGTGATGCACGGATCCGCGCCGCAGAGCGTGTCCGCGAGGTAGGCGCAGGCTCCGTTCCACGGCGACCCCGAGTTCATGCCGCAGCAGTTCGGGTCCTGCATGCACACCTCGTCCACGCACGAGCCGCGGCACACCTCCGGATCGAGCGCCGCGCCCGTGCCGCAGACCGAGTGCGGACACTCCGCGCAGGGCCCGCAATCCTGGGGGCACGTCGTGCAGTCGTCGCCGGCGTTGCACACGCCATCGCCGCAGAAGCATTCGCCGCAGTCGTTCGGGCACGAGCCGCACGTCTCGCCGTTGCACTCGCCGTTGCCGCAACAGCCCGCGTTGCAGAGCTGATCGGCGAGCTGCACGCAGTTTTCGCCCCAGAAGTTCTCGCAACACCCGGCGCCGTTCTGCGACGCGCAGACCTGCGTGACGCAGGCATTGCAGCCTGCCACGAGCGGATTCCCGACCGTGCAGACGGCGTGCTGGCAGCTATCGCCGCCGCCGGACGAGGACGAGGAGGCGGACGAGGACGACGCAGACGACGACGACGCAGACGACGACGACGCGCTGGAGCTCGATGCGCTCGACGAGGAAGACGAAGCGCTCCCGGACGAGGACGACGCATTCATGCCGCCCATGCCGCCGCTTCCTCCGGCGCCGCCTTCACCACCCGCGCCGGGATGGCTCGGCGAGCCGAAGAGGTCCCTGCCGTCGGCGGTACACCCAGCCGCGGCGAGCGCGGCGATCGCGAGCAAGCATGTGAATCGCATAGCCTCACTCCTCCGAAGCAAGGAGCACGATGCTACCGCGGTTCAGGCCGACGTGGACGCGGAACCCTCGCGCTTTTGCCCCACCGCGCGCAGGAACAACTCCAGCACGACGAGGCCGAGCAGCCCGAGCGCCACGTAGGGCGACGCGTCAATCGAGGGCACGACCCCGCCGAGCTCCTCGGCGCGCGCCGCGTCGATCACGCGCCGCGGACGGAGATCGATCTCGCGCTCGGGCACCGTCGCGACCCGCACCGCGCGCTCGCCGTCGAGCCGCACCTCGTACCGGCCCTGGAGCGGCGCCACGGCGCGGCGGCGTCCGTCCTGCTCCACGACCGGGATCGGCCGCCGCGCCTCGCCCGTGCGCACCGGCAATCGCTCGATCGCCACGTCCTTGAACCCGTCGAACGTGAACGCGTCGCCGACGTCGATCTGCCGCGCCCCGCCCCGCGCCCGCGCCGTGCCCACGAACCGGTCGAGCAGCGCCAGGAAGGCCGGCCGGAGGACGAAGTCGCTCTCGTCCACGGTGAGCGGCAGGGACAGCGCGAAGACGGCGCCCCGGCCGAGCGAACGGCGCAAGAGCAGCGGCGCGCCGTCGTCCCAGCGCGCGAGCACGTCCGCGTTCGTCGCAGCGGCCGGGTCGAAGGACGCGCGCCCGTCGGGCGAGAGCTTCCCAAGGCCTTCCGCGCTCGGGCCGAAAAACACCGCGCTCGTGGCATCGGCGCCCGGGGACGGGCTCGGCCCCCAGCGCACCACGCCCGGCATGAGCGGGTCGAACCCCGCGCCGAGCGGGGCCGTCGCCGCGCGCGGCCCGAACGTCAAGAGCAGCACGCCCCCACGCTCGACCCACGCGGCGAGCGAACGCCGCCCTTCCGGCGTGAAGCCCGGCACGTCGTCCACGATGAGCCCCGCGAACGCGGCGAGCTCGTCCGCGTGGTCCGGCACGGCGGGCAGGGGACGCACCTCCGCGTCGAGGTGCATCGCCGCGAGCGCCTGCTCGATCGGCGGCGGCCCACCCGTCGCCACGTGCGTCGAGGCCACGTCCACCACGACCGCGATCGGCAGCGCTCCGCCGGCCGGCACGACCGGCGCCTCGTCGTCCTCCAGGATCGTGTCGCCTGGCGTGAGCCCGACCGTCAGCTCCTCTGGCGCGCCTTCCGGCACGTCGAGCGCGACCTCTTCGGCGCGGACCGCGGCCCCGAGCGGCGCCGACGCGAGCACCTTGCCCCCGGCGCGCAGCTCCACCGCTCGACCTGCCGAGGCCGAGACCCCCGCCGCGCCCTCGCCCGACGCCCGCGCGTCGGGGCTGCACACGATGCGCGCCCGCACCTTTCCCGCGCGTAGATCGGCACGTGTCACCGCGCAATCGCTCCCCGAGGCGACGAGCTCCGGCAGCGGCGCCCAAAGCGTCGTGTCCGAGCCGCCGCCGAGGGGCAGCGCGTTCGGCGCCCCGTCCGCGAGGTCGCTCAGCAGCACCACGCGCCGATCGGTGTGCGGCACGCTGCGCAGAAGCTCCCGCGCCAGGGAAAGCGCGCCTTCCAGATCGGTCGCGCGATCGGATGGCTCGATCCCGTCGAGCGCGCCCGTCACGGCCGCCATGTTCGTCGTCGACGCGAGCGCCACGCGCGCGGGCGCGCCCCCGAGGACCACGGCCACCGCGTCGCCGCTGCGCAGGCCTGTCGCGAGCTCGCGCGCCGACGCGAGGGCCCGCTCGAACTTCGTCCGCTTCCCCGGCGCGCCCGCCCCGCCTTCCAGCGGCGCGCGCATGCTCAGCGAGTCGTCGATCACGATCGCGAGCGCCACCGACGCTCCGTCCTTCCGAGCCAGCCCGAGCCGCGCGCACCGCACGAACGGCGTCGCGCCGAGCAGCGCGAGCAAGAGCACGCTGAGCGCCCGCACCGCGAAGAGCGAGCGATCCTCCAGCATGCTCCGCCGCCGGGCCATGGGCTTCGTCGGCGGCACGAGCTTCGCGGGCGGGAAGGGTTGCTCCTCGGCTTTCCTTCGCCGGAGCAGGTGCGCCGCGACCGGCGCGCCGACGAGCAGCGCCACGAGCAGCGCGGCGATCGTGGCGAAGCTCATGCGCGCGCCTCGGCCACGGCGCGCACCACCTCGCGCACCACGTCGGCGGGAGACTTGTCCGTCGTGGCCTCGACCCAGCGACCGCCCCGCGCGGACAACTCCTTCGACCAGCGCTCGGCGATCCCCGCGATCCGCTCGCGATACACGGCGCGTACCTCCTCGGCGTCCGTCTCCACGACCACGTCGCCCTCGCTCGCGCGGAGCCGCACGTGCCCGGAGAACCCGAGATCTGCCTCGTTGGGATCGAGCACCCGCAGCGCGACGAGCGAGCGCCCGCCGGCCCCGAGCGCCGTGAACGCCGAGAGCGCCCGCTCCGGCAGGTCCACGAAATCGCTCACCAGCACGATCACCGCGCCGCGCCGCGCGCGCCGCGCCACCGGGGCGAGGGCGCGCTCCATGGCCGCCTCGTCCGCGCTCGCGTCGCCTGCGGCCGCGGCCCCTTCGAGCGCCCCTGCGACCCGGTCGAACGCCTCGCGCCCGCTCGACGCGGGCAGCGGCATCGTCCCCCACCCGCCGATCCACGCGAGCCCCACGGGATCACCCGTCGACAGCGCCACGCGCGCCAGCGCCGCGGCCACGAGCGCCCCGTAGGCGAGCTTCGCGCCCGGGGCCCGGCTGCTCCGGTAGGCCATCGACGCCGTCGCGTCCACGCACAACCAGAGCGCGCGATCCGTCTCCGTCTCGAACTCGCGCACCATCATCCGGTCGTGCCGGAGCAGCGCGCGCCGGTCGAAGAACCGGAGATCGTCGCCGGGCACGTAAGGCCTATGCCCGCCGAACTCCACGCCGGGACCTTTGCGTACGCTCCGGTGCCCGCCGGCGTACACGCCCTCGGCCAGCGTCCGGGCCCGCAGGCGCAGCGGCGCGAGGCTCCCCCAGTCGATGGGGATCCCGTCCGTTCCGGAGCGCGGAGAGGGGCGAAGCTCGGCCATGAGGGGGACCGATGCATTACCCCAACGCGAAAGACCCGCCACGACAAAACTTGTGGCAAGGAGAGGACCGTGCGCGTGTTCTTCTGCGATCACGTGGAGGTCCCGCTTCCGCCTGGGCATCGTTTCCCGATGGCGAAGTACGCACGCCTGCGCGAGCGCTTGCTGGAGGCGCGCCTGCTCGATCCGACCGATCTCCTGCCCTCCACGCCTGCCTCGATCGCCGACCTCGCGCGTGTCCACGCGCCGCCCTACCTCGAAGGCCTGCTCTCGGGCACGCTCGATCCCCGCGTCCTGCGCGCCATTGGGTTTCCCTGGTCCGACGCCCTCGTGCGCCGGTCCCGCGCCAGCGTCTCGGGCACGATCTGCGCGGGCCGCGCCGCCCTGGAAGACGGCATTTCCGGAAACCTCGCCGGCGGCACGCACCACGCTTTCGCGGATCGCGGCGCTGGATTCTGTGTCTACAACGACATCGCCGTCGCCTGCCGCACCTTGCTCGACGCGGGCGACGTCCGCCGTGTGCTCGTCCTCGACCTCGACGTCCACCAGGGCGACGGCACGGCCTCCATTTTCGAGAACGACCCCCGCGTGTATACGGCCTCGATCCACGGCGAAAAGAACTTCCCTTTCCACAAGCAGCGGAGCGACCTCGACCTCGCGCTCCCGGACCAGACGGGCGACGACGAATACCTCGCCGCGCTGGAAACCTTTCTCGCCCGTGCCTTCGCCGAATCGAACCCTGATTTGGTCTTTTTCCAGGGCGGCGTGGATGCCCTCGCAGCGGACAAACTGGGCCGGCTCGGCATGACGGCGGCGGGCATGCGCCGGAGGGACGCGCGTGTCCTCGGTGAGGCGCGGCGGCGCGGCATTCCGATCGCGCTCACCCTGGGCGGCGGATATGCCGATCCCATCGACGCGACCCTCGACGCGCACGTCGGGACGTATACGGTCGCCCGCGAGGTCTTCGGATGACGCCCGGCCGCTCCACGCTGCTCCTCCTCGCGGCTTTGCTCCCGGCCTGCCGTGGCGGCGAATCGACCGACGCGGCGGCGCCGCCGCCCGAAACCCCGCCGTCCGCCGCGCCCACCGCTCCCATGCCGCGCCGCCCGACGACCCGCCATTACCTCGCGCGCACGGCGGAGCGATGCGAGGTGTATTCGGTCGACCGGGACGCCGTCTCCCCGGCGACGCGGACTCCATGCCCGCCGGATTTGCATGTCGGCGAGCGCATTCGTGTCATGGGGAAATCGTGCATGCGGGAGGGGAGCACGGAGCGGAGGCAGCCGGTGGTGTGTCCGGGGGCGCTGCTCTCGTCGGCGCGGCCGCCGACGGTGGATGGCGGGGGCTGAGCGAGTTCGAATCGTCGAAACGGTCTCGTTTCGCGCGTCCGTCCCCTGTTTCACCGCGGAACTGCCTTTGCTTATCGCTTCGGCCCTGCGCGGGGTCGTGTCACCCGCGCCCCGGCCACCCGATCGGCCCTCTGTTTCGTGCGAAACCATCACCCGTTCACGGCGCCACCCCATTGTTCCGCGCCAGGACTGCCTCGGGCTCGACATGCCGGGCGTTGTTGTGGGGCGAAACCGTCCTGGGCCGCGTCGTCGGCCCATCCTTGTTTTGCGAAACTGCGCCGGGGTGCTCTGGGGGCCCCTTGTTGTTCCCTCCGGAAACAACGAGCGCCCGCGCGCCGATCCTGTTCTGCCGCGGAACGATCCCTGGCCCGGTGCGCGCCTCCTTGTTCGGTAGCCGAACAGGCCCCGTCTCCGGAGGACCGAGCCAGTTGGGGATGCTTCGAATGAGGTGGCTCGGCGCGGCTTGGCTGTATCGCGGAGATGCGAGCGCTTTCCCGGCTCGCCGGGGATGTTCTTGGGGCTCGGGCGTGGGAGGGGGCGCATGAAACGGCTTGTCATCGGGGTGCTGCTCGTGGCGGTCGCTCTGCCTGCGCCTGGGTGCACGGAGGACAAATGCGGCGTGCTCGCGCTCGTGGCCCTGGCGCCCGAGGCGGAGGCGCTCGTCGCGACAGCCCTTGTCCGGCGCGGGCGATGGCGCGTACCCTTCGGGCCTTGGCGACCAGGGTTCAGGGGAACATCGGCGAGAAATACGCGCTGTCGGCCGTCCTCGGGGAAGGGACGACGGGCACGGTCTACGCCGCGAAGAACCTGCGAACCGGCCGGCGCGTCGCGATCAAGTCGCTGCGGGTCGGGAGCATCCTCGATCCGGGGAATCCCGAGCTCCTGCGTTTCGAGCAGGAGGCGCGCATCGCGGGCTCGCTCGAGTCGGAGCACATCGCCCAGGTCCTCGACATCGAGCGTGATCCGGCCACGGACATCCCGTTCCTCGTGATGGAGCTGCTCCGCGGGGAGGACCTGCAATCCCTCCTCGATCGGGTCGGTCCCTTGCCGGTCGACGTGGCGCTGCGGATCGCGGCGCAGGCGTGCGCGGGGCTCGCGGCGGCGCATGCGGCGGGCGTGGTGCATCGGGACGTCAAGCCCGGCAATGTCTTCCTCGCCCGGCGCGAGGGCGGCGAGATCGTGGTCAAGATCCTCGATTTTGGTCTCGCCAAGATACGGCGCCTCCCGCCGGACGGGTCGACGAGCGCTGCGTCTTCGGCCCTCTCGGCGCCGCAGCAATCGATGACCGAGACGGGGCAGCTCCTCGGCTCGCCGCTTTACATGTCGCCCGAGCAGCTCGACGGCGCGAAGGGCGTCGACGCCCGCAGCGACCTGTTTTCGCTGGCGGTGACGCTGTTCGCGATGCTCGCCGGAAAACCGCCGCACGTGGACGTCAAATCATTTCCTTTGCTCCTCAGCCATATCGCGTCGAAGCCGATGCCCAAGGTCCGCGAGGTCGCGGCGGAGGTCGGTCCCGAGGTGGAGGCGCTCCTCGAACGGGCGTCGCGGCTCGAACGGGAAGAGCGCTTTGGAAGCGCGACGGCGATGCTCGAAGCGATGACGCCCCTCTTGCCGGGAGGCACGGCGCTGCGGGAGGACATGCTCGTCGGACGAGGGGACGCGCCCCGCGAGGTCGTAAAGACCCACGTGGAGAGCGATCCACGCGTCATGACCGAGCGCGCGGCGGCCGAGGAACGCGCGCCGGCGAAGACGGCGGACGCGTCGCGCCCCCGGCGATGGCTTGTGAGGAGCGGGGTCGCCGTTTTCGTGGTGATGGCCGTCGCGGCGGCCTTGGTGATTCTCGGACGCTGAGAAGGCGCATGAACCAACGGCACATCTTGGCGTTCATCGATCGGCTCCGGAAGGCGAGGACCTTCGAGGACGCCGCGCTCACCATGCTGCGCGAGATGCTCGACGCGGCGCAGGCGGCGCTCGCGGAGAGCGGCTTTTCCGGCCGAGGCCGCGTCCTCCGCGGCATGGCCCATTGGCGGCCCAGTGACGGGTATCGGCGCTTGGTCCTCCTCGACGATACCCAGCGCAGCGGGGAGCCGGCGATCCATCATCTGCCCTCCGCGAGCGCATGGCGCTGGGTCGTCACGCGCGAAGGTCCCATTGCGATCGATGTGCCGCTCGGCCGCGTCTGGACGTGGCAAAACGACGCCGCGAAGGTGCTGAAGGAGGGCGGATTCTCTGGTCAGGACAGCGTCCTTCGGCTGACGAGCCGCGACACGAGCCACCTCTACGCGATTCCGCTGCGCGCCTTGCACGGCGCCGTCGAGGGAATGGCCACGGTCGAGGCGGGCTGCCCGCGGGCCGTCGGCGAGGATTTCATCTTCCCCGCCCTTCAAGAATCGCTGGAGCTCCTCGCCGAGCTCGCGGCGCCTTACCTCGCGACCCTCCCGCCCCGGCCTGCGGCGGCCGGCGTGACCGACGACCTCTTGCCCGTCCTTGGCCAGAGCATGGCGGGCTTGATCGACATGCTCCGTGTCTTCGCGCTGCAGGAGGAGACCCTGCTCATCGGCGGCCCCACGGGTGCTGGCAAATCGCGCCTCGCGCGCTGGTGCCACGCGCGATCGGTCCGGCGCGGGGCCCCTTTCGAGGTGCTCGACCTCATCGCCGTGCCCGAGGAGTTGCAAATGGCGGAGCTCTTCGGCTGGAAAAAGGGCGCATTCACGGGCGCCGTGCGTGACACGCCCGGATGCATCACGCGCGCCTTCAAGGGGACCCTGTTCATCGACGAGATCGACAAGCTCTCGCTGAAGGCGCAGGCTGGTTTGCTCCAGCTCCTCGAATCGCGCACGTATCGCCCGATCGGGGACGGGGCGCGTGAGCAGCAGGCGAACGTGCGTTTCATCGTGGGGAGCAACGTCGATCTGTACGATCAGGTCAAGGCCGGCCGGTTCCGGGAGGATCTTTACTATCGGATCAACGTGCTCCCGGTGAAGCTGCCCCCGCTCGACGAGCGCCGGGACGAAATTGGGGAATGGGCGCGGTTCATGGCATTGCGGCGCCATCGAGAATCGGTCCCGGGCGGGGAGGCGCGGATCGCGGCCGGCGTGGAGCGGCTCCTCGTCGAGCACACGTGGCCGGGCAATTTGCGGCAGCTCGACAACGTGGTCCGCCGGGCGTATGCGCTCGCGCTCATGACGCACGGTGATGCAGGACCGGAGATCTTGCTGGAGGAGAAGCATTTCGCGCGCGCGTTGAGCTACGAGCGGGGGAGCGAGCGAAGGTCGACGCTGGACGACGTGCGCGCCGCGGCCGTCGCGGTGGTGGAGGAGGCCGAGCGGCAGCAGGGAAAGGGCCTCGTGCTCGACCTGGAGCTCTGCGACGCATTCCGCGGCATCGTGCTCGGCACGGCGGTGGAGCGGCTCGGGAGCAAGGACGCGGCGTTCCGGCTTTTTGGGAAGGGCGCGCAGGTGCAGGCGCGCAATCACCACAAGATGTTGCGGCGCGAGGTGGAGAAGGTGGAGGCGCTTTGCAAGGCGCTCGGGGAGGAGGGGGCGCTTTTCGGGACGATGGGGGAGGAAGAGGGGTGAATCGCCCCCCGCATGGGCGCTCCGCAGCAAAGACTTACGGGCAGCTCGTCAACGTCTGCACTCCATCCTGGTTACGCAAGCAGATCAGACGCCCCGTGTAGGGATCGTTGAAGCACGACGCCACGTACGCCACGGCAATGGCGAGCTCCGCGGTGTATGCGGTGGCGCTCGCGGGGGTCGGGTTGAGCAAGCTCCCCGGGAGCGTACAGACGCCGGCGCCCGACTGCCAGAAACCATAACGGGTGCCGGAGCCGAGCGGGTTGCCATAGCCGTCGTAGGTGATGACCTTCACGTAGCTGTGTTCGCAATCCGTCTGGTTGCCGGGCAAGCTGACGCTGGCGTCGTGGTCCCATTTCGCCTTCACGGTGCATCCGACGGTGGGGAGGTTCTGGTGCACCACCCGGAACGCGTCGGTGCAGACCGTGTCGCCGTAATGCGGGGCCCCCGAGTGTTGCCATGCATAGATGGGCGTTGGCCAGCTATTGGTCAACGTCACGTCGGGGCTTGCCGTGTCCGTGCCGCACGCCGTCTCCCCGAAGGCGCTTTCCGCCTCGTCCACGAGTTCGTCGTTCGGATCGTCGGCATTGCCAACGCACCCGAATGCAGGCACGCAGAAAGCGAGGAAGCAGAGCGCGAGAAACGAAGAATGGGAACGGTGCAGTTTCATGGTCTTTGATCTCTCCGGTTCGTGCCCGAATCCACGGTCGACACTGCGGCAGATGGTGCTCACAGGATGTCGACGTAGAGCTGGTAAAAATTGAACTGGGTGCCGCTGGTCGTGTAGTACTTCACCCGGATGAAGTACGTGTGAGGCAAACCGTCGTTCGGGGCGGTGCCCGTGGCCTGGTCCCACGACGTCCCGGCGAGGGCGGAGGAGTCGACCGTCGTGCCCCAGTCATCGATGATGTCGAGGTCGTCGTCGTTATAGGGGGCCAGGGTGACGCGAAGCGTTTTTCCCGCCGGCACGCTGATCGTGAAATAATCGTTCGGGTCTGACGAGTCGACGATGCCCGACACCATCGTGCGCTTCGACAGCGGCCCGACGACCGGCGCTCCCGCGGGCAGCGTGCCGGCCGCCACGGCGTCCGCCGCGAGCTGGCTGTTGTTCGGCTCCGACTCCGACATCGAAACCGCCGAGCCGGGATAGTTGGATGCCACGGCGCCGACGTTGATCGCCGCGAAGGCATTCGCGACGGCCTTGTGCTCGGTCGACCCGGCACCGAACAGCTCGGACGCGGCGGACATGCAATGCGTGCGCGCCTGGGCATAGTCGGTGTCGCTGTCGAATTTGTTGAGCAGCGCGCGGATCCAGATGTGAGCGCTCTTGTCGATGTCGATGCCCTGCATGCCCCACGGCGTGTGGACCGAGAACATCGGCGAGATCGGATCGCTCACCGAGGTCTGGGACATGAAATAAAACGCGTGGTCCATGGGGAGCGCGCGGGCGTGCTCGTCCTCGAGGTCTTCGAGGCCCGTGGTCCAGTAACGGATGTTGTTCGCGGTCCTGAAATTCCGGTTGCTGGCGCTCTGGCTGTAGCTCGGGCCGGGGCTCGTGGGGATCGACGAGAGCCCGAGGAACTGACCGTTGCCGAGATCGTAGGCCTCGGCGATCTCGCCGATGATGTCGGAGTTCGCCTCGTTGAGCCCCTCGCCCTCGCTGTTGTCGCCGAGATCGGCCGAGAAGTCGTTGAGCCCGTGGCCGAACTCGTGGGCCACCGTATCGAGGGAGGTGAAGGCGGAGCGGGCGCTCGGTCCGCCGTCGCCGATGGCGATGTTGCCGCTCAGGTAATAGTATTTCGCATTGTTCCAGTCCGTGTCCGAGTGGACGAATGCGTTGCCCTCGTAAAACGCGTCATCGTACCCCTGGCGGCCCCAGACGAGATCAAACATGTCCCAGGTGAGCTGCATGCCGAAGAGGCCGTCGGCGATTGCCGTCTGGCGGTTCGCCGTCGTCGCGGTGGCATCCCCCATGAACGCCTGGAAATCCCCCCAGATGTTATCAGCGACATCCGCATTGGCGCCGCACGTCTTGCAGGTGTCCTCGTCCCAGACGCCGAAGTTGCGGAACGTGTCGAGCGGCTCGAACCGGGTCCCGCCGCCCGCCGAATATTGCCGTGTATCGATCGACACCTGGAAGACGTTGAGCGGGCCGTCATTGTTGAACGTCCTGCCGATGCCCTCGATCGGACGCGAGAGTGCCTTTTTGTGCACGACCTCGCCCGTTTGCGCGTCGACGAGGTATCGGTACGTGGAGAGCGGCTCCCCCCGGCCCCGATCGAGGGTATCCACTTGATAGACGAGCCTCGTGTCGACGACCCGGCGCTCGACGTCGAGTGCGTTCAGGTCCTTTTCGTCCCCTCGCAGCGGCGCGCTGGTCGCGCGCACGAACCGCTTCGAAATCGGCCAGATCACGAGCTCCACGCGCGGCTGCATCAGCGGCTCGCCCGTGCGCTCGGGCTGCGCCTCGACCGCCCTCCGGGCCTGTTCCTCGCGGAGGCGAGGGGTCGTATCGACCGAGATCCGGGTGCGCAGCCCCGTGACGATCTCCTCGCGAATCGCGCCGTCCTTGTCGGTGCGCAAAATGGGGGTGCTGGAGAGCACCCGGATCCCCTTGTAAAAATGGTCGAGACGCGCGTGCCTCTCGCCGGCCTCGTCGAGGTTGACGTTTCGCACGGCGAAGGTGTGGTCACGGTCGAGGCCGTATTGCCCCGCGCCCTCCGTAAAGCGGGCGACGGCAGGGGCGAGCACGGGATCGAATGCGGCGCGCGCCTTTGCCTCGTCGCGGCTGCGCACCGCCTCCGAAATCGTGTCGACGAGAAGAGAGCCGCTGGCGAGCTCCGTCGAGAGCACCTGTTCGCGCGCCGTGAGCGCCGCGCCCGGGGTCGAGCCCGTCTCCTCCTCGCCGGGCTCGATGTCCGCGCATCCGGCGGAGAGTGCAACGCCTGCAAACAAAAATGGCAAAATCGTCCTGTTGATCATGGAGCACTGTCTCCTCGGGCGGTATTGCGGCATCGCCAGCTCGGGCGATACGCAGGGCCCTTCGCATTCGCTGCGACCGGCATACACCTGGTCGTCGCCGCGACGCCAAGACCACGACGTCGCGTGCCTACCCCCCATTGCAGCACGCGTGCCATGGTGGCGGCGCCTGGGGTTTGTTCGGGGGGATGGGGAGGAGGAGGGCGGAGGCCCGTGTCCGCGGGGATGGGGCCCGTACGTGAGGTACGCAGCCGCGTACCTCAGGGACGCGATGCGGAAACGCGCGTCTCTGCCAGGAGCGCCAACACGCTGGCTGCCCTGTTGACGAACCCTGGCATGGGGGGTGCAATCAGCTTCGGACGTCCCGACAGGAGGCTCTCATGAACCTTGGAATCACCCTTCTTCGTTGTGCTTCGCCCTTTGTTTTCATCGGTATGAGCCTCTACGGCCTGGGTTGCATGGCCGACCCCGAGGAGATGAGCGCCGATCCCGAGGACGTGGTGGTCCGCGAGGCCCTCGGGTATGCGGGCGGGGATCCGGGGACGGCGAACCACTTGAGGCCCGTCGTCTTGATGAATCACGGTGTGCAAGAAACGACCCGGGCCCTTGGCAAGGCCGCGCTTGTCAACACGAATGCGTATCTCCCGGCGATGCCCTACATGCCGTCGGCATCCGCGACGGGGGAGATGGCGGGCGCCAGGCAAGAGTTCCTCGAGGTCCTCATCGGCTGCGCCTTGCCGGACGGCGTCTACGTGTACGATCCGGGCCATGTCGAGCGCTACATTTATTTCAATGGCTCGTTCTTTCCTGTATACAAGAAATACTTCGGCGACGTCGGCCTCGCACCGGAGTGGACGAACCGTAAGCTCGAGCTGCAGGAGAAGCAGTGGGTCACGGCCTGCGTCCTTGCGCGCACGAACCGCTACGGCGAGACCATCCAGATCCTCCTCGAAGGGTCCCATCCGGCCCTCGCGCACACCGAGGACGAGTTGGCCGAATACCCCTATCCCGTGCGGGAGTCGAAGACGTGGGGGAACATGTTCGATTCCACCGTCACGCTGAGCACGACGGATCCCAGCGTCTCGCCGAGCGCGCTTCCCTTCACGGCCTACATCTGCAGTGATCCGCAGATCCCGGTGCTGGCCCCGGACGCCCTGTTCCGGGAATGCGACGCCATGGACGCCTGCGGTTTCAACTACATGGGCGAGTGCTGCGTGCCCACGCCCTGGCATGTCTGCCCAATCACCTTCACCGCGACGATTCGCGCGAGCGTGAAGCAGGAGGACGTCCACGTCCCGTTCCCGGATCTCCCTGCTGGCTGGACTCCTGTGATTCCGTGATCCCGTTTGCTTCTTTGGCCGCCGCCGCGTGCGATGCGGAGAGCCGCGGGTTTTCCTGGAATGCTGCTGCGAACGCGCCGCTCGCCGCGCGCGCCGCCTTCTTCCGTTCTTCCCCGCGCGAAGCTCTCGCCTGCACCAGGAACAACGCTCCCTTCGCCACGAGCGTCCTCGGGCTGTGGGGATGGATGGCGAGCGCCTTCTCCGCCATGGCGAGGCCCGCGGTGACGTCCGCTCCCGCATTCTCGCCGCGCGCTTCGCGCCACGTCGCCTTCTGGGCGTAAATCTCCGCGAGGGTCTGGTAAGGCCGGGGGTCGTTTCGCTCCTTTGCGACGACGGGATCGAGGAGCGCAGCCGCGGCGTCGAGCCTCTGCCCCTGGTCTTTGCGGCCTTCGGGATCCGCGCGATTTGCGAAGAGATCCATCCTCGCCAGGAGGTCGTGCAGTTCGAGCTCCGAGGCGTCGCCATCCGCTTCTTTTTGCACTGCGCTCCGCAATGGATCGAGCTTGGGTAGGGGCACGAGCCCCGCGGACAGGCTGTGTTCCGCTTCCATCAGCCGCAGCTCGGCGAGCTCGCGCAGGAGAAACCCGTTCTCGGCGCCGGGCGTCGCGAAAGCATGAATCCTTGCAACCCCCGCGGTGAGGGAGGGACGAGGATCGGCGCCCATCCCTCGCTCGTAGGCGGCGCGGACCCGCAGCGATTTCGCCGCATAATACGCAGGAAGAAATCCTCCGAGCTTCTCCCGATCGATGCGCGCCACGGCGTCTTCGAGCGAGGAGACGCGTTTCTTCGCGTCGAGCCCGTGCTCGACCTCGTACTCGAGACCATAGATATTCGCGCGGATCCTACCGAAGAGAGGCAACGTGAAGCTCGGGTCTGCTTCCATGGCCTGATCGAATCGCTTCGATGCGCTCTCCAGCAGCGCGCGAGGGTCTTCGCCGTGGCGGCGATCGAACTCTGCCTTGAGCAGATACGTCTGCCCGAGCTCGTTGAGCGCCCACGTGAACCGAGGCTCGATGTTCAGCACGTTCTCGTAGGCTTCGACCGCGTTCGTCACGTCGACATGCTCGCCGCGGCCGGCTCGCACCGTTGTCTGGAGGTAGAGGGTCGTCGCCCGCTCGTACAACGCCATGAGGTCGTGGGGTCGGAACCGAACGGCCTCCTCGACAGCCCTGAGCGCTGCTGCCTCGACCGCGTCGATCGCCTGTCCGTGATAATGGGCCGCCCAGAACCGTAGATAGGACATCATCGCGCGCTGCACCCGCGCAGCGCCGTCACGCGAGCTCGCCTCCACCGCCCTCGCGCACGCCGCGTCCCCTAGATCGAGCTCTCGATCCGGCAGCTTCCCGCTGGCGTCGGCCGCCCACCCCATCTTCTCCCAAAGCTCACACGCCGCCCGATGCACCTCCGGATCACTCTCGGCCATCTCCGCCGCGACCTTGTATGCCTCGGCCGCCGGCCCGAACGACGCCATCATCTTGTCCCAGTCGAACGCCGCGTCGTGCCGATACTTGCTTCCCTCCGCGAACAACGCATCCGCTTCGAGCTTCTTCGCCTCGTACATCCACGGCGCCTGCTCGAACGCCTCCTTTGCCTTGGCCCGCGCCTCCTCATTCCTCCCCTCGTACAGCGCGATGAGCCCCTCCACATACGCCGGAGCCTCGATATCGGCCCCTCCCGCCGCCCGCAGATGCCCGAGCGCCGGATTCCGGAGCGCCGCCGCGAGGTCCGCCTCCCGCTTCTTGCGCTCCTCCTCGTTCGTGATCCGCTTCGTCTCCGCGAGCGCCCGCCGATAAAGCTCCCCCAGCGTCCGCCCCAGCGCGTATTCGAGCTCCGGCGACCGATAGCCCGCGCCGACTGCCTTCTCCAGATGCTCCCGCGCCTTTTCTGGATCCCCCAGCGCGAGATACCCCCGCCCGAGCGCATAATGCCCCGGGCCCTCGCCGACCGGACCGGCGTCCTTTATGCGCCCTTCGATGGCGGAGAGCTTCCGCCGCACCACGTCCCGCTCGCGCTCCACGTCGTGCAGCGGCAGTTCGTAAGCTGCGCGCAAGAAAAGCTCCATTTCCTTCACCCGCTCGCCGAGCTCCTGCGCGAGCCGCGCCTCGGCCGCCGCCTGCTGGCGCGCCTTCACCCATACCCCGCCGAGCGCCAAGGCCGCGACGAACACCACGCCCCCCACGGCCGTCGCGAGCTTGTGTTTCCGCGCCTTCTTCCATAGCACGTACCCCAACGACGCGCGCCGCGCCTGGATGGGCTCTCCGTCGAGAAACCGCTGCAAATCCGCCGCGAGCGCGCGCGCCGAGTCGTATCGCCGCCCTGGATCCCGCTCCAGGCATTTCATCACGATCGTCTCGAGGTCCGCCGGCACCCCCTTCTTCACCTTTCCAAGCGCCGGCGCGTCCTCGAACGCCACCCTCATCAGGAGCTTCCATGCGTGGGGCGCGACGAACGGCGGGTGATCCGCGACGAGGTCGTACAACGTCGCGCCGAGCGAATACACGTCCGAGCGTCGATCCAGCGTTCGGACATCGCCCCTCGCTTGCTCCGGCGACATGAACGCGGGCGTCCCCACCACGGCGCCGGTCACCGTCTCTCCGCGGTCCGCGACCTCGCGCGCCAAACCGAAATCCATCACGTAGGGCTTGATGTCCCCGTCCGCGCCCACCTCGACCAGGATGTTCCCGGGCTTCAAGTCGCGATGAATGAGCCCGAGCCGGTGGGCCTCGTGCACGGCGGCGGAGACCTCCCGCATCACCTTCACGCGTTGCTCGAGCGACAGGCGCCCGGCCACCTTCGAGAGCGGCTCCCCCTCGATGTATTGCATCGCGATGAAAGGTTCGCCGTCCGCCTCCCCGGCTTCGTAGATCCGGCAGACGTTGTCGTGCTCGATCTTCGCCTGCGCGCGCGCCTCCTGGAGGAAACGCCGCCAAAGGTCCGGATCGCTGTCTTTGAGCAGCTTGAGCGCCACTGTGCGTCCGAGTCGCGGATCCCGCCCACGATAGACCGTCCCCATTCCCCCTTCGCCGAGGAAATGGATGTCCTCGTACCGCTCTGCGAGGGACGCAGGCACGCCGCGGCGCTCGGGCCGCGGACCCGAAGGTGGGCCGATCTCCGTCGGCGTGAGCGCCGCGTCGACGAGCACCGTGCTGCTTTCCACGTCGACGTCCACCTCGGGCGACGCACGAACGACCCTCATTCAACCTTCCCGTGCAGGCAGGGCATTCCGCGTCAGCACCCTACCAGCCGGGCAGCCTGCGCGGAAGCCTCCTTATCGCCCGCGACGCGCGCGATCGCCCGACGAAATGTTGCGCTCCCACGACGCCCTGCGTCTTTCTGGCATCAAAGCTTGGATCGAGGAGGACCTTCCAATGGATCGCTGGGACACGATCGTGGTTGGATCGGGTTCGGGGGGACTCACGGCGGCGGTCGCGCTCGCGCGGGCGGGGCAGCGGGTCCTCGTCCTCGAACAGCATTATTTGCCGGGCGGCTGGACGCACAGCTTCGCGCTCGACGGATATCGGTTCAGCCCGGGCGTTCATTACATTGGCGAGCTCGGTTCCGGCGAGGGCGTCCGGGCTCTGTACGAAGGCCTCGGCCTCTCCGCGGACCTCACCTTCCACGAGCTCCATCCGGACGGCTTCGACCATTTCGTCATCGGCGGCGAGCGCTTCGACGTCCCGCGGGGCTTCGATCGCTACTTCGAGCGCCTCGTCTCCCGCTTCCCCCACGAGCGCAAAGGGCTCGAACGATACTTCGACGTCGTCGGCCGCATCGTCTCCGACACGCTTCGCTGCGAGGATCTCCTCGTCTCGCCGCGAGGCGCCCTCGCGCTCCCGTTTCGCGGGAAAAGCCTCGCCGCCTGGGGCCTCCGCACCCGCGTCCGCCGCATCCTCGTCGAATCCGGCCGCGCCGCCGGCGTCGAACTCGCCTCGGGCGAGCGTATCCTCGCCCGCGCCGTCGTCTCCAATGCCGACCCCGCGATCACCTTCGGCGCGCTCCTCGAACCGCCGCACGGGGACCGCGAGCGCCGGAAGATCCGCCGCGTGGAATACTCCGCCGGCCTGCTCAGCGTTTTTTGCGCCACCGACCTCGACCTTCCCGCCATGGGCCTCGATTCCGGCAATTACTGGTGGTATCGTACCTTCGACGTGAATGGCGTCTACGAGCGCGCCCTCCACGCGCTCCCCCACGGCATCGTCGAGGGCCTCTTCCTCACGGTCACCACCTTGAAGGACCCCGGCCACGCGCCAAACGGCCACCATACCCTGGAGCTCTTCACGTTCGTCCCCTACGAACCGTTCGAAGACTGGGCTGGTAATGCCGCCGCGCGGCCCGCGGGATACCACGACCTCAAGGAGCGGCTCGGCGACGCCATGATCGCCGCGGCCGAGCGCGTGATTCCGGGGCTCGGCAAGAACCTCACCTTCCGCGCCGTGGGCACGCCCCTCACGAACGATTTTTATTGCGAGACCCACCGCGGCGCGAGTTACGGCACGGCGAAGATCCCCGCCCAGCTCGGCCCCTTTTCGTTCCCCATTCGATCGAGCGTCCCCGGGCTCTACAGCGTCGGCGCGAGCACGCTCAGCCACGGCGTCGCGGGCGCGGCCACCTCCGGCCTCTTCGCGGCGCGGGACCTCCTCGGCCTCCGGCGCATCGAGGACCTCCTCGCCCCGTCCGACGGCTCGCTCCAGGTTGTCCTGGCGAGCGACCTCGCGCCCGCCTCCGGGGCCCGCAGACCCGCGCATGCCGCGCCGCTCGAGGACGACGCAGACGACGCGCTCGCCTCTTGATCGACGCGGGCCCTTTCCCCCGCCCACCCTTTCCGCTATCGCATGGGCGTCGTGCCCGATTCCCGCCCTGCCTGGTCGCTCTTCCTCGACGTCCTCCACGGACCCCGTGCCGCGATGGCCGGCGTCGCGGCGCGCGCGGACCCGCGAGAAGGGCGGGCGGCCATGCTCGTGCTCGGTGCTTTGCACGGAGCGTTTTCCCTCCTCCTCTATGTTTCGGGGTATGCGCCGCGCTTTGGCGTGCCGGGGCTCGGACGGGATTCGCATTACCTGCTCCAGGCGCTCCTCGCCGTGCCGCTGTACCTCGTCCTCTGGCGAATCGGCGGCGGCGTCGCGCACGCCGTCGCGCGGCGCGGGGCGGCGCCGGGCGGGGAGGGGAGCCAGAAGGGTGCGTCCCTCGCCGTCTTTGGCGTCTCGTATGCCGTGCCGATGACGCTCTTCTTCATCGTCCCCGATATCGCCGTCTACCTCGCATTGGGCTTCACGGCCATCGGAAAGGCCATGCGATACTACGCGCCCCTCGCCGCAGCCGCTTGCCTCGTGCTCGGCACGATGGGGTTTTCCCGAGCGCACCCTCTCCGGACGCGGACGGCCTTCCTCGCCGCGCTCGCCGGTTTCGTCACGCAGGCCCTCCTGGGCGCGTTGTTCCTCCGATAGGAGCGAATCGTGAAAGCATCCGACACCCTCGTCCTCCTCGGCTGTGGTTTTACAGGAACGCACGCCGCCAAGCTCGCCCTCGCCGCGGGCAGCCGCGTCATCGGCACCACGCGCTCCCCCGAGCGGGCCGCCTCCTTATCGCGGCTCGGCGTCGACGTCCGCCTCGCGCCGCGCCTCGACGTGGACCTCGTCGCGCCCCTCCTCCGCGAGGACACCCGCGTCCTCGTTACCTACCCGCCCGACGACACGACCGACGCTGCCCTCTTGCCTCTGCTCTCCCGTGCGGCGTCCGCGGTCTACCTCTCCTCGACCGGCGTCTATGGAAGCGCAGCCGGCCGGATCGACGAGCAGACCCCTGTGGATCCCAGCGAACCCCGCGCCGCCGCGCGCCTCCGGGCCGAGGCGCTCGTGCGCGCGGCCGGCGGCGTCGTCCTCCGCGCGGCGGCGATCTATGGTCCCGGCCGTGGCCTTCACGTCCGGCTCGCGCGGGGCGAACACAAGATCGCCGAAGGCGGGCAAAGCGTAATCAGCCGGATCCATGTGGCAGACCTCGCACGCCTGGCCCTCGCCGCGCTCGCTCGTGCCCCGAAAGGGGAGATCTTCGTGGTCGCCGACGACACCCCCGTCCCCCAGGCCGAGGTCATCGACTGGCTTTGCGCCCGGCTCGGCGTCCCGCGGCCCGCGGAGGTCCCCCGGGCCGACCTGCCCCCGACCCTCCGGAACGACCGCAGCATCGACGCTGGGAAGATTCGACGAAACCTACGGGTTTCCCTCGATTACCCTTCCTACCGGGAGGGATTCGCGGCCTGCCTCGCGGAGGAGGCGCACCCCCCCGACCTCGTACGAAAATAGTTTGCGTTGCCAACTATTTCGTTTGCCCACCAATGAGGCCGGGCTATCGTCGGCGGTGATGAAAAAGTTGCTCAGCGGCCTCATCGACTTTCGTAAGAACAAGCTCCCCGGCCTGCGTCCGCTCTTCGACAAACTCGCGAGGCAGGGCCAGAAGCCCGACGTCCTCTTCTTCGCCTGTGCGGACAGCCGTGTCGTCCCGAACCTCATGGTGTCGACCGATCCGGGGGACCTCTTCGTGGTCCGGAGCGTCGGCAACCTGATCGCGCCTGCGAACACCGACGGAATCTCCGTGGGCGACGTCTCGGAGGCTTCGGCCATCGAGTTCAGCCTGGCCAAGCTCCCGATCGAGCATATCGTCGTCTGCGGCCATTCCCGCTGCGGCGCCATGGAGGCCATCCTCGCCGGGCGCGAGAACTACAACGCCGTGCCGAACCTGAAGGCCTGGCTCGCCCACGGGGAGGCCGCCTTCCCGCGCCTCGAGCGCTCCCCCTTCATCAAGCCCGAGCTGCCGGCCGTGGATCGCCTCTCGCAGGCCAACGTCCTCCAGCAGCTCGAGCACGTCGCGACCTACGCGGACGTCCGCAAGCGCGTGGACGCGGGCACGATCACCCTGCACGGCTGGTGGTTCGACGTCGCGACCGGCGACGTGCACGTCTACGACAAGGAGCGCGGCGGCTACATCCTGCTCGACGAGGCCGAGGCCGAGCGCGTGCTCGGCGGTCAAGCCGCGTTCCAGCATAGCTGAGAGCCAGCCGGCGCTTCCTCGCGACCGGGCGCGCTTTTTGGTTCACATCGCGCCTCGGGAAGCCTCTACCTCGGTGGAGGCCCCACCATGGCAGAGGAGCAAGACCGGACGGAGAGCGCTCCGTCCTTCACGCCCATCCCCCCGGAGGAGCGCAACCCGCTCCTCGACGTACTCCGCGGGTTCGCGCTGTTCGGCATCCTCGTGATGAACATGCCGAGCTTCGGCCTGCCCGACGGAATCGGCGCGCTCGACGAGCATTATTTCCCGCGCTGGTATGATCGGGCGGCCGAGACCGTGGCGAGCATCCTGTTCGCGGGCAAGGCCAACTCGATCTTCTCGTTCTTGTTCGGCCTCGGGCTGACGATCCAGATGCAGCGCGCGGAGGCGAGCGGCGCGCGGCTCACGCCGCTCTACCTGCGACGTGTCGCCGTGCTCTTTCTGATCGGCGCGGCGCACGCGATCCTCCTCTGGAACGGGGACGTGCTGCACACGTATGCGATCCTCGGGCTCTTGCTGCTCGCCTTGCGTCGCGCCTCCGATCGGCTCGTCCTCGGGCTCATCGTGTTTGCCCTCGTCGCGCCGAGCCTACGCAGCGTGCTCGGGCTCCTCCTCCACGAGGCGCCCCCTTACCCGAGGTCCTACTGGGTCGCGCAGGCGCACGAGCACATGCGGATCTTTTCGACGGGGACCTATGTCGAGCAAATCGCGGCGCGCCTCGATAATTACGCGATCGGCTACGGCATGATCCGGCGCGGCCACGGCATGATCTGGTGGTATTTCTCGGTGAGCATCACGATGCTGCTCGGGTTTTACGCCGGCAGGAAGCGGCTGCTCGAGGACATCGCGGGAAACCTCCCGCGGGTCCGCAAGATCCTCTGGACCTGCATGGGCCTCGGAATCGCCGCGTCGGTGGGGTTTTCCCTGCTCATCGCGTTTCAACCGATGCCCCCGCCGGGAGGGCCGACCTGGCGTGGTTTCCTCACGGGCCTCCTGTTCAAGGTAAACCGACCCCTGCTCTGCGTCGCCTACATCGCGGCGATTGCGCTCCTGCTGCAGACGGAGCGCGGCAAACGCGTGCTACTCGTCCTCGCGAGCCCCGGCCGTATGCCGCTGACCAATTACCTCACGCAGAGCTTGATCGCGACCACGCTGTTTTATAGTTACGGATTCGCGTGGTTCGGGAAGGTCGGGCCGCTCGCCGGGATCGGCCTTGCGGTCGTCATCTTCACCGTGCAGGTCTTCTGGAGCCGGTTCTGGCTCGCGCGTTTCCGGTATGGTCCGCTCGAATGGCTGTGGCGCGCTGCGACGTACGGCAAGCTGCCGTCGATGCGCCTCGTGCAGGCTCCGGCGCCCGCGCTCCCCCGCGCAACGACGCCGGGCTCGTAATGGCTGCTACCCCGCGGCCCCGCCCGGCAGCCCCGTCGGGTCCGCGTCGTCAGCGTCTTTTGGGGCTCGCCGCCGCGCCGCCGGATCGTCGTACATGAAGATGACCGTGAACAGCACGAACGCGGCCCACATCGCCACGTGGTGGTAAAGCATCGCGATTCCGCCGAAACGCTGGAAGATCTGGCTCGCCACGAGCGGGCCCGAGAGGATGCCCGCCGCGTAAAACATATTGTAAATCGAGTTCGCACGGCCGTAATCGCGTGGCTCCACGATGACGCCCGTGAGGGCCAGCGCGATGGGGGACATCGACGCGAACGACCCGCCCGATCCGAAGACGATGGCGAGCATGAGCCAGTAGTTGTCGGCGTACACGAAGCCGAGCACGCAGAGGAGCCCGATGAACGAGAGCACGCGGACCGCGAGCAGGTGCCCCACGCGGTCCGCGACCCGGCCCGCCACGTTCGAGAAGATCATCATTCCGAGACAAAAGAGCCCCGGCAGCACGATCGTGCGGTTCTCGGGGATTCCCTTCGACTCGATGAGGTAGAGCGGCAGGAAAATCACCACCGCCGCCTGGAAGTAGCCGTACGAGAACGACGCGAAGCACGAGGTCTTGATGCGCCACAGGATCGTGGCGGCCGAGAGCTCCGAGTTCTTTTCGCCTGGCGTTTCCTCATCCGTGCTCGCGCCCTCGACCGGCGGCGCAGGCGGCATCTTCAGCGCGACGTAGAGACCGGCGCTTAGCGCGAACAGAGCGGCCACACCAAACGAGACGGTCGCGGGGACGAACCGGTCCATGCCCGTCGCCATGAGCGGGCCGGCCACGTATCCGCTCGCGAGCCATATCGCGTACAGGGTCGTGAGATAGGCTTTGTGCTCCTTCCGTGCCTGCGCGAGCAGCACCGTCTCGGAGCTGACCCATATGCCGATCGTGAACAGGCCGTCGATGAAGCGCACGCCCGCGACCGAGGCGAAGGTATGCGCGTGCGGGAAGGCGGCGAGGCAGCCCGCGTACCCGACGAGCGACGCGGCGAGGACGCGCTCGGCCGAAAACCGTCGAATGATCGCCCCGACCGGGAGCGCGAAGAGCACGAGCCCCGCGCCGAAGAAGAGGGCCAGAAAGCCGATCGAATCCTTCGAGTACCCCACCCGGTTCAGGTGCACCGCCGTGAGCCCGATCGAGATGCCGCACGCAATCCCGAACGGCAACGTGGTCGCATAGAGACGGCGGAGCTGGGGGGTGACAGGACTCACGCCCGGCCTCTACCATGGCGGCCGCGCGTGGGCTATGTGCCTCTGCTGCGTACGATTTTTCTCATCGACCGCCGCGACGCAGCATGAAAGCCCGCCCGCGGAACGTCGGTCCCGGAGCCGAGCGGTTGTGTGGACGGGAAGCGCCTCTGTGGGCTGCGGGCGGGCGAGCCCGGCGCGCATCAATCGGCAGGCTGGCCGACGATGGGGCGAAGGATCGTGGGGTCAGCGATGGGATGCCCGTCAATACGCGTCGCAGGCGCCGGGATCGACCTCGGTCTTGTGGATGACCTCGCCGTTGAAGCGACAGATCTTGCTGAGCGGCGGGTTCGTATTGAGCAAACACTTCTCGAGCGCCTGCTGGCAGGAGAGCCCCGGGACGAATCCCCCGCCGCCTTGCTCTTCCGAGCAGAACGTGAACTGGTAATTCCCGACGTCGTCCTTGCCGGCGCACGGGTCCGCGGCCGGCGGCTCGTCGTCGCATTCGAGCATGCTCTCGGCCACGTGGCTCGACTGCGTGTAGCCTTGCTCGACCGCACAGCTCGAATCGGCCTGGAGATCGTCGTGCAGCGTGAATTGCGTGGCCTGGTAGCAGCCGTGGAACGAGGTCAGCGCGCGGCCCGTCACGTTCTGCACCGCCGCGACGAGCCCCTGCGTATCGCTGCCGCCCTCCGCGTGCGGCCACGCATACGCGTACGCGCCGAGCGAGCCGTCCGGCCCGTCGTGAATCTCGACCGGCACGCCCGCGGGCACGTCGGCCGTTTGATCGTGATACCCGTTCAGGATCACCTTTTCGATCGTGACGCCCTCGGCCGCGGTGACGGTCCAGTGCACCGGCTCGTACGACGAGAGCACCAGGATCGAGCTCGATTGCCGCTCGACGTGCACCGACGCGGCGCCGGCCGGATGGACGCCGCCGCCGTGATTGCCGTGGGATTCGTAGATGCCGATGAGGTGCAGCTCGGAGCCGCAGACGGGGGGGGGGTTCACGACGCCGCCCGGTCCACCCGGGCCGGGCTGGCCGGGCGGGTCGTCGCCGCCGCCCCCGATGACGACCGTTCCCTTGCAGCCCAAAAGACCGAGCGTGCCCGTGAGAAAGAGCCCCGCGAGCGTGCGCCCGTGCTTCGATAAGATCATTGCCATTCCTCCGCGTGAAAGCCGTGGGGCGGGACCGTAGCATGCGTGGAATGACTGGAGAAGTGGCGACACGCCGCAGCTCAGGATTTTGGCAGATATCCGCCTACACCTTGCTGCGGCGCGTTGATCCTCAATGGACCGCTTGTGCGCCGCCGCCGGCCGACGCCTCGTCGCTGCCGAGCGGGACGGTCTCTTCCTCGGCCGGCCGCTCTTCCAGCGCTGCGTGGATGACCTGGCTCATGTCCTCGGCGAACACGAACGTCAGCGCGCTCCGCACCTCCTCCGGCACTTCCTCCACGTCGCGCGCGTTCTTTTGCGGCAGGATGACCCGCTTGATGCCGGCCCGATGCGCCGCCATCACCTTCGACTTGATCCCGCCGACCGGAAGCACGCGCCCGCGCAGCGTGCATTCGCCGGTCATCGCCGTGTCGCTGCGCACCCGCCGCGACGAGAGCAGCGACGTCAGCGCCGTGAACATCGTCACGCCCGCGCTCGGCCCGTCCTTGGGCACGGCGCCCGCGGGCACGTGGATGTGCAGGTCCTCCTCTTCGAGCTTCGCCGCATCCACGCCGAGCTCCGCCGCGTGGCTCTTCACGTACGAAAGCGCGGCCTTCGCCGATTCTTTCATCACGTCGCCGAGCTGCCCCGTGATTTCCACGCGGCCGCGACCCGGCATCCGGCTCGTCTCGATGAACAGGATGTCCCCGCCCACCGGCGTCCACGCCATTCCCGTGGCCACGCCCGGCGACGCCGTCCGCTCCGCCACCTCCGCGAAGAACTTCACCTTGCCGAGGTATTTCCCGAGATCACCCTCCTCCACGTGCAGGTTCGGCTTTTCGTCCTTCGCCCGCGCCACCTCCAGCGAGAGCGCGCGGCAAAGCTTCTTGATCTCCCGTTCGAGCTGACGAACGCCCGCCTCGCGCGTGTAATCGCGCACGATGGCCCGCAGCGCGTCGTCCGTGATCGTCAACGTGCCCTCCGGAATCCCGTGCGCCGCGAGCTGCTTCGGAAGCAGGTGCCGCCGCGCGATCTGCGCCTTCTCGTCCGGCGTGTATCCGGGCACCTCGATGATCTCCAGCCGGTCGCGGAGCGGCGCCGACAGCGTCCCGAGGTCGTTCGCCGTGCAAACGAAGAGCACCTCGGACAGGTCGAACGGCAGCTCCAGGTAATGGTCCTGGAACGTCTTGTTTTGTTCGGGATCCAGCACCTCGAGCAGCGCCGCCTCGGGGTTTCCGGCCCAGCCCACCGCGAGTTTGTCGATCTCGTCCAGCAGCACGACCGGGTTCTTCACCTTCGCCTTCTTCATCCCGTGGACGATCCGTCCCGGCAAAGCCGCCACATACGTCCGCCGGTGCCCGCGGATCTCCGCCTCGTCGCGCACGCCGCCGAGCGCGATGCGCACGAACGGCCGGCCCGTCGCGTCCGCGATCGATTGCCCGATCGAGGTCTTGCCGACCCCGGGCGGGCCCGCGAGGCAAAGAATGCTGCCCTTCGCCGTGCCCTTCAATTTGAGGACCGCGATGTGCTCCAGGATCCGGCGCTTCACGTCGCCGAGCCCGTAATGGTCCTCGTCGAGCTTCTTGCCGACCGCGTCGATGTCGTCCTTCGCGTCCGCCCGCTCGCTCCAGGGCAGCTCCGCGATCCAGTCGAGGTACGTCCGGATCACGTTGTATTCGGCCTGCTGCGGCGAGAGCGCTTCGAGCCGCTTGAGCTCGCGATCGGCCACCACGCGCACCTCGTCCGGCACATTCGCCTTGTCGAGCCGCTCGCGCAGCTTGCCCGTCTCGTCGCCTTCGCTCTCGTCGCCGAGCTCTTTTTTGATCGCCCGGAGCTGCTCGCGCAGGATCGCCTCGCGCTGGTGATTGCCGATCTCGCGGCGCACGTCCTGCTCGATCTTGCGCTTCACCTCGGAAAGCGACTTCTGCTCGATGACGAAGCCGGCTACGATGCGCAGCCGCTCGACCACGTCGAGCGCTTCGAGCACGCGCATGTCCTTGTCCGACGTGAGCCCGAGCAGCGCCGAGACCCGATCCGCGAACAGGCCCGGTTCCTCCTCGGCGAGCGAGGGATCGATCGAATTCTCGATTCCGCGGCCGAGTTCGCGCACCTGATCGAAGAGCGCGCGGGCGAAGAGCTTGGCCTCCTCGCTCGATTCGCTCCCCTCCGCGGCGACCTCGCCCTCCGCGAGCCAGAACGGGTCGCGACGCACGATTCGATCGAGGCGCATGCGGCCCACGCCCTCGATGACGAGCTTCATGTCGCCGCTCGGCAGCCTCCCCGTCTCCACGACCCGGGCGAACGTCCCCAGGCGATAGAGATCAGCCTCGGACGGGTCGCCGACGTTGCGGTCTTTTTGCGTGAGGACGCCGATCACGTCCCCTTTGCTCAGCGTCCGAACGAGCGAAACCGAGCGCTCGCGGCCGATGGGGAGAGCGATCACCGCGCCGGGAAAGAGCACCCCGTTGCGGAGCGGAAGCACGGGAAACGGAGAAGAGGGCACGCGGGCCCCGTCGCGGAGCGTCGTCATCGTGGGACTCCTTGGGACTTCAGGAAAGAGCGCCTCGCCACGGTCGGCGTCGCCGGTCCGGTGGCACGAGGCGTGAACGAACCATAAATCCGTTCATCGCTCCGTCAACGGGGGGACGGGCAAGAAGGTGACGGGACGGTACGGGAGGCTCGTGGGGCTGCTTCCGGACATGGGCCCTGCGCGCGCGACGTTCGTCTTGACCGCGTAGAGATGATGATTCGCGTGCTGGCGACGCGTATGCTGGTCACGGTGCGGGCAAACTGGACCTCGACGTCGTCGAACCACGGACTTCGCCAACCGCCTTCCGGATGAGAGTCGGGCAGGTCCTCGCGCAGCGATTCCGCATCGACGCCCAGGTCGGCGGCGGTGGCATGGGGCAGGTCTACCGCGCCTTTGATCTCTCCACGGGCGAGGTCGTGGCCGCCAAGGTCCTGAACGACACGTCGACCGAGACCGTGGCGCGCTTCGAGCGCGAAGGCCGGGCCCTCGCGCGGCTCTCGCACCCCGGCATCGTCCGCTACGTGGCGTACGACGTGATGCCGGACGGACAGCCATTCCTGGTGATGGAGTGGCTCGAAGGCGAGGATCTCGCGCACCGGCTCGCGCGGACCCACCTCACGGTCCCCGAGACGATCACGCTCGCCACGGCCGTGGCCGACGCGCTCGGCGCCGCGCACGCGCAGAGCATCGTCCACCGCGATCTCAAGCCCGGCAATGTCTTCCTCGTTGGAGGACGAATCGAGTCGCCGAAGATCCTCGATTTCGGGATCGCGTTTTTCGGAGGCAGCGCCCGCATCACCGCGACCGGCACGATGATGGGCACGCCGAGCTACATCGCGCCCGAGCAGGCGCGCAGCGGCGGCATCGTCGATGCCTCGGCCGACGTGTTCTCCCTCGGATGCCTGCTCTTCGAGTGCCTCTCGGGCAGGCCGCCGTTCCAGGGAGATCACTTCGTCGCGGTGCTCGCGAAGGTCATCTTCGAAGAGGCGCCGCGGCTCTTCGAGCTCGGCGTCGTCGTGCCCCCGTGGCTCGACGAGCTCGTCGCGCGCATGCTCTCGAAGGAGCCCACGCGGCGGCCGCGTGACGGCGCCGTGCTCGCCCGCGCCCTCGAAGCCGAGACGCTCCTCGACGACGACGACCCCGACGACGTGCCGCCGCGCTCGCTCGGCAAGCGCGAGCGTCGCTTCCTCGGCGTCGTGCTGCTCGGCCCGCCCGCGTCCGCGCCGCCCATCACGTCGACCTCGAAGACGCTCGCGGTCTCCACGCCCGACACGATGCGCTCGGTGGTCACGCGGTTCGGCGCGCACCTCGAGCTGCTCGCGGACGGAACGGCCGTCGTGATCCTGGATCACACGAGCGTGCCCACGGACATCGCCGCGCAGGTCGCCCGCTGCGCGCTCGCGCTCCGCGAGTTTTTTCCGGGGGTACCCATCGCTGTGACCACCGGTTGGTGCGAGCTCGGGCGCGGCCTGCCGGTCGGTGAGGCGATCGAACGAGCGCTCTGGCTCCTGCACATGGAGGGCTCGATCCCTGGGCCGCACGTCGCGATCGACGAGACCACGGCGGGCCTGCTCGACAGGCGCTTCGACATCGTCGACCTCGCGCCCGGCGGCTTCGAGCTGCGCGGTGAGCGTGTCTCGGCCGAGGCCTTCCGCCCGCTGCTCGGCAAGCTCACGCCGTGTGTCGGTCGTGAGCACGAGCTCACCTTGCTCGAACAGAGCTTCGCGAGCGCCGAGGACGAACCGGCGGCGCTCGCCGTGGTGATCACGGGCTCGGCGGGCATCGGCAAATCACGCCTCGTCCACGAGTTCATCGAGCGACGCAAGCGCGCGGCCGCGCCCGTCGAGATCTTGTGGGGTCGTGGGGATCTGCAGCGGGCGGGCTCCACGTTTGGCCTGCTCGCGGACGTGCTCTGGCGTGCGGCCGAGGTGAAGGGCGGTGAGCCGATCGAGGTGCGGCGCGAGCGCCTCGCGGCGTTTGTCGCGCGCCACGTCCCCAAGCGGGATCTGCGCCGCGTGACCGAGTTCCTCGGCGAGCTCTCGGGCATCCCGTTCCCCGACGAAGACAGCCTCCCGCTCCGCGCCGCGCGCCAGGACCCCGAGCTCTGCGGCGAGCAGATACGACGCGCATTTCGTGATTTCTTGCGCGCCCTTTGCGCCGAGCGCCCCGCGCTCCTCGTCGTCGAGGACGTGCACTGGGGCGATCGCGCCTCCGTCTCTGCGCTCGAAGCGGCGCTGCGCGAGCTCGCGGACGAGCCCATCTTGCTCGTCGCGACGGCGCGCCCCGAGGTCGATCAGGTCTTCCCGCAGCTATGGGTCGAGTGTGGCCGCCAGGAGATCCGGCTCAAGCACCTCTCCGTGAAGGCGAGCGCCCGCCTCGCGCGCAAGGTCCTCGGCGAGACGGCGGACGCTCCGCTCGTCGAGCGGCTCGTGGCGCTCTCCGAGGGGCACCCGTTTTTCCTGGAAGAGCTCGTCCGGGCCGCCTCCGAGGGCTCGCTCGGCGAATCCCTCCCGGGCACGATCATCGCGATGGTGCAGACGCGCCTCGAACGGCTCGAGCCCCGCGCGCGCCGGGCCCTGCGCGCCGCGAGCATCCTCGGCGAGGTCTTCTGGCGCGGCGCCGTCGTGCACATGGTCGGCGAGGGTGATCCGGAAAGCGATCCGCTCGCCGCGCTCGTCGCCGGCGAGATCTGCCTGCGGCACCGCGAGAGCCGTTTTTCCGGGGACGAGGAGTACGCGTTCCGCCACGCGCTCCTGCGTGAGGGCGCGTATGCGCTGCTCACGGACGACGATCGGGCGCTTGGCCACAGGCTCGCCGGCGAGTGGCTCGAACGCGCGGGCGAGGCCGATCCGCTCGTCCTCGCGGGCCACTTCGAGCGCGGTGGCCTGCTCGAGCGGGCGGGCACGATGTACATCCGCGGCGCCGAGCAGGCGAGCGCGCGGCGCAATTACCAGGATGCCGAGCGGTACTTCGCCCGCGCCGACGAGCTGCTCGCGGGGCTCACCGCGGCGGCGCGGCGAGCGCGTGGGCTCGCGCGGTTCAAGCGGGGTCGGTACGAGGACGCGGTCACCGAGCTCGCGGCGGCCGGGGCCCAGGCCGAGGCCGCGGGGGATGTCCTCTTGCAGGTCGAGCTCTTGCTCGACGAGGGCATTGTCTTCGACTGGATGGGCGACGTGAAGCGCGCCGAGGAGCGGGTCCTCGCCGCGCAGGCGCGGTACGTCGAGGGCACGTCGCCGCTGGTCGACGCGCGCCTCCTGCTCGGGCTCGGGCGGTCCTCGCACCGCGCCGATCATAATGAAGAGGCGGCCTCGGAGCTCTCGGCCGCCGCGGAGAAGGCGGCTCGGCTCGGGGAGGAGGGCTACGAGACGCGCACGATCGCGCTCCTTTTGCTCGGGTTCATCCTGCCGGGGCTCGGGCGGCTGGAAGAGGCGGCCGCGGTCCTCGACGAGGTCATTCGGGGCTGCGAGGTCCGCGCCGACCTCCTCCACCTCGGCGCAGCGCTCGCCAACCGGGGGCTCGTCCGGGCCTGCCGCGGCGATCGGGCCGGGCTCATTGCCGATTACGAGCAAACCATTGCCATTGGACGGGAGATTGGGCAAACGGCGATCGAGCTCGTGGGGTACTATAACCTCGGGGAATATCTCTATTTGATGGACGACCTCCCCGCAGCCGAGCCGTACATCCGCTCCGCCGCGGCCTTGTTCAAGAAGCCGAACATCGGCGCGCACCCCGCGATCGTCCGGCTGCTCCAGGCACGCCTCGCCGCCTACCGCGGCGACGAGGCGGAGGCGGCGGCCATCGTCGCGGCCATTCGCGCCGAGCAGGTGGAGGGGCGGGCGCAGGGGACCGAGATTCTGGTGCCCTCCGAGGAGGTCCTCTGCTCGATGGTCGAGCTCGCCACGACCGACGCACCGGCCGAGCGCTGGGACGAGCTCGAAGAGCGTTCGGCGCGGTCGTCGGTGGGTCAGGAGCGGATCGAGGTCCTCGAAGCGCGGGCGCTCTCGGCGTTGCGCCGGGGCCGCCGTGACGACGCTGCGCGGCAACTCGAGGTCGCGCTCGACGTCGCGTCACGGGTCGCGACCGTCATGACGCCGCGGCTCCGGCGTGCGCTCGCCGCTGCGAAGTCCTGACGGCGATCGTCCTGTCGTTTCGTAAGGGCCGCGTCAGGCCTTTGCCGTACGCTAATGCGTCGCGTTCGTGCGCCGACGCACCCTTCCTATCGTCGCGTGCGGGGATTGCTCATGTTGAGCAAACTCGGCACAGCGATTTCCGCCATTTTTGTGCTTGCTTCGTTCTAAGAACGCATATAGACATAATGGAATGTCCGGAATCCCTGCATCGTTCGGCTCCGTCGGTTTCTTGCGGCAGGAACGGAGGTCAATCATGCGTATTCTCGGTCGAGGGGCTCAGCTCGTGGTTTTGGCGGCGGCTCTGGGAGGGTGCACCGCAGAAGTGGGTCCGGAGGGGGAGGAGGCGGTCGGCGAAGCGGAGAGCGCGGTCATCAAGGACAATGCGCTCAACCTGAACGCGCTGAACCTGAACGCGCTGAACCTGAACGCGCTGAACCTGAACGCGCTGAACCTGAACGCGCTCGACCCGAGTTCGTTTACGGCGATCCGAAATGCCGATGCGAACGGCGACCTCGCCCGTGAGTTCGTCAAGTACGCCGTGAGCTGCGCGCTCCAGGCGGGCCAGACGTTCGAGTTTTCCTGGCACGACGCGCAAGACGTCGAGCACGCCGAGAGCTATCCGGGCGTGCTCGGCCTCGCCCCCTATTGGCATACGGGCCCGCTCGATCTGACGGGCCAGCGCATGGTGAGCGCCTGCTTGGCGGGGCTCACCAACTTTTATGGCACGCACGTCACGATCTCGATGCGGTCTCCCGAGGCCCCCTTGAAGGTCGTCGACCCGAACGAGCTCCTGACGTATCCGAACATCGAGGGCGCGTTCTGGGGCAACCTATGGGACGAGGATGGCTCGTACCTCCATTCTTGTTACAACAGCGCCACGGTGGCCCACTCCCGCTCCAAGTATCGCGTCTGCGCCGCGGGCCATTTGAACCCCGACAACTCCGTCGTGGAGTGCGGCATCATCGATATCGTCGGGCCCTGCGACACGGTCTGCGAGCCGGTGAACGGCGAGACGGGCGCGTACCCGTCGTGCATCCGGAAGCCGGACCAGGATCCGGCGATGACCGAGCACATCATCACGACCGCGCTGCCCTGAACGGGCCCTCCCTCCGGTCCCGTTCCCGCGTCCACCCCTCCCCGCATCTCCCCCTTCTTAACAACACAACGCGCGGCTGGCTCGATGCTCGGCCGCGCAACGCGTTGCGTCTGCTGCGCATCGAAGCACGAACCCGTCGGCGATCCGACCCACGCGTGTTTTTCCGTGAGTCGTTCATGGCGCCGACGAACATCAGAGGAGGAATGTATGCGTATCGGGCTTTGGATGATTGGACTATCTGCGGCTTTCTTGTGCGGTTGCGTGGGAGATGCATTCGACCGCCCCGAGGACGTCCTCGAAGGCGGGGCCGCGCTCGTGGACGGCAACAGGCTGTCGTCGAACGCGCTCGCGCTGAACGCGCTGGCGCTGAACTCGCTGGCGCTGAACGGGATCGCCCCGAACAAGCTGGATGCACAGTCGCTCGCGGCGATCCGGGATCCGACCAACCAGGGCGAACTGGCCCGCGCGTTCGTCCGGTACGCCGTCGGGTGCGCCCTCACGACCTCGCAGAGCATCTCGTTCTCCTGGACGGACGCGTCGAACGTCGTGCATCAGGAGACCTATCCGGGCGAGCTTGGTATCGCCCCGGCCTGGGCCACGGGGCCGCTCGATCTCAATGGCCAGCGCATGGTGAGCGCCTGCGTGGCCGCGCGCGTCAATTATTATCAGGTGCCGGTGTTGCTCTCCCTCCGGTCGACGGAGGCTCCTCTCCGGCTCCTCACCGGGGCCCGGGAGCTCATCGAGTTTCCGGACGTCGAGGGCGCGTTCTGGGGCAACCTGTGGGGCGCGTCCCCGGCCATTTATACCTGCTACAACAGCGCCACCGTCGCGAACTCCCGCGCGTGGAGCCGGGACTGCGCCACGGGCCATCTGCGCGACGATGGCACGATCGAGGAGTGTGGCATGATCGACATCGTCGGTCCGTGTAGCTCCGTATGCGCGGCCTTGAACGGCGGCGGCCAATATTATCCATCCTGCGTCGAAAAACCCTACGTAACCGGGAGCGCGAGCACGAAGCTCGTGATCACGACCGCGCTCCCCTGACCGTCGTTCCGACGGGGACACCCCTCGCGCGGCGTACCACCGACGTCGCGCTACGCCCTCCCACGAACGAGCATCCAACCGACCGCCCCTGTGGTGTTCGTCCAAAGGGGGTCGCCCGCGGACGGACCACCCAGGGAGCAACATTCCCTGGAGGTGCACATGCGAGCTTGGTCGTTGGGGATGGCGCTCGTGGCTCTGGCCCCGGGCTGCATTGCGTACACCGACGAGCGTTCCGATGACGTCATGGAGGCCGAGGTCGCGCTCGTCCAGGGGAACCACCTCGGGGCGAACGCGCTGGCCTTGAATGCGCTCGCCCTGAACGCGCTCGCGTTGAATGCGCTCGCCCTGAACACACTCGATCCCCAGGCCCTCGCGGCGATCGAAGATCCGGGGCCCCAAGGCGCCCTCGTCCGCGCCTTTCTCAAATATGCCATCGGCTGCGCCTTCACCCCCGCGCAGAGCTTCGTGTTCACCTGGACCGACGGCAACGGCGTCGACCACGACGAGGTATACAAGGGCGAGCTCGGCGTCGCGCCCTGCTGGGCCACGGGGCGGCTCGATACCCAGGGGCAATCCATGGTGAGCGCCTGCATGGCGGCCCGGGTCAATTATTACCAGGTGCCCGTCACCCTTTCGATCCGGTCGCTCACCGAGCCCTTGAAGACGCTCACCGGGAGCCAGGAGCTCGCTCAGTATCCCGACGTCGAAGGCGCGTTCTGGGGCAACCTCTGGGCGCCCACGCCGTTCCTTCACGCCTGCTACAACAGCGCCACGGTCGCGAATTCGCGCGCCTGGAAGCGCGATTGCGCCGTGGGACACCTGCGCGAAGGCGGCGGCATCGAGGCGTGCGGGATCATCGACATCGTCGGCCCCTGCGCGAACGTCTGCCAGAACTTGAACGGCGCGGGCCAGTACTATCCGTCCTGCATCGAAAGGCCCGGCCTGAGCGGGACGACGACCAAGTTCGTGATCACGACCGGATTGCCCTGAGACCCCGCCGCCCTCCGTTCCAGGCGTCCTGCCGCGCCATGACGATTCGACCCGGTCGAATTGCGATTGTCGTTTCCTTTCCGATGGTCCCTGGACGCCGGAAATCCTAGGGTTACGCTACCCCTCGTGCGGCCGGGAGAGGTGCTTGGGGGGCGCTTCCGCGTCGAGGCGCGCGTCAATGCAGGGGGGATGGGCGAAATCTTTCGCGCCATCGACCTCGTGACCGGTCACGTCGTCGCCGCGAAGATCCTCGTCGCCGTCTCGGCCGAGAGCCTCGAGCGCTTCCGCCGCGAGGCGCAGATCCTGGAGCGCCTCTCCCACCCGGGCATCGTCCGCTACGTCGCGTACGACACGTCCGCGGCGTCGGGCCCGCTGCTCGTGATGGAATGGCTCGAAGGCGAGGACCTCGGGCGCAGGCTCGACCGCGGGCCGCTCACCCTCCGCGAAGCCGTCACGCTCGGCGAACGCCTCGCCGAGGCCCTCGCCGTCGCGCACGACGCCGGCATCGTGCATCGCGACCTCAAGCCCCAGAACGTCTTCCTCGTGAACGGGTCCGTCGACGAGCCGCGTATCCTCGACTTCGGCATCGCACATTGCGGCGACGCTTCGCGCATCACGCAGACCGGCACCGTCATCGGCACGCCGAGCTACATGGCGCCCGAGCAGGTCCGCAGCGGCAGCATCGTCAAGGCGAGCGCCGACGTCTTCTCGCTCGGCTGCCTGCTCTTCGAGTGCATCACCGGCGCGCCGCCCTTCCGCGCCGATCACACGATCGCCGTCCTCGCGAAGATCATCTTCGAGGACGCGCCGCGCCTCCGCGAGCGCGCGCCCGCCGTGCCCTCGTGGCTCGACGTCCTCATGGCTCGTATGCTCGCCAAGGAGCCGCTCGGGAGGCCCCAGGACGGCGCGGCCGTCGCGTTCGCGCTCGCCGCCGAGAAGGACCTCGAGCCCCCGATCTCGGAGGCCCCGCGCTCCTCCGCGCCCCGATCGACGCTCGGCGAGGGCGAACGGAGGTTCCTCGGCGTCGTGCTCTGTGGCCGCAGGGAGGGCCCGCCCCCTACGTTTCTCCCGACGACCACGCTCGCCTGCGCCTCGCCGATGGACGACCTCGGCCCGATCGCCGAGCGCTTCGGTGGTCACCTCGAGGTCTTCGCGGACGGCACCGCGGCGGTCGTGATCGACAAGACACGCGTGCCCACGGACGTCGCGGCGCACGTCGCCCGCTGCGCGCTCGCGCTCTCGGAGCGCGCGCCCGGCGCGGCCATGGCCGTCGCGTCGGGCTTCGGCGAGCGCTCGCGTGGCGTGCCCGTCGGCGAGGCCATCGACCGCGCGGCGCGGCTCCTCCATGAGCGGAGCGGAGAGGCGCGGATCGCCCTCGACGAGACCACGGCGGGCCTGCTCGACGCGCGCTTCGACGTCGAGGCCCTCGAAGGCGGCGGCTTCGCGCTCCTCGGCGAGCGCGCGAGCTTCGAGGTCTCCCGGCCGCTGCTCGGCAAGGCCACGCCTTGTGTCGGCCGTGAGCACGAACTCGGCCTCTTCGACCTCACCTTCGGCGCCTGCAAGAACGAGCCGGCCGCGCGTGTCGTCGTCGTCTCGGGCCCTGCTGGCATCGGCAAATCGCGCCTGCTCCACGAGTTCGTCGAGCGCCAGCGGGCCGCGGTCGAGCCCGCCGAGATCTGGTTCGGCCGCGGAGATCCTTTGCGCGTCGCTTCGAGCTTTGGCCTGCTCGCCGAGGTCCTGCGCGGCGCCTCGGGCATCCGCGGCGGCGAGTCCCTCGCGCGCCGCCGGGAGCTGCTCTTCGCGCGCGTCGCGCGCCGCGTCCCCGAGCGGGATCGCCGCCGCGTCGCGCACTTCCTCGGCGAGCTCGCGGGCGTGCCTTTCCCCGACGACGAGGACTTGCCGCTCCGCGCCGCGCGCCAGGACCCCGAGCTGTGCGGCGAGCAGATGCAGCGCGCCCTGCGTGACTTCCTGCGCGCCGAGTGCGCGGACAAACCGCTCGTGCTCCTGCTCGAAGACGTGCACTGGGGTGATCGCGCCTCGCTACTCGCGCTCGACGCCGCGCTCGAGGGCCTCGCGTTCGAGCCGATCTTCCTCGTCGCCTCGGCGCGCCCCGAGATCGACGAGCACGTCCCGGGCCTCTGGTCGAGCCGCGGCCGGCAGGACGTCCGCCTCCGGCATCTCTCTCCGCGCGCGTGCGTTCGCCTCGTCCGGCACGCGCTCGGCGAGCGGGCCCAGGGGCTCGAAGAGCGCCTCGTCGCTTCGTCCGAGGGGCACCCGTTTTTCCTGGAAGAGCTCATCCGCGCCGAGGCCGAGGGCCGCGGGGGCACCCCGCCCGGGACGGTCGTGGCCATGGTGCAATCGCGCCTCGAACGGTTGGAGCCGAGCGCCCGCCGCACCTTGCGCGCCGCGAGCATCCTCGGCGCGGTCTTCTGGCGCGGCGCGGTCACGCGCCTCGCGGGCGACGACGACGAGGCCGTCGCGCGGGATCTCGCGGTCCTCGTCGCGCACGAGATCGTCACGCGCCAGCGCGAGAGCCGCATTCCGGGCGAACCTCAATATGCGTTCCGCCAGGCGCTCTGGCGCGAGGGCGCGTATGCGATGCTCACGGACGAGGATCGCGCGCTCGGGCATCACCTCGCGGCGGAATGGCTGGAGGAGAAGGGCGAGGCCGATGCCTTGGTCCTCGCGGAACATTTCGAGCGCGGCGGCGCGGCGGCGCGGGCGGCCGCGTTTTACCTGGCCTCGGCCGAGCAATCGGCGGCCCGCAAGGATGACCTCGACGCTGAGCGATGTTATGGCAAGGCCGAGGCGCTCTGGGGCGAGCTGCCGACGCCCGCGCAGCGCGGCCGTGGCCTCTCGCGGATGCGCCTCGGCCGGTATCACGACGCGCTCGACGCGCTCGCGCGGGCGCGGGACGGCGCTTCGCGGCGCGGCGAGGCGTCGCTCGTCGTGGATCTCCTCCTCGACGAGGCCATGGTGCTCGATTGGATGGGCGAATATCGCGAGGCCGAGCGCCGTGTGCTCGCCGCGCGCGAGGCCGACGTCGGCCCGTGCGAGCGCTCGGCGCTCCTCGAAGCGCGCCTCTTGCTCGGCGTCGGGCGATCGGCGCTGCGGGCCGAGCGCGGGGAGGAGGCGGCGGCCGAGCTTTCGCGCGCGGCCGAGCTCGCGAGCCGCCTCGGCGACGAGGCCTATGAGACGTATGTCATTGCGCGGCTCCTGCTCGGGTACAATTTGCCTTTGCTCGGCCGGGTCGACGAGGCCGCTGCCATGCTCGACGAGGTCATTCGCCGCTGCGAGGAGCGCGGCGATCTCTTGCACCTCGGCGCCGCGTGGAACACCCGCGCGATGGTGCGGGCCTTCCGCGGCGATCGCGAGGGCATGACCCAGGATTTCGAGCGCACGAGCGACCTTGGCCGTGAGCTCGGCCAGCCCACGCTGGAGCTCGCGGGCCATTACAACCTCGCCGAGCACCTGTACTGGATGGACGACGTCGACGCTGCCGAGCCCATGGTCCGCGCGGCCAGCTCCGCCGCGGCGCGGCTCGCGGGCTGCGTGCGCCCGGCCCTGCTCGCGTTGCTCGACGCGCGGATCGCCCTCGTCCGCGGCGATGCGCGCACGGCGCGCGCCATTGCCTCTGCCTTGCGCGGGGGCGCGGGCGAGATGTCGCCCTCGGAGGACGTGCTCTGCGCGATGATCGAGCTCGCGACGGGAGACGCCGAGGGCAGCTTCTCCGACATGGATTCGGCGTGGGAGGCGCTCGAAGCCCGCTCGGCGCGCGCGAGCGTGGGGCAGGAGCACATCGAGGTCCTGGAGGTCCGGGCCCTCCACGCCGCGCGCCACGGCCATCGCGAGCGCGCCATGCGCCAGCTCGACAAGGCGATCGCCGCGGCGTCGCAGATTCCGAATGTGATGAGCGAGCGGCTGCGGCGCAGGCGCGCCGAGCTCGAACCTGCGGTCGGTCGGTCGTATTGTGCTTGAAGAAAAAACTCAGCCGCCCGGATTCCCCGTCGGCGCAGAGCCCTCTGCCGGCGCTTCTGTTTTGCTCTTCCCGCTCCTCTTCCTTCGCGTGTTCAGCTCGTCGAAATAGCTGAACAACCTTCGTTCGAGGTCCCGGGGCAGGGCCGGGTTTTCTTCCATTTCGGTGCGGAGCGTGGCGCGAAACTGATAAAGAAGCTTGATCGTCTCGCTCCGGAGCTTGGTCCCGTTCTCGTTGCTGCTCACGCCGACGAGCGATCGCTCGTTCAGCAACGTCGAGAGATCGTCCCCTGCATCGAGGAAGCCGCTCACCCAATCGTGGAGCGTCTTGCCGTCCGGCGCTGGAAACATCTTCAGATCGGCCTCCAGCTCGGCGAGCTTGGGGCGGTTCTTCATGGCCGTCGCGGCTTCCTCCGCATAAGAATCCGTGAGGCCGGTCCTGTTCGGCACGAAGGCCTCTCGGATCCGCAGGGCGGCCGCGCGTGTCGCGTCCGAGGCGATGGGCAAAAGGAGAATGGCCTCCACATACGCGAAGATGGCCCCGCCGTACCCGTCGTGGCGGTCATCGGTCGCCTCCAGCTCGGCGACGAGGGGACGCTTCCGGAGCACCTCGGGGAGGTTCTGGATGGATTCGTGCCTCCTCGCGAGCATGGGGCCATACAGCTTGCCCGCCGCGGACAGGTCGAGGTCCGCTTTGCGTTCGGTCGCGAGGTTCTTCAGACCGATATCGAGATCACCCAGGTGCAGGTTGCGCATGGGTGGGGAAACTCGCATGCAACGGGGCCCAACGTCAAGACGCGCGTGACACGGCTCACGGGGGAGGGGCACGTGCCGGGGGGTGCGAAGGATCCGGACCGCCTCGCGGCACGGGACGGTTGGTGTTGGGGTCGATCCGGATCGGCTGCGACACGTGGGCGCCGGGTCTCGTGGCTGCCATGGGTCGGTTGCAAGGGGTCGCCGTTGCCTGTTGTTGCTGATCCGGGTCCCTCGCAAGGGGTGGGGGAGCGGGGTTGGAGAAGACCGGGGGCTGCGTGCACGAGGGCGCGGTGCGCTTGCGGCTGACGGGGATCGGCGCGTACGGCGGCGGGGGAGCGCCTCGTGTTGATCCTGCGTGGTGTCGCGGCCGTGGGCAGAGCGGTTGACGGAGGTTTGCGTCAACAGGTACCCTGCGTACCTACGTAGGATGGTGCGCAGGGGTACGCGGGAGGGGGCGGGGCGGGTGCGGGGGGAGAGGCAGCTCGCGGGCCGTGTCGGGGGCGCCGTGCTTCTTCTGATCGTCGCGACGTCGGCGGAGGCGTATGAGCTCGCCGGCGGCGTGAGCCTCGGAGGGATGCTCGTCGGGACGCTGCCGCGCTTTGCCGTGAGCCCTCACGCGGCGCTGTCGTGGCGCCGGGAGAGTGGTTTCTCGTTTGGCGTGGATGACCTGTGCAGCATCCTGCCGGGGACCGGCAGGCTCGGGGTGGGGGTGTACAACCAGATGTCCGCGGCCTTCGGGTATGCGTGGAAGGACGGCGATGTCCGGATGGGACCTTCGTTTTCTGTCTACACGATGCCTGCTTGTGGCGCGACGTTGTGCGGGCGTGTCGTGGGGCTTTCGCCGGGGGGGCATGCGCAGGTGAACGTGTACTTTGGTGGTGTTGTCGGGGTGTCGGTCAGCGCGAACGTGGATTGGGTGGGCGGACGGAGCCTCGTGTTGCCTGGAGGCTGGGCGGCGATGCTCGTGGCTGGGCCCGTGTTTCGATGGAGGTCCATATGAATGGAACGAGGGGAGTCCTGGGGATTGCGGTTGTTGCAGCTTTGTGTTTCATGGCCTGCAACTACACGGACGGGGAATGTTTTCCTCGGGAGGAGTTGTACGAGACGTCGGGGGTGGGCGGCGGGGTGATCGTGCCGACCGGCGTGGGCGTGGGTGGGTATGGGAGTGTGCCGTTCGAGCCGCTGAGTGCTCCGCCGGAGCCGGATGGGCCGGTGTGCAATATCGTTTCGGGGGGGCCGTGTGATGACGAGTGTCAGGCGGGGTATGATGCGGCTTCGATCGAGTGTGGCAAGATCGAGGATTCGGCGCAGCGGAGGGCTTGCCAGGATACGGCGCATGCGAACTACAGAGATTGCCAGGAAAAGTGCGAGCAGGAGGGCTCTAATCGAGTGTGCATCAGAAAGTACGTCAAGTGTCAGCAGTACGCCCCGTATTGGTGTCGGTCAGGAGCCGGACCCACCGTATGCGCCGAATGTCACGACCGATGTAGATCTGGCGACCCTCCGTCCTCTCAATGTGTCCAGTGCGGCTTTTGAGCGTGCCATGACCCTCCACATCGCTACATCCAACCAAGTAGGTCTCGTCGTTCGCCGCGGGATGCGTCTCCCCGTGAGCTTGGTTTCCGATGGCTGGCTCGTGGGTCCGTACGTTCGGGATCTCGATGCCCAGAGGCGCATGCGCGCAGATTTCTGGGCAGATGTCTGGGAGTTCCAAGGGAAAGAGCGCGTGAGGTTTCTGGCATCGTACCGCCGTACCCTCAAAGCTCTCGCCGCGGACGAGCCGGTCGTCCTCTGGACCTCACTCACCTGGAACGACCGAGTCGCACTATGGGCGCTTTGCTTCTATCGGCTCCAGTGCAGGCCCATGCAGCCTGATCTTTCGCTCATCGTCGTGGGAGAATACGAGGAGAGACATGCGCGCCTCAGCTTTGGCATCGTATACGTTACCCTGGAGCCCGCAATGGCACGCAACGCCTGGGGGACAGCGCGCCTTCTGTCGCTCCGCGAGGTTCAAGAGAAGGCGCGTCTGTGGAAAAAGCTCACGGCGTCTTCGCCGATCCTGTCTGGAAAGCCCCTCCGCGAGACGCGGGAGAACAAAGTGCTGCTCGACCTGGGCGTCTACCAGGCCGGACTCTTTCCCAAGCGAACCGCACGCGGCCTCAGCCTCTCGACCTTCGATACGCTCTTGCTCGGCTGCGTAAACCAGACGCCTTCGTCGCCCGCGCGCATCCTCGGGCGCGAGAATGAAACCGGCCAGGAACTCTGGCGCTGGGTCTCCGTGACAGGAGACATCACGATCTTCAATCGCCTCGCCCAATGGGCGGAGCATGGCGCGCTGCACGCCAAACCTTGGACAGCGCCGAACGGCTGGCAGACGGCGCTCTACACCCTTTCCGCCGCCGGCCGCGCCCTCCTGCGCGACGGCCTCTCCTCGCTCGACCAAGCCCCGCCATTCCCGATCTGGGGCGTCACGGCCTACGACCCGAAGGACCCCTGGGTCGTCGTGGAGGAAGCCGGAGCGCGCCCCCATCTCCAGCGGCTCGGGGAGGGCTGAAGGCAGGCGATCTGCTACTTCCGCGCGACCACGCCCCCAAGCACGATCGCATGCATGGCCGCGGAGAGCCGCACGACCTCGTCGCGCTCTTCCATGAAGATCCACGGCGGCGTGAAGCTCTTGTAGGCCCGGAGGATCACCCGCGCCGTGAGATCCGGATCGGCCACGTCGAGCTCGCCGGCCTCCGTCCCTCGACGGAGCAGGTCGGCGAGCAGGGCACACTCTTCCTGGTAAAACCGCTCGGACGCGCTCTTCACGGCGGGGCTGCCGCAATGGAAGAGGTCACACGCGTGCGCGCCGCCGTCCGCCTGCGTGAAATACGCTCGCAGCCGCGCGTCGAGCGCGCCCACGAGCCGCTCGCCGAACGAGCGCCCGTCCGCCGCCGCCGCCACGCGCATCGCGTCGAGCACGACCTCGTACCGCGAGCGCGACAGCTCCTCGACGATCGCCTCCTTCGACGTGAATTCGAGGTACACCGTACCCACGCCCACGCCGGCCTCCCGCGCCACGTCCGCCACCGTGGTCTTTTGAGGCCCGTAATGCCGAAGCAATCGATCGGCGGCCTGGAGGATCTGCTCGCGGCGCGCGGTGTCGTTCATGAACCTTCCCTCGAACGGTGAACGAGTTTGCCACAGGTTCACGCGCAAGGGATCCCCCCATCGTCATGGCCTCGCTCGGGGCCGTGCGTCGGGGTCACTCGGTGGGGCGCGGGGCCATCGGGCCGGGGCTGGTGCGGGTCGGAGCGCGCAGATCCGCAGGGGCCGCGCCGCCTTTGGCCGCGCCGGTCGGGGTCGTCGGGGCCGGGGCCGGGGCTGCGGCCGGGGTCGTCCCGGTGGACTTCGGGGCCGCCGAGGACGCGGGATCGGGGGGCAGGTCGGCGGCGGACATGGCGGGCACGGGCAGCGGGCCAAGGTCGACCTTGGGCGGGCTCGCAGGCACGACGTCCATGGGCTTCGGCGCCGTGAGCGGCTCGGCCGAAGCGGCCGGGGAGGGCGAAGGCGTGCTCTCCTCGCAGCCGAGGGCCAAGGGCACGAGCGCGAGGGCGAGCGCGGCGAGGGCGAGCGACGTCTGCGTGTGCGTCATGCGTTCCGGCTTAACAGAACGGCGGTGCGGCGTCACCGGCGCGCGGTTTGCAGCCCCGGACGGCGGGAGGAGCCATGGTGCGTGGGGCGCTTTGCGGAGGCCTGCTCCTGCTCGGCGGGTGCGTGCTCGTCGTGCGGGAAAACGCGCCGCCCACGTATTTGCCTCTCGTGCGTCAGATCCAGCAGGCCGCGCTGCGGGCGTCCCCGCCGCCCGACATCTACGTCGCCCTCGCGCGCTTCGCCCGGCCCCTCGCGGACTTCAGCATCGCCCTGCGTCGCACCGAGCTCGGCGGGATGCCGCCGGGCGACGCGGACATGGATCGTTTGCTGCGGCTCTTCGCGTTCACGCTCGAAGAAGTGCCCGAAGGCGAGCCGATGGGGACGCGCCTCGCGGCGGAGGAGATGCAACAGGCGGCCGTGGGGATGCGGGGCCCGGGCCTGCCGGGCTCGCCGCCTCGGCGCGAGGCCTTCGTGCACGGGCTCTCCGTCGGCGTGGAGACGCTGCTCGCGGTCGCGCACGGTCCGTACGGCGGCGCGACGAGCGATCTCACGGATCGGGCGGCCGAGCTCGAATCGAGCTACGAGGCGGCGATGGCAGAGCCGCAGCCAATGCCTTACGAGGTGGGGCTCGACGTGCTGCGGCGCTCGCTCCTCGTGCTGAAGGCGATCGAGGAGCACGTGAGCGCGCCGGCGCCTTGAAAGGCTGCTCGTTCAGCGCAGGCCGGTCGCCTCGGCCGTGGCCTCGCGGGCGCGCCGATGCGTCTGGAGCCAGGCGAGCGCGGCCGCGTGGTCGTCGAAGAATGCATAAGGGAACGATAACTTTGGCGAGAGCGCCTTCGTCGCGCGCATGACCATTTCGGTGATCACGCGCAGGCCGAAGCCGGCGCCCACGAACGCGAGGGCGTCGTAGTCCGGCACGATGCGGGCCCCCGTCATCCGTACGCGCTGGGGCACCGTCGTCACGCCCGACAGGTCCACCAGGGTGAAGAGTTGCCCCTCCCGCTTTTTCGCTGCGCGGAGCACGTCGGTGAGGGCGACGACGTCCTCGGTGTTGGTGAAGTTCCTGAACTCCGCGATGGCCACGTCGGGCGCCACGAATCTGACGCAATGGTCACCAAAGCGGAGGACCGTGGGCGGGGAGTCGGGCGACATGATGGAAAGATGCTTGTATCGCGCCGGGCCTCGATTCATCAAGCGGCGTGGTTCGAGGCGGCGGCGCTCGGCTGCGATTGCAGCCAGGCGAGCGCTTCCTCTTTGTGCGCGAAGAATGCGCTGGGATAACGCGGCCGTTCGGGCTTCAGGATCCGGATGGCGGCGATGATCATCTCGAGGGCGACGCGCACGCTGAACGGCGCGCCGACGAAGGCGACGGCCGTGTTCTTGGAGGCGTCCTTGCGGGCGCGGACGGCTTCGCGGATGTCGCGGGGGACGCTCCGGATGCGGGAAATGTCCATCAGCACCTTGCACGGGCCTCGCTCGGCCCCCATCCCGTACATGTAGTCGAGGACGCGGCTGAAGGTGTCCACTTCGAGGGGAACCCCGAACTCCAGGACGAGCAGGTCCGGCGGCACGAAGGTCACGACGTGCGGGCCGATGGTGAGGCGTTCCGTCGATTCGTTTTTCATGGCAGACGAGCTTCCGGCGCCGAGGGGTTCGGGAACCTGCTCCCATGATGCCAGGGTTTGCGGGCGTGTCCTAGCGCGAGATTCGCCTGAATTTTGACGCAGCCGCTGGAGCTACCACGATGGCGCACACGTTCAGAGCGTCCCCTTGAACGTGAATCCACCCACGATGTAGGGCACCGTCGCGGCGACCTCCTGCCCCGTTCGATAGGGATTGCGGATCCACCAGCTCACGTTCAGGAAGATGCCGGGCGCATTGAAACGTTTCGGCCCGTTGTGCTCGGGGAATTGAAAGCCGAGGAGCGGGCCCGCGAACTCGATCGGCGTGATCTGCTCGGCACGCGCCTCCTCGCCGGCGATCAGCTCGGCCGGGAAGAAGGTGTGATACACCCCGTGCCGCGCGCCCGCCATGAGGCCAAACGAGGTCACGAAGAGGAGGTCCGTCTCGTTCGAGACCATCCAGCCGTCGTCCATGGCGAGCATGCTGAACGGGAGATCGAAATAAAATCGGTCGCCAGGCGTGATCGTGAAATCGGTATGGATGAACTGCGTGTCCGACACGAGCAGGATCGGCCCGGCCTTGGCCTGCAGGATCACGTCGGCCGTGAAGATGCCCCCGGTCGTGCGATAGGAGAGCCCCTGCTTTCCGCGCTCGATCTGCTTCACGTCGCCGAAATCCTCGGAGACACGCTTGAACGATTGCAGCGAGTCGTACGTCCCGAAGAGGGCCATTCCCTCGTAGGCGAACAGGAATTGCAAAAAGGCGAGCGGCTGCACGTCGAGGCGCAGCCCTCCGCGGATGAACGCCGGCGTGATCGTCGTGACGGCGTTGATGCCGACGAACGTGCGCTGGAGGAGGATGTTGTCCTGCGGGCCGAGCAGCGGGCGCTGGTAGCCGACGCGGAAGAAACTCGAGAGCCCGAGCGGATTGTAGCGGACCGCGGTCGTGCTCCGGTAGACAAACCCTTTGTGGACGTAGGGTTGTTCGTCCTTGGGGGGTTCTTCTTTCGGCGCCGGATCGTTCGGGGCCGGATCTTTCGGAGGATCCCCTGCGAAGGCGGGGGGCGCGAAGAGGAGCGCCCCCGAGAGGATCCACGCCCGCGCGCGGCTGCGCGGGCCGGTCTTCAGCAACATGAGGCCCGACGTTACACGATCGGCGCCCCCGACACTATGCGGGCCGCGTGCCTGCCTCCGCGCCGGCCCCGAGCTCGCCCTTCGCCGGGGTCGCAGCGGTGTCGATGATCGAGCGGAGCGTGGGCATCACCTTCGTTCCGCCGAGCACCTCGGAGAGGATCGTCCCGACGTCTTTGCCCTTGAAGAGGCTCACGAGGTTCATGTTCCCCGCGACCTCGGTGAGGAGCAGCTTGTCGCCGAGCGCGACCATGGCCTCGACGAGCTGCTTCTGCACGGCCTGGCGCTCGGCCACGGTCGCGCTCGATTGCACCTCGATGAGCTTGATTTCGAGCTCGCGCAGGCGCGTCACGTAGGCAAGTTCGGCCTCGTGCGTGATCCGCTGCGCCTCGACGCGCGCCTCCGCGTCCTTGCGGAAGCCGTCGAGCATCGACGCCTTCTCCTCGTTCTCCCGCGTGAGCCGGGCCTTTTGCGCCTCGGCCTCACGCGTGTCCGCGAGTGATTGCCGCTCCTTGTGCACGGCCTCGTCCTCGCGCGCCTTCGCGAGCGCCGCCTCGTGCGCGAGCTTGCGCGAGAGCTCTTCGAGCTTCGCCGCACGCACACGCGCCTCGGCGACGAGCTCTTGCGTTTGCCGCTCGACCTCGGCGCGGAGCTTCGCCGACGCGAGGGCCTCCTGCGCTTTTCGATCGCCGATCGCGAGCGTCACGCTCTCGGTCTGCACCTTCTGCATGAGCGCGGCGACCTCGCGATCCTCGATCTCCGCGCCGAGCACCTCGACCTCCGAGAGCAACGTGCCGTTCTCCGTAAAGAGCCGCCCAGGCCGCGCGCCGTCCTTGCGTTCGCCGAGCAGCGTGTCGCGAAACACCGCCGGAAGCTCGGGCCAGAGCGCGGAGAGCGACACCGCGCGGCATTTGCCTCGCACGATGGAGCGGAGGCGATCCACGATGAACTGGATGTAGTTCTCGTGGTTGAACCATTTGTCTTTGTGGTCCGCGAGGAACTCGACGGAATACGAGACGCGCACCGAGATCTTGACGAAGTCGGCCGTCTCCACGGTGATCTTGTCGGAGATGCGGTTGCCCACGGTGCGCAAAAAACACGTGCGGAGCGGCTCGTCGTCGCTCTTCGGCGTGCCCGTCGAGAGCGAGAGCGAGGTGAGCGACTCCTCGTAGCCGAGCAGCGTCACGCAAGGCCCCTCGACGACGCGGCGCGAATTCGCGCTCGTCACGAGCACGGCCGTGTTGTTCGGCACGAGGATCGAGAGCGCCCACGGCGTGGTGATGGCCCGCTGCGTCTCCTTGTGCGGCTCGTTCGAGGCGATCCACAAGTTCCAGTCGTCCGCCGGCACGGTGCGCGTGACCTGCACCTCCTTGCGTGGATCCACGAGGTACGATTGTTTGCCGCGCACGAGGCGCACCTCGCCGGTCGCGAGGTCACGCACGTAAATGCCGCTCTTCTGGTCGATGCCGATCGCCTCGATGAAGACGCGGCTCTGGTCGTTGCCGACGACGGCCTGGCCGGTCTCGGGCGAGAGGCACTCGATTTCGTTGAAGGGGACGAAAAACGTCGAGACGCCTGTGAGGAGCAGCTCGTCGCCGGGGAAATACTCGTCCTTCGCGAGCTCGAAGCCACGCGGCAATTTCGCGGCGAGGTCCGCCCGCTTGATCGGCGCGATGACGCGGAGCCAGAGCGCGCGCTGCGGCAAAAGCTCGTAAGCGTCGTACACGCGGTTGCGCGAGCCGAGGGTCATGAACGTGTCGTACGGCCCGGGGAAGACACGCGCGGGGCCGACCTTGATCTCGCGCTTGCCGTCGGCGTCCACGATCACGCAATACTCTTTTTCGCCGAGCACGACTGCGCGGCGAATGAGCCGCGCCTGCCGCGCCTCGGCCTCGAGCGCGCGACGGACCGCGGAAGAGGCGAGGAGATCCTGCACCGCGGCGGCGCCGATCTTGGCCTCGGCCGCAATCGCCGCCGCGGGCGCGGGCGCTGCCTGCGGCGGGGGCGGGGAGGGCGCGGCCTTGCGTCCGCGCATACGTGCCGACTGATCGATGAACTGGTTCGGCACCTTGCTGCGCGCCTGGCCCCGGAGCCCGGTCGCCTCGTCGTCGGCCGCGTATTCCTCCAGCGCGGCCGTCTCCTCGCCGCTCTGCGCGAGGACCTGCCGCGCGATCGCCGCGCTGATGGCCGCGCCGCTGTCGTCGATCGAGGTATCCGGCACGATGTCCACGCCCGTCGGCGGGATGTAAAACTGCGTATCGAGGCCTCGAATCACGATGAGCTGCCCGCGCTTGAGCGGCACGGGGGAAAGCGCGTCCACGGTGGTCGTCGGCTGCTCGTCGAGGTTCTCCGCGGTGGCCCGCGTGATCGCCGCCGATCGCGCCGTCACCTCGTAGTAAGGCGCGTTCTTGTCGACCTCGCCGTACACCTTGACGACGAGGTATTGATTCGAGGCGAGCTCGTGCGCGTCACGCACGTCGGCGCGCTGGCCGGGGCGCAGGTAAAAAGAGCACGGGCCCGGGATCATCGAGCGCGTGCCATTGCGGAGCGGGCGCGATTCGTTGCGGCCATTCTTGAAGCGGCCGTTCGGGCCGCTGTCGCTCTCCAGGAGCGGGTTGAAGAGGACCGCGTACTGGTTGTCCCCGAGCTCCACCATGCTCTGGGGTTTGCCCGTGGTGTCCTCGCGGAAACCGCCCATTCCGTCGTCGATGACGACCCGATCGGCCGCGGTCGGCGAGACCATCGTGGGCCCGACGTGCAAGGTGACCTCGCCTTTGTCGTCGTCCTGAACCCACAAGAATTGCCGCTCGGTGACGGGTATCTTTCGGCTCGTCCGTTCCATGACCCCTCGCTCTTCCTTTGAAGGCTTATGCTGGGCCCCAGGGAAACACGGATCGTGCCAGCCGAGAAGAGCCGCGATTTACCGGCGCGTGACGCGGAGCCTGCGCCGTTCCGGAGCACCGGCGCTCTTTTCTGGAGCGATCGGGCGCGCGACGCGGCGGCTCGACGGGAGTGGCCGCTCCCCCAAGCTCTCGGCGCGCTTTTTCTTCGCGATGAGCGCCGCGAGCTCGTCGCGCGTGACGCCGAGCCGCGCGGCCGTCTTGTGGGCGAGCGAAGTCTTGGCGACCCCCGGGCGGAAGCCATACGTGGGGCGCTCGTTTTCGTCGAGATCGACTTGCAAAAATTCGAGGTGCGGGACAGGCGGCTCGTCTTCGAGGTGCGTGGCCAGCGTGAGGAGGTGCGTGGTCAAGAAGACCGGTGATTTCAGCTCCGGGAGGAGCGAGATCACGAGCCGCGCGATCTCCTCGCCCTCGGAAGGGTTCGTCCCGGAGCAAAGCTCGTCGAGCAGCACGAGCGAGCCGAACCCGAGCTCCTCGAAGAGCCGGCGGATCCGCAGGAGCTCCATGCCGAGCTGCCCCTCGGGCTGATCGCTGCGCGCCTCCTCGATGAGCGAGACGAACATGCCGGCGAGCTGCGGCAAGACCGCGCGTTCGGCCGTGACGAAGAGCCCCGCCTGGCCGAGGAGCTGCGCGAGCCCGATCGACTGGAGCAGGCGCGTCTTGCCGCCCGAGTTCGGCCCCGTGACGATGACGACGGCGTCGCCGTGCGCCGTTCCGAGGTTCGAGGGGACGGGCTTGGATTTGCCGGCGAGGAGCAGCGGGTTGTAGAGGCGATCGATCACGAGCCCGGCCTCGCCGGGGGGCACGAGTTCGGCGAGGCAAACGGGCAAACCCTTGTCCCGCGCGAGGTCCGCGAGCCCGAGGCCGGCGAGGTAAAACTCCATGTCGCCGAGGAGCTGGAAGAGGAGCGCGACGGGGCGCTCCATGCCGCTGAAGACGTCGTCGAGGAGGCGCTCGGTGACCTCGCCCGGCGTGACCCGATACCCGCGCAAGAAGAGGCGGAGCCGCGAGAAGAAGCGGGCGATGGCGGAGGTGTGGAGGGGGTTGTCCTGGTTCTCGCGGATGCGGACGATCTGGAAGGTGCGCAAGGTGCCGTCGACGCCGACGCGGACGCGAAGGTCGACGGTGCCGAGGTGGCGCTCGTGATCGAGGAGGGCTTCGAGGCGCTGGTACGCTTCGCTCTCTTTCGCGGCGATGCCAAACGCGCGGATCCGTGCGACGCCGGAGGTGGCGCCGGCGAAGGCGCCCGCGAGGTCGTCGACGACCTCCTGCACGATCCGCAGGATTTCGAGGCGTCGATGGGTATCACCGCCGCGGCGCGACCCGCCCTCGGCGCAAAACGCCGCCCGAAGCGCGACGAGGCGCTGGTAGATGCGCTCGAAGTCACGGCGAAGCTCGGGGCTGCCCGCGAGCTCGGCGAGGATGCGCTGGCGGAACGTGACGACGCGGAGGTCGGTCGGCGGCTCGGAGATGGCGCGGAGGAGGTAGGGCAAGCAGGGCGCGACGGTCCGGCCGCCGATGCGGATGCGCAGCGCGCGGGTGACGAGGTCTTCGAGGAAGATGTCCCGTTCGAAGTCCTTGCGATCCCACGTCGAGGACGGGAGCGCGGCGGCCGCGAGGACACGCTCGAAGGCATCGAGGGAGGTGCCGAGCGCGAAGGCGAAGGCGAGGGTCTGGTGGAGCTCGTCGAGGTCGATGCGGACTTCCGCCTCGTCACAAAGGAGGTCGGGGACGGGAACGGCATCCGCAGCAAGGGGGGCCTTCGAGGTCATCGCGAGGGAGACGGATGGTACCTCGGAGACGCTTCCGCGATCGACGTTGTCACGAAACGCGTCCGTCGCCCGATGATCCACCCGAAGCGCCATGACCGACATGCTCTCCACCTCCGCTCGGATCCTTGGAACCTTCGGGTTGGTTTTGTTCCCGGCTTGTGTTGCTCCGGTGGGTGGATCCGGTCGGCCTGCCCAAAGCGCGGTTCACGAGGTGAACAGCGCCGAACTGACCGAAGCCCCCCACTTCCGCCGCGCGCTCGCCTTCACCTCGCAGCGCTCCGTTTTGGCTCCCGCCTCCACCGGGGACGTCGTCTCCGGGAGCCCGTTGCTACCCGGTCTCGACGAACCTGTAGCCATGCCCACTTGGCCAGAGGGGATGAGGTCGAGCAAGTTGCCGAGTGGGCTGTTCAACCCGATGCCGGAGGGGGTGATCGCCGGGTACCGGGCCGATACCGGGCTCGACGTGATGGGGATGAAGAAGCCGGTGTACGCGATTGCCTCCGGGTACGTCGATTACGCCGAGGCCGGGCACACGCTCTGGACCGGGCCGCGTGATACGCCGTATTGCGTGCGCATCGAGCTCGATACGCCGATCCCGTACGGGGACCGCAAGATCACGCACATCTATTACGCGCACCTCTCCGAGCTCGCGCACGTGCAGCCCGAGGGCAAGACGCCGAGGACGCGGATCGAGGGGGGCGACCGGATCGGGACGTCCGGGGTGGCGAACGGGAGCTGGCACTTGCACCTCGGCTTCCTGCTGGACGGCGAGGTGGAGCAATCCTGGGGGACGTTCCTGCTCGAAGACGAGATCCGGAAGGTGATGGGCGATTACCGAAAAGGCGCGCGGCTGCCGAAGGAGTGAATCGTCAGTAATAAAACCCGACGATCCCTTCGCCCTTCCGCGACGTTTCGGCGATCCAGCTTTGCACGGCCATGATCGCATCGTGCACGTCGTTCGTCTCCGCGCTGATCTGGACCTCCCCGAACCGCTTGTGCCCCGCCACGACCTGCTCCGGGCTCCAGTAGCCGTGCACGGGGAAATCGTCGGGGGGTGGGAACGTGCAGAGCGCCTTGCCAATGTACAGGTCGCGAAAGGGGAGCGTCTCGTCGAGCCCCGATTTCTTCCAGTCCTGCTCGACGGCCTCCATGAACGACCACCGGATCGAGGAAAAGGCATTGTTGTTCAGGTACCGGCCGAAGTGCTCGACGATTCGCTCGTAGGCATAGGCATACATGAACCCGTGCCCCTTCTCGGGGACCGTGCCCATGATCAAGGCCTTCACCGCGTCGAACGGCGTCGGCGCGCCGTTCGCGATCTCGGATTCGAACCAGTTCGCCTGCTGGGCGAGGTGCGCCTTGAACCGGCCGCAAATCTGCCGCCGCAGCTTGTCGTCGCCGCTGCTGAAGACGGGCTTCAGTTTGTCGAACCTGACCGCATACGCCATCACGCTGTAGCTCATCGTTTCCTCCTACCGGATGTGACCGCGTGCCTCGATCGGCCAAACCTCGACGAGCCGGTCGTCCTCGACCACGTGGTAATGGTCGTGCAGGTTGATCGTCGTGTCGCAATGGCTCGGCACGAGCAGCACCTTGTCGCCGACCCGCACGTCGCTCCCCTCGCCGTCGAGCTCGATCCGGCCGTGCTCGTCCCCGGCGAACGTATACCGCGCGCCCTCGATGCCCCGCACCCGCGGCGGGCCGCTGTCGTTCGAGAGCGCCTTCATTCCCGCGTCCACGATCACGTCCGTCGTGCGCGTCCGGCTCACGACCGTCGTCAGGACGAAGAGCGCTTGCTCGAATCCCACGCCTTGCACCGTGCCGTAATGGTCGTCCATCACCACGTACGAACCCGGCTGGATCTCCGTGATGCCCGTGGCTTCGACGGCAAACGTCGAGGTGCCCGTGCCGCCGGTGGAGACGATGTCGAGGGGCAAACCCGCGCCGCGGACGAGGTCCGCCGTGTCCGTGAGCTTCTTCATCGAGGCGCGCCAATGCAACTCGCGCTCGTCGCGGACCTGCACGTGCTGCAAATGCCCCTCGTACCCTTGGAGCCCGACGAGCACGAGGCCCGGCATCGTCGCCACCTGCTGCGCCAGCGCGAGCGCCGGTTCGCCCGGCAAAACCCCCGTGCGCCGCTGCCCCACGTCCAGGTCGACGAGTGCCGGGATCTTCAGCCCGACCCGCGCCGCCGCGTCCGAGATCGCCCGCGCCGCGCCCGCGTCGTCCACGACCGTGAGGACGATGCCGTGCCGCGAGAGCGCGAGCAGACGATCGATCTTCGTGCGCCCGACGATCGGCGTCGACACGAGCACCTCGGGGATCCCCGCGTGGATCATCACCTCGGCCTCGCCGAGCTTCGCCGCCGTCATGCCGATCGCGCCCGCCGCCATCTGCTTGTGCGCGAGCAGGGGGCACTTGTGCGTCTTCACGTGGGGCCGCAGGCGCACCGCGCCGTGGATGAGCCGATCGGCCATCGCGCGGATGTTCCGCTCGGCTGCCGCGATGTCCAGGATGAGCGCGGGCGTGTCGATTTCGCCGAGCGCTTGGCCCCTCGTCCCTTCGAGCATGGCTGGTTCGTCCTCCCTCCCTGCCGCGTTACGCCCCCATGTGCGCCGCGAGATCGAGGGTCCGTCGATGCTCGGGGACGAGCTCGACGAAGCTCCGCCGATGCGCAGGCCGCGTGAGCGAAGTCGCGCGCTCCTCGATGCGCCGCTTCGCGATGGAGAGCGCGCGCCGCGCGCCCTCGGTGTCCCCCGTCGCAGCGAGCGCCTCGGCAAACGCGAGCCGCACGATCCCTTCGCCCTCTTCGGCCGCGCCGCCGCGCGCCGCGAGCGCGCTGATCCCCTTCTCCGCCATGTGCAGGGCCTCGCGCGTGCGCCCGCGCATGAGCTCGACCATCGCGAGCACGCCCTGCGCGTATGCGTGGAGGGGCATGCCCGCGAGCGCGTCCACGGCCGCGCTCGCCTCGGCGTCCGCGATGTCGAGCTTGCGGGCGTAGAGCGCCGCGATCGCGAGGTAGATCCGCGCGCCGGCTTCGAGCCTGCGGTTGCGCTGGAGGAGGGCCTCGCGGATGCTGCGGGAGAGGAGCGTCTGGGCCTCGTCGAGCCGGCCCGTGTGCGCCAGGGAGAACCCGAGGTTTTGCTGGGCCGCGCCCACGATCTGCGAGAGCCCTTGGGCCTCGCTCGTCTCGAGCGCGGCGCGCGCAGCGAACTCGGCTTCGACGTAGGCGCCGATCGCGTTCAGCAGCGCGGCCTGGTTGCTCCGGTGGAGCGCGACGCTGCGCACGTCGCCGATCTCCGTGAAGGCCTGGATGACCTGCTCCACCGCGCCGACCGCGCCCGCCGCGTCCCCCATCGTGTGCGCCCGCAGCGTGTCGGCCTCGTGCAGGCGCGCGCGCGACGAGGGCTCCCGGCGCGCCTCCTCGTGCCCTGCGGCGAGCTCGTGCAAGGACTCGGCGAGCTCGTGCCGCCCGAGCACGTAAAACGCCGCGGCGACGCGCGCGCACGCGGCGATCTGCGTCGGCCGCGGCGAGGGCTGCGGCGCGGAGACGACCTCGGCGAGCGCTGCCGCCACGGGATCGAGCGTGCCCGGATCGCCGAGCTTGGTCGCGCACGTGGTGACCTCGCTCGCGGCCGCGCACCAGGCGTCGGTGCCGCGCGGCAGGACGGTGAGCGCATGCTCGGCTTTGCGCATGGCCTCGACGTTCTCGCCGCGCCACCGGTGCGCCTCGGCCTGGATCACGAGCAGGCGGCCGAGATCCTCGCCGAGCGCGCCGCACTGGATGCCACGCTCGGCGCACGAGAGGGCCTTGCCGAGATCGCCGCCGAGGAGCGCTTGCTCGGCTGCGCGGGAGAAATGCGTGATCGCCGTGTCGAGCTGGCCCGCGCGGAAGAGGTGCTCGGCGAGGCGCATCGGATCGGGCTCTCCGGCCGCTATGAGGCGGCGCGCCGCGAGCTTGTGCCCGAGCACGCGGTCCTCGTCGGTGAGCATCGCGTAGGCTGCCTCGCGCACGTAGGCGTGCCGGAACGAGTACATCTCCACGATGTTCTCGTGCCGCGTCAGGCTCACCTCGCGTAGCTCCAAGAGCTCGCGCGCGCAGAGCTCGCCGAGCAGCGTTGCGGCGTCGCGCGTCTCCTCGCCGAGCAGCGCCGCCACGTCGCCTTCGGTGAACACGTCGCCGTAGACGCTCGCCGCGCGGAGCGCCCGCCGCGCGCGGGGATCGAGCTCTTCGAGCGTGCCTTGCACCATCGCGATCACGCTCTCCGGCAGCGCTCGGTCGCGGCCGCGCGCGGCCGCGCGCACGAGCTCTTCCAGGAAAAACGCGTTCCCGCCCGCGCGCTCCACGACCTGCGTGATCACCGTGCTCTTCGCCCGCGGCCCGAGCACCGCGCGCACGAGCCTCTGGCTGTCGCCATCCGCGAGCGGCGCGAGCGAGATCGTGAGCGGCGCGCGCGCGGCCCAGAGATCCGGGAACGTCCGCGCGAGCTCCGGTCGACCGAGCGCGAGCACCACGAGCGGCAAGCGCTGCGCGAGCGCCGCGTCGACGAGGTTCAAGCTCGGAAGATCCCCGAAATGCAGGTCTTCGAGCACGAGCAGGAGCGTGCCGGCGCGGCCCTCGGCGACGACGAGCTCCTCGAACGATCGGCGGATCCGGTCGCCCATCAACGTCGTGTTGCTCCGGGCGGCGACGAGCCCCGGGCGGCCCTCGCCCTCGAAGGGCAAACCCGAGGCTTCCCCGAGAAACTCCGCCACGGACGCGGCGCGGATCGGATCGAGGTGCCGGCCCACGCGCGCCCGCAGCTTGCGCCGCGCGACCTCCAGCGGCTCGCCCGCCATCACGTTCGCCGCCCGCCGGAGCGCCCGCGCGAGCAGGCCAAACGACGAACCCGCCGCCATCGGATCGCCCTGGCCGATCCAGATCTCCACCGGCCGGCCTCGCTCGCCGAGCCAGCGCAGAAGCTCGTGCCGCAGACGGGATTTGCCGATCCCCGCCTCGCCCGTGACGATCACCACGCGTGGCGCACGCTCGCGCTCGGCCTCCTCGAAGATGCGCTGGATCGCGCCGAGCTCGACGTCTCGACCGACACACGGCGTGGGCCGGCCGAGCAGCGTCCGCGCGGGCTCGCCGACGTCACGCTCGCCGAGCAGGAAGAGACCTTGCTCGTCGCCGCTCACGTCGAAGCGCGCGCCGAGCAGGCCCGCGGTCACGTCGTCGACCGCGATCGCGTCGCGCGGCGCGCGCGAGAGCATGGGCAGGAAGGGCTCGATCGTCGCCGAAGCCGGCGCCTCGCCCGCGCTCTCGGCCGCGACGATCGCCGCGCGCTCGCCGTCGACATGATCCCCGAACGCGAGCGCGCATTTCGCGGCCCGCGACGCCTCGTCCGTCGCCGCCCCCGAGCCGCGGAACGTCACGAGCAGGTGCCCGTCGAGCAGCTCGTCGACCGTACCGCCGAACCCCGCGGCGACGCGTTCGAGCGCGGTTTTTCCTTCGGAACCCGCGTCCGGCCCTTCCGGCAGCCGCACGATGAGCACGCAGCGGACGCGCCGCTCGTGCGCCCCGAGCGCGTCGCCAGGCAGCGAGACGGCCTCGACCGTGGTCTCGTCGAGGTCCGCTTCGAGCGCCCGCTCGATCTCCAGCGCGAGCGCGCCTGCGTTCGCCGGTCGCTCGTCCACCGCGCGCGCGAGCATCCGCGCGAGGAGCGCTTCGAGCCAGGGCGGCGCGTCGGGCCGGAGCGTGCGCAGCCGTGGCGCGTCCTCGACGACCACGCGCACGAGGTACGAGAGCGCGTCTCCGCCCTCGAAGAGCCGTTTGCCCGTGAGCGCGTGCAGCATCAGGCAGCCGAGGGCGAACACGTCCGCGCGCGCGTCGAGGTTCTGCGCGCCGCGCGCCTGCTCCGGCGCCATGTACCCCATCGACCCGAGCAAGACGCCCTTCTGCGTGAGCTCCTTCGTGGCGCCGCCGAGGCGCGCGATCCCGAAATCGATGATCTTCGGCCGCTCCAGATCGCCGTCGAGCAGGATCACGTTCCCGGGCTTCAGGTCCCGGTGCACGATCCCTTGCGTGTGCGCGACCGCGAGCGCCTCCGCGAGGTGACGGAGCAGCCGCACGGCGCCGTCGATCGGCAAGGTTTGTCGCTGGATCCGCCGGTCGAGGCTCTGGCCCGAGGCCCACTCCATCGCGATATAGGGGAAGCTCCCGTCGCGGCCGTGCGCGACGTACTGCACGATGCCCGGATGCACGAGCGCGGCCATGATCTCCGCCTCGCGTTCGAAGCGCTCGATGTTCGCCGCTTCCTCTTCGAGGAGGACCTTGATCGCGACGACCTCGCCCGTCGTGTGGTCCGTCGCGCGAAACACGCGGGCCATGCCGCCTTGGCCGACGACCCCTTCGACGACGAACCGTCCGTCGACCACCTGGCCCGGAAGCATGGGGCGCCAAGTATCCGCGCAAAGTTCGGCGCGGTCCATCCCCACGAAAGGGCGGCTCCTCGCGAAGCGTCGAATTTTTGCTGGGTTCGCGGCAGACGGCCCCCCGGCGCGCGCATCACGCGGGCCGGGGGGCGGGGAGGGGAGGTGCGTCCTGTAAAACTACGGCGCGGCCGGCGGCGCGACGTGGACGCCGCAACGGTAGAACGTGCTCGAGACCTCGGCGTCTTGCGAGGCCGCCTCGATCTTGAGTTTCAGGCTGGTGACGCCGCTCGGCACGGCCACGTCCTGGAGGAAGAGGTCCTTCGCCTCGGTCTCCGTGGCGACGCCGCCGGCGATCGCCATGTTGTTCGCGCCGAGCACCGAGACCTTGAGGCCACGCAGGCCCGAGCCCGAGCGCTGGCCGCCGCAGGCGACGCTGATCGTGGCGGAGCCGGCGGGCACGTCGACCGAGTAGTAATCGATGTCCATCGGGGCCGTGTCGATGTCGCCGTCGACGAAGTAGCTCGTCGTCGTGCCGTTCGGCGTGGCCTTCAGGGCCTCGGGCGCGTCGACGGAGTCGTTCGTCGCCGCCTCGATCGGGTTCGAGCCCGAGCCGCCGTGGTTCACGAAGTAGAAATCGTTCTCCCCGGCCGTCGAGCCAGCCTTGCGCGTCATGAAGAACAGGTAATCGGTCCCGAGCTCGCAAGGCACGGCGATCTGCGCGGGCGTCTGGCCCGTCGTCACGTCGACCTGCGCGATCTTCTTCGTCGGATCCGCGGCCGTCGTCACGTACGCAATCACGCCCGACGTGGCCGTCGAACCGCTGCCCACGTCGCCGCCCGGATAGAAGTCGAAGTTGCAGACGGCGCGATCGCCCATCACCGTCACGGCGTCTGCCGGGACGTTGAAACTCCAGACGTCGACGTCCGTCGCGCTCGTGTAGCCGCCCCACTGGAGCGAGAGGTAATAGTTGCCGCTTTGCGGATTCTTCGAATACTCGACGGCCGTGGCCTGTTCGGCCGCGTCGTTCGGCTCCACCTCGGCCGCGATGCTGTCGAGCGTCGCGTCGAGGATGCCCGCGCCGATCGCATAGTCGTACGTGGTGATGTCGGCCGAAGGCGCGCAGCCCGGCGCCCCGCCCACCCACACGTTGCATTCGGTGACCCGCATGCAGTACTCGTCGTCGTCCGACGCCGGGAGAATCGTGTAGAGCGAGCTGTCGTTGCTCGAACGCGGGAACGGATCGTCGTTCTCCGCGATCTGCACCCATTGCGCGCCCTGCTTCTTGTAAAGCGTGAGGACGAGATCCGGGTACGTGTTGTCGAATTCGTCCTGCGGGGGCTTCGCGTCTGTCGAAAGCAGAATGGCTTGCCCCTTCGCGCCCTTGAACTTGTAGAAATCCTCGTCCGCATCGATCGGATCGAGCGTGTCTTGCAAACCGGGATCGTCGAGGAATAGCTCCGTCGCGGTATCGCAACTCACGTTCGAATCGGCCGTCGAGCCGCCGGAGCCCGATTGCGCGACGCTCGACGAACTCGAGCTCGAGCTCGAGCTCGAAGCGCCGCCGCTGCCGCCCGTGCCGCCGCTGCCGGTGGTGTTCGACCCGCCATCCCCGCAACCGGCGCCGGCCGCGAGGACGGAAAGCCCGGAAGAAATGACGAGCCCAAGCAAAACGTTCCTGCGCATGAGACCTCCACGAGCGGTCCAGGGCGCGAGGCCTGTCGCCGCGCCGCGCCGAGGACCGAAGAAGAATACATTCTTACAACCCTCGGCCGGACGCATCAAGGACGAAAAACCGCTTTCGCCTCGTGTGGTTCCGCTCGGGGTTCGATTTTCTCGGAGTGCGCGGCGACTGCTACTTTTTTAACGCTCGACGGGCATTCCCATCGCCCGGCGCACGTCGTCGAACGCGGCCGTGAAGCGTCCATCCCTGCCGCGTAACACGAGAGGCGGCTCGATTTCTGGAGCGCGAGCCGCTTCAGGGCGGCGCATCACATAGACCGAAAACAGCGGGTCCTTGCCCTCGCGCGGGACGACGTCGCGGTACCGCTCCAGCACGAGCCCGGCGCCCACGGCCGCGGCCTCGACGCGCGGGCGCTGGCGCGAGGCGGCGCAGCCCACGAACGGCGCGTCCTCGGCGAGCAGGCGCGCCGCGGCGAGGGCGTAGTCTTCGACGCCGCCGCGCCATTCGAAGCGGCACGGGCCGCATTGCACCTTGCTCGACTCGATCCCCGTGCCCTTCGGCAGATACGGCGGCGTGCCCGTCACGAGCTCCGCGCCTGCGAGGCCCTCGGTCGTCAACGGATCGCGCAGATCCCCAAAACGCACGGCGCACCGATCGTCGACGCCGTTCCAGGCGAGCGATCGACGCGCGAGGCCGGCGCTCACGTCCTGCGCCTCGACGCCCGTCACGCGCGCCTCCGCGAAGGCCCACGCGACGAACAGGAGCACGGTGCCGATGCCGCAGCCGAGATCGACAGCGCGGCGCGGGGGCGCGTGGCGGAGCTGCTCGATTGCGTACCAGGCCGTGACGAGGTCGTCGGCCGACCAGCGGTGGCCGTCGACGCGCTGGAGAATGCGGAAATCACCGGCCAGGTAGCAGAGGTCCTCGTCGGGGCCGGGCCAGACGTCCTCGCGATCGGGCGTCCGCGGCTGCGGGCCCGGAGCGACCCAGCCGGCGGGGCGGCGCGCGGGGCGCACGATCCCCGAGCCTTTGGCGGCGGCGAGCTGGTCAGGTGCGGATGCAGGCAGCATGGGGGCCGTTGTCTACCACGAGGGCATGGGGCGGCGCCATTCCAACATCGCAAAAATGATCGGTCGCAGACGGATGCGAATGGGTTCGCCGTCTCCGTCGAGGGGCTCGGAGCGCGGAGCGAGAGGTGATATTCTCCCGCCTCGCCATGAAAACCGCTTCGATTCTTTCGACGTGCCTTGCCCTGACCGTCGCGACGACGGCGTTTGCCGTCCTCGGGTGTTCCGGGGACGAATCGGCGTAGGCGGCGCGGGGGATGGTCCCGGAAAACTCACTGCGGCGGAGTGCTTCGCCGACGATTTCGTCAACCCGCAGAGCAACGGACCCGATTGCGATCAATACGATCCCACAATCGGATCGCATTGCATGGGGACGAACCACCAGGACATCGCGGGCGTCGACTTCCCGAACGGCGTGTTCGTGGTCTTCGCGAACAACGACGAGTGTTCTTCCTGCTCGAAGATCTCTGCGGGCACGGCTTCGAGAACGACAACCCCGCCGCGCCGTGCTATCGAGGTCCGAACACCCCGCGCTGGTTCGATCTCACCTGCATCCACCCGAACCCCGCAGGCCACGACCACATCACGGACATGTTCATGGCCGTCGTGAACGAGTGATCAAAAAGGAAACACCTCATGGCCGAGCTCGTATCCCTCGCCGAAGACCTCTGGGCCGCGGAGCACCCCCTGCGGGTCGCCGGCTCTGTCCGGATGAACGCGCGGATGACGGTGGCGCGCCTCCCGGGGGATGAGCTCTGGGTGCATTCGCCCATTCCGATCGACGATACGCTCGCCGCCGCGCTCGTGAAGCTCGGGCGCGTCGCGTACCTCGTCGCGCCGAACCTGTATCACAACCTCTACCTCGGCCCCGCGTCGGCGCGTTTTCCCGAGGCGCGTGTCTTCGCGCCGCCGGGGCTCAAAGAGAAGATCCCCTCGCTGCGCATCGATGAGGTGCTGTCCGGGGAGGCGCCCGCCGCGTGGGCCGGCATCTTCGAGCAACGCCACATCGAGGGCGCGCCGCAGATGGAGGAGGTGGTTTTCCTGCACCGCCCGAGCAAGACGCTCGTCGTCTCGGATCTCCTGTTCAACATCGAGCGGCCCGAAGGCCTCGCGACGAAGATCGTGCTGACGATGATGGGGACGCGCGGAAAACTCGCGCGGAGCCGGATGTGGAATTTCATCACGAAGGACAAGGTCGCGTGGGAGGCCTCGGTGCGCGGGGTGCTCGCCCTCGATTTCGATCGGCTGATCATGGCGCACGGCGACGTCGTCGCTTCGGGCGCGAAGACCCGCGTGAGCGAGGCGCTCGGCCCGTACGTTTGAGCCGCGAGGAGACCATCGCATGACCGAACTCGTATCCATCGCCGAAGACCTGTGGGCCGCCGAGCACCCCCTGCGGTTCGCCGGCTTTGTCCGAATGAACGCGCGGATGACGGTGGCGCGCCTCCCGGGGGATGAGCTCTGGGTGCATTCGCCCATTCCGATCGACGATACGCTCGCCGCCGCGCTCGCGAAGCTCGGGCGCGTCGCGTACCTCGTCGCGCCGAACCGGTTTCACAACCTCTTCCTCGGCGCCGCGTCGGCGCGTTACCCGGAGGCGCGTGTCTTTGCCGCGCCGCGGGTGCAGGAGAAGATCCCCTCGGTCCGCATTGACGAGGTGCTCTCCGCCGAGCCGCCCGCCGCGTGGGGCGGCGCCGTTGATCTGCGGCTCGTCGAGGGCGTCCCGATGGTATCCGAGGTGGTGTTTTTGCACCACGCGAGCCGGACGCTCGTCGTGTCCGACATCCTGTTCAACATCGAGAAGCCCGAGGGCCTCGTATCGAAGCTCGTCTATGCGGCGCTCGGCACGAACGGAAAGCTCGCGATGGGCCGGGAGTGGCCGCTGATCGCGAAGGACCGCGCGGCGCTGCGCGCGTCGCTGCGCGAGGTGGCCGCGCTCGATTTCGATCGGCTGATCATGGCGCACGGCGAGGTCGTCGCCTCGGGCGCGAAAGACCGGGTGCAAGCGGCGCTATCGCCCTACCTCTAAGCCTCAGCGCGTCTCGCCGATCGTGCCGACCTGGAAGGGCCGTTTGCCCTTGGGCCAGCGGAGCTTCAGGAATTTTTCGCCGCCCTCGAACGTGAGCTTCGCGCGAAGATCCGTGCCCTCGACGTAAGGCACGAGGAGCTTGCCCACGCCCTCCTCTGCGCTCGCTTTCGTCTGCGTTTGTCTGCGCCCTCTCTCGATGTCGAGGGCGGTGATCTTCACCTTGCCCTCGCAGCGCATCCAGAACCAGCTCTCGACGATCTTCGTCTTGCATCCGACCGCGCCCGAGCCCGTCACGAGCACCTCTTTTTCAGCGGCGAACGCCTCGTCCGCGGGCGCCGCGGCGAGGCCCTCGACGTCGGGCAGGATCTTCGCGTCTTCCTCGGCTTGCGCCTTTGCATCGGCCTCGGCCTTTGCGGCGGCCTCGGCCTTCGCGGTGGCGGCCATTTCTTCGCAGCGCGAGGTGTCGCGCTCCTTGAACGCGGGCCACCTGCCGCCATTGAAGAGCCGATCTTCGAGGCCATTCGCATTTTCGGGCATCTCGAAGGAGAACGTCTCGTCCTTGCTCTGCTCGGGATGCTCGTAGGGCCGGTAGTTGAAGGTGGGCTTGGCCTTCGTCCCCGGGCGGAGCGAGATCACCACGGCGTCTGCCCAGCCGTAATTCGCCGCCAAGATCTCTTCCTTGGTCGCCATGCTGCCGCCGCCGGGGGAGGCGCCGTTGTAGCCGCCGAGGCTCTTGTTGTATTCGCGCTGGCCGCTCGTCGGGCAGCCGATCAGCACCCACTCGCGGACCTCGAGCATTTTGCACGCCTGGATGAACTCGCCCTCCTCGTAGCCCTCCCAGCCGAGCTTTGCCACCGGGGCCTGGCACCATTCGAGGGGCGTGGGGCGCGACGAGCGGACGATGTTTTTGGGCTTTTCGGGCGCGGCCGCCGCCGTCGTTTCCGGCGTGGGCGCGGGCGCGGCCTCGCTCGGCGCAGGCGTAGCCTCGCTCGGCGCGGGCGCGGCGGCGGGCGCGGCGTTCTCGGCCGCAGGCGCGGGGGGCGTCGCGTCTTTGCTGCAGGCCGCGAGGAGCACGAGGGCCGCGGGGCCGAGGAGGCGAGGGGAGAAGGTCGCGCGTCGCATCTTGGTGGGCATTCTCGCAGAGAGCGGGCGCACATGTCGAGGCGCGTGATGGGTGGTTTTCGGATGTCGCGATTCCGCGTAATCTTGTCGTGCGAATGAAAACGCACGACGCTCGAAAGGACGAGGCCGCGTGGCACCCGGCGCGCGCGCTCGCGCATCCCGCGTGGTGGATGGCGCTCGCCGTGCTCGCGGGGAATGATCACGTCCTCAAGGGCAGCGGCCTCGTCCCCGGGTTTGTGACGGGCAAGCTGAGTGACGTGGCGGGGTTGTTCCTCGCGCCCGCGCTGCTCGCGACGCTCGTCCGCGCGCGAGGGCGGCGCGCCGTGATCGGCTGCCACGTGGCCGCGGCCGTGGTGTTCTCGGCGCTCGAGCTTTCGGAGGGCCTCGCCGCGGCGTGGGACGCGGCGCTCGTGGCGCTCGGTTTGCCTTTCCAAACCTGGGCGGATCCGACGGATCTGCTGGCGCTTCCTTTCGTGGCGCTCGGCTACCGGGTGCTCACGCCTTCGATGCGGGAGGTTCGAGACGACAAACCGCGGCGTGGGCTTCGGCCGATCGAGATCGTGGCGGCGGCCGTGGGCCTCGTGTTCTGCATGGCGACGTCGGTGGCGCGGCTGCATCAGGTGCGCGTGACCGGGCCACGCGCGAAGATCCTCGCGGACGTGTTCCTCCACGTGCCGTCCGACGAGCCGGAGATGCACGTGCTCCTCCGGCAGCCGATCGTGCGGCTCGATTGATTCCTATGCGCCCGATCCATGAGCGCCCCGAGAAGGGGGAGGCGCTGCCGGACGGGGCGCTCGTGCTTCGCGAAGGAAAGAATGGGCTCGAACTCCGTCCGCAAGGGCCGGTGTGGATCCGGCGCGCGAACGGAGTTCGTTGAGGGTCAAACGGATCCGTACATCGCGGCAAACGCAGCGGCTTCGCCGCGCAAGAGGACGTCGATGCGCGAGCTCGTGTTCGCGTAGGTGTGCAGCTTGCCATTGCGCACGTCGAGCACGGCGGGCACGTATTCGGGGTGCCCTTCGCAGAGGCCGCGCGAGAGGAGCGCGAGGATCACGGCGGTGCGGCGCGGCGTGAGCGGCTCGCTGCGGAAATAGAGCTTGATCAGGTGCGGTTTGCCCGAGAGGACGAGCCCGAGCTCGGGGTTCACGTCGATCTCGAGCGCGCCGAGCGAGAGGCCCGCGCGCGGGGGCTCGAAGAAATTCATCGGGCCCTCGGCGAGGAACGAGCGATATCCGGCGATCACGAGCGGATAATGCTTCTGCCGCTTCTCGTCGTCCTGCGCGCGCGTGACCTCGGTCAGCGTGGAGGCCGGCAGGCCGTTCTTGTGCATCTCGACGATGGCCTCCCGGATCGGACGATAAAAGTCCGTGCTGAGCTCGTCTTTGCGCTCCTTGTACTCGCGCACGCCGGTGAGCTTGGGCGTCCCGGACTTCAGCACGAAATCGACGAAGTACGTCAGCGAGACCTTGTCCATCGGTTCCTCCTCGGTCGCGGAGGCGCGCCGGCCATTCACCGTCGCGCGCCGTCCGTGTCGTTTCCAGATGATAACACGGAACCTCCGTCCGTCACGGTTTTTCATCTTATGTCGTGATGAACAATGTCCTACCTACCGAGAGGATGAACAATGTCCGATCGATTGTCCTGCTCAAACGCGGAGTAGAGCAGGTGTGGCCTGCGGCGCTCCGAAAAAACCTTAAGATCCTGCTCGTAGAGCGCGACGAGGCGCGGAAGATCCTCGCCGCGGACGAGCGCCTCGTGGACACGTGCGTTTCCGAGCAGGGTCAAGAGGCCGGAGGGCTGCCATTCCTCGGGGTGAAGCTTGCGCAAAACGATCGCAATCGCGAGGCCCACGCGGACAGGCTCGATCTGCGCGGGATCGGTGACGTCGAGCGCGACGCCTTCGCAAGGCACGCCGGCGTGCGTGCTCGACGCGGGGGTGAAGCGGACGGGCGAGAAGCGCACGCCGGGGAGGCCAAAACGCGCGAGCTCGGCGGCGAGGCGCGCGCCGGCGAGGAACGGCGCGCCCACGCGCTCGAAGGGCTTGCCCGTGCCGCGCCCGACGCTGACGTTCGTCAATTCGAGCAAGCCCACGCCAGGATACAGGAGGGCTTCGGTCACGCTGCGCAGATTGGGGGAGGGGTTCACCCAGGGGAGGCCGGTCTTGTCGAATCGGGAAGAGCGATCCCAGCCTTCGAGCGGCACGACGTGGAGATCGGCGGCGAGCTTTTTCTCCGCGTCGAAGAGCCGCGCGAGCTCGCCGACGGTCATGCCGTGGCGCACGGGGATCGAATGGTACGCGACGAACGAAGCGCGCCCGGGATCGAGGAGGGGGCCCTCCAGCGCCATTCCGCCGAGCGGGTTCGGTCGATCGAGGACGACGAAGCGCAGGCGGCGCTTCGCGGCCTCTTCGAGGGCATAGCCCATCGTGCTGATGTACGTGTAAAACCGGGTGCCAGCGTCCTGCACGTCGAAGACGAGGGTGTCGAGGCCGGCGAGCATGGCGTCCGTGGGGCGGCGAGCCGCGCCGTAGAGGCTATGGACGGGTAAGCCGGTGCGGGCGTCTTTTCCGCCGGGGACGAGGGCGTCCTTGTCGGCGCCGAGGCCGTGCTCGGGGCTGAAGATGGCTTTGAGCTCGAAGGATTTCGAGGCGGCGAGGACGTCGATCGTGCGCTCGCCGCGCGCGTCCTTGCCCGTGTGGTTCGTGATGAGGCCGATCTTGCGGCCCGCGAGGACGTCGAACCCGCGCGCGGCGAGGACGTCGAGGCCCACGCGGACGCGGGCCGCGGGCGGGCTTGGGGGGATCGCTGCCGCGGCATTCGCGACGTCGCGACGGAGGCGCGCGGCGTCGCCTTTTCCGTCGGGATGGAGGCGGCTCGCGAGCAGGACGACGGCGTCGCCGCGGCGGACGTCGAGCCAGAAGGCGGTGCCCGTGAACCCGGTATGCCCGATCCCGCCGAAGAGCGAGCCGAGCGCGAGGCTCCGCGACAAAGGTTTGTCGGGGCTACCTTCGCGGAGGGGCAAGGGGAGGAGCTCGGTCATTGCGCGGACGGAGGTCTTCGAGAGGATACGGCGGCCCTCGAATTCGCCGCCGTCGAGGAGCATACGGACGAAGCGGCCGACGTCGTTCGCGGTGGAGAAGAGCCCCGCATGTCCGGCCACGCCGCCGAGGGCGCGGGCGCGCGGATCGTGGACCTCGCCGAGGAGGAGTTTGTCCTGGGCGCGTTCGGTGGGCGCCGCGCGCGCGGCGAGCCGGGGCCCGGGGCGGAAGGTGGTGTCCTTCATGTCGAGGGGCTCGAAGAGGTTTTTCGCGGCGAACACGTCGAGGGGCTCGCCCGAGGCGCGACGGACGATTGCGCCGAGGAGGAGGTACCCGAGGTCGCTGTAGACGTGGGCCTCGCCGGGAGGGTGGAGGAGCTTGGTTTTTTGAATGCGGGCGAGGGCGCGGGTTTCGCCGTCGGCGTACGAGGAAATCGCATCGCCGGCGGGGAGGCCGGAGGTGTGGAGCAGGAGGTGGGTGAGGGTGACGCGCGCGCGGTCGTCACCGGTGAAATCGGGGAGCCATTTCTGCGCGGGATCGTCGAGGCGCAAGGTTTGGCGTTCGGCGAGGAGGAGGATCGAGCTCGCGGTGGCCATGGGCTTGGTGAGGCTGGCGAGGTCGAAGACGGTATCGAGAGCCATCGGCGTGGGAGAGGGCTCCTTTGCGCGGAGGCCATAGGCTTTGCGCAGGACGACGCGGTGCGCGCGAACGACGAGGAGAACGGCGCCGGGGACCTCGCCGCGATCGATGGCGCCGCGGACAGCCGCGTCGAGGCGGGATTCGGCGTCGGGCGGGAAGGTGGGGCGGCTGGTTGCGGAGGCGGAGGCGGGAATGGTGACGGGAGCGGATGCGGATGCGGTTGCGAGAGCGGATGCGGATGCGGTGGTTTGGTGCTCCTCGGGGCGCGGAGGGGCGGCGCAGGCGGCGCACAGGCTGAGGGAGAGGGCGAGGGCGAGGGCGGGGCGGGACCGCGGGACGACCATCCCCTTCTTTACGCGCCGCCGCGGCGCAGCCGTTCGAGCTCGACGCGAAGACGTGCATTTTCCGCCTCTGCTGCGTTGGCCCGTAGGCGCTCCTGCTCGGCACGCATGCGCTCCCGTTCGGCAAGCTCAGCCTCGGTCGGGAGGAGCTCGTCCCCGCTGGGCCCGAGACCGACCCGCAAGCGTTGCGCCGCGCCGGTCCCGACCACGCGCATGAAGCAACCGAGCACCGTCGAGCGGATACGATCGGCATCCGTGACCTCGACCTGGACGAGCTTGCCGCGTGCATTTCGACGGTAAACGCTGAACCGGATGCGGTCGGGAAATTCGGCCGCGTGCGGGTCGAACACGACGAGCTCATTCACCCCGAGCTCGTCGTAGCGGCGCGGCGCCTGTTCCTGGTCTTTCTGGTTCTCTTCCGCCATCACCTCGAGCGCAAAGCTCGGGACGATGCCGGTCTCCCATACCTTCCAGCATTTCGGCGCGCTCTCGGGATCCACGCCCGGGAGGACGTAAAGGTCGGGCGCGACCGTCACCGTCGGGGCGTACTGGACCCAGTAGATGAACTGATCGGACCCCACGAATGCCCGGACCCCCTGTGACGCGAGGAAGCGGGCGAGCAAGGGGCGGAACAGCTCGATGATGAGCGTCTGGAGCGCGCTTTCACCCATGTCGTCGTGGGTCGGGTAGAAGGTCGGATCGTCGGTGCCGAGGTTGCGCGCCGCGTTGCCCATGTCCGAAGGGTACCATGGCAGAGCCTCCGCAGGGAAGGGATCCACGGGATCGGGCGACGCAGCGACAAGAGGGTCGCTCACCGGGCCCTCCTACCACGGGAGCCTCTCGTTCTGTCAAGAAAAACGTTTGTCCACGTGTTCCGGGACGAACCCCGTGGGGTTCCTCGCAGAGCCCCTTGCCATCGCCTTCGCCCCAGGCGATCCTCCTTCCGCTCTCCATGTCCACGCTCCTCCTCCCCCGCCGCCATTTTCTCCTCGGTTCCCTCTCCGCGCTCGCGCTCCCGTCCTGCGCTGGGCAGTGTGGTTCGCCGGGGGCGCCGGGGGTCGTGACGCCCGAGGCGGCACGACCGACGCTTCCGTTTGGCGTGCAGACCGGCGATCCCACGGCCGACAGGGTCGTGCTCTGGAGCAAGACGGATCGGCCCGCGCGGCTCCTCGTGGAATGGGGGACCGAGGATCGGTTCACCGACACGCGAAAGCTCGAGGGGCCCGTTGCGATGGCCGAGAACGATTTCACGGTGCGCATGGAGCTGACGGGTTTGCCGGTCGGGAAGCGGATCCATTATCGCGTGGTCTTCGAGGCGGATGACGTGGGGCGCGCGCGGAGCGTGGAGGCCGCGGGGACGCTGCGCGCGCCGCCGGGGCCGGGGGAGGATGTGAAGATCGTGTGGTCGGGCGATACGGTCGGGCAAGGGTTCGGGATCGACGTGGACCGCGGCGGGATGAAGACATATGCGTCGATCGCAGAGCTCGCGCCGGATCTGTTCCTTCATTCGGGGGATCGGATCTACGCGGACAATCCCTTGTCGGAGGAGGTCGAGCTGCCCGATGGGTCGGTCTGGAAGAACCTCGTGACGCCGGCGAAATCAAAGGTGGCCGAGACGCTGGAGGAGTTTCGTGGCAATTTCGCGTACAACTTCCTCGACGAGCACGTGCGGCGGCTGCACGCGGCCGTGCCGACGATCGTGCAATGGGACGATCACGAGGTGCGCAACAACTGGTTTCCCGGGCAGGTGCTCAGCGATCCGAGGTACAAGGAGCGGCGGGCGTCGGTGCTCGCCGGGTTCGCGAAGCAGGCCATGTTCGAGTATGCGCCGATGCGGCAAGGGCCCATTCATCGGGTGCTTTCGTACGGGCCCCGCGTGGAGGTCTTCGTGCTCGACGCGCGGAGCTTTCGTACGCCGAATGGGCCGAACCGCGAGGAAAAAGAGCCGGCGATCATCTTCGGCGATGCGCAGATGGCGTGGCTGAAAGAGGCGCTCGTGCGGTCGACGGCGACGTGGAAGATCGTCGCATGCGACCAGCCGATCGGCCTCGTGGTGCCGGATGGTCCCACGGCGCAGGACGGATTCGCGAACGGGGAGGGGCCGCCGCTCGGGCGGGAGCTGGAGATTGCGTCGATCCTGTCGTTCCTTCAGGAAAAACGTATCCGGAACGTCCTATGGGTCACGGCGGACGTGCATTACGCCGCTGCGCACCATTATGACCCTTCGCGGGCGAAGAGGACGAAGTTCGATCCGTTCTGGGAATTCGTGGCCGGGCCGCTGCACGCGGGTACGTTCGGGCCGGCGCCGCTCGACGAGACGTTCGGGCCAGAGGTAAAATTCCAGAATCGGAAGCAGGGGGATCCGCCGGTCGGGCCCGCAGGCGGGAAGCAGTCGTTCGGGATGCTCGTGATCGACGGAAAAACCGGTCGACTTCGTGCTTCGCTGCACGACGGGGACGGCAAGGAGATGTGGGGCGTGGAGATCGAGGCGCAGAGCTGATTCCCGCGCCGCTCGTGCGTATTCGCTTCACCCGTGTCGGGCAGCCCATGATCGACGACGGCGCGCGACGAACTAGCCTCCGACGCCATGCAAAAGACGTTGGCCGGATTGCTCGGGGCGCTCGTGTTCGGGTCCTTCGCGGCTTGCAATGACAGTTATGTGAGCGGCTGGAGCGAAAAGGACGCACAAGGCGGGAGCGAGCCGTCGATCGTCGCGTCGCCTGAAACGGGCGAAGGTGGAGCCGGAGGCGGTGAAGCCGGCGGAGAAGGCGAGAGCGACGCGGGCGCGCTCTCGTGCGTCACCGATGGCTTTTGTCACGAGTCGTCCGGCGGCAATTGCCCTTGCAGTGGTACGTGCAACGGCAAGGCCGCTCGTGTCTCTTGTGGATGGAGCACAGGGCAGGCTGCTTGCACTTGCTTCGTCGACGGGGTCGAGGTCGGCAAATGTTCGCACGAGCCCGGCGCATACCAGTGCGGGCTCGCGACGACCTGCTGCAACCAGTTCTTCCTCTAGGCTAAAGCGCCTTCCATCCGAACGTCACCGCGCCCTGTGGCAAGCGCGGCGGGTCGAGGGCGAGGATGTAATCGACACGGCGGTTTTTCGCCTCCGCGACCTCGTCCCCCGTCTTCACGATCGGGCTGTGCTCGCCGAATCCCTCCCACGCGACCGGGATCTTCAGGCCGCGGCCGCGGAACCAGGCCGCGATCGCGCGCGCCCGCTTGCGCGAGAGGTTCAGGTTGTGCTCGGGGCTGCCCACCGTGTCGGTATGGCCCGCGATGTAGAGCGCGATGCCCTTGAGATCCTGGTGCTTCGCGAGGGCGTCCTTGACCTTGTCGAGGCTCGCTTCGAGCTTGGGCACCTCGGCGTCGCGGATCTTGTCCGAGTCGGTCTCGAAATTGACCTCCTCGTGGTCGATCTTCACGTTCCACGGCGTGATCGCCACGCCGACGTAGTTGCCCTCGGTGTCGTGGCCCCAGACCTCGATGCGCGAGACGGTCTCGGCCCGGATCGGGCTCCAGTCGACCGCGAGCACCGTGCCCGCCGCCGCGCCCTCGAACGCCTTCGCCGCGTTCGCCAGGATCTTGCCGGATTCGCCGATGACCTGGATCTCGACCTTGCACGCGGCACGCGTGAGCTTGACCTCGAGCCGGTGCCCTTCGAGGTCGACGCGGGATCGATCCACGCTGATCTCGAGCTTCTTTTTCGGTCCCGCGGCCGCGCCGGACTTGGGCTCGCACGTGATCGACGGCGCCTTCGGGGCCTCCGCGAGCTCCGTCGGGGCAGGTTTGTCCGGGGCAGGCTCCGTCTTCGCCTCGTCGGCCGGAGGCGGCTTCGGAGCCTCCTCCGTTTTCGGGGGCGGAGGGGCGGGGGGCGTGGACGGCGTCGCCTCGGCCGTGGAGGCCTCGGTCGGGGTCTCGGGGTTCGTCTGCGCGCCGCCGCAGCCGCAGGCGAGCGCCAGCAGGGCCACGGGCGCGATCGACGAGGTTCGGAAGATCGCCATGGAGAACGTCTACCAAAACCCGAAGGGCGACTCCAGGTTTTCGTGGCCGTCCCCGGCGGCGCGGATCACTTGGGCCAGTGGGCGACGAGCACGCCGCGGCGGCCATTGCGGAAGATTTCGAAGACGGCGCCGCCCTTTTCCCGGGAGGACGCGTAGCCGCTCAGCGCGCGGTCGGGGCTATCGACGCCGAATCCATTGATGGAGACGAGGACGTCGCCCGGCTGGACGCCCGCGAGCGCGTCCATCGAGTCGGGGCCGAGGCGCGAGAAGCGCACGCCGACGGTTTTTCCGCCCTGGAGCACGGGGCTGATGCGCGTGCGGAGGTCGCCGCCGTCGAGGATGTTCTTGCCGAGGTTCGTGCGGACGAGGAAGATGTCGAGCCCGGCCTCGCGGAGCTTCTGGACGCGCGCGAGCAAGGTGTCCGGATCGTGGACCTCGGGATTTAGCGCGGCGAGGACGCTCGTGAGGGCCGGAACGCTCGTGGTGTCGAGCGTGGCCTCTTCGCGCGGCGGAGGAGGCGCAGGCGGCGCGACGTTTGGCTTGGGCGGCGGGGGCTTCTTGGGTTTGCCCTTGGACTTCCCGTGGTGTTTTCCGGCGGGGGGCGGCGCGGCGCGGAGCTCGGTGAGGCGTCGCGCCGTATCGACGAAGACGAGCGTATTGAACGACAGAATGCCGACCGTGAGGACGGCGAGCGCGACGGGCAGCCAGCGAAGGACCGCCCTGGTGTGCCTCGGCGCGGGCTGTTCGGCGGCCGCGCGCGCGACGACGCGGCTCGCTTTGCGCAGGCACGGATCGCAGGCACCGGCGCCCGCGACGCCGGGGACGAACGGCTCCTCGCAGAGCTCGCAGATGCGCACTTGCTCGACGTGAGGTGCAGCGCAGGTGGGGCAAGAGGGGGTGCGGTAAGGCTCGGGCGGCATGGGGCGCCAGGATATCAAGTTCGGTGCCAGGCCGGTACGAGCGCGTTTTGCCGAAGGAACGCGCGCCTCGTTCGCCAGGATCGGGACATTCCGGCGCGCGGCACGCCGCAGGTTGCCAAAGTGGCAAGCGATCCCAGCGCGGGCTTTTCCGCTGTGGCAGGATTCCGGCCGTGGAGGCCGTCCAGGCGGAATTGACGGGTTCTGCCTCGCGCGGTAGTCGTTCGGGATGGAGTTCCTGCCGGTCGACAAGGCCGAGACCACGACGACGGCGCGGGCGACGATGCGGCTGTGGCGGCCTGCACGTGGCCTGCTCGTGACGCGGGTGACGGGCTACCTCGACGACCCGTGTGCAGCAGTGATCGAGGCGATGGCGCGCAGGGTCAGGGCCGAGGACGGGCGGATCATGGGCTTTCACGACTGGGAGGAGCTGACCGATTACGAGTCACGAGCCCGCGTGCGGCTGACAGAAATGGTTCGTCATCACGGGAAAGGGAACGAGGGCGCCCATTTCCTCGTGCAGTCGAAGCTCGTGGCGCTCGGTATCCAGGCGGCGAGCGTGGTGATGCCGGGCGTGCGCGTGCATCCGAGCCGCGCGGGCTTCGAGGCCGCACTGCGCGAATGCATCCAGCAGCGAAGCCACACGGCGTGAGCCTCGCAAGGGCGTCGTGAGTCGATATGGGGGCCAAGGACGGTCGAAAGGGAGACCCCGAGGGGTTCGGGCCGATCGAGGATCAATTCCAGGCGATCTTCGATGATTTTTTCCGCCGCCCGGTGGCGGGGTCGGGGCGGGATCGACGTATCCCGATGCTCGTGTCGCTGGAGGAGGCGGCTTCGGGCGCGAGCAAGGTCATCAAGGCGACGTTCGAGGCGCACTGCACGGACTGCAAAGGGAGCGGCGTTTTGCTCGGCGGTCCGCCCGTTTTTGCGTGCTCCGTATGCGGGGGCAAACGGCACGTTTTGCAGGAACGAACGCTCACGGTGAAGGTGCCGGCGGGGATCGACGACGGGCAGGTCCTGCGGCTGGCCGGGCAAGGAGACGAAGCGCCGCTGGGGGGCGGGCAGCGCGGGGATTTGATGATCGAGGTGATCGTGGCGCCGCACCCGCGCCTGCGACGCGCAGGCGTGGATCTGTTCGTCGAGGTACGGATCGACGCGGAGACCGCGCGGCGCGGGGGGCGCGTGAACGTGCCGGTGCTCGACGGCGAGCGCAGGATCGTGGTGCCCGCAGGGACGGTGTCCGGGGCCGAGATGCGGCTCGCCGGGTTTGGCGCCGTGCGCCTCGGCGCCGAGGCTGTGCCCATTCCCGCGGAGGTAACGGCCGCCCCCTATCGTTCGCGGAGCGTCGGGGACCACCGCGGAGACCAGATTGTCACCTTTGTCGTGGGAGAGTCGAGCACAGACGGGCAGGACGATACGTCCGAGGGGAGACGCGCCGCGCGGAACCAGGGTCTTTGGAGGACCGGGGTGCTCGCCGTGGCGCTGGTGGCGGCGGTGATCGGGGCGTTCGTCCTGGGACGCTAGAACATCGATCGGTTTGACAACCGCTCGATGTTCTAGCTCTTTTGTCCCAAGGGGGGGACGCGAGGCGAGCTCACTTCGCGATCTCGCAGAGCGCCGAACAGTTCGGCGCTCTATCTGCCGAGGGATCCTGGCGCGCGAGCGCTGTGACGGCGCGGCAGGATCTGCGCCGCGGCGAGCGTGGAACGGCTTCCCTTCCGTGCGCGAAACGGGTACAGGGGATGTTCGCGGCGCAACGGGCGCCAAATCCTTGTCCGAGATCACCGAAAACGCTCATCGCGCGCGGCGTTTGCCAGCGGGATGACCACGAAGATTCTGGCGCGGAGGAATCATGAAGCGCTCTGCTCGATATGCCACGGCTCTCATCACGCTGCTCGCCGGCTCCACGGCGCGCGCGGGTGACATGGATCTGCCGAACTACCATGCGTACGACGACGCCCCGGCGGTGTCCGTGAGTCCGCTGCAGAGCCTGCACGGAGCGACCGTCGGCGGCGTGACGGGCGTGGACGAGAAGCGCGGCGTGCCGACGTTCTTCTGGGCGCCGAAGGGCGGCTGGATGGCGCCGGGCGCGACGACGGCGTCGCCCGCGTCGTCGGCGCGGCTCTACCTCGAGCACTATGCGTACCTCTACGGCGTGGGCAAGAACGCGATCGACGCGGCCGTCCCCGTGGTGGTGAACGACGTGACGGGCGGGGGCATCATCGTGGTGTTCCGCCAGAACGTCGACGGGATCGAGGTCTTCCAGAACGACGTCAAGGTGCTGATGACGCAGGGCCGCGAGCTCGTGGCGATCGCCGGCAACCTGCACCCGTCCGCGGCCGCCGGCATGAAGCGCGGCAAGAACTTCAAGCTCGACGCCGGCACGGCCGTCTCCCGCGCGTTCAACGATTTCTTCGCGACGAAGGTGCCCGCGGCGGCCTTCAAGAACGCGAAGAAGCCCGCGCACGGGTATGACTTCTACAACCTCACGCCCACGGCCGAGACGAAGGCGGCGCGGATCGAGCTCACGGAGCCGGCGCGCATCAAGAAGATCTACTTCCCCATGCCGGAGCGGCTGGTGTCGGCGTATTACGTCGAGATCTGGGGCGGGCAGAAGGGCACGAGGGCCTCCGAGCTCTACGCGTACGTGATCGCGGCCGACGACGGGCGGCTCCTCATGCGCGCGAGCCGGACGCAAGACGCGGCGCACACGTACCGCGTGTGGTCGGACGGCGCGCCGAAGTACACGCCGACGGAGGGGCCGATGGTCGACTACGCCCCGCACCCGACGGGCATGCCGGATGGCTCGTTCCCGGCGTTCTCGGCGCCGATCCTGGTCACGATGGACGGGTTCAACACGAACCCGCAGGGCACGTTCGATCCGTGGCTGCCGGCGGGCGCGACGGAGACGGTCGGCAACAACGTCGACGCGTACGCCGATCACACGGACCCCGACGGCCTCAGCGCGGGTGATTACCGCGCCGACTTGACGGCGCCGGGCGTGTTCGATCGGACCTTCGATACGAGCCAGGATCCGCTCGTTTCGCAGGACCAGGTGAAGGCTGCCATCACGCAGCTCTTCTACGTCAACAACTACCTGCACGACTACTGGTACGACTCGGGCTTCAACGAGGCGGCGGGCAACGCGCAGACCGACAACTTCGGCCGCGGCGGCGCCGGCAACGACCCGATCAAGGCGGAGGCGCAGGATGCGTTCCTGAACGACTTCCCGGCGCTCGACAACGCGAACATGAACACGCCCTTGGACGGGACGTCGCCGCGCATGCAGATGTACCTGTGGTCGCAGACGTTGAGCGCGGGCCTGACGGTGAACCCGGGCAACACCGAATACGTGGTGGGCGACGCCTCGTTCGGGGAGCTGAACTTCAACGTCACGGCGGAGGTCGCGTACGCGCTGGACAATTCGACCGCCGATTCGGACGGCGGCAACACGGGTACGCTCACCGACGCCTGCCAGGCGCTGACGGGCAATTTTGCGGGCAAGATCGTCCTCGCGGATCGTGGCTCCTGCTCGTTCCAGTTGAAGACGCTGAACGCGGAGGCCGCGGGGGCGGTGGGCGTGATCATCGCGAACAATGCCGTCGCGGCGGATCCGCCGGGGCTCGGCCCCGATCCGGCCCAGACCAGCAACCCCGACATCGGCGCGTTGAGCGTCACGCAGGACGTCGGCACCACGCTGAAGCAGCAGATCGCCGCCGGGACGATCACGGCGACGATGCACCGCTCGACGACGTTCCGCGACGGCACGATCGACAACGGCATCGTGGCGCACGAGTGGGGCCATTACATCCACAATCGCCTCGTCGCGCTCAACTCGGTGCAGGCCCGCGGTCAGGGCGAGGGCTGGGGCGACACCGTCGCGCTGCACATGCTCATTCGCGAGGGCGACGATCCGAACGGCGTGTATGCGAGCGCGGTCTACGCCGGGGGGACGTTCACCGATAGCGCGTATTTCGGGATTCGGCGGTATCCCTACTCGACCAACTTCATGAAGAACCCGCTCACGTTCAAGCACATCCAGAACGGCGAGCCGCTCCCGGTCGGCATCCCCACGCAGCCCGCCGGCGCCACCAACGCCGAGGTGCACAACACCGGCGAGGTCTGGGCCATGATGGTGCTCGAGGGGTATGCGAAGATCCTCGAGGACGTATACGCCCCGACGCCGCGGCACACGTTCGACGAGGCCAAGCGCAAGATGGCCAATTACCTGACCGGCGGCATGCAGCTCGCCCCGGTGAACCCGACGTTCACCGAGCAGCGCGACGGTATCCTCGCCACGGCCGTCGCGTCGAACGTGGAGGACTTCCAGGACCTCGCGACCGGCTTCGCCATCCGCGGCGCCGGCTCCTGCGCGATCTCGCCGCCGCGCAACACGACCACCAACGTGGGCGTGACCGAGAGCTACGTGGCGGCGCCGCAGCCGGTGATCCTCTCGGTGAACCTCGACGACAGCGTGCTGTCCTGCGACAACGACGGCGTCCTCGACAACGGCGAGATCGGCAATGTCACCGTGGTGGTGCGCAACCAGGGCTGGGGGCCGCTCGTCGGCGGCTCGGTCACGTTGAGCTCGACGAACCCGAATGTGTCGTTCCCGAACGGCACGACCGCGGCGCTGCCGACGACGAACATCCTCGCCTCGAACACGATCCTCCTCCCGATCGCGCTCGCGGACTCCGTCGCGACGATCACGGATCTGGAGCTCAAGGTCGACCTGACCGCGCCCGGGTCCTGCTCGCCGACGCTCAGCAACGCGAGCGTGCGCAAGGGCCATTTCGACAGCGTGTCGAGCGTCACGGCAAACGAGCTGTGGGAGAGCAACATCGAGACGTGGACGGCGAAGAATGCGTCGGGCCCGAGCAACGCGTGGGCGCGGATCCGGCCGCTCGCGACGTCGTCGAACGTGCTCGCCCACGGCGAGGCCGCGTCGGGCATCTCCGACGAGCGCTACGAGTCGCCCGATCTCGTGGTGGGCAATGGCAACCTGACGATGGCGCTCGTGCACCGTTATCAGTTCGAGCGGAGCGGCACGCCGGCCACGAACTGGGACGGCGGCATCATCGAGCTGAGCCAGGACGGCGGCCAGACCTGGGTCAACATCAACACGTACGCGAACCTCGGCGCGGCCTACAACGGCGACATCGGCTTTGCGCAAGCCGGCAATCCGCTGTTCGGCCAGAAGGGCTTCTTCGGGCAGAGCACGGGCTTCGCGGCCGGCACGAACGTCACGACGAACATCGACCTGAGCAACCAGTTCGCCGGCAAGACCATCAAGCTCCGCTTCCGCATCGGCACGGACGAGGAGGTCGGCACCCTGGGCTGGTACATCGATAGCCTGAGCATTACCGGCCTGACGAACACGCCGTTCTCGGACATCGTGGCGGATGAGGGGACCTGCGACGACCCGAACCAGCCGCCGATCGCGAACGCGGGCCCGGATCAGGTCGTGACGAGCGGCGATCACGTCATGCTCTATGGGTCCGGCAGCTCGGATCCCGATAACGATGCGCTGACGTACGCGTGGACGCAGCTGGTCGGCGCGGACGTGGGGCTGAACGGGGCGAGCACGGCGGCTCCGGACTTCATGGCGCCGACTGTCGTGGCGGATACGCTGTTCACGTTCCAGCTCGCCGTGAACGACGGTCAGGCTTCGGCGGTGGATACGGTCGACGTGCTCGTGCAGCCGCCGGGCGGGACGAGCAGCTCCAGCTCGAGCGGTGCCGGTGGCGCAGGCGGCGCAGGCGGCGGCGGTGCCGGCGGTGAGGGCGGCATGGGCGGTGCCGGTGGCGCTGGTGGTGCCGGTGGTATGGGCGGTGCCGGTGGCATGGGCGGTGCCGGTGGTGCCGGTGGCATGGGCGGCGCCGGCGGCGGCGGTGCCGGTGGCATGGGCGGCGCCGGTGGCATGGGCGGCGGCGGTGCCGGTGGCATGGGCGGCGCCGGTGGCATGGGCGGCGGCGGTGCCGGTGGCATGGGCGGCGCCGGTGGTGCCGGTGGTATGGGCGGTGCCGGTGGTATGGGCGGTGCCGGTGGCATGGGCGGCGCCGGTGGTGCCGGTGGTATGGGCGGCGCAGGCGGCGGCGGTACCGGTGGTATGGGCGGCGCAGGCGGCGGCGGTACCGGTGGTATGGGCGGCGCCGGTGGTGCCGGTGGCGCAGGCGGCGGCAGCGACGACACCGTCGTTCTCGGCGGTTGCGGCTGCTCCGTGCCGGGTGACGAGGCGCCGGCGCGCGACATGGGCGCCGTGGGCGGCTTCCTCGCGATGGTGGGCGCCTGGATGGCCAAGCGCCGCCGCAGCAGCAAGCGGTCCTGAGACCCTGCATCGGCGAGGCGCGAGCCCATCGCGCCCCGCCAAACCCGCCCGCGTCGTCCTCGGGATGGCGCGGGCGGCGTCTTTTTGTGGTCGGCCGCGGGCTCAGCGTCGCATCAATGCGGGTCCGAGCGGCGCGCGACGACCTCCAGCGCGCCCTCGAACGGCGCGGGCTGGGCCGCGAGGGCGCGGACGAGGTCGTTCATCGAAGGCAGGTCGTCGGCGACGAAGACGAATCGATACACGCCGGGGCTTTTTTGCGTCGAATACACGAAGGCGCGCGTGCGCCCGGCCTCGGCGGTGATCGCGGCGACGGCGGCCGCGCCGAGGGGGCCCTCGAAGCGGGCGAGGTCGGCGACCTCGGCGTGGGTCACGAAAAACGCGCCGCCCCAGTGCGGGCGCGAGGCGAAGAGAGCGACGGTCTCGGGCGCGCGCATGGCGTCGGAGGCGGTGGAGCCGCCGAGCGAGGAGGCCATGGCGGCGCCGTCGAAGGCGTGGAACGCCGGCCATAACCCGGGAGCGACGACGGCCACGAGCGGGCGCGCGTGGGCGAGGGGCGGCAGGCCGTCCGGGAAGGCCTTGCGGACGGCGGCGAGGAAGCCGGGCGCGAAGCCGGGGTCGTGCAGGCCCTTTCCCTCGGCGAGGCGCGCGTCGAGGAAGGGGAGCGCGGCCTTGGCGACGCGGTCGATCGTCGGCTCGGCATACAGGCCCATCGGGGCTTCGAGCTTTTGGGACAAACCCGGCGGATCGAGGCGCCCCATGGCCTTGGCGGTGCCGAGCGCGGTGGCGAGGGCCTCGTCGAGGACGGCATAGGAGGCCGCGGCGAGGGGATCCTTCGTCTCGACGAACGATCGGGAGAGCGCGGCGAGGCGCTCGTCCGTCGCGGCGGCGTGCAGGTGGTGGAGCATTTCGTGCACGACGACGGGGGCGCGGGCCTCGGGGGGAACGCCTGCGGGCATCTCGATGACGGCGTGGCCGCCGATCTGGCGGGCGGCGTCGACGGAGCGATGGGCGGGGCGGGCCATGAGGTGGAAATGGAGCGGGGCGCCGTCGGGGAGGTCGGCCTGGTAAAACCCGACGAGCGTCTCGACGTGGCCCGTGAGGCCCTCGCGCTGGAAGAGGGCGGCGAGCTTGTCGGCGGACGCCTCACAATGGGCGCGGCCTTCGCGCTCCCAGTAGCGATCGAATCGAGGGCGAAAATGGTCGACGAGGGCCTGGGCGCGCTGCGCGCCTTGGGGCGACGTGACGAGGCCGAGGTACCGGACGTGCTCGTCGGGCGTGTGGGCGAGGAGGCCGGCGATGGAGAGGCGCGCGGCGACGGAGCGATCGGCGCGGGGCAGCGGGAGGGGCGCAGCGGGGGCGGGGGTGCGGAGCTCGATGCGGCCGTTCCACGATTCGCGGATCTCGCGGAACGTTTCGAGCGCGCGTCGATCCTCGTCGTCCCAGCCGAGGTCGTTCTGCCAGAGGGCCTCGTAGGCGGCGCGGGAGCAAGGGTGGCGGCCGGCCATGCAATCGAGCTGGTAGACGAGGTTCGGGAGAGGATCGGCGTGGAAGACGAGGCGGAGCTTCGCGCCGCGGGCCTCCCGCTCGAACGAGGCGCTTTGCGTGGCCGCGGGCGTCGTGGCGTCCGCGGCGCGTTCGGGCGCGCGGGGCGGGGCGGATGCCTGCGGCTCGGCTTTCGGCGCGGGGGAACACGCGGCGAAGCCGAGGAGAGCGAGGTGGGCGAGGGACCTGGACGTGAATCGAGGGGCCGGCGGGAAGGCCATGTGCCGGGAGCGTGGATCGAATCGAGCAAGCGCGCTCGCGCCTTGGAGCGGCTTTTTCGCGTGGAAATGGGGAATGGCTCACCGGGTTGCCACGATGTCGTGAAAATGGTGTTCACGGGATTCGTGCTTTCCGTGGTAGGGTGCTCTCTGAAAGGGGATCCTTGCCATGAACAAGATTCGATCTTTTCTTCCCGTCGCGCTCGTTGTGGGGATGGCGACGCTGTCGGCGTGCACGGACGAGGGGGAGAACGGGTTCGGCGGAAACGGGGGAGCAGGCGCGACCGGCGGCACGGGCGCCGCGGGCGGAATGGGGGGCGCCGGTGGAATGGGCGGCGCCGGTGGAATGGGGGGCGCCGGTGGAATGGGTGGAATGGGCGGCGCCGGGGGCGCGGGCGGCTCGATGGCCGCGCCCGACCTGGATACGAGCCTGGTGTGGTACGGGCAGAACCGCGAAGCGCTCGACAAGATGATCGACGAGGCCGGGGTGAACGGCTCGTCCTACGATCCCGCGCAGAAGCCCGTCGCGATTTTCGACTGGGACAACACGGTCATCAAGAATGACGTGGGGGATCTCGTGTTCTTCTGGCTCGTGAAGAACGACAAGATCATGCAGCCGCCGAACAAGGATTGGCGCGCGACGAGCCGCTTCTTGACGAATGAAGCGCGGAACGCGCTGAGCGCGGCGTGCGGGGACCTGGTCGACGCGGGGATGCCGCTGCCGACGAGCACGAACGCGGATTGCGCGGACGAGATCCTCGCCGTGTATACGACGGCGAAGACGGCGGACGCCAAGGCGGCGTTCGAGGCCTGGAACTACCGCACGATGGAGCCGTCGTACGCCTGGGCCTCGCAGATGCAAGCGGGATACACGCCGGCCGAGATGAAGGCATTCGCGAACACGGCGATCGAGGAGGGGCTCGCCGCGGCGGAGGGGGCGAAGCAGACGATCGGGACGACGTCGGTCAATGCCTACGTGCGGGTGTACGATCAGATCAAGAACCTGATCGACGTGATGCAGAAGAACGGGCTCGACGTGTGGGTGCTCTCGGCGTCGCCGCAGCCGAACGTGGAGGCGTTCGCGGAGCGGGTGGCCGTGGGCGCGGATCACGTGATTGCGATCCGGAACCTGCTCGACGGGACGGGGAAGCTCACGTACGACTTCGAGGGCTGCGGGTCGGTCGTGGATGGGTCGGGGAACGACGGCGGCAATCCGGTCGGCAATACGATGATCACGTACATCGAGGGCAAACGCTGCTGGATGAACAAGGTGATCTACGGGGTGACCGGCCCCGACGCCGAGAAGCCGAACGCGGACATGAAGAAGCGTCCCGTCTTCGGCGCGGGTGATTCGGATACGGACATCTCGTTCCTGCACGACGCGACGATGTTGAAGCTCGTGATCAACCGCAACAAGAACGAGATCATGTGCAACGCGTACGCGAACTACATGGACAAGTGGATCGTGAATCCGATGTTCATCCTGCCCAACCCGCAGAAGGCCGCGGCCTACCCGTGTGCGACGACCGGGTGCAAGGACGCGACGGGCGCCGGGGTGGCGTGCGTGAACGAGGCAGGTGAGGTGATCCCGGATCAGATGGATATGGTGTTCTGATCGCGGACGAGCGAGGGGAGGGCTCCGCGCGGGGCCCTCCCCGGGCGTTCAAGGGTTTCGCACGCAACGAAAGCCGAGCCCGGGGACCTCGTAGGTATGAATGGCGGCGCCTCGAAACGCCGTCTGGATCCCGAGGTTCGATCGATTCCAGCCGCCCCCGCGCACCACGTGCACGAGCACGCCGGGCTTCTGCACGTGGGGATCCGTGACCGGGCCTGTGCCATATTTGGCGTACGTGTCGTCGCACCACTCCCATACGTTGCCCGCGAGGTCGTGGAGCGTGCCGGTGGGCCAGGTGCGGTCGCCCTTCAAATGAGAACGAACGGGCGAGGTGCCGCCGCCGTGGCAGCCGGAGTCGCCGCCGGGCGAGACGAGGACGCCAATCGTGAAATCAGCGTGCTCGCACGTGGGTTCGTCGTTGCCCCAGGGCCATTTGCGTCCGTCGCCGCCGGTCGCCGCCCATTCCCATTGCGCCTCGGTGGGGAGGTCTTTCCCCTGGGCTTTGCAATACTTCTTGGCCTTGTCCCAGGAGACTTCGTTGGCCGGATGATCGGGGCGGCGAGGATAATTCGCCCATACTTCGAGGGTCTTCGGCGCGTCGCAGGCCTTCGCGTCGACACACGTCTTCATCGCCGCGACGGTGACCTCGGTCGCGTCCATGCAAAAGGGGCGGGTGAGGACGACGCGGTGCGGGCGATCGGAGTCGGGCTGGTGCCCTTTGCGGAGGCGGCGCGCGCCGCCGTTCAAGGTAAACCCTTTGCCCATGACGAACCCGTCCGGCCCGGTCTTCGGGATGTAAACCTCGCCGGCAGGGCAATGCGGGACGCACGCGCCCGTGGCCTCGTCGCAGCGCTCGATCGCGGTGCAAACGACGGCGGCGCAGCGGGCGGGTTCGGGCGGCGGCGCAGCCGAGGGGAGAGGCGCTGGCGCAGGCGGCAACGAGGCCGCAGACGCGGGCGGGGAGGGCGCGGGAGATGCGTCCGGGGAGGAGCAGGCGGCGGCCCCCAGGAAGAGGGCCGCCGCAGAGGGGAGCAGGCGCGAGGCCAAGCGCGGGCGGGAGGGATCAGTCGAGGCCGAGGCGCGCGCGTGCGTCGGCGTAGGCGTCGCTCACCGAGAAGACGATGAGCTCGCGGGCCTCGGCGTTGCGGCCGATCCAGGTGAGGCGCTCCTTGCCTGCTGCCGGAGGCTGGTTCGTGTGGCCGCCGGCCCAGGCGATGCCCGTGAGCGCGATGTTGGGGTCGCCGACCGCGAGCAGGCCCGCGCGCGCGCCCCAGCCGTTCACCGCGGTGTTGAGCGTCGAGGCGCGGTTGCCGATGTTGGCGATGACGTCGGTCGCGAGCGTGCGCACCTGGGGATCGAGGCTCGCCGGGAGCGCCTTGGCGACACGCGTCGAGGCATCGTTGAGCTTGGCCGGGTCGACGCCTTGCGGGGCAAACCCAGGGCTCAACGCCTTGAGGTACGCGGCGAGCAGCGGCCAGAGGTCGATCGGCGCGGTGCGCGCGAAGGCCGTGGCATTTGCCTGGACGACCTTGAGCGCGCGGTGGACGAGGAACGAGCGAACCGCCTCGTTCGTCGCGGCCACGAGCGGCGCGCCGAGCACGATCGTCGGCGGATGCGCGCTCGCTGCGACGCACACCGAGCCGAGCGTGGACGACTGCAGCACCTTGAGATCCTCGATCCCGTAGGCGCGCGCGAGCTCCTTGATCTCCTCGGCGAGGTGCGCCTGCGGGGGCGGGAAGGGCGTCGCGCGGACCGACGTGACGTCGAACGGCACGGCGGTGTCGAGCATCGGCCCGGTGCGCTGCAAGAGGTCGCGGAACGCAGGCGTCATCACGTCGGGAGCGATGAGCTCGTCGAGCGAGATGTCTGCGGCCGCCACGCCCGCGCCCGCGAGCTCGACCGCGCCGCCGTCGAGGGCCGACACGCTGCCACGCGCGATGCGCGCGACCTCGGGCCGGCCGCGCAGGTCGGCGACGGTGGCGACGGTGCTGAAGAGGTACGGCTCGAAGCGGCCGGTGCCGAGCGCGCGCCGCGCGTCGGCGACGGCACGGTCGAGCAGCACGTTTGCGGCCTGCGCCTGATCGGTGCGCTGGTAGAAGCTCGCGAGCGAGCCGAGCGCGACGTCGTCCTTGGGCCAGGTCTTGCGCGCCTGGAGCAAGGTCTGCTCGGCCTTCTTGAGGTCACCCATCGCCTCGTAGATCTCGGCGAGCTGCGTCGTGCGGCGGCACTTCGCCTCGGGCTCCTCGACGTTGTTGATGAGGATCGTCTGCTGCTCGAGGGCCTTCGCCGTATCGCCGAGGTTCTTGTAGAGGTCGACGAGGCGCTCGCGCGCCGCCTCGTTGTTCGCGAAGCGCTTCAAGACCTCCTGGTAGGAGAGCTCGGCGCGTTCGGCGTTCGGCAGCGGGCCGTTGTAGAGGTCGCCGAGGCGCATGTAGAGCTCGGCCTGGCGCTCGGGCTCCGCGACGAGGCGCGCGAGCCGGATCCAGGCCTGCTCCGCGCCGCCCCAGTCGTCTTCCTTCGCGCAGACGTCGGCGAACGCCGTCAGAGCCTCGACGTGGTCGGGGTTCTGATCGAGCGCCGCCGCGAGGGCCTGCTTCGCCGCCGCCGCGTCGCCGACATCGGCGAGCGCGCGGCCACGAAGAACCTCCATCTCGACACGCTCGGCCGGATCGGTGACGGCATCGAGGCGACGTTCGAGGAGCGCCGCGAGCTCGGCCCGCGCGCCGCTGGCGACGTAGATCGCCTGCAAGCGCTGGAAGACGTCGAGGTACGAGGGATCGACCGCGAAGACGCTTTCGAAGGCGCTCCGCGCTCGCTCGGTCTCGCTCGTCTTGTCGGCCCAGAGCACGGCCGCGAGGTAGAGGTTGCGCACGCGCTCCTCGGCCGTCGCGCTGGTCTGCGCGGCAGCTTCGAGCGCGGTCGCAGCGCCCACGGCGTCGCCGCTCTGCTCGAGGGCACGCGCACGCTCCAGGTGCACCACGAGGTGACCCGGGACGAGCTCGATCGCCTTGTCGAGCAGCTCGCGCGCCTTCTCGGGTTGCCCCGCGCGCGCCGCGGACTCGGCAGCGCGCAGCGAGAGCGTCGCGATCTCGGAGGCGCGCTCGGTGCGGTTCGCGAGCTCGAGATCGACTTCGAGCGCCGTCGCCTCGTCGCCACGCGCGCGGGCATGCGCCGCCATCTGGCGGAGCGCCCAGAGCCCACGAGGCTCGTTGCGATAGGCGATCTCGACCGGCTCGCGCGTCTCGTCCCAGCCGTGGATGCGAAGGCGAAGGCGCGCGGAGAGGTGCGCATGCGCGATCGCCTCGGGGCCTTCGAGCGTCCGCGCGAGCGTGAAGACGACCGGCTCGAGCTCCTCGTCGCGGCCGCCCGCGATGAGGGCGCTTGCGACGCGGCGGAGCGTCGGCAGGTGCGTCGGCGTCTCTTCGAGGATCGTGCGGCGCCAGAGCAGGCCGCTCGCCGCGTCGCCACGACCGACCTCGTCGAGCTCGGCGAGGCGCTCGTACGCTTGCAGGCGCTCGACCGCATCCTCCGTCGCGCGGGCGTACTGCAAGAGGCCGTCGACGAGATCACTCGTGCCATGGCCCGCGAGCGCCGCGCGGAACGCGCAGAGCGGCGCGAGCAACGTCTCGCCCGCGGCGATGGCTTGCCGCGCGAGGGCCGCGGCCTTCTCGAGGTCGCCGTCGCGCTCGAACTCGAGCGCGGCTTCGAGCGAGAAGCGAGCCGCGTCGGGGCCGGTGGACGCCGCGGCGCGCTCGGCGCGCCAGGACGCACGATCCGCGGGGCGCTCCGGCGAGAGGCGCTCGTAGAGCTCCCGCAGGCCGATGTCGTCGGGCCGCGCCGTGAGCGCCTGCGCGAGCAGGCGTGCCCCGTGCGCGGCGCCTTCCGGCGTGATGAGCGCCTCGCGCACGAAGTCGCGGGCCTGCTCGATCGGATCTTCGCTCGCCTGACGGCGGAGGTGGAGCCACTCGATGAGGCCGTCGCGATCGCCCACGCCGCGCGCCGTGCGCTCACCAAGGTGCACGGAGAGCGGGAGGCGCGCGTCGATCTCGGCCGCGCCGCGGAGGAGTTTGTCGCGCTCGTCGTCGATCGAGGTGTCGGGCACCTCGACTTCGAGCAAGCGGATCGCCGCCTCCGTGAGCAGGAGCGCGGCGCGCGTGCCCGGCTCGATCGACTGCGCGAGGCCGGCGAGGACGCTCGACGCGGTCGCCGCGTCGGCGCCGGTCGCGCGAGCGCGCGTGGCGCCTTCGTGGGCCGGATCGGACTGACGCGCGCGATCGTACCCCTCGGCTGCGAGCTCGGCGTCGCCCGCCAGCTCGGCGAGGAGCGCGCTCGCGAGCGCGCTGTCGCGGTCCCCGTCGTCGGCGCCGCGCCACGCAGCGACGGCGCGGGCGACGCTCGCGCCGGCCTTCGACTCGAGGTCGAGGTCGAGCTTCAGCGCGCGGCCCGTGCCGCTGTCGGCCGCGTACTCGTTGTAGCCGAGGATCGCTGCGGCGAGGGCTTCGTTCTCGCCGAGGGATGTGCCGTCGGGACGCGCGTCGGCGAGGGCGCGGCCGAGCGACGCGGAAGCGCGCGCGCTCGGGCTGCCTGCGCCGATGACGCTGGTCGAAGGCGCGTCGGCCTCACGGGAGGCCGCGCTCGCCGCGGCGAGCAGCGGCGCGAGCTCGTCGTCGCCCGCGGCTGCTTCGACGGCTTGCTCGAAGAGCTCACGCGAGCCTCCGGTGAGCGCCGTCAAGGAGAGGCGGTCGGCGGCCGAGAACGCGATCGTGTCGCTGCCCTCGACGGCCGCGCGCGCGGCGGCGGCGTCGCCGAGCTCGATCGCGCGGGCCGCGAGGGCGCGCCGCGCGTCGGCGTCGTGCGTGCCGTCGAGCGCGCCGCGCAGGGCCTCGATCGAGCCTGGCCGCGTGTCTTTGCTCGCGGCCGCGAGCATGCCCGCGAGCCAGCCCGCGCCGCCCTTGAGGGAGGCGGTGCTGCGCAGGCGCCCGAGGCTCGACACCGCGAGGGACACGTCGCCCGCTTCGAGCGCCGCGCGCGCACGAAGGAGCGCGTCGTATGCGGAGACGACGCCCCGGAGGCCACGCGGCACCACGCCGCGGTGGATCGCGACCTGCGTGAACGCGTCGCGCAGCGCCGAGAGCTCGTTCGCCTCCGGCGCGCGCACCCTCGTGAACGTGTCGTCCGTCGCGCCGAGCGCCGCGCAGAAGCGCTGCACGTGCGGGCGTGGATCCGAGGTGAGCGAGCGTTGCGCCAGATCCATGTACTTCTGCGCGCCGTCCTCGTCCTCCTGGCGGACCCGCAGGACCTCGGCGCCGAGCACGGCCGCGTGGGCGCGCGCGTCCGGCGTCGGCGCGATGCGCGCCTCGGTGTCGAGCACCTCGATCGTGCCTTGCCAGTCCTGATCCCGCGCGAGCAAGCCGCGGATCTGGCGATGCGCGAGCGGAGAGCTCGGCGCGAGCTCGCGCGCCTCGGCCGCGATCGCGCGCGCCGTCTGCTCCTCGCCTGCCATCACGTAGATCTCGGACACCGCCACGAGCGCTCGCGCGCGCGCGGCCTTGTCCTCCATCGCCTCCGCTTCGGCGCGCAGCCACGCGGCCCGCTCGGCCCACGCGTCACGCTGCTGCGTGCGCACGAGGTGCGCGCTCGCGTCCTGCTCGTCGTCGAACTTCGGCGCTCCCGCGACGGGCGCGCGCGAGCGACGGGACGGCGCCACGGGGACATCGTCCACGGGCTCCGCCTCGGCCACGACCGCGGCCACCGGCGTCTCCTCGACGGAAGGCCCTGCGGGCGTGACCGCGTCGTAGGCGCTCTCCTCCACGGCCGATGGCACCTTCGTTTCCTCGACGAGGGCCTCCACCAGCCCGTCTTCCTCGGGTGGCACCGTGGGCATCTCGTGCCGCGTGTCTTCTTTCACGACGCGCGTGCTCGCCTCGCCGATCTCGGGCTCGTTGCGGGCGTTCCGCAGCGACTGCATCAGCTCGTCGGGCACGTGCGCCATGATGGTCGCAGCGTCGTCATCGTCGTCGTCGACGATCGCGTCCTCTGCGAGGTCGATCTCGTCTTGGGGCTCGCTCACGGGGCCTTGATCCTTTGCTCCAGAGTCGTCGCTCACCGGACACCCATGCCGAGCTTCTTGCGCAGCTCGAGGTAGCTGGGGGAAAGCACGAACGAGAGAAGGCGACGCGAGCGCTCGTTCTCGGTGACCACCGAGCCGAGCTGATCCCGCGGCACGTTCAAGGTGTCGCTCAGCACGATCGAGACGTCGCCGGCGGCGATCACCGCCATGCGATCCAGGCTGCGCCGCGCCGCGTTCGTCCACGCGCGCGCGTCCTGCTTGCTCGCCACGACCTTCTGGCAAACGTCGCCGATGCTCTTGCGGATCTTGCGCGAGATCTCCTTGTGCACCGCGCGCTGGATCTCGCCGTAGACCGCGTACCCGGGGTTCGCGACCTTGATGTCGACCTCGTTGCACGCCGCGATGACCACGGACGCGACCGTGGCCTCGTCACGCGTGCGGAGCGAGGTGATCCCGCGCCGCAGGGCGAAGACCGTCCGCGCGATGGCCGAGCGCGCCGCCGCGTCGAGCGGCGCCGTGATCCCGGACCCGATGACGATCGCGGGCACCTCGCCGGCGACGCCGTGCACGCCCTTCGGCTCGGGGCCGCCGACGTAGAGCTCGAAGTCACCCTCGAAGCCCACCGCGCCCATCCACTCGGCGACCGCCACGCGCAGCGGATGGCCGCCGCGCGAGTCGATGCGCTCCTTCTTGCCGACGTTCATCGAGCCGAGCGTCGGGCCGAGCGCGAGCGTCACCGTCTCGGCCATGAGCACGAAGAGCTCCGCGATCGGGCCGTTGTCCTCCGGATCGGCGATCTCGGCCATGGCCTTCGCGTCGAGCACGATCTGCGGCCGCGTCGCGACGCGACCGTCGATCCGTTTGAGCTCCGTCGAGATCGCGTCGTCGTCGCGGCCGAGCGAGACCAGGCAGCCGAGCGTCGCTTGCCGGAGCGCCGCGTCCTGCCCGGCCTGCGCGATCTTCGCGAGCCGCTCGACGCGGTCGGCGTCGCACGGATCCTCGGAGAGCTTCTGCACGAGCACGGACTTCGCGCGGCCGAGCAGGCGCTGGCGCAGCGACGCGTCGTAGCTCGTGGTGAGCACGAGATCGAGCGCCTCGCCGTCGTCCGGCGACTCGTCGAGCAGCTTCACGACCGAGGCCTCGGCCTTCAGCGGCTCGTTGATCTTGTCGCGCCAGATGGCCATCGAGAGCCGCGCGGCCTCCATGCGCCCCTCGCGCTTCTCACGCTCCTGCATGAGCTGCTCGAGGATCGACGTCGCGCGCGACCAGGCGCCCGTCTTCGCCGCGACGCGCGCGAGGCGCTCGCGCACGGGCGGCGTGGACAGGCCCGCCTCGTGGAGACCCACGAGCACCTTGAGCGCCTTCTCCGGGGCGTTCAGCTTGTTCTCGTAGATGTCCACCGCCGCGACGCCGGACATCAGCCGCTGCTGCGCCGGTGCCTCGCCGATGCCCGAGAGCCGGCCGAGCAGGTCCGCTGCCTCGGCGAACTTGCCCATCGTGATCGAGATCTCGCCCGCGAGCGCGAGCGCGCCGACGTGATCGGGCTCGAGCATCGTGACGTTCTCGAGCGCCGAGAGCGCGCCCTCGCGATCGCCCTTCTTGCGGAGCACGCGCGCGCGCTCCCAGAAGAGCTTGCCGATCTCTGCCTCGTCGTCGGCGACGTCGAGGCGACGCCCGATGATGTCGAGCAGCTTGTCGTCCTCGTTGCGCGAACGTACGCGGCGGAAGAGTTTGTCGAAGGCGACGCTGCGGCTCGGATCCCGATCGAACGCGCGGGCGAACGCGATCTCCGCGTCGTCGTGCGCGTCGGTGTGATCGAGCAGGATGATGCCCGCGGACTCCCAGAACGCCGCGCCGCGCGTGTCGTCCTTGCTGAGGGCGCCGAGCTGCGCGAGCGCGAGCGCCGTGGAGACGTGGTCGCCGAGCGCCTCGCTCGCGGCGCGCACGCCCTCCCACGACACGATGTCGTCCTGGCGACGCTCGACGGAGGCGCGGAAGGTGGCGAGCGCCGCCTCCACGTTGCCCGCCGCGAGCTCCGACCAACCCGAGAGCGCCGATGCGTCGCTCCCCGCCTCCTCGCCGAGCGCCCCGCCCACGTTTTGCAGGGCGAACGCGCGGCGGCGTGGATCGCAGCCGGGCATCGCGAGCTCCAGGTTCGCGAGGCGCGTCGCGTCCGACGTGCCGGCGAGCAAGGGCTGCGGCGTGCTCGGCTGATCGAGCATCGCCACGAGCGCGGCCGACGCTTCCATCGCCGACCACGGCTCGTCGTCGAGGAACGAGCCCACCGCGCGCCGCGCGGCCACCTCGGCCTCGCGATCCTTCGCGGTGAGCGACGCGCCGAGCCACTCGAGCGCGGCGTAGAGCTTCGGCTCCGCGTCCGCCCAGGCCGCCGCGCGCGACACCGCCGCGCCCGGATCCTGATCGACCACGCGCGCCAGCCGGTACGCTTCGGCGCGTGCGATCGCCGTCGCCTCGTCGCCCTGATCCTCCAGCCGATCGAGCGCGCGATCGATCGCCGCCCGGTCACTCTGCGCATCGGGCCACGTCAGCCGCGCGAGCCCCGCGGCGACCGTGATGTCGCCCGAGCCCTCGGCCTCCGCCGTCTCCAGCGCCGTGAGCGCCTCGGCACGATCGCCCGCCTCGCCCTGGCCCACTTCCAGGCCGAAGCGCTCGATCGCGATGCTTGCCGGATCCGCGCCCGCCTCCGCGGCCGTGAGCAGCGCGCGCCGGCGACCGTCGAGGCTGTCCGGATCGGCCCCGCGCAGCGCCCACGCGAGCAGCGCCGCGGCCGCCTTCGACGCGCTGCCGCGCGCCTGTTCGATGAGCTCGATCGTCTTCTGCCGATCGCCGATCCGCCACGTGAGAAGCGCGGCTTCCAGGTAGAGCGCGGCGCCGAGCTCGATGTCCTCGGTCATCGTCGCGCACGTCGACAGGATGGTCGACGCGGACGCGAGGTCCCCTGCGCGGCGCTCGAGCTCCGCGAGGAAGAGCGCGACCACCTCGTCCGACGGCGCCGCTTCATGCAGCTCGCGCAGCCGTGCGCGCGCCTGATCGGTGTTGCCCGAGCGCGTGCTGCGCAGCGCAGCGACCACCCACAGGCCCCGCGCGAGGGTCGGGTCCGTCTCGACCTTCGCGAGCTCCTCGATCGTCGACGCGAGCGGCCGAACTGCGATCACCTCGCCCGGCGCAGCCTTCTTCGCGCCGAGCGCGTACGCCGCGAGCACGCGGCCGAGCCACGTCGAGGCGTCGCCGTCGAGCGTCGCGAGCTTCGCGAACGCCTCGGCGGCTCCGTCTGCGTCGCCGCGGAGCGCGCGGCTCCGGCCGAGTTCGAACCAGAGGCTCGCGTCTTCGCCCTGCTCTGCGCCGTTTGCGACGAGCTCCGCCGTCACCTGCTCGTACCACGCCGCGTCGCCGCGGACGGAGGCGAGGGTGCGGGCGATCCGCGCGAGCAGCGGCGCCGGCGTGCCGAGCGCCGCGGCCCGACCGAGCGCCGCCTTCGCGGCGTCCGAGTCCCCCGCCTGGCAGGCCCACACGTAGGCCGCGATGATCTCTGCGCGCGCCTTCGCCTCGCTCGTCGAGCACGACGCGCCCGACGCTTCGAGGGAGCGCGCGAGCGCCGCCGGATCCTGCGCGTCGCTCAGCAGATCGAGCTCGAGCGCGCGCGCCATGATCGACGCCGGGTCCGCTTCGAGCGCGCTGCGCAGCGCTTCGAGCGCGCCGTCCCGGTCGTTGTCGAGCATCGCCGCCTCGGCGATGCGCAGCCAGAGCGCTGCTGCGGCCGGGCCCGGGGCGCCCCGCGCGAGCTCGGCGCGCGCGAGATCCGCGGCGCCCTTCGCGTCGCCGTTCGCCTCCAGCGAGGCGAGGCGCGACCGCGCGATGACCGACGACTGCGGCAGTTGCTCGGCGGCCCGCGCGAGCAACTTCACCCAGCCCTCTTGATCCCCTGCGCGCCGCTTCAGCTCGGCCGCGCGCAGCCATGCGTCGGCTGCGTACTCGGCGCGCCGCGCGAAGCGGGGCACGCCGCTCGCGTCGCCGCGCGCTTCGTCTTCGAGGGCCTCCTCGATGAGCTGCGCTTGCCCTTCGAGGGCCCGCGCCAGCGCCGTCGGGTTGTCCTCCCGCGCGGAGATCGCTTCGAGCGTCACCTGCGACCGGAACTGCCCCTGACCATCCAGCGCGGCGGCGGCGTCGATCAGATCGTACGCGCGCTGCGCGTCGCCGGCCTTCGCCGAGAGCTCCGCGAGCTCGATGAACAGGTACGCCTTCCACGTCGGATCGCTGGCGAGCTCGGCGCGCGCCTCGATGGCGCGCATGCGGCCGGGCAGGTCGCCGTCCTTCGCCGCGATGAGCTCGAGTTCGAGCCACGGCGTCGGGTCCTCGGGGCTCGCGCCGACGGCCTCTTCGAGCGCTTCTTTCGCGCCCGGAAGATTCTGCTCGTAGTCCTGCAGGAACGCGGCGCGCTCCCAGAACGCGCGTGCGCGCTCCTCCGGGGTCACGGAGGCGCGTGTCAGCGCTTCGAGCAGTTTCCCGAGGTTCTTGATGGACTTGCGTCGGGTCAGGATCCGGACGAGGGACTCGAGCGGCTCGCGGAACTGCGGGTCCGCGTTGAACGCCGCGAGGTAGTCCCGCGCGGCGGACGGCTCCTCCCCGTGCTTCTCCTCGAGGACGCCACACTCGTGCAGGAGCAGGGCTTGGAGCGCCTGATCCTCCTGCGCGGCGTGCTCGGACCGTAAACGATTGAGGAAGGCCGCCGCATCCTCGGCCTGCCCCGTGGGCATGGGTGTCTCTACCGTCATTGGGCTCGACGCGCCTCCCGCGGAGACGGGTTTCTGGTCCATTGCATGCTGCGTGGGGAGACTAGCCAAACGGTGCGTCGGGAGTAAAGCGTGCTCGCGACGGATCGCGACGATCCTGCGCCCTCCGCGCAGTTCGCCCTGTCCCGTGGGGGGAAGGGGAGCGGGTGAGGCTCGTGCCTGCTCGCTCGCTCAGCCCTTGCGGAGCATCGCGTCGAGCTTCTCGTGCAGCGTCGACTCGACCACGGGCCGCATCGCGCGGAGCAGGAGCGGCAGCTCCACCCGGATCCGCACGGCCTCCGCGGTCACGCGCACCGACCCCCGCGTCCCCTTCGCGGGCCCGCTCGGCGCGTCCAGACAGAGCTCGTCGCCTTCCCAGCGCCAGCGCACCCCGCGGCGTTGCTCCAGCCGCCGCGCCAGGTCTTCCGCGCGCCGACGCGCCGCGTCCTGGCTCATGCCGTGGGGTTTCAGGATGTCGATCTGCGCCATCGCGTCCGTCCCCTCTGCGTCGTGGGCTTACTCGACCCGCTGCAGGATCCAGTAGCCGCGCGGCGTGTCGACGACCTCGCTCACCGCGCCCTTGGCCAGGCTGAAGAGAACATACTCCGGCGCGGGCTCCAAAATTCCGCGCGGCAGCCGCCCTGCGTTCTCCATCGAGCCCTTGTCGCCCTTCGCCACCGCCGCCTTGAAGTCCGTCTTCGCCTCCTCGGCGAGCTGCTTGGCGAGCGTGAGCGCCTCCTCGCGCGGCCGCGCGTTCGGCGGCGCGCCCTGGGCACCCTTGTACTGCACGAGCACCACCCCGAAGATCACGGACTTCGGCGCCTCACCCGCGAGCGGCGGCGGCGCCTCGCCCGTGAGCAGCAGCGTCCCGCCTGCGTCGACCGGACCTCCCGGCTCCGGCTCCCCGCTCGCCCCGGCGTCCGAGGGCTCCGCGCCTGCGTCGGCGCTCGGCGTCGCGCCTGCGTCGCTCGGCGCGCCTGCGTCGGCGGCGGCCGTCTCGGTGGACGTGTTTGCGTTGCGACCGCGCGGGACGGCGACGAGCGCGATGGCCCCGAGGACCAACACGGCGAAGAGGAGGGCGGTCGCTTTCTGCATGGGGCGAGCGCGTTAGCACATTTCCCCGGCCCAGCGGAAGCGCGCGACGAATCTGCGCCGCCCGGCTGCCCGCTGCCCCCGCGCCCGCTGCCGTCCTCTGTCGCAAAAGAGCCGCGAAGCCTCAAACCCTGGTAGAAGTGACGAACGCGGAACCATCGCGCGCCCCAGGGCCCCTCGAAGGCATGAGCATGGTCAAGGTCGAGTGCGACGCCTGTAAGTCGCCGTACCAGGTGGAGGAACGACGGATCCCGGCGACGGGGCTCAAGATGCGCTGCTCCAAGTGCGGCAACAGCATCTTGGTGCGCAAGCCCGCGGAGGCCGCGTCGGGCCTCGGAGGCGCCGAGGAGATCGATCTCCCCTCGCCGGTCGCGCCGCGCGCGAAGGCGGGCACCGAGCCGATGATGCCGCGCCCCGCGCCGGGCAAGGCGCCGGCCGCGCCGCTCGCGCCGAAGCCGCCCGTGCTCCCCGCCGCCAAGCCGAAGCCCGCGGCGCCCGCGCCCGCGCCGAAGCCCGCCGAGGCCACGGAGCTCGAGCTGTGGAGCCGCGACGACGATCCCGGCTTCGGCGAGATCGACCTTCCCTCGCCCGCGAAGGCCACCGTGCGGCAGATGCACGCCGCGTCCGTGCCCGCGCCCGAAGCCGAAGAGGAAGAGCTCGCGGACCTGCCGATGCCCGCGAAGGCCACTGTGCGGCAGATGCCCGCGGTCGTGAACGAGTTCCCTCTCGATGATGAAGAGGAGGAGGACGCGGCGCTCGCGGCGATCGAGATGCCCGCGTCGTCGCCGAACAAGCCGACGGTCCGGCAGATGACGACCCCGGTGACGTCGTCGCTCGAAGTGGATCTGCCCTCGCCGTCGCCCTCGCCTTCGCCCGCGCGTGCGGCCGCCGCCAGGACGCCGCCGCCGAGCCCTCCGAAGGCAGTCGACAAACCGACCGCGCCCGCGCGCCCCGCGGCGAAGGGTTTTGGCGAGATCGACCTGCCCTCGCCCGCGCGCCCCGCCGCGCCGAAGCCGCCGCCGCCGCCGAAGCCGGACGAGAAGCTCACCGCGCCCGCGCGTCCTGCGGCGAAGGCCGCGCCCGCGCCGGAGATCGATCTGCCGAGCCCCGCGCGTCCCGGGATGAAGAGCACGCCCGCGTTTGATCTGCCGTCCCCCGCGCGCCCCGCGCCGCCCGCGGCGAAGGGCTTCGGCGAGATCGATCTCCCTGCGGCGGCACGACCCCCCGCTGCGCGCCCCGCGCCGCCTGCGGCGAAGGGCTTCGGCGAGATCGATCTCCCCGCGCCGGCGCGCGCGCCGGTGAAGAACGAGCCCGCCGATCTCCCCGCGCCGGCCCCGCCCGGCCCGAAGCACCGCTCCTCCGGCGCGATGCGCGCGCCGATGCGCGCAAAACCCCTGAGCAGCTTCGACCTGCCCGCCGTCACGGCCGACGCCGAGCTCGACCTCGGCGCCTTCGGCGAGATCGAGCTGCCCGCGCCCGACCTCGGCGCCTTCGGCGAGATCGATCTGCCTGCGCCCGACGGCGGCGTCTCGTTCGCCGACCTCGAGGCCCCGCTCTCCCCGCCCGCGGGCGCCGCGCGCAAGCTCGACCCCGGCGCGACCGTGCCGGCCGCCTCGATCGCGGCCTTTGATCCGGGCGACAGCGACTTCGGGGAGCTCGAGTTCCCCCTCGCGAGTGCCCCTCCGCCTTCCCCCGCGGCACCGCTTGCGTCTCCGGCGCGCGCTGCTGCGCCCGTGACGACCGGCTTCGAACTCGACGACGCTGCTTTCGACGCGGCGTTCGCCGATCCTCCGCCGAACAAGGCCGCCGCTCCGCCCAAGGCGCCCACGCCCGAGCCGCCGAAGAGCACGCGCGCCGCGGGCCCCATCTCGGCGCCGGGCGAGGAGTTTTCCCTCGGCGAGCCGGACATGGACCTCTCGACGGGCGCCCCGATCAGCGTGGGCGCGCCGCCCTCGCGCGCCCCCCTCCACGCCGCCGACGAGCCCGACGAGCCCGCGCCGCCGCCGGACAGCAGAGCCAGCATCGGTGACGAGGTCGACCTCGCGCCGGGCGAGTCCGAAGACCTCGACGCGCTCGGCAAGCGCGACAAAGCCCCGAAGAGCCTCGCCAAACCCGCCGCCGGGGACAAGCGCGCCCGCGGACGTGGCCGTGTCTATGGCATCGGCGCGGCCGTCCTCATCGCGATCGGCGGCGGCGCCCTCGCGTTGCTCCCCGACATCGGCCCGTTCGGCGTGCATGCGGTGAGTGATCTCGTGAACGCCTCCGCGCACGCCGAGGCGCTCACCGGGCTCGAAAAGAACACGCAGGCCACGCTCGACGAAGACACCGCCGCCGCGGCCGCGCGCGGGCTGGAAGCTGCCAAGGCCGCGCAGGCCTCGCGCCCGCGCCACCGCCCGACGGCCGCCTATGCGGCGTTCGTCGCCTTCTCGCGCAGCCTCCGCCATGGCCGCCGCGGCGACGACGAGACCCTCGGCAAGCAGCTCCTCGGCCAGACCGAGACCCCGAGCCGCGAGCGCACCCTCGCCGTGGCCGCGCAACACGCGCTCGCCGGCCGCCTCGACCCGGCCCGCCGCCTCGCCAAGGACGCGCTCGACGCGGACGCGAACGACATCGACGCCGCCGTCCTCCTCGGCGAGATCGAGCTCGCTTCCGGCTCCATCGCCGACGCGCTCCCCGCCTGGAAACGCGCCGTCACCCTCCGCAAAGGCGCCCGCTCCCTCTACGGCCTCGCGCGCGCCGAGCTCGCCAAGGGCGACGCCGCGTCTGCCGAGAAGAGCGCCCGCGCCGCGCTCGAAGCCTCTCCCAAGCACGCCGGCGCGCGCACCTTGCTCGCCTCGATCCTCGGCCGCGACCCTGCCAAGGAGACCGAGGCCCTCGACCTCCTCGGCAAGGTCACGGCCGAGGGCGACATCCGCGCCTCTGGCAGCGACCGCGAGCTCGTCGACGCCTACCTCGAAACCGGCCGCATCCACCTCGCCCGCTCGCGCATCACCGCGGCCGAGCAGGCCTTCGCCGCGGCGCTCAAGATCGACCCGCGCAGCGCGCCCGCGCTCATCGGCGACGGCGAGCTCTTCTACCGATCGAGCCGCTTTTCGCAGGCGCTCCTCCGCTTCGAGGAGGCCACGCGTGTCGACGAGAGCAGCATCCCGGCCCGCATCGGCGCGACGAAGACCCTCCTCGCGCTCGAACGCCTCAAGGACGCGAAGGCGCTCGCCGAAAAGCTCCGCGCCGACAAGCCTGACGCTGCCTCCCCCGTGTACTGGCTCGGCCGCGCCGAGGACGCGCTCGGCAACAAGAAAGAGGCCGAGGCCCTCTACCTCCAGGCCATCAAGCTCGGCGGCACGCAGATCGACGCCGTCGAGGCGTACGTCGCGCTCGCCTCGATCCTCGCGGCTGCCGGCCGCAACGACGAGGCGCAGGCCAAGCTCGCCGAGGCCAGCGCCAAGTTCCCCGACCTCGCGGCGCTCCACCGCGCGAAGGGCGAGGTCTTCTCGCAGGCGGGCCGGTACGCCGAGGCGCGCACCGAATTGGAGGCTGCGCTCGCCAAAGAGGACGACCTCGGCACGCGGTTCCGCCTCGGCATCACGCTCCGCCGCATGGGCGCTTTCGAGGACGCGCAAAAGGTCTTCGACCAGATCGCGGCTATCGACAAGGCGTTCCCGGGCCTCTCGCTGGAGCGTGGCCTCTTGTACGAGGAGACGGGCCAGAGCGAGCGCGCGCTGGAGATGTATGCGGCGGCGCTGGAGAAGGCGCCGGCGGACATCGACCTCAAAATGCGCGTCGGCTCGGCGCAGGTCATGGCGGGCCACGCCGCGCAGGCCGAGCCGATCCTGCGCGAGGTCTTGAAAGAGCGCGCCGGCTCCGCGGACGCGAACCATTTCCTCGGTCGGGCCCTGCTCTTGAAGGGCGGCTCGTCCTCCGCAGGCGAGGCGATCCGCTTCCTCGAACGGGCCACGGAGATCGACGGCAACCGCGCCGAGTATTTCCTTTACGTCGGCTGGGCGGCGAACGTCCTCGGCCAGTTCCCGAAGGCCGAGGCGGCCTTGAAGCGCGCCTTGGAGCTCGATCGCGAGCTCGCGGACGTGTACTGGCAACGCGGCGTCCTGGCGCACAAGCAGGGCCGCACGCTCGACGCCCTCGCGGACCTGGAGATCGCCTTGCAAAAGCGCCCCTCCCGGCACGAGGCGCACGCCACGATGGCGCTTTGTTATCAGGAGCTCGGCCGCTGGCCGGAGGCGCAGACGGCGTGGCAAAAGGCGATCGCCGGCAATGGCTCGGTGGCCGAATGGCATTACCGGCTCGGGAAGATCTTCGAATCAAACGGCAACAAGCTCGCGGCCACGCCGGAGCTCGACAAGGCCGTCGAGCTGCTCGCGCAGAAGGGCGGGCCGGCCGAGAACTGGCAGGCCGACGTGTATTTCCTCCACGCCGAGGCCATGCGCGCCACGGGGCAAAAGGACAAGGCCGTGAAGAGCTACCTCCGGTTCAAGGAGGTCGCGTCGATGGACAATGCGTACCGGACCGACGTGGAGCGGGCGTTGGTATCGCTGGGGCACGGTCCATAGGGCGGGGGCGGCATCCACGGCATAAGAAGAAGCCGGTGGCCCCAGCGGTAGCGAACGAGGTGCGAGAGGTCGAAGGCACGCGCGCCGGGCTCGTCGGCAAGGGCTGGGGAGGTTGCCGACATGCGCGCCGGGCTCGTCGGGTGGTGCGGTCATTTGAGGCAAAGTGCCGTCATTTGACGGAATCGGCTTTCACGTGACGTACGATGTGCGTGCCTGAAAAGGCGCAGGCCCGAAGGTGTTGGAAGCACCTCCGAGCCCGCTTGACGCAACCACGCTGTCACGAGGTCACGCCCATGCACGATCTGTCATGGCCCGGTAGCTACGGCCAAGAGAACGATCCGCCCTGCCCGCCCGCCGCGCCCGAGGAGAGGCGCCGCCGCAAGTCGGGCGCGCTCATGCTCTCCGAGGACGAGGCGCGCCACGTGCGCGTCGCGGTGCGCAAACTCCGCCGCGCGTTCGGGAGCTTCAACGCGCTCGCAGCGCGGCTCGACATGCCCGCGAACACCGTCCGCCGCATCGCGAACCCGAAGGGCACGCCCCCGACGGGCACGTTCGCCATCCGCCTCGCCGCCGTTGCAGGCGTCGCGGTGGAGGTCCTTCTTGGCGGCAAGCTCGTCGTGACCACGCCGGTCATCGGGAGGGCGGCATGAAGCGCTCCCGCGTCAGGGAACGTGAGCGCCTTCGGGCGCCCGTCGAGACGACCGACCCCGCCGCGCTGGCGGCCTACGCGGGCGCGCTGCGCCCCGTCGTCGCGAGCCTTCGGTCCCTCGCCGAAGATGCGACCGCGGCGCCGTCGCAACGCGTCCACGCCCGCGCCTACCTGCGTCGGGAGATCCTCCGCGGCATCCGCGAGCTGGAAGCCCGGATCGACACCGCTTCGCCCGTCCCCTCTCCCGCCTCTTGACGCCCCGTCTGTAACCGACCATCCATGCCCGCGCCGAGCGGTTCGCCGTTCGGCCGACGGGCCCATCACGGGCTCGTCGGGTTCACCAAAGAGAAGGGCGAGCCGCGTGGCTTTCGCCTCGTCATGCTCGCCCGACATCCTTGGCAGGGATGCCGCCGACCATGGCAGGGCACCGACCCCACGTCAAGGGCATCGGTATACCTCGCGCCTCGCCCATGAGGACATCCCCATGGGCATCGATGACGACAAACGCGAGCATGCACAAGCGCTTACCCTACCAAGAGAGTTTCAGCGCGTTCTAAACGGCGCACGTCCAATCATCGAGGACGCTCTGAACAAGTGGGTCGACCGCTTGCAGATCCAAGGGAACGAACCCGAATTCGACACGAATCAGTTCATCGAATACAGTGATGGCACTCCGCATCGTCTGAACACCTTCGATCGGGCAATGTATACGCTTAAACTGAGGGCGTTCCCGAAGCTGAGTATCAAACAGCCCATTCATTTAGTCGCAGACGAATCGGTGCAACAGCTCATCGTGTACGGGCTCGAATGTCCAGACGGGCACCAGGAGAGGTATGAGCACTATCGTACGTTCAACCACGGTGACATCGAATCTCCTAACCTTGGCGCATTGATGTACGACGCAATCGGCGATGCCGTTCGGCGCGTAATCGACTCAGCAAAGTAACGGTTCGTCCAGGCACGTGAACCACACGACCGAACCGGCACAAAAGCACACCGCGAACCACCACGTACGCGCATCCGTGATAATGGCCTCGTAGCCGTCCCCCGCGTCGGCCATGTACACACACCCGCCATTATCTACCAATTCGATTTGATTAACGGGCAGATACATGCCCACCGTCGTGTATGCCTCCCATGCCAGAGCACGCTCGCGCGGATCCGTCGGGCCCTTTGCGCGTGGTCGCCTGGGCTTAGGACATTCCGTGTCCGATCGCTGCGCCGATTCTCCGCGTTTTAGGCTCGTTTCGTGGTACCTTCTACCCATCGAATGGCGACGCGGTGAGGGCGCATAGGGCACCCGGTAGACCGTCGCCAGGGCAAGGCCCCGATGGCGAACTTCCTTTCCGAGGAGAAGCGTCTCCGCGTTCTCGCCGCGCTCGTAGAGGGCAACTCCGAGCGGGCGATCGAGCGGATGACCGGCGTCCAACAGAAGACGATCGGACGGCTCGCGCTCACCCTGGGCGAGGGCGCGGTGAACCTGCACAATCGGCTCGCGCGTGGCCTGCAATGCAGCCTCGTGACCGTCGATGAAATCTGGTCCTACGTGGGGAAGAAGCAGGCGCGCGTGACCCCGGAGGACGGGCCCGAGGTCGGGGAGGCGTACACCTTCGTAGCCCTGGACGCGTCGAGCCGCTTCGTGATCGGCTGGTACGTGGGGAAGCGCAACGAAGAGAGCGCGCGGGCCTTCATAAACGACGTCCGCGCGCGCCTGGTCGTCATGCCCGCCATGACCTCGGACGGCTTCGCGCCCTACGTGAGCGCGATCGGCTCCGCGTTCGGGCCCGGCGTCGACTACGCGATGACGGTGAAGAACTACACGCGGAAGGGCCGCCGCGATGACGACCACCGCTACGAACCCCCGCGCGACCCGTTCATCACGAAGAAGGTCGTCTTCGGGGCGCCGAACCTGGACACGGCGAGCACGGCGTACATCGAGCGCAACAACGCCACGATGCGGCACCACATCGGCCGCATGCGCCGCCTCTGCTACGCGTTCAGCAAGAGGCTCGACCGCCACCGGGCCGCCGTCGCGCTGAACTACGCCTGGTACAACCTCGGCACGGTCGTGAAGACCCTCCGCGTCACGCCCGCCATGCAGCTCGGGCTCACGGACCACGTGTGGACGATCGAAGAGTTCCAAGCCGCCTTGCTCACCGCGGGCCCGTGCGAGCCTCCGGAGCGTCAGCCCCTCGCGCCTCGCGTCCCCGAGACGACGGCGCGGGAGCTTCCGAACGGGCGCGGGTTCCTTCGTGTCGTGGGCGGCGGGAAGGCGTCTGCGGGGTCTTCTCATGGCCCGATCATGCCGCCACCCGTTGTCGCGCCCGCTGCTCCGGTCGAGCCCGTCGCCGATCCGACCGGGCAGCTTGACCTCCTGTCTTGGCGCCCGAGGTCCAAGCCCGAACCGAAGGGGCAGCTCTCCCTGTTCCCCGGGTTCGATGACCCGAAAGGAGGGGAGTAAACTGCGGTCATTTGGGTGGCGACTGCGGTAATTACCGCACTACCGCTCGTCGGCAAGGGCCGGGGAGGTTGTCGACATGCGCGCCGGGCTTGTCGGCAAGGCTGGGGAGGTAGTCGACGTGCTCGCCGGGCTTGCCGGCAAGGGCCGGGGAGGTTGCCGACATGCTCGCCGGGCTCGTCGGCAACGGCTGGGGACTTTGTCGAGAGGGTCGCCCGTGGTTGCCGGCAACCTGCCCCTTTGCCACGCCGTCGCCGCCGCGTCCGCGGGGCGGTGCTGCGGGGAACGTCAGAAGCTGTAGCCGGCGAGCCCCGTGAGGCCACTTCCTTTGCCGTCATAGTCCGAGTAACGGCCCCCGATCGTGAGGCGCGTCGGGTCACTCGGCGACCCGAGGACCCACGTGAACCGGGCGTCGATGTTGTCGGCATGGGCCGGATCCGAGGCGTTCCCCTCCGCCTGCAAGCGGTAGGCGCGCGTCCACCAGACGGCGAACCACACCGGCGCGGCGACTTGAACGTCGAGCATCGCGCCGAACCCGCCATGCAGCCTGACGCGAACGCCCGCATTCTTGTCGCGGTCGGCGGTGTCGATACCGGCGATCCCTCCGCCGAGCAGCGGCTGGAGGCCGATCCCGAGGACGCGGTAGCCGATGCCGGCGTGGAACTCGGCGTCGAGCATCAACCCCTTCGTCGTCACGTAGCCACCGCGGGCCTGAAGCGGCATCCGGTAAAACACGTCGCTCCCCTTCCACACCCCATCGAGGAACCCTCCGAAGCCGACCACCGGCGCGAATACGGTCGCTTCGTTGGGCGCAGACGCCGTCGCGAGCCCGATCTGCCAGGTGCCCATCCCCGCGGACGCCGCCGCGCGCATCAACGCCTCCGTCTCGGCTCTCTTGTTGTGCTCGCGCATCGCGTCGCCGTCGGGCGGCGGAAGCGCGAGCGGCACGGCGCCGCTGCTCGGCGGCGCGTCGACGAGGGCGGTCTTCACGTCCGCTTCGTCGAGCGACCAGCGCTTCACGAAGAAGGAGACCGCCTCGGGGGGCGGCGAGCGGCGAACGAGGGTCGCGAGCGCGAACGCGTCCTCGGCCGCGGCCTCGTCGCCGGACCCGAGGTGGGTGCGCGCCTGGGTCACGAGCTCGGCGCTGCGTGCTTCGCGGACGGCGGTGAACAGGGGCCCGAGCTCGGCGAGGAGGGTTTCTTCCGCCTTCGATGCCAGCTCGTCGGCCCGCCGTTGCTTCTCCGTGCCCATAAGCAGCGAGTTCTGGGCCTTGTCCGGATCGACGCCTTCGACCTGGATCTTCAGCGTGATCGGCTTCGCCGACGAGGCATCGGCGCGGCGGCGCTGCGTGCCCTCGATGACGAGCGTCCAGCGCAAGCGGTGCTCGTCCTCGAAGTAGGTTTCGGTGATGGGCCGACTCTCTTCCTTCTGGACATAGTCGGTCGTGCAGGACTGGCCCGTGTTGTAGATCGGTGACGTCTCGACGTAGCGGGAGTGCGCGTCTTCACGAACCGTCTTCGTCTCCGTGCCCACGTACGTCGAGGTGCTCTGACAGCGCGATTCGCCGACCAGGCGGCTCGTCGTCTCGTACGAGATCCTTTCGCGCTTCACCTTCTCGACGTAGGGCTCGGACCGCGTCGTGCACTTCGCGCGGAACTCAATCTCGGTCGGCAAGCCACTGCTCCCGCCGAGCTTTGCCGCAGCGGCTGCGATCGGCTTGCAGTCGTCGCCGCCGAGCGTCCAACCGACATCAACGCGCTGGCGCAGCGCGGAGCTCGTGTCGCTATCGAGGGGGTCTTTCCCGCCGAACATTCGCACGAGGCCGACGTGGAGCGCGCGCGCGCCGTGGTGCGCGGCGTCGAGCTCCGTCAAGCGCTGGCGATGGAACGCGAGCGCGCTCTCCTGGATTCGGCGAAAGTCCTCTTGGAGCTGTTTCTCGTCCGCCAGGCGGAGGAGGCGGCTCGCTTGCTTCAGGGCGGCGGTGTACGACGCGGGCTTCGCCTTCGCGACGACCTCGGGCCACAACGCCCGCGCGATCGCCGAGCCGACCGGCGTGATCGCCTCGCGAATGAGCTCCGCGCGTTTGCGGTCGAGCGCGAGCAAGGCTGCGGCCTCGAGCCGCACGAACGCCGCTTGGGGTTTGCCCGCCTCGAGCTCCTTCCGCGCCGCGGCCGCCTCGGCGTTCACGAGCTGCGTGAGCGTGTCGCGTTGCTTGGTCGCGATCTCGCGGATCGCGTCGTCTTCGGGGTCGATCGTGGTCGCCGCCGCATCGTAGTTCGCGAGCGCCTGGGCGTAGGCATGCTCGGAGAACGCGCGGTCCCCAGCGGCGAGGAGCGGACGGCTCTCCGCGCAACCCGCGAGCACGCTGGACAAGGCCGCGAGCCATAGTGCCCGGCGCGAGGTGCGAAGAGAATGTAATTCCGGCACGATGGCTGTGCTGTATCACACCCTGGTCTGAGCCGTAAAGCCATCGAGGTGTGGCTCGATGGCTTCTCACGAGGTGGATCCATTGGTAACGGCTGCTCTGCGGCAATTCGGACGGATTGAAGGCACCGGCCCATGGCACCACGTCCGAAACCCACAGGTTGGCCCGCACCTCTTGCGGGTGCTCGAGTTCACGCAAGATCGCCGCGTCGGTGAAGCGGTGCAATTCGCGCCCGTCCACCCCGTAGGCGATGCGATCGGGCAGCCATTCGATCTCCCAGGTGTGGAAATCGGCGGAAGCATCGAAGTCGAGGTCCACCCTCTTCTCCGTTTGGTGCTTCGTCCCGCCATCGTCCACCCAGTGGAGCGCAAACTGCACGGCTTTGGTCCCGCCGACGAACTCGATGTCGATCTCGGCGGTCTCGAGCAGCTTCGAGTCGCTGGCGTCGAACTGGTAGAAGGCGGTGAAGAACGAGGCGACCATGCCCGGGTGCGCGGTGGGGCGCATGCGCGTGAGGAACCGCCCGAACTTCTGCGCGCCGGTCCGAGCGTATTCCGCGCCCAGAATCGTGCGATCCGAGTCGATGACGGTGTCGCCGCGCGCGGTGAGCCACAAATCGAGGGCGCCCTCGCTGGTGCGGACATTCGAGGGATGGAGCCAGGCGAGGTTCGAGCCAAAGGTCCAGTCCCCGAGCGTCGAGGGGCCGAGCCCCTGCTCGAAATCATCCAACCACGAGAGCTCGTATGCGATGCCGCCGCGCGTGGCGCGTCGGGGGAGCTCGCGCTCGTGCGTGGGGGCGAGGTCGCCTTGGGGTGAATCGGGGAGGTCGATTCGTGGCGCGGGAGCCGGGGAGCAAGCTGCGGCGAGCGCGGCCGAGCAGAGGACGAGGGGGGCGCGCATCCTGCGGAGTGTAGGCGCGGGGAGGGAGCTGACCTGTGGTCTCATCTCGCTAAGTACGCAAAACTCTTAGCTCGATCACCAGAGTCGGGCTCAACAGTTTCGAGTACTTACGAAGATGCGATCGATGGTCAGGACGACGAGAGCAGAATCGATCGGATGCGCGCGGTGGTCGTAGGATGTTGACAAGGCTCCCGGGGGTGGCGTAAGCCGATATACGGGACATGCAAACCTTTCTTGCACTCTTCTGTGTTGCGGTCCTCGTGGAGGGGTGCGTTGACGAGCCCAGGAGGCGACCACCCTGCACGGATCCTGACGAATGTGCCGTGCAACGAGACAACTGCTTCAACGGCTGCGCCAGCGTCATGCCCCGTAAGCTGTGCAGATTGCTGTAACAGCGTGTTCAGGAGCTGCGATGATTGCAATTCATGGAACTTCGAGTCGTGCAGGTGACTCGCTCAAACCCGGACTCGCAGCCATCCTCGTGGGCGGACTGCTCGCATTGTTCTGCGGATGCGAACGAAATGCGCCCCATCAACTCGTCCTGCGATACGATGAGGTGGCCCACGTGAGTGGATGCAACATCCGCCTCATTCAGATCACCATCCGTGACGATGGCTACGAGCCGTTCGCGGCTCTCAATTACAATTGCGGAGGCTTACCGGAGTCGGACCTGTTCGAGAAGAATTGGTCGAAGGACTATCTCCCGCCCCTCGGGTTCACGATGAACGTCGGGGATTGTCAGCTCTTCAAGGACACGTTCTACTGCGTCGAGGCCATCGAAACCGACAAGGTGACGCTCCAGGCGACGTACAAGTGGGCCAACCCAGACCATTCGCGAATCGAGCGGATCAAGTAATCCGCAAAGGCCCCGCCCCATCCACGCGCCTGTGCATCTCCAGGCACGCCTGAGCCACCCTCCCGCCCCTTCGAGAACGTAGTCGGCGAGCCTGCGGATTTGCCGAGAAGCTGCGTGCCTGCCATGAGGCGCGTGGCACGGGGACGGATTCGCCCCCGCTACCTGTGCCGCGTGCATGCTGCACGGCCACAGGGCCCAATGCGTTCAGGCTCCGTGCTCAGAAGGACTGGCTCTGTGGCTTCTCGCCCTCGGTCTTCTTGCGGAACACCAAGTAGCTGTGACGGGATTCAGTCCTGGTCGTCCCTTGGTACGCGACGTTCGCCGACGTGTTGATGAGCACGACCTCGCCGCCGAGCGCGCACGCCTCGGGCTTGAGCAGCGAGAGAATCCGTGGGTCGTTCGGCGCTTCGCCGCTCTCGCCCTGGACGTTGACCGTGCCCACGGCGTCGTAGCTGGCTAGGAGCTCCTGGGTCATGTTGCCCGTGCGCAGCTCGAGCGCGCAGTCCGCTGGCCGCGGCGGAAACACCCCGCCCATGCGCACGGTGGACACAGGGTTGCTCGAACACGCGAGTACCGTCGGGAGGAGCACGAGGAGCCACGTTTTGATCATGCGTGGCATACCTAGCAGCACGCGCGCGTCGCGGTCAACGACGATGCCGCGGGGAGATCGCGGCGGCGCGAACGGCGGGACGAATGGCGCAGTGGATCAGGCGTCGAGCGTGCCGCCCTTGAACGGGCGCGGCGACACCTCGGAACAAATAGCGCGCCGGGCGCCGCTCCACCCCTTCCGTACAAGTTCGTCTCCCAATCCTCGAAGGGTGGCTCCACGACGTACGCCGCGTCCACGTAGCTCCGGATGCACTGGGCGGCGCGGTTCTCCGGCTGCTTTGCATTGCGTACGACGCTCTCCTCGTCTCGCTCGAGCACGTTGACGAAGAGCGCGTACGTCATTTCGAGGGCGCGCCCGGCCGCAAAGGTCGGCGGCGAGGGGAGCGTCGTTCGTGCGGAGGTGGGCGTTTCGATTCTGACAATGCGTCCGACTCTGTTATATACGACTCCATGAACGGCATGCCCATTTCATCGATGCTGCGTCGGCGCCCGCTCGTGCTCCTCGTCGGGGCCCTTCTTTCCTTCGGAGGCACGCGCGCCCTGGCGTCCCCCGTCCCCGTGGCGCAGTTCAACTGGACCCAGCAGCAGAAACTCTTCCTCGAGAACCCGATGGTCGGCGATCTCGCCGCGCAAGCGATCGGCCTCTCCGGTGATGTCATCATCGTCGGCGCGGAAGAGGCCGACCTCAAGGGGAGCCGATCCGGCGTGGCGCAGGTCTTCGTTCGAGCGGGAGGCTCCTTCGCCCCGACGCAGACGCTCTCCCCCGACGACGGGCAGCCCGACGACTATTTCGGCCACGCGGTCGACGTGGACGGTGATATCGCGATCATCAGCGCCTCCTCCGACGACGACAACGGGCTGAACAAAGGCTCGGCCTATGTATACGCCCGGAGCGGGGGCGTCTATACGATGCAGCAGAAGCTCTTGCCACCTCCGGCGACCCTCGGCAGCTACGCCGCTACCGTGGCCATCAGCGGGACGACGATCCTTCTGGGGGGCGAGGGCAGCGGAGGTTTCGTGTATACCCAGAGCGGCTCGACCTGGTCGCTTCAGCAGAAGATCGCGCCGGCCGATCACGTCACGACGCATTTCGGCAATGCCGTCGACGTCTCCGGCGACACGGCCATCCTCGCGGCATTCGCGGATCCCACGATGAGCGTCGATGGTGGCTCGGCCTATCTCTATGTACGCAGCGGCGCGACCTGGACGGAGCAACAAAAGGTCTTCCCGTCCGATCCGACGGTGGGGCAAAACTTCGGGTATTCGGTCGCCATCGACGGCGATACGGCGGTCGTGGGCGCCATCGGCGACAGCGAGAAGGGGACGTGGGCCGGCGCGGCGTATGTCTTCGTCCGCAATGGCGTCACGTGGAGCCAGCAGCAGAAGCTCGTCGCGAGCGACGCGCAGGAGAGAGCGCAGTTCGGGTGGGGCGTCGCGGTGCAGGGAGACAGGGTGCTCATCGGTACCCCCACGATGAAGACGGCCGTGACGCAGCCGGGATCGGCGTACGTCTTCGAGAGGAGCGGCGGCGTTTGGACCGAGGCGAACAAGCTCACGGCCTCGGACGCGGTGGCGGTGGAGAACAGGTTCGGCTGGTCTTGCCGTCTCGACGGCGACACGGCGGTCGTCGGCGCGCCCAGCGATGCAGAAAAAGGCGGCTCCTCGGGCGCGGCGTACGTGTTCGCGATGGAGATGGGCGGGTCCGGCGGAATGGGCGGGTCCGGCGGAATGGGCGGGGCCGGCGGCGCAGGTGGTGCCGGCGGAATGGGTGGTGCCGGTGGAATGGGCGGTGCCGGCGGAATGGGCGGGGCCGGTGGAATGGGCGGCGCCGGCGGCGCAGGTGGTGCCGGTGGAATGGGCGGCGCCGGCGGCGCTCCGTCGACGGAAGAGAGCGGCTGCGGCTGCCGGATGGCCGGCGCGGAGCGAGGCGGCGGGGCAGCATGGTTGCTCGTGCTGGGAGGGGTGATCCTCGCCGGGAGTCAGCGGCGTGCGCGCTCCCGGAGCCTTGTGCGGCGGGGCGACGGCTCGACGTTCTAGCTTCACGCTGCGGGAGCCATGCAGCGATCACCAGCCACCCCATTTGTCCTCGCGCACGAAGCCCATCCCCTGCGAGAAACGCTTCGCTGACCTGGCGGGGCGCGGTTCGCGGCCGGGCTCGGCCTTCCGGGTCCACGAAGGTCATTCGTTGCGCCTATGGGAGGGATGCGAATTCGCGGGGTTTCTCGAGTCTCTGCGAAGACGCATTGTGGAGGGGTCGCTGGAGCAACCCGGAGCCAGCGGCGGCTTTCCCTACCTGTCCTTCCCTACCTGTCCAAGGAGCAACGATGAACCACAGCAAGACCTCCTCCCGCGCGTTCTCCAAGACCGTGCGGCTCTTCGGCCTGGGCGCGCTTCTCGCCGGCGTGGTCGGCTGCGTCGACGGCCCGGGCGTCGACGACGAGCGCGCGGACGCGATCGAGGCCACCGACGAGGCGAGCTTGGCCCTCCTCCCCAACAACTGCTCGGATCGAGCGAAGAACATCTGGGGCGCCGCCAGCCAGATGGCCAGCTACATCCCGGGCGCTGGCAACGCCGCGAGCGCGGGGATCTCCCTCCTCGCCGCGCTCCAGTCGGGTCGCTGCTCCCAGAACCAGGCCGAATTCCTGACGATGGATCAGATCCGCGCCGAGATCGTCGCCATCAGCGGCCAGGTGGTCGACGAGGCCCTGCGAAAGCAGCTCGTCCAGTCCGCCGACACGTTGCTCCGCCTCCTCGAGCCCTACCAGGACGAGCTCGTGGACATCGACGCGCTCACCGTGGCCCAGCGGACGGAGCTCTCCGAGGACCTCGAGAACCTCGCCATTCACGCGGTCTTCCTGGAGTCAGACACCGCGAGTCTCAACTGGCCGATTCTCCCGGTCTACGTGCAGTTCGCTTCGCTCAAGCTCGGCATGTACCAACTCGCCTACGAGCTGCGCGAGCCTGGACCCGAGCGCGACAACCTCGAAGATATGCTCGCGAGCGAGCGGCAGGCGTCAATCGACCTGCTTGTCCAGCACGAGACCCGGTTCGTGCAGCGCGGGCAGACCCTCCTGCGGAGTTACTACTTCCACAGCATGGACTACCAGATCGACACCATGGTGACGAATGGCGGCGCCACGGTGCTGCGCGTCGACTGGAATTGCCACGGGAACATCTTTCGACCCAACAAATGCAGCGACCGGTTCGACCGGCGCAATCAGTTCTTCCTCGAGGCGCGCAACAAGTTTCGTGATCTCCGCACGAAGCAAAACACCGTCATCGACAGCAACTACCTGGCGTTCAAGAACGCGCTGTTCAACACCCAGGCCCCTGCGTTCAAGCTGGAGTCGGGGCGAAACAACTACCGTAATGTCGTCACGAGCTCCCTTTCGCCCAGGGTCTGCCTCAGCGCCAGCCCCGACGGGACGTTCTCGGTGCCGGTATGCGGGGAGGACGCCGACGTGTCGAACGCCGACCTCCTCTTTGGATTCATCCCCACGACCGGCCAGCTCTACAGCCTCGGCCAGAAGGTCTGCCTCCAGGCGGACGACGCAGGCGTCCTCTCGAGCGGGCCGTGCGAGCCGTTGGCGCCGCCGCAGCCGAACCTCGACGGGAGCCCCGCGGCGCCGCCTTCGCGCCAGAGCTGGGGTCACCATCCCAACGGGTACTTCATTCACCTGGCGACCGGCCTCTGTCTGAACCTCGACCAGGACATCGTGATGCCCGAGAACCAGCAAGTGCAGTACATGCCGGGCGCCGGGGTGGTGCTCTCGCCCTGCGACTTCGGCTCGGTGGGGTACCAAGAGCACCGGTCCGTCTACTCGGGGGGCGAGAGCGTGACGAGCGATCTGGGCGAGGACGTGTGGGCCACGGTCCCGACGACGATCACCGACTGGCAGGTCGAGTAACCGAGGCGAGGGTCGAGGGGCGCGCTGGGCATCTCGAACGACCTGGGTGCTTGCATTGTTCACCTGGACGCCGATGATGACGCGTGGACTTCTACCTTCTTCGGTCCTTTTGCGCATTCCGCTCCACATGGGCACCCGTTCCGCTGGCACCTGGGCACCCGTTCCGGCGCACGTGGGCACCCTCGGAGCGAAGCGACGTTCCCCTGGCCGTGCCCTCGGCGCATGGTGCTCGGGAGC